>JAUICG010000033.1 GCA_030427485.1 Gammaproteobacteria bacterium
GCCGGCGGGCTGGCCCGCACGCGTCCGGCTTGCTCAACTGAAACGGCCATTCGCCGCCGAACGCGTCCGGGCCAGCCCGCCTCGCATCGCGTGATGATCCGAATTGTTTTGTCCGGGCGCTTGCTGGTACCGAGTGCTTGCGCGAGACAGGCCCGGGCGCGAATATCTCAGCCGTTTGAGCGATCGGGCCTGTCTCGCGCAAGCACGGATATGTGGCCTAAATCATCCGGTCGGCTCAGGATAGTGTGGCTCTTTTCCTTGATCTACTGCAAACTTCAGAAACGTCGGCGCGGCTATCATCGTGCGGGAAAACCGGGGTTTCAGAACCCTGGCTGCGGCTGGCCCGGTAGATTCGGGTCTGTGTCGATATGAGTTTGTGTTGAGGTGGCAATGGCGAGACTGACATTTCTGGGCGCGGTGGAAGGTGTAACGGGGTCTGCCTACCTGTTGGAAACCGGCGGTAAAAAGATACTGCTGGACTGCGGTCTGTACCAGGGGCGTCGCGAGGAAGAAGCAGAGAATGAGGAAGCCTTCGCGTTCGATGTGCGGGCCCTGGATTGCGTTGTGCTGTCACACGCCCATCTCGATCACTCCGGCCGACTGCCGCAGTTGTCTGCGCAGGGCTACACCGGCCCGATCTATATGACGCAGCCAACCTGCGAACTGCTGGAAGTGATGCTCAAGGATGCCGCTTCCCTGCAGCAGCGCGATGTCGAGTGGGAGAACAAGCGCCGGCGGCGGTCGGGGAAGGACGAGATCGAGCCGCTGTATACGATTGAAGATGTCGAAGAGACCCTGTCGCAATGCGTCGGCCACGCTTACGGGCAGCGCCGCCCGATCGCCGATGGCATAGACGTGTGTTTCCGGGATGCCGGGCACATACTCGGCTCCTCGATTGTGGAAGTGTTCATTGCCGAGCGCGGCGAGGAAAAGAAGCTCGTTTTTTCCGGCGACCTGGGAAATAGCTGCGCCGCACTGCTGGAAGATCCGGAAATCGTCGAGCGGGCCGATATCCTGCTGCTGGAGTCCACCTACGGCGATCGAAACCATCGGCCGATGGATGAAACACTGGAGGAGTTTGAGCGTATCGTGGAGGAAGCGTCCGAGAGCGGGGGGAACATCCTGATCCCGTCTTTTGCCGTGGGGCGTACGCAGGAGATTATTTTTCGGCTTGGCGAGCTTTACCAGAAAGGAAAACTGCGCCAGCAGGCGGTGTACCTGGACAGCCCGATGGCGATCGCCGTGACGGAAATCTACCACCGCTACCAGGATGTCTACAATGCCGAGGACGCCAGGACGATCAATCGCGGAAGGAGCAGCAGCCTGCATTCCTTCCTGCCCGTCCTGCGCTATTCCACGACCACCGCGGAGTCGATGGCGCTCAACCGGATAGAATCGGGCGCCATATTTATTGCGGGGAGCGGCATGTGTACCGGGGGTCGGATACGACACCATTTCAAACACAATCTGTGGAAATCGAATGCGCATGTCATCATCGTTGGCTACCAGGCCGTCGGTACACCGGGGCGCGCGCTCGTCGATGGTGCCAAGGTGTTTCGTATCGGTGGGGATGAGATTTCGGTGCGCGCCAACATTCACACCATCGGTGGTTTTTCCGCTCACGCCAGCCAATCGCAACTGTACGGTTGGCTGAGCCATTTTGCCGAGCCTCGACCGAGGCTCTATCTTGTACACGGTGAAGAGGAAGCGAAAAACGCTTTCCGCCATTTTCTGTCGGGACACGGCTGGGCGGCCGAAATACCCGGCAAGGGTGAAACAATCCATTTCTGACGACTGCGTCGGGACACTGGAGCAGGAGACGGTCATGGCCAGGCGAATAAAACCCGAAGCCGCAGACCCCGGTTTAGCGGAGGAAGGGGCCGCGCGAGCCGGCGGGGCGCAGAGTGTTCAATGCAGTTCCTCCACATACAAGGTGGCCTATACGGACCAGGAGTTCATGCTGCGCGATGAACTGCTTTCGGTCAGGCTGCAGTTGGAGCTGCTCAAGCCCGATATATTGCAGGATGAATACGGCGTCCACTCGACTGTCGTGATTTTCGGCAGTTCGCGGATCCCGGATATGGAGACCGCAGCGCATCGCCTGGAACAGGCCAGGGCAAGTGCTCTGGCCAGTCCCGCAGATGCCGCGTTGGCGCGCAAGCTCGAAATCGCTGAACGTGTAGTCCACAGCAGCCGCTATTACGATGAAGCGCGCGAGCTGGCGCGCTTGATCACGGCGGATGCGCTCAGCGGCAGCCAGTCCGAACTGACCGTCGTTACGGGGGGCGGGCCCGGGATTATGGAGGCCGCAAACCGGGGGGCGATGGATGCCGGGGGTAAAAGTATCGGCCTGAATATCGTTCTGCCCTTCGAGCAGCGTCCCAATCCCTACATCACACCGGAACTCTGCTTCCAGTTCCATTATTTCGCGATTCGCAAGATGCACTTTTTGAAGCGTGCACGGGCGCTGGTCGCGTGTCCGGGGGGGTTCGGCACCCTCGACGAATTGTTTGAGACGCTGACCCTGATCCAGACGCAGAAAATGGCCGCGTTGCCCGTGCTGTTGCTGGGCCGGGAAATCTGGGAGCGCATTATCGATTTTGACCTGCTGGTGGAGGAGGGCATGGTCGACGAGGAAGACCTCGCGCTGTTCCAGTTTGTCGATACCGCCGAGGAAGCCTGGAATATCATCAGGGCGACCTATCTGGCGCGCGAGCACGGGGGTGGGGCATCCAACGGTCGCTGATCGGCGCCCGCCGGACAGGAAATTGCCGAGTAAAATAGTAATGACTATCCTACGGCGGTAGCTGCTATACTCGACCCATGGCCAAAGTGCAGGGGAATCCAATGAAAGTCAGCGACTATCTGACGCGAGATGAAATCGCCTATTTTACCGCCAAGAGCGACTGGCAGGCAGCCTGGATGGTGCTGGGAACCTGGCTTTTTATCGCGGCCATATTCGCCGTGGTTGCCGCCTGGCCCAACCCGCTGACGATGGCGGTCGCCGTGGTCCTGCTGGCGGGACGGCAACTGGCGCTGTCTGTACTGATGCACGATTGCGGTCATCGCACCCTGTTTCGTTCAGCATGGTTGAACGATGTGGTCGGCCAGTGGCTGTGTGCATTGCCGGTGATGAACGACCAGCCGTCCTATGCGCGCGGACACCTGGAGCACCATCGCAAGGCCGGCAGCCACGAAGATCCCGATCTTCCCAATTACCAGGCCTACCCGGTATCGCGCGCGAGCTTTCGCCGCAAGGCCATTCGCGACCTGACCGGCCAGACCGGCTTCAAATTGATGTCCTATATTTTTCGCGGTGCATCCGGCGTGATCTCCCATGAAAAACGCCAGTCGGCGCTGCCCTTTGTGCAACAATTGGTGGTGCAACTGCTGTTGTTCCTGATCCTGGCGGCGTTTGGCATCGCCTGGACCTACCTGCTCTGGGTGGTGGCCTATATGACGGTCTTCATGTTCATCATCCGCGTGCGACAGATCGCGGAACACGCCGCCGTGCCGGACCTGTTTGATCCGGACTCTCGACTGAATACGCGTACTGTCGACGCGCCGTGGTGGCAGCGTATGATCTTCGCTCCCTGCGGCGTGAACTTCCATATGGAGCATCACTTCATGGCCAGTGTGCCCTGCTACAAACTGGGAGAACTGCGCCAGCACCTGCGCAGTCACCACGCACTGGATGGGGTACCGGTGTTTCACGGTTATGGACAGTTGCTGCGTCATGTCGTCGCGGCCTGACCGATAGCGGCCGCAGAGAGCAGCCGCAATCGCTGCCCCCGGCTGCCGCCGCCCCGCATCGCCCGGCCCCTGCAATCGTTGTGTGCCCCATATTGGGGTGCGCGTTGTGCGCTTTTCTTGACCGTAAACAGTATTTGGCGAATCCAACTGCCCACCCGGGTGTTGTTACAATAATAATAGCTGATATGATTGGCACCAATCAGGCTTGGCTCCGGTGTCACCGGAAGCCGATTCGCCGGCCCGTATTGCGGCGCCGGCGGACTGCGGACTGTGGAGAGCAGAGCTCTGCAGGCGAGGCCGTTAAATAACAAATTTGGCAGCGGGTGCGCATAAATCCGCTACACTCTCAGAGGTAACCTGGAATTCAGAACGCTGATGCTGTGATCGTTCAGGCAAGTACCGGTGCAGCCTGTTTGCAGGGAATCGCAGTGTTGACCTTCTCTCCCTGTGACTGTAAGTAATGGAAGTCGTGATATGAAGTTAAAAATAGTAGTGCTGGTATGCGCCCTGGCTTTGGCAGCGACATCCTCGGCCGCCCAGGACGCGGTCAAGTATGATGTGCTGGATTTGCCTGCGGTTCCGAGCAGGCTGGCGTCGAAATCCCTTATTTACTCCATCAGCAAGTTCGGGGATCGCTATTTCGCGACCGGGCAGCACGGGCATATTTTATACTCCGATGATGGTGGAACGACCTGGCAGCAGGCTGAGGTGCCGGTTCGCAGCAGCATCCTCGATGTCGACTTTCCCACGCCGGAACTGGGTTGGGCAGCCGGGCACGAGGGCGTGATTTTGCACTCCAGCGATGGCGGTAAGACCTGGGTCAAACAGTACGACGGCCTGCGCTACGGCAAAGAGGGGCTGGCGTACTACCAGGCGCTGGCAGACGCCAATCCCGACAACGAATTGTATCCGCTTCTGGTGGAAGAAATGGAGTTTGCGATTTCCCAGGGCGCTGACAAGCCCCTGTTCAGGATTTCATTCCCGACCAAGGACCACGGTTATGCACTGGGTGCCTACGGCATGGTGCTGGAAACTGAAAATGGCGGAAAGGACTGGGTGCCGGTGCTCGAAAATGTCCAGAACGACGGCTTCTACCACATCTTCGATTTTGCTCCCATGCCACAGGCCGGCAAGTTTTTTGCCAGCGGAGAGGCGGGCCTGTTGCTGGCAGTGGATATCAACGAGGAAATTGCCCAGCGCGTCGAGACCATCCCCTGGGAGGGTAGCTTTTTCACCATCATCGATGCCGCGAACGGAGGCCTCGTGATGGGTGGCCTGCGCGGGAATATGTTCCGAACCGATGATGTCGGCGCGACGTGGACAGCGGTCAAGAAGCCGCCCACCAGTGCAATCGTCGATTCTACCCGGTTGGCGGACGGACGCCTCGTGGCAGTGGGCATTGGCGGCGAGGTACTGGTTAGCACGGACAACGGGGTGAGTTTTACCAACGTCCAGGTCGGCGGGGCAGGACAACTGTATACCAGTAGCGGTTACATCTACGCGGTTGCGGAAGGCCCGGACGACACGCTTTTGTTGGGTGGCCCCAACGGTATTCGAAAAGTCACGTTGCCGAAATAACAGTATTTGGAGAATAAGTAATGGCTCACGCAACACAGTCAGATCTGCCGGTTATCGCGAACTTAACGGAATTCGATGAGCAATCCGGCACCTTCCTCGAGAAACTGGTGTTTAACCACCGTGGGATAGTGCTCGCGCTGTGTGTACTGGTTACGCTGGTACTTGGTTACATGGCCACCGGTATCCAGTTGCAGGCGGGTTTCGAGAAAACGCTGCCCAAGGCGCATGAATATGTACTCAATTACCAGGCGAACCAGAACGGACTGAAGGGGCTCGGCAACAACCTGCGTATTGTGATAGCGGTCAAGGAAGGGACCATCTTCACGCCGGACAACCTCAGGTACCTCGAGAAGGTCAACGACGAGGTCTTTTTCGTGCCGGGTGTGGACCGCAACGGCATGAAATCCCTGTTTACGCCCAATACGCGGTGGCGGGTCGTGACAGAAGAGGGGTTTGAGGGCGGCCCGGTGATTCCCGGCGACTATGACCCCGATTCTCCGAAGTCCATCGCGGAGATTCAGCTCAATATGGTCCGCGCCGGCATCATTGGCGACCTGGTCGCGAACGACATGAAATCCATGACCATTATCGTGCCGCTGCTGGACAAGGACCCGGAGACCGGTGAGCGCCTCGATTACGCCCATTTGAGCGATAAACTGGAGGAAGTGCGCACGCGCTTCGCTGCTGATGACCCGGATAAAACCATACATATCGTCGGCTTCGCGAAACTGGTCGGCGCGCTCATCGACGGCCTGCTCGCCGTGATGGGTTTTTTCGCGATTGCGGTGGTGATCGCGACCCTCCTGCTGTATTTGTACACGCGCTGTATCCGGTCCACCCTGATGGTGATTCTGGTCACCCTGGTCGCCGTGACCTGGCAGTTGGGTATCCTGGCATGGCTGGGTTATGAACTGGACCCTTTCTCCATCCTGGTGCCGTTCCTGGTTTTCGCCATTGGCGTGAGTCACGGCGCGCAAAAACTGAATGGCGTGATACAGGATATCGGGCGAGGTACCCATCGCTATATCGCCGCGCGCTACACCTTCAGGCGCCTGTTCCTGGCCGGGGTGACGGCGCTGTTGTCGGATGGCGTCGGGTTTGCGGTGCTGATGATTATCCAGATACAGGTGATACAGGATCTGGCGATTACCGCGAGTATCGGGGTGGTGGTACTGATCTTTACCAACCTGATCCTGATCCCCGTCGTGCTCTCCTATACCGGTGTCGGCAAGAAGTGCGTCGAACTGGCGAGTCGCGAAGTGAAAAGCCAGGAGGATATGCACGTTCTCTGGCGCTTTCTGCTGTCGTTCACGAAAAAGGGCCCCGCTGCGGCAGCCATAATTGTCAGCGTCGTGTTGGCCGTCGGCGGATTTTACGTGCGGCAGGATCTGGCCATTGGCGACCTCGATCCCGGCGCGCCGGAGTTACGGCCTGATTCCCGGTACAACCGGGATGTCGCGTTCATGATCGACAACTACTCGGTCAGTACCGATGTGTTCGCGGTGATCGTGAAAACAGAAGAAAACGGCTGTATCGATTACGAGGGGCTGAGCATGGCCAATGAACTCGAATGGCGCATGCGACAGCTCGAGGGCGTGGAGGATGTCGGCGGTCTCAATATCCGCACCCGGCAGATCATGATGGGGCTAAACGAAGGCTTTCCAAAGTGGGAGGCCTTGTTCCGCAACCAGGACACGATCAACTACTCGGTGACGGAACTGGCAAACCTGGATTATGTCGACCCGGGTTGTTCCATATGGCCAATGCCGATTTACCTCGCAGACCACAAGGCGGAAACACTCACCCAGGTGGTCGATACCCTGGAGCAGTTCAACGAGGAATGGCCCAGCGCGGATATCCAGTTCCTGGGAGCGGCCGGGAGTGCGGGATTCGAGGCGGCGACCAATATCATCGTCAAGAAAGCCAATACGGAGATGCTGTTCTACGTGTACGGCGCGGTAATCCTGCTGTGTCTTTTGACCTTCCGCTCTGTACCCGGCGTGATCTGCGCGGTGCTGCCGTTGATGCTTACCTCCATCCTGTGTGAGGCGCTGATGGTGTGGCTGGGTATCGGGGTGAAAGTCGCCACGCTTCCGGTAATCGCATTGGGTGTGGGTATCGGCGTCGATTACGCCTTGTATGTATTGACGGTGATCCTGGCGAAAACCCGCGAGGGCAAGGATCTCACCACGGCCTACTACGAAACACTGAACTTCACCGGTCGCGTGGTAGCGCTGATCGGTGTCACGCTGGCAGCCGGCGTCGTGACGTGGTCGCTGTCGCCCATCAAGTTCCAGGCTGACATGGGCATACTGCTCACCTTCATGTTCATCTGGAACATGTTCGGCGCATTGATCCTGATGCCGGCCCTGGCGGTATTCCTGATCAAGCCCAACAAGGATGCCCAGCCGGCCTGATTGCAACGCCGATAGGCGCGCATGCTGAGCGGATAGTTTTCAGGCGTTCGTCAAACGGCCATCAGGTGAACCCGGTGGCCGTTTTTTTGTGTGGCGCAAGAGCCTGGAGCACGCAGCGATGAAAGGAAGAGTGAAACAATGCATTACCTGAGTCACAGAATATCCGCCGCCATTCTCGCGGCGGCGCTGACAGCATCGTGGTCTTTAACCTCGATGGCCGTCGACGTCAAAGATAGCCTGGATGTCGTTTCCGACACCAACCGCAGTGCTGCCGCATCGCAGAAAAAAATCGACGAGTTGTCCGGGCAGAGCAGGGCGCTGCTCGAGGAATATCGTCGCCTGCAGGATGGCGTGGAGTACCAGGCCGCCTATACGCGGGAGTTGGAAGGTCTGCAACAGGCCCAGCGCATCCAGATGGAAGAATTGCAGCGGCAGATCGCGCAGGCCGCGATCACCGCGCAGCGGATCGTGCCGTTGATGCGCAGCATGGCCGACGCGCTGGAGAAGTTTGTGGTGCTCGACCTGCCGTTCCACCATGAAGAGCGCATCAATGGTGTGTTGCTGTTGAAGCGCCGCCTGAACGAGCCCGACCTGTCGGTGTCGGCAAAGTTTCGGCTGTTGCTGGAGGCCTACCAGATCGAGCAGGGTTACGGCAGTAATATCGAAGCGTGGCGGGGACCCTTGCAGCGGCAGGGCGAGGAACTGTCCGTCGAATTCCTGCGTGTCGGCAGGGTGGCGCTGTATTACCAGTCACTGGACGGTACCAGTAGCGGCTACTGGAACGCAGCGCTGGAGCAGTGGGTGCCGCTGGAGCCGGGCTTTAACCGCAGTGTGACGCAGGCCATGCGTGTTGCCCGCAACCAGGTGGCGCCGCAGCTGTTACAGCTGCCCATGCAGGCGCCGGGAGATGCCTCATGAGGGGCATATTGCGGTTCCTGGTGGCGGCGTCCTGGTGTGTCGCCCTGTGTTCACCGGTGATGGTGGCGGCACAGGCCGGCGAGGCGCCCGCACAGCAGATTACCAATCTCAATGAACTGCTCGAGTCGGTGCGTGACGCGCAGCGCCAGCAGCAGGCGCGCAACGCCCAGCGCGAACAACGCTTCCTGCGTGACAAACAACAACAGCAGGAGTTGCTGTCGCAGTCGCGGCGCGAGTTCGAGCGCAGCAAGAACGAAAACCAGCCCTTGCTGGCCGTCACCGAGGCGAACGCGCTGGAGATCGAGCGCCTGAAGACGCAGCTGGCCGACGTGGTACAGGAGATGGGTGACCTGTCCAGTACCTTCCGGGAATTCTCCGGCGATTTTTCAGCGGTGTTGCAGGATTCGATGATAAGCGCCCAGTTCCCTGAGCGGCGGCAGCAGTTGGAGGCACTCGCAGCGGCCACCACGCACCCGACGATCGATGAGATCCAGGCGCTGTGGTTGTTGCTGCAGGAGGAGATGACGGAAGCGGCGCGCATCGCACAGTTTGAAGCGCCGGTGATACAGGTGGACGGCAGCGCCACCCCGGCACAGGTATTGCGCGTCGGCCCGTTCTCCGCGTACAGCGACGGCAGCTTCCTGCGTTTCGTACCGGAGACCGGCGAGTTGCTGGTGCTCAGCCGGCAGCCCGCCGCCCGCTATCGCGACGCCGCGCGGGCCTTTATCGAGCAGCCGGGGGTGATTGCGCCGATTACCGTCGATCCCAGCCGCGGGAGTTTGTTGGGTATGCTCAGCTACACACCGAGCCTGCGCGAGCGAATCGACCAGGGCGGCATGATCGGCTTCATTATCATCGCGCTGGGCACACTCGGTATGGCGATGGCCTGCTGGCGCGGCATCTATCTGGCTGTGGTCTACTTCCGCATCCGGAATCAATTGCAGCGCGTGACAACGCCGATGCCGTCCAATCCGCTGGGCAGGGTGTTGAAGTCGGTGGAAGGCGTCAACCCGCGGGACGAAGAATTGCTGCAGTTAAAGCTGGACGAGGCGGTGCTGGCGGAGATGCCGGCGCTGGAACGGGGCAATGGCGTGATCAAGTTGCTGGCGGCCACATCGCCCCTGCTGGGATTGCTGGGAACCGTCACCGGGATGATACTCACCTTCCAGGCCATCAGCCTGTTCGGCACCGGTGATCCCAAGCTGATGGCGGGTGGTATCTCGCAGGCGCTGGTGACTACCGTACTGGGCCTGGTGGTCGCGATACCGCTGTTGTTCAGCCACAGCATCATCGCCTACCTGTCGCGGTCAATGATCCAGCGCCTGGACGAGCAGTGCGCGGGTGTGCTGGCGCGCAGTGCCGAACAGCAGGAGCGCGCGCGATGAATATGCTCCTGTCCATCCCGACCGCGGTGCTTGACCTGATCGACCAGGGCGGTCCGGTACTGTGGGTGATTTTCGCCACCTGCCTGCTGTTATGGCTGTTGATCCTGGAGCGCCTGTGGTTTGTGCGCATCACCTGGCCGGCGCGCGCCGCGCAGTGGGTGGCGCAGTGGGACAGCCGCGAGGATCGGGTCTCCTGGCGGGCAAAAAAAATCCGCGAATCCATTGTGTCGGAGGTGAAGCTGGAGTTGCACGCGATGTTGCCCTTTATCCAGATGCTGGTGGCGCTGTGTCCGTTGCTGGGCCTGCTGGGTACTGTACTGGGCATGATCGGGGTCTTCGAGGTGATCGCCATCAGCGGCAACGACGACGCGCAGGCCATGGCCCGCGGTATCTATCGCGCCACGATTCCCACCATGGCGGGCCTCGTGGTGGCGCTCACAGGCATCTATTTCACCGTGCGCCTGCGGCGCCTGGCTGACCGCGAGGCGAGTCAGATGCAGGACCGCCTCATCGCACAGGAGACAGCGGGCACAGGAGTATCGTCATGAGCGCGCGACGCCACATCCCGGCCCAGGAGGAAACGGAACTGGACATGACGCCGATGCTGGACATCGTGTTTATCATGTTGATCTTTTTTATCGTGACCACCTCCTTCGTCAAGGAATCCGGTGTGACGGTAAACACGCCGCAGGCCTCCACGGCCGCAAACCAGGAAAACGCCAATATTTTCATCGCCATCACCGCGTCCGGTGAGGTCTGGATCGACCGCCGCCCGGTGGACCCCCGGTCCGTGCGCGCCATTGTGGCCAGGCTGCATGCGGACAACCCGGAGGGTTCCGTGATTATTCAGTCGGATACCGACTCGGCCACCGGCGTGCTGGTGGATGTGATGGACCAGGTGCGGCTGGCCGGCGTCGAGGGCATCGCTATCGCCGCCGATAAACGCACGGAGTAAGCGGGGGCCGGGCCATGCGATTAATCCCTGCGCTGCTCGGCGCGCTGCTGGTGACACTGGCGGTCTTCCTGTTCATGCACAGCCTGATCCAGCGCGGCAAGGAGGAGGGGGTGCCGGTGGTCGTGTACGAGGATGTGCAGGTGTTTCAGCAGGAGCAGGAGGAGCCGCCCCCACAGGAACAGGAGCCGGAAGCCGAGCCGCAAGAGATGAACGAGCCTGTCATGGAACCCCTGGCGATCGCGACGGTCAGTCCGGCAGCGCCGGTGCCCGCCGATACGCTGGAAATCCCCGCCCTCGAACTCGGCGCGGGGGATATCGACATCAGCGCCGCGGGAACGCGCTGGACTGCGCCGCTGGGCGGGGGCGGCGGCGAGGTGGTGGTCGGCGGCCGGGACGCCCAGGGTTTTGTCGAGGTCGTGCCATTTGATACTCGCAGGCCCAACGTGCCGGACGTCGCCTGGCAGAATAAAATTGACGGCTGGGTACTGGTGGCGTTTTCGGTGACGTCCGCGGGCCGGACACGGGACGTGCGTGTGCTCGATGCCAGTCCGCGTGGCGTGTTTGAAGAGAAAGTGATCGCGGCGGTGGAGGACTGGACCTACCGCATCAGCTTTTCCGGCGATCTCAAAGGCGATGTGATACTGACGCAGAAGGTGGAAGTCCAGTGGCGGAACTACCCGCAGAATTTGCCCAATGTGGATTGAACGTGTGCGTGCAGCTTTCCTGAAGATACTCTGTGTCACCGCGGTTGCAGCGTTGGGTCTGCCTGTGGCCGGCATGGCGCAGGAGGGCCAGTACCGCAGTAAAATTCTGCTGACGCCCAATGAAGGCGATTGGTCCAGGGGCGCCGGCCTGTCGATCGACGAACTGGAGCAGCAACTGGGCAGTATTCAGGAGGCCTACGCGAAATCCAGCGCAGGCCGGCACCTGGCGCGGCACTATGTGGAGCGCAAGGAGTACGACAAGGCGATAGATTATTACCGCCAGGCGCTGGCGGCCGAGGGGTTATCCAACGTCGCCAATCGCGAAATGCTGCGCGAACTGTCGCAGGTCTACCTGTTGAAAAAAGACTACACGGCGGCGGCGCAGGCACTGCAGCAACTCCTGGCGATTGACCTGGTTCCGGAGATCACGGACTTCCTGCTGTCGGCGCGCGCGCAGCACCACCTGGGCCGGTATGCGGAGGTGGTGGCCACGCTCGACGGCATCCAGAAGGCCGGTCTGGCGATGGATGAAAGCCAGATGCGGCAGGCGCTGGCCCTGTATTATCACGCGGGTGCGTTCGCGCAGTGCGAGGTGCTGCTCGCGCGCCTGCTGGAATCACAGCCGGACGACGCGCAGAGCTGGCATCTGCTGGCGTCGGTGTATCTGCAGCAGAACAAGAAGCAACAGGCGCTCGACCAGCTGGCATTGGCCCGCGACAAGCAGGTCCCGTTTTCCGAACGGGACATCCTGCTGCTGGCCAGCCTGCATGCCGCCAACAACAACCCCTACGGCGCGGCCGAGGTGCTGGAGAATGCGCTGTCCGCGAAGGAGATAGCGCAGGACGCAACCACCTACAGGCGGCTGTTCGAGTTCTGGTTGCAGGCCAGGGAGCAGGAAAAGGCTGGCCAGGCGCTGCAACAGGCGGCGAGGCTGAGCGGTGATATCGAACTTTACCTCTACCTGGCGCAGTTGCAGATGGAGCAACAGGCGTACGAGGCCATGCACCAGACGATGCTCGGCGCGTGTGCCAAACAGTTGCCGGAGAAGTACGTGGGTCGCGCCAATCTCCTGCTGGGTGTCAGCCAGCTGAAGCTGGGCGACGAGGCGGGCGCGCGCCGTTCCTTCATCAATGCGACCCTGATAGGCGGCGTCAATGCCCAGGCCGGACAATGGTTGCGCTTCATGAACGGTCCGCCCGCGACTGAAGACGAGACGCGCCGGATTGTGGGAATCTGCCACGGGCCCAATGACAAGCGCCTGGAACCCGGAGAAGCCCTCCTGTAGGCCACTGCGGCGACTCCGGCGGAGGTGCCCGGAGACACCGCGGCTCCCAGCGAATTCGTGATCAAGACGGTTCCCCCGATGTCGCTGTTCTACCTGCAGTCAGCGAAACCCTTGCCGGAACTGATGGCATCGTTGCGCGGCACGCTGATCAATATGTACGTGAGTTTGGCCAAGTCCGGTGGCAGCGCCGACGGCCCGCTGCAAATTATCCTGTCGGGCGATCCGGGTTCAGCCGCGGGGGTGGAGGTGCAACTGGGCGCCCCGTTTCGCGGCTCGACCGGCGGCAGCGGTCGCTACCGGGTGAGGACCACGGAACCGTTCAAGTGTGCCGCGCAGTCCTTTGAAGGACAGGGTGAGGCGCTGGCGGCCGCCCTGGCGCAACTGGCCGAATCGGTGAGGGCGTCGCAGTACGCGTTTACGGGAGAGACGCGTATCGTCGTGCCGCAGGGTGACGGCGCCGATACGCTCAGTGCCGAGTTGCAGATCGGAATCCACTAGGCTGCTGCCGGGAGATGCCGGCGTGATTAATTCACGCAGATAGTACACATTTTTCGCATTGGACATGAGAGGATAGTGCTGTAGTATTCGCATTGAAAATAGTGGCTGACGCACTGTACTGAGGCCCGCCGGTCAGTATCAGGGCTACCCGGTATCTCGTAATACCAGCCCTTTATAACTCTAAAATGGATGGTCAAAAAATGAAAAAATTGCTCGCCGTTTCAGTTCTTGCTTCCGCAGCCAGCATGCAGGCCCAGGCATTCAAGTTCGATACGCCCAGTGACTGGGATATTCGCTGGGATAACACACTCAAGGGCAACCTGATGATGCGTGTGCAGGACCCGGATCCTTCTATCTATGACCCCAACCGGACCCAGGGGCCCACCGGTCCGAACCGCACCGCGGCCGGCATTTCGGATGACGCCGACTTTTCGGTCAAGCAGGGCCGTTTCGTCAGCCAGCGGATCGACCTGCTCTCCGAGATGGACATAGTCTGGAAAGAGACGCTGGGTTTCAGGGTGAGTGGGGCAGGCTGGTATGACTTCGCCTACGACAACAGCGCATATCCTTCCAGCGGCATCAACAAGGCCGGCAACCAACCTTACGATACGTTTGCCTACCTGACGGTGCAGCCCGGCGATTACAACGACGCGGCGGAGGACCTGCACTATCGCGGCGGCGAATTGCTTGACCTGTTCGTATTCGCGAATTTCGATATCTCCGAAGACGCCTCCGCCAACGTCCGTATCGGTCGCCACACGATTTACTGGGGGCAGAGCCTGTTGTCGACGGGTGCGATCCACGGCTTCGCCGGGTCCATGGCGGCGCTCGACCTCGCCAAGGGACTTGGAACCCCGGGCAGTGAGGCCAAGGAACTGTTTATCCCGAACGACAAAATATCCACGACACTGCAATTTACCGGCGGCTGGAGCGTCAGCGCGTACTATGCGATGGGCTTTGAGCCCCTGCGCTGGCCGGCGTCCGGCACCTACTGGAGCCTGAACGAAGCGCTCACCGAACACTCCGAGTGTTTGACCATCGGTGGCGGCGGCAACAGCCGCACCTGTTTGCGTTCGGTTGACTACAAGAGCAAGGATTCCGGCGACTGGGGTATCAACCTGAGCTACTACATCGAGCCCTGGGACCTGGAGGCCTCCGTTATCTACATGAATGCCACCGACCGACTCACCAGTGGTCTCTACGGGGCCGGTGGTGTCACCGACGCGCAGCGCGCCGAGGCGGCCAACACGAATGCCAGCCTGTTTGGCCAGTACGGCTGGGTCTACAAGACCGACATCGATACCTTCGGACTCTCCTTCTCCAAGCAGATGTGGGACATAAGCTGGGGCGCGGATTTTGTCTATCGCAAGGACAATGCGCTGAACCCCGACCTGTCGCGAAGCTTGTTGGACGGCCTGTCCCCCTACTACGACGCTCCGGGTGATGTGAACACCAACACCAAGTATCCTGGCCCCACCGGCGACACCGCGCACATCGTGCTCAACGGCCTCGGTTTCCTCGATGGCGAATGGGGTCTCTGGGATGGTGGTACCTACATCGCGGAACTCACATTGTCGCAGCTGATCGACTGGGGTGACTTTGAGGAAAAGGCCAACCCCTACGTCAAGGACGATAACTTCTGCTCCCATTTCGGCGGTGTATTCAAACCGACCTGGTACCAGGTCCGTCCGGGCTGGGATTTCAGTGCGCTGGGTAGCGTCAGCTACGCGATCAGCTGTAAGCAGGCGCCGAACTCCGCCGGTGGTAACATGAAAGTCGGCAACGCCAGTATCGGCGGCTCCGTCGACATCGACCAGGTGTGGAATATCGCGCTGAACTACAACATGTACTACGGCCCGCAGAAGCAGGGTACTGCCGCGTTCATTAAGGACCGCGACAATATCGCCCTGACCGTCAAGCGCACCTTCTAGTCTCTCCTCGTGCCTGTACGGGCACGAAGCACTGCTTCAAGCTCATTGCCCGCTCCCTGAAAAGGAGCGGGCTTAATTCGGTTTCTCTCTTTAGTCTCTATTTCTGAAGTTTTGCCAGACGAGCCTGAGAGTTAGCGTTACGGTTGGGACACGCCAAAAGGCGCACGTCCATGTGCAGGCTCGGGCGGCGACGTCCTGTCGCCGCACGGTCCCAACCGTAACGCTAACTCTCAGGCTCTCGATCTACAAATGACTAAACATCGGCTTCCGAACATAGCCGCTACTGATTGATTCCCGCTTTGTACGCTTTCAGCGCGGCGGCCGTGGTCGGTGTCCCGGTCTCGTAATAGAGCTTCATTGAGAGCGCCACGTCGTTGATCGTGGTCTGCACGAAGCCGGACATTTTCCCGCCCAGCCACGCGCCGAGCCGGCCCCAGGGCATTTCGTAGATAAGGCTGGTGGTGAGCAGGGTTTTGCCATCGCCGCCGTCCTCCAGCGCATAGCGGAACCATGCGTCCCGGAATGGCGGTGCCGGCTTCGCGCCGCGGTGCAGGTGGATCAGGAAGCCTTTTCCCTCCTGCCACTCCTCGACGGTTTCCTGGATATAGCTTCTGGGGCTGCGGTAGACGTAGCGGCTGGCGCCGACGCCCTCGGTTTGCTCGCTGACGATTTCGGTCCTGATGATGCCCGGTACGTAATGGTGGGCAAGGGAGATGTCCCGCAGTCGTGTCCAGGCCTCGGTGAGTGGCAGATCGATCTGCGTTTGCGCGTGCACTTCGTGAGTCATCGTTTCTCCTCGTTGCTGCAGGCCATCTGCGGGAGCTGCACAGTGCAATAGTATCCCAGCAGGGAATTGCCGGCACAATCGGCAACGGTCGCTGCGAAGGTACACGGGGAGGCCACGCGCTGTAGCGCAAATCGGGTAGCCGCTTTTATCCCGGCTCGTCTTACCGACGGGGAGGCCAGGTGTTATCGTTGCCATGCGCTGTTGGAATGGCGGCCGCGGGGAAGTACGGCGTGGTCACCTTGGTCCTTCGCGCGCCAGTTGACACAATACGGGCAGATTGGAGAGGTCTATGGCCAGGATGAAAGATCAGTGTGTGGTGGTCACCGGCGGCGCCAGCGGCATCGGTGAGGCGACCGCGCGCGCCATCGTGGAGGAGGGCGGTGCGGTGGTGATTGCCGATCTCCAGGAAGAGCGGGGTCACGCCCTCGCCGGGGAGCTGGGAGAGCGAGCGTTGTTTCACCACACCGATGTTACCCGCGAATCCGATATCATCGCTGCGATTGCACTGGCCCAGGATCGGTATGGTCCGCTGGGCGGCATGGTGAACAACGCCGGGATCGTCGGTGCGGTCGGGTCGATTATGGACACCGATGTCGCGGCCTTTGATCACACGATGGCCATTTTATCGCGCGCCGTGTTCCTGGGTATAAAACACGCGGCGCGGGCGATGCGGGCGCAGGGCAAGGGATCGATCGTCTCGCTCGCCAGCACGGCGGGCGTGGTGGGTGGACAGGGGCCCCATGTCTATACCATGGCCAAGCACGGTGTGGTGGGCCTGACGCGGTCCGCGGCCTGTGAACTGTCCCGTTTGGGGATACGCGTTAACGCGGTGGCGCCGGGTGGCACCGTCACGCCGATGACGGATGCACTGGGCGACAACAACCCGGCGTCGACCGCGCAGTTCATCGCGCAAAACTCGCCGCTGGGTATCGCCTGTATGCCCGAGGATATCGCGCGCGGGATACTGTTTCTGCTCAGCGATGAGACGCGCTATATGACGGGGCATACGCTGGTGATCGACGCCGGGTTGACCACCGGCGCTGTGCCCCCGCCATTTTTTTCCCAGCAGGCGGACCTGTTGCTGCACGCGGGGCTGCGCGGGAGCGATAACGCAAAATAGCCTAGCTCGCGGACAGGGGCTGCTCCAGGGCATCCATCAGTCGTGCGCGAAACTGGCGGTCGTTTTCCTCGTACCAGCGCCTGGCGTTGTCGCCCAGTTGGCGCCGGGATGATTCGTCCATCGCGATGATCTGCCGGATCTTGCGCTCTAGGTCCGCGGGGTCGACATAGTAGTTCATGCCGGAGCGCTGTTTGCGCGTGCGGTTGTAGTCCACCAGCACGCCGCGCTCCGCTGTGATCAGTTCGTTCATCGGTGGTGCATCGGTGGTGAGGGTCAGCGCGCCGCAGCTCATGGCCTCGGCGATACAGTGTCCGAATCCCTCGGCCTCGGAGGGGCAGAGGTGGACAGCGTGACGGTTTTGCAGCTCGCGCAGCGCGGTATCGTCCAGGCGCTCGAGAATATGATGTATATTGGGTGCCGCAATCGGCGCAACTTTCGATTGATTATAGGTCCTGGCGTTCTGGACCACGGTCAGCGGCGGCCACTCGGGGTGCTGCATCCAGAGCGCGACCAGCGGCTGCGTGCCTTTCTGCCAGCTGCGTCCGGCCAGGTGCAGGAAACTGTCTTGCCCACTCCGCGTGTGCCCGGAGGCGCTGCGGTTCTCACTGGTAAAGCCGATAAACCGGACCCTGGCGCCCAGGCGTGTAAATGTCTCCAGCGCATCGCGGGTTTTGCACAGGACGAGATCGATGTCCGACAGGTGGCGGCGCTGGTTGTCCTTGAACCATTCGGGATTCGGTATGAACATATTGGCCCGGGCGTGTTTAAAAAAGCCCGGGCTGATATCTTCGAGGAACAGGTTTACGTCATACCTGGTTTCCGCCGTGTTGCCCTGCCGGAACCAGAGGTGTCGCAGATTGGCTGCGCGGTGCACGATGCGGCGGCGATGGATGCGGGCCTGCTCGCGCGGCGCGCCGTTCAGCGACACCTCGAAGCGGTTGCGCGGCAGTGCATCCAGCAGGGTATCGATGTCGCGACTGAGACCGCCGCCGTTGTGCCAGGCGACAATGTTGATGCGTTTCATAACGCTTCTTCTGCGCCGATGGCAGCGCGCTGTTGTTCTTTCTGTTGTGTATACCAGAGATCCGCGTAGTGACCGCGTTGTTCCAGTAGTTGTTCGTGCGTACCCTGTTCCACCACCCGGCCCTGCTCGAGCACGACAATCCTGTCCGCGTCCACGACAGTGGAGAGGCGGTGCGCGATCACCAGGCTGGTGTGTCCCCTGGCCACTTCCCGCAAGGCTTTCAGGATGGCCTGTTCGGATTTGCTATCGAGCGAGGAGGTGGCCTCGTCAAACACCAGTATCGGTGAGCGCTTGAGTATCGTGCGCGCAATCGCCACACGCTGTTTTTCGCCGCCCGACAGTTTCAGGCCGCGTTCTCCCACCATCGTCTGGTGGCCGTCCGGCAACTGGCCGATAAAGCCGTCGAGGTGGGCCAGCCTGATGGCCTCGCTCACCTCGGCATCGTCGGCATCGGGGCGGCCATAGCGGACGTTCTCGAACAGTGTGTCGTTAAACAGCACGGTGTCCTGTGGCACGATACCGATGGCCCGGCGCAGGGAGTGTTTGCTGACCTCGCTGATATCCACACCGCCTATTGTGATACGGCCGCCGTTCAGGTCGTAAAAGCGGAACAGCAGTTTTACCAGGGTGGATTTTCCCGCGCCGCTGGCGCCCACCACGGCGACTTTTTCCCCGCTGTCGATGGAAAAGGAAACGCCGCGCAGAATCTCGCGGTCCGCCCGGTAGCGGAAGGTGACATCGCTGAATTCTATACTGGCCTTGTCGGGCGCCAGCGCCGCCGCTCCCGGTTTGTCGATGACGCTCGGGCGCACATCGAGCAACTGCAGCATCTTTTCAATATTCGCCATGGAACCCTTGATTTCCCGGTATACGAAACCGAGAAAATTGAGCGGCAGGAAGAGCTGGATCATGAACGCATTGATCAACACGAAATCCCCGATGGTCATGGTGCCGGCCGCCACGCGGTGGGCTGCCAGCCACATCATGCAGGTCATCGCCAGTGCGATGATAAATGCCTGACCCCCGTTCAGTGAAAACAGCGACAGTCGATTCTTGCGGCGCGCCAATTCCCACTTCTGCAGTTCATGATCGTAGCGATTCGCCTCGAAATCCTCATTGGTGAAGTACTTGACCGTTTCGAAATTCAGCAGCGAATCCACCGCACGGGTATTGCTCGCCGAATCTGCCAGGTTGGCTTCCCGGACAAAGCGGGTACGCCACTCTGTGGCCACCACCGAGTACGCCGTGTACAGGACGACCGCCACCAGCGTGATGAGGGCGAAGCCCCAGCCGTAGTTGAACAGGAAGATGCCGACCACCATGAATATCTCGATAAACGTTGGCACGATATTGAACACGAAGAAGCGCATCAGGAAACTGATACCGTTGGTCCCGCGTTCGATATCGCGAGACAGCCCGCCGGTGCGTCGGTTGAGGTGGAAGTCGAGATCGAGATTGTGCAGGTGCTGGAACACCTCGAGCCCGATTTTGCGCATCGCCCGCTCGGTAACGCGGCCAAACACAGTATCGCGCAGCTCGCCAAAAAGTACGTTGGCGAAACGCGCGAGGCCATACGCGAAAACCAGCGCTATCGGCGCCGCAAGCAGTTGTGATTTTTCGGCGTCCAGCGCATCGACGATGTGTTTGAGGATAAACGGGCCGACGACGCTGCCAAGCTTGGCAAGCACGAGGAAGCCCAGGGCCAGCAGCACGCGGCCGCGGTACTCCATCAGGTAGGGCCAGATGATGCGGATCACATGCCAGTTGATTTTCTGGTCGGGTTCGCTGTCGTAGTTACCGTGGTTCATGTAGTCGCGTGGTTTGCGTTATCGATTACCCCTATGGTACACGAAGTCACCCTGTCGGCCCCACGCGGCTTGCACCGCTTGAGACGCAGGCAGGTTTCGTAGAGGGGTAGGGCGAGGGCGGGTACCGGTGTCCGCGGCTTAGCCGAGAACGGCCCGCAACTGGCGGTGCATATTCTGCACGCCCGGTTCATTGCGCCCGATCAGCACCTTGCGCGGTATGCCGGCTTTCAGGCCGCGATTGATCCTGTCCACCAGCGAATAATCCTCGGTGACTGCGACATCGTTGATCATCTGGAAATAGTCCTCGTATTCCTGTCGCTGTTCCGGCGTGGCCGGTTCCCGCGGCAGGAACATGCTGTGATAGACCACGCTGCGGTCCGGCGCGATCGGATAGACGCGCCAGGTCTGGAAGTGGTCCGCCACCACAAAAATAACGGTGTTGGGAAAGATGTAATTCACGTAGGAGCTGTAGTTCATCGGTTCCCACTGGTCTTCCGGTAGATCCTTCAGGTCGTTGATGGCGAGCGTGGGCGAGCCCATGGAATGGTTGCGACCGTACTGGCGGTAGTTGGCCGTATTGCTGTAGGCCATGGTGGCGATCGTTTGTGGATGGAGGAACTCGAAGTGGTAGTACTCGTGGAACGTGTCCATGTTCAGTTTCCAGCTGAAATCGGTGAACACCTGCTTCGCCCCCAGGTAGAACGCTGTGTCAAAGCCAAACCCCGACAGGCGCTCCTGGATGCCGCCCAGCACGTCGTCGATATCAAAGGTTTTTCCGGGATCGGGCATCACGAAAATCATGCCGTGCTTTTCCTGCACATCGAGCGATTGCAGGCCGAGCGCCCCGCGGTCGATGCTGTCAAAGCCCTCCTTGCCGAAGGGGACGCCCACCAGTTTTCCCTGCAGGTCATAGGTCCAGCCGTGGTAGGGGCAGGAGAACATGCGGCCTTTCCTGGCCTTGCCGTGATCGCATTCGTTCAGCGGGGCGCCGCGGTGCGAACAGATATTCACAAACGCCCTGAGGCTGTTATCGGGCTGGCGCACGACAAGAATGGGCACGCCGGTGTCGTCGAAGGCAAAGTAGTCGCCCGCTTCGGGTACCACGCAACTCGGCCCGACGAACTGCGGATAATTGCGAAACAGTTCGGTCTTCTCCCGCTGGAACTGCGACGGGTCGGTGTACTCGTCGACGTCGATCTCCATCACGCTGTCCGCCAGGGTCGTCGTGTTGCGCGCCACGAGGTCCATCAGGACTTTGATTTCTTCCACCAGTTGCTGTCGTTGCATGCGAGCTCTCCTACAGGCCCAGCACCAGCTTGGCGATGATGTTGCGCTGTATTTCCTGTGAGCCGCCGAAAATCGAGGCGGCGCGATTGTTCAGGTAGCGGGGGACGACGGAACTGATGTAATCCGCCCTGACCGGGTTGCCGCCGGCGACCGGGTTCATGATGAACCCCGTGTAGCCCAGAACATCCACCGCCAGTTCGTTGATGTCCTGCTCCAGTTTGGTGGCTGAAAGCTTCAGGATGGACGACTCCGGCCCCGGGTTGCCGCCAGCGCTGACAGCCGAGAGAATGCGCAGTTCGGTGATTTCCAGTGCCTTGAGGTCGATCCCGATGCGCGCCACCCTGCGCTCGATATCGCCGTGCGCATCGAACGCCGGGTTATCGCGCCTGGCATCGAGTATCAACCGGCGCAGGTTCTGCAGTTCGTGCCGGATACGGTGCGCACTGAAGCCGCCGCCGCGCTCGAACTCCAGCAGGTACTTGGCGTAGCTCCAGCCCTTGTTCTCCTCGCCGATACGATTGGCCATGGGGACGCGCACATTGTCGAAAAACACCTGGTTTACCTCGTGGTCGCCCGCCATCGTGATGATGGGCTCCACGCTAACGCCCGGGCTGTCCATGTCGATCAGCAGGAAGCTGATGCCGTGCTGCGGCTTGCCGCTGGAATCGGTGCGCACGAGGCAGAAGATATGGTCGGCGAGGTGCGCGTGGGTTGTCCAGAGCTTGGAGCCATTCACGATGTAGTGGTCGCCGTCGGCCTCGGCTTTCAGCTTCAGGCTGGCGAGATCGGAACCGGCGCCGGGTTCAGAGTAGCCCTGGCACCAGTAGTGCTCGCCGTGCAGTATCCTGGGCAGGTACTCGTCTTTTTGCGCCTGCGTACCGAATGCCATGATCACCGGCGCCAGCATCAACAGGCCCAGCGGAATGAGCATCGGCGCGCCGGCGTGGTAGCACTCCTTGCTGAAAATATACTTCTGCGCCGGTGTCCAGTCGGTGCCGCCGTGCTCCACTGGCCATTGAGGTACCGCCCAGCCTTTCTTTACCAGGATCGCCTGCCATTCCAGCGCGATGTCCTTTTCCACGAACACACTGCCATTGTTCGCTGTACCCTCGATGATGTGCGCCGGCAGGTTGTCGGTGAGAAACGCCCGCACCTCGCGCTGGAACTGCAATTCTTCCTCGCTGAAATTGAGATTCATCGCATGGTCTCCGGGCTCATGGCTGCATCGCCCAGCGGATGCCGCGGCGCAGCAGTTCGTAGAACTCCGCCGTTTTCCAGGCGCCTTCTTCCGGTACCGGGTACTCTTCGATATACGGCTGCATATCGTACTTGCCACGGCAGTGACCCAATGTCAGGTACAACACCTGTCCGGCGCCATAGTCGTGTATGTACAGTACCGGCTGTATGTCGCTGTCTTTCATCCAGTCGTTGCGAATGAAATTTTCCACGGGCTCAGACCAGTGTGTGTGCAGCAATGTCTGGTGCTCGCCGTGGAATTTACAAAGATAGAGTTCATCATCTACCGTGAACGTGGGAATGCCTTTTACCAGCGGATGTTCCGGTTCAGTGACATGCACGTCGTATTCCTGAATCGGTGGGTGCGACATGAACTGGCTGCCCAGCAATTCCATGAAGGGGATATTCTCCTCGGGGCAGTCGACCCGGGGCGTGCCATCGGGTCCGGGCGCCATGAAACGCAGGATGGAATTGGTGCCGTGCAGCGCGAACCACTTTTTCCCGCTCTCTATAAACGCTACCAGCCGGCGGGTTTCGGCCGCCGTGGGGAGGACGTCGCAGGTGTAGGTAATCAGGAAATCGCTCGCGCAGATCGCGTCGATGTCACTGAAGTCGGATCCCACCAGCACCTTGATGCGTGGTTGCTCCGCCAGCAGTTTGAGAAGTTCAACCCTGGCGTGATCAATGTTGTGAAACTTGCCGCCCGCAACAAGGTAAACATCAATACGATCACTCTTGCTCATGGGGCGGTATCCTGGCATGTCGCTGCGGGTTCGCTGGCACGGTAACAAACCTGTTTCGATAAAACAATCAGAATTGACTGTTTATTTTGTATCCGATACTGTGGGCGCGCAGGGCAGTGCAACGTGCCGCCAAAAGGCCCGGCATGGCGAGCGCCGCGCGGTGCGCGAGGCGGCGCCGGTGCAATGAATCCATACAAGGAGAACACGATGAAATTGTATACTTCCGTAGGGCCCAACCCGCGAGTGGTCAAAATGTTCATGGCGGAGCGCGGCATCACCCTGCCCGAACAGGAAGTGGATATCATGGGAGGTGAAAACCTGGGGGAGGACTACCGCAAGCTCAATACCTCGGCGCAGTCCCCCTGCCTGCTGCTGGACGACGGCACGGTGATCGCGGAAGTTACCGTGATCTGCGCCTACCTGGACGAGATATCCGAGGGCGCGTCGCTGATAGGCGATACCCCCGAGGAACGCGCTGAAACACGGATGTGGTGCCGGCGCTTCGATGCGCGCATCCTGGAGCCCCTGTCGCTGGCCTTTCGCAGTGCGGAGGCACTCGAACTGTTCAGGAACCGGTGCCACGTGATCCCCCACGCCGCCGACGACCTGAAAGCCACCGTGCGCGAGTCCTGGGCGTGGCTCGAGCCGCAACTGGCGGGCAGGACGTATATCTGCGGCGAGCGCTTTACCCTGGCGGATATCCAGTTGTTCGTATTTGCCGATTTTGGCGCGCTAGTAGGTCAGCCGATGCCCGAGGGACTGCCCAATGTGGCGGCCTGGTTCCAACGCATTGCCGAACGCCCCAGCGCCGCGGCCAGTGTGCATCCCTCGCAGGCAGCATGACGCGCTGCTCGCCCTGTAACATCACGACGAGGTAGCACGATGAAAGCGGCGGTGTTCAAGGAAGTCGGCCAGCCACTGGTGGTGGAGACGGTTGCGGACCCGGTACCGGAGTCCTCGGAGCTGGTGATGAAGGTCAGTTTCTGCGGTATCTGCGGTACCGATCTTCACGCCACCCGCGAGGGCCTGACCACGGCCTGCTGCGGGCAGATTCTCGGTCACGAGTACGTGGGCGAAATCGTCGAGGTTGGCAAGGAGGCGGCGGGCACCTGGCAGGTCGGCGACCGGGTTTGTGCGATGCCTTTTATTGCCTGTGGCCGCTGCCTGCCCTGCGCGGCAGGGCGCTTTTTTGAATGTGCCGACAAGAAGGTCTCCGGGGTTGATGACCCCGGCGGTTTCGCCGAGTTTGTCACCACCGGGTGCCGCGAGACCATCCTGCTGCCCGACAGTCTCGATCTGCAGAGCGCGGCGCTGGTGGAGCCGCTGGCGGTGGGGATACACGCGGTGCGTGTGGCCGGCGTGAAGGCGGGAGACCGCGTGATGGTGATTGGCGCCGGGCCTATCGGCCTGACGGTGGCCCTGTGGTGCCGCTTCTTCGGCGCCAGGGAAGTCGTGGTCAGCGAAGTGGCGCAAACGCGAGCCGACCTGGCGCAGAAAATGGGTGCCACAGCCGTGATCCATCCCGATCTATCCCAAGGCGCGGAGGGCTTGTTGCAACAATTTTCAGACGTTGCCGGCGGCGCGCCCGACGTGATCTTTGAATGTGTTGGCGCGCCGGGATTATTGCAGCAGTGTATCGAGATGGCCCCTTACGGCGGCAGGATCGTTCCGGTGGGCGTGTGTGAACAGCCGGACAGCATCATGCCCTTCTTTGGGCTGGTAAAGGAATTACGGATACAGTTCGCCATCGCCTACACCCGCGATGATTTTGAAACCAGCGTGGCGATGCTGGCGGAGGGGCGAATCGACGTCACGCCGATGATCACGGACATTGTCAGTCTCGAAGAGATGCCCGCGGCATTTGAGGCGCTGCGCACGCCCGGCCACCAGTGCAAGGTGCTGACCCGCATGTGATTGCGACGGTGGTCCTGCTGTTACCGGCGCCCCTTGCTGCCGGGGAATCGTTCAACCCCTGATGATGTCCCTGGCCGAATCGGCGACGATGCGCACCGCCTCTTCTTCCTCCAGCCCGAAGCCGCAGAGGATCAGCGAAAACGCCCTGGTCGCGAGGTCGTTGGCCTGTTCCGCGGACAGGCGCTCGTCGACTACCTTGATCGTGCAGAAGTAGCCGGTGCCGATGATCTGCAGTACGCCGACCTCGTCACACCGCGGCGCGAAGCGGCCGGCGGCGATGCCGTCTGACACATCCTGTCGCACGCTGTCGTGCAACTGGTGGACACCGGCGCTTATCCAGTCGTGGCCGCGCAGCATCACCGTGGTACGGTGCGGGTCGGATACCGCGAACTGCATGTGCGTGCACATACCCCGCACCATTCGGTAGGCCGGGTCGGTCACGTTTTCATTGCTCTTGCGCACCCTCGACTCGACCTCGGTCAGGATGGCCTCGGAGACAGTGGAGGCCAGCGCTTCCTTGTCCGGGAAGTGGTTGTAGAAGCTGCCCTTGGCGACGCCGGCGCGCTGAACGATTTCATTGATGGTAATGGCGTCGATGGGTTGTTCGAATAACAAATCGGCACACGCTCGCAGCAGTGAGTCCCGTATACGGAGGCTCTGCGCTTCCCTTGCCGTGATACCCGTTTTCACACTCTTCATTCCAGACCCCACTCGGGTGCAAACCATTGAATTTTATGATTTTCGTGACCACCTGGTCTACCGGTTAGTGAAATTTTGATAAAAAATGACCAAAAAGTCATTGACTAAATGGTCACCAAGCGCCTAAGATGCGCCCTCGAACAGCACAGACACCGGGTTTGCCGCCCGGAATCGTGAGCAGACGCGCAGCTAATTATAAGGAGATGCGTTCCATGAGCACTGTGAAGAACATTGCGCGACGGGTCCCCGCGGGAATGGCGGCGTGCGTGGCTGCTGTGGGCCTGGCCACCGCCACAGGTGCGTTTGCGCAGGCGCTGGAAGAGGTGGTCGTTACCGCCCAGAAGCGGGTCGAGAGCGCGCAGGATGTGCCGATCTCGATCCTGGCGTTCTCGGGTGAACAATTGCAGTTGAGTGGCGCCGGTAATCTCGAAGGCTTATCCGACAGTATTCCCAATGTGGACATCGCGGACTCGCCCGGTGTCACGCGGGTAGTGATACGGGGCCTGGGGAGCGGTACCGGCAATGCCGGATTTGAGCAGTCCGTGGGAATGTATGTGGATGGCATCTATGCCTCGCGCGCCGCGCTGTTCCAGTCACCGTTCCTGGACCTCGAGCGTATCGAGGTGCTGAAGGGGCCGCAGGGGGTGCTGTTCGGCAAGAACAGTATCGCCGGCGCCCTGAGCCTGGTGTCCAACCGCCCGACGGACGCCTTTGCGGCTGAAATCACCGGCAGTTACGAGTTCGAGTACGATAGCAAGGAACTGGAAGGATTTGTTTCAGGGCCATTGATGGAGGGCTTGTCCGCTCGCCTGGCGGCGCGTGCGTCCGAGGATGATTCGTATATGGAGAACAGGTTCCACGGCGATGGTGTACCGAAAACGGATACCGGTGTGGCGCGCGGCATGCTGCTGTGGGATGCTGGCGCCACCACCGAGGTTCTGTTGAAAGTGGAGACCAGCTCAGTGGATGAAGACGGTTCCAACTGGCAGGTGTTCGCCGATTACTCGCCCGGCACATTTCCCTATGAACTGGCCAACAACCCCGCCTATGTGCCGCCCACCCAGATCCTCGGGCTGGGGGCGGCCATCTACCAGCTGGCGGCCGGCGCGGGAGAGGATTTCGCGTTTAACAACCATTCCTGGCCCAACGACCGGGAACAGCTCGAACAGGACGCCGACAATGTGACGCTGCAGGTCACACAGGGCCTGGGCGACTACGAGTTCGTTTTTCTGCTCGGCTACGGTGGCTACAATCGCGACCAGTACAATGACCAGGACTTCACCGCGACCAGCGTTTCGAGCGCGCGCCAGCAGGAGAATTTTGACCAGTACTCGTATGAAATGCGTTTCACGTCACCGCAGGGTGAGACGCTGGAGTACATCGCCGGGCTCTATTATCTCGACAGGGATTTCAAGCACGACCTGAACCAGGACGGTTTCGGCTTCAATCCGGCGCTGGCGTTTTCCACCACAGGTAAATACCGCGAGACATCGACATCCTACTCGGCGTTCACCCAGGTCACCTGGAACATTTCCGAGCGCTGGCGCAGCAGCGCGGGGGTTCGCTATTCCGAGGAAAGCAAGGACGCGACCAGCACGAAATTTAACCGGGTGTACCAATCCCATGAATCGCTGGCGCAAAGCAATCCTGCGCTCTACGCCCTTCTGGGTACGCTGATCAACCGTCGGGACTTCGCTTACGGCGATGATATCGACGAGTCCAATGTCGATCCGGCGTTCAACCTGCAGTGGGATTTCAGCGAGGCCGGGATGGCCTACCTGAGCTGGGTAAAAGCGAGCAAGGCCGGGGGCTTCAACACCAACGAAACCGCCGGCGATCTCGATAACTTCAGCTTTGAGCCCGAGGATGCCACGAGCACCGAGTTGGGTGTGAAAACGAACCTGCTGGGCGGTCGTGCGCGCCTCAATGCGGCGGTCTTCTACACGGAATTCGATGACCTGCAGGTGGGCGCTTTCGACCCCGCCAACGGCTTTGTGGTAACGAACGCGGCGAAGGCGCGCTCCCGCGGCATTGAAATCGAGACCCTGTTCGCCGCCACCGAGTCCATTACGCTGGGCGCGACCGGCGCCTATCTCAAGGCCGAATACAGGGAGTTTACCGCCAGTTGTCCCAACAACAAGGTGCAGGCGGCGAAGCTGGATTGCTACCCCAATCCCAACAGCCCCACGGGTAATCTCGTGCAGGATCTCAAGGGCGTGCAACTGGACAACGCTCCCGAGGTGTCAGCGACGATGTTTGCGGACTATTCGATCCCGGTGCTGAACGGGTTGCGCTTCGGCAGTCGCCTGGACGCCTCGTACAAAGACGAGACCTCGCTGGACTTCTCGCAGGATGAAAACCTGTTTGCCAATGATTACTGGCGTTTCAATCTGCGTCTCAGCCTCGCTTCCATGGCCGAGAACTGGACGGTCGCGCTGACGGCCTTCAACCTGACGGATGAACAACCCGCCGCGTTTGGCGGCCAGGAATTCCTGCTGCCGGGTGTCTACTGGCAGAATCGCGCCAGGGGGCGCGAAGTAGCGCTCTCCGCCACTTATCGATTCGGCCACTGAGCCATTTGAGGAGTCCATCCCATGACCATGCCACTGGACCAGATCGTCTACCCCGGTTCTGATCAATACACCGACCAGGAACTGGCCGCGCCCGGTTCCATCCCGGTCGAGTTGGGCGGTGAACCGCTGGTGACGGTGATCGACACCGCCTATATCCTGTTTCAGGTGCCGGACCTGCAGAAACAGCAACGCTTCCTGGAAGATTTTGGCATGGTGGCGGCGCAGGTGCGACCGGACAGTCTCTATATGCGGGGCTATGGCGACGCCCCCTATATCTACGCTGCTCACCGCGGCGACAAAGCGCGGTTCCTCGGCGCCGGATTCCGCGTCGCGCGGGAACAGGACCTGCAGCGCGTCGCGCAGGAGACCGGGGTTTCCATCGAGGAAGTGGACGGTCCCGGCGGCGGGCTTCGCGTGCGTCTGAGCGACCCCGATGGCTTTACCGTCGACCTGGTCTGGGGACGAGAAGCCGTGGCGATACTGCCGACGCGCCGCGAGGCGTTACCCGTGAACCTCCCGGACCGCAAGCAGCGCGTCAACGACATGCAGCGGCCGCCGCTGCAGGCCAGCGCAATCGAAAAGTTCGGCCACTACGTGATAATGGTGTCGGACTTCGAGCGCTCATGGCAGTGGTATCGCAGGCATCTCGGCATCCTGCCCACCGATGTGCAGTGCACGGTTTCCGGGCGCCCGGTGCTGGCCTTTTGCCGCATGGACCTGGGCGAGGTTCCGGCGGATCACCACACCGTGGTGCTGGCGGCGGGCCCGGGCGCCCGCTATATGCACAGCGCCTATGAAACCCTGGACCTGGATACGATCGGGCAGGGGCACCAGTACCTGAGGCAGAAAGGGTGGAAACACTTCTGGGGGCTTGGCCGCCATATTCTCGGCAGCCAGATCTTCGATTACTGGCTCGATCCCCACCACTTCGAGGTCGAGCACTACGCGGACGGCGATGTATTCGACAACACCTGGCAAACGCGCTATCACCTGATGGACCGGGGCGGCCTGTGGGCCTGGGGGGACGACCTTCCCGCCGCCATGGCAGTCAGGCCGCGCATCGCCGACATTCCGAAAATGCTGTTGGGCGGCGCCGGCTGGCGCAAAACGATGCTGGAAATGAAGCGGGCCATGGCGCGTGCGCCGCGTCCCTGGCTCAAATAATTCAACGCAGGGAACCACTGCAGGAGGAAATCGCGATGGGGATATCACTGGTCCACTACGCCACCAAAGAGGATGCCACAGGCCGCTGGGGCGAGCTGCGCGACAGCCGTATTCACCCCTTGGCGACCGCGTATACCACGCACCGCGATGTCATGGGCGACTATTTCGCGGACCCGGCCGGGTTCAGGTCGCGCGTCAGCGGCTCGTCGATTGCCGCGGGCGAAGCGACCTATCTCTCCCCGGTGGCGAGCGACGTACAGCTGTTCTGCCAGGGGCTGAATTATGCCGAGCACCGGGCGGAATCCGGCGCGGCGGCCTTACCCGACGAGGAATCGCTGCTGTTCATGAAGGCCGCCTCGAGCATTTGCGGTCCCAATGACGATATCGTCCGGCCGCGCGGATGCGAGTTGCTGGATTATGAGATAGAACTGGCGCTGGTATTGAAGGAGCCGATAGTGCAGGCGACAACGATCGACGAGAGCGACCTGCCGCGCTATATCGGTGGCCTTGTGCTGTGCAATGACGTTTCCGCACGTGACCTGATGTTCGGTGCGCCGATGCTGCAGTGGTTTCGCGGCAAGAGCCAGCGCACGTTTTGCCCGATGGGCCCTGTGCTCTACCTGATGGATGACGCGGATTTTTCCCAGCTGTACGCACTCCAGCTCGAACTGCGGGTGAACGGCCAGGTCAGGCAATCCGCCATCACGGACCATTTGATCCACCGGCCGGCGGCGACACTGTCGGATATCTCGGGCTTCGCAGACATGGCCGCCGGTGACTGCCTGCTGACGGGTACGCCCGGTGGCGTGCTCGCGGGAAGCAACCTGAAGGTCGCGCTGGCGATCCTGGGCAATATGCAGAACGACCGCAAGCGGCGCGAAAAATTCACCCGGGCCCAGCTACAGCGAACGCCATTCCTGAAACCGGGCGATGTCCTTGAACTGTCCATCCGCAGTAACAGTGGCGCGATTGACCTCGGCACCCAACGCAATGCCATCGTCGACGCCTGAGGTGCGAAAGGAGAATATCGGATGAACACAATCGCCACATCGGTGGTAATCTGCGGCGCAGGTCCGGTGGGATTGACGCTGGCGCACCTGCTCGGCATGGAAGGCGTGGACTGCGTGGTGCTCGACAGGCTCGAGGGCACAGTAAGCGAGCCGCGCGCGATTGCGATAGACGGTGAATCCCTGCGCACGCTGCAGAAACTCGGCCTTCTGGAAGGCATTCTGGATGAGTTCCTCTGCGGGTTGGAGGCGGATTACGTTAACGGCGAGGGCAGGCACCTGTTCAAAGTCGGCCGCCCCGAGTATCGGCCCTACGGCTATTCGATGATCAATGCGTTTGACCAGCCGACGCTCGATCGCTACCTGGCCGACACCCTGCGCGAGCGGGCGAGTGTCCGGCTCCTGTTTGCGCATGAGCTGACCGGATTCGAGCAGGGCGATGACGGCGTCACAGTCCACTGCAGGAACCCGCAGGGTCAAGCCGTACAGATCATGGCCAGCTACCTGGTCGGCTGTGACGGGGGGCGTTCCAGCGTGCGCTCACAGCTCCATATCGCGATGCGGGGCGAGAGCAATGCCCAGCCCTGGCTGGTCATCGATACCCGCGACAGCCACCTCGGCGATGAACTGGACTGCAGGTTCTATTGCGATCCGAAACGACCGGGCATGACGATTCGCAAGCGGCACGGGGAGCGTCGCTGGGAGTGGATGCTGATGCCGGGCGAGGCGCGGGAAGACCTGCTTGATGACGACACGATCCGCGCACTGATCGCGCCCTACACCGATGTCGATAACGTGGAGGTCTACCGCAAGCGGGTGTATGACTTCCACGCGATCATCGCGGATCGCTGGCGCGAGGGGCGTGTTTTCCTCGCCGGCGATGCGGCGCACATGACGCCGCCCTTTGCGGGGCAGGGGCTCAACAGCGGCCTGCGCGACGCCAGTAACCTGGGATGGAAACTCGCATTGGTGGTGAAGGGTCTCGCCGGCGCCGACCTGCTGGACAGTTACGAAAAGGATCGGCGGGATCACGCCTGGGAACTGATCGAGACGGCATTGCAGCTCGGCAGGCAAATACAGCCCATCGATCCGGCGCAGGCCGCGGAGCGGGATGCCGCGTTCGCCCGGATGCATGAGGACCCGGCGGCCCTGCAGGCGCTGGAAGACGAGATGGCAAAATCCGTACTGGCGCGCCGCGTCACCGTGCCGCCGCTCCCGGCGGGCGAATGCTCGAACCTTCCCGGCAGCCTGCTGGTCCAGCCGACGGTGACGACGGATGGCAAGCGCGCGCTGCTGGATGAGTACCTCGGGGGCGGTTTCGCTATCCTCGGCGTGAACTGCGACCCTGTCAGGCAGCTCAGTGAACGTTTGCAGCGGGACTGGACGGCGCTGGGTGCACGGCTCGTGCAGGTCCGTACCGGGCTTGCGTCAGCGGGCGCAGGTATCCCGTTCGACCACACCCATGCGCTTGCCGACTGGTTGGGCGGTGACCAGCCAGTGATGCTGCTGATTCGCCCGGACCGTTTTTGCATGGCCGCCGCCACGCCCGATAGCGCGGAGCACTGCCTGCGACAGGCTTTTACTGCGCTGGTAGCGGGCGACGTGACGGCAGCGGCGTGAAGGAGGGTATGTTGTGAGCGAGGACAGGTCGGCAATCTCCCAGTTAATCTTGCACTGGGGTTATTTCCGCGATCATGGCCTGTGGGAGGCCCTGGCGGACACGTTTCACCCGGATGGCGAAATCCAGGTAAGCTGGTATTCCGGTGCCTTCGAAGGATTCGTAGAGGCATCGAAAGACATGGCGCAGCGTGGTTCCCAATCCACACATATCATGGACCCCTCACTCATCGATGTGCACGGGGATCGCGCGATTGCGATTACACCGGTTTCCATCAGGGGCAGGGCGAAGGTGGCGCTGGGCATCGAGGTCGACCTGACCTCGGAGGCACATTTTTTCGACTTTTTGCAGCAGCGTGAGGGTACATGGCGCATGTTGCGCAGGGTGTGTATCTACCAGAAGGACCGGATGGACAGTGTGCAGCCTTCGCTGCGGTTCTGGCTGCTCAGCAGGCTGATGCCCACGGGCAGGTTTGAGCCATCTTACCGCCACCTCGGTGTTGTGCTGAAAAAACTCGGTTATGCCATTCAGCCCGGACAGGTCAGCGACTATACACCGGCATCGCAGGCGCTCTATGCAGAGGGGCAGCGCTGGTTGCAGCGGCAGTGAGAGGGCTGCCCGCCGGCGCTTGTAGTTGTGAACTCCGAACGATCAGAAAAACCCCGTCAACCCCAGGAACCCTTATGAATGACCTACAGACAAACACGCAATTTTTCGTCCGCATCGCGGCGGTGCTGAAGCTCTCGCTCCTGCTCGTCGCTGGCCAGGCAATTGCCGCCGATGGCGCAGCAGGGGCCAGGAGTTCGGCATTCATTACCCTGGGTACCAACTCCGGCCCGATACCGAATCCGGATCGTGCGGAGGCCTCGAACGTGCTCATTTACGGCGACCAGGTGATTGTCATCGACGCCGGGGACGCCGTTGCCTGGCAACTCTCGAAAGCCGGTGTTGGTCTGGACAAGGTAAATACGGTATTCCTGAGCCACCTGCACTTCGATCACACGGGTGGGCTGTTCGCGTTGCTGTCGCAGCGCTTTCAGGTCAACGCCCAGGGTGTGGTGACCATCTATGGGCCCGAGGGCACGAAAGAAACCGTTGCCGGGCTGGTGCAGGCCATGCTTCCCGTCACCGCGGATAACGGCTGGATGCTGTCACGGATTCAACCCGAGCCCGCCGAGACTGTCGAGGTCGTGGAACTGACGCACGGGTCCGAGATAGCGCTGGGAGATGTCCGCGTGGCCGTGAGCAGGAACTCGCATTACATCCTCGTCGAGGAGGAGGGCGACACCCAGGTCCGCGGCTTGTCGTTTCGCTTCGATCTCCCCGATCGGTCCATCGTGTACACCGGTGATACCGGGCCGAGTGACGATGTCATCGTGCTGTCGCAGGGAGCCGACATGCTGGTAACGGAGATCATGGATGCCGAGGTGTCCTACGAACTCCTGCAGGACAGGGTGGCGGCAACCGACCCCGGGCTGCTGCAAAGCGTGGCGATCAAGTTTGCCGGCAGCGCACTGAAGAAGCACTTTGATCGACAGCACCTGTCGCCGGAAGAGGTGGGCGACATGGCGCAACGTGCCAAAGTCAAATCGCTGGTGGTCACGCACAACGCGCTGCCCGACGAACTGCTCGATGAGGCGAAGAAGCGGATAGCGGCCATCTACAAGGGGCCGGTCAGTTTCGCCTCCGACCTGCAGGCATTCTAGTGCGAAAACGATCCGGGAGTGATTCACGATGAACAAGCAGCTCGCCAGCGCCGGCTTCCGGGAGAAGTACTTCCACACGGGCGACGTAATCCTGAACTACGCCGTCGGCCCGGACAACGGACAGGCACTCGTTTTTATTCACGGGCAATCGGTGACCTGGGAAGAATACACGTTCATCATGCCGCTGCTCGCCAGCCGGTTTCAGGTCTTTGCCGTCACCCTGCGCGGCCACGGTAAATCGAGTTGGACACCGGGAAGTTATACTTTCAACCAACTCGGCAGGGATATGACGGGCTTTCTGGAAAAAGCCGTTGGCAGGCCCGCCATTGTCGCCGGCAACTCCTCGGGAGGCGTGCTGGCCGCGTGGCTGGCGGCGAACGCGCCGGCGTGGGTCGAGGCCATTGTACTGGAAGACCCGCCGCTGTTCCGCTGCGACCGGGAAAATATCAGGCGCACAGCGGTGTTCGATACCTTCCTGGCCTTTACCCGTCTCTCAATTCCCGGCGGTGGCGGCTATTCCTATTTCTTTACCGAGCACCTGATCGAGAGCGCACGCGAGGCCGCCGGGGTGATGAACACGAAGCTGCCGCCGAAGTTTGTGGTCGGGATTCTCGGCAAACTGATTGCGCTGCAGCAGGCGCTGTCGCCGGGCAAGCCGGTCGATTTCCGGTTCATGCCGGAAAAGATGCGCATCATGATGCGCGGTACCTCCCAGTTTGACGGCAATTTCTCGCGGGCTTTCGTGGAGGGAACCGCAGGCGAAGACTTCGATCACGGCGAAACACTGGCGAGGATCGAGCAACCCGTGCTGTTCCTGCACGCCGATTTTTTCCTGCGCGACGACGGGCGGCTCATGGGTGCGCAGGACGACGCCGATGTCGCGCGCGTGAAGTCCCTGGTGCGAGGACCGTGGAACTACGTGCGCATGCACTGCGGCCATGCGATCGCGCTGGAAGCCCCCGAAAGGGAGGCCGCCGAGATACTCACCTGGTACGATTCCGTGGTGCTGCCGGCGCGCCGGGCTTAGCACACTGCTGGAGAGCCGGTCGCGTCGGCCTCAGCGTTGCGCCCCCGTCGACTGCCGCTGCCGCGTATTAATCGCGATAGTAATCCACGCCCACCAGTTCCTCCCAGCGATCGTGGAACGCATCGCCCTGCAGGCAGTTGAGGGCGAGCCACTCGTCGTCGGAGACCTTTGCCCGCGCAGCGATCGTTTCGTTGGCGTCCGGTCCTACCGGGTAGCGAAAGTGGGGTTCATCGGATTCGATGGCGTGCTCGATAGCGCTGGCGACATCGCTGGGCATGGCCGGTCGGCGCAGTCCGAATTCAAAGAACCGTCCCAGCCGCTGCAGGGAATTACTGTACGGGGAGGGCTCCGTCGGCAGCGAGCCTTTCTCCCAGATAGGGGTCAGCACGCAGCCCGGTTCGATAATGGCGACCTTCACGTTGAACTCTGCCATCTCCTGCGCCAGCGCTTCGCTGAGGCCTTCCATCGCCCACTTGGAGGCGGAGTAGTGGGCGTGGCAGCCCATCACCACGCGCCCGGCCAGTGAGCCCACAGTGACGATTCTGCCAGCGTTCTGTTTGCGCATGATCGGCGTGACCTCGCGCAGTACGCTGACGTTGCCAAAGTAATTGGTTTCGAAGATCTCGCGGACTTCTTCAAGCGAGGTTTCCTCCACCGCGCGTCCCCCGCCTATCCCCGCGTTATTGACCAGCGCATCAATGCGGCCGCTGCGTTCCATGATCTGCTCCACGGCGGACCGGATGGAGGCCGGGTCCACCAGGTCGAGGCGGACCACGTTGACGGGCAGTTTCTCCTGGGCGATCTTCTCTTTCAACTCCACGGCGGTGTCGGGGCTGCGCACCGCGGCGTATACGTCGTGTCCCCTGCGCGCCATGTGCAGGGCGGTTTCCTGGCCGATGCCAGTGCTGCTGCCGGTAACTAGAATAACGGACATGTTTGACCTCTCTCGGTGGCGTAGTTGTATGGCTTTCAGTACCCGACGTCTGTATCAGGCGCGTCAGCAGGGGACTCGACAATGGCGCTGGCATCCTGGCGCGCCTTGAAATCAATGCGATAGTCGCAGGTGAGGCAGCGTCTCATGCCTTCACGCATACTGTCGTTCTGTGCCTGCAGTCTTTTCAGCTCGTCGCGCAAATGTGCGATATCCCGTTCCTGCTGCAGCAGGCGCCGCTGCGGGGAGAAAATGTCCGCCAGCTTTATCATTACCGACGCACCGCTTACTTCGGTTGCCAACTCATCCGGACGGTACAGGAGGTCTCCGGCAAATGCGGGTCGAACTCCATCTTCAGGCCGCCGTGCGCGCCGTTGAACAGCGCTTCGAACGGGCCCTTGCAAATGTTCAGGCAGCCCTCCTCGGGCAGCGCATTGGGGTTGGGCAGCCGGTCCCTGGGGCCACAGGTATGCCAGCCGCAGTCGGGTATTTCCATCACGGTGAGCCCGCCCGCGGGATCGAACTCGGTAATGCTGGCGGGGCCGGTCAACCAGTGCGCGGGGTTGAAGGTCTCGAACAGGAAGGTACTCCAGCGCCCCGGTTTTGACGGTGCGCCGTCATTCGCCGGCCGGGGCTTTTTGTTCCTGTTTTTGTCCGACATGCTGTTCATCATCTTCAGGAATTCAGGTGAGGTCTCGTGGGACAGCGCGACCGAGGTGCCGATCACGATGTCCTCGTACTGCTTCTGGCTGTAGTGCTTGCGCAGTTCAAGCAGCGCCCATTCCGCCTCGCGCACGAAGTTGCCGTAGCGCTTGCGCCACTTCTCGCGCGGCGAGTCGAATCGCGCGATGACCTCCCGGCGCGATTTGATGTCCGCGTAATCGCGATCCACCTGTTCCTTGTCGCCGGAGAGTCGCAGGATGGGTACGAAGGTGTGGCTGACAATGGGCATGGCCTTCTTTACCAGCATGGTGTTGGACATCCACATGTCGATCCACGCCTGCGGCCCCCAGTTGTAGTAGAAGCCCGTTTTTCGCGGAGCCGCCACACGGCCGGTACGCTGGTCCGTCGAGATAATCGATTCATCCACCATGCTGCTTCCTCCTTTTTGTTGCGGGCGCACGCGGGGCGACAGAGGCTAGTTGATGAAGCGCACCGTTACACCGTAAATCGCACCGGGCGCAACCGCACCGACAAAACCGCCGACAACCGGCGCGTCGATCCCGAAATTATAGTACTCCTCGTCCAGCATATTGCGGCCCCATACCGCAACCTCCCAGGAATTCTCCATATTGCTCAGCGTCAGGCGCAGGTTGATCAGGTCGACGGCCGGGTTTTCCAGGGTGGGGTCGAGATCCTGGTCAAGGTAGAAGCTGTCCGTGTAACTGTGTTCCAGGCGCACGGTGCCGACGAGGTCATCGCTCAGGTCGCGGTCATACTGGATATAGGAACTCACGGTCCACTCCGGCGCGTTATCAATCGGTTTGCCCTCAAGATCCTGGACACAGGCTGTGACTATTCCCGGCGGCAGGCTTTGAAGTTGACCGGGATTTTCAGGGTCGGGAACGAATACGGGTCCGCCTGGCCTCTGGTAGTACTGCGTAACAGACTGGTCCACCGTGCATTGCCCGTTTTTGAAATCCTTGTACTCGGCCTTGTTATAACCGATGGCTGTACCGACGACCACATTCGCCAGGGGAACGAAGACGAGGTCCACCTCTGAGCCGTAACTTTGCATCGCGCCGGCATTGGTGACGGTGAACGAGGAGCCGTCGAAGGACTGTGCCTGGAAATCGTCGTAATCCACGAGGTAAAACGTGCCGTTAAACTGTAAGCGCCGGTCATCGGTCGACGTTTTCCAGCCAACTTCGTAGTTGGTGGCGGTTTCCGGGTCAAACTCGCCATTCTTGCCTGCGACTTCGCGGCGCTGGTTGAAGCCGCCTGATTTGAAGCCCCGGCTGATGCTCGCGTACGTCATGATGTCGGGGGTGAAAAAATAGCGCCCGATCAATGTGGGAGAGAAATCGTCATCATTGCGGGTCTCGTCGTAGTATACGTCGGGGCCGACAATGGGAGGGATGGCAGTAGCGAATGACGGATCAGATACCTGGGAGCCGTTAAAATCCTTCTGCTCATAGGTATAGCGCAAGCCAAAGGTGGTGCTGAACTTTTCACTGATGTTCCATACCAACTGGCCGAACGCAGCAAAGCTGGTTGTTTTGTAGTTGTTGTCGTCGGTGTTGAGCGTACCGTCGGGAAACTGCGTGCCCAGTAGCGGGGTTATGCTGGTCAGCAATGCTGACTGGGCAAACTCGCCAGTGGAATCCAGGTCGGAATAGAATGCGTAGAGCCCACCCTGGTAGTCCAGTGTTTCGCCACCTGGAGAGGTGACCCTAAGTTCAGAGGAGTACTGGTTGAACGTGTACTTCTGTCCGCCATCGACCGCATCGTACGCAGTGAAATCCCCATCATAACCACTGTCGGAATTGAAATGGCGCCAGGCATTGATGAAGGTCAGTACATTTTCGTTGGCAATGTCCTTGTTCCACTCAAGCGCAACGCCACCTACCTCGACCTTGTTGTGGATTGGCGCATCGAGCCAGTAGTCGTCATCGAAGGGATCGGAATGTGCCGGCGGGCTAAAGCCCGCAGTGTCTTCAAAGGAGGTGTACTGGAAAATATAGTCGCCATTATCGTTCATACCCAGCTGTTGCTGGTAGGCCGCCGAGGGATCATTGGTGGTGGGTACCCCCAGGGTGGAAAAGCCCGCATAGTCGATTACCGCCAGCGCGCAACAGTCGGTGTCTTCCTTGTTATAGTCCAGCGTCAGCAGGAACTCGCCATAGCCGTCACCATCGCTCCTGGCGCCGGTGTCGAACAGGGTGCGCGATTTCAGGCCCCATTTGTTGGCGTCATTCAGGCCCTCGCCGTTGAAGCTATTCTCATACAGGTGATCGCCATCGATCCCGTACCCGGTTAGCCGCATCGCGTGTCCGCTGTCCCCGAACGGGATGTTGACCATCGCGTGTATCTCCGCGCGTTCGTCCGTGTTGTACATCAGTTCCACTTCAGACTCATAGCCCTCGGGGGAGGGCGTCCGGGTAATGATGCTGATCGCGCCGGCGGCGGTGTTCTTCCCGTACAGCGTCCCCTGCGGGCCGCGCAGGATTTCGACGCGCTCGATATCCATCAGGTCGCCGATGCTCATCCCCGCGCGGCCCTGGTACACCCCGTCAATGAACATTCCCACGCTGGGGTCGATGCCGGCGTTGGTGCCCACCGAGCCAATGCCGCGAATCCGGATGGACTGGCTGCTGGAGTCGGTGCCGGGGGTAATTTTAAGGCTGGGCGTATACTGTTCCAGCCCGGTCAGGTTGGTCACGCCGGAAACCTTGAAGAACTGGCTGGTGAATGCGGTGACCGACATCGGGACTTCCTGGATGCTCTCCACCCGTCGGTTTGCGGTGACGACGACTTCCTCCAGTGCCAGGGGGTCTGGTCCACTTGCCGGAGGCGCCTTGTCCTGGGCGTACGCGATGGCGGTCACCAGGGGTGGCAGCAGCGCGATGCCCGAAACCAAACGACGAATAGACATGGAACTCACCTGTGAAGTCTTATGTTTATGCCCGGGGCGACCGGATTTTCGGGCCGCCCGGCGGGAGGGCGGCTGTCATGCGGCCACATTAGCAAATCACTCTTTTAAAAACAAACAGAATTGACTGATTTTAATTTAGGCGCTAGTGTTGCCTCCTCAATGCGATAAAAATCGAGGACTCCGATGGCCGCTCCGATGTCTGCAACCAACCCCTTCCTGAATTTCCCGTTTGGTTCCATCCAGATGGAATGCGACGCCCGCGACCTGATCGTGGAGGGGGAAATCCCCGCGGACCTGTGTGGCAGCCTCTACCGCGCCGGTCCCAACCAGCGCTTCAAGCCGCGCGGCGATTATCACCTCTTTATGGGCGATGGCATGGTGCATGCGTTCCACATCCGGGACGGCAAGGTGGACTACACCAACCGCTGGGTTCGCACCAATAAGTGGAAGCTGGAAGACCGGGAAGCCCGCACGCTGATCAACCCCCTGAACCCGTTCGAGTGCGATCCCGAATACAGCGATTTCGTGTTCACGGACAAGGACGGTACGGCCAATACGGCGGTCATCTGGCACGGCGGGCGATTGCTGGTGATGGAGGAGGGGCATCCGCCCTACGAACTCGATCCGGTGACGCTGGAGTCCATCGGCAGCTGGAACTTCCGCGGTAAGCTGGGTACGGCGATGACCGCGCATCCCAAAGTGGACCCGGTGACCGGTGAGATGGTGTTTTTCGCCTATATGGCCACCGGACCCTTTTCCGCCGACGTGATGGTGCACAAGGTGAATCCGCAGGGCATCCTGACCGAGAGCACGCTCATTCCCACGCCTTACTCCGCGATGGTCCACGATTTCATGGTCACGGAGAACTATATTGTCATCCCGGTGATGCCTATCACCGGCAGCCTGGAGCGGGCGATGGAAGGCGGGCCTCCGTTTGCGTGGGAACCTGAGAAGGGGGTTCATATCGGTGTGCTGCCGCGCCACGGCGGTACCGCCGAAAATATCCGCTGGGTGGAGATGGACCTGGGCTTCGCGTTTCACTTCATGAACGGCTACGACAAGGACGGCGTGATACTGGTCGATGCCTGCCAACTGGAGACGGCGCCGTTGTTTCCCACCGCGGACGGGAGTTCGACGCCGCGTTCCGAGCCGCATTTGACCCGCTGGACGATCGATATGAACAGCAATGAGCCGCGCGCGACATTCCAGCGCATCGACGATTCACCATCGGAATTTCCCCAGTGCGATCCGCGCTACGCCGGCAAGGCGTACCGCCACGGCTGGTACACTTCGTCCGATGGCGAATTGCTCAGCCCCTACAATGAGCTGGACAAATACTACAATGTGATTGGTCACGTCGATCACGAAACCGGGGTGATCGATCGTTATTCCTGCGGTCAGGCCATGCCGTCCGAGGCGATTTTCGTGCCCGCCTCGAAAGATGCCGCGGAGGGTGAGGGCTACCTGCTGAGTGTGGTGACCAGTTTTGAAACCCGCATCAGCAGCCTGTATATCTTCAACGCACTGAAACTGGCTGACGGTCCCGTCGCCAAAGTGCACCTGTCACACCGGGTACCCGCGGGCTTTCACGGCGGCTGGCGGCCGGGCGAATAGACGACGACGGCCAACACGAGTGCGCTTATGGCCGTCAGGCGTCGAGTTTGGGTGAAGGCCCGTACCGGTTGTCACCCGCCTCGCTGTCCTGCACCATGAACACGATAAGCACGATGGCGCCAATGACCGGGATGAGTCCGATCAACAGCCACCATGCGCTGCGCCCGGTATCGTGAAGTCGTCTGAATCCGACGGCGAGAGAGGGAATCAGTACTGCCAGCGAATAGATGCCGCTCAGCAGCCCGTAACCCGTCTCGTTGTTGAGCGTGCCGGTGACGCTGTCGACAATGACCAGGGCAATACTGATAAGTATGTTGAACAAAACGAAGTACCAGTATTCCTTGCGGCGTGCGCGACCGCTGAATTGTGCGTATTTTTTCAGTACCGCGAGATACCAATCCATAATCTCGTTCCTCGTTATCCCCGAATGAATATTCAGATGCTGATGAAGTAGGGGAGCGCCACCAGCACCAGCCCGATGAATACGAGCAGGTAGATGTTGCCTACGAAGTAAGGGAATACACACAGGGCTATGCCGCACACCAGCGGCATCGCGGCTTTTTGTTTTCTGCCGTACAGGAAGTAGCCGAAGCCGGCGGCGCCGAACAACATCGTCCACCACAGCTGTGCTTCACTCTCCACGATGCTTACCCTGTCCAGTTCTTCGCGTCATTCTGCGATCACCGTCAGCTCAGTATCCCTTGTCCATATCAACCACGTTCAGCAGTGGCTCACCCGCGACATAGCGCCGCAGGTTTTCCACCGCGATGACCATCGTCCTCTGCGGGCTGTCGCCTCCGGCAGCGGATACATGGGGTGTAATGATCACGTTGGGAAGCTGCCACAACGGACTGTCTTCGGGCAGGGGCTCCGGGTCCGTCACGTCCAGGCCCGCCCCGTACAGTTTGCCCGCTTCAAGCGCCGCGACCAGGTCGCCGGTCACGGTGCTTTTGCCGCGCCCGACGGAAAGGAAGATGGCGCCCGGTTTCACCGCCTCAAAAAAAGCCTCGTTGAAAATCCCCGTCGTCTCCTCCGTCAGCGGCAGCGCATTCGCGATCACATCGGCCTCACCTGCCAGCGCATGCAATTCGTCCGCCAGGCCCACCCGGGCAACGTAGTCGGGGCCCTCGCGCGAGGAATTGCGCGTGGCGATCACGCGCATTCCAAGACCGTGGGCGCGCCGGGCGATCTCGGTACCGATACCGCCGAGCCCGACGACCAGCAGTGTCTTGCCATCGAGTTCGCCAAAGGTGACATCATCGGACGGCGCGCGATCCCAGCGGCGCTCGTCCTGCGCCCTGCTGTAGGCCGGCAGGTTGTGCGTCAGCGCCAGCAACATCGCGATGGCGTGCTCCGCGATGGCGGGGCCGGACAAGCGCTTGTTGTTGCTGAACACGATTTCTTTCAGTTGGGTATCTGTCGCGCCGGTGCAGTGATCCAGACCGACATAGTAATTGTGCAGCCAGCGCAGTCTGGCGTCCGCGTTCTGCAACAGTGGAGGGGTGCAGACGCCGATCACCGCATCCGCCCCCACCAGTAATTCGGCCGGTGGTACGAACCCCCCGGAGCGGTCAAATACGAGTTCCACATCGCCCGCGGCATTCTGCAGTTCTGTTTCGTAGTCGGTGCCGCCGATGCCAGACGTTGCCGGTAGCATCACCACCACCTTGCGGGGCTTCCAGCCCGCGTGTTCGCGGATGGGCGTGTCCGCCTGCGACAGGCCCAGTGTTTCAATCAAAATCCCGGCCTCAGGCGTCGGCGCACTGCCGAAGGCGGGTGTGTTCAGTGAGAGTATCGATAACACCAGTATCAGCGGCCACGGCCTCGATTGCAGCATGGTATAGCGCTCCTGTGTCCGTCGTGCAGTGTGTGTCTGTTCAGGGTGATCGCTTACCATATAGGAAGTGGGTGACCGCCGCCAGATGATCGGAAAAACTGTCGAAATCATGCCTGCCGCCCTGCTCTACGATGAGCTCACAGCCCTGGTAATAGCGCTCTGCCTCGTGGGCATCGACGATCTCATCGCCCAGTTGCAACATGACCAGGAAGAGACTTGTGTCCGGCAATTGTTCCAGGTTGATGCCAACAAGATAGCGTATGTCCGCTTCCGCAATGTCAAAATTCTGATCGGTGTGCGGGTTGTAGCACGCGCCAAAAAACTCGCACATGAGTTCGTACGCGCGCACTACCGGATTGATGAGCACCGCCCTCAGATGGTGCCGGGAAGCGAGATACGTTGCATAGTAAGCGCCCAGCGAATGGCCGATCAGGCTGACAGAGGGACGCCGCCACTGTTCCGCCTGAATAATGGATTCGATACTCTCTACCGCGGCTTCCGGCGTCTCAGGCAGCTGCGGGGAAATAAGGTCGACGTTCAGCGCGTGGTCGTGAATGTATGCACGGAGTTCGGACACGCGCTCGGCGTCGTGCGCGCTGAGAAACCCGTGAATGTGAATCAGCAGGTGCTTCATGGTTGTCTTTCAAGCAATACCCGATGGGTTGCGCTGTGACGGTGCGCGTTGTGCTGGTTGCTACCAGCTATCAGTATGCAGCACACCGTCGAGGTCCTTGCGCGGGGCCGGCTTGAAATCCGTGCCGCGGGTGTAGGCGATGGGGATCAGGGCGACCTGTGCGACATTGTCCGGAATGCCGAGCAAACTGGCGACTTCCTTTTCATAGTTGAGGTGCAGGCTGGTCCAGCAGGTACCCAGGCCGCGCTCCCTCGCGGCCAGCATGAAGCTCCATACGGCCGGCAGGATGGAGCCGTAGATACTGGCGACAGCGCCGTGCGGCAGGCCGTCCATGTCCGGTCGCGGGGCGCAACAGGGAATCAACATCGCGGGGACTTTGGCCAGGTTGTCGGCCAGGTAGCGGGCGGAACTCAATACACGCGCCTGGGTAGGCGCCATGGCGGGGTCGTCCAGGTGTTGTTTCGTCGGCTGGGCCGGACCCGCTTCATAGTCATCGAAAGCCTTGAGATATAACTCTGCGATTGCAGCCTTTTTCGCCGCATCGGTAACCAGTACGAAGTGCCAGCCCTGCGCGTTGGAACCCGACGGCGCCTGCAGGGCGATATCCAGGCACTGGCGCAATACCGACAGTTCAACCGGTTTGTCGAAGTCCAGGCGCTTGCGTACGGCGCGGGTGGTGGTCAGTACCTGGTCGGCGCTCAATTTCAAATGTGGCATGGCGTATCCTGTCGATGGTGAAGATGGGTTTGCGCGGGTTTGCCGTGAGTCTAGGTTACTTTTTCCCGGAAGAAAACCGTATGGATTGATTGTTTTGCTAGAACCCCTTTGCTAGGATCAGGTCCGGTTCCCGGATACAGGCCAGAGCGTGGATTTTTCCCTCAGCGAAGAGCAGCTATTACTGCAGGACAGTGTCGGCAAATATGTGCGCGAGCACTGCGATGTCGAGCGCCACCGCGAGTTGTGCAGGCGCGACCCCGGCTTCGATCGGGGCGCCTGGCAACAGTTTGCCGCGCTCGGCTGGTTGTCACTGCCGTTCAACGAGACACTCGGTGGCATCGCCGGCGGCGCCACGGACCTGATGGTGGTGGGCGAGGCACTGGGCAGTGGACTGGTGCGCGAACCCTATCTCATCACCGTGGTGACCTGTGGCGGCTTGTTGCAGCGCGGCGGCAATGAGGCGCAACAGCGCCAGTATATTCCGGACATCATCAACGGCGGCGCGCAGTGGGCTTTCGCCTTTGCCGAAACGCAATCCGGCTATGAACTGACCCGGATCAACACCTGCGCACGACGCTCTGGCAGTGGCTATCTGCTGAACGGAAGCAAGCTGGCGGTGCTGAATGCGCACTGCGCGGATTACCTGATCGTCACCGCGCGCGATCCGGACCAGACGGGCGATGCAGGTGATATCACGCTGTTTATAGTCGATGTGAATGCGCCGGGCGTCGAACGTGAGCACTTCGTCGCGGTGGACGGCAGTCGCGGCGCCCATGTCCATCTCACGGATGTCGCGCTGTCCAGGGAGCAGGTTCTCGGTGCTGTCGGGTGCGGGTTGGCACTGGCGGAAGCGGTGATCGACGTGGCCATCGTCGCGCTTGGCGCGGAGGCCCTGGGCGCGATGCAGGTGCTGCTGGATGCCACGGTGGCCTACACCGGCACCCGGAACCAGTTCGGGCAGCCGATCAGCAAGTTCCAGGCCCTGCAACACCGCATGGCGGACATGTACCTGAAGGTGGAGGAGACCCGTTCGCTGCTGTTCAATGCCGCCATCGCGCTGGATGAAGCGAGCGACGAGTCAGCGGCGGCCTGTGCCGCACTCAAGGTGAAGGTGGCCGAGGCCGGCAGCTACGTGGCGCAGCAGGCGGTGCAGCTGCACGGCGGCATCGGCATGACGGACGAATTGTGCGTCGGCCACCACTACAAGCGGTTGATGGTGCTCGCGAAACTGTACGGGGATGAAGCGCACTATCTGCAAAAGTATGCCGAGTTGACGGCCGCTCGCGCCGCCTGAGTATCCCGTTCCCGCCCGGCCCTTTGCTGTCTTCGCCCGGGCGCACTACACTGGCGCAGTGTCGGGCGTGGCGCGCGTCGTTGTCGAGCGAGTACCCCGTCAGGTCATCAAACGGAGCACGGCTATGACAACACGGTCACCCAGGGTTGCAGTGATTACCGGCGCGAGTTCAGGTATTGGCCTGGAAGCGGCAAAATCGTTGGCAGAACGGGGCTGGCGGGTGATCGCCACAGGCCGGGATCCCGGACGCAGTGCAAACGCGGAAGTGCTGATTCGAAGCGCGTCCCGCAATGGCCTGGTGGACATGCTGGTGGCCGATCTTTCGCTGATGGTCGACGCTGCCCGCCTTGCCGGGGAGATCGCAGTGCTGACCGATCGCATCGACCTGCTGGTGAACAATGCGGGCGGTATGGCGAAAGAGAGGGTGATCACGCCGGAAGGTTACGAGGCCAGTTTTGCCGGTAATCACCTCGGACCGTTTCTGCTGACGAATCGCTTGCTGCCGCTGTTGCGTCGCGCAGCTGAAGGTGCGGCGCCGGGCAGTGTGCGCATCGTAAACACCTCGTCCGATGGCAGCGAAATGATTCCCGGCCTGAACCTCGATGATCTGCACACCTTCGAGCAATACAGCAATGGTCTGGCCTACTGCAGTGGTAAGCTGGCGAATGTACTGTTCGCCCGCGCGCTGGCCAAACGCCTGGCGGCGGACGGCATCGTTGCGCACGCCTTTCACCCGGGCACCGTGGCGAGCAATTTTTTCTCTCATACCGACGCAGACGTCCAGGCGCGTTACAGCAATGTGAAGACGGAGGGCCTGACCCCGACGCAGGGGGCGGATACGCTGATCTGGCTGGCCACCGCCGACGAGCCGGGGAAAAGCAGCGGAGGCTATTTTTACGAGCGCGCACCCAGGGCGGCCAATCCGCTGGCCGGCGATGACGACTTTGTCGACAGGTTCTGGGATGTCAGTGAGGCGCTGGTAGCGAAGGCCGGCGTGTAGAACGCGCCGTTGCTCCTATGATACGATCGAGTCACTTCCCGGGCTTGAAATACGCTGGCAACGCATCGGTTCCAGGGTCAGGAAGCTTGCAGGGAAAAACGAGAACGGAGTTATTTCATGCCACGCTTATTCCGCTATAGCCACCAGAGCTACAGCACCCTGCGAGTCAACAAACAACACAGCTTCGCCCAGGAATTCGCGCTGAATATCTACCCCAGCGACGCCATCTACACGTTTATTCCGAAGAACGCCTGTTCCACGATGCGAACCTCGCTGGCCATAGCAAATGGCTGCATCAAGGACAGCTCGGACTTCAACTGGATTCACCAGAACAACAATACCTTCACAGCAAACCTGTCCGAGCTGGCCAAGGCGAAGTACACCTTTGTCATCCTGCGTTGTCCCTATGCCCGTCTGTTGAGCGTATACCTGGACAAGATCGTCAACAGAAACAACCCGGCCTGGGGGTTCGTCGAGCTGTTTAGGAGAAAAATCGATGTGGAAGACATCACCTTCGAGTTCTTTGTGAAAAGCATGGGTACGGAGCGTATCAGGAACGCTGATATCCACTGGATGCCGCAAACCAGTTTCCTGGTGTATGAAGATTACGATGACTATTTCGCCCTGGAGGACTTCACGACGGCGAAACGCGTCCTCAAGGAAAAAATCGACCTCGACCTCGTCGATGCCCGGCCGCTGACCAAACACGGCGCTGACGGCTATCAGAAGTTGTCCAGGAGGAAGCCGTATAAACGCTCACCGCTCGAACTCCTCGACTACAAGACACAGGGCTTCATGCCGTCCATCAGGACCATGTACAACGACGAACTGGTGGCCTGCGTGAAAAAGGCGTACCGGGGCGATATCGCCCTGTACAAGAAAAAACTCGGGCCTGAAAACCTGTTCTCCCGCTAGCGATGGCTTCTTCTCCCGATACTGAAACGGTCGGCGGTGTAACGTTCGAGTTGCGTCCACGCCGTCGCACCTCGACGCGCAAGGGGTGGATTTGCCTGCGCAAGAATCGGGAGTACACCGATCGCTACCTCAGCCTGGCCGCCGAGTTTGCAGGCTGCCGGATGGTCGAAGTCGGCGTGGACAGGGGCGGCAGCACCGCGTTCTTTACCAAACTGCTTCACCCCGAAAAGCTGGTGGCCGTTGAATTGTCCGATGAACCGGTGGAGCAGCTCACTGATTTTCTCGCGGAGCATGATCGGCAGGGCCGGGTGGAGGTGAACTGGGGAGTCGACCAGGCCGACCGGGCGGTCGTCCCCCGACTGCTTGACCGGGCATTTGGCGAAGTGAAGCTCGACCTCGTTGTGGATGACGCCAGCCATTTCCTGGCGCCCAGCATCGCCACGTTTGAGATGATTTTTCCTCGATTGCGCACCGGGGGACTGTATATCATCGAGGACTGGTCGAACGACCACCTGCTGGAACGCGGCCTGCGGGCATCGCTGGATACGGATCCGCAGGGCAGTTCGGTGAGGAAGTTCGCCTCCCTGACCGACGGAGCTGAACAACCCAAAACGCCAATGAGCGTTTTCATCTGCCAGCTCGTCATAGCGGCGGGCTTTCACCCCGACTGGATTGCGGAGATACGCGTGCAGGACGGGTTCTGCGAGCTGCGTCGCGGAGCGGGCGATATTCCCCTGGACACGCCCCTGGCGAGCTATACCGGTATGCTCGGGGAGTGGATATTCGAAGGCCGTCTGAGCTGAAGGAATGCGTACCGGCGCACCAGGGCCGTGCGGACGCCGAGCGTGAGCCCCTCCCGGTGCGCTGCCGGGTCGCTGCAGCCCAGAGGGCAGACCCGGAGTTCTACCGTGGTCGTCTTCGCAGGGCGACGAGCAGCAAGCCCGAAAGCGCCAGCAGCAGGCTGCCCGGTGCCGGGACCGGCGCGCCTGCCGGTGAAAACCTCGCGAGCGTCAGAAAGCCG
>JAUICG010000034.1 GCA_030427485.1 Gammaproteobacteria bacterium
CAGCAGAGCTGCGTAATCGAGTCCCAGCCAGATAAATGCGAAATAACTGACGAAGCCGACAATCAGCATCTCCAGCACCTTGCCCCGGGCATAATTGGCAAACTGCTCATTCATCTCGCCCCAGATACGGCGCAACAGCGGGCGCTCCGCCGGTAAAAAGCTTGCCACCCAGTCGATTATTCCCTGACGGTCCTTGAGCAAGAAAAACACCAGCATCGGAATCAGAATCATGTAGACCAACACCGTCAGAATACCGGGGATAGAGGCCAGCGACTGCTTCACCACTGCCTGGCCGAGACCGGCAATTTCCGTCTGCGCGAGCGCGATGAATTCGCCCAGCTGCACCCGGCTGACAATGTGCGGATAGCGTTCGGGGAGCACACCGAGAAACTGCCGCATGCTCTCCAGCATATCGGGCAACTGACTGACCAGGCTCAGCATCTGCCGCCATACCAGCGGCAACAGGGCAAAGCAGAAACCGAAGAAAACGCCGACGAAGACAAGATAGGAGATGGCGACTCCAAGCCACTGGGGCAGGCCGAGGTTCTGTAGTTGCGCAGACAGGCCCTGCACGAGGTAAGCCAGGACCAGGGCCGCCAGCACGGGCGTCAGGATGTCACCAATCGTCATCAACAGAATGACTGACACGGTCAGTAATACCAGCAGCAGCACCGACTCCTCGTCGGACAGGTAACGCCTGTACCACTTCTTGAAAATATCCAGCATAAAAGGCCCGAAATCTACTTCGTAATATGGCAACGCCAAGCACCGATAACACAGCGCCCGATTATAACGCTGAAATTCGGCGGTTTGCGTGGGCTATCCGGGTATTCTCAACTTTTTTGCAGGAGATAGGTATAGATTCCACCCGCCTCCTCGCTGCGCAGGAGAAGATGCCCGGATTGCTCGGCGAAGACACGAAAATCCCTGACTGAGCCCTGGTCGGTCGCCAGCACTCGTAATTGCTGCCCAACCTGCATCGCGTTCAGCGCCCGCTTCGCTTTCAGCAGTGGCATCGGACACGCCAGGCCGGTGGCGTCCAGTTCTATCAAATCATGGTCTGTCATGGCTTCTTTCGTTCAGATAAGCGAGGCTCTAGTATGCGCGAGCAGCCAGCCTGATACTATTGCAAACACTGTTGTCTGACACAAAAAGGAAAGGACCGGGTGACCACGACACGCAAGTATGGCTCATGGGCGTCACCGATATCCGCTGCCGCCGTGGTAGAAGGCAGCCGCGGCCTCAGTTCACTGGCCTTCGACGATGGCTACCTGTACTGGGTGGAGTCGCGTCCTTTGGAGGGCGGTCGCTCCACCATCATGCGCTGGGGACCAGGTGGCGAACCCGAGGAACTACTCCCACTCCCGTGGAACGCTCGCACGCGAGTCCATGAGTACGGTGGGCGCTGCGTATTGGTCGCCGGCGGCACAATCTGGTTTTCGAACTTTGCGGACCAGCGGATCTACCGCATGAACCCGGGCAGCGAACCGGAGGCGGTAACCCCGGCCGAAGGGTTCCGCTTTGCCGCTTTCGTACTGGATCGGGTCCGCAATCGACTGATCTGCGTGCGGGAAGACCATCGCGGCGACGGCGAGCCGCGCAACACCCTGGTTGCACTCGCGCCCGATCGCGTCACAGAGGGCGAGGTGCTGTTCGATGACGGGGATTTTGTCTCCGCACCCTGCATATCGCCAGACGGCAGTCGAATTGCCTTCACCAGCTGGCGCCACCCGAATATGCCCTGGGATAACACCAGCCTGTGGTCAGCCACATTTGACCAGCGGGGCGATCTGGCCGGACTGACCCTGCACAATGACGGTACCAGTGAGGCAGTCCTCGACCCACAGTGGCGCGCCGATAACGCCCTGTTCGCAGTATCCGATCGGGACAACTGGTGGCAGATCTACCGGGTTACGGGCGAACTGTTCTCCAGCGTATCCCCCGGCGTGGAGCACGCAGAAATAGGCGGCCCTGACTGGTCTATCGGCAGGCACTACTACCAGCTGCTCGACGACTATAGCATCCTGGCGCAATCCGCGAGGGCCGGCGTGGAATCACTGCTGCTGATTGACCCCACCACGTCGATATCCCGGGAACTGCCGATTGCCAGCGCGGCTATTATCGACTTCCTCGCGGTTGCGGAACAACTGTTCCTGATCAACGCCCCGGTCGACAGCGCCGCGAAAATACTGGCTACCGATCTCGATTGCAAGGCGCCGACACTCGTACGCGCGGCCAGCGATACCCGCGTCGACACGCTATGGATTGCGCCGTTTCAACAGGTCAGCTTTCCCGGCACCGGCGGCACCCGGTCGCACGGCATTTACCTGCCGCCGACCAATCCACAATTCAAAGGACCGGACGGCGAGGCTCCCCCGTTGATTGTCAGCGTACATGGCGGGCCCACGGCCGTGGCCAGCCCCGCGTTCAAGCTCAACCATCTGTTCTGGACCAGCCGCGGCTTTGCCGTACTGGATATCAATTATCGTGGAAGCACCGGGTTTGGACGAGCCTATCGCCGTTCGCTGTATGGCTACTGGGGCCTGTACGATGTAGAGGACGCCGTTGCCGGGGCTGCCTGGCTCGCCCGGCAGGGCTTGGCGGACCCGGAGCGTCTCATCATACGCGGTGGTAGCGCCGGCGGACTGACCACGCTGTCTGCCCTGGCCTTTCACGATACATTTTCCGCCGGCGCGAGTTACTATGGCGTCAGTGATATCGAAGCTCTCGCCAAAGACACGCACAAATTCGAATCGCGCTACCTGGACCAGTTGATCGGCCCTTATCCGGAGCGCATCGACCTCTACCGCGCGCGCTCCCCCATTCATCATCTCGAGGGCTTCAACGCGCCATTGCTACTGTTGCAGGGACTGGACGACCCGATCGTACCGCCCAACCAGTCCGAGATGATTTACGAGGCACTGAAAGCACGGGGCGTACCCGCGGAATATCTCGCATTCGAGGGTGAATCCCACGGTTTTCGCAAGGCCGAAAACCAGATTCGCGCGCTGGAGGCGGAGCGCGATTTCTATTCCCGCGTGCTGGGCCTCGCCTGAGACAGGTAGTGACAATATCCGGTATCGCCGCGTATCAGGCCCCGAATTTTCCTGCTCCGGGACAGTCCGTTCCCTGGCCGGAAATGCTACTCTATCTATCCGGTGACCGGATCAACAAGCCTGTTTTCGCATGAATAACGACACTATTGCCCAGCTGATGCGAACGTTCCCGGCAGACACCCCCAACGGGCCGGCATCGCTGCGAGAAACGCATATTTCCTGGGTTATTCTCCATGACGAATTCGCGTACAAAATCAAGAAGCCTGTCGACTTCGGATTCCTGGATTTTTCCAATATCGAGTTACGTCGCCACTACTGTGAAGAGGAGCTGAGGCTCAACCGCCGGTTTTCGCCCGAGCTCTATCTCGCCGTCGTGCGCATCACCCGGGGCGAGCACGGCATGGAAATAGACGGCGATGGCGTGGTCATCGATTACGCGGTCAAAATGCGCCGTTTTGACGAGGCACAACTACTCGACGATATCGCCGCTCGCGGCGACCTGGATAACACCACCGTACGAGCTCTGGCGAGGGAAATGGCGCGCCTGCACGAAGCACTGCCGAGTCATACGCCGCCGCCAGACGGCGACGCGCCCGGGACGCCGGGCGCGCTGCGAGAAGCCATCGAGCAAAATTTCCGGCAAATTATGCACTACCCTCTCGCAGACGCGGTAGCACAGCAACTGGGTGAAATTGATCGCTGGTCACAGCGCAGTTTTCAGGCCCTGCACCCGTTGATGACACAGCGCCTGGAGCAAGGCAGAGTCGTCGACGGCCACGGCGACGCACACCTTGGCAATATCGCGCTGGTGAACGACAGGGTACGACTGTTTGACTGCATAGAGTTCAATGCGTCATTTCGCATCATGGATAGCATTTCCGAAATTGCCTTCCTGGCAATGGACATCGATGCACGGGGGCTCCACTGGGCCTCCTGTCGATTATTGGTGGATTACCTTGAATACAGCGGCGATTACGGCGGACTGCCCCTGATCGACCTGTACCGCTGTTACTTTGCGATGGTACGCGCCAAGGTCAGCCTGCTGCGGGAGTCGCCTAAAAAGGCCGGCATCGAGGATACCGAAGGCTACCGGGATTTTCTGCACTACCTCGAGATCGCACATGCCAGCACAAGACCCAGGCCCGTTTTTATCGCTATCACGCACGGCGTTTCCGGGAGCGGAAAGTCCACTATCGCGGGCGCCTTGGTCGAAACCAGTGGGGCGGTACGCATTCGCTCAGATGTCGAGCGCAAGCGACTTGCCGGCATGGCGCCAGAGCAGCGCAGCGAAGTACGGCAGCAGCACTCCCTTTATGGGGCTGCGATGACCGGGAAAACCTTCGCCCGACTGGAGGCGCTGGCAAAGACCGTCATCGAGGCGGGGTTTGCCGTTATTGTCGATGCCACCTTCCTGGAAAGCAGGCACCGCCTGCCTTTCCAGCGCCTCGCGCGCGAACTGTCGGTACCCTATGTGATTCTCGACTGTGGCGCCCCGCTGGACGAATTGCGCCGGCGGCTCATCGCACGCGCACGCCAGGCCGAGGACGCATCCGAGGCCGATGTCGCAGTGATGGAAAAGCAACTCGCCAGGGCAAAGCCATTAACAGCGGAGGAACGCTCCCATCGGTTCGCGGTGGGACCTGATTCGGAAATGGCGGCTCTCTGGCAACGCCTTCAGGCACAAATCGCCGAGCCGTCATCTGCCACTGCATAGAAAAGACAATCGGACTCGGCAATCGCGGCATTATTGGTAATCATGAATAACTTGAGCGGGCGGGCAGGATAAAGCTCTCCATCGACGATGCGAACCAGTTTTGTCACCGCGCAGCTTCCGCTGGCATCCTGTGCCCGGAACAGGTTGCGTTCAGAACCCCTGGCCCAGCCCAACTGTGTGTCGGCGGACACACTGCCGAAATTATGGTGCTCGATATCCGACCGGAGCGTAATGTCGTAGGATTCACAGGGCTGATCGGCATAAGTGAGCGTCACATGCTCGCACAGTTCCAGCCGAATCGGGTTGTGCAGCAATTCCAGGCCCCAGTCCGTTTCATCCTGGGCCAGCACAGTCGGTGCCAGGAAGTAGCGGCGCAATCCCTCATAGGCCAATGCATGCGCTTCCTCATCCAGCCGTCCGCCCACCTCGACAGTAACCGTCGGATAACTGTGTTCGCTGATGTCCATCAATGCGCCCAGGCCGAGATTCGACACGATCATGCGCTGCGTGAACAATGAAACCAGTGCATCGTGCTGACGGTCCATGTGTGTGCAGACACCGAAGGAAGGCCCGGAGCCGGAGGTATTGTGAATGTCGATGACCGCTTCCGGGTGATGCAGACGCAAGATCTCGAGAATTTCCTCTGCCAGGGCACCTTGCGCGTCGTCAAAAGGCGCGCGAAAGCAACGATTGAGATCCCGCGCCCGCGGCAGCATGCGGTGACTGAAAGCAGGTGGTGCCAGCGCGGCAACCACCGAAGCCACGATACATACCACATTGACCGCCGGCCGCAGACCGCTCTGCAGCCAGTGATACACTGCCATTACCCCAGAGGGTTCATTGCCATGCAACAGTGTAACCAGCGCACGCGTACGGGTATTGTCCTCTCCATCCAGAAAGATGCACGTGGGAGCGCCCAGCTCACGCAGGAACTCTTCCACACCACTGCCCAGCTCCGACACCGGCGGATTTCTCAGAAACCGAACTCGACTCATAACTGCCACTCCGCCACGGGTATGTTCTCCACACTGCATTCAATGAATTCTTCAAGCAGCCTGTGCAGTGCCGCTTGCGTTGGCATTCGCTCTTTCAATGAAGACAGCCGCGCGAGTTGCCAACTCGCCCCTGTCTGGCAACGCTGCAGGCGCTGCTCTATCACTGCGAGGTAGCGCGCAGCCTCGTCAGCCGCAATCCCTATCGAATCGAGGCCCAGCCGCGCTGTGGGCAACAGCTGCTCTATGATAGCGCGAACAGGCTGTTCGGAATGTCCGAACTTTCCACTGTCGGGCCAGACCAGCCTGGCCGCAAGGCCGTGCTGCGCCGCCCGGTAGAAATTATACTCGGCGATACCAAAGGGTATGGCCGGCAACAGGCGATTGATATCGGCCCGCATACCCTCGGCGAGGCCAATCAGGAAAGCGGCGTTGGCCGCCATGTCCAGCGCTGTCGGCCCGGCCGGCAGCGCGCGCATTTCGATGCGCAGATGTCCACCGTCGGCATCGTCGTAAACTGGCCGGTTCCACAGCCACACGGTACTCTGGTGCAAACGCAGTTCAGAAAGCACGGGTGTTCTGCCCGCCTCGAGATCGCATTGTGGTGACGACACCGAACACACCGGGAGCAACGGCGGGTAGATATGCGCCACTTCAGTGAATAACTCCAATGCCCCGCGCCGTACCCAGCCCTGGCCAAAGTTCACCCGCGCCGGCTCGTTCCAGGTATAGCGGTCGACCCGACGTGTATCGATGGATTGCTTGAACAGTGGTATACGGGTTTCCTGCCACAGGCGATGACCAAACAACGTGGGAGAATTGGCGCCTACCGCCACCGCGAGCGGTGTGACTAACTGAATGGCGTTGAAAGTATCGGCGAAATGTTGAGGTTGCACACGATAATGAATCTGAAAAGAGGTGTTGGCGCCTTCCAGCGTGATGTCTGCCATCTCCAGTTGCAGCGGATCTTTCCCGTCAATGTCGATCCTGAAGCGATCACTTCGTCGCAGTAACTGGGCCACCAATGCATGGTAGCGCTTGCGATCGGTAACGCAATGCGCTCCGAAATCCGACTGGCGCAGTGTTGGAAGAATACCGATTGGAACGATGCGTCCTCCAAACGTCGCTGCCACATCGCCGACCGTTTTCAGTTTGTCAAGAATTTCTCCCTCGATAGAGGCCAGCGGGCGGCTGTGCAGCGGGCACGGGGTGAGATTGTATTCGAGGTTGTAGCGATTCAACTCCAGGGACAACTGTGCGTCCTGCGCAGAATCACAAATTTCCTGATTGCGGTGCAGTGGTTTTCCCTCGGCATCGACAATGTACATCTCCAGTTCAGCGCCCAGGGATCCCGCGCCAGTGCCAAAGCCCGGCGTCGCCAGCATCACTTCCAACGCGGCCAGGTTTTCCTGCAGGGCGTTAGCGAACAGCCGAAAGTCTTCAGCGTCAAATGAAGTCTGCTTGATGTCTGTACCCATAACGGCCTAACGTGTCCGGAACTATCCGGCTTGCTGTTGATCTGCGTTGTCTGGTTTGCGGGTGGTCACGGCGCCCGACCTATCTCGACCACCGGATGATGTCAATTCACTGCAGGCCCACCTTTGTACTGCCGATGACCACCCGATTGTGCACGATTTTCTGCTGCGATGCCCAGGGAAATCCGGATACTTTCACTGTCCACCGATGGCCCAAACCAGCAATGTTCAAGAGCGGCGCGGAACAACAGTCTGCTATCGCGGGTTTTGCACAGAACCCTGGTGTGAGCCGTGTTGCCGGGAGATTTTCTGCTATGCTGCCAGTGCAACTGTTACGACTCCCCGATAAAAGGTGTGACTATGGCGCTCGCTAGAGCTTTTTACAAATTTCTGAAGAAGCGAAAAAGTCACATGAAACGATTCCAGCTGTTGACCGAGATTGGAAAAAAGCTGGTGCCCGAGTACCGGTACAGCTGGCCGTATATGGACTGGTATCATGACGAGCCCTTTAATGACTACCTGAAACGCTTCGACGAACTGGACCACTTCAACACTGATCGTCGACACACGGTTTACCAGCTAATGCGCCTGACTGAGGCTGTTCCTGGCGACACCGCGGAGTGCGGTTCACTCGAAGGCGCTGGCAGCTACCTGATCCATCTCATGAATGAGCAATGCAGGCAGCATACACGGTGGCACCACATTTTTGACTCTTTCGAGGGGCTTTCCGCACCGGCGGCCGGCGATGGTAGCCACTGGAAAAAGGGCGACCTGTCCGTCTCGATGAACGAGGTAAGGGACAACATGGGGGCCTTTGACAGGTACAGTCTGTACAAAGGCTGGATTCCGGAACGCTTCCCGGATGTTGCAGACAAACAGTTCTCATTCGTACACATTGACGTAGACCTGTTCCAACCCACCTTTGATACCATCAATTTTTTTTACCCGCGACTGAACCCCGGTGGCATTATTGTCTGTGACGACTATGGTTCCTCACTGTGTCCTGGAGCAACCCGGGCAATCGATGAATACCTGGCGGACAAACCCGAAAAAATGCTGTTCATGACCTGCGGCAGCGGATTTATGATCAAAGGGAAGGAGACCGCCGCTCAATTGTGCTGAGTCCAACCCAGGTTGGCTCTCACCACTGGCAAGGGCGTTTACCGGTCGCCGGATTGCGCTCTCCACCAGGCCTGGAACATAAGTATCGACCACATAAGTTCTGAGTGATTGGCCCAACCGTACAAATGTTGTTGCCAGGCTTCCCGAATACTTCCCGTATCAAAAATGCCCTGCTCTTCGAGCGTCTGTTCGGAGATCAGATCCTCTACCCAATCCCGCAGCGGTCCCACCAACCACTCTTTGACCGGGACGCTGAAACCCCGCTTGGGCCGATCAATCAGATTGCGCGGCACATATCGGGTCAACAGGTCCCGGAGCACGCGTTTTCCTGAATCCCCACTGTACAGGTAATCACGCGGCAGAGACCAGGCCAACTCCAGCACCCGCTGGTCCAGAAGCGGCGCGCGCGCCTCCAGTCCTACCGCCATACTCGCACGGTCCACCTTGACCAGGATATCGTCGGGTAGATAGCCGGTATAGTCGTAGTGGAGCATAGCAAACAGCGGGTCCTTCACCTGCGCCCAACAGGCAGGATCAGACAGGGGAGTAACGGGGTCTACCGCCCCGGGTACAAACTGATCAACGGCCAGGCACTTATTGAATTTATAGGCCAGAATCTGCTGCGGGTACCTGGCTTGCCAGTTGCACGAGCGCTGGCTGATTTTTCCCAGTTTGCGTGTCCAGCCAGGCACCCTCCGTCCCCGCTCGGCATAGCGCCTGGCCCAACGCCAGCTACCGGCACCCAGCGCACGGCTCACCGGAGCGACCAGTTTCCTGGCGGGTTCCGGTACGCGCAGCACATCCTGCCAGTGCCCCAGACAATTTTTATAGCGGCGGTACCCCGCCATCTGCTCGTCTCCACCATCACCGGTCAGGACGACCTTCAGTTTTTCACGGGCGAGCTTACTGACCAGATAGGTTGGTATCTGCGAGGAATCCGCGAACGGTTCGTCATAGATATGCGGCAGCTGTTCAACCACGTCCAGTGCCTGGTCCGGCGTCACATAAACCTCATGATGCTCCGTGTTCAAATGTCTGGCGACAGCGGCGGCGTACTCCGCCTCATTGTACTTTTCCTCCCAGAACCCGATGCTGAATGTCTTGACCGGGTGATCGGCATGCTTCCGCATCAGAGCGACTATTATCGACGAGTCGATTCCGCCCGATAACAGCGCCCCGAGTTCTACGTCAGACACCATCCTGTCAGCAACCGCATCATTGAGAACGACGTCAAGCCGGTTGATCGCATCCTCATAACTGCCCGCAAAACGATGACTTTCACCCTGCTCAGCCACGTCCCTGGCGGACCAGTACGGGGTCGGCTGGACAGCCCATGGCAGGCTGTCCTGAGGGACCTTCAACAGGCAGCCGGGTGGTAACTTGCGTATCTTCCGGTATATAGAGTGCGGCTGGGATACCCAGCCATACTGCATATACTGTCCAAGCGCGTCGCGATCCAGATCCGATTCAAAATCGGGGTGTTTGCGCAACGCCTTAAGCTCCGAACCGAACAGGAAGCTCTTACCGCACCAGCCGTAGTACAACGGCTTTTTGCCGACCCTGTCCCGCGCCAACCAGAGGCAGCGCTCCTGTCTGTCCCACAGCGCAAACGCGAACATGCCCTGCAGTTTGGTGACAGCATTCGGCACACCCAGGTTTTGCACCGCGGCGAGTATTACTTCGGTATCGGAATGTCCCCTGAAGGGGTACCCCGACAAATCGGGCTCCTGACGCAGCCGCGGGAAATTGTAGACCTCTCCGTTAAATGACAGCACATAGCGACCAGAGGCCGACTCCATCGGTTGGGCTCCGGCCTCTGATAAGTCGATAATCGAGAGGCGGCGATGACCGAGGGCGAGCGGATAGGATGCATCCACCCAAACACCGCTCGCATCAGGCCCGCGATGAACGATAGTATCGGTCATCTGCTGGCAGCGCCTGGCGAGGTCATCCCTCGAACCACCTTCGTACTGTATAAAGCCGGTAATTCCACACATGGTATTCGCGTCTCTTAGCCTCGAATCGCAGCAGTTGCTGCCAAAGAATCAATCAATTCGAGATAGTTATCGACCGCGCTCTCAACCGTGAAGCTCTCCGCCCTGCGCAGTAATTGGTCCCTGGACCCCGGCGTATCCAGCTCCGCCAGAATGGCCCTTGCCATCGCATCGTCATCACCGATGTCCACCAGGGCGCCGTATTCGCCGTCAGCAAGAATTTCCGCGGAGCCTCCGGGGCAGTTTGTACTGATTACGGGACAACCACACGCGAGTGCCTGGATCAGTACACCGGGTAAACCCTCATACTCCGAAGACAAGACAAGCACAGACGCTCGGGCCATGTACTTTAGCGGGTTGGCGACAAACCCTGGCATATCGACGTCCGCACCAAAACCCAGGTTGGCCGCCAGATTTTCGAGGTCTGCACGCAGGCTACCCTCGCCGAGAATGACCAATCGCGCCTCCCGGTCGCCGCGCACGCGGGAAAACGCGCGAATCAGGGTGGCGAAATCCTTCTGCTCAGTCAGCCGGCCGACACCAAGAATCACAGGCGCGCCACCGGGGTTGAACCACGGGTGTTCAAGCGCCTCCCGGGCGCGCTCGCGCAGACTATTGTCAACTACCGGATTGTAGATGGTGGTGACAATCTGCCGGGGCAATCCGACGACACCGGTCAACTCCGCTGCGACATAATTGGATACCGCCACCACCTTATCGGCATTCGGATACGTTCTTCGCACCAGGGCCGGAAGATAGCGCCAGCGCCACTTCCGAAAATTTGAGGGCGCCGCGCAGTAGGTGGCAATCGCTATGCGTTCACTCACTATAACCGGCAGGTCATACCCGGCTTTGAGTTTTGCCCATATGGCTATCAGGTTAGCATAGGGAAGCGCGGAGACAATTACACGGGGACGGCTATCTTCTATGTATTGCTGCAAGGCACGCAATCTTGCCGTCTCCGGTGCAATTTTTCTCGCCAGCAATACGGGGCGAAGCAATGCCAATAAATCACGGATACCCACCCTCGCCGCATGCCATCGCGTGCGAATACTCCCGGTTGGTCGCAGCTCCACCAGGTTCACGCCCTCGGGCACCTCCCCGAGATATGAGCCTTTGGCCTGGCACAGCACGAGGTCGACCGCCCGCCCCCGGGCCAGGAAAGCCCCTATCAGGTTCAGCATCGAGCGCTCCGCACCGCCGCCCTCCAAAGAAGGCAGGAGGACTGCTATGCTGCCAGTGCGCAAGTCTGTTGAGGGGGTGTTCTCCATGAAGTCGCGATTCTTTCCGTTCAAGCCTGCTGGATGCACATTCAGGCCGGTGGGCGAAGCATGTACCGGGCAGTAAAACCTCGCCGAGTATAAAGCAATTCGGCTGCTTATAGTGGAAATGATAACAAGTGCGCGGTAACAGCATTCCAGCAATCGTCAAGAGACTCCTGCTCTATGCATGCCTGTTGTGTGCAGGCACGGTATTCGGATGGTGGTTGCGCGAGACCTCGCCAAGCCCTCGACCATATCAGTTTCCAGGCTCCCTATCAGACGCGACATCCCCACCGGGCAGTGTATCGCGCATGACAACGCAGCCTGCGGCAGATACCTACTCGGGGCCCCAGGCTCCGTCGAGGCGCGAGGTGAACACCTCTCCCGACACCGCGCATTTTGCGCAACTATTGCATGAGCGGGAGTTCGAGCAGGCCATAGCGTACTATGAGTACGCCGTGGGTATTGACGACGCCTACCGGACACTCTGGAAATCGGCGGTGGAAACCTACTTGCGCGCCGGCCTCCGACAATGCACCAATAGCGCATTCGTTGAACTGGCGGACCTGTGGCTGGATACGTACTACGAGGATATTCCCGTGTTACTGTTGCTGGCAGAAAATCAACGCCTGTGCAGTTCACCTGAGGAGGCTGCCAGGACACTCCAGATAGCGCGGACCTATGCAATAAGCCCGGCCGCGCAATTCAGCGTTAGCACAGCCGTGGCCCAACTGATAAACGCCACAGACGAACAGTTTTCACAACAAGACAACTGGGTTGCGCTGCTGGGTTTTCTCGAGTTCCTTCAGGCCGTCGACCTCTCCACCCACCATTCAGAACTGCGCCGGGCGACGCTCTATCGCCGGCTGGGCGAGCACCAGCGCAGCCAGGACCTGCTGCAGCAACTGCGTGAACGCGATGACGGGAGCGACACCGAGTGGAGCGCTGCGCTCGATCTCCAGCTACGCAACAGCACCCCCGGGTCATCAGCCGACAACGCGCCTGTGCAGGCCATCCAGCTGATCAGGCGGGGGGACCACTTCCTGGTTCCCGCGCTGATAAACGATACAGATGAAGTGTTGCTGATAATTGACACCGGCGCTTCCATCACTACCCTGGCAAACAGCAGTTTCACAAACATCAGCAATCCCGGTTTCGGATACCGCGGCACGCGGTTGTTTAATACAGCCAATGGGATGACCCGCGGTGACGTTTACCAGGCGACGTCGGTAACGCTGGGAAGCGCTCGACTCGACGCACCCGAGATTGCGGTTCTGGAATATGACAACAGCGCTGGCGTCGATGGCTTGCTGGGAATGAATGTACTGCGCAATTTTCGCTTCGAGATCGACCAGGACCGGGAACTGCTGTATTTACATTCCCGAAGATAAGCAAGCCCCGCCTGCATCGCTCGCCAATGGCCTGCTGCGGACGCCTTCGCTGCGGGAATCGCTCAGGGATGCAGGCTAGCGCTCATGCTCGATAACAACTGCGTCACTGTCCCGGCCCTGTTCGCGATTTACGTCCATGGTCAACCACACGGCGCGCAGCACGTTGATCGCCGCCATGCTCAGGTGCTGCTCCGCGGCCCCCAGTGCCAGTTCCGCTGCCCGCTGCTTCTGCCGGGTATCCAGGTGGGCTGATTTCTGCCGCATTTCCGCATCGACGCTGTCCAGCAGCAGTTGGATCTCGCGCGCGACTTCATCGGAAACGGTACGAACTTCGCGCAGGAAATGCTCGACATCACCTGGCATCGCGACGACCGCCCGCGCACCTTTCAACGTCATACGGGCGGGAAGCGTAGCGAGGTCGAAGCCGAGCGAGACCATTTTCTTCAGCATGAGGCGCACCCTCCGGATAAATGCAGGTGCACTGATTATAACGGCTGGCGCGCGCGATTGACATGCCGGCGGCACAGCGGCGCATTCCCGCCGCATGCCCCATCCGGGCCGGTGACCGATTCCGAGCTGTAGCTGTCAGGCTTGCTCGCGCAGGGCCTGCAAATCCTCGTCCAGGCGGGCCAGCTTCTCCAGGACCGTAGCCAGTTCAGGCCCCTCTCCGCTCGATTTCTTTAACTGCTGTACCCTGGCTTGCATTTCACTGCGCAGGTTCTCCAACCGGGCTATTTCATTGGCCTTGTCGAAAACGATTGCTTCGGCCTGCACGCCTTCGCTGCTGGACACGACCTGGCTTGGCCTGGGTATGACCTTGTAGTCTTCGGACTGGGTGATATGCCGTGTGATAGTCGGCGAGGCGATTTCGATGCCAGCTCCATGCAAAGCGTGGAGCAACTGGTGATGCAGCCTGGAACGGGCGGTGAGTATTCCCTCGAGGTCCGTGAGCAGACCACAGACCCGGTAGCTGACCGAAAAATCTCCCAGCTCGACAATATGGACATAGGGATCAGAAAGTCCCGCGGCTTCCGCCGCCTGCAGCATCAGGGGCTCGACTTCGTCGCAGCCGGTGTCGTACCCGAGTGAAAGCGTGGTCGAAATAATTACGCCGGAACTGCGCGCGACACTCACCGACTGCGTGATGAACGTGGCGTTCGGAATGGCGATCAGCTCGCGGTTCTCGGTCTGAATTTCCGTGTCGAACAGGCCGCGCTCGGAAACCTTGCCAAACAGCTCGCCCACCCGGATAAAGTCCCCGACATTAAAAGGCCGGGTCACGCGCAGCATGACCGCTGCCATGAAATTGGTGACAAACGAGGTAGAGGCCAGCGCTATCACTGCAGACAGCCCGATACCCAGCAGTGTCAGGATATTGTTGCGGATAGCGTCGGGAAGCGGGGCAACGATCAGCATCAACACCAGCGACAATACCGTCATGACGAACAGAAACAACTGTCTCGGCAGGCGCGCTTCGCTACCCAGGTCTTTGCGGCGCGCCAGCAAAAAGATATGGCCCAGCGCCAGCCCAAAGGTGCTGATAACGATCACCACCAGTAGCGGCAGGTACGAGGCAAACAGTTCTGTCATTATCGGGCCAGAGCTCCAGTTTCTGCTGTAAGCCGGGATAGCCATCATGTCCCCAAAGCGAGACCGGGGCAAGGCCTTGGTGTTCCGCAGTGAACTGCGTATGCTGTAAACAGCGCATCCGCCAGGAGGATCATTCGATGACACACACGCCCATTGCCTCACTGCTGGACATCGCCGCCGAAGCTGATTCAGTTGAGGCCGCGTCCATTCTCGCCGCGCATTCCCATGAAACAATCCACGACGTGTTGGCCGGGCTTCCCGCCGAAAAAGCGTTGGAGATCGCCTCCTACCTGTCCGGGGCCGCCAGCCAGCAGGCCTCTGACAGCGTTGAACTGGCGCAAGGCGTAAAGGGCCAGGTCAGCGAACTGATGGTGCCCGCGATCGGGGTACTGCCGCCACACACGACAATAGCGGGGGCGCTCGATTACATCGTCCACGCGCAACCCGTTTCAGGTATTACCTATATCTACGTCGTCGATACGGACGATCATTTGCTTGGCGTGCTGGCAATGCGCGACCTGCTGCTGGGCAGGCCCGGGCAAACACTGATGGAGATCATGACCGGTGAACCGTTTTCTTTCACGCCTGACACCGCCATGTCCGATGCGATACATGCGGCACTGACCCGGCGCCATCGGCTTTACCCGGTTACGGATGACAACGGTAAACTGCTTGGCCTGGTATACGGCTGGCGGCTGTTTGAATACGTGGCCACCGAGATCAGCGCGCAATCCGGCATCATGGTCGGTGTGGACAGCGAGGAGCGTGTCAGCACGCCTCTCCTTCGGGCATTCCGCATGCGCCACCCGTGGTTGCAGGTGAATCTGCTCACCGCATTTTGTGCCGCGTTTGTCGTCGGAATGTTTGAAAGCACCATCGCACAAATCGTTGCACTTGCGGTTTTTCTTCCGGTGTTGGCCGGACAGAGCGGCAATACCGGCTGCCAGGCGCTGGCAATCACACTGCGCGGTCTGACCCTGGGCGAATTGCAGGACTATCCCGTCGGCAGGCTGCTGCGCAAGGAGATAGTTCTGGGCGGCATGAACGGGTTTTTCGTTGGCCTTATCGCGGCTGCCGCAATGTGGTTCTATGCGGCGCAGACGGGGGTTGAACAACCCATTCTGCTGGCCGCCGTCGTCCTCATCGCGATGGTGGGCGCCTGCATGGGCAGCGGCGCCTTCGGCATTCTGGTGCCGCTCACTCTGCGCCGTCTCGGCGCGGATCCCGCGATGGCCAGCAGTATCTTCCTGACAACATTCACCGATATTCTCGGGATGGGACTCATGCTGTTACTGGCGACGAGCATCGTCCTGTAGGCTGATGCAGCAGTTACAACTGCCGTATTGAAAATTCAGTACCGGCTGGCTGCTGAAACACGCGCAGGCCAAATTCCGGGATAATCGCCAGCAGATGATCGAAAATGTCCGACTGGATATTTTCATACTCTCCCCAGACGGTAGTGGTCGTGAAGCAGTAGAGCTCGATCGGGACGCCCTGGGGTCCAGGCGACAGCTGCCGCACCATCAGGGTCATATCCTTGTGAATCTGTGGGTGGTGTTCAAGGTAACGCTCGGCATAGGCCCGAAATGTCCCTATATTGGTCAGCCGGCGCATATTCACCTCGGTAGCGCGTCCCGACTGCGCGTCTTCCCCCAGTGATGCGTTGTACGTAGACAACTCATCCTGCTTTCCCGCCAGGTAGTCCTCCAGCAACAGGAATCGTCGGCAGTGCTCGATCTCCTCCCGGCTCATGAAACGGATGGATGATGCGTCCAGGTAAAGCGCACGCTTTATGCGCCGTCCGCCGGACAGCGACATGCCGCGCCAGTTCTTGAAGGAATCGCTGATTAACCTGTGCGTCGGAATTGTGGTAATGGTTTTGTCCCAGTTTTGCACTTTTATCGTATGTAACTCCACATCCACGACATCGCCGTCGGCGCCGAACTGCGGCACCTCGATCCAGTCGCCTACGCGCACCATATCCTGCGCTGTGAGCTGCACGCTCGCCACCAGGGACAGCAGGGTATCCTTGAAAACCAGCAACAGTACCGCTGTCATCGCCCCAAACCCGCTCAGCAGGAGTACCGGAGATTCATCCAGCAACGCTGCAATAACCAGCAGCCCGCCCAGAATCAGAACGGCGAGTTGCAGCAGCTGAATGAATCCCTTGATGGGCCGCTGGCGCGCTCCGGGATTGGACTCATACATATCGTTCGCGGCATTGAGGACCGCGACAATGGTAATAACCACTACCACAATCATATACGCACTGGTGATATTGGTTACCAGCGCCGCAATGTTCTCGCTGACATTGGGCAGCTTGCCCACGCCTTCGTAGACGACGAAGACAGGCACCAGTTGGGCCAGTTTCCTGCCCACACGGTTCCTGATCAGTGCATCGTCCCAGGTAACGCTGGTTCGGGCCGCCAGACTGTGCAGCACCGCCAGCAGTACCCGGGAAGTAATCAGGTAGGCTATCCAGGCCGTCAACAGGAGAAGCAGAATCACTGCGATATCCGGCAGCATCGGGTGGTACTGTGCAAATCGTTCCAACATGGTTGCAGCTTCGCTTCGAATGACCGCAAACTATAACATGTGGATTGATCATGTGGCCGCGGGAATAACGCTCCATCGGTCTTTCCGCAGCTAGTGTCGGTAAATGGACAGGCACAGGGAAACCGATCAGTAAAGCCTGAGTCAGTTGCATTTGGCACGGCCTGCCGCGATCGCGGCGGCAAAATAGGTTTTGACCTGAACTCGGAAGCACTATACCTTCTGCCCTGCCACGGTCATCGAATAACTTGCCGGAGTGCATACCCGGCAGCCAAAAGGCGTGATGTATCTGCGGTATATCCGGGCGATAAGGAGAAATGTGATGAAAACGGTGCTACGGGTACTGGTTGCTCTGCCCGCGATTCTGTTCGTCGTAATGGGTGTGCGCTGGGCCGTAGACCCTGCCGGCGCAGCCGCCTCGCTGCAAATGACGCTGATGGAAGGCGCGGGACTCAGTTCCCAGATCGGTGACGTCGGCTCCTTCTTTCTCGCATTGGGTATCATGATGCTGCTCGGCCTGGTCACGGCCAGGGGCAGCTGGTTCCAGGCGGCAGCACTGCTGCTGGCTTTGGCAGCGGTATTCCGGGTATTGGCGTGGCTGGTACACGGTGCCGCCTTTACACCGGACAAGATTATCGTTGAGGTGGTGTTGACTGCGGTGCTGCTACTGGCATCGGCCAGATTGGCTGAAGGCCGCTAGCGCAGGCAAACTTCTTCTACTACTATTGAATCCTCCGTGCAGTGCCGCACGCTCACGCACCGAAGACTCCGCGCTCCATCCACAACGAGGACCACGCCATGCAGAAATTACGTTCCCTGTTCGCAGCCGCCGCCATTCCCGTCCTGCTTGCAGCCTGTGCCTCCGGCCCGCCGTTTATCGACCAGATGCAACCCACTGCGGTTGATATGGCGGAACGTCGCGGCGCCTTTGAGATGAACTGTCCCTCGGTCAAGGGTGAGGTAATCTCCAGTGAAACAGTGCAACCGCTATCTATACGATGGGGCTATGAGCGCGCCGAATACACCGTGGGCGTCACAGGTTGCGGTAAACGCAACAGCTACGTGGTGATCTGCCCCGACAATGGCGGAAAATCCTGCTTCGCCGGCGCGTCTCGCGTGGATTCGATGCAATAACGCAGCGCTGGATGAAGCCATGTCTGTAACCCTGGGAACCCCCCTCAGCCCCGGCGCCAGGAAAGTCCTGTTCTGCGGCGCCGGTGAACTCGGCAAGGAAGTCGCGATCGAGTTGCAGCGCCTGGGGGTCGAGGTGATTGCTGTCGACCGCTACGCCAATGCCCCCGCGATGCAGGTTGCCCACCGCTTCCATGTGATCGACATGCTCGACGGCACGGCGTTGCGGTCAGTGATCGAGGCGGAGAAGCCCGACCTGATCGTGCCGGAAATCGAGGCCATCGCCACAGCCACACTGGCTGACCTGGAAACGGAAGGGTTTACCGTTATCCCGACGGCAAAGGCCGCGCAGCTCACCATGAATCGGGAGGGGATTCGTCGCCTGGCCGCGGAAGAGCTGGGGCTGCAAACCAGCGCTTATCATTTCGCGCAAACACGGGAAGAATACCTGGAGGCCGTGCGAGACATCGGCCTGCCCTGCGTGGTTAAACCGATAATGAGTTCCTCGGGCAAGGGGCAAACGCTGTTGCGGGACGCTGGCGATATCGATAGGGCCTGGAACTACGCACAGGAGGGCGGCCGCGCCGGCAAGGGCAAGGTTATCGTCGAGGGTTTTGTAGACTTCGACTTTGAAATCACATTGCTCACCGTGCGCCATCGCGATGGGACCTCGTTTTGCGCCCCTATCGGTCACCGGCAGGAAGCGGGCGACTACCGGGAATCCTGGCAGCCGCAGGCGATGTCGGCGACAGCCTTGTCAACAGCACAGGCCATGGCCGAGAAAGTGACCACGGCACTGGGCGGGAGAGGCTTGTTCGGTGTGGAGTTCTTTGTCCGCGGAGATGATGTGATTTTCAGTGAAGTATCCCCACGGCCACACGATACCGGCCTGGTGACGCTGGTATCACAGGATCTCTCCGAATTCGCGCTGCACGCGCGCGCGATTCTGGGGTTACCCATCCCGGCTATCCGCCAGAACGGCCCCGCTGCCTCCAGCGTGATACTGGTTAACGGTAACTCCAGAAACGTCCAGTTTGGCAACCTGGAAACTGCCCTCGCTGGCGCCGACACCCATCTGCGCCTGTTCGGCAAGCCGGAGGTCGCCGGTTCGCGCCGCATGGGGGTCGCATTGGCGCTGGCGGACACTGTTGAGCTGGCGCGGGACAGGGCCAATGCCTGCGCTGCTGCGGTAGACATATCGCTGTAGCGCTGCCCTGTCGGCAGACTACGCCGGCCCGAGCCTGGTGAATTTCGCAGGGCAAAACCGTGCCCGGCTAGCAGCGACTCACCCACACGCCCACGTCCATCGTGGATTGCGCCGCTCCCATGAAGGTCCCTGATACCGGCGGCACGGCTTCCGGCAGGTGCGCAACCGCAACCGGAAAATGGTCCGCGCCCACGATGGCGCCAAGGGTGGGATCGAAGCCGAGCCAGCCCGCTCCGGGCAGGTAGACCTCGGCCCAGGCATGCGTAGAGCCAATCTCGGCGGAATAAGGCACGTACAGGTAACCGCTGACGAAACGGGCCGCCAGACCGAGACTTTTCGCCGCCTGCATGAACAGGAAGGCAAAATCACGGCACGACCCGGCTCCACTTTCGAGCGTCTGCAGTACGGTCTGGACGCCAGGCTCCTCGCGGACCCTGTAGGTAAAGCCAGTGTTGATATGCCGCGCGATGCGCTGCAACAGCGCATATGTCTGGATAGATTCGGACTCCCGCCACAAACCGCTCACCCAGCAACGCTCCTCGGTACCGGATCGCACCGGCTTCGGCATTCTGTACGGAGCCAGCAGCACAGCGTCGTCATTCGGGTAGTCGAACGGGTAATTCAGCGCGTAATCCGACACGATGAAGTCCAGGGGATCGTCGTTGTATTGCTGAACGATGACCTCACTCTCTATCGCCAACTGCTGTATCCGCAGAGGCCCGAAACCGGCCACGGCCACAGAATTGCCCTCGACATCGCGGTGCCACTTGATCGTCGCGTCCGGTCGGGTACGCAGGTTGAATGACTGGATCCGCTGCGCGTGATCCTCGCGCGGGCGCAACAGCAATTCGTGCATCCCCAGTGTCACCGGCTCGGAAAAATTGTAATACGTGTGATGAACAATTCTATAGCACTGCATCGTTCACCCGCACTGATACGGCCATCTACACTAGCTGCTCTCGTGGGCAAACCATCCCACTGCGATCGCATTGTGAACATCCACCAGTTGTAACTGCAGTCTGTCGATGTAGGTGTGCAGGGCCTCGCCTTCCAGGGCGCTGAAATCGGTATCCCGGAGCTGTCGTCGCAGGCCGGCCGCCACAGCCAGCGTGCTCTTGTGCTCGGGCAGTAATTTCATGCTGCTCTCGATCTGCTGCAGCGAGTGTGCAACCGCGCGCGGGAAGACCGTACTTTGAAACAGGAATGCCAGTACACCCTCCCGGTCAACACTGCGTCGAACGTTCAATCGATACATCTGGTATGCGCTGAGCGACTGCAGGACGCTGATCCAGAGCACATTGCGGAAAGGTGAGGTCTCATCGACATTGCCCATCAAGCCTGCCGATGCGGCATCAATAATGCGTGTGCTCATGTCGGCGCGCTCCAGATTCCTGCCCAGCCGTATGAACTGGTAAGCGGCATCCTGGTTCATGGAACCGGCGAGCAGACCGGTGACCTGCTGACAGGACTGCACGATATTATTCAAAACAGCGTGCCGCATGCCCTGCGGCAGATCCTTGTTGCTGCGTCGCGCCACGCTCAAATAGAGGCTGTTCACACGCTCCCAGGTCTCACTGGGCAATATCTCACGCGTGGTCCGCATGTTCTCCCTTGCACAGGTCAGCGAACTGATGATCGACGAGGGGTTCTCCTTCTCGCCAAAGACAAAGCTGATGATGTTTTTCTCTGTAGCTGCCCCCGGCAGCCTGGCGAAGGCCTCCTCGGCTCCGAGCACCTGCAGCAGTAGCATCCAACTCGGCTGCACTTCCCTGGGCAGGTCGAGTGCCGCATTGTGACGCACCAGGATCAACCGCGCCGTGTTCTCGGCGCGCTCCATAAAGCGGCCCAACCAGTAAACCCGCTCCGCGACTCTCGATAACATCAGTTGGCCTCCGTATCGACAATCCAGGTGTCTTTACTGCCGCCGCCCTGGGACGAGTTAACCACCAGCGATCCCTTTCGCAGGGCCACCCGCGTCAGCCCTCCGGGCGTCACATAGTGCTTTTTGCCCTGCAGTATGAAAGGCCGCAGATCCAGGTGCCTTGGCTCGATATTGTTACCGCACAGGGTCGGGGCCGTGGAGAGTTTCAGGGCCGGTTGCGCCATATAGTTACGAGGATTTTTCTTAATCATCTCGGCGAATGTGGCCAGTTCTTTCTTACTCGCTGCCGGGCCTATCAACATGCCATAGCCGCCGGATTCATTGGCGGGTTTCACCACCATGTTGGCCAGGTTCTTCAATACATGTTTGCACTGCACGGGATCTACGCACAGGAAGGAGGGCACATTGGGAATGATCGGGTCCTCGCCGAGATAGTACTTGATGATGGCGGGCACATAGGTGTAGATCACCTTGTCATCCGCCACGCCAGCGCCGGGCGCGTTGGCGAGGCCGACATTGCCCTTGCGCCAGGCGCGAAACAGGCCCGGTGTTCCCAGCGCGGATTCGGGGCGAAACACTTCCGGATCCAGGTAATCGTCGTTGATGCGTCGGTATATCACATCCACGCGGGAGAGCCCCCGTATGGTCTTCATATAGACCTTGTCGTCGCTGCCGACGACCAGGTCGGCGCCCTCGACCAGCTCCGCGCCCATCCTCTGCGCAAGGTAGGCGTGTTCAAAGTAGGCTGAATTATAGATACCCGGTGTCATCACCACGATTTCGGGGTGTGCAATGCGCCGCGGTGAAAGCGAAGTCAGCATATCGAACAGCTGCGAAGGGTAATCGGCCACGGGGAGGATGGAGTTGCGCTCAAACAACTGGGGTAGTACGCGCTTGGATATGGCGCGGTTCTCGAGCATATAGGACACGCCCGAGGGTACTCGAAGATTGTCTTCCAGCACATACACGGTGCCGTCCGAGTCGCGCACCAGGTCGGACCCGCAGACATGGGACCACACACCGTGGCGCGGCCTGGCGCCGACACACTGCCGCAGAAATTCCGGCGAGCTGTCAATGATCTCCCGGGGCATCACCCGGTCTTTCAGAATTTTCTGTCTGTTGTATAAATCGTCGATAAACAGGTTGAGCGCAGTCAGCCGCTGGACCAGTCCGCGCTCCAGCACCTGCCACTCTTTGAGTGAGATGATCCGTGGAATTATATCCATGGGCCATGATCGATCGATATTCTGGCCCTCGCTGTATACCGTGAAGGTAATACCCATTTCCTGTATCGCCAGGTCAGCCGCCTGCTGCCGGGAGATCAGGTGCTTGATGGTTTGTTTGCGCATGAAGGCGGCAAGACTGCGCGTGGCGGGACGCGCGCGCCCGGGCGCGCTGATGATCTCGTCGTAGAACTCCCCCGGATCGTAGTGGGTCCAGTCAATGGTCGCGCGCGGTCGCGCGCGCGTGTAGGGCTTGGGGGACCTGATCCTGGGTTGTGCCATTACTGTGGTGTCCTCCTGCGCTTGGCCGATGCCTATACGCGTTATTCTCCGACCCGTCCCGGCGGGAAGAGATTACTGACAATGCATCCTATTGCAGAATGCCGGGTGCCTCCTATAAGCAAATTAGTAAACAACTTGGCAAAACAGATGTCATGCGCCATCCCGGGGCGCGTTCCGCATCGCCGCGGTTCAACGTTCCACCAGTTCCACTCGACGATTTTTTTCCTTGCCGGTCTCCTGGCCATTTGAAAAAACCGGCGACAGCGGGCCAACACCGTGCGGCTCCAACCTGTCTGCGGCGATATCAAACCGCGCCTGCAACTCGGCGACCACGGCGGCTGCCCGTTCCGCGGAGAGCTTGCTGTTATAGGCGAAAGTGCCCACCGAATCGGTATGGCCTACCACATAGAAGGTTCTGTCCGGGTTGTCCTTGAGGAACCCCGCTATCACCTCCAGCGCGGCGTCGGACTCGGGTTTAAGCGTCGCTTTGTCGAAATCGAACACGAGGCCGTCCAACACCACCCGACCATATTCCTGCAGGTCTGCACCCATCGCCTCGGCGTCCACCACCACCAGGCCGGTTTCAGCGGCCTCGACCTCGATAATATCGATAAGGGTCCCTACATAGTCTTCCGAATGTTGCTCGACACCAATGACCACGTAGACTGTGCCTGCCGCGCGCTCCTTGCGCGCGACAATGGCACCGGCACCGCCCGACGAGGACGTTCCGGAAAAAAATGTGCCCACTTCCCCGGGTTTACTGGCGGGATTGGCAATAAAGTAGACCTCCGACCAACTGCGACTGCCCACTTCGCCGCCCTTGCGGGAACCCGAGACGCCCTTGCCCAGGATCTCGAAATCCTGCTCCTGCAGGGCCCTGAGGTAGTTCAGGTAGAACTCGGCGAAGGTCCGATCAGTGCCCTTGTAGCGGTAGAACGTCCGCGTGACACGCCCTTCGGTGTCTATCCAGTCGTTGATGGTCCGGTACCCGGCTACCTCACCCACCGGTACGCGAAAAGGCATGTAATTCTCGATATGCTGCCAGCGAATCTCCTGTCCGGGATAACGGGTTATCAGACCGTGTTCCTGCACCCCCTCTATATCTTCGGCGTGGACGAACCCGACCGGGGCGATACCCGAAAGCAACACAATTAACACCAGACTCATGCGCAGCATGCTGACACCCTCCTGTTTCGCCCCATTCTTACCCATACGCGCTCGCTATTCAAACCCGGTGATCCTGCGCCCGTGTCGGGAGCACAGGTTCGCGCACGAACGTGCATACTTTTCACGGCATGGTGCTGCAGTCAGTTTCTACGCCAGTCGGCGAAAAAAATGGAAAATTGGGTTCGTTCCGGGGTCCGCACTGGCTACACTACCCATCGCAACGCAGCGCCTGTCTGATCAAACCACGCCTGTTTTTCAAGGAGCAACCATGCAACCCCCGCGATACCGGATTTTGCCAACGACAACAGCATTTCTGCTGCTGTTCGCTTTCCTGGCAGACAGCGCGCAGTCGAAAGAGAGCGAAGCACCGAGGCTGGGGAACTGGGGTCTCGAAACCCGGTACATCTCCAAAACCGTGGCGCCCGGGGATGATTTTTTCACCTATGTCAACGAAGGCTGGATTGAGCAGGCAGAGTTCCCGGAGGGAATGCCCAGGATGGACTCGTTCACGGAGGTGTATCTGCGTAGCGAAAGCCAGATCCAGAGCATTATCGAGAGCCTTCTGGCCGACAATGCGCAACGCAACGAGGATGGCGAGCAACTGGCGAGGCTTTACCAGAGCTACATGGACGCCCCCCGCATAGAATCACTGGGCCTGACACCGCTGCAGGCGGAACTGGATGCCATTCTGGAAACGGCGACAGCCTCGGAAGTTGCGCGCTGGATGGCCAGGCCGCTGCAAAACTCGGTGGTTGGCATAGGCGTTGACCTGGACCAGAAAAACCCCGACCGCTACATCCTCTATCTGGGTCAGAGCGGGCTCGGCCTGCCCGGCAGGGAATTTTACCTCAACGATGAACCACCCTTCCCTGCGCACCGCAAGGCCTATCTGGCGTACATCGAGGGCGTTCTCTCACGCGCCGGTATCGACCGACCAGGCGAACGCGCCGCTGATATCCTGCGTTTCGAAACAGCGCTTGCACACAGGCACTGGACCCCGGCCGAGCGACGGGATCGCCTGAAAAACTATCAGCCCATGACACGTAAACAGTTGCTGTCGTTTGCTCCTGGCTTCGACTGGCACGCTTTCCTGGAAGAGGCCGGCTTGGACGACCAGGACAGGTTCATAGTCACCTCAGACACGGCCATCAGGGAGACGGCGGCGCTGATGGAAAAAACATCACTGGATGTGCAGCGTTCTTACCTGGCCTTTCATTTCATCGACAACCAGGCAGCCTATTTGCCACAGGCATACCGGGATGCCAATTTCGAGTTCTTCAAACACACCCTGTACGGCGTGGAGAAGCAGCGCCCCAGGAATCTCAGCGCCCTCGCCTATGTGAGCACCAACCTGGGGGAAGTTCTGGGTCGTCTTTATGTCGACCGCTATTTCCCCCCCCGCAACAAGGCACTCATGGAGGAGTATATTCATTTCATTCGCCAATCGTTCCGCCAGCGGATCGAGCAATCGCCGTGGATGGACGAGGCCACCAGAAAAGAAGCCCTGGAGAAATTGAACGGCTTTATCGCCAAAATAGGCTACCCGGACCAATGGCAGGATCTCAGCGTTATCGAGATAAAGGCCAATGACCTGATCGGCAACAATCGGCGTATCGAGGATTGGTACATCGCTGACTCCCTGGCAAAACTGGGCCAGCCCCGGCGGCAGTGGGAATGGGCGTTAAGCCCCCAGACCGTGAACGCCTACTACTCGCCATCACGGAACGAGATTGTGTTTCCCGCCGCCATCCTGCAACCGCCATTCTTTGATCCGCACGCGGACCCGGCGGTTAACTTCGGGGCTATCGGCGCGGTGATCGGTCATGAAATGGGGCACGGATTTGACGACCAGGGCAGCCGCTCTGACGGCAAGGGCGTACTGCGAGACTGGTGGACAGAGGGCTCCCGCCAGCATTTCGATGCCCAGACCCGGGCTCTGGTTGATCAGTACGACAGTTACAAACCCCTCATGGATACGCCTATCAACGGGGAACTCACGCTGGGTGAGAATATCGGCGATCTGGGAGGTTTGGCCATTGCCTACACCGCCTACCGGAACTTCCTCGCCGACAGGCATGACGGCGAAGCCGAAGTGATTGACGGACTGACTGGCGACCAGCGCTTCTTCCTGTCCTGGGCACAGGTCTGGCGCGGCATTCAGACCGAGGATTTCCTGCGCAACCAGTTGCTGACTGATCCACACAGCCCCGGCGCATACCGCGTGAACGGTATCGTGCGCAATCTTGACGCCTGGTACCGGGCTTTTGGCGTCACCCCCGATCACAAACTGTTCCTCGCGCCGGAGCGGCGAGTCAGCATCTGGTGACGCGCACCGCTGCCTTCACTCGGGCTTCGATACCAACAGGGCAAACCTATATTTGATCGCGAGCAGTGCTACTTGCTCCTGTGATACGGGCAATCTCATCACCCACCTCGATTATTCCGGAGGTCAGAATTGCCGCCCGCAAGCCGGTGTGCGCCAGATGGGGTAACACTTTCGGATTGACCGTAGATGCGAGATGGGCGCAGGGCTCACAGTGTTCGATACCGAGAAACCTCGCTGCTCCAATGGAAAACTCGTGCCCGATCAACGCCTTCAACTGAACACCCCGGGTGACGACATTGCGACGGAGCTCCCCGTAGTCCAGGGTCTCACGCTGGACCGTGTTGAACGTATCAATTTCTTCCGATGCGATAAAAGTGATTTCGCTTTTCCGGTTTCCCGCCAGTTTTTCTGAAAACGTCCCTGCACCTTCATGATAACGGTCACCGACGATTCCCCTGTTTGCTTCCACCCGGACGGATGACCGGGCGGCGGGTTTACGACCTTTTTCCGCGATGTATATGCACAACACTTTACCGTTCATGCTGCCCCCCTGATTCGGCGACGATATTCCCGACTCGTGGTCCGGCGAGCACCGTGCACCAATGCGACAACAAGTGCGGCTGTCGCGCTACCCACGAGCGGTGATTGATGGAATACTATACGCCTTTTCCACCATTATGATCCCGGACCATGAAAACAAACATTGGCCTGTTGCTCGCCAAACGCGCCAGGATATGTCCCAACCGTGAAGCAGTCGTCGAGTTCGAGCGCAATCGCCGCTTCACGTTTGCCGAACTGAACGCCCGCGCCAATCGCGTGGCCAATGCCCTGCTGGACAAGGGCATCGGCCCGGGTGACAGGGTAGCCGTGCTGCTTAAGAACAGCGTTGAGTTCGTGGAGACCTATTTTGCGGTCGCCAAGATAGGGGCCGTGCTGGTACCGGTGAACTGGCGCCTGGTAGCGGCGGAAATCGCCTATATTCTTGCGGACTCCGCGACCAGAGCGCTGGTATACGATTCCGACTTCGACGATGCGGTGAACGCGCTGCACAACGGCTCCGTCGGCGCGCTTTCCGTCCAGCAATGGATACGCCGTGAGAACGGCGATACGGGCGCGGCTGAATGGGCGCTTGACTACGATACGTTCGCCGCTGCCTCTGAAGCCACGGAGCCACCAATCGGGGCGTGGGATGACGACAATCTCTTTATCATGTACACCTCGGGCACCACCGGACGTCCAAAGGGCGCAGTGCACAGTCATGACGGCATGTTGTGGGCCCAACTCACCAGCATGAGCACATCCGATATGCGCGATGGCGATCGCTGGTTGCTGGCGCTACCGATGTTTCATGTGGGCTGCCTCAATCCCACCTCGCTACTGGTACACCGGGGCGGCACCGGAGTCATCATGCGGGAATTGGATACCGCCCGGATGTTTCGCTGTATCGCCCAGGAAAAGGTGACCATCTTCATGGCGGTGCCTGCGCTGCTGCAATTCATGTTGATGGCACCGGAGCGGGAGCAGAATGATATATCCTCGGTGCGCTGGATAGCGACAGGCGCCGCGCCTGTGCCGGTATCGCTGCTGCATCAGTATGAGGCGCTGGGAATTCGCATTTTCCAGGCCTACGGGCTGACAGAGTCCTGCGGTCCCGGCACACTGCTGCTACACGAAGATGCCGAGGCGAGGGTCGGCTCCTGCGGTCGCCCGCAAATGCATACCGAGATCAAAATCGTCGACGGCGACGGCAATACCATTCCGATGGGCTCCGACCAGGCCGGTGAGTTGCTGGTAAGCGGCCGACATATGATGAAGGAGTACTGGAACAACCCCGAGGCTACCGCCGAGACACTGCGCGACGGCTGGCTGCACACCGGCGATATCTGCACCTGGGACAGCGATGGCTTCGTGACCATCTGTGACCGGATGAAAGACATGATCATTTCCGGTGGCGAGAACATCTACCCGGCGGAACTGGAAAACGTACTCGCCGGCTGTCCCGAGGTGCAGGAAGCGGCGGTGATCGGCGTGGCCTCGAAAAAATGGGGAGAGACACCGCTGGCCATTATCGTGCCGGCGGCGGGCACCTCGCCCACGCCAGAATCACTTAAAGCCTACTGCAGGGAGAATCTGGCGGGGTACAAGGTGCCCCAGCTCTACGAACTGGTTGACGCATTGCCCAGGAACCCGTCCGGCAAACTGCTGAAACCCCAGCTGCGCGAACAGTTTCCCGGCCCGGCACCGTTTTAGGAAAAGGGGAGGCAGCAGGTCGTTGATCAACCGTCCTCGCAACTGGTGCATCACCGCCAATGCCGTCCTGACCGGGCTGACGCTGTTTTCGACCGCGGCGTTTGCCTCGCCGCCACCCGGAGAAGCCAATGGATGGCCGGCTTACGGCGCCACTCCCGGCGGCACGCATTTTTCGCGCGCCAGCCAGATTACCCCGGCCAACGTCGGCATGCTGGAGGTGGCATGGCACCATCGCTCGGGCGATTTCCGCGAGGCGCGCAAGGGCCAACCCTTCAATTTCTCGCAGAGTTCGATGCAGGTCACGCCGATACTGGTGGATGACCGCCTGTACTACTGCACCCCGGCAAACCGCGTGATCGCCCTGAATGCGCAGACCGGGGAGGAAATATGGGCTTTCGACCCCGGGATGAACATGGATGAACTCCCCGTACTGGGCAACTGTCGCGGCGTGAGCAGCTGGCGCTCGGGCCGATCAGGATTCTGTGAGCACCGAATTCTGACCGGTACCCGCGACGCGCGGCTGATTGCCCTCGACGCACAGACCGGCAAGCCCTGCCCCGATTTCGGTCGCGACGGAGAAGTAGACACCAGTGACGGAATGTCCGCGCACCACCGGGCCGAGTACGGCATTACCTCCCCGCCCGCCATTCTGGCGGACAAGGTGATCACGGGGTCGATGGTGCTGGACAACCAGCGCACTGACAGTCCCGGCGGCATAGTACGCGCTTACGACGTGCGCAGCGGTACACTGGAATGGGTGTTCAATCCCATACCTCCCGGCGATAAAGAGCGCAACGAGGATGGCACCTGGCGCAGCGGCACCACCAATGTGTGGTCGATTATCGCGGTGGATGAGGCGCGCAACCTGGTGTTCCTGCCCACCGGGAACACCACGCCGGACTACTACGGCGGCCATCGCGACGGACTGGATTATTATTCCAGTTCCGTCGTTGCACTGCGCGGCGACACCGGTGAGGTCGCCTGGCATTTCCAGATGGTGCACCACGACCTGTGGGACTATGACACCCCGGCGCAGCCCACCCTGGTGGACCTGGATATCAATGGGGAAACCGTACCCGCGCTGGTACAGGTCACGAAAATGGGCATGACCTTCGTGCTGCACCGCGAAACAGGGGAGCCTCTGTGGCCGGTGGAAGAGCGACCCGCGCCACAGGCGGGCAAGGCGCCCGGTGAGTACCTGTCGCCCACGCAGCCCTTTCCCACTCATGTTCCCCCCCTCGTCAAGGGCGCGTTCACCGCAGATGAAGCCTGGGGACTTACCTTCATCGATCGACAGCAATGCCGGTCACGCATGAAGGCCCTGCTCAACGAGGGGCTGTATACTCCGCCCTCCTTGCAGGGCAGCGTCAATTTCCCGAGCAATGCCGGCGGCAACAACTGGGGTTCGCCGGCGATCAATCCGGACACCGGTGTGATGGTGGTGTTTACCAATCGCATCGTCGGCTATTCCCGGCTGCTGCCGCGCGCACAGTGCGACGCCAGTCTTCAGCCGCAGAAAGGCACGCCCTATTGCGTGGAAGCCGGTTGGCTGACGTCTTCGCTGGGCATGCCCTGCAGCCCTCCGCCCTGGGGCACCCTGGATGCGATTGACCTGGTGGCCGGCAAGCGTTTGTGGAGTGTACCGCTGGGCACGACCCGCGACATGGCGCCGTTTCCGTTCTGGTGGATCAAGGGCCTGCCGGGACTGGCCGCGCCGATGATGACGAGCAGCGGCCTGGTGTTTTCCGGTATTTCCAACGAGCACAAGCTGCGCGCCTTCGATGCGGGTACCGGCGAAGAGTTGTGGCAAGGCGATCTGCCCACGGCGGGCAATGCCCTGCCGATGACTTACCAGCTTCGACCCGGTGGCAAACAGTATGTTGTAATAGCCGCCGGGGGCCACTGGAGCGGCGGCAGCCCCCCGGGCGACCATATTATCGCGTTCGCACTGCCGGACAGCCTGTTCGAATAGGCAATCCCAGGAGAAAACAGTCGTATGAATCGCATCCGTTTCCATACCCTCGTTTTACTCACCATGAGTTGCGTCATCGGCAGTCAGGCCATGGCCGGATTCCAACCACCGCGCACGGCCGATGGCAAGGCGGACTTCAGTGGTGTATGGCAGGTGCTCAACACCGCCAATGACTCTCTGGAAGCACACAACGGGCGCGCCGCACAGGTGATGCGGGAAGGTCCCGTCGTGCCGGTACCGGCAAAAGAGCTGGTATCGCTGGGCGCTGTGGGAGCCATACCGCCCGGCCTGGGTGTGGTGGAGGGAGGCGAAATTCCCTACAAGGCAGAGGCGTTGGCGAAGCGCGAGGAAAACAGGGCAAACTGGATCACCGCCGACCCCGAAGTGCGCTGCTTTTTACCGGGAATTCCGCGTGCTACCTATATGCCCTTCCCGTTCCAGATCGTGCAGAACGAGGACGTACTGCTGTTCTCCTATGCGTACGCAGGGGCCGTCCGCAATGTCGCGCTGGCCGACCCCGGCCCACCGCCCATCGACTCCTGGATGGGCCAGTCGTGGGCGCGCTGGGAAGGCGATACGCTGGTAATAGAAACCACCGGGCAGAACGACCAGAGCTGGTTCGACCGCTCGGGGAACTACCACAGTGACCAACTCAAGGTGACGGAGCGGTTTACCCACACCAGCGAACACACACTGCAGTACACGGCCACAATGGAGGATCCGGCGGTTTTTACGCGTCCCTGGACCATCAGCATGCCGTTGTACAGGCGTGTCGATGCGGACGAGCAAATGTTGATTTTCAACTGTGTGGAGTATGTCGAGGAGATGATGTACGGCCACCTGCGCAAAAATCCCGTAGAGTAATACGAGGTGAGCTTATGAAAAGCACGGTGTGCTGCGGACTGCTCTTGCTGCTGCCCGCCCTTGCGCTGGCGGGCGACTGGCAGCCGCCGCGCATGCCGTGGGGCGACCCGGACCTCCAGGGTATCTGGACCAATGCCACGCTCAGCACGCTGGAACGACCGGATGAACTGGAGGAATTGGTCATTACCGAACAGCAGGCGCAAGCGCTGGAAAAACACGGCGAAGAGGTGCTGGAGAATATCGACAAGCTCCCCGAGGGCGACCTGAAAGCCGGCGAGAGTGTCGGCGGCTACAATAGCGCCTGGATGGACCCGGGTACGCGCGTATTGCGGGTAAACGGGGAACCGCGCAGTTCCATTATCGTCGACCCCGCCGACGGTCAGTTACCTTATACCCTGCTGGGCAGGGGTAAGTTTTACTGGCAGGGGTACAAGGCGCTACGCGTTTTCGATAACCCGGAGGAACGCCTGGAAGGCGAGCGCTGCATCGTCGGCTTCGGCTCCACCGGCGGCCCACCCATGCTGCCGGTGTTGTACAACAATAACTACCAGATCGCGCAGACCCCGGGGCAGGTGCTGATTCTGGTGGAAATGAATCACAATATTCGCACCATCCGGCTGCAAGGCAAACCGTTACCCCGCGCGGTCAAGCCCTGGCATGGCGATTCCATCGGCCGCTGGGAGGGCGACACGCTGGTGGTACGCACCACGCAATTTCACCCGCAGCAAAACCTGCGTTTTGCGATCAAGCACCAGTTCCTGATGAGCGAGAACAGCGTGGTGGAAGAGCGATTCACGCGCACTGCCAAGGACGCTATTCTCTACCAGTTCACCGTCGCCGACGACAGCCTCTACTCGCAACCCTGGCGCGGGGAACTGACCCTGCGCGCGACCGAAGGCCCCATCTACGAGTATGCCTGTCACGAGGGCAATTACGCCCTGCCCAACATCCTTGCCGGAGCCCGGCAGGAAGAAGAGGAGTAATCCCATGCCACTGACACGACTCATCCTCGCGCTGGCGTTGCCGGTAATCGCAATTTACTCCTGGCGGGCCTGGGGCCATCACGCCTTCTCCGCGGAGTTCGACAAGGACGCGCCCGTGACACTGCAGGGTGAGGTTACCCGGATCGAGTGGATCAACCCGCATGCCTGGATTCACCTGGATGTGGTGGATGAGCAGGGCGAGACGGTGGCGTGGATGGTGGAAGGCGGCACGCCCAATACCCTGTTGCGCGCCGGCATCAACAAGAACTCGATTCCCATCGGCAGCCAGATCAAGGTGCGCGGCTACCAGGCCAAGGACAAGCGCTGCCAGCCCGCCTGCAAGGCCAATGGCCGCGATGTGACCTTCGCGAACGGCAAGAAAGTCTTCATGGGCTCCTCCGGTACCGGCGCACCAAAGGACGGCGCCGATCCCAACGAGCGGTGAACACCGGGCCGTGACAAGACGAGGCGTCGCGTTCTGTTGAACCAGCTACTCTACGATTTCGCCCTCTGGCTCGACGCGCAGTCGTGGAGCACGCAGTTGCACGAATCGTTCTATATGTACAACTGGGTGGAATCCACCCATGTGCTGGCGTTGATGATCAGCCTCGGCATGCTGTTCATCATCGACCTGCGCATGCTGGGGCTGACGCTCACCGAGGTTCCCTTTGCGACGCTTGCCCGGCGACTGAATCTGCCCATGCTGCTGGGCTTTGGCGTGATGATAGCGACCGGCCTGTTGCTGTTCTATGCGATTCCGGTGCGCACGACGCAAAGCCTGTGGTTTCGCTTCAAGCTGGTGTTATTGCTGGCGGCTGCGCTCAACGCCTGGCTCTTCCACAGGCGCATGCTCGCCGCAGGCTGCCAGGGTGGCAATGGCTGGGACCGCGCGGCAATGGCGCCAGCCACGCTGCGACGGGGCGCCGCCTTGTCGATTGTTTTTTGGGTACTGATCGTGCTGTGCGGCCGCCTGATCGCTTACGACTGGTTCGATTGCAACCGGGAGCCCGGCGAACTCGTGGCAACACTGGCCGGCTGCATCCACGGGCAGACACACTATTAACGGAGGCACCTCGAGGGCAGTTTCATGAGTACGGGTATCCGGGGGTTTTACCCACGCACTATTACCGTGATAGCGGTCATCGTCCTGGCGCTGGCATTTGCGCTGAATGGTGCCCGCGTGGCTGTCTGGTCGGCATTACTTCCCCTGTTCGAATGGATGGAGACAACGCCCCCAGGGGTGCTGGGCCAGACCTGGGGCGCGGCGTTTGCGGCGCTGCAGGCCGTCCACCTGTTGGGCATGGCATTGCTTGGCGGTTCAGTCCTGGTAAGCGATGGACGCCTGCTCAACGTCCTGTTCCGTGACGTCCCCACGGACCTGGTGCTTCGAGCATGCCATCGCCTGTTCGTCTGGAGCGTGTCGCTCTGTGTGCTGACCGGCGTATTCATGGCTTGCGGGGTCGCGGTCAAGGTCTACTACCTCGAGGTGTTCTGGTACAAGATGCTGGCGCTGGCCGTCGGGGTCGCTTTTGTGTTTTTCATACGCAGGCCGCTGTTGCGAGACCACCCGGACGCCATCAGCCCCGGGCTACGGCGCCTGCTGGCATCTGCCTCTCTAATGATCTGGTTCTCGGTAGCGGCCACGGGCCGCTGGATCGGGTTTTCAGGATAGGACACGAGCGAGCGCTATGGAAGAATCAGCCAAAACCGGGCCGGGCCGCAGGGATGCCGAACTGGCCGCCCTCATCGCCTGCAGCGCAGTCACGGCCGGCTTCGTGATCTACTGGGCGCTGCAAATACAGTCCGTTCGCGAAATGCTGGCCCTGGCCTACGGGTGAAGCCTGCAGGCCCGGCGCCGCACTCTCCCCCGGCAATCCGGGCCAGGATTCAAGATTGATAGATGGGGCGTTTTTCCCGATACTGTAAGGGTTCATGGACGGGTAGATAACACCTAGTGGGCGGAACCGGGAACTGCTGGCCGGACTTTCAGGTCAATACACCCCGCCGGTATATAAGGAAGCTTCAATGCATCGTGGTTTATTGTTCAGCATTTCTCTGCTTGTTCTGGCCTTCTCTTCCCCCGGAAACACTGCCGACGACGTCACAATCGACCCCGCGAGCGACACCACCTATCCTGCGCAAGAATATTCAGTCGATGAATACGGCATCGATGACTTCGCGACCGACCCCGCCTACAGCGACGGAGAAACGTCTGGCGTCACCGAGTCCGTCGAGGATGCCACTGTCGATGCGATTGCTGCAGAACCGGCAATCCCACCGCTGAAAGCGCTGATCCTCACCAGCCCCGGCATCTACCATAACTATGAGCAACAAACCAAGGACATGGCGCACGGGATCGTCGCACGCGCCAATGTGCGCTTTGATGTCTCACTGGCGGAGCCGGAGCGCTGGAAAACCACGGACTATTCCGAGGGCTATGACGTGCTGATCTACAATATCTGCATGGCGGACAACGAAGACGCCGAATTAATCGCCAATATGCGCCGCCAGACCGAGGTACTGGGCGTACCGGCCCTGATCATCCATTGCACCGTGCACTCGTTCAGGAACACCGAGCTCTGGTGGCCCCTGTATGGCCTGAAGTCGAAAGCCCACGAGCCGGAACGCGCCTTGCGACAGATCCAGAATGGGCCGCACCCCATTCTCACCGGCATTCCGGAGGATTGGGTACTGCCAAAGGATGAACTGTACATCAACCTCGATTTCACCGGGCAGACCCTGTTGTCCACGATGGGGGAGGACGGCAAGCCCCACACCACCGGCTGGATCGACTACCAGGGACTGACCCCGGTCTTCGGCACCACGCTGGGCCACAGCGAGGAGACGATGAAGAATACCGTCTACCAGCAACTGCTCGCCAATGCCCTGCTGTTCGTCACCGGCAACCTGGCGAGCGACGGCCAGCCGGTACCCGGCATGGGTCCGGTGGGTGACGGTATGGACATATTCGACAGCTTTTCCGCCCCCGAAGGTGTGAAATTCCTCGGCCGGGAGGGCCAGGACTGCGCATTACGGAAAATCGCTATCGCCGCGGGCCCCTGCTATATCGGTTGCGTGCTGGACCCGTTTGAATGGGGAGAGGCTACCCGCGCCTGCAAGGAAGCCTGCGGCGAGGAGGTACCACCGGCGGATGAACTGATAACAGCCTGCCAACCCGGCGCCCGCTAGTCTCACTGTGCGACGGCCGGTATCTAAATAAAGACAGGATTGACTGTTTTCTTTTTAACGCCCATACTGCCCCTGTAAATTCAACGGGGGATAGATCGTGACCGCACCCACCAGGACAGATACCCGCGCACTGGCCGATATGCCGCTGTTCGACAACGAAACGCTCAAATGCCCTTACCACTACGATAAATCCCTGCGCGAGCAACATCCGGTCTACCGCGATCCGGCCTCCGGTGTCTTTGTCGTATCCAGCTATGCACTGGTGCGTGAGGCGCATAAGAACGATGCGGTATTCTCCAACGAATTCACGCTGGCACTGGGTTCCGCAACGGAACTGGACGCCGACGTGAAGGCGGCGATGGCAAGGACCTACAACCTGGGCAAAGGCACGCTGCTCACGGTGGACGACCCGGCGCACAAGGCCTATCGCGACACGGTGCGGGATTTCTTCCTGGCGAAAAATATCGAACGGTACCGACCCTGGATCAGCGACCTTGCCGAACGCCTGGTCAGAGAACTGCCCGCGGGACAGTCCTTCGACTTCGTCGAGAAATTTTCCCGCCCCCTGCCGCTGTCAGTCATCATGCATGTGCTGGGTATCCCGTTAAGCATGATCGAGGACACCTTCCGCTGGACTGTCGCCAACGTCACTGTCCTGTCACAGGTCGCGGAAAAACAAACCCTGCTGGACGCCCACGCGGCGGTGAAGGAGGAGTACGACTGGTTTGTCACCGCGCTGGAGGAGCGCCGCGACTCGCCAAGGGATGACCTGCTCAACCTGGTCGCGCACGCCACCATCGACGGGCGCCCGCTGACCATCGAGGAACAACTGGGCCACTGCACGCAATTCCTGGTAGCCGGTAATGAAACCACCACCGCGACTCTGGCGGAAGGCATACGGCAGCTGTGCCTGAATCCGGAACAGGAGGCGGCGGTACGCGCGGACCGCTCACTGATTCCCAACCTCGTGGAGGAAACACTGCGCCTGGCGACACCCACTTCAAACATGTGGCGGATCACCAGACAGGATTACACGCTGGGTGGCGTGGACCTGCCAAAGGGGAGCATGGTGCTGCTGAAGTATTTCTCCGCCAACCACGACGAGGCGCTGTTCGAGGCGCCGATGGCGTTCGACGTCACGCGCGACAATGCCAAGCGCCATATCGCGTTCGGCTTCGGCACGCACGTGTGTATCGGCCAGCACCTTTCCCGCCTGGAGATGACCGTGGCCTGGGAGAAGCTCTTTGATGCCACCCGTGCGATGCGGCTGGACTGCCCCCCAGGGGAACTGCAGTACATGCCCAACATTCTGCTGCGCGGCCTGGAAACACTGCCCGTAATTTTCGAGAAGTAACGCCTGCGCCGCCCACTGCGGCTTCGTACCACTCCGCCGAAACATCCCCGCTCACGCCAGTGAGCGGGATTCAGTGCGCCGGATTTTCACTCCTTCACGTTGAGGTAGCGCTCGGTCAGCTTGTCGATCGACCAGGAATCCGGCTTCTGGCTGGGCGGATACTCCTTGAAGGTGGACAGGAACTGGGCCATCACCGCCATGCCCTTGTAGCCCTGCGGCGCCTTGTCGATCATCCAGTCCCAGTAGGTATTGGAGTTGTGATCGGCGCGCTCGAACGGGTCGCGGCGCAGGTTGAAAATCTTGAACATGCGCAGGGTGACAAAGGGTTCCGCCCACAACGCCATGGTCTGCGCGCGGTTCTCGGCAAACACCAGCTTCCAGTCATCGACCCGGATGCCCACCGGCATGCCGCTGTCCTCCAGGTAGATGTACTCGCGGCGCGGCGCGGTGTCGACTTCGCCCGTCAGGTAGGGCAGGAAGTTATAGCCGTCGAGGTGCAGCTTCGCGTTCTTGGCGCCTACCTGCCGTCCCTGCAGCAGGTCCTGCTTGAGAGTGGTGTCGCCGGCGATTGCGGCGAAGGTCGGCATCCAGTCGAGGTGCGACATCACCTGGTTGGATACCTGGTTGGGCTTGATTTTCCCCGGCCAGCGCACCATCGCGGGCACGCGGTACGCGCCCTCCCAGTTGGTGTTCTTCTCGCTGCGAAACGGCGTGATTCCGGCGTCCGGCCAGGTGTTGTAATGCACACCGTTATCGGTCGAATAGAACACTATCGTGTCCTCGGCGATATCGAGCTCATCCAGCTGGTCGAGCATCTGGCCCACCAGTTTATCGTGCGCCACCATCACATCGTTGTAAAAACCCTGGCCGGACAAGCCGACGTTCTTGGCCGCGATGTGCGTGCGAAAATGCATCCCGGTGGTGTTCAACCAGACGAAAAAGGGCTTGTCCTCGTCGACGGCCTTGTCGATGAATTTTTTCGCGGCCGCGACGAATTCCTCATCCGCAGTTTCCATACGCTTGCGCGTCAGGGCGCCGGTATCCTCTATGCGGCCATCCGCATAGGAGTGAATCACGCCGCGCGGCCCGAACATCTTGCGGAACGCGGGGTCGGTGGGGTAATCCGGGTCTTCCGGCTCCTCCTCCGCGTTGAGGTGGTAGAGGTTGCCGAAAAACTCGTCAAAGCCGTGGTTGGTCGGCAGGAAAATATCCTGGTCACCGAGATGGTTCTTGCCAAACTGGCCGGTGGCGTAGCCCTGAGTCTTCAGCACTTCGGCGATGGTGATATCGCGATCCTGCAAGCCCAGTTCCGCGCCCGGCAGGCCGACCTTGGTGAGGCCGGTGCGCAGCCCGGACTGGCCGGTGATGAAAGTGGAGCGACCCGCAGTGCAACTCTGGTCACCGTAGTAGTCGGTGAAGCGGATGCCCTCATTGGCGATGCGATCGATGTTCGGGGTGTGATAGCCCATGATGCCATCGCTGTAGGCGCTGATATTGGTGATACCAATATCGTCGCCCCAGATCACCAGGATATTGGGTTTATCCGCCGCCTGAGCTGCCAGTGCGAACGCGGAACCCAGCAGGAACAGCAATGGCTGCAAGATTTTCTGATAACGCATGGTGTGGTCCTTTCTCGGGATGTTATTGACTGCGCGGCCCGCCCGGTTGCGACGAGACAGGGTAACTACGTGCAAACAGCGGAACCGGATTTCAGTATGGCCTATTTTTACTAAAGTTCAATCGCTTCCCTGTCGCGGCGGCGGACGCAGACCCTTGAAAAAGGTCCAGATCACATCCGGGCCATCCAGCTGGTGGCTGGTGGGCCCGATGAACCGCGGCAGATCGAGTTCCGGGTGGGGCACCGTGTGACCACCACCGACGATGGTCACATGGCTAACCGGCACCTTGCCGGTTTCTGACCAGTCCGTACTTTCCACCACGGTCCCGTCCGAGGCGACCCGCCGCGGCCAGGTGCGCTTCACCCCTGCCCCGTGGTAACCGGCAAGCGTCGCCCAGTACCCGGCGGTGTCTGCCGACGAGGTGACAGTGCCCCGACTGCTGTCGCCCAGGATTTCCACGAGGCCACCCTCGTAGGGATTAACCGGATCCAGCGTGCCGTTCATCACCATCGCCGCCACGGCGACACCCGAACGCCCGCAGTCGAAATTGGCGTCCACCGGCAGGCTGGCCGCCATCGAGGCAATACCCGCGACCAGTTCCGGCGCCTCCAGCCCCAGACGATAGGACATCTGACCGCCATTGGACAGGCCGGTGGCAAACACCTGCGTCGGGTCAACCCCGTGCTCATCGACCATACGCTGCACCAGCGCGCGCAGGAAACCCACGTCATCGATATTCTCGGTATTGGCCGTGTAGGTGGCGGTACCGCGGCAGTCATTCCAGTGCCCCTCGTAACCGTCGGGGTACAGCGCAATGAAGCCGTCGCGCTCGGCCAGCACGTCGAAGCCGTAGCGCGTCATCATCCGGATATCCCCGCCATCGCCCATTGAGCCATGCAGCACCAGCACCAGCGCCGGGTGTGGCGGCTTCGAAGCGGGGACGTAAGCTTGCCACCTTCGATGATGCCCGCCGTACTCCATCGATCCGGACTGCAGCGCACCGGGGAGCGCGGGCGGCTCCATCGTGTCGTAGCTGAGGTAGTACCACCAGAGCAGCGCGATTCCCGCCACCGCCAGCAGCACCAGCAGCCCGAGTACCTTCAAAAGCCTGCGCATACGCGTTCTCCGTCATTGGCCGTGGTCCGGCTGTTATTCGATATTGCCATCCGCTGGCCAGAGTCTAGACTGAAGCGATGACGAATGCATATGTTACGCGGTGCGGGCTGGCCTCCACGCTGGCGGGAATACTGATGATCACGCTGAATACAAACGCTGCCGGCGAAGCGCAGCAACGAGAGAGCATGCTTTCGGCCATCCGCGAGTCCGTGCGCGAGTCGGCTGCCTACACCGGCCGCGCGGAATTGAGCGCGCGGGTGATGGCGGCAATGGCCGCCGTACCGCGCGAGGAGTTCGTGCTGCCGGCCTACCGCCACCTCGCCTACGACAACTCACCCCTGCCCATCGCCGCGGGCCAGACCATCTCCCAACCGCTGATCGTCGCCCTGATGACCGACCTGCTGGAACCCGAACCCGGCGATGTGATCCTGGAAGTCGGCACCGGCTCCGGTTACCAGGCGGCGGTACTGTCCACCCTGGTGAAACATGTCTACAGCGTGGAAATCATCACCGAGCTGGCTAAGAGCGCGACCGAGGTGCTCGCCAGACTGGGGTACGACAATGTCACGGTGCGCGCCGGCGACGGTTACCGGGGCTGGCCGGAACACGCCCCCTTCGACGGCATCCTCGTCACGGCGGCAGCGGAGGCCGTGCCACCGCCGCTGCTGAAGCAACTGAAACCCGGGGGCAAGCTGGTGATACCGGTGGGCTCCGAGCACGGTTACCAGGAACTGCTCCTGATAGAAGTCGGCGAAGGGGGTGCCATTTCCCGGCGCGCGGTGCTGCCGGTGAGATTTGTGCCGCTGACGGGTGAACGCTAGCGGCGGAGTGGTGCGAGGAGCTATGGAGAGTTAGCCTGGGTCGCAACACATATACCGGGAACTTTTGCGAATCGATGAAGGCGTGATAGGCAAGGTTGTCCATTGCTGGCCGTTGTACATATAAAACGACAGTACCCGGATATATCCCTGTCAATTCACACGCCTCACGATCTTTGGAGTCGGACTTGACTATGACGATCGCAGATCTTGGCAATCTCGGAGAAATGGTCGCTGCGATTGCGACGGTTATCACGCTGCTGTATCTGGCTGTTCAGTTAAAAGCAAGTAATCGCCTGGCCAGGGCAAGTGCCTCACGCGCACCGAACAGTGATTTGAATGCAATCAATGCCGCCTTCGGCGTCGATGCAGCCTTTCGTCCTGTCTGGCGAACAGTAATGGAAGGAGCGATACGACCAGAAATCGATCCTGATAAGCGAACGCTTCTCGATTTTTACTTTATCTCGATTACCAACATATATGAGCAACTCGCACGGGAGATGCGTTCCGGAGTCGTCGGCGCGGAGGCGTTTGATTTTGGCGCCACGGGTTTATTCAGGTTGCCCTACTATCGATCCAGCTGGGCTCTGTACAGGGACTATCTCAGTACTGAATTTGTCCGCGATTTTGAGCAACGGTTTGACCTCGACCCATCGATTCCTGTGAAACTGTAATGTCTACACCGTAGGATCGGGTTAGTGACTGGCGGGTGTGGTCAATCACCCGATTCAGTTGCTGAACATAACGCCGACCCGATATGCCCGCTCCGGCGCCTCAAAACCCACGGCGGTTTCATAGTTTTCATCCAGCGCATTGTCTACTGACAACTGCAGTTGCCAGGCCTGCGCGACCTGCCAGCGCAATACCCAGTCCACGCGGTGATAACCATCCAGTTTGCCGGTGACCTCCTGGCCCGTGTGCCGCGAGGCCGCCCACTGCTGGCCGGTATAGATATAGTCGAGCGCGGTGTCCCAGCGCTGCGCAATCTGCCACTGGGCCACCAGGCTGGCTGTCCACTCGGGCCTGCCGGTGAGTACGGTGTTCTCGTTTTTCACGTCGATATCCGTGTAAGTGGCCTGGCTGCGCAGGCTCAGGGAGGGCAGTGGCCGCCAGTCGGCCGATAACTCGACGCCGCTGGTCTGTATATTCTTGCGATTGACATTGCGAAACGTTTCATCGTCGAAATCCACCAGGTCGCGGAAGTCGTTGTGGAACCAGGTCGCGCCCAGCAGCAAGCTTTCGCGTGCTTCCCAGGTTAGACCGGCATCCCAGCTCTCCCCTTTCTCGGGCTGCAGGTCCGGATTGCCGACCAGCGCGTGGCCGAGCGCGAAAAAACTGGGCAGCTTGTAGGCTTCACCCCAGTTTGCCGCCAGCGTGATACCGCCGCCTGCGGTATAGCTGACGCCCAACTGCCCCGAAGTTTCGCTGTCGAACTCCTGCGGATCGTCATAGCGCAGGCCGGCATGCAGCAGCAGGTCGTTCAGCGGCGCGGCGGACAGGTCGGCGAAGACACTGCGCGTATCCCTGTCCAGTTCGAAATCCGAGGGCAGGCGGTCATCGAAGAACTCGATATAGCCCTCGCTTTTACCGTCCTCATGACGATACTCCGCACCGAGGTTGGCCTCTACACCCGCGGCGAGTTTCAGGGTGTTGATCCAGCGCACCTGGTCGCGGGTGAAGTCGGTGTCGGCGCCATTTGGCGGCACCTCGAAATACGGTGAGATACCCGGCGAGCGATAGCGCTCCTCCTGTTCAAAACGGTTCGCGATCACCGTGTTGCGCCAGCCCGGCGCCAACTGCGCAACCCATCCCAGGGCGTAGATATCCTGCGTGTAGTCACTGTCGTCCAGGGCGTCGTAGAGTGCGTAGCGGGGCCCGCCACTCTGTTCAGGATACGAGCTGCGCTTGCCGTCGAGGTAACGGTAACTGGCACTGAACTCCTGCGAACTCGAAGGCTGCCACCCCAGTCGCAGGTTGGCGCTGTCGCTGTCGCGGGTGCTGCCCGGCGTGGGTTCTCCCTCGTCCCGGCTGGCCACTTCCACCGTGTAGTTGAAATCCTCGATACTGCCCAGCGCACTCGCGCCCACATCGCTGTAATCGTGGTTGCCGCCCTCGGCATAGGCCTGCTGCTCGTGCCCCTGCTGCGGACGCCGGGTAATTATATTGATCACACCCGCCACCGCGTCGGAGCCATAAATTGCCGACTGGGCGCCACGCACGACCTCGATGCGATCCACCATATTGGGGTTGAGGTTGGCAAAGTCAAAGCCACCGCCGCGAAAGTTGGTGGGATCGTTCACCGCGACCCCGTCCACCAGCACCAGCGTGAAATTCGATTCACCGCCGCGTATCGACACCGCCGTGAGGCCGCCCGGACCACCCTGCTCTTCCACCAACAGACCCGGCAAGGTCTTCAGCAGATCGGCGACCGTGGTCTTGTTCAGCGCTTCTATCTGCTGCGTATCAAGCACCGACACCGATGACGTCAACGCGAGTTGCGGCGCCAGTGTGCCGGTCACCAGCACATCCTCTATCCGGGCTCCGGGTGCGGCCTCGCCGAAACCGACCCACAGGGATAGCAAAACCAGCGGGATAATCCTGAACTGCATTGACAACGGTTCCTTCTGCTCTTTCATTGTCCGGGTCAAACTCGTAACCTTCATAACCAGAACGCACTGACGCCTCTCGATCAACGCTTGCCGTCCTGAAGGAATGCGACCGGGCCATGATATTCACATTCTGCAACGCGATCTTCCTGATCATCTACCTGCTGTCCACGGCAGTGCAGTACAACGATCCGGACGCCCTGCTGTGGGTGCTGGTATACCTGGCCGCAGCGGCAATGTGCGCACTGCAGTTCAGTGCAAATCCACCGCCCTGGCTGCCCCGCGCGCTACTGGCAATCAGCGTGCTCTGGATGGGTGGCCTGATGCCCAGCATCATCGGTCAGGTATCCCCCGGGGAAATTTTCGCTTCCATCAGCATGCAGACCAAGGCCGTGGAGGAGGCCCGTGAAATCGGCGGCCTGTTCCTCGTCAGCCTCTGGGCGGGCGTACTCTGCTACCGCCAGCGCGCGCACTGAGGTATCCGCTGTCGCCCGACCTGCGCGCTCAATCCTTGCGTTTCACACGAATCTTCTCACCCTTGCGGTGCAGTATCAGGGAGTTCACCGAGCCGTCGGCCTCCACGACGAACTCAATATTCACATCTTCACCGCCGGCCGCCGCCCGGAACGTGGTCGGGTTGATGTCTTCCATCTTGCCCGAACCGTACATCGGTACATTCACATAGAGGCCATCGGGCTTCTCCTCGAACGTGAAGGTCACGAAACTGATGGAGTATTCACCCTCAAAGCGTTTGAATCCACGGTCGTAAGGTACCGCCTGCAATTCCTCGGCGGTCCACGGCTGGCTGCGATCGGCGCTGGCGGCGCGAATGGCGGCCACCGTTTCGGGGCTGACGGGGTCGGCCTTGTTGCCCCAACTGCGGCGCATATGCGTCATCAAACCAGCCAGAGTGGCGTCATCGAGGCCGCTCATATGACTGTGCGGCGGCATCACGCCATTGAACTTCACACCCTGCACGGTGACGGGACCCGTCATGCCTTGCAGGATAATCCTGGCAAGCCATTCCGGCGGGCCCGTCACCCAGGAGGCGCCGGCCAGCGGCGGCGCCAGACCTGATGTACCGGCCCCGTTCTCGCCGTGACAGGCTGCGCACTGCGCGTAGAACTTCTCACCCAGAGCGACCAGTTCGAGTTGCTCCGGACTGAGCGGCTTTATCCCCAGCGCCAACTCGTCACCGGGCCAGGTGAAGGCGGCGCGCGCGGCAATGCGCGCACTCCACAACGGATTCTCCTCGCTGACCGAGCCGTCGGCGAAAATCGGCGGCGGCCCCTCGAGATTCGCCGGCACAAAACCGTGGCTGATCGCCACGCTTTCCATGCCATCCAGCATGGCGACCTGCTGCCACGCATACTCTCCGGAGCGCGAGGCCGCCAACGCCAACAATTCCAGCAAACGCGGGTCGGCGATGTCCGCTGACGTGAGATCACCGCGAAGATCGCGGTAGGCGTTGGCGGACAACGCGGCCAGTACCGCTTCACCGCCGGCGCTGGCCTCCGGCATCTGATCCGACGCGAGAATCTCGCCGAGAAACACCAGTTCCTGCCCGGCTACCGCTCGCACCACCGCCTGGCGAACATAGGGGCTGGCCAACTCCACCGTGAGCAATTCCGCCAGGGCCTGTCGCACGCTGACATCGGATACGTGGTCGGTCATCGCAAACGCCAGTTGCATGGCCAGCGCTTCCCGCGCTGAATCCCCTGCAGCCACGGGCTGGGCATCCGCGCCGACCAGTGTCTGTTGCAACTGCACCAGGTCGGCCCCCTGCAGCAGTGTTCGTCCCGCGCGCAGGACCTGGGTTTGTAGCGGCGCATTGCCGGAGCCGGCGAGTTGCACCACCAGTTCCCGCCGCAGTTCCCCACGCCCCTGCAGGGCCCACAGTGCGTGCAGCGCCGCCAGGGTACTGTCCTCGCCGGCCTGCGCCGCCAGGGTCACTTCGCCAAGCGCTTGTGCAAGATCACCCTCGCGCACCAGCAACAGGCGCTGTGCGGTATCGCGGACCCAGCCGTTGGGACTTGCCAGTGCCGCGATCAGTTCCTGGTCGCTGGCCGAGGCGAGATCGGGGAAACCGCGATCGGTCTTGCCTCCGGTATGGCGTACGCGCCAGATGCGACCCATGCCAATGGGCGTATCCAGTCCGCGCTGAAACACCTGCTCGCGCAGTTCGTCTGTCATGTAATAGACATCCTGCGCAATGCCGCGATACATATCGATGATATAGAGCGCGCCATCGGGGCCATTGGCCGCATCCACCGGTCGAAAGCGCTCATCCGTGGAGCCGAGAAAGTCACGCTGGCCCCATTTTTCGTCGTCGTAAAGGCGTTGGGACGCCTTGAGCGCCATGCCTTCCTCACTGATCGCGAACTGGGCCACCACATTGCCCGCCACTTCCGGTACGAACACATCCGCCTCGTAGGTTTCGGGAAACTGGTCACCGCGATAGGACACCAGCCCGCTGACACCAGTGGCATTGCGCAGGCGTCCGTCCTCGCGCAGGGTATCATCTAGGTAGGCGCGATTGACACCGGGATTGACGCGTACCGAGAACACGTCCGCCGGCTCGGTCAGGTTAACGCCCAGTCCTACCGGGAGTTCATCGCTACCCGGGCGCACCAGGTCTTCGGCGGCAAAGAAGTCCGCCTGTACCCAGGTGGAATTATGGTTGTAAAGCAGGCGACCGACATTGTCCCTGGAAATGCCCCACTGTCCGCGGTTCAGCCCTTCGCGCTCCACCAGTTCGCCGTTTTCAATGCGCAGGCTGCGGGTGGACTTGGAGTTGTACAGCCAGTTGTCCAAACCCTGCATCAGGCCATTCTCCATGTGTTCGACATTCGCATCCGGCACAGCCGTGGCATAGCTGCCGATCCTGCGCTTGTTGTCACACAGCGCATCTTTCGTAGGCAACTCGCACAACCAGAGATTGGGCGGCTCACCGATCAGCACGCCCTCGTTGACCACCGCAACGGCGCGCGGATTCACCAGGGCGCCGAGGAAGACGCCGCTGGTATCCATGCGCCCATCGCCATCAGTATCTTCCAGGCGCACCACCTGGCCAACGGGTTCTTCACTGCCCGTACCGTAGGCATCGCGCATATAACCGCGCATCTCCACCACGTAGAGGCGACCGTACTCATCCCAGGCCATCGCCACGGGGTCCTCGACCAGCGGCTCAGCCGCGACCAGTTCGATCTCGAAACCCGGTGCGATACTGAAGGCTTGCTGCGCCTCCTCGGGTGACAATACCGGGGCGGGCTTGTTGTCCAATGTCTGGTAGAACAACGGTTCGCCGTCGCTCTGCGTGAGTGAAAACCAGTCCAGATCCGCGATCTGGAAAGTGTCGGCACAGCGCGCCGGTTGTATCCGCAACTGCCCGCGCTCCGGCAGGCCGGTATCATAGAGGCGCAGCGCATCCACTTCATCGACGGTCAGGGTGATAGCGCCGTCCATGGTCACACCGACGAAGCGATGTTGCCCGGATTCGTCCAGGCTGACCGGATCGCTGAGTCGTTCACCCTCCGGCGTGACGATGCGCCCCTCGGCGCGGTCCGCGTAGATTTTGACCTCGGCAAAGCTCGGCTGCGTGCCGCTGTCAGCGGCGAGGTAGCGCATGCGAATAATCGTGGGCTGGTCACAGGCCGGTACCGTCATACTCACCATCGCCTCATTGAACTGGCGCCGGGCTGTCAGCCAGAAATCGCCGTCGGGCACTGTCCCGGCGATAGCGGATTCAGAGAACGTCAGGCCAACGCTATTCCCGCTATGCCACTCCGCTGCCGCCAGCAGACTGTCGCCAGGTGTTGCCATGCCGGGCAATTCCTTCAGGCGGATACGCCGCCAGCGCATCACGCCTTTGTCTCCCTGGTGCACCTGCAGCGCGATGAAGCCCTGTGCATCCAGGCCATCGACGATATCCGCCGCCGGCACACCATTGATCCAGGTCCTGATACGCGCACCGCGCGCCTCTATCTCGATATCGTTCCAGTCATCCAGGCGAATCGCCTTTCGCACCTCGGGCTTGTCGGCCAGGTCCGCCAGCCAGCCGCGCCGGGCTTCGTCGTAGATGCCGCCACTCCAGGCGCGATCGGAATCATCGAGTTCAAACTGATAGCCGTATACACGGCCATCGGCTGCGCGCTGGTTGGCGCGAAACATCACACCCGAGTTACCGGGCTCATCCCAGCGCATCTGCAGCTTCA
>JAUICG010000035.1 GCA_030427485.1 Gammaproteobacteria bacterium
AGCAGGCGATTCTGTGGGCGGCGAACAGGGGTGACACGACATGCCGGGACGGCCGGGAAATTCCGGCCCAACGCGAGGGGTGAACAGGGTGCGATATGTAGAGCGCACGGCGGCGGTCGGCATATTGTTGGGGGCACTCCTCAGCTGTACGGCCGCTGAAGGTCACCACCATCGGGGAACTGCTGGACCAACCCGCTACCAGTGTGATTCTCAGAAAGCATGTTCCGATGATCGTCATTAGCGACAAGGTGAACCTGGTGCGCTCGCAAACCCTTATACAAATCCAGACCTGCGCCCCTCGGGCCTGCTCGGTCCAGTGACTTTATTACCCTAATGCAGACAGTTTGGCCTAAACTATGACTTGAAACCCGGTTGCGGTGGGCCATCTGCCATGGTTACCAGAATCTACAGATCAATCCTCCTCAGGATATACCTCAACTGGCTGCCCGCTCTGCTGGTTTTCTCAGTGCTCCCTTATCACACCGCCATGGCCTGCTCCGTCTACGGCAAGGGTTGGGGCAGCAAATGGGACAACCCCGTCTGGCCCAACAGCGCCACCATCACCTGGAGCTTCATGACGCCGGGAGTCGGTCTGGGCGCTGCGGCGCCGCCAAGCTGGAGCGGCGTGAATACCCTCGGCTCCAACGGCCCCGGAGACCTTCGCAAAATCATCGACACGGTGCATGGCACCGGCGCCTTCGACGCCGCGGTGCGTCGCGCCTTCGACACCTGGGCGGCGGCCGCCAACCTGCAGTTCCAGGAGGTCGCTGACCAGGGCGGTGATTTCGGCACTGTCACCCAACCCGACATCCGGATAGGCGCATTCAGTTTCAGCGTGGGCGACTTATCCGGCGCTGCCGGTTTCGGCCCGCCCGGCGACGATGTGAACTTCCCCGACCCGCTGTCTGGCGATATCGCTTTCAACGATATGAATAACTTCAACATCGACCCCGGCAGCGAAGGAGCGCCATTGCAGACAGGCCCAGGCGGCCTGTACCTGAACGATATCGAGGGGCTGCTGCTGCACGAAATCGGCCACACCCTGGGGATCGGTCATTCCTCGGTGCCGGATGCGGTACTCTGCGGATACCAGTCGCCGCAGTTCAACGGCTCGGCCTGCGACTACACACGCGTCAACCGCGTACTGTCAGCCGATGACCTGCAGGCCGTCAGGAATATCTATGGACCGGCGCCGCCGCCGGACGGCGACCTCTCCTTTGACTGCTTCGTGGATGCGGCGGATGCGATACTGGCCAATCGCATTGTACTGGGACTGCTGGCACCCAACGCAGCGCAACTGACGCGCGGCGATGTCGCGCCACTGGTGACTGGCACACCCGTGCCTGACGGGCAAATCAACATCGCCGATCTCCTGATTATTCTGCAGAAGGGCGTCGGCCAGGTAGAATTCTGAACGCATTGGATAATCCAGCGAGAATTCCGGCGATGCGCCAGGGCTTCGATCACACCGGCCCGGAAGATCCGGGGCAATTCACGCCGCAGAGAGATTCGTTCTGGAGAAATGCGATACCTGTTAACATCGCATCTGCAACAGATCAGCACGCAAGTACAATTTTTGGTTAGAACATGATCGATTCGGACAAAAAAAGTGTGGGGTTCGTTAGCCTGGGGTGCCCGAAAGCGCTGGTCGACTCCGAGCGCATACTCACCCAGTTGAAGCTGGACGGCTACGACATCGTGCCTACCTATCAGGGCGCGGATGTGGTGGTGGTGAATACCTGCGGCTTTATCGACAGCGCCAAGCAGGAGTCGCTGGATGCAATTGGCGAAGCCATCAGCGAGAACGGCAGGGTTATCGTCACCGGCTGCATGGGCAAGGGGGATGACGCGCAGTCGATCAGGGCCCTGCACCCCAAGGTCCTGAGTGTCACCGGCCCGGCGGCCTACGAGGAAGTGGTCGGCGCTGTGCACAAGTACCTGCCGCATACGCCAAGTCACGATCCCTTTGCCGACCTCGTGCCCCCGCAGGGTATAAAACTCACGCCGCGCCATTACGCCTACCTGAAGATATCCGAGGGCTGCAATCATCGCTGCACTTTCTGCATCATCCCCGATATGCGCGGCGAACTCGTCAGCCGACCCATCGGCGATGTGATGGAAGAAGCCGAACGCCTGGTGCGCGCAGGCGTGCGCGAATTGCTGGTGATTTCGCAGGACACCAGCGCCTACGGCGTGGACACCCGATATCGCACCGGCTTCTGGAATGGCCGACCGCTGAAAACCCGCATGCAGGAACTGTGCGAGGCGCTGGGTGAGTTCGGAATCTGGGTGCGCCTGCATTACGTCTACCCCTACCCGCATGTCGACAAGGTGATACCGCTGATGGCCGAGGGCAAAATCCTGCCCTACCTGGACGTACCGTTCCAGCACGGCAGCCCGGAAGTACTGAGGCGCATGCAGCGACCCGCCGCCGCGGAGAAGTCGCTGGAACGGATTGCGGCCTGGCGCAGTGCCTGTCCTGATATCGCCCTGCGCAGCACGTTTATTGTCGGCTTCCCCGGTGAGACCGAGTCGGAATTTGAAGTACTGCTGGATTTCATCCGCGAGGCGCAACTCGACCGGGTAGGCTGCTTCCAGTATTCGCCGGTGAAGGGTGCGCGCGCGAACGCCCTCCCCGACCCGGTCGCCGACGAGGTGAAACAGGAGCGCTGGGAGCGTTTCATGGCGCTGCAACAGGAGATCAGCGCCACCAGGTTGCGCAGCAAAATCGGCAGCACGATTGAAGTGCTGATTGATGAGGTCGACGCACAGGGAGCCATCGGCCGCTCCAGCGCGGACGCGCCGGAAATCGACGGCAAGGTATACCTCGAAGGAGCCGCCGATTTGCAGCCGGGTGATTTCGTCGAGGCGCAGGTCACCGCCGCCGACGACTACGACCTGTGGGCGGGCTGAGCCAGCGGTGAACCTGCTGCTGTTTTCCGACACGGATCGCCTGCAGGCGAACAGGATTGCCGTCAAGGGCCGCCGCCTGCAACACCTGCGGCAAGTGCATCGCGCCCGCGCGGGCGACACACTGCGCGTCGGTGAAATCGACGGGCTGATGGGTACGGCAGAAATACTCAGCATCGGGAACGACGAGGCTGTCCTTGAAGTCGTCCTGGATCAATCCCCGCCGTCCAAACTGCAACTGGTACTGGTTCTGGCCCTGCCGCGACCGAAAATGCTGCGCCGCATCCTGCGTAGCGTGGCGGAACTGGGCGTCGCCGAGTTGCACCTGATCAACAGTTACCGGGTGGAAAAAAGCTACTGGCAAAGTCCCGTGCTTGAAGAAGACGCCGTGCGCGGCTACCTGTTACAGGGCCTGGAGCAGTCCCGCGATACCCGCCTGCCCCGGGTGCAGTGCCATCGCCGCTTCAAGCCGTTCGTGCAGGACACCCTGCCCGGTATGCTAGCGGCGAAACAGGCGCTGCTGGCCCAGCCCGGCGAACACCCGCCGTGCCCACGGGCTATCCAGCGCGAATGCCTGTTGGTTATCGGCCCCGAAGGCGGCTTCATTCCCTACGAAGTCGCGGCGTTGCAGGAGGCCGGGTGTCGGGCAGTCACTCTGGGTACGCGCATTCTGCGCGTGGAGACCGCCGTAACCAGCGCTCTGGGGAGGCTTTTCTAGCGCCCGCGTCAAACCGCGTGCCGGGACGCGCCAGCGATGCGCAATATTTTAAACTCCGCATCGACTTTTTACGCACGGTCCGGCAAAACCTGCCCGGGGCGTGGTATTTGCGCAGGCTTGGTGCTAATTTCCGCTGTATCCCTGGATCGTCCCGCACCCGAGCCTGGAATCCAGTGAAAAAATCACGGTGACTTCCCGTGCAGTCGTCACCCGATTACTTCTATGATGGGAACAATAACCAAATAAGACTTGAGAGGCGCCGTAATGTCCACACAGAAACGTTTGATTGTATCGCACCTGTCCGCCGCGCTGGCCGTTACCTCGGTGGGGCTCGCACCCACAGTCGCCCTCGGCCAGGCCATGCTGGAAGAAGTGGTGGTCACAGCGCGAAAACGCGAGGAGACATTGCAGGAAACACCGGTGGCCGTCTCCGCGTTCACGGGGGAGAACCTGGAAGAGCTGGGCGTCCAGAATATTTCCGACCTGACCAAAGTGGTGCCCAACGTCGACATGTATTCCGGCAATGGTACGACAGGGGCCGGCAACGTCTATATCCGCGGTATCGGTGCCCGCAACACGGGGGTCAACTTTGACTCCGGCGTCGGTATCTACGTGGATGGCGTCTATGTGTCACGAACCGACGGTGCGGTACTGGACAATGTCGATATCCAGAGCGTGCAGGTACTGCGCGGTCCGCAGGGTACGCTGTTCGGCAAGAACACAACCGGCGGCGCTATCCTGTACACCACCAACAAACCCAATGAAGAATTTGGCGGCAACGCGGAAGTGCGCGTCGGCAACTACAATAAAATCGACAGCAAGGCCACGCTGAATGTGCCGATCATCGGCGATACGCTGATGTCGCGCTTCTCGCTCTTTCAAACCAAGAACGACGGCTACGTGCAGAGCGTGATTCCCGACGGACTGCCGGCACAGGCGGAAGGCAATGCGCCGTTCGTCGAGGATGAATACAACGACGTCAACCGCTGGGGCGGCCAGGCGCAGTTGCGCTGGGTGGCCAGCGAGGACCTGCTGTTTGACCTGAACTACAACTACGGCAAAACCGACCAGGCGGCGCGCGGCCAGGACTGTGAAGTCGTCACCGGCATTGACGGCATAGGCTGGCAGGCCGGGTTGCAGAACAGCACCATTATCGAACCCTCTACCGGCGGCACGATTGCCTACTGGTGCCAGGCCAACGCAGACCTCGGCAAAGACAAGATCATGACCAACCTGCAGCCCAACAAGTACGAGGCCGAGGTGAATACGCTGGCCCTGACGGCGGACTGGGACATCAACGACATATTGAACTTCAAGAGTATCTCGTCCTGGCGCAACACCGAGGGCGGCGAGGTCAACGAACTCGACGGCATCGGTATTTCACTGCTGGGCCGCACCAACTAAGGCGCCGGGAGCGATTTTCGCAACACTGACGCGTACACGCAGGAATTCCAGCTCGCCGGCAGCGCGTTCGATGAAAAACTGGACTATGTGGTCGGCGCGTTCGGCTTTCATGAAGAGACCGACAAAGGCGCGGCAGTCTCGCCGGGTGGTCCTTTTTTCAACGCGCTGGAGCAATTCAATCTCTGGGACAACCCGACCGAACACGCGTTCTACCAGACCAATCGCACGGAACTGTTAGCCAAAAACTCATCGGCATCGGCCTTCGCCCAGGCGGACTGGCATTTCGACGAGTACTGGACGCTGACCCTCGGCGGGCGCTACACCTGGGAGGAACGCAAACTCACCCGCAAGTTCCGTGTGCCGGAACTGGCGACACTCGCGACGACGGGCGACGCAGCGTATGATTTCAGTACCTTTTTCGAATTCCCCAGCGGCCCGAACACGTTCAATCCCAACCACGGTTACCAGATCGCCCTGATCACGCCCGACGGGCAGACCACCTGGAACCCGGCCGTGGGCACGCCGGACCCCCTGGCGGACCAGACGCAAAAATACAACAAGGCCAAGTTCAACCCGATGGCGAGCATCCAGCGGACCTTCGACGGCGTGGGCTTCATGGACTTCGGCAACGTCTATTTCACGGTGGCCAACGGATTCCTCTCCGGCGGCCTTAGCGATACCGTTGATGTGGCAACGCGCATGATCGAAGAATATGATCCGGAAGAGGTCTGGAACTACGAACTCGGCTTCAAGATGGATGGCTGGGACCGTAAACTGCGCCTGAATACGGCCCTGTTCTATACCGACTACGAGAATCGCCAGTTGACGACGATCCGTATCAGCCCGGAAGGTCGTATCGCAGGCGCGCTGATCAACGCGAAGTCCTCGTACATCTCCGGCATCGAGTTCGAGGCGGTTGTGCTGCCGATCGAAAACCTGCAGATCACCGCCAACATCACGTTCAACGAGAGCGATATCAAGGAGTACGATGACGAGCAAATCAGCGCCGCGCAGCCGGGCGTACCGACACCCGCGGGTTGTGAGCAAATCAACGTCAACGGCAACCTGCTGAACAACTGCCCGATTGACCGCTCCCACGAAGATATGCCGCGCCTGCCTGACAGCGTCTACTACCTGGCCGCGCAGTATACCTTCGAGACGGAGTACGGCTCGGTCGTACCGATGGTGTCCTGGTCCTACCGCACAAACCTGAATAACTGCTTCGACGCGTCCAGCTGTCTCACCGATATTTACAAGGTCAACCAGGAGGATGTCACTGCGCGGCTGAGCTGGTTCTCACCCGATACGGCCTGGAGAATCAGCGCCTACGGCTACAACCTCACCGATGACCGCTACGTAATCGGGGGTACACCGCTGGTGGACAACACCGGAACAGCGGCCACTGTTTACAATCCGCCCCGTACCTACGGTATCGAAGCCGCTTACACCTGGTAAAGCCGGACTGGAAAAAAGGGCCGCAGTGATGCCTTCACTGCGGCCCTTTTTCGTTGTGGGGCCGACATTCGCGGTTGCATGACGGTCGCCGGCGCCAGTCTTCCGGGGAAATACTGCTCCTCAGCCGCTGTGCGGACTCGCCGGACAGGCCACTCCAGTGCCACCGAGGCCACAGTAGCCGTGGGGATTTTTCGCGAGGTACTGCTGGTGATAGTCCTCGGCGTAATAGAATTCCGCAGCCGGCAGTATCTCCGTCGTGATGGGGCCGTAGCCGGCCTTGTCCAGTGCACGCTGGAATACGTCCCTGGAGGCGGTCGCCAGCGACGCCTGCTCGTCGCTGTAGGTATAGATACCCGAGCGGTACTGCGTACCCATATCATTGCCCTGGCGCATACCCTGGGTGGGGTCGTGTCCCTCCCAGAAGACCTGGAGCAGCCTTTCGTAACTTATCTGAGCCGGGTCGTAAACCACCAGTACGACCTCGTTGTGCCCGGTCCTGCCGCTACACACCTCCCGGTAAGTGGGGTTGGGCGTCAGGCCCGCCGCATAGCCCGCGGCGGTAGTGAATACGCCCGGCAGTTGCCAGAATTTTCGCTCCACGCCCCAGAAACACCCCATGCCGAACACGGCCTGTTGCAGGTGGGCGGGGAACGGCCCGCGCAGCGGATTGCCGTTGACAAAGTGGGCCGCGGGAACGGGCATGGCCTCGGCCCGGCCGGGCAGCGCGGTTTGGGGGGTCGGCATGGCGTGTTTCCTGCGCAGGGTAAAAAGGTTCATGGGGTCCAAGTATAGCCACAAATGCGCTACAGTGGCCCGCCTCAGCTTGATAAAAGATACGGTCAGCATGCCAATAACACGCCGTGAACTACTGGGACTGCTGTCCGGCAGTACCTTCTTTCTGACCGTCTCGCGCGCGGGTGCGGCGCCACCGCAGTTACCGGTCGCGTCGCCGCCACTGGCGTTTCCGCAGGGCGTTGCCTCCGGCGACCCCCAGCCGGACGCAATCATGCTGTGGACCCGGGCAGTCCCGGACGACGGCACCCCGGCGCCTGTGAACCTGCTGGTGCAACTCAGTGAGGAGGCGGATTTTTCCACTGTGCTGCTGCAGGCGCAGGTCAGCACCAGCGCCGCAACGGACTACACGGTGCGCAGCTACATCGCGGGGCTGCAGCCCGATACACAGTACTTCTACCGCTTCCTCGGTGGTGAGGCGGACGGCAACCCGTCGGTTTCGCGTACCGGGCGCACGCGCACTGCCCCGGCGCCCGGCCAGGCGGGCAGGGTCAACCTTGCATTCGCCAGTTGCCAGAGCTATGAGCAGGCATACTACGGCAGCTGGGCGCGCATGCTGGCTGACGACCGCGCCGCCGCCGCCGAGGATCGTATACACTTTGTATTGCACCTGGGGGATTTCATCTACGAACGCTGCTGGAACGAGCGTTCCGACGGCAGCCCCAACTCACGGACCGTGCCGCCGTTTCCGAATGGCGTGAAGACCGACGAAAACCGCTACGCGGTATCGCTGGCTGACTACCGCCACCTCTACAAGACCTACCTGAGCGACCCGCACCTGCAGGAAGCGCGGGCAAACTGGCCATTCATCTGCACCTGGGACGACCACGAGTTTGCGAATGACAATTACCAGGGGTACGTGACCTACGACGGCGAGGCTGTACTCGACGCCCGGCGTAAACTCGACGCCAACCAGGCGTGGTTCGAGTTCATTCCGGCAGTACTGGATGAGTTGCCGCAGCAACCGGCCCACGATTTCCGGCCGCAATCGCTGGGACCGGACGATGCGGACCGCAACCAGGCGGCCCTCGACAGCCTGCGCATCTACCGGAAACTGCGTTGGGGTAACACGCTGGATATTGTGATCACGGACAGCCGCAGCTACCGCAGCGCGCCCTGCCTGCCGGACGGCCTGGCCGAGAGCCTGAATTTGCCGATGAATACCGTGGAAATGGTCGCCATCGCGGATGCCGGCAGCGCCTATGCGAACGGGAGTCCGCCCGCGACCCTACCCTACGGCGATGGCACGGTAGCCAACCCCTGCAGGGATCGCGCACCCGGCAGCTTGCTGGGTACGGAGCAGCGCGAGTGGTTCCTGCAGACGGTGAGAAACTCCACCGCCCCCTGGAAAATCTGGGCCAACGCACTGCCCCTGATACCGATGCGCCTGGACCTGTCATCCCTGCCGATGACCGGCTACGAGGACAGTATTTTTACTATCGACAGTTGGGCCGGCTACCCCTATGAACAGAGCCTGCTGATGCGGCAGTTCGAGAGCGGCGCGGTAACCGGGCTGGTTTCGCTCTCGGGCGACCATCACATGCACGGCGCCGGTACCATTCGGCATTCCACCACCGATGCGGATGCCAGGCCGGTGGCGGTCGACTTCACCGTGGCGGGTATCAGTTCCACCCCTCTTTTCGAGGACCTGCTGGCAGTGGCTCGCGATGACCACCCCGACTTCGCTCCCCTGGTATACCGCGAGACCGGGAGCGGGATTGAGCCAGTCTGGAATATTTCGATGACCGACGGGGTCCTGGCCGCGTACACCTATGCGCAGACCGGCTTCGCCGCACTGACAGACTGGCTCGGGCCCAACGCTGCCAACCCGGGGCTGCGCTATGTGGACACCACCGCCAACGGCTACGGGCTGGCGACCCTCGAGGACGGCGAGATGCGCGTACAGCTGGTTGCCCTGCAGGATTGCCGGCGGGACTTCACGCAGGCCCCGGCGATCCGCCATACCGCCAGTTTCAGGCTGCCGCTCTGGTCTGACGGGGAGTCCCCGCAACTGGAGGGCCCGGAATTCGCCGGCGGCGCCCCCTTCCCTTTCGAGCCGACGAGGGTGTAAGCTGGGTCAAGACAGGTGACATCGCCGACTTTTCCAGGCGGGTGCATCGAAGCGTTTTTCACATCGCTGTCATACTCACTGAATATGATCACCCCGGATTCAGAACCAATCCGGGGCGCGTCCCCGACACCATATGCCAAGGGGGCTATAGATGGATGGTACAAGACTATGAATACAGAAAGGATAAACCCGCAGGAACTCTGCAGTCGAAAACTCTGGCAATTGGCGGACACAGGCTGCAGGGATGAACTATCCGCCGACGAGCTCTCCGAGATTATCGACGAACTGGCCAAGCGCTGTCATGACCTGAACAAGCTGCAGGAAATCGACCAACTGAAAAACGCCCGCCGCGACTAAGGCCCTTTTTCAGCACGCCGTCGCCATGGCCAGGCCGCCCGCCAAACGCTCCTCCCCCAAAGAAATCGCGCAGTTCCTGCAAAAAAGCCGGGCCATCTCCGAATTCGTCGAGAAGCAGCCGCGCTTGATGTTCGCTGTCGACGCCACCGCCAGCCGCCAACCCACCTGGGATCACGCCACCCATCTGCAACAGGAGATGTTCCTCGCCAGCGGCCGGGTCGCGTCGCTGGCGGTGCAACTGTGCTATTTCCGCGGTTTCGGTGAATTCCAGGCCAGCGGCTGGCTGACAGACAGCGCCGCTCTCGCCGGCCTGATGGGTCGGGTGCGCTGCGAAGGCGGCCACACGCAGATCGCCAGGCTACTCAGGCATGCCCGCAGTGAGCACCGCAAGGCGGCGGTGCGCGCACTGGTGTTTATCGGCGACGCTGTGGAAGAAAACCCCGATACGCTGAGCGAGCTTGCCGGCCAATGCGGCCTGGTGCAGCTGCCGCTGTTCCTGTTTCAGGAGGGAGGTGACCGCAAGGTGGAACAAACCTTTCGCGCCATGGCCAGGGTCAGTCGCGGCGCGTACGCCCGCTTCGACAGCAGCAGCGCCGAAACGCTGGCCGGTCTGCTGGGCGCGGTAGCCAGCTTTGCCACCGGCGGTCGCGCAGCGCTTGAAAAGCGTGGTGGCGACAGTGCTAAACTACTGCTCCAACAGCTGAAACCCTGAGTGAGAATGTGGCCCGAATCATACTGCTGATCGCGGTAATTGCCGTTATTTACATCTTGCTGCGCCGCGCGCAGTCCATGCCTCCCCACAAGCGGCGCGCAGAGTACATCAAACTCGGCCTGGGTATTGCGCTCGTGGCCACCGTACTGTTGGCGGCGACCGGCAGGATGAACTGGCTCGGCGCGGCGTTTACCGCGCTGCTGGTAGCGGCCCGCCAGGGGCTGCCCCTGCTTATCCGCCTGTTCCCGATGCTCGCCAGCATGCGCGCCGGAAGCGCCCCCTCGGGAGGCCGGAATTCGACCGTGGAAACCCAACTGCTGCGCATGCAACTCGATCACGACAGCGGCGACTTGCAGGGCGAAGTACTCGCGGGCAGTTTCAAGGGCTGGCGGCTGGCCGATATGGATCGACAGCAGTTGGAGCAGTTCTTCGCCTACTGCCGCAGCGAGGACTCCGACTCACTGCAGTTGCTGGAAAGCTATTTGCAGCAGCGGTTCCCCGGCGCGGACGGCTTCGACGGTCCCCGGCAGGACCAAGCCGGCAGCGGCCACAGCCTGGGACGCGCCGAGGCACTGGCAGTGCTGGGACTGGAAGAAGGCGCCAGCCGCGAGGACATCACCGCCGCCCACCGCCAGCTGATCCAGAAACTGCACCCCGACCGCGGCGGCAACGACTACCTCGCAGCGCAAATCAACCGCGCCAAGGACCTGCTGCTGGGATGAGCCCGATACTGGATTCGAGGCGCCCAAATGCTTACACTTGCGCGCAAATTCTGCCGGGGAATCGCCGCCGCCATGACTGATGTTTTTGTCGTTCGCAACCAACTTGGACACTACTGGGGAAAGGCCAAAACCTGGGTCGACGGGTCGAGCCCCAGGGCAGTACTGCGCACCAAACACCAGGACGAGGCCCTCAATACGCTCTTTGAACTCAGTTCCAGGGATATCGAACTGCGCGGCGAAGTGGTGCAGACAGTGCTTTGCGAGCGTGGCGAGCCGGTGATTGAACCCAGCCAGATACCGCTACTGAATGAGACGGAGGCGGATGCGGATGAAAGCGAAGGCGCCACGGCCCCCTCCGGGAACGCTTGAAAAATCACAAATCGGCCCCATCCCCTTCACCATGGGATGCCACGCGGGGCTGATTGCCTGGAACCCGGGCGCCCGCCCGCGGTCAAACACGAACACTACAACGCAATGAGGTCGATTGGAGTCACATGAGAATTCTTCTGTTTCTGGCTACCAATATGGCGGTGCTGCTGCTGGTCGGCATCGTTTTCAATCTACTGGGCCTGCAGGGCATACTCGCGGAAAACGGCGTCGACCTGAACCTCGGCCCGCTGTTGATCATGTGCGCGTTGTTCGGCTTCGGTGGCTCACTGATCTCCCTGTTCCTGTCCAAGTGGATGGCCAAACGAGCCACGGGAGCCTATGTCATCGAACAGCCGCGCAACGCCCAGGAACAGTGGCTGGTAGCAACAGTAAAGGAACTGGCGGAAGAGGCGGGTATCGGTATGCCGGAGGTGGCGATCTTCCCGTCAGAGGCGTCCAACGCCTTCGCCACCGGCTGGAACCGCAATGCGGCGCTGGTAGCGGTCAGCGCCGGCCTGCTACAGCGCTTTGAACCCGAGGAAGCCAGGGCGGTGATGGCGCATGAGATTGGCCACGTGGCGAATGGCGATATGGTGACACTCACGCTGATCCAGGGCGTGGTAAATACCTTTGTACTGTTCCTCGCCCGCATTATCGGCCACACCGTGGATCGCGTGGTATTCAAGAACGAGCGCGGCTATGGCATAGGCTATTTTGTGGTCACCATCGCGGCGCAACTGGTGCTGAGTTTCCTGGCCAGCGCCATCGTCTTCTGGTTCTCGCGCTGGCGCGAGTACCGGGCTGACCGGGCCGGCGCCACGCTGGCCAGCACGTCGGGCATGATCGCGGCGCTACAGCGGTTGCAGATGGAGCAGGGCCAGGCCCAGGACATGCCAGGCGAGTTGAAAGCCTTCGGCATCAGCGAACAAATGAAGCAGGGACTTTCCGGCTTGTTCAGCTCACACCCGCCGCTGGATGACAGGATCAGGGCCCTGCAGCAGGCCCGGTGAACTTCAGTGCGGTCTTATCAGGTACTCGCTCATCGGTATCACGTCGATCTGCGCGAAATCGATGAAGCGACTACAGCTCTCGATCATCGCTGCCATATTTTTCTGCAGCAGGGACTCATCACCACCGGTGGCGTAGAACGCATGGTCTGAGTCCATGGCCTCGGGCGGAAAATTCTCCTCAACGATGGCGTGACAGGGCACCACGTCCTCGCTCAAACGGCGCACCACGAGGTTCTGGCGATAACCGAAGGTAGACTGGGTATCGATCGCAATCCGGGTATGGCTGTCTTTCCACACCGCCAGCCACTCCTGGGTATCCATCGTTGCCGGTGGCGACATGAACACCACATGGCACATGCCGTAAACCCGCTCCCCGGGTTTTGAAGGGTGCCGGTCCTGGTTTACCAGCGGTTCCGCTTCAGCCACCAGGTAGGCGCATTTACGCTCGACAAAACCGTCAATCACCGGCTCCCAGCGCCGCGCCGCGCCGGCATAGTCCACCCACAGCGACAGCATCGCGTCGGGCACCGGTGCGTGGTTTTCTATCCGCCGCCCCGCTGCCGCCGCCACCGCGCTGTCGGCAACGCACAATCGTATACAGTGCAGCCCCTCCAGGCCTTCCAGTTTCGGGGCCAGGCCCTGCAGCAAGGCATCGCGGAATTCATCCTGCTGCAACGCGGGCGGTTTCCACAATGGGTAGAGCACTTTCTCCATGGCGATCTCCCTTGCGGCGGGCTAAACACCCAGCGGTGGTGTGATTGTGGAAGCGTTGTCGATCAGCATCTCGGCGCCATTAACAAACCGCGACTCATCGGAGGCGAGGTACAACACGAGGTTGGCAATATCCTCCGGTTCACACATGTTGCCATACTTGCCAACCTCATCAATCTCTTCCTGCGACGCCGTCTCCTTGCCTTTGGCGACCTTCACCACCATCGGCGTTTTCACGCCGTCGGGATGAATCGAGTTACAGCGAATGCCGTTCTTCTGCTCCTTGCAGTACATCGCGATACTCTTGGTGAGCGCGCGCACGGCGCCTTTGCTGGCGGTGTAGGCAGCGACGAACGACTGGCCGTGAATCGCCGCTACCGAGGACATATTGACGATGGAGCCACCGCCGGATGCCGCCATCGCCGGAATAGCGTGCTTACACCCCAGAAACACACCGTCGCTGTTCACCGAGTTCACCAGACGCCAGGACTCCAGCGTGGTGTCCACAACAGAGCCCAGGGCGATGATACCCGCGTTGTTTACCAGTATGTCCAGCCGTCCGAATTGCTCGACAATGTCAGCAATCACGGTTTTCCAGTTGTCCTCGTCGGCGACATCCAGACGCATAAACACGGCGTTATCGCCAATAGCGCCGGCGACGGCCTCGCCCGCTTGCGCATTCAGGTCCGCCACCACCACGATGGCGCCTTCAGCGGCCAGCAACTGCGCGTCGGCCTTGCCCATGCCGCTGGCTCCGCCCGTAACCAGGGCGACTTTGCCCGCTACTCTACCCATAGTCGTACTCTCTTTACCCATTGCCAAAACTGCCGGAAACCGCCGGCTCAGCCGGCGAGCCACGGCGGACTCCCGACAGTGGGCAAGTTAATCAGATGCCACCGCGCAGCTCAAACAACACACCGCTAAACACGCCACAGGACTATCCAATTGAACCACCTGCAACCCTCGCCAGCACGACAAGCGGATAGTATTCTTAGACCCACAGTCGGCGGCATGCATTGGAGAAGGAAATGAACGAACACTTAAAGACGCCGGGCGTGGTCAACTGGACAGGATATCTCGCCCTCACCCTGTTGCTGGTGCTGCCGCTATCGGTATTGACCGTACGCTCCGGCGCCTGGCAGGAGGGGCTGTTGCTCTACGCGATCGCGGCATTTGGCAGCGTCTTGCTGGTGATCATGTCCCTGATTCTGTTTTTTTTGCCGCGTTTTGCACGATGGCGCAGCGCGATCGCAGTGCGCGCGCTGCCCGCTCTCCCGGGCGCGGTGCTGTTGCTGATGTTGTTTTCCGGTCCGCCCTCCCCGCGCATCCACGACATCACTACAGATACCGCGGATCCGCCCACGTTCAGCATGGCGGAACAGCGTCGCGGCGCCGGCAGTAATTCGCTGGAAATCGATCAGGAGGTCATACAGCTCCAGTTGGGCGCCTACCCGGATATACAAACCCTGGCCAGTGACTTGCCCTTTGACGCGGCCTATAACAGGGCGGTGCAAGTGGCGACGGACCTCGGTTGGGAAATCTATCACCAGGACCACAATGCCGGGGTGATTGAGGCCGTGGACACCACCGCGATCATGGCTTTCAAGGACGATGTAGTGGTGCGCGTGAGCACCGGCGCGCAGGGAACCATGGTCGACCTGCGCTCCGTATCACGTGTTGGCCAGGGCGATATCGGCGCCAACGCGCAGCGTATCCGTGACTTTATCGAGGCGTTCCAACAGCAGGGGTAGTCCGCGCATGTTCATCTCAAGCCATCCGACGATGCGCGCCCTGTGGTACTGCTTCGCATTGGCTCTGCTCGCGGCTTGCGTGCGGGCGGAGGACGTCGACTATCTCAGCTTCGCCACCGAGGATGAAACCAATACCACTGAGATTTTTCGCAAGGCCAGTCCCGCCGTGGTGTTTGTCACCAACAGTACGCTGCGACGCAATTTTTTCAGCCTCGACATCATGGAAATTCCGCGCGGGTCGGGCACCGGCTTCGTGTGGGACAAGAACGGACTGGTGGTGACCAATTTCCACGTGATCTCGGGCGCGCAGAAACTCACCGTCACCCTGCAGGACCGCTCGGAACACGCGGCCCAGGTGATCGGTGTGGCGCCGGAAAAAGACCTCGCGGTACTGCGCATAGAGGATCCCCCGGACAACCTGGCCACCCTGCCGCTGGGAGATTCATCGGAGTTGACCGTCGGACGCAAGGTACTGGCTATCGGCAATCCGTTCGGCCTGGACACCACCCTGACCACCGGCATCGTCAGTGCCCTCGGCCGTGAAATCCAGGCGCCGGGCAATCGCCGTATCCGCGGGGTCATCCAGACCGATGCCGCCATCAACCCCGGGAATTCCGGCGGCCCGCTGCTGAACTCCCTGGGCCAGTTGGTCGGCGTGAACGCGGCCATCTACAGCCCCAGCGGCGCCAGTGCCGGTATCGGCTTTGCGATTCCGGTCAATACCGTCAGGGATGTGGTACCGCAGTTGATCAGTTATGGCCGTGTTTTACGCCCCATGATCGGAGTGGAACTGGCCAGCGACCGCTGGGTAAAGCGCTACCGGATAGAGGGTTTGCCCGTGGTGCAGGCCTATCCCGGGCTGCCGGCCGCCGAAGCGGGCATTAGCGGCGCCTTTCGCAACGCGCGCGGGGAAGTCGTGCTGGGGGACATTATTACCCATATCGACGACAAGCCCATTCGCAGCCAGGATGATTACTTCAGTGCGCTGGAAGCCCGCGATCCCGGCGACACTATCAAGGTGACGACGCGCATCAGTGACCAAACGCGCTCCTACGAAATTGAACTCATCGAATCACAATAGCCGCTATAGTCCCCAGGCGGACTGACAGCCGCCGAGCCCGGGGAACACCCGCACCGGCCAGTTCTTCCCTATGACAGCGTGCCGCCGTCCACGCGAATGTCCTCTCCGGTAATATGGATGCCGTCCTCCGATGCCAGCATGGCGATAACGCCCGCGACCACTTCCGGCGCCCTGGGTCCGCTCAGCGACATAATCCGCGGCATCAGGTCGAAGTCCATGGTACCGGGAAAATCAATGCCGTCCGTCATACCCGTCGTGATATCACCGGGACACACGCAATTGGCGCGCACGCCACGCTTGGCGTATTCGACCGCGATACTGCGTGTCATCGCCAGCACCCCGCCTTTACTGGCGGAGTAGGCCACGCCGCAGGGCAGGCCCGAGAGCGCTGCCGTGGAGGCCGCATTGACAATACTGCCTTTGCTCCGCACGAGGTGGGGAAGCGACTCACGGCACAGGAACAGGGTGCCAGTGAGGTTGATGTCGATAACCTTCTGCCAGTGGCCGGCCTGCAGTTGGGCGGTATCGTCGAAACGCAATATGCCCGCCATATTGACCAGGCTGTAGAGACTGCCGTAATGATCGACACAAGCCTGTACGCTGTCCCTCACACTGGCTTCATCGCTTACATCGCAAACCCGCGCGGCAGCCTTGCCGCCAGCGGCGGTGATCTCCTCTACTGTTCCCTCCACCGCCTCGCGGTTAAGGTCGATGCAAAACACGGCGCCCCCCTCCGCCGCGATGCGCACCGCGCTGGCCTTGCCGATACCGCTGCCGGCACCTGTCACGAGTACCACTTTGTCTGTAAATCGCTGCATTGTCGCTCTCCCTGGATAAGGCGTGCAGGATGCCTCCCGCTGCTCGCCGGGTCAAACCGTGCGGTTCGCGGCAATAAACCGGACCGGGTTGAATGCCACGCGCCGCCTCGCAATCGCCCCCGGCGCCTGCCGGAGTCGGGCCCGGGGCAACACCGGCCTGCTCCCATCGAGTGACTCGCTGCCTGGAAATGATGCTTTACGTCAGTCCGGACTGACTTATTAAGCCATTGTGCAGTACGACAACCGGTGTACCTTTAACTCCCTGTCATGCGCCCGTATCATACGCCGTTTGCGCTATCCCTGACGAAGCAAGGCCGCAGGGGACGCCGCATCGGCATTTGTCAGGAGAAACAGCTTGGACGACCTGGAACAATTCAGATTGGAAACGCGCCAGTGGCTGGAGGCCAACTGCCCCGAATCCCAACGCCAGCCCATGCGACAGGAAGATCAGTACTGGGGCGGCCGCCGCGGCAAGTTTCCCAGCGAAGACGCCAGACTCTGGTTCGAACGGATGCGCGACAGGGGTTGGACCGCGCCTGAATGGCCCACCCAATACGGCGGCGGTGGCCTCTCGCCCCAGCAGGGCCGGGTACTGAAGGAGGAAATGAAGCGTATCAATGCACGCACTCCCGTTTACGGCATCGGCCTGTGGATGCTGGGGCCAGCGGTACTGGAATACGGCAACGAGGCGCAGAAACAGCAACACATCCGGGCGATCGTAAATGGAGAAACGCGCTGGGCCCAGGGCTATTCCGAGCCCGGAGCCGGCTCAGACCTCGCCAGCCTGCAGTGCAAGGCGGAGGACAAGGGCGACCACTTCCTGGTCAATGGCAGTAAAATCTGGACTACGGCCGCAGACAAATGCGACTGGATCTTTTGCCTCGTGCGCACCGATCCCGATGCGAAAAAGCAGGAGGGTATCAGCTTCCTGCTGATCGATATGGACGATCCGGGCGTCAGCACCAGCCCCATACCGCTGATCAGTGGTGAATCGGAATTCTGCCAGACCTTTTTTGACAATGTGAAAGTACCGAAGGAAAACCTGGTCGGGGAACTCAACAAGGGGTGGTCCGTCGCCAAGGCGCTGCTCGTGCACGAACGCAAACTGATGGCCGAGATGGGCAGCGACAGCCCGCGGCGAGTCCTGGTGCCCAACGTGGCCGCGCGCGAGTACCTGGAATTTGAGAACGGGAAGATAACCGACAACCGGTTGCGCAGCGAGCTGACAGACTACGACATGCAAATGCAGGCCGTCGCCCTCACCCACTTTCGCACCTTTGAAGAGAAAGCGGCGGGCGTACGCAGCGCGGCCCCGTTGGTCATGAAGTATGTCGGCACCGAGGCAGAGAAAACCAAGAGCGAGTTGTTGCTGGCCATCATGGGCAGTCGCGGCCTGGGCTGGGAAGGCGACGCGTTTACCGCGGAGGAAATCGACACGACCCGCCTGTGGGCGATGTCCAAGGCCATGACCATCGCCGGTGGAAGTTCGGAAATACAGTTGAACCTGATCGCCAAAAACGTACTCGAATTGCCGCAGTCATAGGAGCATACGGGAATGGCACTGGTATTGACTGAAGAACAGCGTCTGTTGCAGGACACCGCAAAGGATTTCCTCACGAGCAACGCCCCGGTGGCGGCACTGCGCAAGCTGCGTGACGAAAAGGACCCGCTCGGTTATTCACCCGAATTGTGGCGGCGCATGACGGAAATGGGCTGGGCCAGCATCATTCTGCCCGAAGCGTATGGCGGGCTTGATTTTGGCTTCATGGGATTGGGCGTGGTGCTGGAGGAGTGCGGTCGCACGCTGGCTGCCTCTCCGCTGTATGCCTCCGCGGTGCTGGGCGCATCGGCGATCATTCTGGGCGGCAGCGAGGCGCAGAAGCAGGCGCTGTTGCCGGCCATCGCCGCCGGCGAGTTCACCCTGGCTCTCGCATTGGAAGAATCGAACCACCACCGGCCGACACACATCACGACAACACTGGCCGTGCAGGGCGACTCGGCAATCTTGAAAGGCAGCAAGTGTTTCGTGCTGGATGGCCACAGCGCCGATCAATTGATCGTGGTGGCGCGTTCCAGCGGCGCCGATCGCGACAGCGAGGGTCTTACCCTGGTGCTCGTTGACCGCACTGCGACGGGCGTGAGCTGCCAGCGTACCATCATGATGGACAGCCGCAACGCCGCCGATGTCCAGTTTGACGATGTGATAGTCCCCGCCTCCAGTATCATCGGGCAGCTCGACCAGGGCTGGGCGGTACTGGAGCCGGTACTGGACCGCGGCCGTGTCGCGATAGCCGCTGAAATGATGGGGATAGCGCTGGAAGCCTTTGATCGCACCTCGGAATACCTCAAGGAACGCGAGCAATTTGGCGCGGTTATCGGTTCCTTCCAGGCCCTGCAGCATCGCTCGGCGCATATTCAGTCGGAGATCGAACTGTGCCGTTCCGTGTTGCTGCAGGCGCTGTCCACGGTCGACGATGCGCCGCAGGAACTGCCGCTGCTGGCCAGCCTGGCCAAAACCAGGCTGAACGAACTGGTAAAACTGGTCACCAATGAAGCCGTGCAAATGCACGGCGGCATTGGCGTCACCGATGAACTGGATATCGGCTTCTTTCTGAAGCGCGCCAGGGTCGCCATGCAGATTTTTGGCGATTCAGGCTATCACAAGGATCGCTACGCCACGCTGTGTGGCTACTGACAACGAGGAGTATCTATGGAAGCCAGCGCCAAAATCGCAATTGTTCACAAGTATGTGGAAGCATTCGAAAAGCAGGATATGGATATTATCCGCGAGATATACGCCGTTGACGCACGCGTGGAGGATCCGGTCGGCACCGACGTGCACGTGGGTATAGATGCGGTGTGCACATTCTATGAAGGCGCCCTGAAATCGGGTGCGAAGCTTTCGCTCACTGGCGATCCGCGCTGCGCGGGCAACGCGGTGGCTTTCCCCTTCCAGGTGATCATGCCCGGCGTTGCCATCGATATCATCGATGTATTCGAGTTTAACGAAGCCGGTAAGGTCAATAGCATGAAGGCCTACTGGAGCGACGGGAATATGAAATCAGCGTGAGGCGGCAGCGCAACGGGGCTACCGTGGTGGAAGGGTTCTGACCGGTACAATCAGCCGCAAGTACCGTCGTCAAACGTGGCGGCGAAGCGCGCTATCCACTCCATCGCCGCCTCATCGGCACTGAGCAGGCGGCCGCTTTCGCGCAGTACTTTCAGCCGGTACCGCTTGATATGGCGGCACTGGCTTTCCATGCGCATGCGAAACAATTCATCCCTGGATAGTATCGCGGCTTTGCTTCGCGGTACCCCGCAAGTAACAGAAGTGCACTGCCCCGCCACGTTCCTCATATCGCCCCCGCCTGCTGCGCCCCGCTTACTTAATTGATAGCAGGCTGTGACGAAAAAGTCAGATTCCCCGATAGCGCGTTGTGAAGCAAGACACAAAATAGCCAGGATTTGCGTACAGATGTGATCTATTCCCACTTCGGCCAGGGTATCCCGGGCTACACATCCTTCATCGCAATACGCTGGACAACCGGTTCCGCGCCGAGCGTGAACACCGCATCGCTATAGCTTGGCGGCCCGAACTTCGGGACCGCGTTATTGGACAGGGCTACCGGCTCTTTGGGTATGCCGATAAAATTGGTATCCAGTTCCCCGTCGTCGTCGCGGTCGTAAAACACGGACAGCGCGTATTCCCCGACGGGCAGTTCGAGCTCCGTGCGCACCACATCCCCGTCCAGGGCCTCTGCGATAACCACTTTCTTTTCCACCACCACCTCGTCGCCCAGCCAGGTGTCGTCGGAATCGTACACCGCGATAAAGACATTGCCGGACGCGCCTGCCAGGCCCGCGATCTCGACCGTGAGGGTACTGGTACCCTCATCCGCCAGCGCAAACTGGCCAGCCAGAACCAACAACAGGCTCCCGATGATGTGAATTGCAATCAGCGACCAACGCTTCATAGTAAAATTCCCTGATAATGGAGGCCGTGCTTCTCCCAGCCAGCGCTGGATCGTAAAGCCTGTGAATGGAAGCCCGTGTCGCCGAGTATACACCGCTATTTACCGTGTAAGTGCATTTGATTACGGTCCGCAGCCACCGTCGCCAAACACAGCAGCTGTTGGCGGCGCCCCCGAACAAACCCTGAATTGCGGACCCCGGCCGGGCCACAGGGCCTGATGCACCTGAACGAAGGGGCGATGCGGAATATTCACGGCCATTTGCATACACCAGCTATTGAACTGTCATCAAATCGCTATATCATGGCGCCGCCTTGGCACACAGCTTGCTAATACTATCCAGTGAGACCTTGAAAGCAGGCATATTTGCCCCCATTTGCTCCAGAAACGGGCAAATACCCGGCGACCTGCACCCAGGCTGTGCATTTGGACGCACGACAAGCGCAATACGACTGATACAGGAGAGCTTACAATGCCATCGCAAAATATCCCACAAAGCCGCGTTCGTCGCACTGTCAACGACCTCGTCATGGCGGAGATGTTCCTGGTACAGGCGACCATCGAGAGCGCAACGGTCATCAGCGACGGCATCAGCCAACTGGGCAAACAGATCACGCAACGCGATGAGACTGAGGAGCGTTCTCTCTCGGCATTGCTGCAGGATATCGCCGACAACGCTATCGAGCCCTACGCCAGCCGGTACGAGTACTTCCGGGAAATGCTAAACGCCGACAACTGACCGGGCGCGCCGCCCCGGCGCGACTGGCCCCTGTTCAGCATTGGCCCTATCCGCCCGGGGTGCATTTTCAGTACACTGGCAGATCATTTCACGCTGGCGACAACGACATGACACTGGGTACCTGGGATCCAAACCTGGAATCCGCGGACAGCGACGTACTGCTCGACCCCGCCCTCCTCAACCGACTTATCACCTATGACCGTGAGAACGGCCTGTCGCGACTGGAGCAATTGCTTGACGACGCGGATAAACAACGGTTGGCCGGCCTGATGAAGATAGACCACGGCAGCTGGCGCGCCGCGGCGGAGGGCCTGCCCGATACAGATGTGGTACACCTGATCCGCTTTTTCGCTGTCGCCGAGAACCTGCCCGGGTGGGAAGCCGGCGCGGATTCTCCTGTGATTCCGCTGGCGAAAGTGCTGCGCCAGCGCGGAGCACGCCTGGACAAATCCCTGCTGCAATGGTTGCGCGAGGTGAATGAAAACCGCTTCCTGCCGTACGGGCCGCTGTAGGAGCCTGTCGGACCCGGGATATTGCTACTGCGTTCAATCCCGCTGGCGCTGTTTGAACGCCGCCGTTTGTTCCGGAGTTGCCGGCGTCTGGTACTTCGCCTTCCACTCCTCGTACGGCATACCGTATACACGCTCCCTGCCCTGCTCGTAATCGAGGTTCACCCCGGCCTCGCTGGCCGCAGCCACATACCACTTGGACAGGCAGTTGCGGCAGAATCCCGCGAGGTTCATCAGGTCAATATTCTGTACATCCTTGCGGCTGTCCAGATGTTCCAGCAGGCGGCGAAAAACCGCCGCCTCGATTCTATCGGTATCGCTCATATCCTCTGCTCCCGTTTCGCCCGGCTGGAGTCCTGTCCGCTATATCGCATCATTTCAGCGCGTCGAACAGAACTCTAGATGGGCATGAATTCGCCGCCGTTCACATCCAGCGCTGCCCCGGTAACCACACTGGCGTAATCCGAACCGAAGAACAGCGCCGCTTTCGCGCACTCCCCGTCATCGGGAATCACACCCAGTGGTATACTGCGGGTAACCTCGGCGATCAACTCTTCCTGGCTCTTTCCAGTGGCCTGCGTCTGCCAGCTGAAATACCCTTCCACGCTGGGTCCCCACATCCAACCCATATGGCAGCTGTTGACGCGTATATTGTATTTCCCCAGTTCCAGCGCCAGGTGTTTCGTGGCGCAGCGCAACGCGGACTTGGATGCGCCGTAGCCGGCCTGCGTGGCGAGCGGCTTGTGCTCGACCATCGTGGCGATCATCACGATGGCGCCGCCGCCACTGTCCTTCATGTGACCCACGCAGGCCTGGGTGAGGTGCATGGTGCCAAAAAAATTGACATCCATCGCGCGCCGCCAGCCGTCCAGATTGGCGGTTTCAATCGGCTCGAAGCTGCCGGGATCATAGGCGCTGTTGAACAACACGTCGATACGGCCGAAATCCGCCACTGCCCTGTCGGCCAGCGCCTGGCATTGCGCCTGGTCGGCGATGTCGGTGGGCACCTTGAGCACGGCGGTTCCCAGGCCCAGGTCGTTTATCTCCTGCTCCGCCGCGTCCAGTTTCGCGACAGTGCGGGCCGCCAACACAACGGCTTTCGCACCCTCCCTGGCGGCCAGGGTGGACAACTCCTGCCCCAGTCCGGGACCAATTCCAGAAACAACAACCACTTTGTCTTTCAGCAACATTCTCAGTGTCTCCAATCTCTCGAGGGGTAAAGGGGTTTACAGCTTCGATACAATCGTGTCGTCGGGAGTTCAGCGGTACTGGAGGGCGACTTTCTCGGCTCCCACCACGTCGCGCAGTTCCTGTAGCAGTTCATCGCTGGGCACGACCTGCCAGCGCTCTCCCAACCTGATCCGCGCCGAATTGCGGCGCTGTCGATACACCAGCGAGACCGGGCAGCTGCCGCCTCCGGCCCCGGCCAGTGTCTTTTCCAGCAAATCGGCAAACTGCTCGTTCACTTTCTCGGCGCTGACTTCAATGGTCAAATCCGAGACGCTGTTCTGCCGGGCCTCGGCGAGGCTGCGCAGTCCGCTCGCGCGCATCGCCAGCTTGCCGGTCTTATCGTCCATGGAAATCCTGCCCTCGGCGATAACGATGGTATCTTTCACCAGCAGTTCCCGGAACTCGGTATACGCTTCGGAAAACAGCGTCACCTCTATCTGTGCACTGCTGTCATCCAGAGTCATCACCGCCATGGTCCCGCGCCGGCTGTTCATCGTGCGGGTCGCCATAATCAAGCCCACGATCACCTGGTTGCCCGCACCCCTGTGGCTGTCGGGGCTCAGGTCGGCGATACGATTGGGCGCGAATTTGCGCACCTCCGCGCGGTACTCGTCGATCGGGTGCCCGGTAATATACAGCCCCAGCGTATCCCGCTCACCACCGAGGCGCTCCTTGTCGGACCAGGCACGCGCCCGGCGAAAATCCGCGTACACATCGCCGTTGCCGCTGTGCGCCGTCGGCACCACTTCCCCGAACAGGTCATCCATGCCGCTTTCGCGATTGCTGGCGCTCTGCTCGGCCGCTTTCAGCGCATCATCCAGTGCCGCCAGCAGGACCCAGCGCTCCACGGTCAGCGAATCCAGCGCGCCGGAACGGATCAGTGCCTCCAGTGCACGCCGGTTGACCTTGCGGGGATCGGTACGTGCGCAAAAATCGAACAGATCGCTAAAGCGGCCGCCGTCATTACGCGCTTGCAGGATACTCTCCACCGGCCCTTCGCCGAGCCCCTTGATGGCGCCGAGACCATAAATAATCTCGTCGCTGGCGTTGACCGTGAACATGTACTGGCCCTCGTTCACATCCGGCAGTTTCAGCGACAGCTTCATGCGCTTGCACTCGTCCACGAACACCACGATCTTGTCCGTGTTGTCCAGTTCGGAACTCATCACCGCCGCCATGAAATGCGCCGGGTAACGCGCCTTTAACCACGCCGTCTGGTAGGACACCAGGGCATAGGCGGCCGAATGCGACTTGTTGAAACCGTAACCCGCGAATTTTTCTACCAGGTCAAATATCTTGATTGCCAGATTGCCGTCGACGCCCTTGGCATTGGCGCCCGCCTCAAAGATTTCCCGCTGCCGCGCCATCTCTTTTGGATCTTTCTTGCCCATGGCCCGACGCAGCATGTCGGCGCCACCCAGCGTGTAACCCGCAAGTACCTGGGCGATCTGCATCACCTGCTCCTGGTACAGGATAATACCGTAGGTCGGCTGCAGTATGGGTTGCAGTAATTGATGCTGGTACTGGGCATCGGGGTAGGCCAGTTTCTCGCGACCCTGCTTGCGATTGACGAAGTTGTCCACCATGCCGGATTGCAGGGGGCCGGGTCTGAAGAGCGCCAGCAGAGCCACGATATCCTCGAAGCAATCCGGCTGCAGACGCTCGATCAGCTCCTTCATACCGCGCGATTCCAACTGGAATACGGCCGTCGTCTCGCCGGACCTGAGCAGTTCGAAACTGGGTTCATCGTCCAGCGGAATCTGCATGATATCCAGCGGCAGTTCACCGGCCCGCTCTCGCGCCGGGTTTATCATCTTTACTGCCCAGTCTATGATGGTGAGGGTACGCAGTCCGAGGAAGTCAAACTTCACCAGCCCGGCGTCTTCCACATCACCCTTGTCAAACTGGGTAACCAGGCCGGAGCCGCTTTCATCGCAGTACAGCGCGGAGAAGTCTGTAAGCCTGGACGGGGCGATTACCACACCACCGGCGTGTTTGCCCACGTTGCGCACCACGCCTTCCAGCTGTTCGGCCATCTCCCAGATCTCGTTGGCCTGCTCATCCTCCTGTAAAAACTCGCGCAGGGGCTCCTCCTGCTCCAGCGCCTTTTCCAGCGTCATGCCGACTTCGAACGGAATCATCTTGGACAACTTGTCCGCCAGGCCATAGGACTTGCCCTGCACCCGGGCCACATCGCGCACCACGGCCTTGGCCGCCATCGTACCGAAGGTGATTATCTGCGACACGGCCTCCCGCCCGTAGGTATCCGCCACGTACTCGATCACCAGATCGCGCTTCTCCATGCAGAAATCCACGTCGAAGTCCGGCATGGAAACCCGTTCCGGATTGAGAAAGCGCTCGAAAAGTAAATCGTAGGCCAGCGGATCGAGATCGGTAATCTCCAGCGAATACGCCACCAGCGAACCGGCACCGGAACCGCGCCCCGGGCCCACCGGGATATCATTTCGTTTGGCCCAGCGAATAAAATCCATCACGATCAGGAAGTAACCCGGAAAGCCCATCTCGATAATGGTTTCAAGCTCAAATTCCAGCCGTTCGCGATATTCCCGCTGTTTTCGCGCGAAATCATCAGCAGTAGCGTCGAACAGTACCTCCAGGCGCCTGTCGAGCCCTTCATGCGATAGCTGCCGGAAGAACTCATCGATTGTGAGTCCCTCGGGAACCGGATAATCGGGCAAGTAAGGCTTGCCGAGTTCCAGTTCCACACTGCAGCGACGTGCTATCTCCACGCTGTTGGCCAGCGCCTCGGGAATATCCGCAAACAACTCGGCCATCTCCTGCTGCGAGCGCAGGTACTGCTGTTCGGTATAGTGACGTGGCCGCCGCGGGTCGTCCAGGGTGCGACCCTCGCGAATGCAGACGCGGGCTTCATGCGCTTCAAATTCGTCTGCCGCCAGGAAGCGCACATCGTTGGTTGCCACCACCGGGCACTGCAGTTCCTGCGCCAGTTTGACGGCCGCGTGCAGATGAGACTCATCACCATCGCGCCCGGTGCGGTGCAGTTCCAGGTAAAATCGCTGCGGGTAGAGCGACATCCAGTAACGGGCGCGTTCGACCGCCAATGCCTCCTTGTCGCCCATCAGGGCCTGCCCCACGTCCCCTGCGACCCCGGCCGAGAGCGCGATCACCCCCTCCGACGCCTCCTCCAGCCACGCTTTTTTCACGTAGGGCACGCCGAGGTGCTGGCCCTGTGTATAGGCTCGGGATATCAACAGCGTCAGGTTGTGGTAGCCCTGGTGATTCATCGCCAGCAGGCATAACGGGTAGGCGCGCTCCGGGTCGTCCGCTTCCATCACTCGCAGGTCGACACCGAATATCGGCTGCACGCCGGCGGCAAAAGCGGCCTTGCGGAACTTGATCAGGCCATAGAAGTTGCACACGTCGGTCACCGCGACAGCGGGCATGCCCAACTCAGCCGCGCGCGCCACTAGCGGCTTGATGCGCACCAGTCCGTCGACCAGCGAAAACTCGGTGTGCACGCGAAGGTGAACGAATTCAGTCATGCACTGATTCTACGCGACTTGTGCGCGAGGTTGCACTACCGATGGTACATCAAACAGTACTGACCTGCCGCGTGTATGACACGGGAGCCGGGCAACGAGGCGGAACCGACCGGCGGCTATTCCGACAGAAGTTTCTTTACCGGACCGAAACTGCGGCGGTGCACCGGTGTGACACCGAGACTGCGCAGCGCCTCGAGGTGCGCCGCCGTGGGATACCCCTTATGCGCGGCGAATCCGTACCCGGGATAGCGGGAATCCAGTTCGATCAGTTCCCGGTCCCTGCAGACTTTGGCCAGAATCGAGGCGGCGGCAATCGCGGGAACCCGGTCATCTCCCCGCACGACCGGTTCCGACGCATACTTCCAACGCGGCAGGCGGTTGCCGTCTACCAGCACATAAGCCGGCTGCGGGTCCAGCGCGGCGACGGCCCGATGCATGGCCAGTAGCGAAGCCTGCAGGATATTGAGCTCATCGATCTCCGCCACCGTCGCGCTGGCGATGGACCAGGCAAGCGCGCGCTCGCGAATCTGCGCTGCCAGTTCCTCCCTGCGCGGCGCCGAGAGTTTCTTGGAATCACGCAGCCCCTCGACGGGCTGCCCGGGGTCGAGGATCACCGCCGCCGCGACCACCTCGCCGGCGAGCGGACCGCGGCCAGCTTCGTCCACCCCCGCAATATCGATTCCGCTATAGTCAGCGACGAAACAAGAATCCCCCGGCAGGATTTGACCTTTATAGTTCATACCATTGAATTACACGGGCGGGAGAGCTTTTTTACCCTTTTTCGGGAGAGTTGCTGCATCGGCCGGGTGCGGGTAGCAATGTGTTTCTCAGTCGCTCCACGTAATTCGCTTGGTGAGAAACACATTGCTACCCACCCCCTCTGTACGTGCCACCGATCAAGATCACGAAACTTGGCAAACGCCACCTCACGATCTTAAGCGTGGTGAATCAAGCTGCAGCTACGTCGCGATGCAGGGCTCGGGCCCCAGCAGGCTTTTCACCAAGCGAATAACGTTGGTCCGGCATCCCGGGAGCGACTGAAAATCCTGCTGGGGCCCGAGACCGTCGACCACCACGAAACCCCTGACAACCGTGCCCGCAAATACGCCACTAGCGATCCGCACAGAGGATCGTCGCTGAAGCCGCCAGTTCACCGTCGACGTCGGCACTCACCTCGAACTTCCATATCCCGCGCCGCTGCGACACCACTGCGGCCCTCAGCATCACCCGGTCACCCGGCACGCAAGGGCGCCTGAAGCGCACATTGTCCGCGCCGGCGAAATAGTAGGTGGAGCCGTCCTCGTTGGTTTTGCCCTGGGTACAGAAGCCCAGAATGCCCGCCGCCTGGGCCATGGCCTCCACCAGTAACACGCCGGGAAAGATGGGGTTGTCGGGAAAGTGCCCGTTGAAAAACGGTTCGTTCACGGAAAGGTTCTTGTAGGCGATGATCGACTCGCCTGCCTTTACCTCGACCACGCGATCCACCAGCAGAAAGGGGTAGCGATGGGGCAGATACTTGCGAATATCCGTGATCTCCATGGTCTACCGCTCTCCTCTACAATGTTGGACGGGCGCAGGCATGCATTGTGCGGAGCCCCCGCCGGACAATTACTTCGCGACCATCTGGTTCAGTTTGTCAGTCACCGTGGCAGTAATGCTGTAGCCGGGTTCGGCGTGGATGACTGCATTGCGCTGCAACAACAGGCCAATACCTTCTTTTTCAATAATTTCGCGCAGGACTTCCTGCACCTTGGGCGCCATTTCCTGCAGCAGCGCCTGGCCGGCAATCTGCTCTGCCTGTTGCAACTTGCCCGTCACATGGTCCAGGTCTTCCTGCATGCTCGTCAGCTTGTTCTGCGCCGCGACCTTCTGGTCCTGGCTCATCACCGCCGCATCCTTCTGGAAGGTCTTGAGCAGCGCCTCGCCCTCTGACTTGAGCCGCTCGTACTCCTCCTTGTTTTTCTTGTAGTCTGCCTGGTCGCGCACCTCACCCAGGCGCTTCTGGGCGAAATCCGTCTGCAGAATGGCACCCTGAACATCGACCACGGCAATTTTTCCTTCCGCCCAGCCCAGCGTAGATATCGACAGCGCGACTGCAGCGACGACAACCTTAAGTAATCTAGACACATTCCCCTCCAGTAAATAACAACACAATATTTAGAACCCCCGGCCCAGCGTAAACTGGAAAACCTCTTCCTGGTCGTATTCGCCGGAATTCAGCGGCTTGGCGAGACTGAAGGACATCGGTCCAAACCCGGTTACCCAGGTCAAACCAACCCCGACGGAGTATCGCAGCTCGCCAAAATCCAGGTCATGACAGGCCGCCTGAGTCGAACTACAGTCAGTGTCGAACACATTACCCGCGTCCAGGAAAAAGCCGGAGCGTATTTGGCTCTGATCCTTGATAAAAGGCAAGGGAAATAATAGTTCGGCGCTGCCTTCGACCAAAATATCGCCGCCAAACGGGTCCACTTCGTTGTCCGCCTGGAAATACACCAGTTCGCCGTTACTTGCATAATAGGCAAACTGGGTCCCGAATTCCGTGGGATTGCCTTCGTCATCTATCGCTGTGACCGGTAACTGGGCCGCATAGATGTCGGCAGGGGTACTGCGAGGACCCAGGGTGTTGCTCTCGTACCCGCGCACCGAGCCGAAGCCGCCGGCGAAGAAGTTCTCGTAGAAGGGCAAGCCATTGGTATCGCCGTACCCTCCGCCATAACCCAATTCGGTGCGCAGGCGGAATGTCCAGCTGTCCAGCACTGGCACAGGGAAGTAAATCTCACCCGCGTAGGTCAGCTTGTAGAACTCAAGGTCAGAAAACGGTACGGACACTTCCAGGGCCACGGTCTGCGACGCGCCGCGGGTCGCCATGCGACCGCGATTCAGAGTGGACTGGGTCCAGCTGGCCGTCATCGTGTAGTTCAGAAACTCATTGCCGTTCTCGTCCAGGAATCCCTCGTTGGCCGGAATGACCTGGTATCCGGGCGGCAGGTCGCTGATGGGCTGGATGACTTCAACGCCGGAGTATGTCCCGTCCGGCTGGAGAGTACTCTCAAACCAGTTCACGCCATTTTGCAGGCGCGGGCTGGCCTCGATCTCCTGCACCGCATACTGCCCGGTATTGATATCAGTGTTGGCCACGCCGAAGCTGAAGCCCAACCGCTCCGTTTCCTTGATCGGGTAGCCGAAGTTGAGCGCCGCGCCGAGGGTATTGGTGCTGTAGTTCGCCACATTGACCTCGTCGAGGTCGGTGGAACGATAGAACACGTTGAATCCGCGGCTGACGCCATCCTCGGTGTAGTAGGGGTTGGTGTAGCTGAAATTGTAGAAATCCTGGTATTTGGAGGAGTTCAGGCCAATACCGATGCGCTTCCCGGTACCCATGAAGTTGTCCTGCTGCAGGTTCAGGCCGAGAATAATCCCGGCGTCCTGCGCAAAACCGATGCTGGCGCCGATGCTGCCTGATGACTGTTCCTCGACAGTGTAATCCACGTCGATGAGATCGTCGTGCCCCGCCACACCGGGAGTCTCTACAGTCGCCTTGCTGAAATAACCCAGTCTCTCCAGCCGCACCCGCGATTGCTCGATTGCCGCCGCGGAGGCCGGCGCGCTTTCCATCTGCCGCATCTCGCGACGCAGCACATCGTCCGCCGTTTTCAGGTTGCCCTTGAAGCTGATACGGCGCACATAGGTGCGCTTGCCCGGATCGATGAAAAACTTCATCGCCACGGTATTGTCCTCGTCATTGATCTCCGGAATGCCGGTCACTTTGGCAAAATTGTACCCTTCGTCACCCAGGCGGCGAGTCAGGTATTCTTCTGAATTCGTCACCATGATCTGGGAGAAAATCTGTCCCTCGGACACCAGCAAAAAGCGGCGCAGGTCGGACTCGGGCAGCACCAGGTCACCGGAGAGATCAACGGAACTGATCTTGAACTTCTCGCCCTCGGTGATATTGGCCGTGATGTAGACCTCTTTCTTGTTGGGAGACACCGAGACCTGCGTGGAGTCGATGCGGAACTCGAGATAGCCCCTGTCCATGTAATAGGAGGTGAGTGTTTCCAGGTCACCGGTCAGTTTTTCCTTGGAATACTTGTCATCGTTGGTAAAAAATGAAAGCCAGCCGGTGGTTTGCAACTCAAACTCGTCCTGCAGTTCTTCGTCGGTAAACACCTCGTTACCCACGACATTGATGTGCTTGATCGCCGCTACGGTGCCCTCGTCGACGTCAATATTGACGGTGACCCTGTTGCGCGGCTCGGGAATGACCTCGGTCTCGATGGCGGCATCGTAGCGCCCCTGCAGTACATACTGCCGCTGTAGCTCCAGCTGCATCGCCTCCAGCGTAGAGCGCTGGAACACCTGGCCCACCGAAAGACCCGCGCCCTTCAGACCCTCCAGCAGGGCCTCTGTTTCAATGGCCTTGTTGCCCTCGATATTGATCTCGCTGATGCTCGGGCGTTCCGTGACGACCACCACCAGCACATTGCCGTCCTGGCCGATGCGGATGTCATCAAAATTGCCCGTGGCAAACAGGCTGCGTGTAGCCGACCTGATGGTGCGCTCGTCAACGACATCGCCCACGCCCACAGGGAGCGCGGCAAACACCGTGCCCGCGGAGATACGCTGCAGCCCCTCCACCCGGATATCGGAAATGACAAAGGATTGCGCGGCGACCAGCGGTGCAACCAGCAGGAGCACCAGCGCCATTACTTTCGGCATATGTCTAATCAAGGTCCACCCAATCACCCTGGAAGTTGCAGCTTGCAAAAATCCTTGAAGTTTTTATCCACCGCGGCCTCTACAGGCGTGTAAAGTCGTTGTACAAGGCCAATACCATTATCCCGAGTACCATAAAAAGACCCACCTGATATCCGAGGGCCTGTATCTTCTCAGGTACCGGTCGTCCCGCCAATAGCTCGATCGTATAGAACAACAGATGCCCCCCATCGAGCACCGGAATAGGTAACAAGTTCAGGACTCCCAAACTGACACTAAGCAGCGCCAGGAAGCTGATATAGGACTCCAGACCGGATTTCGCAGAAGCGGTCGCCACTTTAGCAATGGTGATAGGTCCGCTCAAGTTTTTTGGCGAGATTAGACCCATCAACATCTTTTTTATCGACTTCAGCGTGAACACCGACAGCTCCCAGGTACGGACAACACTGGCACCGAGCGCCTCCAGTGGTCCGCGCGCGAACTGGCGCTGCATTTCGGGGGGCATTTCAGGCATTGCTACCGCGATACCGACCCGGCCAATGTCCACACCCCCTTCATCGCTAATCCTCTCCGGCACCAGCACCGCCTGCAAAATATCGCCGTCACGCTGGAATTCCACGTCAATGGGCTGGCCCGGGCGCGCCTTCACGTAATCGACCCAGTCCATCCACAATCCCATCTCCTGGCCATCGGCGCGCAGTACCCGGTCTCCCGGCAGCATGCCGATTGACTCGGCCGGGCTTTTCGCAACCACCTCACCCACAACAGGGGGCAAAGGAGGCGTGTAGAGTTCGATACCCAGGCCGCCGTACAGATCCGGTTGCTCCTGGTCGGACAACCACTGGTCAATAGTGCCCTCGGATTCGTAAACGACGTCGGAACCGGGGTATTTCACCGCAAACCGGATGGTGCCGGTATCGCCGATGCGATCGAGCAGGCGAAAATTGAGAGCCTGCCAGGTGGGTGTTTCACCGCCATCGACTGCCACAATCTCCTGGCCCTCCTCCAGCCCGGCGACTGCTGCCACTGAGTCCGGCATCACCTTGCTGATCAACGGCACATAACCGGACTCACCGGCCATGTACAGGAACCAGTAGGCCACCACCGCCAACAGGAGGTTTGCCAGCGGGCCGGCACTGACAACTGCAATGCGCTGCAACACCGGCTTGCGATTAAATGCGGCGTGCAGTTCAGATGCCGGAACCTCACCCTCCCGCTCGTCCAGCATTTTGACGTAACCGCCCAGCGGGATCGCCGAAAGACTGTACTCAGTCCCCTGGGCATCGCGCCAGGTGTACAGGCGCGAACCGAAACCGATGGAGAAGCGCAACACTTTCACGCCACACCGGCGCGCCACCCAGAAATGACCGAACTCGTGGATCGCCACGAGTACAGCGAGCGTGCCCAGCGTCAACAGGATTGTATAGAGAAGTTCCATCAGGCGCGTCCTGCCAACCCACCGGACTGCTGAAAACCCGCCAGGCATTGCGCCGCAAGCCGTCTCGCCTGGGCGTCCGCATCCTCGATCACCGAGAGGCTGGCAGCCTGGACATTGTCGACCCGCTCCAGCGCGTACTCAATCACCACCGGGATGTCGGTGAAGCGTATTTGCAGTGCCAGAAACGCTGCCACGGCGACCTCGTTGGCGGCATTGCAGACAGCCATCGCAGTGCCGCCCGCCGCCACGGCCTCCCGCGCCAGGCGCAGGCAGGGGAACCGGGACTCATCGGGTGCTTCAAAATCGAGCCGGGCCGTGGCCACCAGATCGAGCGGCGCCACGCCAGAATCAAGGCGTTCGGGCCAACCCAGGCCGTAGGCGATGGCCGTGCGCATATCGGGATTACCCAGTTGCGCGAGCACGGAACCATCCAGGTACTGCACCATGGAGTGCACAACGCTCTGCGGATGGACAACCACATCCACGCGCGCGGGCGCGAGATCAAAAATCCAGCATGCCTCGATCAACTCCAGACCCTTGTTCATCAGGCTGGCGGAATCCACAGAAATCTTCCGCCCCATGGACCAGTTGGGGTGTGCACAAGCCTGATCGGGCGTGGCCTGCGCCATTTGCGCGCGACTCCACAGGCGAAAGGGGCCACCCGAGGCCGTCAACAGTACCTTGCTCACGCCTTTGTCCGATGGCGTGCCCCGCTCATCCACGGGCATACACTGGAATATGGCGTTGTGTTCGCTGTCGATGGGCAGGAGGCAGGCACCCGACTCCCGCACCGCCTGCATCAACAAATGGCCACCCATGACCAGTGACTCTTTATTGGCAAGCAATACGGTTTTACCGGCACGCGCTGCGGCCAGGGTTGAAGGCAGGCCGGCAGCACCGACGATCGCTGCCATAACCACGTCCACCTGCGGCGCGGTCACCACCGCCGCCAGGCCGCCCTCCCCCTGCAGCACCTCAGTGTCCAGATCGTCCGGTAAGCGCTTTTGCAGCAGCGTGGCGGCAGCCTCATCCATCATTACCGCATAGCGGGGCGCATACGCGCGGCACTGCTCAAGCATAACCTCGACTGAGGAATGTGCAGCCAGCGCATACACTTCGAATCGATCGGGATGCCGGGCGATGACATCCAGAGTGCTGGTACCGATTGAACCGGTGGATCCCAACACACTGACCACACGCCTGCTGCTCATCGCGCTTACCAACCCACCAGCAGCAAACCCAGTGCGAACACTGGCGCTGAAGCGCACAAGCTGTCAAGGCGGTCCAGTACGCCACCGTGGCCTGGCAACAGGCTGCCGGAGTCCTTCACGCCGCTCTCGCGTTTGACCATGCTCACGGTCAAATCGCCGATCACTGAGGCCAGCGCCGTGGTAAGAATCACCGCCGCCACCGACACAATACCAATGTGGGCGGCCCGCTCCGGCAACTGGCTCCACAATAGTACCGCCAACAGCGTACTGGCCACCACGCCGCCCCAGAATCCCTCCCAGGTCTTCGCCGGGCTGACCGAGACTGCCAATTTATGCCTCCCAAATCGTTTACCCGCAAAGTAGGCGCCAATATCCGCTGTCGCTGCAACGATGACGAGAATAACCATCAACAACCCGCCGGGTGGGAAGTTCAAAAGATACACTGCAGCCAACCATCCCGGCACGAGAATCAGCAGTCCCATGGCACTGCGCATCAATACGGATCGCCACAGTACCGCACTCTCAGGATAGCCTTTTACCCACAACAGTGCGAATGACCACCACAGGCAAGCCAGGCCCAACAGGGGCTGCACCAGCGCTCGCGGCGGTTGCTCACCGAGTTCGCAGTAGACATACACTGCCAGCAGTGCCGCAAGCACCAGGGCCACATACAACGCGCGCGCGAGGCGATGCCGCCAACCGGCCATCCGTGACCATTCCCACGCACCCAGACCCACCAGAATCCCAAAAAGCAGGGCCAGTCCAGGGATTGGGACGTAGGCGATTGCGGCCAGGAACAGGCCCGCCATTATCAGTGCTGTAATAACGCGCTGCTTAAGCATTGGCGTTTCCGCCGGTGACCAGCCCGTCCGGTTCCCGCAAACCGAACCGGCGCTCCCGGAGGCTGTATTCGGCCAGCGCACGGGCAAATTCAATTTCGGTGAAATCCGGCCACAGGGTGTCGGTAAAGTAAAGTTCTGTGTAGGCAAAATGCCACAGCATGAAATTGCTGATGCGGGCATCACCGCCGGTACGAATACATAAATCCGGCCGCGGCAGATCGCTGATCGAGATGTTGCGGTCAATAAGTTCCGGCGAGATATCGCCTACCTGCAGGATTCCGTCCTGCACCTGCCGCGCCAGTTTGCGCGCAGCCTGGGCGATATCCCATTGACCGCCGTAATCCACCGCGATCACTACTGTCGCATCGCTGTTGCCCCGGGTCAGGTCTTCCGACTGCTGCATGAGCTTCTGCTGCCTGCGGCTGAATCGGCCGCGCTCCCCGATAAATCGTATGCGAATGCCATCCTCGTGCAACTCCCGGACCTCATTGCGCAGATACCGCGACAGAAGCGCCAGCAAGGCGCGCACTTCGGGCAGCGGCCTGCCCCAGTTTTCGCTACTGAAGGCAAACAGTGTCAACACCTCCACACCGTGGTGTTTGCAGGCGCGCAAGACGCCTCGCACAGCCTCCACCCCGGCTCGATGCCCAGCCGGCCCGGACACACCCCTGCGCTTCGCCCAGCGATTATTGCCATCCATGATTATGGCCACGTGGCGAGGGATGACCGATGGCACTATTTCGTCAGGGGCAGTGAGGATTTCGTGGGTAGCCACAGGGGGAGTGCTATATTTGCATCAGGTCGGCTTCTTTTTCGGCCAACAACTGTTCAATTTTAGCGACAAAGCTGTCGGTCAGTTTTTGTACCTCATCCTGGCCGCGTCGCTCATCGTCCTCGGATATTTCTTTTTCCTTGACCATTTCCTTGAGCATCGCCATTGCATCCCGCCGCGCGTTGCGAACCGAAACGCGCGCGGATTCCGCCTCGTTCCTGGCCTGCCGCGTATACCCCTTGCGAGTTTCCTCAGTCAGCATCGGCATGGGAATCCGAATCACCTCCCCTGCCGTTACCGGGTTCAGCCCGAGGTCGGATTTATAGATTGCCTTTTCCACTGCCGGAATCATGGTTCTGTCCCACACCGACAGTGTCAAGGTGCGGGCATCTTCCACGGTGATGTTGGCAACCTGGTTCAGCGGCGTGTCCGCGCCGTAATACTCGACTCTCAAGCCATCGAGCAAACTGGGATGAGCCCGTCCGGTGCGGATCTTGTTGAAGTTATGCGACAACGCCTCCAGGCTCTTGGCCATTCTCTCACTGGCCTCATCCTTAATATCACTGATCATATTGAATCTCCTTGCCCTGCCCCACTATTCGATCTCCACTTGATCATCGGTCAGTTTCTACCCGATCAGGGTACCTTCATTGCCGCCCCGGACAATGTTCAGCAGCGCACCCGGCTTTTCCATCTCAAATACACGCACCGGCATGTTGTGATCGCGGCACAGGCAAATAGCGGTCAAATCCATCACTTCCAGCTTTTTATCCAGAACTTCATCAAAGCTGAGCCGCTCATATTTCACCGCATCGGGATCTTTCATCGGGTCCGCCGAGTAAACACCATCAACCTTGGTGGCCTTGAGCACCAGTTCGGCATCCATCTCTATCGCCCGCAGGCAAGCGGCGGAGTCCGTGGTAAAAAAGGGGTTCCCGGTGCCGGCAGAAAAAATCACCACGTCACCATTCATAAGTGCACGGATTGCCTTGCGCCTGTCGTAGTGGTCCACCACGCCAGTCATCGGTATCGCCGACATCGCCTGTGTCGCGATGTTGGAGCGCTCAAGGGCGTCCCGCATGGCCAGGGCGTTCATCACTGTCGCCAGCATGCCCATGTGATCGCCAGTAACCCTGTCCAATCCGGCCTGTTGCAGGGAAGCGCCACGGAACAGGTTACCGCCGCCCACGACCAGCCCGACCTGGACGCCAATCCCCACCAACTGCCCAATCGACAGCGCCATGGAGTCGAGGATTTTGGGGTCTATACCGAAACTCTCACTGCCGGTAAGAGCCTCACCACTGAGTTTGAGCAGAATTCGCTTATATTTTTTCTCACCTGCCACCTGGGGCATAAAACTCCCTCCAAACGCTGGGGCGTATCTTACAGGACATCCGGCAATCTCCCTAGCGGTCAGTCCTGTTAATTCGCGGAAACCCGACAGACGGACGGGACGAACGCTTCAATGCGGGGACACTAAAACGGGGCCGAAGCCCCGTATGCAAAACAGCTGGCACCGTAGCTCAGCCTTTGAGCTGGGCGGCTACCTCGTCGGCGAAATCGACTTTCTCGACTTCAATGCCTTCTCCCACTTCAAAACGGATGAAAGACACTACCTCCGCGCCGGCATTGGCCACAAGCTTGCCGACAGTGACATCAGGGTCCTTGACAAAAGGCTGCTCAGTAAGACTGTTTTCCGCGAGAAATTTCTTGATGCGCCCATCGATCATTTTTTCAATGATATCCGCGGGCTTGCCTGACTCCTGCGCCTGGGCCATAAAGATTTCCTTCTCCTTCGCCACCAGCGCTTCAGGCATGTCGACAGCGGATACCACCTGCGGATTCACTGCGGCCACATGCATAGCGACATCCTTCGCCAGGTCCTGGTCGCCACCCTTGAGATTAACCAGTACAGCGATGCGATTATTACTGTGGACATAAGCGCCGATGACACCGGCCTCCGTTTCGACCAGTTCGATTCGCCGCACGCTGATATTTTCACCAATCTTCTGCACCAGCGCCTCTCGGGCCGCCTCCAACTCACCGGACATCAGTGCCACTGCATCCGACTGCCTGGCGTCGAAAGCCGCGTCGACAACATCGCCGACAAAGCGCAGGAAGTTGTCATCGCGCGCTACAAAATCCGTTTCGCTGTTGACTTCCACCAACACGCCAAAACTGCAGTCGTCGGCAACACGCACTGCAACGACACCGTCGGCAGCAGTTCTATCCGCTTTTTTCGCGGCCTTCATACCGCTGGACTTGCGCAGTTCCTCAATGGCCAACTCGACATCGCCGCCGACAGAAGCCAGTGCCTTTTTGCACTCCAACAGGCCCAGCCCAGTACGTTCACGCAATTCTTTCACCAGTGCTGCTGACATTGGTACTCCTCCTATTCAATACCGGGGAACGTGGTCCCCAAAAACGAAAACCCCCGGCGTGATACCAGGGGTGTGTCGCCCTGGCCGTAAACGGGCCAGAGTCTACCCACACGCTTTATTCGGCGGGCCTTGTCACTTCGGCACCGGCTTCAGCGCCGGCTGCTTCCACTACCGCGCTATCCGCGGCAGGAGCCTGTTCCACAGGAGCCGCTTGCTCCTCGACGAACTCATTGCTAGCCGCGACCGCATCACCCGCCTCGAGCTTGCCGGCAAGAGCGGCATCCGCGACAGCAGTGACATACAGCTTGACTGCCCGTATCGCGTCATCATTGCCCGGGATGATGTAATCCACACCATCCGGATCACTGTTGGTATCCACGATACCGATGACGGGAATGCCGAGTTTATTGGCTTCACTGATGGCAATGCGTTCGTGGTCCACGTCCACCACGAACAGCGCATCGGGCAAACCACCCATATCCTTGATGCCGCCGATGCTGCGCTCAAGCTTTTCCATATCGCGGGTACGCATCAGCGCTTCTTTCTTGGTGAGCTTTACAAAGGTGCCATCGCTCTGCTGTGCTTCAAGATCGCGCAGCCGCTTGATAGACGCGCGAATTGTCTTGTAGTTGGTCAGCATGCCGCCCAGCCAACGGTGGTTGACGTAAGGCATACCAGCCCGCTCTGCCTGCTCCTTGATGACCTTGCCGGCGGCGCGCTTGGTGCCCACGAAGAGGATCTTGTTTTTGTTGCCCGCAAGGCGCTTCACCAGTTCCAGCGCCTCGTTGAAAGCGGGAACGGTGTGCTCGAGGTTAATGATATGGATCTTGTTGCGGGCACCGAAGATGTACCGGTCCATTTTTGGATTCCAGTACCGCGTCTGGTGACCGAAATGAGCGCCCGCCTGAAGCAGGTCACGCATGCTAACTTGCACTTGAGACATAATAGTTACCTTGTGTGGGTTAATCCTCCACATATCCCTGCGATCAAACCGTCGTGGCCCTGGAGCCGGACGGCACCCTGATTCAGGTGCTGATATGTGTGTGTCGTTTTGTTTACCCCTGCCTGTGCCGCGCATTTCGACACCACGCGTTCCGTAGCGGGCCGGCGGGAGGCGCGCTTTATACCACAACGGCGGCAGGGATAAAAGGGCCCCGACATGATCTGCGGCAACGAAAGTACTCATTTGTCGCCCGGATAGGGTAGAATGTGCCCCCTGCGGCCCGGCAAGAGGTCGAACCATCTTTTATAATCCCTTGTATATCAACAGGTTAGCGATGACTGCATCGATCAAAACTGCGGACGAAATAGACCGGATGCGTGTGGCGGGACGCCTGACCGCAGAGGTTCTGGAAATGATAGAGCCGCATGTCCAGGTTGGGATAACAACTGGCGAACTCGATCGCATTTGTCACGAATACATTACCCGGACACAGAAAGCGATACCCGCGCCACTCAACTATCACGGCTTCCCGCGCTCCATCTGCACCTCGATCAATGACGTGGTGTGTCACGGTATTCCCTCGGACACCAAGAAACTGAAGGACGGCGACATCGTGAATATCGATGTCACCGTGATCAAGGACGAGTATCACGGCGACTCCAGCATAATGGTACAGGTGGGAGATGTCGCCAGCCATGCGAGTCGCCTGGTCGAGGTCACGCAGGAGTGCCTCTACCGGGCGATCGAACTGGTGAAACCCGGCGCCACCCTCGGCGATATTGGGCACGCCATTCAACAATACGCGGAGAAAAACTACTACTCGGTGGTGCGAGAGTACTGTGGACATGGTATCGGAAAGATTTTCCACGAGGAACCGCAGGTACTGCACTACGGAAAAAAGGGTGCCGGCATGGTGCTGGAGCCCGGGATGACATTCACCATTGAGCCGATGATCAATGCCGGAAGGCGCCATACCCGATTGAACAAGGCGGACGGGTGGACCGTTACCACCCGAGACGGGCGCCTCTCGGCGCAGTGGGAACACACTATCCTGGTCACCGACGACGGCTACGAAGTTCTCACCCGCCGCCGCGGTGAATTCGGCTGAGCAAACGATGACCGTAGAGAACCTGACGCTGCCGCCCGAATTGTTTGACGTTTCCGCATTCAGGGAGCAACTGGAAAACGGACACGCCATTCGAACCTGCAAGGAAGCTATCGACCACTCTACACAGTATCTGCACAATCAGTTTCACGCAGGGCAGCAGGCCCGGGATCTCATTCGCCTGCGCGCTGCCTTCATGGACGCCCTCCTGGCCGCGCTCTGGGACAAACAGGACTGGGGCACCTCGCAAATGGCCCTGGTCGCCGTGGGGGGCTATGGGCGTGGTGAACTGCACCCCCATTCAGATATTGACCTGCTGATCCTGCTGGGCGAGAACTGCGATAACTGCAAGGAAACCCTGTCCAGTTTCCTGACCCTGCTCTGGGACACCGGGCTCAATATCGGGCCCAGCGTTCGCAATCTGGACGAGTGTGTCGACAGCGCCGCCGGCGATATCACCATACTCACCAGCCTGATGGAATCCCGTGTGATCCGGGGTCCTGAAGCGCTGATGCAGGAAGTACGCGAGCGGACCGCGCCGGACAGGATGTGGTCCAGCCGGGATTTCTTCCAGGCCAAGCTGGAAGAACAACTGGCCAGGCACAACAAATTTGCCGATACCGAGTACAACCTCGAACCCAACGTAAAAGGTTCGCCCGGCGGATTGCGCGACCTGCAAATAATCGGCTGGATTGCCGAGCGCCACTTCGGGGTCGAATCCGTAGAGAAAATTACATCTGATGAATTCCTCAACGCGGAGGAAATGGCAATCCTTACAACCGGTCGCGATTTCATGTGGCAAGTGCGCTATGCGCTGCACATGATCGCCGACCGGGAGGAGGACAGGCTTTTATTCGACCACCAGCGGGAACTCGCGGCATTGTGGGGGTTCAAGGACGGCGACAAACTCGCGGTGGAGCAGTTCATGCAAACCTACTATCGCTGGGCTCAGGCCCTGGGGCAACTCAACGAACTCCTCATCCAGAACTTCGACCAGGCGATTCTGCACCAGGGCGAGGAGGACGAGATCAGTATCCTCAATGAGCGATTCCAGGTGCGCAATGGCTATATCGAAATTCGCGACAACAACCTCTTCAGCAAAACACCCAATGCACTGCTGGAAGTATTCCTGCTGAGCGCCCAGCACGACGAGATTCTCGGCATTGCCGCGCCCACCGCACGCCTCATTCGCAACAACCGGCGCCTGATAGACGACGCCTTCAGGTCCGATGAACAGAACAGGCAGATGTTCTTGCAGATCCTGCGCAGTCCCAACAAAATGACGCGGCAGCTGCGCCGCATGACACGCTATGGGATCCTCGGCAGCTACCTCCCGGAGTTCGGGCGTGTTATCGGACAGATGCAGCATGACCTGTTCCACACCTACACTGTCGATGCCCACACGCTGGAAGTCATCAAGAATGCGCGGCGTTTCCAGTCGCCTGATACCGAGGACAAATTTCCGGTGACCAGCCGGGTGGCGCGGCGCCTGCGCAAAATCGAACTGCTCTATATCGCGGCGCTGTATCACGATATAGGCAAAGGGCGCGGCGGTGACCATTCAGAACTTGGCGCTGTGGATGCAGAGCAGTTCTGCCGAAATCACGGACTGGATGAGAAAGACAGCGAACTGGTGGTATGGCTGGTGCGCAATCACCTGCTGATGTCAGCGGTCGCGCAGCGCAAGGACATTTCAGACCCGGAGGTTATCCAGCAGTTTGCCGAGCATGTGCGCGATACGGAACACCTGGATTACCTGCTGACGCTGACGGTTGCGGATATCAATGGCACCAACCCCACGCTGTGGAACGCCTGGCGCGGCAGCCTGCTGCGCCAACTGTATACCGAGACGAGGCGGGCGCTGCGCCGGGGACTGGACAACCCGGTGGACAAACAGGCCCTGGTGGAGGAAGCGCGCCGGGCTTCCAGCGAGTTCCTCGAAGGGCGCGGGTTCACCATGGAGGAACTGGACGGACTGTGGCAGAGTCGAGGCGAGGATTACTTCCTGCGCGAGCGAATAGAGGATATCGCCTGGCATACCGAGGCCATTGCCGGGCATCACTACCTGGATACACCACTGGTGCTCATTCGCCATGACGCCGAATCAAGCGTTGCCAACACCACGCAAATTCTCATTCACGCACGCAGCACCGCACAGCTGTTTTCCCGGATTTGCACCGCACTGGAACAACTGGACCTGAACATACACGACGCGCGGATTTACGATGCCAATAACGGCATGAGCCTGGACACATTTTTTGTACTCGACTCCAGCGGCAAGCCGATCACCGAAGATAGCGCGCGACTTACACATATCAGGGCCTATCTCAGCGATGCGCTGGAGAGCGATACCGGCAAAGTAGCGATACCCGAGTGGCGCACACCGCGGAAGATGAAGTCCTTTTCGGTACCTACCGAAACGCGCATCTATCTGGACGAGACCAAGAACATGTCCGTGCTGGAAGTCTCGGCACCGGACCGACCCGGCCTGCTCGCACGCCTTGGAAGGATATTTGTATCCTTCAATATTGAGTTGCAGGCGGCAAAAATCCAGACTCTCGGCGAGCGCGTTGAGGACGTGTTTTTTATTACCGATGATCAGCAGCAACCCCTCACCGACGAAGAATTGTGCAAGGCGCTGCAGCGCACAATTCGCGAAGAACTCGACGGACAGGCAGCAGCGTAATGCACCCCGGTCTTGAACGTCTCGAGCCCTACCCGTTCACCAAACTGCAAGCGCTGTTCAGCGACCTGACGCCCGCGGCGGACAAGTCTGCGATCGCATTGTCGATCGGTGAGCCGCAACATCCCTCGCCACAGTTCGTGCTCGACGTCATTGCGCAAAACCTGCACCGGCTTGCCAACTACCCCACATCGGCAGGGCTGCCCGAATTGCGCGGCGCCATTGCCGGCTGGCTGACGCGACGCTACTGCCTGCCACCGATCGACGCGGACAGCCAGGTCCTGCCGGTGAACGGGACCCGCGAGGCCTTGTTTTCCTTCGCCCAGACCGTCGTCACACCGGGGACAGGAGCCCTGGTAATGAGCCCCAACCCTTTTTACCAGATCTATGAAGGCGCCGCGTTGCTGGCCGGCGCCACACCACACTTCATAAACTGCACCCGCGACACGGGACTGCTGCCGGATTTCAGCAGCGTGACCGCAGAGCAATGGCAGCAGTGCCAACTGCTGTATATCTGCAGTCCTGGAAACCCGACCGGTGCCGTCATGTCCACGCCGCAGCTGCAGGAGCTTATTCGCCTGGCGCGTGAGTTCAACTTCATAATCGCCAGTGACGAATGCTATTCGGAAATCTATTTCGACGAGACATCGCCACCCCCGGGCCTGCTGCAGGCCTGTGCCGCGATGGGTGACGCGGACTATCGCAACTGCGTGGTGTTCCACAGCCTGTCGAAACGCTCCAACCTGCCGGGACTACGCTCGGGCTTCGTCGCGGGCGACGCTGCAATACTGCGCGCCTTCCTGCAATACCGAACGTACCACGGCTGCGCCCTGCCGATTCATCACCAGTTGGGCAGTATTGCGGCCTGGAACGACGAAACGCATGTCAAAGCGAACAGACAGGAGTACCGCGAAAAATTCGCCGCCGTACTGGCTGAATTTTCCGGACACCTGGCTGTTGGCGCGCCGGATGCTGGCTTTTACCTGTGGCCCGAAACACCGGTAAGCGATACCGAATTCGCCCGCCAACTCTACACCGGCGAGAACGTCATCGTTCTTCCGGGCCGCTTTCTGGCACGTGAATCCGACGGCCGGAATCCCGGTGTAAACCGGGTGCGCATGGCTCTGGTCGCCACCCGGGCGCAATGCGTGGAAGCGGCGCGGCGCATCGTTCACTGCCTGGAACGCCTGTAAACGCCCATGCTGCTGGCCGAGCGCGCTGACTACATCCTGCATCGGTTGCAGGAGCTGTACCCGGAAACGCCGGTACCACTTGACCACAGCGACCCGTTCACCCTGCTGGTTGCCGTGTTACTCAGCGCCCAGTGCACCGACGAACGGGTCAACCAGGTCACCCCCGCGCTGTTTGCGCTGGCTGATAACCCGGCAGACATGGCGGCACTTGATATCGAGGAGATCAGGCGCACCATCAGGCCCTGCGGCCTGTCGCCGCAGAAATCGCGTGCGATCAAGCGCCTGAGTGAAATACTGCTCGAAGAGCACGGCGGCGTGGTTCCCGCGGATATGGAAGCACTGGAGCGCCTGCCTGGAGTGGGCCACAAGACTGCGAGCGTGGTCATGTCCCAGGCCTTCGGCGTGCCGGCTTTCCCGGTGGACACGCACATCCACCGCCTGGCACAACGCTGGGGCCTGACGCGGGGCAGAAATGTCGCGCAGACAGAGCGCGACCTGAAACGGCTGTTTCCCAGGGACTGCTGGAACAGGCTGCACCTGCAGATCATTTTCTACGGCCGCCAGTACTGCACGGCGCGCGGCTGCGACGGACGGGTCTGCGAGATCTGCCGGACCTGTTATCCGCAGCGCAAACACCCCAAGAAGTGTCACAAAGCCTAGCTACAACTACCGCCCTGGCTTTGCTATGCTACCCGGCCGTGGCGAACAGGCTACCCAACGGAATAACACTGTGATTACACTCTATGGCATAAAAAACTGCGACACCGTAAAAAAGGCACGCAAGTGGCTGGACGTACACGGTATCGATTATCGTTTCCATGACTTTCGTGAAGACGGCCTGGATGCGGACGCAGTCGCCGGCTGGATAGACGAGTTGGGCTGGCAGAACCTGCTGAACAGGCGCAGCCAAAGCTGGAAAGCACTGGGCCAGGACACGCGCGAGAATATGGATGACGAGGCGGCGCACAAGGCAGTACTGGCACATCCCACGCTCATCAAGCGCCCACTTCTCGATACAGGGGAGCAGCGCTATACCGGTTTTTCCGCGGCGAACTACGCAAAAATTTTTAACGCGCACACCCTCTGACAGGGGGTCGCATCCACATTGGAGAGAGCATGACAGATGGCGCATTTGCCTTCGGCCTTGGCGTGGGCACCCACAACGATAAGGGAGAATGGCTGGAGGTATTCTTCCCGCAACCCCTGCTACATCCCACACCGGCCCTGACTGCGGCGCTGGAAAACTGCGACAATGGGCGCGCACTCAGCTCTGATGCGTTGGCCGCGATGCAGGCAGCGCTCGCAGCCGCGGGTGAGGAAGCGCTGGCCCGGCTCGCTGGAAAATTACTGCAAAGTGATCGGCCTGTAGTGGCCGTACTGCTCCAGGCCGACACGCCGCCAGGCAATGTGCCTGAGGCCTATCTGAAACTACACCTTATTTCACATCGCCTGGTGAAACCGCATGGCACCAATCTTCAGGGCCTGTTCGGAATCCTGCCCAATGTCGCCTGGACCAGCGAGGGCGCCATCGAGCTCGGGGAGCTGCCCGCGCGCCAGCTCGCAGCAAGACTGCGCGGCGAGGTACTGGAAGTGAGCTGTGTGGACAAGTTCCCGAAAATGACCAATTACGTGGTACCCGAAGGGGTTCGCATTGCACACACCGCGCGCGTGCGACTGGGTGCCTACCTCGGTGAAGGTACGACCATCATGCACGAGGGCTTCGTCAACTTTAATGCCGGCACGGAAGGACCGGGCATGATAGAGGGACGCATCTCTGCGGGTGTCATGGTCGGCAGCGGCTCCGATCTGGGCGGCGGGTGTTCAACGATTGGCACTCTGTCCGGCGGCGGCAATATCGTGATTTCAGTGGGCGAGAAATGCCTG
>JAUICG010000036.1 GCA_030427485.1 Gammaproteobacteria bacterium
TGGCTTTCGCTTTCGGCTTGGCTTTCGCTTTCGGCTTGGCTTTCGCTTTCGGCTTGGCTTTCGCTTTCGGCTTGGCTTTCGCTTTCGGCTTGGCTTTCGCTTTCGGCTTGGCTTTCGCTTTCGGCTTGGCTTTCGCTTTCGGCTTCGCTTTCGCCTTTGGCTTCGCTTTCGCTTTCGGCTTCGCTTTCGCCTTTGGCTTCGCTTTCGATGTTGCTTTCTTCTTAGCAGTTGCCATTATGCATCTCTCCCGACTGTTATTAAGGATCCCGCGACCTCAAAAATAACAACAATGCAATACCGATACAATAAAATAAATTGTAGAAAATTGGCATACCGGTATCGATTTCTGCTGTGCTTATTTTTAGTGCAGAGTAGACAGGTCGCCTTGATGCTTTCGAGTTTCCCTGTGTGCAAATACCGACGCGTCAGGATTCAAGCGCTGATATAACCTTGTTGCAAATATCATCGACGCTTCCCACGCCTTCCACCCGGTGATAGCGCGGTGCTTTTTCACCCTGCATGTTGCGGTAAAAATCAATCAAGGGACTGGTTTGCTCGACATAGACTTTCAGGCGTTTTCGCACGGTTTCTTCTGTGTCGTCTTCTCGTTGTACCAGGGGTTCACCCGTCTCATTGTCCAACCCTTCGGTGATCGGCTTGTTAAACAGCACATGATAAACTCGACCGGAACCGGGATGCACCCTCCTACCGCTGAGACGAGAAACTATTTCTTCGTCATCGACAGCGATCTCTACAACATGATCTATGGCGACCCCCGCATCAATCATTGCTTGAGCCTGCACAATAGTGCGAGGAAAACCGTCGAACAGAAAACCAGAGGCGCAGTCTTCTTCAGCGATACGGTTTTTAACCAGACCAATGATAATTTCATCGGATACCAGTCCGCCGGCGTCCATTACCTGCTTTGCCTGCAGACCCAACTCTGTTTTCGCCTTCACTGCCGCTCGCAGCATGTCACCGGTGGATATCTGCGGTATGTTATACCGCTCACAGATGAACTTGGCTTGTGTGCCCTTGCCTGCGCCTGGCGCACCCAATAGGATTAATCGCATGTGAAAAACTCCTCAACAATGATTGTGATACGCAGGTACTGCGACTGCCGCATAGAGCTAGCCGATGGAAGGGCGCTTACAATACACAGCGCGAGAAAAGGTTACAAGCCCCGTCATTTTCCGCCCGGGAGTTCCTTGGCCCTTCGCCACAACTGGGCGTAGCGTGCTTCGCTCACCGCCGCGAGGTCGCCCCCTTCAAGCGCCACCATACTCTCCACTTCCCGAAATCGTCTCTCGAATTTGGCGGTGGCATCGCGCAAGCTCTGTTCGGCATCCAGGCCAAGATGGCGCGCTATATTGACGCATGTGAACAGGACATCGCCGAGTTCATCGCGCATTTCATCCATTTGCTGCGCGGATATCGCACGCCGCAGTTCATCCAGTTCCTCCTGCAGCTTTTCCACCACTGCTGCCGCATCCGCCCAGTCAAAATTCACCTGTGCGGCGCGTTTTTGTACCTTCTGCGCTCTCGACAGCGCCGGGAGCGCAAGCGGAACGTCCGCCAACACACCCGGTTGATCACGGGCACTGCGCTCCTGTTGCTTGATTGACTCCCAGGTTTGGCCAACCTCATCGATGGAACTGCGACTGTCCGTCACCCCTTCAATTTCGCCCCGGGCGAACACGTGCGGATGTCGGCGCAGAAGTTTTTCCACCAGCGTATTTACTATGGCTTCGAAGGTAAACAGATTCTGTTCTTTACCCAGTTGCGCGTAGAACACGACCTGGAACAACACATCACCCAGTTCCTCCGAAACGTGATCGTAGTCTTCCTGCTCTATCGCCTGCACCAACTCATAGCACTCCTCCAGCGTAGAGGGTACGATACTGCTGAAGCCCTGCTCCAGGTCCCACGGACATCCGGTTTCGGGATCGCGCAATCGCTCCATGACGCGCAACAGATCCCGTACAGAATAGCGAGCGGCACTCACCGGCAAACTCTCAATCTGACACCCGGGAGACGGATATCACATTCTTGAGCCGATCGATACGCTCCAATAACTTGGAGAGCGATCCGAGATCGGGGACCTCGACACGCAATCGCATGGTGGCTGTATTGTTTTGCTTGTTTGTCTGTGTGTTGATTGTAAGCACGTTTATACGCGCATTGGCGAACAGCCCGGTAATATCGCGAAGCAAGCCCTGGCGATCAAAGGCCTCTATGAATACATCCACTTCGTAGTTGTCTTCGGAGCCCTCACCCCACGCCGTTTCAACGACACGACCGGTGGTATTTTCCTGCAATTTCATGAGTTTTGCGCAGTCGACACGGTGAATGCTCACGCTTCTGGCCTTGGTGATATAGCCAACGATCTGGTCACCGGGCAATGGTTTGCAGCAACCGGCCATATGCGTTTTGAGACTGCCAACGCCATTGACGCTGACCTGGTTGTGAAGGCCGCTCGCCCCACTCGTGCTGAAGCGCATCAGCGGTTCGGGCGCGCTGTCCACCAGGTCCTGGGCGGCGTTGAGCACCTGCGCAGATGCCAGATCACCCGCTCCCACGGCGGCGAACATGTCCTCCACCGTACTCAACTGCATCTTCCTGGCGATTCGCTGGTAGTCCACACTGGTCAATGCCAGGCGTTTGAATTCTTTTTTCAGCAAATGGCGTCCGGTATCAATATTGTCTTCGCGGGCCTGAGATTTAAACCAGTGCTGCACCTTGGCCCGGGCCCGGGATGTCTTCAGGTAACCCATGCCAAGCTGCAGCCAATCGCGCCGCGGCTGGGCCTCCCGACTGGTCAGGATTTCAACCCGCTCACCGGTTTGCAACTGATACGTCAGAGGTACGAGTGAGCTATTCACTTTTGCACCACGGCAGCGATGACCGATTTCCGTGTGAACGTGATACGCAAAATCCAGCGGTGTGGCGCCGTAGGCAAGATTAACCACGTCTCCATCGGGTGTGAATACATAGACCCTGTCCTGGGCGACACTAAAACTGAACTGCTCCACGACACCACGCGCATCACCGGTTTCCTCGTGCCAGTCCAGAACCTGCCGCAACCAGGCAATCTTTTCTTCATAGGAACTCGCCAGTCCGCTTTCGGCGTCGGCGCCTTTGTAGCGCCAATGCGCACACACGCCGAGTTCAGCTTCGGAATCCATGCTCTCGGTCCGGATCTGCACCTCCAGCGCCTTTCCCTCCGGACCTACCACCGCCGTATGCAGGGAGCGATAGCCGTTCTCCTTCGGATTGGCTATATAATCATCGAACTCATTGGGGATGTTGTGCCACAAACTGTGCACCAACCCAAGCGTGGCGTAACAGTCCTTGATTTCCGGAACCAGTATTCGCACGGCCCGTATGTCATAGACCTGCGAAAATCCGATCCCCTTGCGCTGCATTTTGCGCCAAATGCTATAGATATGCTTGGCACGACCCGCAATCTTGAATTGCAGTCCGGCACCGTGCAGTACTTCAGTCAACTCCCCGGTCACCTTCGCGATGAAGCGGTCGCGCTCCAGGCGCTTGCCGTCCAACAATCGGGCGATCTTGCGATAAGATTCGGCGTGGGTGTAGCGAAACGAAAGATCTTCCAACTCCCATTTCAGATGTCCGATACCCAGCCGATGGGCCAATGGCGCGTAAACATCGAATACCTCCTGACCGATCTGCCGGCGTCGCTCCTCATCCTCCTTCACAGAGCGAATTGCACAGGTTCGCTCCGCCAGCTTTATCAGCGCAACCCGAACGTCATCCACCAGCGCTATCAGCATTTTGCGTATATTGTCTTTTTGACCGTGCGCCTGTCCCAGCACGGGACTCTCTGTTTGCAGCGGCAGATCACTGATAGCGGCCATGCGTAACACACCCTCGATGAGAGTGCTGACTCCCTCACCAAACTGATTCCGCACGTCCCCGGAATCAAGTCGCCCCTCGCGCACTGCCCGGTATAGAACACCGGCCAGCAGGCAATCGAGGTCGACATGCAGGTCTGCCAGTATGACTGTGATATCCAGTCCTGCTACCAGGCAGTTGGACTCCCGCGCCCAGTCACCGGCGTCCGCTGCCGGGAGCAACTGTGCGCGTTGTACGATTTCACAGGCCTGCAGGAGGCGGGCCCGGTCATGGGTTTCCAACGCCAGCGGCAGTTGCTCGATCCACTGATTGAGATCGATACCCCCTTGGGCATCTACTGGCGTCTGCTGACGGACCTGAACCATTGCAAAGCCGCCCCTCAGTCCCCGGCGAAAACACCCGTAGAGAGATAGCGGTCTCCACGGTCACAGATAATTGCGACAATCACAGCGTTATCCACCTCACTGGACACGCGTAACGCTCCGGCCACTGCCCCGCCTGAGGATACACCGCAGAAAATACCCTCTCTGGAAGCCAGCGCACGAGTGGTCTGCTCCGACTCCTTCTGGGAAATGTCCATCACCCGGTCAACGCGTGGCGCCTCGTATATCCTGGGCAAGTATTCCTGCGGCCAACGGCGTATACCAGGAATGCTGGAGCCCTCCAGAGGCTGCAAACCGATAATCTGCACATCGGAATTCTGCTGCTTGAGATAAGCGGAGCAGCCCATGATCGTGCCTGTGGTACCCATGGAGCTGACCAGGTGAGTGATTGTACCGGCAGTCTGCCGCCAGAGTTCCGGCCCCGTGCCTACGTAGTGGGCGCGGGGGTTATCGGGATTTGCAAACTGATCCAGAACCCGACCTTTACCCTCTGCCTGCATCACAAGTGCAAGATCGCGGGCGCCCTCCATACCCGCCTCCTGTGAAACTTCCAGTAATTGAGCGCCGTAGGCGGACATCGCCTGTTTTCTCTCCTGGCTCATATGGGAGGGCATAATCAGGATCAGGCGATACCCCCGTATCGCGGCAGCCATCGCCAGTGCAATCCCGGTATTGCCGCTTGTCGCCTCGATCAGGGTATCGCCAGGTTTGATCTCACCTCGCGCTTCCGCCTGCGCAATCATACTCAGCGCGGGCCTGTCTTTTACCGAGCCCGCGGGATTATTGCCCTCGAGTTTGACCAGAATCGTGTTGCTGGTAGTCCCTGGCAGCCGCTGCAGCCGCACAAGTGGCGTGTCGCCAATACATGCTTCAATAGTGGGATACTCTGGCATAACAAAAGCTACCGCGAATCAATGTGCAGATTATATAGATACCGGGACGACCAAGGCCACGTCGAATTGAGACGGAACGCACATCGTAGGTTACTTGGCCAGAACGGCGAAAGCCACCACATAGTCCATTTCGTCCGCCAGGCTCAGCTCCACGCGCGTTCCACCTCGTTCGACTGCGGCGCGCCTCGCTCCGCCGAGCAAGCGTACTACTGGCGCACCGTTGGCATCGTGTTCAATCTGGATATCCTGCCAGCTGACGCCACGACCAATACCTGTACCCAGCGATTTCGCAATCGCCTCCTTGGCGGCGAAGCGTTTCGCCAACAAGCGGCTGCCTTGTTTGCTGACGCGATATTCCTGCTGCTCCTGCTCCGTAAGGATGCGCTGCACGAAACGATCCCCCAATCGCGCCACCGTCTCTTCGATTCGCTTTATCTGCAGTATGTCGGTACCCACCGCGATCAAGGGATGTCTCCCCCGGTGAGCGTCTCCGCTGGCGCGCTTACCCTGACCGCGGCAGCTCGAAACAGCTCGCGACTACGCAACGGGGCGTCGCCCAGATGCTCCGACAGGGCCTCACGCAGTAATTTCTTGGCCACCTGGCGGACACTGCCGCCAAACTCCCCGGATGCGATGGTCAAAAGATCGGAGCCGGCATAAACCCCGCTCACCTCCGCTACCTCTTTCACGCTGGCCACCAGCCCCACACCCGGTTGATAACGGTACAGGCCGTCGGGTCGTAAAGGCTCGCCACTGGCACCATCGATAGCGAAATCAAAGTTGTAGCCCAATTCTTCCAGCAATTGATACTCGAAGCGCCGCAGGACGGCGTCGACGCTTTCCGTATCCGCAAGAGCTTTCAAGGCCTGATCGTAGGCCGCGAACAGCGCCGGGTGTGCGTCGTCGCGGTGCAGCATTCTCATCAGCAGCTCATTAACATACAGGCCGCAGAAAACGCGTTCCCGGCGCAGCGCGCACTGGCCCCTGGCACGTTCACTCGCAACCAGGGTTTTTAACTCCGAGCGACCGGAAAATGATATCAAAAGCGGAATAAACGGCTGTAGCAGCGCGGTAGCGCTACCCCTTCGTGTCTGTCGACGCGTTCCCTTTGCAACCAGTCCCAGGCGGCCGTATTCGGCAGTGAACACATCCAGTAGTGCACTGCTGTCGCGGTAAGGACGACTATGGATGACATAGGCCGGCTGCAAATTGACACGCATATCTACTCTTTCCTGTCGTCGTAGCCCAGGCTGCGCAATGCTCTCTCGTCGTCCGACCAACCGGACTTGACCTTGACCCACAGGCGCAACATTACCCTGCTGTCAAAAAGCGACTCCATATCCCGGCGCGCATCCGCACCAATTGAGCGCAGTCGAGCGCCCTTCTCGCCGATCAGTATCTTCTTTTGTCCCTTGCGTTCAACAAATATGAGCGCCGAGATATGCAGTACTTCACCCTCCTGGGCGAACTCTTCTATCTGCACGGTTATGGCGTAGGGCAGTTCCTCGCCCAGTTGACGCATAATCTTTTCGCGCACGATTTCCGCCGCCAGAAAACGCTGGCTGCGGTCTGTCACCTGATCTTCGGGAAAAAAATGCGCGGACTCGGGTAGCAGTTTGACAATCTGCGCCTCGAGTTCCCGCACATTGTGCCGGTGCAATGCTGAAACCGGCAGTATCGCGATGAAATCGGCCATGGCAGCCAGTTTTTGCAGATGCGGGAGAAGCACCTGCTTGTCCTCCAGCAAATCGACCTTATTGACAACCAGTATGGCAGGCAGACCCGACTGCTGAACCTGCTCCAGCACGACGCTATCCTCCGCCGTCCACGCCGTTCGATCCACGACGAAGACGATCACATCGACGTCCCGGATCGCGGCACTCGCCGTCCGATTCATGAAGCGATTGATCGCCCTGTCAGCGTTCAAATGCAGTCCCGGTGTATCGACGAAAACGATCTGCTGATGCCCTTCGGTCTTGATCCCCAGCACCTGGTGCCGGGTGGTCTGCGGTTTGCGTGAGGTGATACTGATCTTCTGCCCCAGGATATGGTTCAGCAAGGTCGATTTGCCGACGTTCGGACGTCCGACAATCGCGACGTAGCCACATCGCAGCGGTGTATCAGTTGCCATGCCGGGGCAATCTCTCCAGAGCGGAGGCTGCGGCGTCCTGTTCCGCCTTACGACGGCTGCTACCCTGGCCCCTGGCCACCAGCCGCGGCCGACTCAGGCGGCAGGCAACCTGGAACTGCCGGGCGTGCTCGCTGCCCTCGACGTCGAGAAGGTCGTACTCCGGTAACGGATAGTTGCGCCCCTGCAAGTACTCCTGCAAGCGGGTTTTCGCGTCTTTGTTGTCGGAGGAGACCGAGAGCACCTGCAGGCGTGAATCAATCCAGGTGAGAATTGCCGCTCTGCAATGCGCCGTATCACTGTCAAGCAGTATGGCGCCGGCTACCGCCTCAAGAGCATCCGCCAGTATCGAACTGCGCCGGTGCCCGCCACTCTTGCGCTCCCCCGCTCCCAATTGCAGGAACTCGCCCAGCGACAGTTCCCTGGCGATTTCCGCAAGCGTCTCACCCTTGACCAGGGAGGCGCGCATGCGGCTCATCTCGCCCTCGGCCGCATCGGGAAAACGATGATACAAAGCCTCAGCTATCACGTGGTTTACGATGGAGTCACCGAGAAATTCCAGGCGTTCATTATTGCGACTGCCGGCACTGCGATGCGTGAGCGCCAGTTTCAGCAGTTTCGGGTCGCCGAACCGGTAGCCGAGCAGCTTTTGCAGGCGCGCAATGTCTGCCACGGTTTATTTATCGTCTTCCGCCGGTCGCGGCGGCAGCGGCTCGGGCATGCCTACCTGGTAGTGCAGGTCATCAAACCGCATAACCGAATCAATGAGACCCATCACCGGCTTCCTGACCTCGTAGTTGGCGTCAATGTAAGTATTGCCGCCTTTGCTGAACACCTCGACTTCCTTGGGATCGAGCTCATAGATCTGGTTGGTATTGAAGATATTGGAAATCTTCCGCCGGATATCGGAGACCTGGTCGTCGCGCGTATCGGGGTCCATCGCGATGCGGGCGATGATGTCTTTGACGCTCAGGTATTCAAGGTAGGCGGGGAGCATGCGAATAGCGCACATCGCGAAAAAGCCCACCATCAGCAGGATACAGAGCATACCCAGCATAGACATCCCGGATTGGTTGCGCCGTGTGCTCATATGACTCCCCCGTACGGTCTTTGTATTAATGAATCGATCCGGCTCGATTAAACCCGGGAATACTCAAAAAGGAATCCCAATGCATCCAGATAGCGAACGCCTTACCTACTATATCCCTTTCCGGCACCTGGCCCCATACCCGGCTGTCACTGCTGTTGTCGCGATTATCGCCCATCATGAAGTAGTGCCCGGGCTTCACCACGACGGTAAAATCAGCGGAAGGACGCAGGCGGTCAACCTGCATCAGATGCCCGGTATCGCCTATCAGTTCCTCTTCGATAAGGTACCTCGGCTCCTCCGCCTGTTCATCAGCGGGATCGCGCGAGAGTTTTTCCCCATTCACATAAACCTGCTTGTTGCGATAACTGATGGTATCCCCGGGTAAACCAATAACCCGCTTGATAAAGTACGTGTCGTTCATATGGGGCGGGAAGAACACGACCACGTCTCCCCGCTGGGGATCATTGATCTCCACTACCTTGGTTCTTATCACGGGCAGACGGATCCCGTAGGTAAACTTGTTTACCAGTATGTAATCGCCTATCAACAGCGTCGGCACCATCGAAGACGAGGGTATCTGGAAAGGCTCCACAAGGAAGGAGCGCAGTACGAAAACGATGAACAGCACCGGAAAGAACGACTTTGCGTACTCGACGACCACGGGTTCGCGGGCTTTTTCCGCGACTTTGCCCTGGTAACTGCCAGCGTCGGAACTACCCTCGGTGGCCCACTGGGGATACTGACTCTGCAGTTCGTCGATTATGCGCCTGCGTCCCGGCGCCAGGAAAAGCGCATCCAACAGCCAAAGCAGGCCGCTCACAAACACCAGGATCACCAGTATCAGGGGAAAATCCAATGTAACTCCACTCACGTACTATCCATCCACTTTGAGGACCGCCAGAAATGCAGACTGCGGTATTTCCACGCGGCCCACCTGCTTCATGCGCTTCTTTCCAGCTTTCTGCTTTTCCAGCAATTTGCGTTTACGAGTGACGTCGCCACCGTAACACTTTGCCGTCACGTTCTTGCGTAAAGCCTTCACAGTTTGCCTGGCGACAATCTTACCGCCAACAGCACACTGAATTGCCACGTCGAACATCTGTCTTGGTATCAGTTCCTTCATTTTTTCCGTCAGCACCCTGCCCCGGTGCTGTATCTGGTCCCGGTGCACGATGACTGCCAGGGCATCAACGCGCTCACCGTTTATCAACACGTCCATGCGCGAGAGGCTGGCGGCCTGGAAACGCTCGAAACCGTAGTCCAGTGACGCATAACCCCGGCTGACGGACTTTAACCTGTCAAAGAAGTCCAGTACCACCTCAGCCATCGGGATATCGTACACTACTGACACCTGGGCACCCAGGAACTGCATGTCGCGCTGCATCCCGCGCTTCTCCACACACAGGGTAATCACGCTTCCGAGATAGTCCTGCGGCACCAGAATATTGCATCGCGCGATCGGTTCCCGCATTTCAGCGATCTCCCCCACATCAGGGAGCGCGGAGGGGTTATCCACCTGGAGGATCTCACCATTCTTCCTCACCACTTCATAGATCACCGTGGGAGCTGTGGTAATCAGGTCCAGGTCATACTCACGCTCGAGCCTCTCCTGGATGATCTCCATATGCAGCATACCGAGAAAACCACAGCGAAAGCCGAATCCCAGCGCGTCGGATGTCTCTGGCTCGTACTGCAGGGATGCGTCATTCAATGTCAGCTTGGCCAACGCATCACGGAAGTCCTCGTAATCATCCGACGATATGGTAAAAATTCCCGCATAGACCTGGGGTTTGACCCGCTGGAAGCCCGGAAGAGCCGCCACGGTGAGATCCCTGGCATGAATCAGGGTATCACCAACCGGCGCACCATGAATGTCCTTGATGCCCGCTACCACAAAACCGACTTCCCCGGCTTGCAGGACGTCCTTCTCGACGCGTTTGGGCGTAAATATACCGAGGCTGTCCACCAACTGCGTCTTGCCGACTGATTTGGCGACGATCTTGTCCCGCTTTCGCAGGACCCCCTGCTTGACGCGCACCAGCGATACCACCCCCAGGTAATTGTCAAACCAGGAATCTATGATCAACGCCTGCAGCGGCGCATTCCTGTCACCTTCGGGAGGGGGAATATGCTCGACCAGATGCTCCAGCGCGTCTTCGATGCCAAGCCCCGACTTCGCGCTTACCAGGCAGGCATCGCTGGCATTGATACCGATAATCTCTTCGATCTCCTGCTTGACCCGATCAGGGTCCGCTTGCGGCAGGTCCATTTTGTTGAGAATCGGCAGCACCTCCAGGCCCTGTTCGATGGCTGTGTAGCAGTTTGCAACTGACTGCGCTTCAACCCCCTGGCCAGCATCGACCACCAGCAACGCCCCTTCGCAGGCGGCCAGGGAACGGGACACCTCATAGGAAAAATCCACGTGGCCGGGCGTGTCGATAAAATTGAGTTGGTAGGTTTCACCGTCGCGGGCAGTGTATTCAAGCGTTACACTCTGCGCTTTGATGGTAATGCCACGCTCGCGTTCAATGTCCATGGAATCGAGCACCTGGGCGTCCATTTCCCGCTCGCTCAAACCGCCACAGTGCTGGATAAAGCGATCTGACAGCGTCGACTTGCCGTGGTCGATATGTGCAATGATAGAGAAATTCCGAATATGCCTGAGGTCGCTCACTGATCTTCTGCTCGACTGACGCTGTGGGAGCAGGCCGCGCGCCTGCCCCCGGGGTTCAAAAAACGCGCGATTGTACCCCAACAGGCGTACAACCGCCATGTCGAGTGAGCCGTATCAGTGGGCAAAAACAAGGCTCATTGCCCGGAGCCCCAGGGGGATCAACCCGGCAGTTTGAGCCCGATAAACAGCGGCGACCCGTCCCGGATGAGGCGCATCGGCACCGAACTCCCCCCGGCGAGTTTATCGACCGCCTCCTCGAAGGCGTCAGTTGATTTGATCGGACTGGTATCAATAAGCGTAATGACGTCGCCCACCCTGATACCGGCCTGGGCGGCAACTGAACCCGGGGTGATATTGCGCACGACCACGCCGCCATTGAGGCCGTAGCGCTCCGCTTTCTCCGCCGGCAGATTTTCAACCTGAATACCGAGGCGTCCCCCGCTCTTGCCATCGGACTTACCCGATGCCAGCGTATAGCTCTCATCCGCGTCCAGCCCCCCAACCTCCACCGTCACTGTTTGCAGTGACTTGTCCCGCATAATCTCGACGTCCACGCGAGAGCCGGGCGCGACAAGGCCCACGACGTGCGGAAGATCCGCTGAACTCGGAATGTCCTTGCCATCAAACCTGACAACGATATCCCCGCTGCGCAAGCCACCCTTCTCTGCGGGACTGTCCCTGGATACTTCAGCGACGAGCGCTCCACGGGGGCGCTTCAGCCCAAAGGATTCCGCCAGGTTTTTGTCCACGTCCTGTATCGTCACCCCGAGCCACCCACGCGTTACATGGCCATTTTCCTGCAGTTGCTCGACAACGTTGCGCGCCACTGCAGCGGGAATCGCAAATGACAAACCGATAGACCCTCCACTGCGGGTGAATATCTGGGAGTTGACGCCCACCACTTCCCCGTCGAGGTTAAACAGGGGTCCACCGGAATTACCGGGGTTAATCGCCACATCTGTTTGAATAAAAGGAACATAGTTTTCATTCTGTTCCGTGGGCAGGCTGCGCCCCTTTGCGCTCACGATACCGGCGGAGACCGAATAATCGAGCCCGAAGGGTGAACCAATGGCCAGCACCCATTCACCGACTTCCAGGTCGTCATCGCTCGCCAGCTTGAGGGTCGGCAGATCAGAGGCATCGATACGCAGCAGCGCCAGGTCCGAACGCGGATCAGTGCCGACTATCTCGGCGTCGAACTCCCGGCGGTCACTCATGCGCACCAGTACGCTATGGGCCCCTTCTACAACATGGTTGTTGGTGAGCACGTAACCGTCATCCGAGATGATGAAGCCGGACCCCATCCCCATACGCTCCGGCTGTGAAGGAGGCGCACCCCGGAATTCGAAAAAACGCCTGAGTTCTTCCGGGATATCACCGGGGCCGGGCTGCATCGAGCCGGCGCTGTCCAATTGCTGTTCAACAATTATTTTCACCACGGCTGGAGAATTGTCGCGCACAATCTGCTGGAAATCCGGCAAATCCGCAGCCTTTGCCAGGGGTGAGAAGCAGAACGCGAGCGCCAGCAAGGCAAAACCGGTGAACGGGATTTTGGTCTTCATACAATCAACCCAATTAAATAAACACGAAGTTCGAACAAGAAAATTCAACGCAGCGTTACGGCATCCGTTGCTGTGTCGACAACCCCCCGTAGAACCGGCTGGAAAGCGGGGTCGCGGCGATGACGTACACCGTGCCAGCGAACCAGCGCGTAGCCCAGCGCCAGGCCGACTACAGCGCCACAGGCAGCCAGCAGGTCTTCGCTGCCCGGCAGCCAGTTGACCGCCGCCAGCGCGCCCGCGAGCAGGGTCAGCAGAGGTAACACGTAGGCGATTATCGATCCGCGCAAGATGACTTCCTCGGGGATACTGATCTGCACCTGATCATCGATTCGGTAATGATCGATAGGGTGCTCCCCAGGCAACACGCGAATATACCCGCGCTTCCCCTCGGATACCCGGTTCAGCAGCCCGTGACCACAGCCTTTTTGCGCGGCACAGGACCCGCAGGTGCTGCGGCGAATGGTCTCCACCCAGAGTCCATCCGGTTCGATACCTACCACCCTGCCGCTTTCCGTCAACATATTACTGTACCCAATTTACTGAATCGGCAACCATGCGCGCCGTGTTCACCGGCACCTCGCCAATAACTGTCACCAGCACCGGCTGGCCCTCGATCTGCAGGCCACGGGTGTAGGTGGTCGTGCCGCCCTGCCTTACCAGGCCTTCACCGGAGCGCATTTCAACATTCACGTCTTCCAGGAACACCGAGAATACCGTCAAACCGTCAGTATAGGTCCTGCGGCCGTTGTTATCCCGGGTGACGTCCGTCGCGGCAAAGCCGCGCGGCAACCAACCTACCGTCCAGGGCCGGGAAACGGAATGCGTATCGTCAACGGCCCCGGGACCGGGGTGCTGTGCTTCGTGCACTACCGCTATTTCGTCTTCAACCTCCTTGGCTCCGCCTGCCCCGGTGTCGTTTACCGCTGTTTGGCCGCCGCTGTAGGACAGGTTCGCGAACTGTGTTGTTTCCAGAACCTGCTGTCCGTGGGCGATGGTCTGTGATTTCAGCAGCAACCCGGTTTCGCGGTCCAACGCCATAATATAGCCAAAGCGGTACATATCGCGAGGCTCAATTCTAATGCGCACAGCGTAGCGCCCGGCCACGCGTTCGGCATCAGAATCGGCAACGGCGAAGCGATAGTGCTCGGCGATACCGCAATGGTCATCCGATGTCAGCGCTTCCAGGCGCAGCATTCGATCGCCCGGATGAATGCAATCGACTGGATGCGGTCCCCGCTCTACCTGTGCACCCTGGCCGGTCAACTCGGTGAGCCGCTCAAAAACAATGCCGTCGTGTACGGAGTGGGAAACCTGCATCACCTGCATCTCTTTGCCCCGTTGCAGCGTCACCACGCCCTGGTAACTGACTTGCCGAAGACTTCTGGACATTTTGTCCAGCCACTCCAGCGCGACGGCATCAGCCTGCGGACAGTTGCCAGCCGCCGCACTGGCGACCGCCCCGGCGGTGAGGACCAGCGGCAACAGAGTCCACAACGGAAATTGAGAGCGGCTCTTTTTGTATGAGGACAGCACCAACTGCGCGCCTACTCGCGTATTTCCGGTACACGCGCAAATGGCACCAGGCCCTGTGGCGAATTCAGCGCCGCTTGTTCAGCATGTTGCTGCATATACCTGCGCAGTCGCTGCTGCGCCAGGTCCTGGTACGCGGTATGCGTCGCGGGCTGCAGTTGGGGAACCGGCTGCGTACCGTAACTGGCCTGCAACGCAGTGGCGCCCAGGCTATTCAACATACCGACGGGCGAAGGGTTCGCCGCCACGGATTGCTCGCCGCGATAGGGATCGGCATTTTCGATGCCGGCGAGTTGCCGGCCGCCGATCACCACGGTGAACGCGACGGATGCAGCCACGCCCAAACTGATTAACGGTCGCCATATGCGCTGCCTGTATCCCTGGCGCACGCCCGGTTCAACGCCTGTTGCAGATCCGGCAAGCGCTGCCTGAACACGCCCTGATATATCCCAGTCCCTGTTCGCCAACTGGTCACCCTGTAAAGCGGACTGCGCCAGGTTATAGCGCAACCAGGTCTGCCGCAGCTCGACATCACTGTTTAACTGCGACAATACCCGTTCCAGTTCCAGTTCATTGGCCTCATCGTCCATCAATGCTGAAAGCGACTCGCATATTCTCTCGTTCATAGTTCACGACCTTTCCACTAAACCGCGTATTCAGCGGGTTTCATACCCCGGCGGTAGCCGTTGCCAACACAGCCCACGGGCGCCCTCAAACTTTCCGGCCCAACTCATCACCGTGCACCTGACGTCCCACCAGACCATCAATTGTTTCGCGTGCCCTGAAGATCCTCGAGCGGACAGTCCCTATCGGACAGTCCATGATATCGGCGATATCCTCATAGCTGAGCCCTTCGAACTCACGCAGGGTTATCGCCGTGCGCAAATCCTCCGGCAGCGCGCTTATCGCATCCTCCACCACGGCCTTCAATTCCGCCGCGAACAGCGCGTTCTCGGGATTCTCGATCTCACGCAACCCGCCACCGTTATCCAGATACTCGGCATCCTCCAGTTCAACATCGGATCCCGGGGGCCTGCGCGAACGGGAGACCAGGTGGTTTTTCGCAGTATTGATGGCAATGCGATAAAGCCACGTATAAAACGCGCTGTCCCCCCTGAAGTTCGGCAGCGCCTTGTATGCCTTGATAAACGCTTCCTGGGCGACATCCTGTACTTCATCCGGGTCACGCACATAGCGCCCTATCAGGCCAAAAATCTTGTGCTGATACTTCAACACCAGCAGATCAAAAGCCCTCGAATCACCTTTTTGCACCTTGGCGACAAGTTGCTGGTCTGTCACCGCGGCTGTCACGTCTGGTTCCCCTCCCTAGCCCCTGAAACCACACGATCGCTTGCTGCAGTCCACTCGCTCAATGGACAGCAACAGGGCAAAAAAGTTCGCGGCGGACTGCTCTCGCCCGGAATAAGAAACCCGGCGGGCCAAAAAGTTCCGGTGCGGTTTGTTTTCGTATTCCCCACGAGGTCGTATATACTCCGTTCAATTGTCCTTCGCCGAAGCTAAGTCTTTGAGACGCATCATATATTTGACTATCCATAGCAGCAAGTACTGAGCGCAATGGCCACGGGTTACCAACATGATGTCCTGGTTATCGGCAGCGGTGCAGCCGGTCTCTCTCTGGCACTGCGACTGCCCCGCCACTGTCGGGTCGCCCTGCTCACAAAGGGGGACCTGAACCAGGGCTCAACCTACTGGGCCCAGGGCGGCATGGCCGCGGTATTGCACAATCGGGATACCGTGGACTCCCATGTAACGGATACCCTGGCCGCCGGCGCCGGCCTGTGCCGTCGCGACGCTGTCGAGTTCACTGTCAGCAACAGCCGGCGATGTGTCGAATGGCTGGTGGAACAGGGCGTTGATTTTGATCTGCGCAAAGAGCACAGCGGACCGCAGGATCGTGAATTTCACCTGACAATGGAAGGCGGGCACAGCCATCGTCGCATCATTCATGCCGCCGACCGCACTGGCCGGGCAATCTCCGAGGTACTCACCGAGCGCGCGCTCGAGGCCGGGAATATCGATATTTTTGTGCACCGCGTCGCGGTCGACCTCGTCGTATCCAATGGTCGCTGCGAGGGTGCCTACATCCTGGATCAGCACACCGGGCACGTGGACCTGTTTCAGGCTTCCGCCGTCGTGCTGGCAACGGGCGGTGCGAGCAAGGCGTACCTGTATACCAGTAATCCGGACGGCGCCAGCGGCGACGGGGTGGCGATGGCCTGGCGCGCCGGTTGCCGGGTGGCCAACCTGGAGTTCAACCAGTTTCACCCCACCTGCCTCTACCATCCAAAGGCAAAATCTTTCCTTATCACCGAGGCTATTCGCGGAGAAGGCGGCAAGTTGTTGCTGCCCGACGGACAGCGTTTCATGTTCAACTTCGATGAACGCGGTGAACTCGCGCCACGTGACGTGGTCGCGCGGGCTATCGATCACGAAATGAAACGGCTCGGCGCGGACTGCGTGTATCTCGACATTTCACATAAACCGCGCGCGTTCCTGCAGAGTCACTTTCCCACGATCATGGCGCAGTGTGCGGAATTTGGCATCGACATCAGCGCCGAACCGATTCCGGTCGTCCCCGCGGCCCATTACACCTGTGGCGGTATCCTGGTAGACCAGCACAGTCATACCGATGTCGCGGGCTTGTATGCCGTCGGTGAGGCCTCCTGTACCGGACTGCACGGCGCAAACCGCATGGCCAGTAATTCACTGCTCGAATGCATCGTATATGCCGAATCCGCAGCCAACCATATCGCGGCGAACCTCGCCAGGACGCCACCTACCGGCGCCGCAGCGCCCTGGGATGAAAGCCAGGTGACAGATTCCGATGAAGACGTCGTGATCTCCCACAACTGGGATGAATTGCGCCGCTTCATGTGGGACTACGTGGGAATAGTGCGCACCAACAAGCGCTTGCAACGCGCCCTGCACCGCGTGCAGTTACTGCAAACAGAGATCGCGGAATACTACGGAAATTACAAGGTCAGCAACGATTTGCTGGAACTGCGCAACCTTGCCATGGTCGCCGAATTGATGATCCGCTGCGCCATATCACGCAAGGAGAGTCGGGGCCTGCATTACACGCTGGACTATCCTGAAATGCTCCCACAAGCGCACGACACCGTACTGAAGCCCGAAAACTCACCGCTGTGACCGGCATCAGGCGCCACCGTGCCCGCCGGTATCGCGCAGCAAGGTCACACGCACGCGCAGTCGACGCAGTTCCTCCGGTGGCGCACTGTCCCGATATAGCCAGATGTGCCCGGGGCGTCCCGAAGGCCGTTCATTGAAAGCGAAAAAAATCACCCACGGCGTGTTGGTACTTCGCGTGGTGGGCGATATCCTGCGCGCGATCCCGCCCTGACACAAGGCCCACTTGCCCTGCTGGTAACGGAGTTCCGCGCCCTCCATGGCGCCGTATCGCAAACGCCACAGGAGCATCAATGCCAGCGGAAGAAGCAGTAATCCAGGCAGCGGGTAGCCGCGGGAACAGATCGACCACAGGGCCAGGGCGATGGCGAAGCAAAGCGCAGCAAACAGGCGCGTGCGCAAGCGCGATCTAGTTATGCTCAGGCACAGGGCGGGCGAACTGGAGTATCTGCCTGACAATCTGCGCCAAATCCTCGTCGTCTGGTGGCACACGCTGCATAAACCAGGCGAATAGATCCTGGTCTTCGCACAGCATCAACTGCTGGAACGAGCGCCGGTCTGATTCACTCAACTGGGCATACCGCGCGTTGACAAACGGTTCCAGCACCAGGTCCAGTTCCAGCATGCCGCGCCGCGCGGCCCAACGCATACGGTTCATTTCTTCACGGTCAATCATGCCTGTAATTTTATCCGGGTGGGTCATCTGTTCCATGCAGTATATCGTCTTAAGTTGTCCGTTGCTGACACGGACACTCACACCGCCTATCATTGGCATTTGGATAAGGAGATTACCGCGCTTGAACTGCCATTACACCATGCTTGAACAGGAAGCCCTGCTGCATATTTCCGGGCCGGATACATTGAAGTTTCTCCAGGGGCAGACAACGTGTGACACGCGCCGGATAGACGCCCGGCACGCGGCCCCGGGGCTGTTCTGTACGCCCAAGGGGAGAGTGCTGTGCGACTTCCTGCTTTTCCAGGTGGCCCCGGAGCACGTCGCACTGCGCATGCGCCGGGAAATTCGCACCGCGAGTGCGACGGCGTTTGGCAAGTACATCATCTTTTCCAAAGCTGAAATCGACGCGACAAACGACGACTGGGTGAGTGTCTCCGTCTGGGGTCCGGATGCGTCCCGGGCGCTGGCTGCGGTCTTCACCGAAGTACCGGGCGAACGCTTCGGCGCCTGCGACGCCGACGGCTGCGTGCTGGTTCAGGTGGATGAAGACGGCCAGCAGTTCGAATGTTTCCTGTCGCGTTCCAGCAGTGAAGCGTGGCTCGCACGCATGGAAGCCGTGATGATCGAGGGCACAGAAACCGAATGGCAGGCCCAGCAAATCCGCAGCGGCATTGCCCGCATCGAGGCGACGGCAGTGGGAGAGTTCGTGCCGCAGGTACTGAACTACGATCTGACCGGACACATCAGCTTCAAAAAAGGCTGTTACACCGGGCAGGAGGTAGTGGCGCGCCTGCACTACCTGGGCAAATCCAAGCGTCGCGCCTACGCGGCCGAACTACCGGAGCAGACTGACTGCGCGAACGCTAGCGCACTCTATGTCGCGGGCTCGGGCCAGAATGTCGGCAGCGTCGTGAACTGCTGCGGCACGCAGGGAAGAACGCTGCTGTTGGTCTCTGCTACCACGGAGAGCGTGGACAACGGCCTGCGGCTGGGGGCCGAGGACGGTCCGGCGCTCAGGCTTCTCCAGCTTCCCTATCCACTGGAGGCTGGTTGACCGGCAGCGGTAAGAATACGGCAGGACTGCGACCTGCGTGAAATCAGGGAATTTCCGGCAAGCGCCAGTCGATGGGTGATTCTCCCCTGCCCTGCAAATAGCGATTGGCCGCGACAAAGTGACCGCAGCCGAAGAAACCCCTGTGCGCGCTCAATGGTGATGGATGCGGTGCGCGCAACACACAATGGCGTTTTTCATCGATGATGGCGCCCTTGCGCTGGGCGTAACTGCCCCACAACAGGAATACCACCCCTTCGCGCTGCCGGTTGATGACCTCGATGACGCGGTCGGTAAATTGCTCCCACCCCCTGCCCTGGTGTGACGCGGCACGGGCGCATTCCACCGACAGCACGCTATTGAGCAGCAGCACGCCCTGATCAGCCCAGGCGGTGAGGTTTCCGTGAGCGGGAACTGGGATCCCCAGTTCGGCCTGCAGTTCCTTGTAGATATTCTGCAGCGAGGGGGGAACAGCCACTCCGGGTCTCACTGAAAAACACAGGCCGTGCGCCTGGCCCTCACCATGGTAGGGGTCCTGTCCCAGGATAACCGCCTTGACCCGGTGCAGCGGCGTATGCCTGAACGCATTGAAAAACTCGCTGCCGCTGGGGAAAATTCGCTTGCCCGCCTGTTTTTCCGCCAACAGGAAAGCGCGCAATTCCCGCATGTAGGGTTGCTCGAACTCGCTCGCCAGTGGAACCTGCCAACTCGGTTCGAGATCGATGCGCCTGCGTGTACCCGGGGTGTTCATCCGCATCAGTCGCCGCGTCAGTTGCAGGCTGCCATCAACACCACACTCTCGTAGAGGGTGCTGTCCGGCGAGGTCTGCACCCAGGTCATCGGCAGCGCCTGCGCTGTCAGGGGCTCGGAACTGTCCCGGCCAATCCGCTTGCTGCGCTGACGTTTCCCGGCGGAGGCGCTGAACACCTCGACCAGCGGCGCTGCCGCAAAGGCGGCTTGCCGCCGCTCCTCACTCGCGTCTGCGTAGAGCGTAGTGCGCATGCGTGGACGACGCCCGGCCGCACGGATTTTCGCATCCACCAGCGCGGGCGCCCACTCCTGGCCGTGGCCGGAGCCGGCCGCTCGCGTAATACTCTCGTTCATCAGTGACCCGCCGAGATCATTGGCGCCGGCATTCAAACAGGCGGTAACGCCGTCTCTGCCCATCTTCACCCAGGATGCCTGTATGTTGTCTATCAGGCCGTGAAACACGAGCCGCGCCACGGCGTGCATCAGCACGGCTTCGCGGAAGCTGGGACCGCGCCGCGCAGTACCCTTGAGATACATCGGCGCTTCCATATGCACAAAAGGCAGCGGTACAAATTCAGTGAAACCGCCAGTGCGCTGTTGCAGTGCGCGGATGTGCAAAAGATGGCTGGCCCAGTGTCGCGGTTTATCAATGTGGCCATACATGATTGTTGCCGTAGTGCGCAAGCCCGCATCGTGCGCCGCCCGCATCACCTCCAGCCACTGTGCAGTATTCAGCTTGTCCGGGCAGAGGGTGGCGCGTACTTCATCGTGCAGGACTTCCGCTGCCGTTCCCGGCAGTGTATCGAGGCCGGCGTCGCGCAGCCGGCGCAAAAATACCGGCACACTGATACCGAGCGTGGCTGCGCCCTGCCAGACTTCGAGAGGAGAAAACGCGTGTATATGCATCTGTGGTGTGACGCTGCGCACGGTGTGCACAATGTCGATATAGGTTTGCCCGGTGTAATCGGGATGTATACCGCCCTGCATACACACCTCCGTGGCTCCCCGCTCCCAGGCCTCGACGCACCGGGCCGCGATGTCGTCGCCGCTGATATCGTAAGGCCTGCCGCGCAAATTCTCGCTCTGTTTGCCCTTGGAAAAAGCGCAGAACTGGCATTTGAAATAGCACACGTTGGTATAGTTGATATTGCGGTTGACGACATAGCTTACCGTGTCGCCATTCACCGCCTGCCGCAACTGGTTGGCCTGCGCCACGACGTAAGAGAAATCCGCCCCTCGCGCATTGAACAGACGCGTCACCTCGCTCTCGTTCAACGCGGCCGTCTCGCGGCATCGCCGGACGATATCACGCACCTCGCCGGAGACAACCGCCGCTGATGGCAGCGCCGCCAACAACTGCGCGTCAGTACCGGGAACGGGGTGCTCCTCACCGGGTACCCAGTTGTCCCGCCGGGCGAATCCCGCGGCGTCCGACAGCCGCAGCACGGCCGTTTCCACTTCCGGGGCCAGCCACCGCGGACCATCGCTGGCATAAGCGGGATACACGGTGAGGCGCTGCTCCAGGAACTTGCCGGCGGCGGCAGTCTCTGTAGCCAAACGCTCCAGGTGCGGCCAGGGTGCCTCCGGGTTCACGTAATCCGGCGTCAGTGGTGACACGCCGCCCCAATCGTTGATGCCAGCCGCGACGATCTGCGGCAACACGCCGGGGCTCAGATTGGGGGGCGCCTGGATATTCATCGACGGACCGAACACCAGCCGGGCGACAGCGATCGTCCAGAGCAGTTCGTTCAGGTCCGGTTCCGGCGCGGCGGACATCAGCGTACCAGGCTTGGCGCGAAAATTCTGAATGATGACTTCCTGCAGGTGACCGTAACGCTGATGCAGTCTGCGCAGCGCGAGCAAGGATTCGACCCGTTCGCGACGAGTCTCACCGATACCAATGAGCACACCCGAGGTGAATGGAACCGCGGCCGCGCCCGCCAGTTCCATCGTGCGCAGGCGCCTGGAGGGCTCTTTGTCGGGTGAACCGTAGTGCGGCATACCCTTCTGGCACAGGCGTTCGGAGGCCGATTCCAACATGACACCCATCGAGGCGCTCACCTGGCGCAAGCCGGCGATTTCATCGGCGTCCATGCAGCCGGCGTTGATGTGCGGCAGCAACCCTGTTTCCAACAACACCCGACGCGCCACTTCCTTCACATAATCGAGCGTCGTGGCGAACCCCATTTCTGCCAGCGCTTCGCGCGCCGCGCGATAGCGCAACTCGGGTTTTTCACCGAGCGTGAACAGCGCCTCCTGGCAACCCAGTTTTGCTCCCTCGCGGCACAGCGATAACACGTCATCCACAGTCATGTAAGGCTGCCCGATTTTTTTCGGCGTCTGCGCAAACGTGCAGTAGTGGCAGACATCCCGGCACAGGTGCGTCAGCGGGATAAAGACTTTTCGCGAGTAGGTAATCACGTTGTGATGGCCCCGATCGCGCAGTTCGGCGGCAACAGCCGCCAGCGATGCCGTATCCTCAATATCCGCCAGCGATACTGCCTGCCGATCGGAGAGGGAAACACCCCGTCGCAAAGACTCCTGTAACCTCGACCAATCTGACATCAGCTGTACAGTCCTCCATTGATATCGGCATCGTCGATAGCTTCGGCGCTGTCCGTCATCGTCGCCAGCGCGAGTGTAATACGGGCGCCCAGCTCGGTATTCAGGAGCAACGCGGCGGTGTTACTGCGCGGCCGCAGGTGCAGGCGGCTCATCACCGACTGCAGGTCCGCGGGCTCGTCCACATCCACCGCAGTGCCCTCCCGGCGCAGTACTTCCACCGGAATGCCGGCACTGCGCGCGCCGTCCTCGTGCCCAGCGCAACTATTTGAACCAAAGCAAAACTCCGGCACTGCGCGCGCTCCGAATGCCAGCAAATTCGTACCACTGCCCTCCCGGTCGCAGGCGATCAGGAGTCCGTCCAGCGCTCTCTGCCGGGCCAGCACATCGCTGATGTCTTCCACCGCAAGCAGCGGCAGGTCGCAATGCAGCACCAGCAACGGGTCCTCTTCCCGGGCCAGCAAGCGCTCGGTGGCTCGCTGGATCAGCGGATTCAGGCCGCGGCGCGCGAGAAAACTCTCGGGCCAGCAATCGGCATGGTACTTACGGGCAATCAATTCAGCACCGGGGTCATCAGAAACCAGTGTGATATGCGAGACTTCCCTGTGCGCTGCGAGCACCGCGAGCACGTCTTCGGCCATGGCCTGTGCCAGCGCACGACGCTCCGATGGACGCAGCAACCCGCTGAGGCGCGTCTTGGCCTGCACCATATCCTTCAGCGGCAGTAACGCCTGTGCCACGACGTTCAGCTTCCCGCCAACGCCAGCAGGAAGCGCGCCAGGCGCTGCTTGTCTTCCCTGCTTTTCATAACGGTATCTGTCACTGCGACCTCAACTCCCAACACGGCAATATCAGCCGCCAGTGTAGCGTCACTCTCATCAATCACGAAATAGTCAATCAGGCCCGGGTAGCGCTCGCAGTAGTGCCGGGCGACCCCCAGGGCGGTCACCGGCACCGCCAGTTCCGCCATCATTTTAGCTGCCGGACCTTTCAGCGCCAGGCCCGCCACTATGGGTGAAACCAGCAGCAATGGCGCGCGACTATTGCGCAGGGCCTGCCACACACCAGGGACCTGCAGGATTGGATCAATACTGACATAGGGGTTTGAAGGACAGACGATAATGGCGGAAACGGCTTCGCCCCGAAGCAAGCCCATCACATTTTCATTGGGGCGGGCAGCGGCGATACCCTCGAAGTCGAATCCGGTCACTGCCGGCGCGCACTGCTCCTTCACAAAATACTGCTGGAATGGCAGGTCGCGCCCTGCACAGTGCACTGTCGTTCGCACTGCCTCACCGCACATTGGATGAATGTGGCTGGCAATACCCAACCGTCTGGCAAGTGTCGCTGTAACGTGCAACAGGCTGTCACCCTGCGCCAGCCGGTCGGTGCGCCATAAATGAGTCGCCAGGTCCCTGTCGCCGAGGCGAAACCACGTTTCGCCCTCCAGGCGCTGTAGCGCATCCATCGCATTCCAGGTCTCGCCCTCCAGCCCCCAGCCCTGCGTCGTATTCGCATTGCCTGACAGTGTGTAGAGCAGCGTATCGATATCCGGACTGATATGCAGGCCGAGATGCCTGAAGTCGTCACCGGTATTGACCATCACATGCAGATTTCCGGGCGGCAGTTCGTCCGCCAGGCCCAACGCCAGTTTCGCGCCGCCGACACCGCCCGAAAGAGCCAATACAGATGCATCGGCGCTGCCCATCAGCGAAACATATCGAGCTTGCGATCGCGCAGCAGGCCGCCCGACCCCCCGTCGGACGACCTCAGGCGTGCGCCGCGGGCGAGTACCACCGGGCAGGCTTCTGCCGCCTGCCCCATCACCAGCGAGGCGCCTGCCGCCAGTTCGTCTGCTACCGCGGGTTCCGTTACTTCCAGCACATTGCCGAACATATCCGTACTTCCTATCTGGTTATACAGCGGATCCAGACCGGCTGTACCTATGGCCAGACCCACGGTGCCGTTGCGCCAGGCTCTCCCCATGCTGTCATTGATGATGACCTGCGGCGCCACCCCGGCACGCTCGGCAAGCCCGCTGCGCAGCGCGCGCGCCGAAGCGTCAGGATCTGCGGGGAGCAGCAGCACCCGCGGGTCGCCGGGATCGATCACGATATTGGACTTGTCGATACCGGCATTGGCATGCACATACCCGTTGTGATGTTCCACGATAATCACACCGGGTCGCACGCGCAGCACTTCCCTGCTCTCCTGCAATATCAACTGGACCAGTCGCGGATCCTTGTCCGCCCGCGTCGCAAGCGCCGCCGCTTCCGCGCTCACGCTCACATCGACCAGCCGTACATAACGGTTTTCCGCCTTGGATACGATTTTCTGCGCGACAATCAGCGCATCGCCCGCCTGCAGCGACAAGTCATTGCGACCCAGCGCCGCGAAAATGAGTTGTACGAGATCGTCGCCGGGCTCCACCAGCGGAAAGTGCAGGAGGGGAATCAGTTCCAGCCGGGTTGTCATCTCGATCGAGACTTAATCCAACCCGCTGATTTTAATGCCCGCGTGACAACCGTACTGCTTATTGATGGTGATCAGGACGGAAGTCAGGGCTTCCGCCGCGGCGGCATTGTTAATCATCCCGGCATGAAAACCTCGCATGCCGGCCGCCTCCACGAGCTTTATCACTTCCTCCCGCGCCGTCTTCTTGTTGCCGCAGACCAGGACATCACACTCCACACCGTGCCCTTCCTGCAGATGGGCGGCGGCGACATTCTGGAACGCCGAGACCACATCGATCCCCTCGCCCAGTATATCCTGCGCGATCTGGCCGGCACTGCCCTGCGCCGGCAGTTGCACGCGGGCGACTTTCGGGGGAACCAGCGGTACGGTCACATCAATCAGTATCTTGCCCGCCAGTGCCGGTTTCACCCGTTCCAGTGTGCTCGCCTGGTGACTGAATGGCACGGTGAGCGCGATGATGTCGGCCGCATCGGCCGCGGCCAGGTTTTCCATCGCACGCACGCTTATCCGGGCGACCCCGCGCTCCGCCATGACTTCGCGCAGGTCCGCAACAGCGGCTTCCGCCTTCTCCTGCGTGCGCGACCCGATAATGACCTGGTATCCCGCCTGCGCCCAACGCCGGGCGAGGCCCGTTCCCAAATCCCCGGTGCCGCCCAGGATGGCGAGCACGGGCAAGCTTTCAGTCGTCATAACTTGATTTCCCAGTGGTCTGCGGTTGCCAGCTGGTACAGCATTCGCAACCGCCAATGAATTGTGCGTCTGTCGATGTTCTAGCGCCCGCTGAAAATTTCCAGTCAATGGGAATTCAGTTAGGATACGCGCAGCCCGAGCATAGTATGGAAATCGCGGACCGATCTCAAGCGGGTTGAATTCCGTGGCCCGCCAGACAGTTACAGCAGGAGCGAAGTATGGAAGACGCGCTGGATTTCAGCGGCAAGGTAGTTCTCGTCACCGGGGGAGGCAAAGGAGTCGGCCGGGGAATCACCGAGCGGTTCCTGGCCGCCGGCGCCAGTGTGGTCATCTGTGGCCGCTCGGCGCCGGAAACGCTGCCCCAAAGCGAGGGGCGCGAAGCGCTGTTCACCCCCTGCGACGTTCGGGACTTTGAACAGATTGAAACCTGTGTAGCCTTTGCGGTGGCGCAGTTCGGCCGACTCGATACACTCGTGAACAATGCAGGGGGCGCGCCCTTCGCTGATGCCGCTACCGCGTCACCGCGATTCTCAGAATCCATCATTCGGCTCAATCTGATCGCACCACTGAATTTCAGTCAGGTCGCCAATCGTGTCATGCAGCAACAGGATGAGGGCGGCAGTATCATCAATATCGCCAGTGTCAGCACGATCCGCCCTTCCCCGGGCACCGCGGCTTACGGCGCCGCCAAGGCGGGCCTTGTCAACCTCGGTACTTCGCTGGCCGTCGAATGGGCGCCGAAAGTGCGTGTCAACGCGCTGGTGGTGGGCCTGACCGAGACGGAACAGGCGCATTTGCACTACGGTGACGAGGAAGGAATAGCCGCCGTGGGGGCCACCATACCGCTGGGAAGGATGGCCGTTCCCGCGGATATCGGAAACGCCTGCCTGTTCCTGGCATCACCCCTGGCTTCATATGTGAGCGGCACCAGTTTCGCCGTTCACGGCGGGGGTGAGAAACCCGCATTTCTGGACGCGGCCAACAGCCGCCCGTAAGCCCGGGCCCGGACGTCCCGGAACCGATCTCGCAGCGGATGCGGGCCCGTTTCGCCCACCAGTTGGCGTAGTGGCTCAGTTTGAAAGTTGACCGTACGAACCTGAGCGGCAGGGTTACGGTCTCTCTATACGACAATGTTCGAACTGAGCCACTACACCAATTCGGGGGGGTTGTTGTGACGCCAGCAGATCAAGGTATACTTCGGCCAGTTCCACGATAATCGTGATTACAGCACAATACCCGAGGCCAAATGCCTAACGAACCGGAACAAGCTGCAAAGTTATCCGCCACCCTCGCCCTGGATGATACGGTACGACTCTCCGGCCAGTTGTCATCGCAGTTGGACGGTCGCCTGCAACTTGACACCGTGCTGGACGCAGCAGGTTCCGAAGCGCTCTTCAATTTGCCCGTGGATGCGCTGGTAACACTCTCTATCGACGACCCCGGTAACGTGCAGCACCCGCCGGGCGATGCGATGGTCAAAATCGCCAGGCTGTACCACGACAGTATCACGCTGGAGTTTGATGCCTCGAATGCAGATTTGATCACACTCTATCGGAAGGCTATCGCAGACGCGGAGGCAGCCGCAGCCGACGGATCAGAAGATGCCGCACCTGCGGCGGAAAAGGGCAGGGCCGCGGCTTCATCCGCGTCCAGGTCGCCCAGCCCCGCCACAGCGGCCCCATTCGCTGCGGCGGAGGTACCGTCGAAAACCGTTGCTGCAACCGCCGAATTCGCCGTGTTACTCGACAAGGTGGAAAAACAAAGCCTCGCCGGGCTGCAAAGCGCGTTGACGCCTTTTTTCGTCGAACTGACAGGCTACCTGCACGAGTGCGCCTCGCGAATGAGGCCGCGCGAAGGCGAGAAAAACTTCCATTTCGAAGCGGCGAGCTTCCTGCGCCGAAGATCTGACAGTGTTATCGATCGGGTTACACGACAGGTATCGAACTATTACCGCGACTTTACGCCTGATCATACTGAGGACCACCTGTGGCGCTACCAGATAGGCAGTGCTGAAGAGCTTGACCTCATCGACCAGCAAAAGTACGAAGACTTCCTGGCCATAGATCGTATGGTGTTGTTCGGCGAAGGCCTGCACAGAATCGCCCTGGAAGCGCTGACCCTGCGACTGGCGACGCTCGTCGACCTGGACCCCAATAATGTCCGCTCGCCCATACATATCCGGCAAGTCTGCCGGGCGTTCCAGCGCGCCTTGCTGGATGAGGACGTCCCCCACAGTGTGCTGCCGGTGATTTACGACTTTTTTACCAAGAATTTTATCAAGCAAATGGCTGGCTATTACGAGCCCTTGAATACCCTGCTGGCCGACAACGACATACTGCCCGATGTCGAGGCCGAAATTGAAAAGCGGGGCTCTCTGCTCAAGCATGAACCCATCGAAACCAGGCCGGAGCAGGCGCCACGCAGGCCAAAACCACTCAACTCACAGGACGCGCAGCCGCAGACGCTGTCAGAGCCGCAACCGCAGTACTTGTCCGAAACGCAACTGAACACCCGGCACTCCGCGGTTCAGCCGCTGACATCAGCTGTCCCCGGGTTGCGCGAGAAAGAGAAACAGCCCGCAGAGCAACTCGGTGCTGCGTTCGGGAATGTTAACCCCGCCGACCTCTACCGGTCGGTGGTTGATGCGCTCAATTTCAAACGTGAAGCCGAGGGCCTGGCCGAGGGGCGGGTTCTGGCCAAAGGGACTGCCATGAGCGGCACCTGGGAAGGCGCCACGGTGGCCAGCACTGAGCTGGACCAGAGTCGCCTGGCCGACGCCCAGTCCATTGCCAAGGCACTGAGCGCTTTGCAGCGTAATTCACAGGCGCGCGAGGCCGTACAGCAAAGCGATTCGCTGCGCGCCTATCTTGCCAGCAACAAGGACGCAATTGGCGGATTGAAAGACAGCAGCGGCCTGACCGCGGAAAGCCTCAACCAGCTGGATATGGTCGACAATCTGTTTGGCACGATCAAGTCGCGACTGGATGTCGGCACCGAAGTAAAACCCGCGCTGAGCAACCTGCAGATTCCGTTAGCCAAACTGGCACTGCTCGATCCGCAGTTTTTTGTCGATCACACCAACACTGCGCGCAACGTGGTAAACAAGCTATCGCGGCTGGCCTCCTCCGCCAATTTTCCGAACAAAGCCCTGGAAAGCCGCATAAAGGAAATCGTCGACGACATTCTCACTGATTATGAAAATGACGACTCCGTGTTCACTACGGCACTGGAAAAAATTGATGTACTGACGGCTCAGCAGGAGCGCGCCCTGTCGCGCAATGTTGATCGCGTGGTGCGCACGCAGGAGGGGCAACAGAAACTTACTGATGCCCGTCGGGCAGTCGCCAGGGTCATCGGCGAACGCATCAAGCCGCCAAGCGCGCCAAAGGTACTGCAGGACCTGGTAAACAACGGGTGGCGGGACCTGCTGGTGCTCACACATGTCAGGGAAGGTCCCGAAAGCGCGGCATGGGCAGAACAGGTGCGAACACTGGACGTGTTGAGCCTGTGGCTGGACGAGCAAACCCTGAGCGATGTCGGCGACGACTTGCGGGTGCAGCGCAGTCTCGAAGCGGAGCCGTTTATCGACCTGATACAGCAGCAAATATCAAGCACACTGCCCACCAACGTTGGCCATGAGGAGGTGCTGGAAACCCTGCGCAACATACTGGCGGGGAATATCGAGATCGAGTCCGTCCCTGTGGGGCCGGAACAGGAAGGCCTCGGCCCGGAACCCGCCGAAGTGCGCGCGAAAATCGAGGACCTGCCGCGCCTGCGCCGCTGGGTCAAGCGTGTCGAACAGCTGGAGAATGGAAACTGGTTGACCTACCGTGACAAAAACGACAATAAAAAGCGAATGCAACTCGCCTGGATCAGCCCGACACGCGACAGGTATATTTTCGTGAACGAGAGGGGACAGAAAGTTGGCGATCTCAGTGCAATACAATTGGCCAGGCAATTGAGTCGGGGGGCGCAGCCACCGGCACCGACGGATGACCTTTCCGTGGTCGACCAGAGCATGTATCACGCGCTGGAGCACGTACAAAAATCGCTCAGTTTTGCCAGGAATCACGATACGCTGACCAAGCTCATCAATCGCAATGCTTTCATGGGCCAGGTGCAGCGCGCGCTGCGACACAGCCAGTCGAAGATTTCCCAACATGCGATACTCTACCTGAATATCGACCAGTTCAGTCTCGTCAACGAGGTTTACGACCGCATCACCGGCGACCAGGTATTGCTTGAGTTTGCCAGGCTACTGGCGCAGTTGCACGGCAAGAAAGCCTCGTCGGCAAGAATGGAAGCCGATGAGTTCGGTGTGCTGCTGATTGACCGCACGATGGAGCAGGCGGCGCAGATCGCGGAAAAAATCCGCAGCGATATCGAAGCCAGTTCAATGGATATCGAAGGTGAGAATGTGAGTTTTACAGTCTCCATCGGGGTGGCTGCAATTCTCGAACACAGTCCTTCTGTAGAGGCCGTCATCGAAGACGCGCAATCTGCAATGCGCCACGCAAAACAGCAGGGGCGCAACCGGGTAGTCACCTTTGAGGAAGAACAAAGTCGGATCAGCGACTACAAACTGCAGAAGTCCCAGAGCCGGCAAGACCTCGAGAATGCGCTGGCATCTGAACGGTTCGTGCTGCGCGCCCAGCCCATTGTACAGACGGCTATCGGCGACCGCAGCAGCACCACGCTGCACTATGAATTGTTATTGGGGCTGCGCAGCAAGGACGGGTCCATATCGTCACCCGAGGAGTTTATCCAGTCAGCCGAGCGCTACGGCTTTATGACACTGGTGGACCGCTGGGTAGTGAGAGAAGCCTTTACCTGGATCAGCCAACTCATGGACGAGCAGAAAGTGGTACCCAACCTGGCTATCAACCTGTCGGGAGCGAGCGTGACGGACGACAGTTTCATGGAGTACCTCCTGGAACAGATCTCCGAGTTCGGCGTGGGCACCAGTCGCCTGTGCTTCGAAATCACCGAGGCCGGCACGATTTCCAACCTGATCAAGGCCTCCGACTTCGTACGCGCGTTCAGGAATATCGGTTGCAAGTTCTCGATTGATGATTTCGGTACGGGGCCGGCCAGTCACAATTACCTGCGCGAACTGCCCGTAGACTATGTAAAGATCGACGGCAGTTTCATCAGGGGTATTCACGTCAATCGAAACGACTACGCGATGGCGCGATCAATCAATGACCTCGCCCACTTCCTGGGACAGGAAACCATCGCCGAATCGGTCGAGAACGATGAAATTATTGTCAAACTCGAAGAATTGGGCGTCGACTATCTACAGGGCTGGGGAATCGGCAGGCCCAAACCACTGGCGAATGTCACGGCCGACCTGTCCAACCTAGAGAAATAAGCTGAACGCCGGTGATGCCCTCCAGCCGGATAGATAAGGACTTCAGCCGTCTTATCGAGCTGATCTACCGGGGTGCACTGGAACAGCAACCCTGGCAAAGCGCCCTGCCCGCTTTGCGCGAAGCCATGGATGCCCAGGTAGTCTCCCTGGTATTGCGCCCACCCACTGCGGATGACCAGGGTGTGATACTCAATAGCGTTCGCCCTGATCCGTCCCGCAACGACGGCGACGCCAGCCTGGCTGATCCGAATGACTGGGAAGCGAGCGCGTACCGCGAGCAGTTCTTCTCCCTGGATCCATTTGTCAACCTGCCGCCGGACAAGGTCATTGCGCTGGAGGACATCCTGCCGGATAAGGAATTATTGAATTCGGACTATTACCTGCACTACCTCAAGCCCATTGGTCTGTTCAGGATACTGGGCGTGGATACCGTGGAACCCGGCGGGATGCTGGCCCGCCTGCGCTTCTCACGGCGCGCCAGCGAAGCGCGCTTCCGGGCACGGGAACGCACCTTGCTCGATTTGCTCGCCCCGCACCTGCGCCTGGCGATAGAAATCTATGCCAAGCTCAATCGAATGACTTCGGAACGGGACGTTTATGCCGGCGCGGTCAATCAATTGTCGGTCGCCAGTATTATTCTCGACGAACGCGGCCGCCTGCTCACTACCAACGCCGTTGGTCGGGCGCTGCTCGACCAGGGAGAAGGACTCAGCCTGCGCGAGGGCCGGCTGCATATTGAAGGCAGGGACATCGACAAGGAATTGCAGCAGGCCCTGGCCACCATCATCAAGGCGCAACAGCAGGGAGAAACTTCGCTGGTGCGGGCACTGCGTGTGCCGCGTCCGGGTGGCCGCTCGGACCTGGGGCTGGTGATTCGGCCTGTACCGACCTCACAGTGGAGCGAGGGCCAGTCCAGCCCCTCCGCCGCGGTATTCGTCAGCGACCCGGACTTACAGGAATCGACCTCAGGCCAGATTCTCGGCGAACTGTTTGATCTCACTCCCGCGGAAGCCAACCTGGCCACCCTGCTGGCCCGCGGCCTCAGCCTCGCAGAGGTGTCCAGCGCGCAAAATATTTCGCAGCACACGGCCAGAGCCCAACTCAAATCCATCTTTGCCAAGACCGGAGTGTCCCGGCAGGCAGAACTGGTGCGGCTGGTACTGAAGAGTGTTGCCTCGCTGGGCTGAGGTCACCCGGTGCAGCGCATCCTGTCGCGAACGGCAGCACAGCCGCCCGCATACGGGCCGGGAGGAATACGCTGAAAAAACGATCACCACTTGAGAGGTATTTGATTCTTGGGAAAGTTCACAGAGTCAAAAAACCATGTCTCGATCGCGTATCTGTTCTCGGTGGCGTTGGGAAGAGACTGCGTACGGTGAAGCAGCAGATGGTCAAAGAAGATAAGGTCGCCCTTCCTGAATGTTGGTGTCACGATGGCCTTCTCGGAATATTTTTCGATGATGGCACTGGCCGCGACCGTCAGGTCCAGGACCCCGGAGCCCGGCGGAAACACATGCATCAGTCGTAACGGGACAATATCAATGCCCTGCACGTCGTACCCCGCTCCACAATCAGACAGTGGTATCCAACAGTTCAAACTGTCAATCTCATCACCCATAAAGGCGCCGTCCTGGTGAAAATCGATCGGCGCCGCAGGGGGACGGGATTTTCTCAGGTTCCACTTCTTGACGGAAATGCAGGGTTCGCTGCCAAAGTAGTTTTCCAGCAGATCCTTGAGGGCTTTTTTCTCATACAAACGTAAAAGTTTTTCCGCTATGTTGGGCGTTCTTACCGTTAACCTTGATTCGCTGTGACCGATAAAACGCGCCAGCCCCGCTCCTTTCTTGAAGGAATCCGTATAGGTGGGATTGGACTTCCTCTTCTCCTTTATATTGCGGCTGGTTTCCTTCAATACGGGCTGTAGATCGCACTCCTTCAACAAGTAACGGCTCAGGAAACCGTCATCCTTGACCCGGAAAGCGTAATCGACATAGGACCGCATTGTACGGACTTCGTTGTCGTCAAAAAAATCCCGCACGATGATGCAGCCATGCTCCCTCATCGACTTCTTGAGGAACGCACCGGTGAGGTCGGATGCGGCAATTTCAGGGACGCGGAAATCACCGCCGCGGCCGCCGGCCGGACTGCCGTCTATCGCTCTGCCGGATACCCGCGGGGCTGTTCCCTTGAAGGAGAGAATCCTGCTGTTAAGACGCGCAAGATACCTGTCTCGACCGAGAAGATGGTCTGAATACAAACCCAGGTTACTGATCAGACGGGACACGAATGAGTTCCACTCTCGACGGGGGATGAAGGCCTTGCAGAGTCTATTACGGATTTTCTGCGTTAACAACCGCACCGGTTGGCGGTATTGACTCGGCATGGGATGTATCGATGGTCGGGACCCCTGCGGGAATCTACTGATTTGACCTGAATCAACGAAACCCGAGGGACACCTTGCTATCTTGACCATACCACTGGGCAGATTGAATTCGATATGGCGCCTCTACCTCCGGACGTGAGCTACGTGGATTCGGTGACACCCGAATTCCAGGCCGATCGCGCGCTCGCTGCAAAATACAGTCGCCAGGGACCCCGGTATACGTCTTACCCCACCGCACCGCAATTTCGCGAGGATTTTCCAAAGGATCAGTACTACAGCTGGCTACGTGAGAGCGAAGACAGGAAATCCGCCCCGCTGTCCCTGTATGTACACATCCCCTTCTGTAATGACATCTGCTATTACTGCGGGTGCAACAAGGTCGTCACTCGCGATCAACAGGCCACTCGCGACTACCTGCGTCACCTTGAGATGGAGGTGATTTCACAGGCCCGTTCGGTGGGCGGCAGCCGGCCGGTGACCCAAATGCACTGGGGCGGCGGGACACCGAACTTCCTGGACAGCGGCGAGATCACCGAACTCATGCATATGCTGGCCAGTCACTTTCATTTACTGGACCGTGGCTACAGGGAATACTCCATTGAAGTCGACCCACGCGTAACGAAACCGGATACCATCGCGCTGCTGAAAGGCCTCGGCTTCAACCGCATCAGCCTCGGGATACAGGATTTCGACCGATTGGTGCAAAAGGCAATCAATCGCATTCAACCCTACCAGCAGGTCGCGCCGCTCGTCGAGTGCATCCGCCGTAACGACTTCCGATCACTCAGCTTTGACCTGATTTACGGTCTGCCTCACCAGGACCGGCACACGATGGACGAAACCCTGCGCAGGGTGGTTGACCTGAAGCCCGATCGTATTGCCTGCTACAATTACGCGCATCTTCCCGAGCGCTTCAGCAGCCAGCGCGCGATCGATCGCCTGAGCCTGCCGGACCCGGAAGAAAAATTGCTGCTGCAATACATGATCGGCCGGCGCCTGCAGGAAGCAGGCTACCGTCACATCGGCATGGATCACTACGTGTTGCCCGGGGACGAACTGGCGATCGCCCAACAGGAGGGGCGCCTGCAGCGAAATTTCCAGGGATACTCCCTCAATATGGCCGAGGATCTACTGGGTCTGGGCGTTTCGGCAATCAGTCAACTGGGCGACTTCTACATTCAGAACGCGCGCGATCTCGACTGTTACTATGCGCTGATAGACCAGGGTAAATCCGCTGCTTTTCGCGGATGCAAGATCAGCCGCGAGGACAAGATGCGCCGCTATATCATCATGGGCCTGATCTGTGAACTCAGGCTGGATATCACCGAGTTCAATCGTCGCTTTGGCATCGACTTCCACGCCAGATTTCACCGTGAAATTGGAACGATGCGCGCGATGGAAGCCGACGGCCTGCTGCACGCAACAGCCGAGGAATTACAGGTCACCGAGCACGGCAGGCCCTTTCTGCGCAATATCTGCATGGTATTTGACGCCTACCTGGAGGCCCGTCCCGACGCTCCGCTCCTGAAGTCTTACTCCCGTACAATTTAACGCTTATGCCCCTTTTAGAGATTGTTGAAAATCCACTATACTTGACCCCACTCTTTGCGGGGAAAGCAACAATGACGGCCAAGCTCTCATCATCCGCCCAGGAAGAATTCAAGCCCTGCTCGCATGACTACCGGGTAAATTGCAGCAATTGTCGCCTGAACAGTATTTGCCTGCCGTTGACACTGGAGAGCGATGACATCGATCAGTTGGACAAGATCATCCAGCGCAGCAAACCGCTGCAGAAAGGTCAGCACCTGTACCGCGAGGGCGACGACTTTCAATCAGTCTACGCAGTTCGCTCCGGCACCCTTAAAGCCTATAAGACAACCGACGATGGTCGCGAACAGGTTACTGGATTCTACTTTCCCGGCGAGATACTCGGTATGGACGGTATCAGTAAAAATGCCCACGCCTCTTCCGCGAAAACTCTGGAAACTTCAGCCGTATGTGAAATCCCGTTCGCCTCGTTGTCGAAATTGAGTTCCCTGCTGCCAAACCTGCAGCACCATTTTTTTCAGCTCATGAGCCAGCGCATCACCGAAGATCAGATCCTGATCACGCTGCTGAGTAAGAACTCGGCGGATGAGCGTGTTGCGGCACTGTTACTGAGTATTTCCAGTCGCAATGCTCGTCGCAAACTCAGCGGCACCCATTTTCGGCTGCCCATGTCCCGCGTCGACATAGGAAACTACCTCGGGCTGACGGTAGAGACGGTTAGCCGCGTATTCAGCCGAATGCAGAAAATGGACATGATTCGCGTCGACAACAAGGAGATCGAGATTCTCGACGTGGCGGGCGTTCGAACCATGGCCAATATTGCGGTCTGAATACGGCTGCAAGCATCGACAAACAGAAAACCGTGGCCAATCCGACACCTGTTACATTCGCAGCCGACGTACCGCATTGTTATCGGCACATCACCATAATACGGGAGAACTGTACCTAATGATTCAGCATACCTTTGGCTTACTGGTCAGGCCCAGCGCACAGTGGCGAACCGTTGCTGCGATGGAAGAAAGTACGCTGCGAACCCTGCTGCTCTACCCGTGCATATTGGCCATCTTTCCCGCAGTGGCCTGGTACTACGGCACCACGGAGATCGGCTGGACCGTCGGCGAGCACGGGGAAACCATACGTCTGACCAACGAAAGCGCCCGCCAGATCTGCATCCTTTTCTACATGACCATGCTCGCCTGCGTCGCCGTTATCGGCTACTTCGTCCACTGGATGGCGGCTACCTACGGCACGGAGTCCAGCACCACCCGGGGTATCGTTATCATCGGACTCACCGCCACCCCGCTGTTTCTCGCCGGGCTGGTGGGTTTTTACCCCATCCTCTGGCTGGACATGCTGATCGGCGTAGTCGCTGTGTGCTGGTCGGTCTACCTGATGTACCTGGGAATTCCGATCGTGATGAATATTCCGGAAGAACGCGGCTTCCTGTTCTCCAGTGCGGTATTGGCTATCGCGATGGTCATCCTGATCTGCCTGATGGTCGGGTCCGTCATACTCTGGGACTTTGGCGCCGCACCCGCATTTACCGACTAGACCGCCGTAACGGAAACAACAGCCGCAACCCTGCCTATTGAATAACTGGAATAGAACCATGAGTGAGCTCAACACTGCACTGGAACACCCCACCTATAACTACAAGGTGGTACGCCAGTTCGCCGTAATGACGGTGGTCTGGGGTATCGTCGGTATGCTGGTGGGTGTACTGATTGCGGCCCAACTGGCGTGGCCGGCCCTGAACTTCGACCTGCCCTGGCTGCACTTCGGACGCCTGCGTCCACTGCATACGAATGCGGTCATATTTGCGTTCGGCGGTTCTGCCCTGTTCGCAACGTCTTATTACATTGTGCAGCGTACCTGCCAGACCCGCCTGCTATGGGACAAACTTGCCGCCTTTACGTTCTGGGGGTGGCAGCTGGTGATCGTGTCCGCCGCCGTCACCCTGCCGCTGGGCATCACCACCAGCAAGGAATATGCGGAGCTGGAATGGCCCATAGACATTCTTATCACCGTGGTCTGGGTGGCCTATGCCGTTGTCTTCTTCGGCACGATAATGAAACGCAAGACCACGCATATTTACGTGGCGAACTGGTTCCTCGGCGCATATATCATCGCCGTGGCGGTACTGCACATTATCAACAGCATGGAAATTCCTGTCGCACTGACCAAGTCCTACTCTGTCTACGCGGGCACTGTGGATGCGATGGTGCAGTGGTGGTACGGGCACAACGCCGTCGGATTTTTTCTGACAGCCGGGTTTCTCGGGATGATGTACTACTTCGTGCCCAAGCAGGCCGAGCGCCCGGTGTATTCCTATCGCCTGAGTATCGTACACTTCTGGGCGCTGGTTGCGGTCTATATCTGGGCAGGCCCTCACCACCTGCACTACACCGCATTGCCCAACTGGGCGCAAAGCCTCGGTATGGTGATGTCAATCATCCTGCTGGCGCCCTCGTGGGGCGGAATGATCAACGGCATGATGACGCTCTCCGGCGCCTGGGACAAGTTGCGATCGGACCCGATTTTGCGCTTCCTGGTGGTCAGCCTGTCTTTCTATGGCATGTCGACGTTCGAGGGCCCGATGATGTCGATTCGCACGGTTAACGCATTGTCGCATTACACAGACTGGACTATAGGACATGTGCATTCCGGCGCACTGGGTTGGGTGGCGATGATCTCCATCGGCGCCATCTACCACCTGATTCCGATCCTGTTCGCAAAGCCGCGGATGTACAGCGTCGGATTGATTAATGTGCATTTCTGGATGGCCACCATCGGTACCGTGCTCTACATCGTATCGATGTGGGTGAACGGCATACTGCAGGGTCTCATGTGGCGAGCGTATAACCAGGACGGCACCCTGACCTACAGTTTCGTGGAATCAGTCGCTGCCAGCTATCCCGGTTATGTAGTGCGCTTCCTCGGTGGCGCCATTTTCTTCAGCGGCATGCTGGTGATGGCCTACAACGTCTATATGACAAGTCGACGGGACGTCGAGTCCCAGGCTGTGCCCGCCACGGCCGGCGCGGTGTAAGGAGCAGATCATGAAGCACGAAGCAATTGAAAAAAATGTCGGCCTGATGATCGTCCTGACGCTGGTCGCGCTGAGCTTTGGCACGCTGGTGGAACTGGTGCCGCTGATGTTCGCCAGGGAAACCCACGAACCCGTTGCTGGCTTGAAACCGCTGCCTGCACTGGAACTGGAGGGGCGCGATATCTATATTCGCGAGGGTTGCAACAACTGCCACTCGCAGATGATTCGGCCGCTTCGCGCCGAAACCGAGCGCTACGGGCATTACTCCGTGGCCGGTGAGTTCGTTTACGACCACCCTTTCCTGTGGGGTTCAAAACGCACCGGACCCGATCTGGCTCGCGTCGGAGGACGCTACAGCGACGACTGGCATCGCGCCCATATGTACAACCCGCGGGATGTGGTACCCGAATCCAATATGCCCGCCTTTAAGTGGTTGTTCGAGAATGAGATCAACCCCGAACTTACTCCCAGGAAAATGGCCGCTCTTAGCAAGGTGGGCGTTCCCTACACCGAGGAGGACATCGCCGGGGCCTCTGCCGCAGTCGCGGGCAAGACCGAAATTGACGCGCTGGTCGCGTACCTGCAGCAGTTGGGCACCTTGCTCCAATCGCGGCGCTAGGGCACTGGCAGCCGGGTATGGATATCAACGACCTGAGAGGATTGAGCACGGCATTCCTGATGTTTGCCTTCATCGGTCTGTGTTTTTGGGCCTACAGCAAAAAACGTAAAAAGTCCTTTGATGACGCGGCTAACCTGCCATTCGCGGATGAGGAGTTAAATCAGCGCACGCTGCAAGAGGAAGAAAAGAATGACTAGTTTCTGGAGCCTTTGGATCATTGTGCTCACCACGATTACCATTGTCGGCCTCACCTGGATCCTGTTCGGCAATCGGAAAAAGGAGCAACGAAAAACCGAGCGCACAACGGGGCACGTGGCCGACGGGATTGAAGAGTACGACAACCCCCTGCCCGCCTGGTGGTTCTATATGTTCGTACTGACCATTGTCTGGGGAATCGGCTACCTGATTATCTACCCGGGCATGGGCAACTATCCCGGCCTGATCGGCTGGACGCAGTTGGGCCAGTACGACAAGGAGGTGGCGGCCGCGGAAACAAAATACCGCGCAATGCGTGACCGCTACCTGGCGCTGCCGATCGAGGAGATCGCCTCTGATCCCTCCGTGCGCAAAATGGGCATGCGGATGTTTTCCAACAACTGCGCGCAATGCCACGGCGGCGATGCACGCGGCAGTTACGGCTTCCCCAATCTTGCGGACGATGACTGGCTGTACGGCGGCAACCCGGCAGATATCAAGGCCAGCATCACTGCGGGCCGGCAGAGCGCCATGCCTGCCTGGGGAAGCGTTATAGGCGAACAGGGCGTTGCCGACGTGACAGCCTACATTTTGTCGATCAACGGGCGCGATACAGCAGCGGAGCGGGTGAACGCGGGCCAACAGGTATTCCAGACTTATTGCGTAGCCTGTCACGGCGCGGACGCCGGGGGCAATCCAGCCCTGGGCGCACCCAACCTGAAAAATGGCATCTGGCTGTACGGCGGCAGTGCGGAGCAAATCAGCCATAGCATACGCGCCGGGCGCAACGGTGTGATGCCCGCCCATGCAGACTCCCTCAGTGAAGACAAGATCCACATCCTCGCCGCCTATGTATACGGCCTGAGCCAGTAAGCGGCATGCGGAAGGTTTTTACGTGAGCCCGAGGTCTGCAACCAGACGTTTTTGCTGCTCTATCCCACCGGGACCATGCGCGGTGGAAAGCCGGCTTCACCACCCAAGAATGGGTTTTCTGCGGGTCCCGGCAGAGACCGGTTACAGCGCCGGTACAAGTGGCATTCACACATGCGCCGATCATGACTGAACCCGACCGCATTGACCTACAGGAGATAGCCCCGGCGGAAGTGGGCGAACTCGACCTGTATCAGCACCGCGAAAAGATCTACACGCGAAAAATTGAGGGCTTTTTCCAGCGCGTTCGCCTGTTTTCGGGCTGGCCTTTGCTCGTGGGCTATTTACTGTTGCCCTGGATGTCATGGGACGGGCGCCAGGCAGTACTGTTCGACCTGCCCGCACGCAAGTTTGACATCCTGGGACTGACTTTCTGGCCCCAGGACTTCCCGATGCTGGCGTTTCTGCTGATTATCGCCGCCTTTGCGCTCTTTGCAGTCACAACATTTGCCGGTCGCATATGGTGCGGCTACACCTGCCCGCAAACGGTCTGGACCAGTATCTTCATGTGGCTGGAACAAAAAACGGAAGGCAGCCGCAACCAGCGCGTCAAACTGGACCAGGCCCCATGGTCGCTGGAGAAACTGGCGAAGAAATCCGCCAAGCACATTTCCTGGCTGTTTGTCGCCTTCGTAACCGGGTTTACCTTTGTCGGTTACTTTTCCCCGATCAGGGATTTGCTTGGCGCCATCGCGAGTCTGGACCTGGACGGATGGCCGCCGTACTGGATCGTATTCTTTACCCTGGCTACCTACATCAATGCCGGCTGGATGCGCGAACAGGTGTGCAAGTATATGTGTCCCTATGCTCGCTTCCAGTCGGTTATGTTTGATCACGACACGCTGATCGTCTCCTACGATAGCGCAAGGGGCGAACCACGTGGCTCGCGCAAACGCGATGCAAGCCGTGGGGAACTCAGCCTCGGCGACTGCATAAACTGCGAGTTGTGCGTCCAGGTCTGTCCAACGGGAATCGATATTCGCGATGGCCTGCAATACGAGTGCATCGGATGCGCACTCTGCGTGGATGCCTGCAATTCCGTGATGGACAAGATGAATTATCCCCGGGGACTCATTCGCTACACCAGCGAACGGGCGCTGCAGGGCGGGAAAACGCACTGGCTGCGTCCTCGCGTCATCGGTTATGCTGTGGTGCTCGCCGTGATGGTGGGCGTATTTTCGTATACCATGCTAAGTCGCACGCCACTGGAACTGACGGCGATCCGTGATCGCAACCAGTTGTTTGTCACCACGGATACCGGCGCAATCGACAATATCTACACGCTGCAACTGGTGAATATGGATAGGGCGATGCACGAGTTTGAAATAGCCATTTCGGGGATGGCAGGCGCGACCCTCATCGGCGACACGCTGCACACGCTCGATGGCGGGGAAGTTCGCGCGATCAGTATACGGGTGCGCGCGGAGCCGGCGACGCTGACAACGCCCAGTACTGAAATCACCTTTGAAGTCACGGCTACCGATACGCCAGATCTGCATACCAGCACCGAGTCGCGTTTCGTGAAACCGTTATGAACACGCCCCTTCCCGGCCGGGACATCAAGCCCTGGTATCGCCACTTCTGGCCCTGGTTCCTGATGGCGCTCCCGGCGGCAGTCGTGGTGGCGGGCATTGCGACCGCCTATATCGCGCATGAGCATGCTGATGATCTGGTGGTGGACGAGTACTACAAGGACGGCCTGGCGATCAATCAGCAACTGGCAAAGAAACAGCGTGCTTCCGAGTTGGGCCTGTCAGTACGCCTGCGCTTCAGCGGCGATACTGTCACCGCGGAACTGTCCGGGCCTGTCGACGACTCCTCCCTGCGCCTGCTGCTCTCCCATCCCCTGGAAGCTGATCGCGACTTCGCCGTGCCACTGGTGCAGGTCGCACCCGGATCGTACCGCGGATCGCTGAATCGCGAAGTCACCCTGCACTGGCACTGGACACTCCAGGGACTGCAGCGCGACGACTGGCGCCTGGATGGAGAAGTGCAGGCCGCCGATATCGACAATGCCTTCCCAGGCTGAAGCGCGCGCCCTGGAGACAGCCCGGGTCTGCTTCCACTGCGGCGAACCCGTCGCGCCGGACCTCGACCTCAGCGTGGTAATCGACGGCGAATCGCGCGCGATGTGCTGTCAGGGTTGTCGTGCCGTGGCCAGCCTGATAACCGGAAGCGGACTTGAGAACTTCTACCGCCAGCGCACGAACTACAACGAGCGACCTGAATCACAGGCGCCGCCAAACCTGGAAGCGTTCCGCGTGTACGATGACCCACTGCTGGCCGCCACGTTTTCCGAGTCCAGGGAAGACGGTACGGTCGAGGTCAGCCTGCTGCTCGGCGGCGTGAACTGCGCAGCCTGTACCTGGCTGATTGAGCACTCGATGAACCGCTTGCCCGGCGTGTCACAGGCACTGGTCAATCTGCAGCAGAGCCGGCTCGATATCCGCTTCGATCCCGCGCACCAAACGCTGAGCGGCCTGTTCGCCCACGTACACAATCTTGGCTACCGTCCGCGCCCCTACCACACCAGCACAGCGCGGAAACAGGCCAGCGAACAGTATCGCGCGGATTTGCGCCGCCTGGCGGTCGCCGGGCTCGGCATGATGCAGGTCGGCATGTTCGCAATCGCGCTGCATGCCGGGGATATCCAGGGTATCGAGGAAAACTACCGCGCGTTGCTGCGCTGGGTGAGCCTGCCGGTGGCGGGCTTCGTCGTGGTGTATTCCGCGCGGCCGTTTTTCAGCGCCGCCTGGCGCCACCTCAGGCGGGGTGCGCTGGTGATGGATTTGCCTGTGTCCCTGGCTATCGGCCTCGCGTTCGCCGCCAGCGCATGGGCCACGATCAGTGGTAGCGGCCAGGTGTACTTCGACTCGGTCGTCATGTTCACTTTTTTGCTGCTGCTGGCGCGCTTCCTGGAGCGGCGTTCCCAGCAGCGGCAACTGTTCATCTGGTCGGACGCAGAAAGCAGCCTGCCCAGCGCGGCGACATTACAGCGCAACGGTCAGTGGGTTACCGTACCACGCATGCAACTCAGGCCACAGGACACCATACTGGTCAAGGCGGGCGATTCGGTACCCGTCGATGCCCGGGTGCTCCAGGGTAACAGTGCGGTAAAAGAAGATACCTTTAACGGCGAACACCTGCCCCGTGCGGTAGCAGCGGGCGATACCATCTTTGCAGGGACAGTTAACGTCGATGCCGCGGTACAGGCATCCGTACTGGTCGACTACAAGGACAGCCGGCTGGCCGCGCTGCAACGCTCCGTCGAAATGGCGCAACACAGCAAACCGCGAATCACCATCCTGGCAGATCGCATCGCCTCCTGGTTTGTGGCGGGCATTTTGCTTGTCACAACGACGACCGCGCTGGTGTGGTGGCAGACTGTACCGGATCAGGCTTTCTGGATTGCCCTCTCGGTACTGGTCATCAGTTGCCCCTGCGCGCTGGCACTGGCCACGCCGGCAGCCCTCACCAATGCGGCCGCTGCGCTGCGTGCGCGCGGTATCATTGTGCGCACTGAAAACGCACTGGAGTCGCTGTCAGGCTGCACACACCTCTTGTTCGATAAAACCGGGACACTGACGCAAGGGCTGCTGACAATTGCCGAGGTACGTCCACTGGGTGATATGCCTGGCGCAGCCGTTCTCGCTACCGCCGCCGCATTGCAACGCTACTCGACGCATCCGGTGGCGCGGGCATTCAGCGCGATTGAGGAGGCCCCGGGCGGCGTGGATATCACGTACGTAGTGGGAGCCGGGCTCGAAGGGTATTTCGGCGATCAGCGTTACCGTATCGGCAGCCTGCACTTCTGCCGGGAGATAGCGCCGGACTTTCCCGCAACGCCGGAGCGCGGCCTCTACTGGATCGGTCTGTGCCGGCAAGGTGCGCCACTCGCCTGGATCGGCCTCACTGATGCCGAAAGACCGGAATCCAGGGGCGTAGTAGGCACGGTGCGCGAGATGGGCCTGCACATAGAACTGCTCTCTGGCGATAGTTCCGCCCAGGCTCCCCTGCTGGCTCGCAGACTTGGCATACAGACAGTGAACAGCAACCAGTCTCCACAACAAAAGATGGCCCATGTGCAAGCGCTACAGCGCGACGGCGCGGTGGTTGCCATGGTAGGTGACGGACTCAACGATGCCCCGGTACTGGGCGTAGCCGACGCCTCATTTGCCGTCAGTGGCGCCACCGACCTGGCGCGCAGTCAGGCCGATTTCGTGATCGTCGACGGCAACCTGGAACAAATCACTGAAACCCTGCACAAAGCACGACAGTGCCGCCAGGTGATACGACAGAATCTGGCATGGGCTCTGGGCTACAATTTGTGCGCCATACCCTTGGCCGCCATGGGTTTTGTGCCGCCCTGGGCAGCGGCAATTGGCATGTCACTGAGCTCCCTGCTGGTCGTTGGTAATTCAATGCGACTTCACCGAGGAACACCATGCAAAGCCTCTACTTGTTGATACCCATCGCACTCGTCTTCTGTGTGATAGCCATCAAGCTCCTGCTGTGGGCGATCAGCAGTGGGCAGTACGATGACCTGGACAAGGAGGCCTGGCGCATACTGGCCGATGACGATCCCGCCAAACCCGAACCGTCCACCCGGGACAGGTCTACCCCCGCCCCCAACGATGATTGACGCGACCCAGGCCGGATCCGCATTTCTGCTGGGCCTGTCCGGGGCCGGCCACTGCCTGGGAATGTGCGGCGGCATAGCGGCGGCGCTCAACCTGGGCGGGACCCGCTCGACCGCGATCACCGTCGCTTACCACTGTGGCCGTATCGCCAGCTATACCACGCTGGGCGCATTGTTGGGACTGGCGGCGGGCAGTATCGATATCAGCGCCTGGACAGTTGTACTGCGCTACCTTGCGGGCGCACTGTTAATCGGTATGGGACTCTACGTTGCCGGCTGGTGGCGCGGAATGGCGCTACTGGAACGCGCGGGAGCAACCCTGTGGCTGCCGGTGCAGCGCATCTCTTCCGGGTGGATTCCATTGCGGCGATGGCCGCAGGGCTTCGCACTGGGCCTGTGCTGGGGGCTGATGCCCTGCGGCCTGATCTACAGCAGCCTCGCCTGGGCTGCAACCGCACAGAACGCCACTACCTCGGCGCTGATGATGCTGTTGTTCGGGCTTGGCACATTACCCGCGATGCTGTCGACCAGTTTCGGGGCGGCGCGCCTGCAGGCCCTGTTGCGGCGCAGAGGGTTGAAAATCGTGATTGCGCTGCTGCTTATTGGCTCGGGATTATGGACGCTGTACGCGACCGCTTCACACACGGGGCATCACGGTCACGCGGCGCATTCGGCGGCACAACACCATGCACAGTAGTGCCGATTGCCACTGATGACGCCCTTTGCAGCGTGCCGAGAAGCCTCAAAACTTGTAGGCGATGCCCACGTTGTAGACCCAGGGGTCGATATCCACATCGAACTTGACCTTGGCCGCGGTCGCGCCATTGGCCTTGGCCGTGATTTCCGCTGTAGTATCGATATCGA
>JAUICG010000037.1 GCA_030427485.1 Gammaproteobacteria bacterium
CCCGGAGTTCTACCGTGGTCGTCTTCGCAGGGCGACGAGCAGCAAGCCCGAAAGCGCCAGCAGCAGGCTGCCCGGTGCCGGGACCGGCGCGCCTGCCGGTGAAAACCTCGCGAGCGTCAGAAAGCCGGTGGCGGACGTATCGGCGTCACCGCCAATACCGGCGCCGTAGGGCGGCGGTGCGATGAACGTGCCGTTCTCGTTCACGACAACGACATTATCCGCGCCCCAGGTGTCGGGTGTATCCAGTTTGTCCGGGGTGACAATGATACAGATGTTGGGCCCGACATAACCCGGGATGCCGGGGTTGTCTTCGCAGCCGCGTATGGCTTCGTTGTCGTTCAGGCCCATAGCAGCCAGCGCGGTGTACAGCGCGGCGGACACGCTGCCCGCCAGATCGTACCATCCGGGAGCGAGCACCTGCGCGGCGGGAAATATGTCGGAGACGACGCCGTCGAGAAACTCGATATCATAGGCCACGCCGTTCACGTCCAGGCCGGACAGCGTACTCCCATCGTTGGACAGTATGGGTGTTGCAAACGTCAGCGGGGTGACGCTCAGCAGAGCGAGTAACAGTGCCAGCTTGCGGATCAATCCAGTAATCATGGGCTACATCCTTTTACGTTGTTATCCGTGCGGATTTCGTGACCGGGCTACCGTTTCCAGCCCTGTTGTCACGCCTCTCTGCCCCTGTGTACTACGTAGCGATCGGGCTGTCCACCCCAAGCCACGTATGTGCGGACCGGTTTACAAATCGGGGAGCGAAGACACCTGCAGTGCCGCCAGCACCCACAAGAAGATGAGCACGAGTTCGCTCAACGCGAAAAATGCCAGCCGGTGCATCACCTTGTTGTACGTGAGATGGACCAGGCTGTGGCCGACCCGCAGGCCGACATAGGTCCATGCGACGGACACGGCAAGCGACGTGGCGCCGCCGGTGACGTAGGTCACCAGGCAAGCCACATAGAACAACAGCGGCAGTTCCAGCAGGTTCATGTAGTTGCGGTTGGGAAGACTCACATACGCCGGGACCGCAGGCGATTCCCCGAGCTTGAAATCGTCGGCGACCACCTCGCGTCGCCGCACGGCGCCAAACCGGGCGATGGGTATCAACAGCAGTACCATGCTGGTCCACAGGGCCAGCGCGAACACGGGGTAGAGGATGGCTGGATTGTTCATGGGCGAACTCCTGTTGTCATGGAGGGCTTCTTTCAAACTGTGACAGCGCCCCGGCGCCATTCAGCAGGGCCTCGGGAATCTCGCGCTTGTCACTGATGATGTGATTGTCCCGGTACGTCAGGTTCACCGGGTACGATATGCCGTTCTCGGTGAAGGGGCAGACACTGAAGAAAGTCAGGTCCGCCAGGTAGTTCTCCTCGTATGCGATGTCGCCATATGTACGGCATCCCCCGGTTTCATTGCCGTAGGGAAAAATATTCAGCAGCGCGTAGATCGGGTAGGGAAGCGGGTCATCGGCTTTCGGGGCGGGGCCGAAGTCCATCGACCCGGTGGGGTTGTCGTAGGAGGCGTTGTTCCGGAGCACCACGTAGCGGCTGCCGCCGTCGGTGTAGAAGGTATTGCCTCCCGCGGCGGTGCGTTTACTGTGTGCCACGTTGCCCTCGATCAACAGGGCATCGTCCATGGAGCTGCCCTGCTGCCCGGTCGTATAGATCGCGCCGCCGTCCCATACCTGGCCGAGAAAATCCTCGATGCGGTTGTTCAGGATGCGGTTGCCACTGTTCTGGGTAGGCGCGCTATACGTGCCCCATTCGCCGCGTACAGCGCCCGGCAGCCCCGGGTACATGCCGGGGTCGAGCAGGCCCCAGCCCCAACCCACCGCGATGCCGGACCACGGCACATTGGCAATCGTATTGTGGCTGATCAGAGTGCGCCGGGTGAAGCCGACATAGATGCCGGCGGCGTCGACGAACTCCCGGCCTACGCCGTCGATGACGTTGTCCTCGATGGTGTTGTCCTGCGTGAACTGCGATTCCGCCTGCGGATGCGCGTCGAGCGGGCCGACCCCGCCGAGCTGGATGGCCGCAGAGGAAATGTCGGTGAAGAGATTGCCCCGAACCACATTGTGCTGGCTGCCGCTATCGAAATCGAGGCCCACTGCGCCCAGGTGCTGGAAGCGGTTGTCCCGGAAGGTGATGTGTTGCGCATACCGCAGTTGGACATTGCCGGGCGTGCGGGTGACATTCTGCACGTGGCCGATGATATTCGGCGCATGCCCGGGCCCGACGAGGTGAAAGCCGCTCTGGTCGCTGACATAGCCGTTGTCGCTGCCGGGGCCCAGCCAGGTCGCATAGGCGAAGGTGAGACCCTCAAAGGTCAGGTGCGCCAGCGGCTCGTCCTCGTCGCCCGTGCCTGCGACCAGGGTTTCGAGAACGGGCAGTTGCGCGTCGGCGAGCGCCATATCCTCGCCCGGCCGCGGCATGTAGTACACGAAACCCTCGCGACCATCGAGGTACCACTCGCCCGGCTCATCGAGGAACTGGTAGGCATTCTCGAAGCGGGTGACCTGCCAGAAGCTCCAGAAACCGGGTTGCTTCGATTCACTTTCCAGGAACGAGTTGGCGTTGCTCCACGCCGGTTCCCGCAGTGTGATAAGCCCGGTCTGCCCACCGGCGGGGAGCAGGGGGTAGGGCAGAAACACCGGCGGTGTGGTGTGCGAGGGATACGGCACAACCCCCTGCAGCGGTACCGTCATCATTTTCCACTGCGTAACCAGCACCGCTTCGATGTCTTTGATGTTGGTCCAGGTCGTCGGGTCGCGCCAGGCCGGGTCATTCAGTTCCGTGGGAATAAACTCTATCCCCTCGGGCTGCGGTATGCCGTTGTCAAAGTAAAAGGCGGGGCGAAAGCCGGAGGGGTAGGGCGAGGTTTGCGCGCGCGTGGCCCGGCGGCCATTCACATAAAACTGCCGCGCGTGTTGCGCGTCCACCGGCGCCCGGTAGACGTCCAGGGACGGGTCGTGCAGCGCCCAGCCGGTAACTTTCACCGCGCCGGAAACTACCACCTGCTCGCCCGGCGCGGCGCGATACACCACCGGGCGGTCGGCACATCCACTGTCGCGCGCGTCGAGCGCCAGTGTTTCCTGTAGCGGGTAAACGCCTCCCTGGATAGTGATCTGAACGCCCAGGCAGCGCTGTTGCTGAGAAAGCGCACGCACCGCGTCCCGCGCCCGGCCCAGCGTGAGAAACGGCGCCGCGGCGCTGCCTGAAGCGCTGTCATCGCCACTGGCCGAGACCCAGAACCGGGCACCCGTGTTGCCGGAGTTATCGGAGTCGCTGCAACCGGCCGGCACGATACAGGCAAGGGCCACTGCGAAGAGCGAAGAAAGGGAAAGACGGCCCCGGGTGTTCAGCGATATCAACATGGCTTGGATTCTTGGTATGGGTGAAAACGTGGGCCGGCAGTGTACCCGATTCGCGCGGCAGTTCGATACGCAGGCCCGACCTCAGCGTCCCTTGAAGGTGGCGGCGCGACGCTCCACGAATGACTGCACGCCTTCTTGCACATCCTCGGTGGCAAACAGCGCCTTCTGGGTGGGCTCAAGGGCTGCCACTGCCGCGTCGAAGCCTTCCTGCACGAAGCGACGCGAAGACGCCTTGGTGGCCTGTACAGCCAGCGGCGCGCCGGTGGCGATGACCTCGGCCAGTTCGATTGCGCGTTCAAGCTGGCGGCCGAGCGGGACAATCTCCTGGACGATGCCGATGCGCCTGGCTTCCTCGGCATCGAATTCGTCCGAGGTGAGCAGGTGATACATCGCGTTGCCCCAGCCACCGCGCTCGACGAAGCGGATAGTGGCGCCGCCCGTCGCGTGAATGCCGCGTTGGGGTTCCAGCTGGGAGAAACGGCAGTTGTCCGCCGCGATCACGATATCGCCTGCGAGCGCGAGTTCGATCCCGATGGTGAACGTGATGCCATGCACCGCGGTGACGATGGGCTTGCGGCAGGCGCGCCCCAGGCCGACAACGTCGATGCGGCTGCCGTCGCCGCTCACACCCTGCTCCATTGTCCCTGTCCACTTGGGCAGGTCGAGCCCGGCGGTGAAGTGATCGCCGTGGCCGAACAGCACGCCCACCCAGAGGTCGTCGTCCTCGTCGAGACGGGTGTAGGCGTCGACCAGTTGCCGCGCCATCGTGGGGGTGTAGCCGTTGTACTTTTCGGGGCGATTCAGGCCCATCACGAGGATGTGCCCGCGGACCTCGGTGGTGATTGAACCTTCTGCATTATTCATTGCGTTCTGTCCCCGGTAGGAAGGTGTAATGACTGGACCAGTGTACTCAAAACCTGCCGGTGATGGGTAGACTGGCGGAATGCCTATCGAAACGCCATTGCGGTGGTGGTCCTCTCCACTGGGGGATTTTCAGGTCGCTTTTTTCCTGCGTACATCCCTGACCAGGTAGGAATTTCCCGTGCCGCGCTTCAGCTCAAACAGGTCGATCGCCTTGATAAGGCTGCTGAGATTCTTGTACCCGTAGTTCCTGGTGTCAAAAGACGTCTTGTTGGAGATATGCGAGCCGACCGGCCCCAGCTCCGCCCAGCCATCGTCGTCCTCGATGGCTGCAATGGCCTGGCGCAGCAGGTTGATCAGTCGGGTGTCGGATTTGATGTTTTTGGATTTTGCTGCGTTCGCCCCTTCATTTTTTACCTCCTGGTCCAGGAACAGGAACTTGGAACACGCGTTCACGAAGGGGGCGGGCGTTTTCCGTTCGCCGAAACCGAGCACGACCTTGCCTTCCGCCAGGGCGCGGGTGACCATCGGTGTGAAGTCGCAGTCGGAGGAGACAAAGCACATCACGTCGATCTCCCTGGTGTACATCACGTCCATCGCATCGATGACCAGCGCGATATCCGACGCGTTCTTGCCTTTGGCGAGATCGTATTGCTGGACCGGTTGAATGGCGTATTCATGCAGGAGATCCTCCCAGGCTTTCAGCGAGGATTTTTTCCAGTTGCCGTATGCCTTTCTTATCGTGACGACACCGTATTTGGCAACCTCGCTGAGCACGTCCTCGAACTTGTTGGCGGGTGCGTTGTCCGCATCGATGAACAGTGCGATTTTCTGTTTTGAGTCGTCCATTTACGCGCGGATCCTTTTGACTTCTTTCTGCTCAACCTACCTGAATAGCAGCCTGCATCGCTCATCACTAACCGGTTTAGCGGTCAGTCGCGTCGGCGCCGGACCCATTCCCGGGGTCCTTCGGTTTACCCGCAGATGTATTGGCCAGCACATAGTGACTACTGTGCAGCAAAAAGCGTTTCTCGACAATATGCCACAGGGCAATGGCTGCTATCAGGGTGGCCAAAACGCCCGTTGCGAGGAACAGCCACGGGCTGTCCGCCAGCCAGCCGACGTGCAGGAGGCTCTGCAAAATCGGGAAATGCAGTATGTACACGCCGTAGGAAAAATCCCCGTACTTGCCGAAGTTTCCGAGGTACAGGAACAGCGCGAAAAAGATCACGACCGTCGCGAGCGCGAACGGTTCGAGAAATGGCACGGGCCAGTAAGCATCGGTGATCAGCACCAGGCTGGCCCCCAGCACAAAGAGACCTGCCCAACGTTGAAAGAATGCCAGGTGATAGTAAAAAAATGCGCCCGCCAGGAAATAGGACAGCTGTCCCGGTAACTGGCGACCGAGTTCCGGGTAAATGCCTGCGCCTGTTTGCTCCGCCAGCCACGTAAACAGGAACGCATATACCGTGGACCCAATATAGGCAGCGGCGATAATCGGCAGGTTGCCATAGCGTCGAAAAAGAAACACGAATACGGGGACGCTGAGGTAAAACATCACCTCGATCTTCAGCGTCCACAGCGCGCCGTTCACAGCGTGTATCCGGTTGGCTTCGAACACGCCCGGGAGTGTGGGCTGCAGAAAATTCAGAAAGGAAAGGTTTGCCAGCACATACCTGACCCATTCAAAAGAAAAATAGTCAGCGGCTTCCCTGGTGCCTATGCCGAACAAGCCGACAGCACACAACATGACCACAGCAAAGTAGGCCGGGTAAATCCGGCGAATCCGCTTCCGGGTGTAAGAGGCAATAGACGATGAGCGCTCGTAGCTCATGAAGATCAGGAAGCCGCTCACCACAAAAAACGCTTTCACCGCCACATCCGATGAGAGAACGCGCCCGATCCATGCGAGCGGCTGGTAGCCCGATAACTCGTACGCATGGACCAGGCAGACAGTTCCGGCGAACAACAGGCGCAGCAGATCGAAGTTGTTGTTGGTTAATCGTGAGTTGTCTGGGAGCAAGGTGGGTCCTTTCCAGTCAAAAGCACAAGCAGCTATACGGCTGAGCGGACAACTGCTTCTTCTGTGATTCCTCTTTAATTCGAATTCGCGACAAGGCGCGGTCAGAAAGTATGACGCAAGATAGTAAGTCTCGCAGTACTTTGTTGTTCATTGCCGTGTCCTTCAGGTTACCTGACACTCCCTCTGTCGCCCGAGACATCGGCCCGCTACCGTGCACCGGATATTCATTCGAGTATCTCGACCTGTTGATCGGCCATAGTAAGGACTTTACGACTTAAGCAGAAGGCATCGCCCATACAGCTAAACATATCCGCCGTCCGAGTGCCTTGACTATTTATGTGTATAAAAGGCAAAATCTATACACATTTTGTGATTTACGATAGGGTGTCCAGAGATGCGAACCAATATTGAAATTGATGACAAACTGATGAGCGATGTTTTGAAGGCCACTGGCCTTAAAACCAAGAAAGATGCCGTTGAACTTGGTCTCAAGACGCTGATCACATTGCATAGACAGGACAATATCAAGAAGTTCCGCGGTAAGTTGCGTTGGACCGGAGACCTGGATGATATGCGAACCAACCCATGATTGTAGTCGACTCCAGCGTATGGATTGACTATTTCTCCGGAGCAGATACGCCCCAATCCGAGACGCTTGAAAGTACGCTTGGCCGTAAGCCTGTGGCCATAGGCGATTTGATTCTGACAGAAGTATTGCAGGGCTTCAGACATGACAAAGACTACAGGATTGCCCGAAAGCTTTTCGAGGACATCGCCGTTTTCGAGATGCTCGGTATCCAAATGGCGATAAAGAGCGCCGAAAATTTCAGAGCGCTTAGAAAGAAAGATATCACTGTGCGTAAAACAGCGGACGTGATTATTGCGACATTTTGCATCGAACAGAAACTGCCGCTTCTCTTCTCAGATAAAGATTTTAGTCCATTTGTAAAACATCTCGGTTTGGTCAAAGCCTGAGATACCCTTAACACTATGTTGAGCGGCGTGAAACGGAGCGCGCCGGTTACGACAAAATCGTGAACTCATTCTCAATCGGTGAGTGAGATTCGTAAGCTTCACCATCTGGAAAGCATGAAGGGCTGTGTATCGAGCGCGTCGCGCCTCAGCCCTGGGCCCGGCTCACCTCCCAGCTGAATGCCGCCCGATCGCCGACCCCTCGCCTTCCTCGAAAATCTCTTCGAGCCGGTCAGCCAGGTAACTGAGCAGGCGTTTCACCCGCGCATCGCGGTTGGTCATCAACTGGCCGGCCGCCATGCCTTCCATCATGAACTTGGTGACGTCCATGGCGAGCAGGAAGCGGTCGCCGCGGTCTTTCCATTCCTCGAACAGTTCTGTGTTGGATTCGCGCACGTGCTTTTCGAACAGTTGCTGCGAGTTCTCCAGGATGGCGTTCAGTTCGGGGTCGGTGCGGCTGGCGACGCAGAGTTCGTGGTACACCACGAACAGGTCGCCGGTGAGGTGTTCCCAGTAGGCGTCGAGGCCGGCGCGGCGGCGCTTCTGGCCCTTCAGGGAGGAGGGGATGCTCGCGACGCGCCGGGTGTAGTCTTCCAGCAGCTTGTCGTGGAGGTACTCCACCGCGGCCTGGATGAGTTCGGTCTTGGAGGGGAAGTGGTGCAGCATCGCGCCGCGCGAGACGCCGGCGGCGCTGGCGACCTTCGCGGTGGTCACATTGGTGTAGCCCAGCTCGATAAAGCAGTTGATCGCGGCGTCGAGGATGCGGTCGCGGGTCATCGCGCTTTTCTGCGCCTGCCAGCTTATGTCTTCGCTGTCACCGGCTCTGGCTCTTGCTGCATCTTCCGTTTTGCTGGGCATTGGGTCTCGGGCCTCGAACGCTGCATAAAAACAAACACGCCTGATTAAAACAGGTCGCGGTCGCCCGCAGTATATACGATCCGGCCCGCCGGCGTCAGTCGTTCACGCCGCCCATGCACAGGTACTTGATCTCCAGGTAGTCGTCGATGCCGTACTTGGAGCCCTCGCGGCCGATGCCGGATTCCTTCACGCCGCCGAACGGCGCCACCTCGGTGGAGATGATGCCCTCGTTGATACCGACAATGCCGTAGTCCAGTCCTTCCGAGACACGCCAGATGCGCCCGATATCGCGGGAGTAGAAATAGGCGGAGAGGCCGAACGGCGTGTCGTTGCCGATGCGGATGGCTTCTTCCTCGGTCTTGAACTTGAACAGCGGGGCGATGGGGCCGAAGATCTCCTCGTTGTACACCTCCATGCTGTCGTCCACGTCCACCAGCACGGTGGGCTCGAAGAAATTACGGCCCTGCGCTGCGTCGCCCTTGCCGCCGGTCAGGACTTTGGCGCCGTTGTCCGTCGCCTGCTTGAGGATGGAGCTGACCTTGTCGAAAGCCGCATCGTTGATCAGCGGGCCGATGGTCACGCCGTCATCGGCGCCGTTGCCCACCTTCAATGCCTTCACTGCCGTCACCAGTTTCTCGGCGAAGGCGTCGAATACGGATTCCTGCACCAGGATACGGTTGGCGCACACGCAGGTCTGTCCGGCGTTGCGGTACTTGGAGGCCATCGCTCCGATGACGGCGGCATCGAGGTCGGCGTCGTCGAACACGATGAACGGCGCGTTGCCGCCGAGTTCCATCGAGGTTTTCTTGACCGTTTCGGCGCACTGCGCCATCAGCACCTTGCCGATCTCGGTGGAGCCGGTGAAGGTCAGCTTGCGCACGAGCGAGCTGCCGGTCATCTCGCCGCCGATCGCGCGGGCGTTGTTGCCCGCCACCACGCTGAAGGCCCCGGCGGGGATGCCGGCGCGTTCGCCGAGGGCGGCCAGCGCCAGCGCGCTCAGCGGCGTTTCGGTCGCGGGTTTCAGGACGGCGGTACAGCCCGCCGCGAGGGCCGGTGCGACCTTGCGGGTGATCATCGCGATCGGGAAGTTCCACGGCGTGATCGCGGCCACCACGCCGATCGGCTGCTTCAGGGTGACGATGCGCTGGTTGGGGTTGTTGGCGCTGATGGTGTCGCCGTAGATGCGGCGGCCCTCCTCGGCGAACCACTCCACGAACGCGGCGCCGTAGGCGACCTCACCGCGCGATTCGGCCAGCGGCTTGCCCTGCTCGGCGGTCATGATCCGGGCCAGGTCTTCCTGGTTTTCCATGATGAGGTTGAACCAGCGCTTGAGGATGGCGGAGCGCTCCTTGGCCACCACGTTGCGCCAACTGGCAAAGGCGCGGTCGGCCGCTTCGATCGCGCGGCGGGTTTCCGCGGCGCCGGCATTGGGGATGGCGACAATCTCTTCCCGGGTCGCGGGGTTGAGTACGCTCACCGTGGCGCCATTGTCGGCGTCAACCCAGGCGCCGTCGATGTACAGTTTTGAGCACAGCAGGGTCGGATCGTTCAGTGTCAGCATGGGCCTGGATTCTCTCTGATTTGTGAACGGGGCAGTTTACTTGCCCGCGAGACGTGCAACAACCGGCGCAAACGCTTCCGCCATATTATTCTGCCCGTCGTCCATCAGGGCGATATAGGAGATCCCGTAGGTCTCGCGGCGGCGCTGCAGTTCGTCGCAGATGAAATCGATGCTGCCGATCAGGCAGTGCGGGTGGCTGAGGATGTCCTCGGCCGACATCCCCAGCGCGTCGCCGACGGCCTGGGCGGTCGGTTGCGGGTGGTCGGTGATGATCGTGTTGTAGGCGCCGATTTCCAGTTCGAGGTCATCGAAGCGGTCCCCGGCACCGGCCCTGATCCAGTCAATCTTCCGCGCTGTTGCGTCGGCCAGGCCGGAGTGCATGCCGTCTGGTCCGAGCATGCCGGCGCGATTGTTGAAGTTCACGCTGACAATTTCGGCCTCCTGTCCGGCATAGGTGAGAATCTTCTTGCTGCCGCCGCCGATCATCAGCGGCGGGTAGGGCTTCTGTGCGGGGGAGGGGATGCCGGAAAAGCCCGACCAGCGGATAAAGTCCCCGGCAATGTCCAGCGGCTCGCCCGACATGAAGGCTTTGTAGGCATCGACAAATTCCCTGAAGCGCTCAAAGCGCGCCGGGAAATCGTCAAACGGCAGGTTGACCGCCTCGTATTCATTCTTGATCCAGCCCGCGCCGATACCGAACTCCAGCCGCCCGCCGGAGAGGTAATCCATCGTGGCGGCTTGCTTGGCCAGGGTGATCGGGTGGTGGTAGTCGTTGCAGAACACGCGGCAGCCGACGCGCAGCGTGGTGGTTTGTTCCAGCGCCATCGCAATCGCGGGCACCGACGACAGCATTTGCGGCGGGTGGTAGGTGCTCTCCAGCGCCGGGCCTTCGCTGAGGAAGTGGTCCGCGAGAAAAAATGTGGAATAGCCCAGGGCTTCCGTTTTGGCGATCAGGTTGCGCCAGTTGGCCGGCGAATCGGTGTTGAAGCTCTGTATGGAAAAGCGAAACGGTCTCTTGTTGCTCATGGTCTTGCTCCGGTTTCTGAATGTTGGGAGGAAGGCTTTAGAGTTACTATGGTCTGCCAGGACCGTGCGAGGCAGGACGCCGGGGGCGGCCATCCGCAGCCCGAGCCCCCATGGACGGGTTCACGGCGGGTCCCAGCGGACCACAGCGGATCAAAAGCCGGGTCCTGGATTGGAGCGGAATCGAGTCTCATCAGGAGAGCTTTCGAATCGCCACCGCGATGCTGCTCTGCCGCGCCATGCCGGAATACTTTTCCGCATGCTCCCGGTTGTCGATCAGGCGGTTGGTATTGCTGCCGATCTCGCGTATTTGTTCGTCGGTCCGCGCCGTGGGGTCGGGCGAGCCGCCCCAGCAGTGCGACATCGAGATTACGCCGGGCCTGATATCGTCGGCCGCGGTGGCGATCGCGGGAATCGCGCCGTGGCGCGAACGCACCTCGACAATCTCGCCGTCGGCGATGTCGAGTGCCGCCAGTTCCCGCGAGTGCATAAACGCCGGGTTGGTGGTGCCCTTGCTTTTCAGCAGGCTGAGCTCGGGGCCGGTGGAGTTGTAGGTGTTTTTCATGCGGCGGCTGACCAGCAGCAGCGGATAGTCGCGGTCCGGGGCACGGTGCAGGTCGGCATGGGCCGCCGCGAACTCCTCGTCCACGCCGGGCGGGTGCAGTTGCATGCGTTCCTGCGTCGCGGGGTCGGGCGGCCCCAGGATCACATCCGGCACATCGAACACCCTGCCGCCCTCGGTGTGGTAAATGTCGGCCAGCGGCACCCGCGAGCCTTTGGTGATATTCGCCAGCAGGTCAAACTTGGTGGGTTTCTCCCGCATATCGATGGGGCCGCCGCGCATGCTCAGTGCCAGCCCCATGCGCTTGCCCACGGCCCAGAAAAACTCCCACTCCTCGATCTTGTCGCCCTCGGCTTCCACCACGGTCCGGGTGTACTGGCTGTACGGCTTGTCGTGCCAGATATCGGTGAGCAGGGTGACGTCCTCGCGCTCCAGGCACAGCTTCGGTGCGAGGACGTAATCGGCCATCTGCGCGGTGGCGGAGAGCTTCAGGTCGATGCAGACCAGCAGTTCGAGCCCGGCCAGTGCACGGTGGGTTTTTTCCTGGTCCGGCCACGCCAGCAGCGGGTTGCCGCCGACGCAGATCAGCGCCTTGATCTGCCCTTCGCCGGCGAGCAGCATTTCATCGCTGATCACCGCCGTCGGCATTTCCGCCAGCGGGCCGTAGGGCGAGAGCACCACGGTTTCGCCGATATCGTCCGCCACACGGCTCCTGACGCCGTCGCGCAACCACTGCGGTTGCGGCCCGGTGGCCTGCGCGCTGCGCGGCCCCGCCGGTGTCAGCACGCCCGGATTGGGCAGGCGTTCGCCGGCGCGGTAGTGGCGCCCGCAAATCGCGTTCAGTGACTGCACCAGGTGTTGCAGCAGGTTCGGGTGGGGTCCCATCTCCGGCCCGGTGCCGGTCACCGCGGAACCGCGCGGCCCGGCGGCGAACAGCCTGGCGGCCGCGACAATCTGGTTTGCGGGAACACCCGCCGCCGCGGCCACCGCCTCCGGCGTAAACCGCGCAACCTGCTGCGCCAGTTGCTCCAGCCCGGCGACGTGCTCGTCGCAGAACGCCTTGTCGTGCAGCTGCTCCGACAGGATCACCGAGATAATCGCGGCCACCACCGCCGCGTCGTGACCGGGGCGCACCTGCAGGTGCAGGTCGCAACGGCTCGCCACTTCCGTGACGCGCGGGTCGATACAGATCAACTTTACCCCGCGCCGCCGGCCCTCACGCAGTGCGTTGTGCGGGCTGAAGGAGGGAATGCCGCCGGGAATGGAATAGTGCGACACCAGCGTGTTGTTGCCGATGATCAGCGCCACGTCCGCGTCGTTCCACATGTGGCTGCCGCCGTTCCACCAGCCCATGCGGGTCGGGCCGATCGCCACCTTGGCCGGTTGGTCGATGGTCACGCTGGTATAGTAGGAGGGCGAGCCGATCGCGGCGTGGAAGGCCCTGGCGACATCGTGGGCCGCCGAGTTCTGGTAGGAGTAGGTGCCGTTGTAGCTGGCGATACTGCGCGGCCCGTACCGCTCGAGAATGGTCGCAAGCTGTACCGCGATTTCGTCCAGCGCCTGCTCGCTGCCAATCGCGGCAAAGGTGCCGTCCGCCTGTTTTTTCTGCGACTGCTGCAGGCGCGTGGGATGGTCGATCTGCTCGATCAACTGGCGGCCCTTGACGCAGGTATAGCCGCCGTAGATCGCGTTGTCGCTGTCCGGCACCAGCGCGACCAGGCGGTTGTCCTCGACCGTCGCCTCCATCGGGCAGTAGGCATGGCAGAAGCGGCAATAGGTCTTCACGGTTTTGCTGGCCATACAATTCTGTTCCTCTGCCGCTTGCCCCGGTGCCGGCCGGGGGACTACGCGGTGAAAAAGTCCGCGCGCGGATTGCCCTGCGGATCGTATACGGGCTCTTCCAGTGCGATCTTGTACTTGGACACCTCGACGTCGGTAACGCCGTACTTACCGAGCGAAGCCAGCATGGTCTGGTAGAACGGCCCGGCGAGATGGGCGGCGAGGTCTTCCACGCTGGCCCATTTCTCAAATACGTAGACGCGGCTGTCCGAGGTCGGGTCAGCCGCCCACACATAGTGCTGGCAGCCCTGCTGCGTGCGGGTTTCGACCACCAGCTCGGCGGTTTCCGTCAGGGCTTTTTCACGGTTTGCTGCGGGAAAGTGAAGCGTGCCGGCAATGATTACAGTCATGGTGTTGTCCTGTGCGGTATCGCGGTAGCCATGTTTGCGGGAAGCCCGGGAACAGTAGCAGAGTGGGGAGCCTAAAACAATCAGGGTTGACTGATTTTTTACGAACCGTTATGTTGCGCGCATGACAGACCTGATCAATCGCCAGTACTACCTCGCATCGCGCCCCGTCGGGAAGCCCGATGCCAGCCATGTGCCATACCGCGACGTGGCGGTGTCCGAGCCCGCGCCGGGCGAGGTGGTGCTGCGCAACCTGTACATTTCGCTGGACCCCGCGATCCGCGGCTGGATGGGTGACGACCCGAACTATATCGAACCGATTGCGCTCGGCAATGCGGTGCGCAGTTCCGTGCTCGGTCGCGTGGTGGCCAGCAACAGCCCCGACTTCGCGCCCGGCGACGTGGCGATGACGATGGGCGCCTGGGAGCGGTACACCACGGTGCCGGCGGCGGCGCTCAACAAGCTGGATGAAAGTGCCGGAATCCCGCTCAGCCTGTTCCTCGGCGTGCTCGGTCCCACCGGGCTCACCGCGTATTTTGGCTTGCTGGACGTCGGCCGGCCGAAAGCCGGTGAGACGGTGCTGGTCAGCGCGGCGGCGGGCGCGGTGGGCTCTGTCGTCGGCCAGATTGCCAAAATGCGGGGCTGCCGGGTGGTGGGTATGGCCGGCAGTGACGACAAGTGCCGCTGGTTGCGCGATGTACTGGGCTTCGATGCGGTCATCAATTACAAGACCTGTGGCGATTATGGGGCCGCGATCCGCGGCGCCTGCCCCGCGGGTGTCGATGTGTACTTCGATAATGTGGGCGGCGAGATACTGGACGCCACTCTCCTGTGCCTGAATAAGTTTGCACGTGTCGCGGTCTGTGGCTGGATATCGACCTACAACGTGCCCGACGCACCGGGGCCGAAAAACCTGTGGCAGCTGGTGGCGGAGAGCGTCACGCTGCAGGGCTTTACCGTGCTGGATTATCTGGAGCGTTTCGGCGAGGGCATCGCCCAGCTCGCGCAGTGGGTGATGGCCGGTGACATCAGCTACCGCGAGGAAATCGTGGACGGCCTCGACAATGTCCTGCCGACCTTTCTGCGGCTGTTCGACGGTTCCAACCAGGGCAAGCTGATCATTCGTCTGCCCGAGGACTGACACGCTGCCGGACGTCGCCCGGCAGCGCAGCGCCCGCCTCAGGTCAGCAGCATATCCGCGCGCTGCACCACAAAGGTTTTGCTGGCGGCCTCGTTGACGCTGTAGTCCTTCGAGTCTACGGTCGTGATGAAGCGGTGGGTTGCCGTGAGTGCATCGGCGGTAAACGCGATGTGCAGGTAGCCCCGGCCCACCAGGTTGGTGTAGTTCAGGTCATCGATCAGGCCGGCGACCAGCGGGCCGAACAGTCCGGCATTGCCAGGGCCGAGCAGGCCGGGGCCGTCAAAGCCCGGCGAACTCACGCTGGTGCAGCCGAACTCCACCCCGGCGACCTTGCCATCGCTGGTGCGCAGTTGCGAGGTCCAGGCGTTGTGGGTATCCCCGGCCAGGGCGACCAGTTTCGAGTCCAGTTGCTGCGCGAACCCGAGGATTTCATCACGCTCCGCCGAGTAGCCGTCCCAGGCGTCGAGGTTGTAGGGGATGGCGCTGTCCAGCAACGCCTGCTCTTCCGCGCTGCGCTCTTCGGGCGCCTTGCCCTTGGCCTCGACGGCCGCCAACAGCGCCGCGGTGCCCTTGGCCAGGTCGATTTCCGACACCAGGCCCGGGTCCAGCGCTTCCAGCAGCGGGGAGGGAATCCGGTAGCGGCTCATCAATACCTGCTGGCCCAGCACCTGCCAGCGCGCGCTGCTCTGGTTCAACTGCTCGCGCAGCCAGCCCAGTTGCTCGCTGCCGAGAATCGAGCGCGTGCTGTCGTTGTACGCGGCGCGCACGCTGTCGACGTCGATGATGCCGCCGCTGGCGAAATCACTGTACTGCAGCTGTTCGTCGCGCCCCACATGGCGGGTGTCCAGCATCAGCAGGTCCACCAGGTCGCCGTACTGGAAGCGGCGGTAGATAATGTCCTCCATCGTGGCCGGGGGCCGCACCGGCAGCCATTCATACCAGGCCTGGATCGCGGCCATCTTGCGCTCCGCGTAGGCGCCCTCCGTGGACGGGTTGTGGTTTTCCGCGCCATTCTCCCAGCTGTCGTTCGCCACCTCGTGATCGTCCCAGACGATGATGAAGGGCAGTGCCGCGCGCGCCGCCTGCAGGTCCGGGTCGCTGTGGTACTGCCTGTAGCGGGTGCGGTAATCGCTCAGGGAAATGATCTCGTTGGCAGGTTCCGACACCCGGCCCAGTTCCTCGGCGCGTTCGCTGGCATAACCCGCGGCCGAGTACTCGTAGATGTAATCGCCGAGGTGCAGAACGGCGTCGACATCCTGTTTGGCCAGTTCGGCATACACGTTAAAGAAGCCGGCCGGGTAGTTGGCGCAGGACACCACGGCGAAACTGGCAGCCTGTACCATCCCCTGGGGCAGGGTGCGGGTTTTCCCCATCGGGGAGGTCTTGTCCCCGGTCATGAAGCGGTAGTAGTAGGCCGCGGCCGGTTGCAGGCCCTCGGCGTCGACCTTCACGGTGTAGTCCACATCCGCATTGGTGACACCCTCGCCCTGGCTGACAATGTTGGTGAATGCGGCGTCTTCGGCGACTTCCCAGCGCACCACCACCTGGCCCTCCTCAACGGGGGTCACGCGGGTCCACAGAATCACCCGGTCGGTCAGGGGGTCGCCCGAGGCGACGCCGTGGTTGAAGTCGGCCGGCACGCTGTCGATGGCGTTGTTGGAGTTGTTGGAACTGTTGGAGCAGGCGATCAGGTTGCTGCCGAGGATCGGGATCAGCGAACTGGTGGCCAGCGCCTTGACGAGGGTGCGGCGTTTGAAGTCGGGCGGAGTGGTCATAATGGGTTCCTGTTATTGCGGGGTAAATCCTACCGTTGTTATAAGTCTGCCATATTACACTCAATGGACCGCAATGGTATGCAGGTTTACGGCAAGTAATAGCGCGGTTTGAATGTTGGTTGCACGAGCGCGCGAGAGACAGGGTTGCGGTCGGGACCGTGTGGCGACAGGACGTCGCCACCCGAGCCTACACATGGATGTGTGTTTTTTGGCGTGTCCCGACCGCAACCCTGTCTCTCGCGCGCCCGACTCACGCAAATTTTCAAACTGGGTTACTACCTTATGGTAGCGGTGTGTGACTCCCGCTGAGGTCGGCCGGCCCGTTATACAGGATGTTGTACACGCGCGACTGGTACAGCCATTGTCCGTCCTGTTTCACGTAGGTATCGAGGTACCGGCTCAGCACAGTGCTGCCCGTGCCCTGCTTGTCGCGCAGGTACTCGTGCAGGTACCAGTGCCCGCTCGCGGTATCGCCATCGACCGAGAACAGGCAGGAACTTGGCATCATCAGCGCGAACTCGAAGCTCCCCATCATCTGCTGCCACAGCGCCAGAATAGCGTCGCGGCCGGTCACCGGCTGGCCCAGCAGGTGCCAGACGCCATCCTCCGCCCAGGTCTTGATCCAGGCCGTGGCATCACTGCGGTTGACCGCATCGATGTAGCGCGCCATCAGGTTTCGCAGCGCCATGTCGTCTTCAACGGTCGTCATGATGATTGTCCTCTGCACGGTTGTCGTCGGGTGTGTACCTACTGTAGCGCCCGTCCATTAGAAAAGAAACAGACGAGACTGTTTTTTAATGGGGTGAGCTGGTACTATCCCTGTCTCGAGCCTCCCGGTAACACAATACAGACAATACATACGAGGTGAACTGATGGATTTAGGTGCCTTTCCCTACCTGCAGGGAAATTACGCGCCGGTCTTTGAAGAGCGCGATCTCGACGAGAGCCAGTTGCAGGTTGTCGGCAAGGTGCCGCAGGGGCTGCGCGGCGCCTTCATGCGCGACGGCGCCAATGTGGCCTTCCAGCCCAACCATTACGTGTACCCGCTCGACGGGGACGGCATGGTGCACGCGGTGTACTTCAACGACGGGCATGTGTCGTACCGAAACCGCTGGGTGGAAACCGCCCACCTGAAAACCGAACGCAAATTCAATCGCATGATCTACGGCAGTGTTGGCAAGGTGTTGCCGGTACCGCAGGAGGTGATCGATGCCGGCGGCGAACCCAACCCGGTACGCAATACCGCCAATACCAATGTGCTCTACCACGGCGGCAAGCTGCTGGCGATGTGGGAAGGCGGATTTCCCCACCTGCTGAACAATGATCTGTCCACGGTCGGCCTGTTCGATTACGACGGCGCGCTCAAGCCCGGCGATGCCCTCACGGCCCACCCCAAAATATGCCCGGATACAGGCCAGTTGATCTCCTGCACACAGCGCTGGGACAGCCCCAATTACTGGCTGCAGATATTCGATGCACAGGCAAGGCACCTGCGCACCATCCCCGTCGAGTTCGCGCGCAAAGGCATCATTCACGACCTGCAGATCACCGAGAACCACGTGATTATTTTTTACGCCCCGGCGTTCCACAGCCTGGAAAAAGCGATGAAGGGAGAGGACCCGTTCATGTGGGAGCCCGACCTCGGCACGAAGATCATCGTGATCCCGCGCGACGGCGAAGGCGAGCAGCGGGTGTTCGAAACGGATGCGTTCTTCAGCTGGCACTTCTGCAACGGCTTCGAGCGCAGTAATCAGATCGTGATCGACTACGTGTGGATCAGCTCCATTCCCTTTGCCCAGGCCCAGGGCAGCGGCGCCGAAAAGCAGCCGCGCCGGCTGCACCGGATGACGCTGGACCTGGCGACCGGCAACGTCGCCGACGAGGAGTTCAGCGACGTATTCTGCGAGTTTTCCCGCGTCGACGAGCGCCGCATGGGCAAGGACTACCGCTACGGATTCGCCGCGTCCTCCAACCGCGAGTGGGGCGATGCGCACGGCTACAACTGTACCGGCCGCTACGATTTCCACAGCGGTGAAACGAAGCTGTGGGAATACGGCCCCGAGGCCAACGCGGGCGAGCCGGTTTACGTGGCCAATCCCGACAGCGAACGCGAGGAGGACGGCTGGCTGATGTGCTTCGTACACAATCCCGGCGAAGGCGCCTTCCTGTCCATTTTGAGCGCCGGCGATTTCGATAGTGGCCCGGTCGCCAAGGTGCTGATCCCCGGCCGGGTGCCGAATGGCTTCCACGCGAACTGGATGCAGGGACTGACCCTGTAGTGCGCTTCTTGGTACTAGGCTGCGAGGCGATTCAGCTTGCATGGTCCGTCGGGACCGTGCGAGGCAGGACGCCGAGCCCGAGCCCCCATGGATGGGTTCACGGCGTGTCCCGACGGACCATGCAAGCTGAATCGACGGGGATTGGCCAGGCAGCCCAAAAAAGTTAGCGGATAATTAGAGAATGAAATTAGCTTTAAACGTACAACAAGCTTCAGGAGCCACCGATGCCGCTGGATAAAAAACAGTTTCTGCAAGCGTACCGCACCATGCGCACCATCCGGGATTTCGAGTACCGCGTCAGCGATGAATTCGGCAAGGGCAATATCCCGGGCTTCCTGCATCTCTACGCCGGCCAGGAGGCGATCGCCACCGGCATGTGCATGAACCTCGACGACGATGATTACATTGTCAGCACCCACCGCGGCCACGGCCACTGCATCGCCAAGGGCGGCGATGTCGGCGACATGATGAAGGAGATCATGGCCAAGCAGGGCGGCAGCTGCGCCGGCAAAGGCGGCTCCATGCACATCGCCGCGGTGGAAAAGGGCATGCTCGGCGCCAATGCGATTGTCGGCGGCGGTCCGCCGCTGATCGTCGGCGCGGCGCTGTCGGCGAAGACGCTGGGCACCGACCGGGTGGGTGTCTCCTTCACCGGCGACGGCGGTTCCAACCAGGGCACCACCTTCGAGGCGATGAACCTCGCTGTCGTCCTGCAACTGCCCGCGATCTTCCTGTTTGAGAACAACGGTTACGGCGAGGGCACCGCCGCCGGTTACGCGGTGGGCTCCAGGGACATCGCCAGTCGCGCAGCCGCGTTCGGCATGCCGGCGCTGAAGGTCGACGGCGCCGATATTTTCGCCGTCTACGACACCTGCAAGAAAGCCGTCAAGCACTGTCGCGGCGGCAAGGGCCCGATCGCCATCGAGGCCAGTATCACGCGTTTTCGCGGCCACTTCGAGGGCGACGCCCAGGCCTATCGCGGCGCGGACGAGGTCAAGCGCCTGATGAAGGAAATGGACTGCCTGACGATCGCCGGCGCGCAAGCGATCAGGAAGAAACTCGCGACCAGGGCACAGCTCAACGCGATTGACCGGGACGTGGCCGCATATATCGACGAGTCCGCCAAAGCCGCGCTCGCCGCGCCCGGGCCGGATGTGTCGGAGTTGTTGACCGATGTCTACAGCTCCGCCTACTGAGCCTGCGCATCGCAGCGGGGCAGAGGAACAGGATAGTGAAACCGCGAAACAACGCGTGGCAACGCAGTCTGAATAACGAGCGCTAGAACCGACAGCTTCCGGAGAACACAAGTAATGCCGATCAAGACTTACAGACAGGCGATCAACGAAGCCATGGCCCAGGAGATGCGCCGCGACAGCACGGTTATCGTGATCGGTGAGGACGTCGCCGGGGGCGCGGGTTGCGCCGGGGAGCGCGATGCCTACGGCGGCGTGATGGGGGTGACCAAGGGCCTGTTTCCCGAGTTTGGCGAGAGCCGGGTGATCGATACGCCTATCACCGAGTCGGCCATTATGGGCGCCGCCGCCGGCGCCGCGCAAACCGGCCTGCGTCCGATTGCCGAGCTGATGTTCATGGATTTCCTCGGCGTGTGTTTTGACCAGATCTACAACCAGGCGGCGAAGTTCCGCTACATGTTCGGCGGCAAGGCGCAGTGCCCGATGGTGGTGCGCACGATGGCGGGCGCCGGCCTGCGCGGCGGCGCGCAGCACTCACAGAACCTGACACAGATGGTGACCATGGTTCCCGGCCTGAAGGTCGTCTGCCCGACCAACGCCTACGACGCCAAGGGCCTGTTGGTAAGCGCGATCCGCGACAACGATTGCGTGATCTTTGTCGAGGACAAATTTCTGTACGACACCAGCTGCGAGGTGCCTGACGAGCTGTACACCATCCCGTTCGGCGAGGCGAACTTCCTGCGCGAGGGCAGCGACGTGACGATCGTGGGTATCTCCAACACCGTGCACAAGGCCGTTGCGGTCGCCGATCGCCTGGCTGCCGAGGGTATCAGTTGCGATGTGATCGACCCGCGCACCACCTCTCCGCTGGACGAGGAGGCGATCATCGAGAGCGTCGAGACCACCGGGCGGCTGGTCGTGGTCGACGAGATGACCCCGCGCTGCGGTATCGCGGCGGATATCTCCAGCATCGTCGCGGAAAAAGCGTTCGGCGCGCTGCGTGCCCCGATCCGCAAGGTCACCGCGGCGCACTCGCCCATTCCCTTCGCGCCCGCGCTGGAAGACGCCTGGATGCCGCAGGAGAGCGATATCGAGGCCGCGGTGCGCTCCGTGCTGGAGTACCGGCGATGAGTACACTGCACGCCCTCACGGTGCCCAAGTGGGGGATGTCGATGGAAGAGGGCGAGATCACCGAGTGGCGTGTCGCGGTCGGCGACACCATCGCGGTCGGTGACGAACTGGTGGATATCGAGACCTCCAAGATCGTCAACGCCGCGCAGAGCCCGGTCGCGGGCACGCTGGTCAGGATCGTCGGCGAAGTGGGGCAGACGCTCAAGGTGGGCATGTTGCTGGGCGTGGTGGCCACGGCGGCTACCGACGCCGCCGCGATTGACGCGTTTATCGCCGGCTTTGTGCCCGATGCGACCGGGGCAGCGCGCGCCAGGGGTTCGGGCGCTCCCGCAGCGGCCGCGGCGTCGGCACCGGCACCGCAGGCGGCGCCCGCAGCAGCTCCTGCGCAGACAACTACAGCAGGTGATTTGTCCGCAGGGCCGGACGACAGCGCGGTGCATGCCTCGGCGGTCGCGCGGCGGATCGCGCGGGCGCACCATATCAATTTGCACAATGTCACGCCCACCGGCCGCAACGGGCGCGTGTCCAAGCGCGATGTCGAGCTGGCCGGCGGGTTTCGCATCGACGCCGGCCCGGTAGCGGGTGAATCGTCCACGGGCCAGCCGCGGCGCTCCACGGCGGATGACTCGCAGATTCCCTCCACGCCTGTTGCCCGCCGCCTGGCGCGCAGCCTGAACATCAACCTCAACGATGTCGTGCCGACAGGCCGGCGCGGCCGCGTCAGTAAAGAAGACGTCGAGAAAGCCGCCGTCGCCGCGACCGGCGTCGCCTACTACCGCGAACAGAAACTGAGCGGTATGCGCAAGACCATCGCCGCGCGCCTGTCGGAATCCAAGCAGACGATTCCACACTATCGCGTCAGCGTGGATATCGAGATTGACAGCCTGCTGCAGCAGCGCGCGTACATGAACGAGGCGTTGGGTCACCGGATCTCGGTGAACGATTTCGTGATCAAGGCCTGTGCCGGCGCATTGCAACGCGTGCCCGAGGTCAATGTGCAGTACACGCCGGACTGCCTGCGCCAGTTCGACCAGGCCGATATCTCGATCGCGGTGGCGGTCAAGGGCGGTCTGGTCACACCGGTGATCCGCAACGCCGGCGCGATGAGCCTGCCGCAGATCGCCGAAGAATCACGTGTCCTGGCCGCGCGTGCGCAGTCCGGTGCGCTCAGTGTCGACGAGTACCAGGGCGGTACCTTCAGTATTTCCAACCTGGGGATGTTCGGCGTCGATCAGTTCGACGCGATTATCAACCTGCCGCAGTCGGCAATCCTGGCGGTTGGGGCGGGCGTGAAGAAGCCGGTGGTGCGCGGCGATGCCATGGTGGCCGCCACCGTGATGCGGGTGACCCTGTCCGCCGATCACCGCGCGATAGACGGCGCGGTGGCGGCGCGGTTCCTGCAGGCGCTGAAGGGCTTCCTGGAGAATCCGGCATCCATGTTGCTCTAGTGCCTGACGATCGGGCGAAGCCGGTGCCGCCGCGCCCGTTTGCGGTGAGTCGCGGCAAACGAATTGAGAGAACGCTATGACCAGACAAGTACCCATTGCAGAAGGTTTATTTACCTGGCCCGCCGCCAGGCCGGCCCTGCTGGCCAGCCGCTGTAAAAAATGCGGCGTCGCAAGTTTTCCGGCGGCGCAATCCTGCATGGCCTGCTCTTCGCAGGATGTCGCGCCGGAGGAGTTGCCCGGGCGCGGCACCCTGTGGACATGGACCATACAGCGGTTCATGCCGAAAACGCCCTATCGCAGCAATGAAACGCCGGAGACCTTCAAGCCCTACGGGGTGGGCTATCTGGAACTCCCCGGCGGTGTGCGGGTCGAGGGCCGGCTCACGGAAAACGATCCGGCAAAATTGCACATCGGCATGGAGATGGATGTGGTGTTCGCCCCTTATCGTACGGAAGACAACGGCGATGAAGTCATCAGCTTTTTCTTCCAACCTGTCGCCTGATCGGGAGAGTCAATCGTGGACGTAGCAATAGTCGGGATCGGTATTCACCCCTTCGGTCGAACCCCCTCGCGCAGTGGCCTGCAGCAGGGCGCGTATGCCTCGCGGCTGGCGCTGCAGGATGCGGGTATCGAGTGGCGCGACATCGAGTTCGCATTCGGCGGCAGCGTCAGCGCCGGCAGCGCCGATGCGCTGGTCAACGAGTTGGGGCTCACCGGTATACCCTTTATCAATGTGGCCAACGGCTGCGCCACCGGCGGCAGTTCACTGATCTCCGCATTCAATGCGATCAAGTCCGGACAGTACGACATCGGTATGGTGGCGGGTTTCGACAAGCACGATCGCGGCGCGTTCAACGCCGACCCCGAGGCACTGGGCATCGGCCAGTGGTACGGCGAAACCGGCCTGATGATGACCACGCAATTTTTCGCGATGAAGATCCAGAAGTACATGCACGACCACGGCATCAGCACCGATACCCTGGCCCGCGTGTCAGAGAAGGCCTTCATCAACGGTTCGAAAAACCCGAACGCGTGGCGGCGGGAACCGCTCGGCGTCGAGGAAATCGCCGATTCCATGATGGTGAACGATCCGTTGACCAAGTTCATGTTCTGCTCGCCCTCGGAGGGTGCGGTCTCGCTGGTGCTGTGCCGCGCGGACCACGCCACGCGCTATACCGACACACCGGTGTACCTGAAGGCGGCGACCTTGAAATCGCGTCGCTTCGGCTCCTTCGAGGTCTTCGCGCCCAGCCAGGCGCTGGAACAGGCCGACGGGCCGACCGTGGATGCCGCCAGGGCCGCTTTTGAAATGGCGGGTGTCGGCCCGCGGGACATCGACGTGCTGCAACTGCAGGACACCGAGGCCGGCGCCGAGATCATGCACATGGCCGAGAACGGCTTCTGTGAGCACGGCGAGCAGGAAGCACTGATCCGGGCGGGCGCCACGCATATCGGCGGCGCGATGCCGGTGAATACGGACGGCGGCTGCCTGGCGAACGGTGAGCCGATCGGCGCGTCCGGCCTGCGCCAGGTCTATGAAAATGTCCTGCAACTGCGCGGCCAGGCGGGCGGGCACCAGGTGCCCGGGGATCCGCAACTGGCCTACACGCATGTGTACGGCGCGCCGGGAATCAGCGCCGTCACCATTTTGCAGAAATAGCACGAGGGAATACGAGATGAACCATCCAAAGGCGCTGAGCAAGGAACAGTTGGCCGCGCGCTCCGTCGGCGAGTCCTACCAGCAGATGCTGGATAAGGAGACTGTACCGGTACCGGATGCATTGCGCGAGAGTACCGATACCTACCTGGGTTCGGAAAACCTGTCCGTGGATCGCTATTTCAGCCGGGAGTTCGCGGAACTGGAGGAGGAGAAGCTGTGGAACCGCACCTGGCTGGTCACCTGCCGCGAGTCGGAACTGGCGGACGCCGGCAGCTATTTTGTGTTCGATATTGCCAAGTATTCCATTGTGCTGACGCGCACCGAGGCGGGGGCGATCAAGGGCTTTTACAACGCCTGCCTGCACCGGGGCAGGCAACTGCGCCAGGATTGCGGCACCGCGCGCGAGTTCAAGTGCCCGTTTCACGGCTTTCGCTGGAGCCTGGACGGCGACTTCCGGGGCGCCCCCTGTGAATGGGATTTCCCGCATATCGACAAGGAGAGCTTCGCGCTGCCGCAGGTCCGCGTGGATACCTGGGGCGGCTGGGTCTTCATCAACATGGATATGCAGGCTGAAGCGCTGGATTCCTACCTTGGCATACTGCCGGAACACTTCAAGCGCTGGCAGCCGGAAAAGACGTTCAAGGTCATGCACGTGGAGAAAATTATCGAGTGCAACTGGAAGGTCGCGTGGGAGGCCTTCATCGAGTCCTATCACACGGTGCAGACTCACCCCCAGATACTGCCGTATCTCGGTGACTCCAATTCCCAGTACGACTGCTGGGGTGACAACATCAGCCGCACGATTTCGCCGATGGGCGTGGTCAGTCCGCACCTGGAGAACGTCGCGCCCGACAAGACGGTCAATGACTGGCTGGAGCACGGGGCGTGGCTGACCGATGGTGCAAAAGTGGCCGTGCCCCAGGGAATGAGCGCGCGGCAGTGGCTGGCGGACTACTACTTCAACCATTACTCCGAGCAGTACCAGATGGACCTGGCCAGCTTCTGCACGCACAGCGAGATCATGGACTCCATTTTGTACTCGGTGTTCCCCAACTTTGCACCCTGGGCCGGGTTTCATCCCAACCTGACGTACCGCATGAAGCCCTACGGCAAAGACCCGGAAATGTGCACGATGGAAATCATTGTCCTGATGCGCTACCCCGAGGGCACGGAACGTCCCGCGGATTGCGCGGTACAGAAGTTGGGAAAAGACCAGTTGTTCTCCGAGGCCGAGGGCCTCGAAGGCGGACTGGGGCGTGTCTTTGACCAGGACTTCAGCAATCTGAAAATGGTGCAGAAAGGCCTGCATAACCTGCAGTCGGGCGAAGTGGTGCTGGGCAACTACCAGGAGATTCGCATCCGCCATTTTCACCGCACGCTGGACAAATACCTGGGCGCCTGAGCGCGGCCCGCGTAATCAAGGAGACACAAGCTATGGACGATCTGTTCAAACCGTTTTCCCTCGCGGGCAAGGTCGCACTGGTCACCGGGGCATCCAGCGGCTTCGGCCGACACTTTGCGCCGGTGCTGGCGCAGGCCGGTGCCCGGGTGGTACTTGCGGCGCGACGCACTGATCTGATCCAGTCCGTTGCGGACAGCATCAATGCCGGCGGCGGCGAGGCCATTGCCGTCACCATGGATGTCACCCGCAGCGAGAGTATCGCCGCGGCGCTGGACGCGGTGGAGCCCGTATTTGGTGTCGTTGACGTGGTGATCAACAATGCCGGTATTACCATTCCCAAATTGTTGCTCGACCTCAGCGACGACGACTGGAACCAGGTAATTGACACCAATCTGAACGGCGTGGCCTACGTCACGCGGGAAACCGCCCGGCGCATGATCGCCGCCGGCCGCGCCGGCAGCATCGTCAATATCGCATCGATTCTGGCGGAGCGCGTGCAGAAGGCGCTGACCAACTACGCCGCCTCCAAGGCGGCGGTCGTCCAGTTCACAAGAACAGCGGCGCTGGAACTGGCGCAGCACAATATTCGGGTGAACGCGCTGTGCCCCGGTTATTTTCAGACCGAGCTGAACGGCGAGTGGTTCAAGACGGCCGCCGGGCAGGCGCTGATCAAGCGCATTCCACAGCGCCGTACCGGCAACCTGGAAGAGCTGAATGGTCCGCTGTTGCTGCTGGCCTCGGACGCCGGCTCGCTGATGACGGGGTCCGCCGTCACGGTGGATGGCGGGCATGTGCTGTCAGATCTCTAGCACAACCCGCGTTCGGGCCAGATCAACGACCAGGTGCCGGGCCTGTCTGTCAGGTAGACGGCAGAACGGGCGCATACCAACGTTTTAACCAGGGAGAATCCGCATGCAGGGTTATGAAGATGTCACGCTCTATGAACTCAGTGACGAGCGCGAGCAGGAACTGCTGAAAAAACAGATAGAGTGCAATTTCATCTGGACCAACAGGGAGGGACACGGTCTCGGCGTGATAATGAACTACGTTGCCCGCGACGGCTCTATCTGGCTGACGGCCACCAGCCAGCGCGCCCGCATCAAGGCTCTGCGGCGCGATCCGCGCGCCAGCGTGGTGATTTCCAGCATGGGCACCGATATGGGGCCCGGCAAGCAGATCACCTACAAGGGCAGGGTCATCATTCATGATGACCAGGCGACCAAGGACTGGTTCTATCCCGCAATGGGCGCGATCATCAGCCCCTATCCCGCGCCCACGCTGGAAGCCGCGATCAGGCACCTGGATACGCCGCTGCGCGTCATCCTTGAACTGGTGCCCGAGAAGACCATCAAGTTCGATGGCGATGCGATCTCCAGGGCCTCCTACGACGGTAAAGTGCCGGGGCACGAGCACTAGTCAGGGTCCTGTCCCCCGGTAAACCCCATGTCCGGCATGTCAGTCACTGCTGGTGTACACTGGCGCTTCCAGAGAGCAATCGAAGGTATCCACGCAAATGGCAATCGACTTCACTTTCAGCCCCGACGTGGAACAGGCGCGTGTCGCAGTCCGCGACTTCCTGCGCGACACGGTAAAAGCGCGCTATGACCTGCTGAGTGAAAACAAGGACGCGAAACGGGAGGACTGGTCCCGACTCATCAAGGAACTGCGCCAGGAGGCCAGGGAGCAAGGTTTCTGGCTGCCCCATATGCCGAGCGAAGTCGGCGGCATGGGGCTCGGCGTTACCGCGCTCGCGGCGGTCTCGGCGGAGGCGGCAAAAGTCCCTTACGGCCCCTACATACTCAATGGCCACGCGCCGGACGAGGGCAATATGCATACCCTGCATCATTTCGCCACCGACTATCAGCGGGAGCGCTACCTGCAACCGCTGCTGGACGGTGAGGTGCGGTCCTGCTTCTCCATGACGGAGCCGGAGGTCGCGGGCTCCGATCCCACGCTGATCCAGACCACCGCGGTGGAGGATGGCGACGAGTGGGTCATCAACGGCCACAAGTGGTTCACTTCCGGCGCGCGGGGCGCGACGTTCGCGATTGTGATCGCCCGTACGGACCCGGATGCGAGCGTGCCGCAGGCGCGCAATTCCGCGTTTATCGTTGACTGCGATTCTCCGGGCTTCGAACTCGTGCGCGACATTGAGACCATGTCCGGCAGCCACAACCATTGTGAAATCCTGTACAGGAATGTGCGCGTACCGAAGGCCAACCTGCTCGGTGAGCGTGGCGGCGGACACAAACTCGGCCAGGTTCGCCTGGGGCCGGCGCGACTCGCGCACTGTATGCGCTGGCTGGGTGAAATTGAAATGGCCCTGGAGATGCTCATCGATCGCGCCGGCAAGCGTTTCGCGCACGGTTCATTGCTCAGTGAGAAACAGGGCATCCAGTGGATGATGTCGGACAGCGCGATGGAACTCTACGCGTCCAAACTCATGGTATTGCACGCCGCCTACAAGATTGAAAATGGCATGGATTTCAAGCAGGAGGTCTCCATGGCCAAACACCATGTGGCGAACACGCTGTGGAGAGTGTGCGATCGCGCAATGCAGGTACACGGCGCGCTGGGGTACTCCAAGGACTCGCCCATTTCTGGTATGTTGCAACAGGCCCGATGGGCGCGTCTCGCAGATGGCGCCGATGAAGTGCACCAGATGCGAATCGCCGAGATACTGATGCGCGCATATCAGGAAAGCGGCTCTATCAATGGCGCCGTCGGGGGGCTGCCGTTGTGAGCCAACCGCGGCGGGCTGCGCCGGTTTTGGAATACTTATCGCAATGCAACAGCGTGGAGGAAAACGCATGAACGAGAATAATGTCGCATACCAGATGTCCCTCAGGTCCCGCGAGTGCCTCAAGACCAAAGACAAGGCGCGCTGGCTGGATATGTGGGCCGAGGATGGCATCATCGAGGACCCCATCGGTCCGTCGGCGCTTGATCCAGAGGGCAAGGGCCACTCCACGCCGGAAGCACGCGAGGCGTTTTACGACCGCAATATCGCCAACTCGGATATCGAGTACATCATTCACCAGACCTACACCGCCCACCTCGAGTGCGCGAATATCGTGACACTCAATGTGGTGATGAACATCGATGGCAAGACCTACAGCCAGCAGGTCAACGGCGTTTTCACCTACAGCTGCAATGAACAGGGCAAGTTGACCGCACTACGCGGATTCTGGGAGTTCGACGAAGGGATAGCCTCGTTCAAGGAAATCGACGCCGCCTGAATCCCGGGGCCACGCGATCGCCGCGGGTTTTAACGGTGTCAGTAATAAACAGTACGTCCTGACTGTTTTGTGGTAAGGTACCCCCTGGCGAATCAACGAGCACAGATACAGTCCGCTTGTTAAGTGCGAGGCTGCATTCATGGTGCGGGGAGAGACGGTTGTTATGGGGCGAGTGGCGGACAAGGTGGCGCTGATCACCGGGGGCGCTTCCGGACTGGGACTGGCGTCGGCCCGTCGCCTGGCGGAGGAGGGCGCGACGGTGATCATTGCGGACATCAACCGGGAGCAGGGCGAGGCGGCCGCCAGCGCGATCGCGAATGCCCGTTTCGAACTGCTGGACGTTTCCCGCGAGGCGCAGTGGATCGCGCTGGTGGACAAGGTGGTGGCGGATTTCGGGCGCCTCGACATCCTGCTCAACAGTGCCGGTATCGTACGCCTTGCCAGTATCGAGGAAACCACCGAGGAGATCTGGCGCCTGGTCAACGCGGTGGGTACCGACGGCACGTTCTTCGGCTGCAAGCATGCCCTGCGTGTGATGAAGGCCGCCGGCAGGGGGTCCATCATCAATATGTGCTCCACCGCCAGTATCCAGGGCGGGCCGCAAATCTTCTCCTACGCCGCCTCCAAGAGCGCCATACGCGGGATGACGAAGTCCGTGGCTGTGCTCTGTGCCCAGAAAGGCTACGGCGTGCGCTGCAATTCCATCCACCCCGGCAATATGCGTACGCCGATGTTGGAAGGCGTGGCGCAGGTCGTGCGGGAAAATGACCCGGCTGCCGCCCAGGCGATGGAGAATGTCTGGGTGGGTGAGCCCGGGGACGTCGCGAACATGGTGTTGTTTCTCGCGTCGGACGAATCCGGTGCGGTCAATGGCGCCGCTCTCGTGATAGACAACACGACCACCATCACGGAAGGCGTGGTACCCGCACAGCCCGCTCACTGAGTGGTTTATCCAGTAGCGCAGTTCGCTGGCAGCAACAAGGAATGACGATGGCTAAAGAAGCAAACGATCCGCTGATACGGCAGGCCCTGATCGACAACTACAACAATTACGCGGAAGGTCTGGACAGTAAGAACTGGCCGATGGTGCGCGCCTGTTTTGCCGATGAAGTGCTGATCGACTACGGCGCTATCAGCGCACCTACCGGCGACCCCGCCGTGCCGCGCCGCGCCGATGACTGGCTCAAAATTCTGCAGGGCGTGATCAATGGCTTCGATATCACCCGGCACGCCATCACCAATCACCGTTTCCTCGCCTCGGAAGGGCGCGTGAGTTGTCGCGCCTACCTGAGGGCCGACCACGTGATTTTTGCCAACCCGGAAGACCCCGCCATCGGGCCGGAGGAGGTTGTCGTCGTGGTGGGGGAGTACACCAACCACTATGTGCAGAGCGACGGTGGCTGGCAGATCTGCAAGTCCGAACTGGTGGTGAACTGGTTTGAAGGAAATCTCAACCTGCTGGCCACCGCCACCGAGCGTGCGCTGGCACAGTCCGGCGGTTGACAGGCGATCTGCCGGCCGCCGGACAACCGCAATTCGCCATGACCCGGGGCCCGGATCGAGCCCCGTTGCGCGGCAGTAGCATCATCCCAGGCCCGGCAGGCTCCTAGTGCACCAGTTCCTTGTAAGCTCGCCATGTGGCGTGGCCCAGCAGCGGAAAGATCACCACCATGCCGATCAGGCCGGTCAGGAATCCGGCGACAACCAGCACGGCAATCAGTGCGGCCCACACCAGCATGGCCGGAAAATCACGCAGGGTGACGCGTAAACTCATGCGCATCGCGGTACCGGCGTCCACATGCCGTTCCACGACCATCGGTATGGTAACCACCGACAGTACGAACACCATCGCTGCCAGTACCAGCCCGATGCCCGCATAGGCGATCATCTGGCTGCCGCTGATCTGGCGGGCGACATCGCCCCAGAGCGTCAACTCCAGGCCCGGAGCGAGGTTTCCCACCAGTCCAAGGTAGAGCGCGCCCGACAGCGCGAACCAGATGACCGCGAGCACTGCCAGCGTTTCCGCCACCGCCAGCAGGCTGCCCTGCGCCCGTTTGAGCGAAAGCAGTGAGGACTGAAAGTTCGCGATTTCACCTTCATCGCGGCAGCGCGACAACTCGCAGAGGCCGGCGGTGAGAATCGGCCCCACCAGCAGGAAGCCGACGGCCACGGCGGCGATGAAAAAAGGGTGGCGGCCGTAGGCGAGGATCAGCGCACCCAGTACCGAGACCAGCAGTCCGTATGCCAGGCTCGCGCCCCTGTGGTGCAGCAGATCGTCCCAGCCTTCAGCCAGCCAGATAAACGGCCGCGTGAGGGGCACATTGTGTACGGGAAAGGTATCGACGGGATGACGTGCAGTAGTCATGGTGGTTCCTCCTTGCGGATCGGGTCCGCAATCTGTGTGAGTCACACGGAGGTCGGGGCACGGTATTACCTTGTAAACCAGCGAGCATTCCAGCCAGGTAACACCTGGATGTCTCGGCCAAACCGTTGTGTGCCCAGTCTAAACCTATTCTGGCTGGAAATCATACCCAACTGGGCAGCAGTTGCTCAGTTTGAATCCTGGTAGGGGCCGAGAGCCTGAGAGGCAGAGTATGCGGTCTGGACTGTGTGGCGACAGGACGTCGCCACCCAAGCCTGCACATGGATGTGCGCTTTTTGGCGTGTCCAGACCGCATACTCTGCCTCTCAGGCTCGTATTGTCAGGCTCCAAACTGATCCATTAACGGGAGAGTAAACGTGGTTGATTCATGCTACGCAGCGGTGAAGTCCGGCGAATGCGTGGGTGTCCTGCCGCTCAACTAATTTCCAGGGATGCGACACGCATCCTGTTTCAGCAGCGGCAATTGCAAGCCTGTTGCAATATACTGGGCTGTTGTACCGGTGCCGTTTGAAGCCTCGTTGTGCGAGCTTCCCAGACTCTCGACGCAACCCGAGTTCAAGCTGAGCCAATACCTGACCCGAGCGGGCGTTGCGATGTCACACCGGGCATTTTATGATTCAGGATAAACAGATTCGGATGTTTGTACGGAATGGGTCTGAAGCCTGTAATGACAAGAGCAAGCAATGACTCAGGATGTTGAAACTGAACCGTGTTGCCCGGTGTGCCGCGCCGTCGACAGTTGTGCCCTGGCCGCTGTGCCGAGAGACTATGAGTACGGCGTCGAGATAGCGGACCAATTCGGGATGCGTGCCTGCAATGCCTGTGGTTCAGAGTTTGTTTCACCGCGTCCCTCACTGGATGAACTGCGCCGCCTGTATCCGGACAATTACTACGCGTACGGTAAGGAGATGGGCGGTTTCTGGCAGCGGATTTACGACATCTGGTGTCGCAGCGAGGCGAAGCGCTTGCTCAGCCTGTCCACGAAGCGACCGCTGCATCTGTTCGATGTCGGTGCGGGCGACTGCCGTCGTTTCAAAGCGATGGAGGCGGAGGGCGAGTTCAGGTTTTCCGGTGTGGAGATGAACCGGGAAATGGCCGAGGCTGGTTGTGACGCGGGCTTCGATATCGTGCCGGGTACCTTCGAGGAATTCGAACCGTCAGGCCGGGCGGGCACGGTTGACGTGCTCACGATAAACCATGTGATCGAACACGTAACCGATCCCTATGAGACGGTGCTCAAGGCGCACGCGTTGCTGGCGGAAGACGGGATTTTTACCGGGCGTACGCCGAAACTGGCCAGTACCGGGCACCGGTACTTCGGCCGCTACTGGGGAGGCTATCACTTTCCCCGCCACCTGCAGCTTTTTTCTCGCGAGTCGCTCGAATTATTGTTGCACAAGTGCGGATTCCGCGACGTGGAGATTATCGAGGAACTCAACCTGTTCCCGGCGCTGTCGCTGCAGAACATGCTGCTGGGTAAACTGGGCTTGCCGCTGGCACTGGAAGCGGGGCACTCCCGAATCTGGACGCTGCTGGTTTTCCTGACCGCGCCGCTGAGTATTTTCGATTACCTTTTTCGCCGCAGCGACTGCATGATTTTCAGCGCCAGAAAGTGATGTCAGTCAGCGTCATTCCAACTCGCGAAGCCATCCAGTTCACGGCGGAGGAGCGATACTATTACCGGCGGCCGGCCATTCCGCGCCTTATCCTGGACCTGCTTCTGCCCTGGATACAGGTGGTCATCGGTTGCGCGCTGTTTATCGCCTACCCATCTGTGTGGACGTGGATCGTCGCGGTTTTTATCATCGCCGGCGCGCAGCATGGCCTGTCGCTGATAGCGCATGAAGCGTCGCACTTTCTGTTGTGGCCGCAAAACAAGCGGATAAACGATTTTATCGGTACCTGGTTTTTTGCCGCACCGGCGCTGCTGCCCTTCAACGTGTATCGCCAGCGGCATATTATTCACCACCGCCTCGTCTCCCGGCCCGGTGACTCCAAGGATGCCTATATTCGCGACTGGCGGGGCTGGCGTTTTCTGGCGGAGGTCTGCCGCAGCCTCTCCGGTCTCGAGTACCTGGTCAAGGTGCGCGATGCATTTCGATCGGGTAAAAGCGGCGAGATCGAAAAATTCGAGTCCAATCTGCGCAACGACCAGATCAGGATACTGGTGGTGCACGCGGTGATCTTCCTGGTGCTCACGCTGTACGATCCTCTCCACTTCGGAGTGCCCACCTACTACGTCATTTTGTGGTTGTGGCCGATGCTGACCGTGACATTCCTGTTCGCGAAGATCCGCGCCCTGATCGAGCACCAGCCCGCCCGGTCAGGCATGTCTGAAGCGGAGGAAACACCGTACTTCATGAATACACCCGGGCCGATGCTGCGCTCCGTCAAGGCAACCTGGTTCGAGCGGCTGTATCTCTCCAAAGTAAATTTTCATTATCACGCCGAGCATCACCTGTGGCCGTGGATCAGTTACCAGCACCTGCCGGAGATCAACTCGCGCATCTGGCAGGGATACGAGAACCGGGATATGCTGATGATAGATGGCAACCTGGTGGTGTTCGATGACCGCTACAGCTACGCGACCGGGGTAAAAAATGTGATTCGCGGCAGCTGAAGCGGCTCAACCCTGGCGCACAAACACCCAGATGGAACTGAGAAAGAAGCTCCATGCGGTTATGGTCGCATTGGCCAGGAACTGAACGATAAGGTAATGAACCTGTAGTGCTTTTACCCCGTAATACATCACCAGGGCGTTAATGACGAAAATCCCCGCACACATCAGTATGTACCTGGCAAGCGCCACCTGGTGAGAAGCATCCGAGCCAAAGGTCCAGTGATACTGGAAAGAGTAGTGATAACACCCGGTCAGGAGCAAAGCGATACTGGATCCCAGCAGTACGTCAAGCGACAGCCCGTCGACAAAAAGCCAGGTCAGGGCGATGAGCAGAACGCCGCTGCTTACCCCGACAAGCGAGTGACGAATCAGTCTGGGAGCTTCAACCATGTGCCAGCCCTGAACATACAACGAAATCGGCATTCTAGGGCTATCGTGGGGTGAACTCTACCCGTGGCGCAGAAATTTCAGTAAGTTGTGATGCGCCTCCCCTTTGTGAGCCCGGTGCGCGGACCCTGGCAAGCGAATGCCGGTAGCGCGTGAAACGACATTGTCGATTGCTGTATCGAATGGTAAAGAGAGCGCAAAGCAATGCCAGGCGCTTTTCGACTTGTGCTATATTTCGCCAGGTTTTTGTCCGCACTGCAGCAGCGTTGGTGTCGGGCGTTACATTCCGAGACACCCCGGACAGGACGGATATGACGACAACTCAGTGGCCCCGGCCGGGTCTTGCATACCAGGCGACTCTCCTGGTTTGCGTCGTGTTTTTTACGGCCGCGCTGGCCGTTAATCATCTAAAGCTTGTGTCGCACGAGTACCCGCTGGATTACAACGAAGGCGGTATGCTGGTGACCACGGCGTCACTGGTGAAGGGGGAGAGCCCCTATTCGATTGCGAGCCAGCCGGCCCACATCAGTCTCTATCCCATAATGACCAATATACTCGTAGCGCCACTGGCGCGTGTTTTTGGCAACACATTCGAATTGCACCGTATTGTTTGCGCGATTTTTATTCTTGCCTGCTGCGCACTCTGTTACTACCTGTGCCGCAGGGCGTCGGGAGGACGTACGGAGAGTTTTATAGCGGCCGCCCTTTGCTACGCCGCCCTTCTTCACTACTCCACACCTGTTGCCAGTACCAACAGCCTGGGTTTGTTCCTGTTCCTGTCGGCCATAACCGTTCCCTGGGTGAACGGCTTCTCAACCCGCAGTCTGGCAGTGGCGATTTTGCTCGGTATCCTGGCGTTTTACACCAAGCAGTATTTCGTCGCCTGTCTTGGCTATGTGGCGCTGTATATGTTTCTCACTGAATCCAAGAGGCGGGCTATCTATTTTGGACTGGCATCGCTGGCGGCGTTCAGCGCAGTGTTGGTGGTGGTCTACTACACGGTGCCATTCTACCTGGAGGCTACGCTTTTCGCTGTCGGGTCTGCGTATATCGTGTACGCGTACAACGAATATGTGGTCGGCCAACTCGGGGAGTATATGCAAATCTATCTGCCCTTGCTGATCATGTTAACCTGCGCGGCGGTTTACAGGTGGTACTTGAAGCGGCGTTCACCAGCGCCCGAGGGGCCTGGTTCGCAGCGCGGTCGGCCCGTAAACCTGCGTCATTTCGACCAGCCCCTGCTGGCGTACAAGCCAAACTACATCTGGTTTTGCTGCGCTTGTTCGATATTCATCTTCGTGCTTATCCTGGGGCGCAATCCGGGAAACCACCTGACGTATCTTTTCCAGGTGGTTTCCCCCTTCCTGCTGGTCGGGACCTTCGCGCTTGTCTCGGGCCTGCCCAAAGCGCGTTGGCCTTTCAGTGTCCTGATCGTATGGTCGCTGTACAACTGCTACGTGATGTTGCCCAGGGATTTTTCAGTCAACGATGAGGGGTGGAGAAGAATCAGGAGCGAAATTTCCCGGGCTGACGATATCTACGCATCCACCCTGGTGGTCGAGGAGGCCGTAGCCAGGGGGTCGCCCCTCTATCTTAGCGGCGGTACTCGTTATTTCATCTTTGCCGGTGCTAAGCCGTCCTTTTTCGTAAAAGCAGACGAGCAGCATCGAGAGCCCCAGATCTGGGAGCGGCATGTCGAGCGGATACAGTCCAAAATCGTGAACCGGGAGTTCGATCTGTTGGTGATAGACAACCTGATGTCTCTGCCCAAATCCTTCCAGGATTCCGGGGTCGATACCCAGGCATTACTGGAAGCCCACTATAAATTGGTCGCCGAAATCAAACTTCCGCTGATGAAACGGCTGGGCGGTGGCGGTTACCGCGTGAAAATCTGGAAGCCGCGACGAGCGCCGGCAGCCCTCTCCGATTAACCCGCTGGCGTTGGGCGGTACACTGCATAAGCGCTGGTTCCCCTCACTCGCGGAGGCATGATTGCCGCCTCCAGTCGACACAGGGACGATACCAGTCGGTGAACCGGGCGCATGACTTTTCCCGGCGCATGCATCTGCGTCTCACGCTGGATACCCAGTGCGGACATCAGCCGCAACGGCAGATAGGGCAGGCGGAAGAAGTAACCGGCGCTGTGGGTTGTCCAGTTCAGTTGTGCCGACATGTCATCCAGCATATCCAGGGTGTAGCGGCGGTAGTGTCCGTAAAAGTCGTCGAAATTGGACCATATCTCCTGGCAACTGGGTACAGTGACGATGACCACGGCCAGGTTGGGAAAGCTGCCCACCAGTTTTTTCAGAAATTGTTCCGGTTCGGGCAGGTGCTCGATAACGTCAAGCAACAGCAGGCCGCTGATTTCTGCACGCTGTTCAATGGGCAGGTCACAGGCGTCTATCCCCGAGTCCACGAAAGCCTGCATGCCCTCGATGGGTTCCACTTCGGCCAGCTCGACCCCGCGGACATCGAGGCCGAAGTCCCGCAGTCCTTTAACCACTGGCCCTCGGCCACAGCCCACTTCCAGGAAGATGCTGTCTGCGGTGGATTCGCGAAGCAGGATGTCGGCTAACAGCCGATTGCGGGCGACGTACCACCAATGAAAATCGATGCCCTCCGGATAGCACAGTTCAAACTGTTGGTCAGAGAAGGTTGTCGTCATAGCGTATTGATTCGGCGTACCGGCGTTGTGAACAGAATCCCGGCATCTGCGCTGCTCCGGGACGGTCGCCGGAGGCGCGGTTTCCGGCGGTTTTCCGGGCTCTGCTTCGCTTCAACTGGAGGGCGTCAATATACTCTGTGGCGATCCATATGGCTAGAAGCGCTGCTCTGCCCATGGCTCCATTGTGCGACGATAATGTAGGCAGGGACAGGGCAAATGCCGAAAAAGCGCAACAGTTTCGCGCGCTGGTTCTAAAATTGGAGAAATAACGGCCGGGCAGCTTGCGAAATCAGTATCGGGGATGTTCTGATATACAATTACTGTTTTGTGAGTGCTGGAAGGTAAGGTTCATGTCGACGAAGTCCATGCCCGTCCTGGCGATCGTGATACCGTGCTACAACGAGGAGGCGGTACTGCCCGTGACATCGCGCACGATGAGTTCCAAACTCGATTCGCTGGTGGAGCGGGGCCTGATCAGTCCGGACTCTCGCATTTACTTTGTTGACGACGGCAGTACCGATGCCACCTGGGCGTGCATTGCACAAATGGTCGCCTCTGATCGAAAATTTCGGGGTATCAAGCTGGCGCGGAACTACGGCCATCAGTATGCGCTTTACGCCGGACTGATGAATGCCGACGGTGATGCGATGGTTTCCATCGACGCGGACTTACAGGACGATATCAACGCTGTGGATACTATGATCGAGCGTTTTGCGGAAGGTAACGAGATCGTGTTCGGGGTCCGGGATGACCGGCATACCGACGGGAAGTTCAAGCGCTGGACGGCAGCGCTGCACTACTGGGTTGCCGCCCGTTTCGGAATCAAGACAATTCCCAATCACGCCGACTTCCGCTTGATGAGCAGGAAAGCCGTTGCCATGTTGGGCAAATACCGTGAGAACAATATCTATCTTCGCGGTGTCGTTCCGTTGCTGGGCCTGAAATCCTGCAAGGTGTTCTACTCGCGCGGCGAGCGATACGCCGGTGAGTCCAAATACACGTTGCGTGACATGCTGGGATTGTCCGTGCGCGGTCTCACCTCGTTTTCCATCACACCGCTGCGCGCAATCGCGCTCTGCGGGTTCACGGTATTCCTGATATCGCTTGGCCTGAGCGGCTGGGCGTTGTGGGCGAAAATAACCAATATGGAGACGGGCATAGAAGGCTGGGCTTCCACAGTGATACCGATGTACCTGCTCGGCGGTCTGCAGTTGCTGGCAATCGGCGTGGTTGGGGAGTACGTCGGCAAGATGTATATGGAGGTCAAGAAGCGACCGATGTACCAGGTAGAAGAAATTCTCGGGGGAGATTGAGCTAACACGCAGGCCGTCACGGCTCCTGCGTGGCGGCGGTTATCTCTTGTCGTTTGTCAGCCATAAGCAGTGAATGCACTCGCCCCGGGGCACCCGCAACAGCTCGAGGGCACGGTGCGCGGGCCGGGCGCGCCGGTAGCCGGTACAGGCTGACGACCGTAGGGTACAGGCGCATATTATTGGGACACTCGCTTGCCGGGCATTGATTAAAGAGTATCGTGATGAACACTATTAACAGCGGCGCCGATAGGCCCGGGGCGCAGTCCAATCCCGTAGAGTGCTGCCCGGTTTGTGGCGCGCCTTGCTCAGGAACCGCGTATTCCCTGCCTCGTTTCGATCTGCTGGTTTGCCCGGTCTGCACCCATCTGTTCTCCCGTTTGAAAGTGGAGCCGGAAGCCTATGAGGCGGACTATTTCCTCGAGAGCAACAGCGAACACTGGGACAATCCCGAGGAGGCCCTGTTCAACGACCTCGACGGATTGATCCAGGGTTATATACCCGGCCAGCGACAGGCGGTGCGGACGCTGGATGTCGGCACGGCAACCGGGTATCTTCCCCGGCATTTCGGGGCACTGGGGTATGAAAGCTGGGGGCTCGATATCAGCGAGGCGGCGGTGCGCTACGGCACTGAGGAACTGAACATTCCCCGGCTGCAGGCGGCCAATATCGAGTCCTATGTAGCGGACATACCTTTTCCGGTGGTAACCAACATCTATGTGATTGAACATGTGGCGCAGCCCGTGCCCTTTCTGGAAGGCATCAGGCGTAGCCTGGCGGATGACGGAATCTTTATCTGCATGACGGTGGACTCGGACTCTTTGATTTTTCGGCTGGCAAAGCTTCTCTACCGGATGACCGGCGGGCGCAGTTTTTCCGCCCTGGAACGCATCTGCGAAGTTCACCACCTGAACCACTTCAATCGCCGGAGCCTGGACCGCGCGCTGGACAGGGCCGGTTTTGAGGTAGTGCACCGGTTCAGTCGAAACCTGCCGCTGCGTACACTTACCCTGCGGCCGTTGCAGAGAGTGGCGGTTGCAGGCTTGTACCTACTATCACCCGTGCTCGATTCATGGTTTCTGCAGGGCGTTGTGTGCCGTGCCAAATCCGGCGGCGAACAGGCCGCGTTGTCGCAATAGTCGCCGTGAACAGTCGGCAGCTTCAGCCTTTGACGGGAGTTGATGAATGTCAACCTTAGACGACAAAACCATTCAGGACTTCGATAACCAGTGGTCGCGTTACGATGATAACGATGGCTGGTACGCTTCGCTGGGCCTGTTTTCCGACATCCTTTCTCCCCTGATGCAGACCGCAGACATCGAGGGGAAGAAGGTTGTCGATATAGGCAGTGGCACCGGCAGGATTGTCGGTATGCTGCTCGAATCGGGCGCATCCCACGTGTATGCCGTGGAGCCTGCCAGGGGCGCGTTCGAAAAACTGAAAAACAATATTGCCGCAATGGCGAGGGGCAGGGACGTCACGCCATTGAACAAACGCGGCGACGAGTGGTCGGTCGAGGAGCCCCTGGACCTGGCCATTTCCATCGGTGTGATCGAGTTTATCTCCGATCCCAGTGCGACCGTCAGGCGCTGCTACGAGGCCTTGAAGCCCGGCGGCGAGGTCTTCTTCTGGCTGTGCAGCTATGAGGGGAACGAACTCTACCTGAAGTTCGTGCAGCCGCTGCGGAAACTCACGACGTTTCTGCCCCATTTCATGCTGCTGGGCATCGTGCACCTGCTGTACTGGACACTCTGTCTTTATCGTCTGGTGGGGAAGGTCTTTCCGCTGCCCCTGATGCGCTATCTCGATACGGTCTGGTGGCCCATGTCAGCGAAAAAGCGACGCCTGGTGATCTACGACCAACTCAACCCCACCTACCTGAAGTATTACAAGCGGCATGAAGCCGTGGCATTGCTGGAGGCAGCCGGATTCCAGGAGATCGAGATTCACCACCGGCACGGCTATAGCTGGAGCGTCAAAGGAAAGCGGGCCTGACGCCGACCATCCAGGCGGCCTTGCCGGGAAAACTTTGAAGCTCGTCACACTCTGGCTCTCGACTGACAGCAAATTTTAAACTGAACCGCATCCTTGAAACGCCGCAACTGTACAAGGCAGGCAGATGTTTCTATACTGCTTGTGATAGTCAGGCAAAATCCTTGTTTTTATTAGGGTTTTTAATTGGTTGTGTGCGAACGGGTCCTTAAACATGCTCATCCCGGGTAATTACCGATGAGTCACCAGGTTATCTTGATCAACCCGCCGCAGGTGTTCACGAAGAACCAGGTGGCGAGCGGCATCACGCCACCCCTGGGTATAGCCTACCTTGCCGCCGTACTTGAGCAGCACGACGTGACCGTGGATATTATCGATGCGGTCGGCCTAGAGCCCGGCACCATCAACCCTTTCGAAAAAGAGACGTTTGTCCGCGGACTGAGTTTCGAGGATATCGTGGCGCGCCTCGATGACGAGGTGAAAATCGTCGGTATATCGAACCTGTTTTCCTTCGCCTATCCGGTGGTCCAGGAATTGTGCCGCCAGATTCGCGCCTTCAATAGCGACATCAAGATTGTCCTCGGCGGGCCTCATCCCAGCGCGCTCTATGCTGAAATCCTGGACGAGGACCGCGATCTTGTCGATTTCATTGTGCTCGGGGAAGGGGAGAATCCGTTTCTTTACCTGTGCCAGAAGCTGTTGCGCGAGGACGTCCTTTTCCAGAGCAATATTGGCAGCGATATCAGTAACCTGGCCTATATCGATGACAGCGGCAACTGTGTGATGGGCACGGAAAAGCTGGAGCGCAACACCAAGTTGAACCAGGACACGATCCCGTTTCCCGCGCGTCACCTGCTGCCGATGGAAGAGTATATCAAGGCGCAGGAGTCACACGGCTATTCCAATGGCCGCTGGACGTCCCTGATCAGTTCACGCGGCTGTCCCTACGGCTGCACGTTCTGCGCTTCCAGGAAAACGCGTTGGGTGTCGCGCAGCGCGACCGACGTCGTCGATGAAATCGAGTACTGCATCAACACCTGGAATATTCGCGAGTTCCACTTCGAAGACGACAATATGACGATCAACGTCAAGCGTCTGATCGAGATTTGCGAGGAAATCAAACGGCGCAATCTGGACATTACGTGGCAAACACCCAATGGTATCCGCGCCAGCCGTATCGACGAAGAAATGCTCACCGCGATGAAAGAAAGCGGCTGCGAGCATGTGACGCTGGCGCCGGAAAGCGGGTCGCCTCGCGTACTCACGGAGATTATCCAGAAGGGCAAGGATTTCGACCTGGACCACCTCAGGGACTGCGGCGCCACCGCGCACAGGCTGGGCTTGAAAGTGGCGGCCTATTTCGTGCTCGGTCTGCCCGGAGAAACCCGCGAGGATATGGAAATGACTATTGCGTATGCCAGGGAACTGGCTCGCGTGGGTGTCGATGAGGTCAATTTCGGCTTGTTCATTCCGCTGCCCGGGACCCCGCTCTGGGAGCCCAGCAAACACAAAATCAAGGACCTGGACTGGCTGGACCTGCTGACCGTGGGCGATCTGGCGAAAGCGGTATCCTTTAACGACGCGGTGGGAAGCAAGGAACTGGACTGGGTACGCAAGAAGGCCTATCTCAGCTTTATGTTCACCCGAATTATCTACCATCCGCTGCAGTTCGCCGGCACAATTTTCAATGTCCTGCGCGGCATTGAGAAGACGAAAACCGAGCGCGCCCTGAAAACAATCTACGCCCGGTACAAGAAAGACACCAAAGCCGGGATTAACAGATTGGTATTCGACAATCGTACCTTCTATGCCTATCGCCACATGTACAGGAAAATCTACCGCCTCATCTTCGGCTAGTCCCGGTCGGCCATAGCGGGCAGGCTCACGGAGATCTTCAACCCCGTGCCAGTGTTTCGTGCGCTTACCTCGCCGCCATGCTGGAGCAGGGCCCTCCTCGCAATGGACAGGCCCAGGCCATACCCACCCGATTCGCGCGACCGCGCGGTATCCACGCGGTAGAATTCATCAAAAATCGTTTGCACCTCGGATTCGGGTACGCCCGGTCCACAATCTTCGATATCCACACGGTAGTGCCCTGCGACGGAGACCAACGACACCTGTACTTCAGAGTCGACTGCGGTGTGTTGCAGGGCGTTGCGCAGGATATTGTCAAAACTTTTGCGCAGCAGGTCACCTGAACTGTCGACGATGGCCTGCCGGGTATCGGCGCTGAAGCTGAAATGTTTGCCTGCCACCTGCCCCTCGAAGTTGGCGTCGGCACACAGTTCCTCCAGCAGCGCCACGAGATCGATATGCGTATCCAGAGTGAGTTCCTGTGTCTGTGTGGCCAGTAGCTGCCCGATCAGTTCTTCCAGTCGCTCGGCTTCCTGCTCGATACGCCGCATGTAGGTACCGGCGTTTTCCGGCTTTTCCTGCGCCAGCACCAGGGCGATTCGCAGGCGTGCCAGCGGCGATCGCAGTTCGTGGGACACGTCGCCCAGCAGACGCTTCTGCGCCTGCATTCGCGCCTGCAGTTGCTCGGCCATCGTGTTGAAATCCCGGGCCAGCTCATCGGTTTCGTCACCCCCTCTCTCGCGCACCTGCAGGCGGGTATCCAGTTCGCCTTCAGCCAGGCGCCGGGATGCTGACTGCAGATCCTTCAGGCGTCCTGTCATCAGCCTGGAAAGGCCGTAGCAAATCAGACCGCTGATCAGAACCGCCAGTGCAATGCGCAACCATCGACTGTCATTCAGCGCGCTGAAGATGAAGCCCCGGTGCGAGGGGAAGACAAAAACAGCGGCCACAGCTTCCTCGTTGGGTCGATGGATACGAAAAGCCGCCAGATGGTTGCGCGGCACGTGCAGGACCGGCATGCGGCGTTTTGCGGACAGTCTTTCAGCCGCGCGTAGTACCGCGTCGGGCAACGCGCGGTTGAGCAGATCACTGCCGTCGTGGGACACCAGGTATATCTCGATGTCGTGCTCGCGGCGTATGTTGTCAATCGCGGCGGGGAGCGCCGTATCTTCCAGGTTCTCCAGTTCGTAGATAGTGCGGAGCATGAAGCGGTGTGGTGGCCCGGGTCGCTGGTGGCCCTCCCACTCCCGCCCCGGTGGTTGGGCTTCAAAATAGTTTGACGCCAGCATCCAACTGCCGAGGATACTGACGGACATCAGCCAGAAGCCGATGAACATTCTCAGGAACAGGTTTCCCCGCAGTTTCATCATTGCGGCGTCCCGACTTTGAACTGGTAACCGCTGCCGCGCACACTGACGATCAGGTCGTCGCCCCCGAGCGCGGCCAGTTTCTTGCGTATCTTGCTGATGTGTACGTCAATGCTGCGATCGTAGGCGGACAGCGAACGGCCCAGTGCACTCTGGCTCAGCGAATCCTTGCTCACCACCGTACCGGCGCTGGTAACCAGTGCGTGTAATACGTTGAACTCTGTACTGGTGAGCTGCAGGTCGACGCCGTCGAACAGCGCACTGCGGTCCGCGGCGTTTATCGTTGTTTTTCCCGCCTCGATTACCGGCTGCTTCGAGTCTTCAGCAGCCATGCCGGCGCGCCGCAGGATGGCGCGCAGTCTGGCCGCCAGTTCACGCGGATTGCAGGGCTTGGGCAGGTAGTCATCGGCACCCAGTTCCAGGCCCAGTATTCGATCAGTGTCTTCGCCGCGCGCAGTGAGCATCAGGATGGGGGTGGTGCTGAACTGGCGCAGTTGGCGCAGAACGTCCAGGCCCTGTAATCCGGGCAGCATGATGTCCAGCACAATCGCGTCGTAGTTGTGCCTGCGGCAGTGTGCGACGGCTTCGGCGCCGTCGTGTATGGCCTGTGCTGCGAAGCCCTCCAGCGACAGGAAGTCGGACAGCAGAGCGCACAGGTCTTTGTCATCATCAATAATCAGTACATTGTTACCCATCAGGCGTTCTCGCAGACACTTCCATAACAAAGTGTGAACAAAGCGAGCACCCTTGTCACCTGGCTGTAACCGTCCGGTAAACCCATCTTCCCTCGACAGCATTTCCCGCTAACGTAGGTGCCCATCTATTGTTAAGTGGGCACCTGTCATGGACAACGAAGCGTCACCACC
>JAUICG010000038.1 GCA_030427485.1 Gammaproteobacteria bacterium
CCGCGGCGTTCAAGCTGTAGCGGCGGGGGTACAGGGTGCCCAGGGTGCGGGTCGGCAGGCAGGCGGAGGCGCCTTCATCCGGTAATTGTCCGTAGTTGTCGTAAGCCCTGCGCCGGACCTCCTCCTCTTCACGGCTCAGCAAGCGTGGAGGTTCACCGGGGGCCGGCCTCACGATGTTGTCCGCCCCCCAGCGGTCGACGTGCGGCGAGCCGGTAACCTCCCAGGTGATGTGGTTGGGGCGATTGGGCGGCGCAACGCGCTGGATGGCTGTTTCATCCAGGTGGTGCAGCACCAGGCCCGGGTACTCTTCCGGCTCGACCACAGGGCCGGCCGAGTCGAGCAGAAACGCATCGGCGAGCCCCACTTCGGAAGCCGGGCTTTTGATGTAGCCGTTCAGCGGACCGGCAGAACCATAGGGCGGCCTGCCGGCGTCGGGATCGGGTATCGGCACACTCCTGTTGCCGGTGGGCTGAAAGCCCTCGGCGATGATAAAGCGGGTATTGAGGCCACCGAGCGGGGCCGTGCCCGACGGATACTTGATGGCCTGCAGCGCCTGGTTGAAGATGTCGAAACCATAGTCCTCGCCGGGGTGCATCAGCGAGCCGTAACGGTCGGGGTCGAGCATACGCAGGGAGGACGGGTCGCACACGCCGGAACCCCCGCTGCCGCAGATACCCGCCTCGTGGGCACTCACCAGCGCGAACGCAAAGCCCCGGTCCACCAGCATCGACGCCTGGATAACGAGTTCGGCGTTCAATTCAAACGCACCGACACTGACATGGGCCCACTCGACGACGGTCGTGCCATTGAAATGTGCGGGGTCCCGCGGCGTCCACACGATCATCCGGCTGCGGTATTGCGCAGGCGGCTGGGTCGACGGCGGATAGGTGATGGCCGTACCCTCGAAAAAGTACTCACGCTCCTCATAGCCGTACTGTTCCACGTCAAATCGCAGCCCGTCTATCGCGCGGCCGTAGCCGCCGGTAACAGGCGTCACAGTGGGATTTGGCACGTTGCCGGCCTGCGCGCCGCCGGGGTCGTTGCTGTTGCTCGACGAACAGGCCGCGAGCGCGGCCAGTGCCATTGCGGCAATGACCGTCGAATACCGTTTGTGCATGGTTGAACCAGCGCGCTGCGCCATCGTGGTGATCTCCCGGTTGGATGCTTGCTTGAGAAACGTCGGTCGTGCCGCCAGCCCGCTTACTCGAATCGCTTGCGGAACCCGAACTCGAACAGGCGGCCGATGGTCGTGCCGTTGGTGTAGCCGTTATTATTCAGGCTCACCGTGTTGGTATTGCGGTATTCCGGCGGGTCCTCGTCAAACACGTTGTTCACGTTCATCGTCAACTCGACGTTCGAGAGCAGGCCCTCGCCCTGCAGGTCGTAGCGGAAGAACAGGTTCACCACGTCGAACGAACTGACATTGTCCTGCGGCGGTACGCCGATGGGCGCCCCGAGATCGTATCCCTGGGTGTGGTACAGCGTCGCCTCGGCGCGGAACCGGCCGATATTGGCGCCGAGGCTCGTGCTGGCCTTGAAGCGGCTGTAATCCGTCGCCAGCAGGTTGTTGAACGGCGCGCCGGGAACCGCGTTCTGCTCACGGTTCAGCACGTAGGTGGCGTTGATATTGAAATCGATGCTGCCGAATTCGGTTGGGCGCTCGTAGAACGTCGCCCAGTCGAGGCCATCGGTCTTGAAGTCACCGGTGTTGTTCTTGCGCCCGTCGGTGATGATATACACGCAGTCAGGCTGCGGCTCGCAGGTACCGACCACACTGTCGACACTGCCGAGCGCGGTATCGATTTGCGCCTGGTTCGGGTTCACCGTCTTGAACGAGGCGAACGTGACGAACGAGGGTATCGGCGAAAAAAAGCTCGGCAGGCTGATCAGGCCCGAGTAACTGATGTCCCACCACGTCAGGCTCAGGCGCAGGCCCGGGGCAAACGGCGGGTCGATGTCAAAGCCGACGGACTTGGTTTCCGCCGTCTGGGGCTCGATCCCGGGGGCCGTTCCCTGCAGCAGGATGGCCTGCTGTCCGGCCTGCACCGGCGGGTACGCGCCGCTGTCGATGAGCGACTGCGGCGGATAGAGAAAACTCGCGGTGGCGAATGTCGCGGAATCTACCGTGGTCGCCGAATTGTCCGCGAGGCTGGGCGCCACGAAGGAGTCGCCTATCGAACCGCGCAGCGATATCCACTCCAGCGGCCGCCACGTGATGCCGTACTTGGGATTGGACACGCTGCCGAAATCGCTGTAGTCGTCGTAGCGCACGGATGCCGACAGCGACAGTTCCTGCAGCGCGGTGACGGCGTTACCGGCGCCGAACACCGGCACCACGACTTCGCCGAAAGCCGATTTCACGTCACGATTCAGGCGTACGGTCTGCAGCGGGTCGGACGGGCCGAACACCTGCACACCGTCGATCACCACGCCAGCGGAACCCGAATCCTGGGTGCCGAAGATGATGTCGCCGGCCTGCACGTCGTAATCCTGGTCCTGGTATTCCCCGCCAAACGCCAGCTTGATCTCGCCGCCGGGCAGGGTATACACGTCACCGTCGAAGATGATGCTGCCATCGAACAGCGACTGGTCGGTTTTGCCATAGGTGCCGTAGTTCTTCACTGCGGCGACCGCGGCCGGATTGCTGGTGGCGGCCGCGTAGGGATTGATCAGCCCTCCCCTTATCGCGCTGTTCAGGGCGTTGGTACTCGGGTTCGGGTATTCGTTCTTCGTCGTGCTCTCGCCGTAACCGGCCAGCGCGCGCATCTGCCAGCCGTAGGGCAGTTGTACAGTGAGGGTGGGGTAGATCCCGTAGGTATTGAGCTTGATCTCCTGCTCCAGCGTGCCGTCCAGCACGAAGTTCACAGACTGGATTTCGTTGGGGTTGCCGGTGGCCAGGTGGTCTGCGCGAAACGGGCTGCCGCCGGGCGCGACGGACACCGTCGCGGGATAGCCGTTCTGCTTCGCCCTGGTATTGCGGTTCATGTAAAACGCGCGGGCTTCCAGCACGACCTTGTCGCCGAGGTCCTGGGTGATACCGAACATTACCGAGTCGCGATCCTCCTTCGGGTACAGATCTACCCAGTCGGACGAGTCGCACTGGTTTACCGTGCCGGGCACCGCATTGCCCGTGGTGTACGGGAGGGCGTACGACTGGCCGCTCACCTGGACGCTGCCGGGATTGCAGGCGAGGTTGATGACAGGTTCGGTGAGTGCGGGGATATCCTGGCGGAAATTGGGGTACATCTTCACCCAGTCTAGGTTGTCGCCGGACAGCGCATCCCGGCTGGCGAAGTTATAGCCGAGATAAGTGGAGCCGCTGTCCCAGTTGAACCCCGCGGTCACGCTCGCGTCGGTGGCATTGTAGTGATCGCCGTTGCCGTATTTGGCGTCGATTTCGACGCCCTCGAAATCCCTCCGGGTAATGAAGTTGATGACGCCGGCCACGGCGTCGGAACCGTAGATGGCCGAGCCGCCATCCGGGACGATCTCCACACTCTGCAACAGGGCGGGAGGCACGATATCCACATCCGGGCTGGTCGAGGTGACTCCCATCCCCACCACGCGGTGGCCGTTCAACAACACCAGCGTGGAAGAGGCGCCGGTCGTCTGCGGCAGGTCGCGCAGGTTGGGCCGGTTGGTGGTGATCACATTGGCCGCGGCCGTCGAGTATTGCAGACTATTGAAGGAGTTGTTCTGCGGTATGGATTGCAGTATCTGCGTCGTCGACATCGCGCCGGTGGCCTGTATCTGCTGCGCGTCCATACTGATCATTTCCGTGCCGATCGGGTTCTCGAGCCCCCGCAGCAAGGTGCCGGTGACGATGACCTCCTCGAGAGCCTGGGGCTCTTTATCAGCGGACGCCGCAGCGGCCTGCTGCTGCGCGATACCCGGCGTTGCCGCCAGTGTGGCGAGCAGGAAGCCGCCAGTGAACGCGGCGGTTTTGCATACAAGTACGAAATTATTGTTATCCATGGTGGTTCGCCTCTCTGTCTGGGACTTACAGCTTTTTTGCTTTATTTGCCTCTCACGCAACCCGCCGGGTTCGGCCTACGTCCGGACACTTGCCGGGCGGTGGGGTTTCACGGAATCGATAACTGCAGTCGAGCTTTTATTGGTAACTGATCGTCGCTCACATTGCAGTTAGTTACATGGGTGTAACTAATAGAACGCATGCTATCCCGGAAGCGACATTTAGTAAAGCCCTGGTCGCGACTTCCAGGCGATTATTTACAGATTGATCACGACACGGTGGCGCCGCATGCACGCCCGCTAGACGGTAAAGCCCTCCCTGCTGAGCGGCAGCGTTTTGACGCGCCGCCCGGTCACCTCGAAAATGGCGTTACAGACGGCGGGAGCCAGCGGCGGAAAACCCGGTTCACCGAGGCCGGTAGGCGGGTACTCGCTGGCGATGAAGTGGGCTTCAATCTCGGGCGTCGCAGCGATGCGCAACGGCCGGTAGCTGTCGAAATTGGACTGCTCGACCACGCCATTCTCCAGCGTGATTTCCAGCCCGGCCATTGTGCTCAGCGCGTCGATGACACAACCCTGGATTTGTGCGCGCGCACCGCTGGGGTTGATGACCGGGCCCACGTCCGCGGCCACCACTACCTTGTGAACCGTCACCTTGTTGTTGTCGTCGACGCCGACATCCACCACGTGCGCCACGTGACCCGCGTGGCAGAAATGAAAGGCCAGCCCCAGTGCGCGCTGGTGCGGCATCGGCCTCCCCCAGCCCGCTTTCTCGGTGGCGAGTTTGATCACATCCACCGCTCTGCCGGTGTTGAGGGAATTCGGATTGCCCGCGTCGAACCAGCGCGGTTCGCCCATGATCTCGATCAGGAAATCCCTGTGGTCCCGGTTCGCGGCCAGGGCGAGTTCATGAATGAAGCTCTGGAACACCCACGCCACCGAGTTGGCGCCCGGCGCCCGCCAGGCGAAACAGGGCGTGCCCGTGTCGAGGGCCGTCTGGGTGAGACGGTAATTGGGCACGTTCAGGACGGGGAATTCGTTTTCGCGCAGGGAACCGCCGGACACGATTTCACCGTTGAACTGCAGTGTAATGTAATGGTGTTGCCACGCAGACAACCTGCCGTCCTTATCGGTTGCGCCCTTCAGTTTGTGAAATCCCGCCGGCCTGAAATGATCGTGCGCAAAATCTTCCTCACGCGTCCATTGCACCTTGACCGGGGCGCTCACCCGCTGCGCGATCGCGGCGGCCTCCGCCACGTAGTCATTCAGCAAGCGGCGCCCGAAACCACCCCCTATCCGTGTCTGGTGCATGCGTATGTTCTGCGCGGCCAGGCCGGTGGCGGCGCTCGCCGACGCAATGCCCCGTTGCGGCGTCTGCGACGGCGCCCAGATATCCAGGATTCCCCCCTTCAACCAGGCCGTGCAGTTCATCGGCTCGAGGGAGGCATGGGCCGCAAAGGGGTAGGTATAGAACGACTCCACGACACTGCCGGCGTCATCGAACGCGCGGCCCACGTCGCCGTTGTCGATCAGCACCTCGCCGTCCCCGTCATCGGCAACCTGCTGCGCTTCCCTGTTAAAGCGCGACCAACTGGCCGTCGACGCATGCGTCGTGTCCCACTCGACCTGCAGTCTTTTGCGCGCCTGCATGACCGCCCAGGTGCTCGCGCCGATAATCGCGACGCCTGCTACCAGATCGGAGTGACTGCCTTTCGCATCGAGCACGAACGCGTCCTCGACACCCGGCAGCCGCTTGATCTCATCCAGATTTGCCGACACCACCGTTCCGCCGAATCGCGGGCAGCGCGCATAGGAGGCATACAGCAATCCGGGCAATTGCTGATCGATGCCGAACAAGGGTTCGCCGGTGACTATCGCCCGGTTATCGACACCCGGTATCGCGGTGCCGATGATGCGGTAGTCTTCGCGCTGCTTGAGACGCAATGACGATGGCCCGGGTACCTCCAACAATGCGGCGGCGGCCGCCAGTTCGCCGTAGGACAGGGACTCGCCCCGCGCGTTGAAAACACGGCTGGCATCGGTTCGCAGCGTGGAGGGATCGGTACTCCATTTGTTTGCAGCAGCCGCTACCAGCATCGCGCGCGCCGCCGCTCCGGCCTGGCGCAACGCATCCCAGTTAACGGCGATGGAGCGGGAGCCGCCGGAGAACTGCAGGCCATACCGCGGGTCGATGGGCGCCTGCTCGATTTTCACGCGCTGCCAGTCCGCATCCAGTTCCTCCGCGACGATCATCGGCATGGATGTCTTCACGCCCTGGCCGATTTCCGGATTGGGTGCGTAGATATAGATATCGCCACTCGGTGCTATGCGAATAAATGCGTTCAGCGCCGGCGGTTCGGCGCCATCCGTCGCAGCGCGCAGGTTCAGTGAAAACCCCAGCGTCAAACCCAGGCCGCTGGCACCGGCTAGTTTCAGGAAGGTTCGACGGGCCATGCCGGCGCCCGAGCGCCCGAAGGCGTGCTGGGCGCGCGCAAGGCAGTCAATCACCAGCGGTTCGTCGACCTCGGTGGTGTAGACGTGTCGGCTCATACGCCCTCCCCCCGCACACCCTCGGCGGCCTTGTGAATGGCCGCCCGGATACGTGGATAGGTGCCACAGCGACACAAATTCCCGGCCATCGCCCGGTCGATGTCCTCGTCGGTGGGCCGGGCATTGGCCTTCAGCAACGCGGCGGCCGACATCAACTGCCCCGCCTGACAGTAGCCGCACTGCGGGACGTCCATCGCTATCCAGGCTTCCTGCAGCGGATGCAGTTCGCCCCGCGGGCCCAGGCCCTCGATCGTCGTGATCGACTGGCCCTCGACGCTGGCAACCGGCAGGCTGCACGCGCGCGCCGGCTCCCCGTTCAGGTGCACGGTGCAGGCGCCGCACTGCGCGATGCCGCAGCCGTATTTGGTGCCCACCAGGCCCAGTGCATCTCGCAGCACCCAGAGCAGCGGCGTCGCGGGATCCACATCGGCGAGCACCTGCCGCGTGCCGTTAATTTCGAATGTAACTGTTGGCATGGCGAAACTCCTCTATTGCTGTGCGTGATCCGAATCCGTCACAGTGGATGTTACGGCAGATCGGGGCCTGGCACGATCACTCCTCAAGCAGGCCGTCATTGCGTCCGCGCGACTCCACCTGCGCAATGAACGCCGGTGTCGCGCGGAAGAAGTACTGCGTGGAGAGCGAGGTGCAACGGCCGGTCTTCGGGTCCGGGTCGCCGTCCGCCAGCCGGTACATCGCCTCGTAGGCGCCGTTGCAGGTGCGGTTCATCGCGCTCGCGGCGCCGGTCGCGATCGCCGTCATCATCGCTGCCGGCGCCGGCTCTCCCTTGTCGTTCGTCGCATTGCGAAAGCCGTACTGGAGGTCGTAGAGTGCCTCGACGGGCGTATAGCCCGCGAGATAGCCTTCCATCACGCCGTCTTCGGTAAACCTTGCACGGATTCTGGCGTGGGCCAGCGGGCGTTCAAGGTGCATGCCCGCCACCAGCCAGTGAAAACGAACATCGGTGGGCTCTGTGATCAGCACGCCATCCACGATCCTGCCACTGGCCACGCCGCGAAAGCGCGGGTCCTGGTCCGCCGCGTACGTGGCGTAGGGGATGGGCTCCCGTTGCGCGCTGAGCACGATCGGGTCTGAATTCGCGTAGATACCCACGCCGACGCTGTCGTCGTTTTCGAAGTCGTCGACCCCGGTCAGTTCGATCAGGATTCCCCAGCCACCCTCCAGCATCGTGTTTTCCAGGGCCTCCTGCGGCGGCGGAAGCCAACCGGTTTCCGTTTCGTCCTCGCTCTCGTCCGCGGACGGATTGCCGGTGCAACCGGTGAGACGCAGGTACTGGTTGTCGACGCCCGTCTCGCCAGCCACTCCGGTGAAATCCTGGTGCGGGCAGGTGCCCGGCGCGGCCGCGCCGTCGCGAGTCGAAACCCGGCCGTCCAGGTCGATGCCCCAGGACACCACCGCGGCATCATCCATCGTGCGATAGTATGGATCCGGCGCCAGGCCCGGATTGGCGCACAGATTCTTGCCATCCTTGACCGCCAGCGCGTTGCCGCCGGCCTGCGCCCGTTTCACGTAATCCGCATCGGCTTCCCCCTCGAGGCGCTGTCCCTCGGCGCTCTGCTCGAATATCTGGCGATAGCCCAGCGAGCGACCATCGGGGCATACAGTCTGCCCGCGCGCCTTCACGCCGCCCCACTCGTGGACGACGAAGCCGGCGGTTTCCTGCGCGGCAGCATCGCCGGCAGACGCCAACGCGGTCGCGAGTACGCAGGCCGTTGCGAGAAACAGCGGCTTCGTTCCGCGCAAATCGTTGAACCTGTAAATCGACATAGCAACAACCTCCCGGTTAATTCATGCTGTTGAAGGCGGCTATCATTTGCCGCGACGTCGGCCAGGGGTCGCACCCGAGGCAGACTATATTCGCTTGTCCGGAGATAGCCGTCACCGCAGGTGGTGATCGACAAAATCCAGTACTTCCTCAAACTGCTCCGGCGGTACGCTGTGACCCCCGGCATGCAGGCTGAAGCCCAGCGTGCCCACGGACGGTCTTCCCGGCTCGGGCAGGGTGCTCGCCGGCAGGCCTTCCAGCCCGAACAGTTCATAAACGGGGTTGGCGCCCCTCATGCTGCCGAAGGCGCCCAGCGCATCGGAGAACGGGTCATCCATGCCCTCGGTGATATACAGCGGCCTCGGCGCCAGCAGGGCGATCAGTTCGTGCTGGTCGATGGGCAGTTCACCCACCCGGCCGGCCCAGCAATTGAAATTCTCCGCGAACCATTGCAGCACAGGGGCATAGATACGCCGGTTGAGCACCGCGCCACCGCTGCCGCTGATCGCGGCCCAGGTCACCTTGATGCGTTCGTCCTGTGCCGCGGCCCACAGCGCGACCTTGCCCAGCCGGGATGAACCGAATACCGCGATCCGCCTCGCGTCGATGCGGCCCTCGGTTTCAGCCCAGTCGATCACCCGGCTGATACCCCAGGCCCAGGCGCCCAGGCCGCCCCATTCGTCGGGGTAGCGCCGCGTTTGTCCCGCCTGCAGGAACAGCGGGAAAACGCCGGTATTGAAAATTTCGGCGAGTTGCTCAGCATCTGGGAACAGCGGGTCGCGCGCGAGTTCCTGATACCAGAACACGGCGATACCGTAACCTCGCTCAAGGTAGGCCTCGGGGAAGCCGGGTAGTGAACCAAAGCGCGAGTTGCGCTCCGCCTCCAGGTCCTCCGGCGTGCTCTCCGCGAGCGCCAGTGGTGAAAAGAGCACGTCCGGGTCGGCCGTCGCCGCGTGGTTTCCCAGGTAGTTCGTCGCGATGTAGAGGGGTACCGGGGCGGACACGCCCGCAGGCAGGTACACCAATACATCCATCGTCGGGCCGCCCCTGCCACCGAGATGCCCCCGCAACTGCAGGCGGTCCGCAGTGCCGGCCAGCACGCCCTGCGCATCATCCAGCAACTCCCACTCGACGGGCAGATCCCGATCAGGCGTAAACCCGTACATGTTCACCGAGAAAAGATCGAGCAGTTCGGGGCGGCGCTGTTCCATCCACATCTGCTGCGTCTGCACCGGCCTGCCATCCGCCATGACCAGCGGGTCCGGGAGCGCGAACACCGTCTCGCTGGACTCCTCGGAATCGGGAATGTTGTCGTAGTCCACCTCGCACAATTGCGTGGGAGTACGCGGCGCTTCTGTCGCGCTGCCCGCGTTGCTGTCGCTGCTGGAGCAGCCGGGAAGACACGCCAGCATCGCGAGCAGCGGCACGGAAAGCCAGACGTAGGTATCGCGATATCTTGTTCCCATGCCGCTCCTGCCTGCGAGTTTTTATGTTTATGTCAATGCCCGGCTAGTCCGCCCGGATCGCTGCAGTCGCGAACTTTCCTGCATCACACAGCGGTAATTCAGGCCAGCAATTCGGGTATCACACGGTTGGTTTCCATCGCGTTCGTTCCCCAGCGCTCCACCGGCAGGCCCATCGCCTGTTGTACTGTCAGCCCGATCCTGGAGATCGGGTCGGCGTTGCCGGCCATGTGGAAGCCGGTGCGGATGCGTCCTCCCGCGCCGCCGGCGACCATTGTCGGGATACCCTCCACCGAGTGCGATTTCGCGATCGAACAATCGGAGTGCGCGAGTATCAGGCAGTTGTCCAGCAGCGTGCCGTCGCCTTCCGGAATCGCGTCCAGCGCATCGAGGAACTCGCGCCACGCGACCATGCTGCGGGTCGCGAACCAGCCCACCTGTTCCTGATAGCCAAGTTCCGGATTCACCGGCTCCTCGTGGGTCAGCGTATGGTGGGTTGTGGTCGAACCGGGACGGCGCAGGTTGGACGTGGTATCGGACAGCAGCACATTGACCACATGCGTCTGGTTGCACTGTAAGGCCTTCGCAAGCAGCCCCGCCATCAGCCGGTGGATCTCCATCACGTGCTCCATCTCGGAATCCAGTTCTATCTCGGGTGGCGGCTCGGGCATCGTGAAATTCTTCACCGGCGCCGGGGGTTGCAATTGCAGCGCCAACTGGTTTTCCAACTGGCGCAGTGAGGTGAAATACTCCTCCAGCCGCTGCCGGTCCTCGGCGCCGACAGTGCGCATCAGTTGCCGGCGATCCTCCGCCACCGCCGACAACACGCTCTTCTGCACCATGGTGCGCGGGTCCGGCGTGAAGCTCGCGGCATTCGGATCCTGGAATCCCTCACCAAAAATGCGCTGGTACAGCGCCAGCGGCGAGATCTCGCTGGGATTGGGCGAGCCGGCCGCGCGGAAGGAGTACGACCGCTGGATGCCTGAGGTGCTTACCTCGATGGAGCGAAATCGCGTGGAATTGCCAATGACATCGCCGATCAACACGTCGAGCGTCGGCGCCTTCACGTTTTCATTGGGGACTGGAATCCCGGTCCTGAAGCCCAGGCAACCGGTGATGTGCGGCTTGTTGGGCACGCCGTCAAGCTTCACATCAAAGCCGCTGAACAGCGCGAGCTTGTCGCGGTAGGGCGCGAGCGGCTCGAGATCCGCCGGCAGCGTGTAGTCAGTGCCCGTCGCGGTCGGAATCCAGCGCTCGGGAATATACCCGCAACCCCAGATCCAGGTACCGAAGCGCACGGGTATGCGCTGGCCTGTCGCGGCGAATGCCTTGCCGCTGTCGTCGAGGAACATGTTCAGCACCGGCAGTGCGACCCCGACCGCCGCGCCGTTCAATGCGCCCCGGAGCAGGCTTCTGCGGTTGAATTTTTTCATGTCTGGTCTCCCGACGCCGCGCGGGCATCCGTTATCTGTTCTTTCGGGGAATGCCCGGTCACCGCGAAAAAGGAGGGGCTGGTCACGAGTGTGCGGATGAGATCCGGCACGCGATAACCGGACCCGGCAAACGACTGGTTCAGGTAATCCAGGAACGGTTGTTCGGGTTCCGCGATACCCCTGCCCACCGCAGAGCGGTACAACTTGTCGACGAGGCAACGCGGTGTCTGCTGATGGTCGTGAAGCGCCTGACCGAGCCCTTCGGCCGCAACAAACTCCCGACCGTCGAGTGATCCGCTGACGTCGATCACCGCGCCGTTTTCTTTACTGCGAAACCCGCCCAGTCCATCGAAATTCTCCAGCGTCAGGCCGAGCGGGTCCATGAGTATGTGGCAGCCCTGGCACGCCGGTTGCGTACGGTGGGCCACCAGGCGGTCGCGCGCCGTCGGTCGCACCGGATTCGCGGTGTCGTTGATACCGGTGAAATCGACATCTGCCGGGGGATCGGGAATGTGCTGGCAGAGGAATATCTCGCGCATGGCCTTGCCACGCAATGTCGGGGACGAGCGCCCCGGGTGCGAGTGCAGCGCCAGGAAGCTTACCTGCGACTGTATGCCGGCGCGCCCGCTCGCCGCCGAAAACTCGCCCATGGACCAGCCGTTTCGAGCGGCCACGGGCATCCGGTACACAATGCCCAGCGAGCGTGTCAGCGGCGCGCTGCGCGTGGTGAAGAGGTCGCGGTAATCGCCGTTCTCCTCCAGCAACAGGTTGGTGATCGTGCGCAGGGTCTGCTCCCGGGAATCGGCAGCCACCTCGGAGTTGAACGCCGGATAGATGACCGAATCCTTTGCCAGATCAGCGAACAGGTCAAAATAGAGCATGTCGGAAAAGAAATCGCGCAGGGCCAGTTCGAAGCGGGGCGACGCGATCAGCCGGTCGACCTGCCGCTGCAGACCTTCGGGCGTATTTAACTCCCCCCGCTCCGCCGCATCCAGCAGTTCCGGATCGGGTGCCGAACCGGTGAGGAAATAACTCAGGCGAGTGGCGCTGGAATACGCATCGAGCCGGTAGCCCGCGGGGGCACTGGCATCCGGCACCGCGCGCTCGATGCGCAACAGAAAATCCGGCGCGATCAGCATGCCGGCAAGCGCGAACTCGAGCGCACTGTAGAAATCGCCCAGTTGTTCCTGTGCCGCCCTGGCAGAGGAAACATAGAGTGTTATTTCCTGTTCAGACAGCGGGCGGCGAAACAGGCGGCGACCGTAGTCGGCGACAAAGCGGTCGGCACACGACTTGTCGAACACAGCCGGGTCGCCGATGTCACAGGGAATGAGGTCACCGCGATGCGCTTCGCTCACCACGGCCGCGGCGATGGCGCGCGCATTGATGTCGTATTGCTCGAGACTGAACGACGACAGCCCGGCTTCGCCCGTACCCACCGCGATCAAGCCGTCAGAGCGCAGGCCGCGTTCGAAACGCCCCACCACCGGGATATCCGCCCCGAAGATGTCGGCAACGGTCGCCCGGTACTGGCTTTCCGTCAGCCTGCGCACCAGCGGCGGTCCACCGGCGACATTCACGGTGGGCTCCACCGCCGCGACAGCGGCGCCGGCCGCGCAGCACAGGCCCGCCCCGAGCAGCAGACCAGCGGCGCGGGCGACCGCGCATTTCCAGAGTGTATTACCGCTCAACTTGCACAAACCTCCGGGGTTATACTCCCATGTTCCAATTTAACTGTCGTGTAATAGTTATTTACTGGCGGCCGCGGCCATTTTGCTGCAATATAACACCCCTGTAAGAAACTGCAAGACGCACAATGATTACGAAGCGTTAATCTATGGCCAGACCCAAGCAAATCAGTGATGCAGACCTGTACCGCGCAGCGCAGCGGGTATACCAGCGCCGCGGGCACCACCATTTCACACTCTCGGAACTGGCGCGTGAGGTGAAACTCTCGCGCGCCGCGATTATCCAGCGACTGGAGGGCGCCGAGGCCCTGAAAGTGGCCCTCTCCGCGGACGCGCTAAGCCTGTTCGAGGGCGCGCTGCGGGAACTGCCGTCCGCGCGTGGCGGCGACAGCCTGATCGCGCTCGCGGCGTTCATCGGCAGCACACTGTCCGAGCGCACGCAACTGGCGAGTTTCCTGCAGAATTTCCAGGCGGACCTCGCCGACGAACACCTCGCCGAACTGGACGAGCGGCGTGCGGCCGCGCTGTTCGAAGCCGTCTCCCTGCGCATGCCGGAAATCGCCGTCGACCACACATCGGCCGTGCAGGCCTTTGTCGCGCACCTGGGGGGATCGCTGCTGCAGTGGCAGATCCTTGCGGAGACCATCAGCGCGGAAGCATTCATGATCGAGCGGACCCGGGTCTGGCTGCAGATCGCCGGCATACCCTGCAACGCTGAAACAACCAACAAGAAGAAAGGAAATGACTATGCGCGCTAACAAAACGGTGCAGTGGCGGGCGGCAGCACTTGCCGCGACAATCCTCGGAACGCTGACAGCTGCGCCATCCGCTTTCGCTGCCGGCGCACCCGAGGGTGGCGAAGCCGGATTCGTTGTCCACGGTATTGGCAATGCGCTGGCGCGGCCGGGACAGATCGACGCGATGTGCCCGGAGGGGCGATCGCTGGGTTACGTGCAGATTTTCGAGCAGACCGACGAGGGCAAACAGCGCGCGGGAGAATCCGTCGCCGAGTTGCAGAACCGGGTCAATGAGGGCGCTTTCCAGCTTGCCACGCGGGACGGCAGCAACCTCTGCGCCCACCCGGAACAGGGCCCGCCCGACCCGCACTACAAGACGATGACAGCAACCGGCATCACGTCCTTCGGCATCGATCTCGACGGGCAGGCCTCCAGCGCCGCGACCAGGCCCGCGCCCGGCACCTGCGCCCACAACGACTTCGTCGGCCTCGACGGCAGGGCGAACATCGACAACCAGATGGCGCGCGTGGTGGGTTGTGACGGTGCCGGCGAACAGTACGCGGCGGCGGACGAGACCAGCGCGCTGCCGAGCGGCGAGAGCGGCATCTCCGAAATGATGCTGCAGGGCGGCTGGGGCATTCTGATTGCGCTCAGCGGCGTGGACGACTACGAGAACGACGAACACGTGGAAGTCGGCATCTACGCCAACGCCGACCCGATCGTATTGAGCGCCACCAAGGAGCCGATTCCGTTCGCGACCTATGCCACCGACCCGGATCCGCGCTTTCGAGGCGAAACAGTCGGGCGCATCGAAAACGGCGTGCTGACGACGGACCCGGTGGATGTCCGCTTCCACTGGCTGGTCGCCGGATTGCACCTGGAGCGCCCCCTGGCCCACGCGCGCCTGCAGGTATCCTTCAACGACGAGGGCGGCATGGAGGGATACCTGGCAGGCTACACGCCGGTGGAGGCCATGTACGACATCAACTACGGCTTCCGCAACGCAAAAACCGACGCCGGAGAAGCGGCACCGGACAACATGAAAAAAATGCTTTCCGTACTCGGCAATTCCGTGATGGGGCGCACCTGCCACGGCGCCTACGCGGCGCTGCACGCGCTTGCCGATGGCGACCCGGACCCCGAGACCGGACGCTGCGCCTCTATTTCCACACAGTACTGGATACGCGCGACACCGGCGTTCGTGATGCGCGCGCAGGAGTAGCGTCCGCCGCAAGAACAGCAAGCGATGAAAGGCAGACGGGCTCTGCCGACGAATCTGCGCCGCGATACCCTGAGAACCCGGTATTCCATCAACAAAGGAGAATAATTCATGCAGACCATAGCTGACGTATCCAGCCATTCCATCGCCGACCTGGTGTCCCTCTCCGGTCGTGGCGCCGTGGTCACCGGCGGCGCGCGCGGGCTCGGCAAGGCGATCGCCGTGCGCCTCGCCGAAGCCGGCGCCAACGTGCTGGTCGCCGATCGCGTCGAGGAGCTCGCCCGGCAGGCGGCGCAGGACCTCGAGCGCAATTACGCGGGCAAGTTCGCCTATGCCGTGATCGACGTGAAGGACTCCGCCGCCGTCAGGGCTACCGCGCAGCGCGCCGCGGACGCGTTCGGCAGCCTCGACATCTGGGTGAACAGCGCGGGCATCTTTCCGTTCGCGCCACTGGCCGAGATGTCGGATGAACTCTGGGACGACGTGATGGCGGTGAACGTCCGGGGCAGCCTGGTCGGCGCCAGGGAGGCGTCCCGGCAGATGATCGCGGGCGGCCGTGGCGGCGTGATCATCAACATCGCGTCCACTGCCGCCTTCAAGGGCGTATCGCCGGGCCTCGCCGCATACGTGTCCTCCAAGCACGCGGTGCGGGGCATGACGAAGCAACTGGCGCTGGAACTGGCGCCCGAGGGCATACGGGTGCTGGGCGTCGCGCCCACCTACTGCGTCACCGAGGGGAACACGGAAGCCGCGGAGGCCGCGATGGGCGGCGACAAAGACGCCGCCAGCGAGATCACGGCAATGATCACCAGCAAACTCGGCCGCGTCGGTGTTCCCGACGACGTCGCCCGGGTGGCGCTGTTCTGCGCCTCCGACCTGTCGATGTTCATGACCGGCTCCACGCTGCTGGTCGATGCCGGCGAGGTGATCTGATGCGCGGTGAACTGTCGGGTTGGCTGGCCCCCGCGGTTCTCGTCTGGTGTCAGTTGCTGTCGGGCTGTTCGACCAACGGCAGTGGTGGAGCCGCCGGCGATGAAGGCGCGGGACAGTTGCCAGAGGTGCGTGACAACCCGCCAGCGCCGGCAAGCGAAACCATCTTGGTGACCTGGCTGCCGCTGCCGCCGACAGCACCCGCGAACATCGACGGCTCCGTGATCGAGGGCGGCTGCGCCAACCCCACGGGTTGCATCGACCCCGGCTACCAGGGCATCTGGGAAGGGCCCTCCTTCATGTGGGATAACGAACATGTGTTGCTGCCCATCCAGTTCTCGGGAGCGCCGCCCGGAAGCGTCTATACGGGGCAGCAGGTCATCGCCGTCAAGACCGGGGCGGGCAAGACGTTCGCCAACGGCGACGCCTGGAAATGTATCAGTTGCGGCGTGCCTGACGACCAGCAGAGGGGGCGCAATGCAGCGGTGGACCATCCACAGGCTTTCTTCGACGGCACCCGCGTGCTCGCCGGACGGAATATCATCTCCTGCGGTAAGCACCGGGTGACAGATGCATCCTGCACACCAGCGCAGACGCACATCTATCCGCTGGTGTCACCGACGACGACATCCGAATTCTTCTCCCCCCGTGAGCCGCGGCTCAGTCCCGACGATGTCACCCTCGGTTTCAGCCAGTTTTCGACAAACGCCGCCGGGATCACCCAGTTCTGCTATCTGGGCCGCCTGGAGTACATCGAGAAGCCGACACCGCAGTACCGACTGGCGGATGTTCGACGATTGCTGACGCTGCAACCGGAGCAGCAGACCTGGCATATCGACCCCGATGATTCCTCGAGATTACTTTTCAATCCGGCGACACCGAGTTGCGGGGAACTGCGCGGGTTCACCAGCGATGGCAGAAAAGTGGTTTCCCTGAACAGCCCCGCGGAATCCAACCACGTGGACTTATTCCTGACGGATATCGCAACCGGGCAGGCCGAACGGCTAACCCGCACCGAGTATATCGACCCAATCAAGATGTCGCCGGATGACGAGTGGTTCGTCGGGCTGGATGTGCATGTGTCGCGGCGATCCCATTTTGTGGCTGCAATGGACGGGCTGCTACCCGTCAACGACAGCCACACGATTGCGTCCGTATCGGCCATCCGCAACAACGGCGATCGCCGCTTCTTTCAACCGATGCTGGTCGACCGCTACGGCCAGCGTGGAAACTACCAGGGGCAGCAACTCAACGCCGGCGGAGACACGGGCGCCGGTGGCGTGAGTGATCCGAACTGGAACGCCCGGGCTGACCCCGCCTGGTCGCCGGACGGCACTCGCGTGGTGTACTGGCAGTCGCTGGTGACTGCGCCGGACTGCGGTGGCGACAACCCGCTGCCCTGCCCCGCCTCCATGGAACCGGGTGGTCGGCGCAGCCGGTTGATGTTGGCGGAACTGCTCGACCGCCAGCCCCTGCCGTTGCGCAGCCGACCGACGAACCGGCCCGAACCCGGCGACTGGACCATGCCGTTCGTGCCTGGCGAAACCCTGCCAGTGCTGCCGGTTCCCCCCGCCGGCACCTACACCATCGCGGGCTCCATTTCCGGCACCGCTACCATCACGATCGCGCTGGACAGCGCCGGGCGTTCCGTCAAGGCCACCAGCGTCACCTATAAGGATTACGCGAATGATTGCCGCGTATACAACGGTGCGGAATCGGTTGACTCCGAGGACGCCTCGGTTTTCGGAGGGACCGCCGTCTGGGATTTCAATATCGAAATGACGGGTTGCAGCACTGGGTCAAAAATCACCTACACAGCGGATGGCAACCGGGGGCCAATGGAGATGGCGACGGGCGGCAGCGACTATCGGGCCACCGGCACCCTGGTGACTGAACTTGGTTCGGACGTGTTCAATCAGCCTGAGGACGGAACGTGAAAACGCTGCCGGTGAGCGCTTCGCCGAAAGGACGGAGATCGACCGTCCGGCTGTTGCCCTTCACGCACCACAACCGGACCCGTCGATCATGAATACGAGCAGACTTCCCCCCACCGCGGCGAACCAGATCAGGAAGTGCCGGCCGGCGTTGAGATACCCGGAAATTTTTCGTCCGCGGGATGACAACTGGTCGTCCGCCTGCAGCGATCTCCCCCACCGCGACAACATCAGCAGGGCCAGCGAGAACAGCGCCGCACCCAGCGTATTGGCGATGATGACGGGCAAAAGCGCCCCCGCCAGGCTGCACCGGATATCCGGGTCGGCCACCGCGAGGCCGAACGCCGAGATGCTCACGAAGGAGAGTGCAACCACGGCATCGGCATAGCCGATCAGCCGTTTGGCCACTTCGCTGTCCTGCATTTTCCAACCTCCCGTTCTACTACCCGGCGCGCAATCAGATATTGCCTGCGCCGTCGCCACTACTCAGGCTCAAAGTACTCCGATTCGCGGACCATGACGATATCCGTCTGCAAATCAGCGCCAAGCCGGAATACCCGTCCCTCGCCCACTTCATCGGCGCGTATGCGGCCTGTGCCGCGCGACAACACAGCAACACTTCGGTGACTAGCTGCCCAGGTTCGCGTCGAACCAGCGCGCGATATAAAGCATCGCGTCCTGCGATTCCGGCGCCAGCGGCGCGGTGCTGTAGCTGCTGTGCCAGCCGCCCTCGATCACATACAGTTGCGAGTCTACGCCCTGCTTTAGCAGTTTCGTATGCGCGTCGACGGCGCCGCTGAGTTCCGGCGCCCGCGTGCCGGCCATCAGCAGTGTCGGCGGGTAGGTCTGTAGCGTCGCGGGTGACGTATCAGAGATACCTTTGGTGCGATCCATATCGCCAAAGTAACCGCCCGTCGTAATCAGCGCCTTGCCATCCGGGCCGGGTTTCGCAAAACCACCGTTAAAGTTCCAGATTGCCGAATCGCCCACGGCGGTGCGGAAGCTGGCGGCCAGCGGCGCGATCGCGGCCGGGCGCGGCAGGCTGTGCTCTGCGAACCACGGGATCGACTGCAGGGTGACCACACCGCCGGCGGAGCCGCCGAAGATGCCGATATTCTCCGCCGGGTACTGCGTCAGGAGTTCGCGGTAGACGGCGGCGAGGTCCTCCAGTGCCGCGGGATGCACCGCCTCGGGGTACATCCGGTAGTTGAGCGTGATGACCTCGATGCCGCTCAACGCCGCGACGGGAATCGCATCCAGCAGCGCCACGGACGGCCAGCCCACCATGAACGCGCCGCCGTGCAGGTTGATCAGAACGCGCTTCCTGTTCGCCCCGCTTACCCCGCCTTCCGGCGTCACGCGAAGCACCTCGACGCCGGCGATTTCCGCGGGCGCGATGTCGACCGGATAGCGCTCGCGCACCATCGGCATCACCTGCTCGAACATCCCGTTGACCCGCTCGCGCATGACCTGGACGATCTTCGGATCCTCGGGTATCGGGATGGTGCCGTCACCGGGCACAGCCAGGCTGCGCGCGTATGCACGCTTCAGCTCCTCACTGGCGAAGACCGAAGGCGGATAGGTGAAGGCGGGAATGTCCAGCGCGGCTGTCGGCGCCTGCACCGCCGGATCAGGTGCCTGCTCAGCGGCGACCGACGGGAACACCGATAGGGCGAACGGTAGCGCTGCGGCCGCCAGCAGCGTACGTCGTACCGCGAAAACTCTCTGTAGCATAGTCAATTTCTCCTGCCAGTGAATATACCGGCTGCAATTCCGTCGCGCGGCCCACAGCCGGGCTACGCGGTGTGCTAGCCGAGGGACAGCGCCTCGAGAATCGGGCTGGTGCCAGTGGTTGCCACACCGGTCGCGCCACCCATTGCGAATACCCGCCTGCCGTCACTGACCGCGCCGAGTCCATGGCGTGGGGTCAGCATCGGGGTCAGTGGCTCCCAGCGGTCACTGTCGGGGTCATAGCACCAGGTGTTGCCGTGAACGCCGAACCCTTCGGCCCCAAAAAACTCTCCGCCGAACGCGATCAGCCTGTTGGCCAGCGCCGCGGCAGCCAGTCCGCCCTGTGCCTGCGGCAGCGGCGCCGCCTGGCGCCATCTGTCCTCACGCATATCGTACACGTCCAGGTCGGCGACATTGCCGCCAGTAACCGTGCGACCCCCGACAACGTAGAGGTCGCCGCCGATCACGGCGCCGGCCGCACTGTTACGCGCGCTCGGCGCGGGCGCCGCGCGACGCCACTGCCGCGAAGCCGTGTCGAACACCAGATGCCGCGCGCTGTCACCGTGGTCCTGCCAGCCGGCATTGCTCGAGCCCCTGGGCGTACGCCCGCCAATCACGTGTATATCGGCGCCGGCAGCGAGGCATACCGTCTCCGCATGCGGTTCGGGCGCATCCGCCACAGCCTCCCAGCGATCCTTCTCACCGTCGTAGCGCCAGGTCTGGCCCTGCATCACCCAGTCGCCGGCAGCGTCCGCATGGAACCCGCCCAGCGCGTAGAGCGCCTCGCCGTTGGCGACGAGATGCGGATGATGTCGTGCCGCGGGCAGTGGAGCGCGCGCCTCCCAGCGGTCCGCCCCTATGCTGTAGCGCACGTGCCGGTCGGTTGCCACCACGGCCGAACCCTGCACCGTGAACCCACCGGCGACATGGATGTGGTCAGCGAACAAGGCCGGATAGATTTCCTGCACCGGGTAAGGGATATCCGCCAGCCGTGACCAGTCACCGGTAGAGGTAGTGCTGCCCAGCACCCGCGGAGCAATCGCCATCGTCGACAGCGCCCACGTGGAGGTCTGTAAGAAGCTACGGCGGTTCATCATCTCAAGCATCCTCCTGTGTGACTGAATTCGGCGCGGCGGACGCGCCGCGCCTGCCGGGCGGCACAAGCCTCGCTACTTTCCGGGCAGTTTGAACGCCAGCACCGCGTCCCCGATCGCAGTGCCCCACATCGTATGCCCGCCGGCCGGCACTACTACATATTGCTCGCCGCGGTACCGATACGTGACCGGTGTAGCGTTGGCAGACGAGGGCAGGTCCGCGGTCCAGAGTACTTCGCCTGTCCGCGTGTCGAACGCGCGAAATTTGTTGTCCGTTGAAAACCCCAGGAAGACCAGCCCACCCGCAGTTGCCAATGGCGCACCGCCGCCCGGGGTGCCGAGTTCCCAGGGGATGGGTATCGGCGCCATGTCCTCGATACTGCCCAGAGGCACCTCCCAGACGATCTTCTTCGCGACCAGGTCCACCGCGGTCAACCTGGCCCAGGGCGGCGCCGAACAGGGTGCGCCCAGCGGCGACAGGAACGGCCTGATTGTCGTGACATAGGCGCTGCCGGCATTGGCGAACGTAAAGCCCGCGGACAGGTCGGCATGCCCATCGCCCTCTTCCGACGCTGTCGGCTCTGGCATGTCCTCCCGCCGGGTGTGCTTCACAATCAGCGGCACGGCGTTGTTGGGCACTACCATGATATGGCTGTCGGGGTCATAGGCACCGCCGCCCCAGTTGGGACCGCCGGAAGGCGCCGGCTGGTAGATAGTGCCCTGCTCGCTGGGCGGTGTGTAAATCGGCCCGGACAGGAGTTTTTCCGCTTCGCGCCTGCACAGCCATTTGTCGATCGGCGTGAATCCCCAGGCGTCGCTGGGCGAGAACCCCTGCGGAGACACGGCCGGCATGCCGACGGGGAAAGGCTGCGTCGGCGACAACTGCTCGCCCGGCACGGCACCACCCTGCGGCACCGGTCGCTCCTCGACCGGCACCAGCGGTTCGCCCGTCTCCCGGTCGAAAATAAAGATCAGCCCCTGCTTGGTGTTCTGCACCAGTGCCGGAACCAGTTTACCCTCATGCGGATAATCGATCAGCATGCCCGGCGTCGGCAGGTCGTAGTCCCAGACATCGTGGTGCACCACCTGGAAATGCCAGACGACTTCACCGGTCGCCCCACGGAGCGCGACGATGGAATCGGTATACAGATTGTCGCCGGGACGCTCGCCACCATAGAAATCGACCGAGGGACTGGTGGTGGGCAGGTACACCAGGTCCAGCGCTTCATCGACCACCATGCCCGACCATACGTTACCACCGCCGTGCACCGGCAAACCGTTCTTCCAGGTGGTGGCTGCGGGGCTGGAATCGCTGCGCGGGAGCGGATCAAACGCCCAGCGCTGTTCGCCAGTGCGCGCATCGAATGCGAGCAGCCTGCCGCTGGGGCTGTCCAGCCGCTGGTTGTCCATGACGCTGGAGCCGACCACGACGACCCCGTTTACAACCGCCGTGCGAGACAGGGCCGAGACCTCGTCCGGCACTATCATCGGCTTGCTGGCTTCCATTTGCACCACGCCCTGCTCGCCGAAGTCTGCGCAGGGTTTGCCCGTACGCGCGTCGAGCGCGATCAGCCGGTAGTCCGAAGTTCCCAGCAACAGGCGCGTCCGGCACTGCCTGTTACCGGGTGCCTGCGGGTCGGTCCACACCGAAACACCGCGGCACTTGTTGGTGCTGCTGGGCGGGCTCTTGGGGTCATACTCCCAGCGCTTTTCGCCGCTGCCGGGATCCAGCGCGACGACATGCCGCGTGGCGGTACAGACGACGAGGTTGTCGCCCACGAGCACGGGGGTGTCCTCAAACGCGGTCAATCCCGGTGTCGCGGGAATATCGCCCGTATGGTATTCCCACGCGAGCGACAGTTGCGCGACATTCTCTCGGTTGATGTCATCCAGCTCGGAATACTTATGGCCGTAGTTGCGCGCCACGCTGTCCGGGTGTGCGGGCATGCCCGCCAGGCACAACAGTGCGCAAAGGCCCGATGCCAGGACTAACCTTTGCCGTGTATTTTTCATGGCCGGTTCGCCTGTTTCCGATTTCCGATGTCTGTCGCGCCTTTCCGCAGGCAGCACGCGACGGGGGCAGCCCGTCACGGCTTCACGCAGGCGGCGTCGTCCACCGCCGCGGACCACGTCAGCGCACGCTCAAGCAGCGCGATATTCGGTTCGACCTCGTACACCTGCGGGAGGTGCCCTATCGCCGTGTAGAACGCCCTGCCGTCGCCCACACAGCGCGACCATGCGATGGGATGGTCCTCCCCCATACGCAGGCTGATGCCACCCATTCCCGGCTCGTAGGACGACTCATCGATGGTCGCGACGATACTGGCCCCTGCGCTGCGCGGGCTCTGCGCAAACGAATACCACTCGTCATTGAGCACCCACTCCGTCTGCAGTTCGCGGCCAATGCCATTTATGTCCTGTTCGACGATTACCTTCGCATCCTGGTAATGCGGGTTCATCGTATGGCCGATGAACTGCGCACCCAGCAGTTCGCTCAAATACCAATCCCAGAGGTAGATGAAATCGCCGCCGGAACCATGGATACCCAGGAATCCGCCACCCTGGTTGATATAGTCTTCGAATGCCTGGCGTTGCGACAGCGTGAGCACGTCGCCGCTGACGTTATTCCAGACCACCACATCAAACTGCGCCAGCGTTTCCGGCGTAAAAGCGCCACCCTTGTTGGTCACCGACACACCCCAACCGTTCTGCTGCGCAATGGTCCGCACAGCGTCCGTCGCGGCCGCCGTCCCCTCGCCATGGTCGAAGCCGTTGACCTTGTCGAATACCAGTACCTGTATGTCGGCATCCGTCAGTGTCAGTTCCGGGCGGTCGTTGTCGTATCGCGCGCAGCGCGCCTTTTTGTCCTCGTCGGTTATCGCGACGCCTGCGAGCACGGTATCCAACTGTTTGACCCGGACTTCGTCGATGGGCTGGCGCAGCAGTTCTGTCGCACCGCGCAAGGTCATGATGGCACTCAGCGACGGCGCCTGCGTAGTCATGAACATCGGCGGTATTTGCTTCATGAACACCGGCAGTTCCTTCTCGAGCGCCGCCTTTGCCGCCGGGTTCGCCATCAGGTCCATCATCGGCGTATCGACCGAATACGGCGCATCGCGCAACGGGCAATCAATAATCCCCTGGGCGGCGTGCGCTACTGTGCCGAATGCGAGAGCTGCCAGGCCCAGCGCCGCGCGCCTTGCAAGGGCGCCGGGCCTGCCGGGCTGCGTTGTTGGTCGAAGCGTTATTGCGGGCATGTTCGTTCCTCTGGTTCAGGGTGCTGTAAAAGGCCGTTCAGGCGCCGGTTTACTCAACCGGCGCTTGCGTAGCCAGCAGGGTGACCGGGCCGATGAGACCCGACGACCGCAGCGGCGCATTCGCCATATAGGTACTGAATGTGGTGTAGCTCACCGGCGTGGCATCCGCTTGCCGGTCGCCGATCAGGCGGTTGACCCACAGGTTGGCGACCCTGGCTTCCAGTTGGTTCACTCCGGGTTTGACAAAGCCGCCCACGTCCACAGTGTACGGGGGCTTCCACGCGGTGCCGGCATATTGGCCGTTGACGTAGACTTCCGCCACGTCCCCCACCGCGCCAAGGTCGAGTTGCACCGCCTGTGCTTCCGCTGCTTCCAGGGGCAGGGTAAAGTCAGCGCGGTAGTTCGCAACGCCGGAAAAATAACGAATACCCGGGTCCTCATTGTCCGCAAGTGACGCCAGCGACTCGAATACCGCCCGTTCCGGCGCACCGCGATCGGCCTGGAAATTCACCTGCCACGGTCCCTCGATCGTTGCTACCGGCGCCATCACGACGGTGTCCAACGTCACTGCGGGCTCGGCGGCCGGCCGGCGGAACACCACGAAGAACGATTCCCATGCACCCATGTCGAGCGGAACCACGGTGCCGCCTTCCCGCGTGGTATAGGAGGCCGGCGCAATCGCACCGGTATCCGGCCGCCAGATCTCCGGCGCCCTGCCGGCAACGCGAAAGCGCACGTCGACATCCCGCGCAGCACCGCGATTGGCGATGAAGTAGATATCGGTCTCGCCGCTGCGGCGGTGCACGAACTGCAGCGGCGGGTAGGCAGCCTGCGCGGCGCCGGCATCCGCCGCTGCGCTGGCGTCGACATCAGCGACCACGCCCAGGCTTGCCAGTGCCGCTTCCACATCCGCGCCGCCGATCACCCGACCGTCGCCGAATGCAGTACCCGACCCGTCGCCCCACAGCCGCTGTACCAACTCGGCAAATGCCTGCTGGTCGTCCGCGAGACTGGGCGACGCGCCGGGCGCTTCGCCAACCAGCGTGGCGCCCTGCTCCACCAGCGAGGCCAGGCGCTGCAACACCGGCAGCGTCATGAAATCGCGGCTGCTCCCGCCGAGATACAGCACTTTATAACGACCCCCGCCACGAGTGACCAGGTCACCGCCGTCGACAGACAGCTCGTTCAGCACCGCATCCGCCGGCACAAAGTCATACGCGTAGCGGGACGGTACGTCCGCGGGGTATCCCCTGCGGGAGGCCAGCACACCCAGCGGCGGCTCCTCACCGTAGAAATACGCCACGTCCGCCACGTTGCGCCCCTGCTGCAGCAGGAAGCTGTTGCGCGACAGGTAATCGATCCACGGCGCAGCCATGTCAGCCCAGGTCTCGTGCCGCGTAAAAAACTGGCCGAACACATGCAGCGAGAGCCCGGGCACCTTGTCGTCGACCGGCTGGTGCACCGAGGTGTGAATCACCGGGCGATTGATGCCGGCGAGAAACTCGGCGTCGATCATCGGTTGCAGGTCGGCCGGCGCGTGCGCCCAGGGCGCGAGTATGGAGGTCAGCGACTCCGCCGCCGCGAGCGGTTTGCCGTAGACGTGCGCAACCGACGCGGCGCCGCGCATATCCGCGATGTATTGCGCCGACGGCTCGCTCCCCTTGCCATGGCTCCACATTGCCGCCATCGGGATGTCGGCGAAGCGGCGCATCTCCAGGTCGTCGCCGAGGGTCGAGACCAGCCGGTTGCCCTCCAGCGATTCGCCGTACACGGTCAGCCCGCGCGCATGGGCGACCTTAGCCACCGTGCCGTAGTGCTCCCGGGCGTTCAACTGCGCCAGCGTGTGGCGGAAATCATAAAGGAAACGGTCGCTCTGCAGGCGCGAGCCGACAACCTCGCCGGTCAGTACCGGCAGCCACGGCGTGGGATCGTAGCCGCGCAGGCGCTCGAAGTGTTCGACCATGCGTGGCGTCCAGTTCGACGGGCCGGCCTCGGTACTGTCCGTCAACAGCGCCGTCAGACCGCGCGTGCCCATCATATCCTCGCCGACCACGGCCTCGTACATGCCGAGATAGGTGTCCAGGTATCGCTCGACAGCCGCGCCGTCAAACTTGTCAACCTCCAGCCCGGTCGCCTCGGCGGTCGCCGGAGAATTCGTCTTGCCGGTCAGCGAATACCCCAGGCGCAGTATTTGCCAGTCGCCGGGCGGCGCCTCCCAGCGCAGTCGGCCGTCGGCATCCATACGGCTGGTAATATCCAGCACTGCGGCCGGATCGATCCCCGCCGTGCCGGAAACGTCCTCACCCTCGATACGGTGGTAGTCATCCACCAGCGCGAAGCCTGCTTTCACTTCGAAGGCATGCACTTTCGGGCCGCTGTCGAGACGCAGATCCACCAGCAGCGGTTCTTCCGAAGAGCCCACGCCAAGGCCGGCAAGACCGGCCAGGTCGATACCCGGCGCGGGCGCAAAACGGAACGGGCTGTCAGGTTTGTCGCGAGTGAACAGCAGCCGGAACTGGCGCGCGGTCACTGGCGCGAAGCTGGCGGTCGCCGGCACAGCGCTCAACGTGAAGCGCGCGACGGACTGCCACTCCCCGTCGTTGTCCAGCGCCTGCAGCGTCGGCCGCAGCGGCCCGGTCATCGTACTCATCGGCAGGTTTGCGATATGAACGACCGCCGACTGCAGCGTCACGGGCTGCGCATACGTGATATCGATGGCCGCCGGTGCGCTGCCCGATTGTGCGGGCAGGTCGATTCCGGTCGCAAGATCGCCGTCGGTCAGCGCGGCGCCATCGACCGCTTCTCCACCCACCGAGAATTCCGCGGGACCCACGTCACCCGCGCCGGCAGGTGCGGGAAAGGCCAGCACAGCCGTATCGCGGTAGTACGCGGCCGGAATCGCATCGGGGTTGTGGCTGTGTTTGTAGGTCGCCGGCAGCGTCTGGTAGGGGCCGGGCACAGCCGGCGGAGCGGGCAACACCACATCGACCGGTTCGCCACCACCGACCCGGATATCGCTCCAGACGAGCTTCTTCATTGCGTCTTCCGCGCCGACCCAGGGGCCGCCGGTCAAACTCCAGCCCGCAGATGAAGCGATCGCGAACTCCAGATCCAGTGCGGCGGCCTTCTCCACCGCGAATGCGAATACGTCTTTCCACGCAGGCGACATATAGACCAGCCGCTGGTCGACGATGACCGGCGTCTCCATCGCCGCGTCGAAGTTCTGCACGCCGCCGATGCCGATGCGCTGCATCCATTCGAGGTCTTTGGCGATACCGTCGCGGGTGATATTGCCGTTCATCCAGTGCCACCACACGCGCGGGAGGGCCTCGGGCGGCGGCTGTTTGAACCCCGCCTCCAGCGCATCGGTCGCCGCAGTTGCGGGAAGCGCAACCGCCATGGCCAGGATGGCTGCGGCTATCACTTGTGGGAAACGGTTTGCCAGGCGCTTGTTATCGTCTGCCGTCATCGGTGAGTACCTCGCTGTTACCGGGCTGCGCAACCCGGTCTCTCGGTCGGGGGTGGCCGCTCAGGGCGTCAGTTCCAGATACAGGTTTTCCAGGCCGCGAATAATGAACGACGGTTCGAACTTGTAATGTCGCGCACCCGGCTTGCCGTGTTTCTCCGCGGAGATGCGTATATCGGAAGTCTGGTCAAAGAACTGGTTCAGGATAGCCGTCACCTCCGCGCGCGCCAGCGGTGCGCCGGCGCAGGTGTGGGACCCCCTGCCAAACGCGATGTGCTGCTTGATGCCGGGCCGTTTCAGCTTGAACTCGTTGGCGTCATCGCCCCAGCGCCGCGGGTCGCGGTTCGCCGCTGCAAGCGCGACGATCACCTGCGTACCGGCCGGCACCGGGCGGTCGCCGATTTTGGTATCGCGCCGTGCAATCCTGTGCGTCGCTTTCGACGAACCCTCCAGGCGCAGGACCTCTTCCAGCAACCAGGGAATCAGTGTGCGGTCATCGCGCAACTGCTGCTGCAGGCCGGGTACGTCCACGATGTAGCGCATCGAGTTGCCGAGCAGCTTCGCGCTGGTGTCCTGACCCGCTGCGAACATGAACACCGCGAGACCGACCAGTTCGAGGATGTCCGGCTTCGTGCCGTCCGGATAGGGCAGCGTCGCCAGTTCGGACAACAGGTCCGTGCCCGGGTTCGCCATGCGCTCCTCGAGATAGCCGTAGAAATAGGCGCCCATGAATTCCACCGCAGACATGTCCGTCGGCGCATCCGGGTTCTCGATGCTGCCCACGGTTTGCCCGGCGGCGATTTTTTCCTCGAACCTGGTGCGGTCTTCGGCCGGCACACCCAGCAGGTCGGCCACCACCATCGTCACGTAGGGCGTCGCGATCTGGTTGACCAGTTCGCAGCCGCCGCCGGCAACCGCGGCGCGTACCAGTTCCCCCGCGTAGTCGCGCATGAAGACTTCGTTCGCTTTCAGGCGCGATGGCGTGAACATGCGGCTCATCAACGAGCGGACATTGGTGTGGTGGGCGTCGTCGAACGTGACCACGAGATCGCCGCCGACGTACTTGTCGCGGTGCGCTTCGATCTGTTCGGAAATGTCGCTGCCCTCGGGCTTGAACGGCAGCGGGAACGCGGAGCTCGCCAGGGAATTGAGCGAGGAGAAGTCCGCGGGATTGCGCAACACCTCCACGCATTCTTCAAACCCGGATATCAGCAGGCAATCATGCGTCTCCAGTTGGCACACCGGGCCGCGCGGACGCATTTCCTCGAAATAGCCGTACGGATCCAGCAGCACTGTGGGGTCGGTGAAGTAGTCGCGTTCTTTGAAAGTCTGGGCGGTCATAGCAGTCTCCCCGTATCGAGTTCAGCCAGTGAAAGTTATAGGTCTTCGGGCGCGATACTCGCGCGCAGTCCGTCGTGGTCGTCGCGCAGCCGGAGCTGGCAGGCCAGGCGGGAGTTGGCTTTGCGGTATGACGAACAGGCGAGCAGGTCGTCCTCGTCCTGCTCCATCGGGCTGAGTTCCGCCAGCGCGTCGTCCTGGATGTAAACGTGGCAGGTGGCACAGGAACACTGGCCGCCGCACAGCGCGAGCAGGTCCGCGATACCCGCGTCGGTGATCGCCTGCATCAGCGTGGTGCCGGGTCGGATGTCGATCGCCGACTCCTCGCCGCTTCTATCGGTTACATGGACATGTGGCATCGGCAAACCCCCGAATTCCGTGCTTCTATCTCAACCTTTTTCCCGCGGCGCAAGGTAAGCGGTGAGCAGCAGGAAAAAGAATCAAGATCATAAAATGATATACTGTGTATCATATTTGGATTCTTCCCACTGTGCAATACTGGCACATGAAAATGAATTTGAATTAATGTTAGCGCTAAATACCTTTATAATCGGAGACTCATATGCAGGATGTTGAGACATTATGACTCAAACTGATGCAAAGCCTGCCGCATCCGGCAGGCGCGAGAGCCGCAAGATGTCCCGCACCCACGCGGCGCTGCTCGAGGCACTATTGCCGCTGCTGGAAGAAAAGGCGTTCGAACAGATCACCGTGCGGGAGATCACCGCGCGCGCCGGCGTGGGCTATGCCACGTTCTTCCGCCGCTACCCGGACAAAGAGGCGCTGCTGCACGACCTCGCCGCGCAGGAAATCCAGAATCTGCTGACGATGACGCTGCCGATTTTCCACACCGCGGACACCACCGCATCGACCGAGGCCCTGTGCGCGTACGTGTGGAAACACCGGAAGTTGTGGCGGGCGCTGCTGACGGGCGGCGCCGCCGCCACGCTGAAAGAGGAATACCTGCGCCTTGCTCTGCTGGTGGCGGAGGAACAGATGGATACAGACGCCTGGCTGCCCGTGGACCTCGCGGTGCGCTTCTGCGTCACCGCGCTCGTCGAGACGCTCTCGTGGTGGTTGAAACACGATGCGCCGCCCGACGTGCATGTTATGGCCGGGATTGTGAACCGGCTCGCCGTGCAGCCGGTGTTTTTGCCTGCGGATTAGGCCGCCGCGCAAAACCTGCGCGGCCCTATCCGGATCGCCATCCCGTCAGGCGGGGTCGCAATCGAGGCTTCCGATCCCGCGGCCGTGAGTACAGGCCATCACTCAGGATCGACCGCGCTTGCCAGGCACACTCTTGCCGGGCGTACGCTTGCGGGTTGCGCCGCGCGTGTGCCGCTTGCCAAACTGCCGCTCCATCACTTCACGTTCCCTGTCCGTGGTGCGCGCCTGTTCCTTCGGCGCGAGTTTTGCCATGCGGTACAGCGATTTCACTTCGGCCCGCTCCAGTTCCACCCACTGGCCCTGCTTCACCTTCGAGGGAATGAACACATCACCGTAGCGCACGCGTTTAAGTCGGGAGACTGTCAGCCCCTGTGACTCCCACAACCGCCGCACTTCACGGTTGCGGCCCTCCATCAGCACCACACAGTACCAGCGGTTGATACCGCCCTCGCCGATCTGCTGGATGTCGGTAAAACGCGCCATACCGTCCTCCAGCATCACGCCTTCGAGCATGCGCTGCAGCATCTCCTCCTGCACATCGCCCATCACCCGCACCATGTACTCGCGCTCGATGTTGGATGACGGGTGCATCAGCGCATTGGCCAACTCCCCGTCTGTGGTAAACAGCAGCAAACCGGAGGTGTTGAAATCCAGTCGACCAATGGAAATCCAGCGTCCCGTCTTCAGGTTGGGCAAGCGTCCGAATACGGTTCGACGCCCCTCGGGGTCGTTGCGCGAGCACACTTCCCCGGGGGGTTTATGGTAGAGAATACAGCGCGCTTCCTGCGCCGGCGGGGTTTCCAGCGCACGCCCGTCGACAGACAGGCGGTCGCGCGCCGCAACACGGTCACCCAGTTGGGCGACCTTGCCGTTGACCGCGACGCGACCGGCCTCGATCCAGCGCTCCATTTCCCGCCGCGAACCCAGGCCGGTACGGGCCAGGACTTTCTGCAGCTTCTCGCCGGCGGCGGAGTCTGTGGCGGGAGATTTCGGGGCGGGGGGCTGATCCGCGGCACTGGTGGGCGGCTTCCCCTGCAGACGTGGCGCGTCCCGAGGGGACTTTTTCGTCATGGCGGATCAGATCTGCGATTCGGGTTTGGACGGCGTACTGTCGGCGAAATCCTCTCGCCCCGCATCGATGGGTTGGTCGGCGCCCGCAGCTTCGCCCTCCGCATCTGCGGCCTGCTCGCCTGACGCGGACTGTGTTGCCCGCGCTTCGAGCTCATCCACGGCCTCGGCCAGCGTCACGGTAGCGCCGGCGTCTCCTGCCTGCGACGACACATGCGCGGTACCACCGACTACGGTCAGGCCCGGACTGGCGCCCTGTGCCTGCCCGGAGTCCTGGTCCGGGGGTGAGTCGGACGCCGGCATCTCTGTAAATTCTTCTTCCTGCCCCGCATCCGACTCCTGCTGCCCCGAAGCCGACTCCTGCTCCTGTCCCGAAGCCGGCTCCTGCTCCTGCCCCGAAGCCGGCTCCTGCTCCTGCCCCGAAGCCGGCAGGGGATCGCTGAACCCCAGCTCCGCATTGAGCGTCTCCAGGTCGCGAATCTCCGCCAGGGCCGGCAACTGGTCGAGGGTCTTCAGGCTGAAATAGTCCAGAAACTGGCGCGTCGTGGCATACATCGCTGGCCTGCCCGGCACATCGCGGTGCCCCACCACGCGGATCCACTCGCGCTCGTGCAGCGTTTTGATGATATTGGTGCTGACCGCGACGCCGCGAATCTCTTCAATTTCACCACGCGTGATCGGTTGGCGGTAGGCGACCAGCGCGAGGGTTTCCAGCAGTGCGCGGGAGTATTTTTGCGGGCGCTCGTGCCACAGGCGCCCGACCCAGGGGCTGAGCGATTGCCGCACCTGGTAGCGAAAGCCACTGGCCACCTCCTGCAACTCGAAACCCCGACCTTCGCAGCGCGCCTGGGCTTCGGTGAGCGCTTCGCGAATCGCCGCGTTGTCCGGCCGCTCGTGCTCCTCGAACAGCTCCGCCAACTGCGCTACCGTCAGGGGCTTGTCCGCAGCCAGCAACGCACCCTCGATAATCTGCACCAAACCGATTTCCGACATATTAATCAGACCTTGCCTTGACGTGGATCGGGCCGAATATTTCGGTCTGCACGATTTCCACGAGTGATTCCTTGATTAGCTCCATGATAGCCAGAAAGGTCACGACAACACCCAGTCGCCCTTCCGACGCATTGAACAGCGACACGAAAGGCACGAACTGCCGGCCGGCCAGGCGCTCCAGCACCTCGCTCATACGCTCCCGGGTCGACAGGGCCTCCCGCGAGATGTGGTGACTGGCAAACATATCCGCCCGGCGCATCACCTCACCCATCGCCACCAGCAGCTCGCGCATCTCGACGTGCGGCTCGGGCCGTTCACGGTGCAATTTTGGCGGGCTGGCGCTGCCCACCCAGGTATCCCGCTCGACACGCGGCAGTTCCTCGATATCCTCGGCCGCCTTCTTGAAGCGCTCATATTCCTGCAGGCGCCGAATCAGTTGCGCGCGCGGGTCCTCCTCATCGTCTTCCACCTCGCTGGCGCGCGGCAGCAACATGCGCGACTTGATCTCGGCGAGCATCGCGGCCATCAGCAGGTATTCCGCCGCCAGTTCGAACTGCATCGCGTCCATCAGCTCCACATACTGCATGTACTGCTCGGTAATCTGCGACACATCGATATCGAGAATGTCCAGGTTCTGCCGTTTTATCAGGTACAGGAGCAGGTCCAGCGGGCCTTCAAACGCCTCCAGGAAAACGGCCAGCGCCTGCGGCGGGATATACAGGTCCTTGGGGAACTCGGTAAGCGTTTTGCCCATCACAACCGCGAAGGGCATCTCGCCCTGCTGCGGCCCCACGTTCACCCGTGTCGACACTCCATCAGCACCGCCCTGCGACACTGCCCGCGCTTCAGAGCCGGCGTCCGGTACAGCGGGGCCGTCTTTTGTAGCATCTGTGTTGGATTCGTTGACTGACACGGTAATCGCCTGGCATAGGGTGGGCGGTAGTATACCCGAGTATGCGGGCAAAGGGTGAGGTGCGATGCCCGACAGCGCCCCCTGACCGGCAGCCATAGCCCTCCTGTCAGCGTGCCACGGCGCTGAAAAACGGCACGGCGGGTGGTCGGTGCAGCGAAAAGACCGAGAAATTCGGCGCATGCAGGGAATATTGGCGCCTCAGGCCTTCCTCCGAGGCCAGGAATCTATATAATCCCCCTTCTTCCACGCGCCCGTAGCTCAGCTGGATAGAGTAACTGGCTTCGAACCAGTTGGTCGGGAGTTCGAATCTCTCCGGGCGCGCCATTTCGCATTTCAGGCTCCAGGTTCTACGGCTCTACCCCATTATCGGGGGATGGACATCCATTCGTACCCGGTTGATGATGCCATCCCGGCCGCAGCGGCTCAGCGCCTGTCGGTCTCGCGGTGCATCAGCCTGTCCCGCTCCGTCTTGTCTTCCACACTCACACTTAATTTCTGGTAGATACCCAGCGCCACAATGGACAACGAGGACACGAAAATCAGGGCAGCGGGATAGATCAGGAGCTGCAAATCGCTGGTGCCCGCCTTGAAGATATACACTAGCCCTTCAATACTCACGGCAATGGATATGATGACAATCAGTTTTGTGATCGTCCTGCGCGCCTCTTTGGGTTCGCGAAGCTCCTTTTCCTGGAATACCTCTTCTTCGATCATGTAGCGAGCGACATCGATAATCGCAGCGGCAATGATTATCGCGCCGACCGACTGCAGCAATAAGGGCAGGAATGCCTCATTGTTCTCGGCGAAAAAGTTGGTAACGATCTCGAAGACAGACCACCCCATGGTAACCAGCGCAATGAGTACGAGTATCGCGGCGGCAAGGAAATGAATCCCCGTCAGTACTTTATTGCAGATGTTTTCCATGCAGGTCTCCCCGGTAGTGCAACAGCGGCACAAAACCATGCACTGATGTATACAGCACCCGCTTCGCAATTACCAACCGACACGCGTACCGGCGACCCTGGAAATTTCCGGCGGTACTGCACGGGGCCAGAGTGTCAGTATTTTTTACACAAGCAACCTTTACTTTCTCGGGCGAGAGAACCCCGAACCATAGTTTTTAGTTTGAAAACAGCGTTTTAAGAGAAAGTGGACCGATTTTTGCATAAATCCATAGAAATCGAATGGGTAACGCGATCAGCGTTGCCATACTTGTGAGGGAAATAACATGAAGCGTGGATCACCTAATCGGCTCGCTAAAATCGTTGCGGCCCTGATGCTCGTCGGCGGCAGTGCAACGGCGAGCGCGATTACAGTCAATTGGACGGATTGGGAAAGCTCGAGCAATACCAATGGTTACACGGCGTTGGGAACGATTCTCTCCGGCTCGGAGGTGATCGGCGTCACCTACAACAATCCGGTAGGGGTATCGTTCGCCCAGTTGAACGGCGGGACAGATTACTGGCAAAACAATAGCTCGGGCAGAAATCCCGCGACCTCGCCCTACACCAGCCCGGAATTACCCAATGGGGTCGATAATATTCCCGACGGTACCGATATCATCGCGTTGAACAGAGCGGGCACCCAGACCCTGAGCTTCTCGCAAACGATTGCGAACCCGTTCTTTTCCTACGTCAGCCTGAACGGCAACGGCTACGCGTTTGACCAGGATTTCGAGCTGTTGAGTGTGGGCGGCGTCGACGGCAACGACTGCGGCTATTGGGGTTGCGGCACCTCGTTCAAGGAGGTCGCGGACCTGGGCAATGGCGTATTCGAGTACCGCTTGCTGGGAACCGGCGAGCCGCACGGCACGCTGCGATTTACCGGGGCATTCGATACCGTAACCTGGAGGAGTCTGTCCAACGAAAACTGGAACGGCTTCACCGTCGGGGTAGAGGGGACCGAAGAACAGGTCTTTCCCTGCGATGTGAACCCCAATCTGCCGGAGTGTAATCCGGGCACCGATATGCCCGTACCGGGTACGCTGTTGCTGATGGTGCTGGGACTGGCCGGCCTGCGTTATTCCAGCAGGCAAACCGCCTGACATTACCGCAGGCCACCGCCGGCGAAGGCGGGGTTCGGGGTTCAGTAACCCGCCCCCTTCGACCCGGTACCGTTCATAACTGACACCGCAGCCCTGCTGGCCGGGGTTCCAATCACCCGTTTCCGCATCGCTTCGTTTGCTCCGCCTACGGCACACTGTCGTGCCTGGTTGTGACGCGATAATTGCACGTGGAGCGCCGGGCGTTACAATTGGCGGTTTGTTTCCTTTCGATGGCTGAACTCTTGAGATGACCCGCGCCGTTAAATCCGGTCACGTGCATTTGCTGCTATTTTGCTTGCTCCTGTTTTGCGTGCGCGCGTCGCACGGCGAAACGGCGGGGGTGACGGTCCTCGATCAACGGGTTCGGGTGAACCCCGCTCAACTCGCGCTGCTGGAGGACGCGTCGGGAACGCTTAGCTACGAGCAAGTCGTTTCCGCCTGGCGACAAGGGCAATTCGACGCGACCCAATCCAAGCCGTTGAACCGCGGGGTTACCGCCTCGGTGTACTGGGCTCGCCTGACGGTCCTCAATCCCGGCCCAACTGCGCGCGGCCTGGTGCTCAGCCATGACTATGCGCCCACCGACGATGTGCGCCTTTTTACCGGGCCCGGCCCCGGCGATGTGCAGGTGGCGGGCGACTCGACGGCATTGCCCAGCGGCAGTTGGCGCAGCCGCGTTGCCGCGTTTGAACTGGAGCTTCCCGCGGCCTCCTCGCAGGTGGTGTACCTGCGCGTGGCGACAGCATCAAACCTGAACCTGGAACTTTCGCTGTGGCCGCCGGCGCAATTCCAGCGGCACGAACAACTGGTCGGCCTGTTCTATGGCCTGTTGTTCGGGGGCGTCGCCGTTACTGTGCTGTACCTGGTTTTCGCAGCGCAACTGGCGCGGGAACCCAACGCCCTGTTACTGGCCGCCTACCTGACCTCCTACGGCCTCTACCTGGCGTTCCTGAACGGATTTCCCGGCCTGTGGCTGCCCAATGCGCTGGTGGGCTATATCAATAGCCTGCACCTGGCCAGCATCGGACTGTTATTTGGCTTTGGTGCGATGTTCTACCGCCGCTACCTGCTACTGGCCGCCCACAACAGGCGGGCAGATCGCCTGGTAGGCGTGCTGCAGTGGCTGGCGTTCGCAGTGATCGCCTCCCCGGTATTGCCTGCCAGCCTGCTGGCGACAATCCTGGCCCTGGTCACGGGCATCGGCCCCCTCTTCACCATCAGCTTCGCTTTCTACCTGTGGTACCGGCGCCGGCCGCACGCAGCGGTATTCGCGCTCGGCTGGACCATCGCGCACCTCGGCTCCATGCTGGGCACGCTGCGGGTTTCAGGTTACCTGCCCAACAGCGACCTGCTGCTGCACCTGCCAGCAGTCGGCTGTGCGGTGGCCTTCGCCTGCTTCACCGGGTCCATCGCCCATCGCCTGTCCGTTGAACGGGTCTACGCCTACACGGACTTCCTGACCGGTCTGGCGAACCGCCGCCTGTTCAGCATACAGGGCGAGATGGAGTACGACCGCGCCCGCCGTTACGGCCACCCGCTGTCGCTGGTGCTGCTGGACGTCGACCACTTCAAACAGGTGAACGATACCTGGGGACACGCCTTCGGTGATCGCGTATTGCGCAGGCTCGCGGAACACTGCCAGAGCGAATCCCGCACCTCGGACCTCGTGGTCCGCCTCGGTGGTGAGGAGTTCGCGATCCTGCTGGTGGAGACGCCCATCAACGAAGCGAGCAAGATCGCCGAGCGCCTGCGGCTGGCGCAAATGAAAGATGCGCTGGAGGGCAGGGAAATCACGGTGAGCCTGGGGATCAGCGAATTGCTGCCCGATGATCGCGGAATCGAGGATATGCTGCAGCGCGCCGACGCGGCGATGTATCGCGCCAAAGAGGCGGGGCGCAACCGCATCGAGTTGCAGGCTGACGCGACCGGATTACCGCAAGCCTAATCGTCTGCGGTATTGGTAAACGCGTACAGCGCGAAATGCCGCTCCACGCTACCGATCAGCGCATCGTTTTCATACTCGGGAACGAATCCCGTTCGGTAGTGTTGCTCGACGCAGGAAAAACCCAGTCGCTCAAAAAATCTTTCAGTCTTGTGTTGATTGGGGTGTTCCAGTTGGACTTCGGCTTCCACCGTTTCGCCCGCGGCCAGCAGTTTGATGAGTTCGTTGGCGATTCGGCTGCCGAGGCCCAGGGAGCGGGACTCGCTGTCGACGACGATCACCATGCGGGGATTGGGGTACTTGTCGGGGCTTCGAATCAGGACGCCGGTGCCAATCAGGGGCGGTTCGGCATCTGCGGCAAGCATCATGTGGGCGGTGACGAACTCCGCCCTGCCGCTCGCCGCAAGTTCACAGAGCTGGTCGGATGACAAGGGCGTACTCCACGGCACCTCACCGATACCTGTCGCCGGCATCTGCGCATCTGCGAACGCCTTGAGCTGCGTGGCGTCGAGGCGCGTCGCTGATAACTTTATATTGCAGTCGTAGAATTCAGTGGGCTGGACTTCCAGAGTTCTTAGCATGATCAAGCTGTCCTTCTGCCGATTGGTACGGATTCTTCAATGATAGTAGATCACATGAACCCACTCGGCCATAAAAGCGGGCATCCATCACAGTCTCGGGCAAAAAATCAGCTTTCAAACGGCGCGGTGTCTCCTTTTCCCACACGCATCACCAGCGGCGTCTCGTTCGCCAGGTCTACCACCGTGGTCGGTTCAAGTCCGCAGTAGCCGCCATCGATCACCAGGTCTACGTCATGTTCCAGCGTCTCGCGGATATCGTAGGGATCCATCAGTGGAAATTCGTCACCGGGCATGATGAGCGTCACGCTCATCAACGGCTCGCCGAGGTCGGCCAGCAGGGCAGCGGCGATCGCGTTCTCCGGCACGCGCAAGCCGACCGTTTTACGCTTGGGATGCATCAGGCGACGCGGTACTTCCGAGGTGGCGGGCAATAGGAAGGTATACGGGCCGGGCGTGGTATGGCGCAGCATTCGGTACACGCTGTTGCTTACCTTGGCATAGGTGGCAATCTCCGACAGGTCGCGGCATACCAGCGTGAAGTTGTGCCTGTCATCGAGTTTGCGGATGCGACGAATGCGGTCCAGCGCGTTCTTGTCACCGATGTGGCAGCCCAGCGCATAGGCGGAATCCGTGGGGTAAACGACCACCCCACCACTCTTGATGATATCCACGGCCTGGCGAATCAGGCGCACCTGTGGATTGTCCGGGTGAATCTGGAAAAACTGGCTCACGGTGTCATCTCTTTATCATTCCCTCTCGACTGGCGGCAACATCAGGCACCCTGGCCGGCGGATGGCCAGCGCTCCCAAACACCGCGCAGCCCGCCGCGGGCCGTGGATGATTCCACACCCAGATCAGCGCCGTAGGGTGCATCGCTGTGAAAATCACTGCCCAGCGAGACCTCAAGGTCGTAGTCGCGGGCCAGACGAGCGAGATGCTCGACCTGGTCGCGGGTCTGCCTGCCGCTGACCAGCTCAATACCGCTGCCGCCGGCGGCGACAAAACATTCGATAAGCCGACGCAATTTCATGCCGGTAAAGCCGTATTTCAACGGATGTGCGATCGCCGCCACGCCCCCGGAAGCTACGATCCAGCCGACTACTTCGGCCAGCTCCGGCCAGAAAGCCTTGACATCACCTGTCTTGCCCTGCCCCAGATACCGGTCAAACGCCTGGTTCAGGTCGTCCACATGCCCCTGCTCGACCATCCATGCGGCGAAATGAGGCCGCCCTATCTGGCTGTCGCCCGCCTGCGCCAATGCCCCCTCCAGGGCGCCATCGAAGCCCCTGGCGGCAAGCCGCCCGGCGATTTTTACTGCTCGTTCCGCGCGCGCTGCGGACATGACCTCCAACGCATGGCACATAGCCGGGTGCCGGCGGTCGATACCCAGGCCAAGCACGTGGATCGTCGTAGCCGACCAACGGCAGGACAACTCTATTCCCGGTATCAGTTGCATACCGCCCGGGCGCTGCCTGTGATAAGCTTCCGCTGCCTCGTAGCCGACCATAGTATCGTGGTCTGTAATCGCCAGCTGCGCGATATTGCTGGCCTGTGCCCGCGCCACCAACTCGCAGGGATCGAGGGCGCCGTCGGACGCACTGGTGTGGGTGTGAAAATCAATCAGCACAATCTGTACACTGTAGTACGGGCCGGATAAGGCCACCGCACATTGGATCGACTTGAATACTCATCCTCCTATGGTACCAGCCGGAGCACGATACAATCCATGAAGCAAATCGCTGAATTCATTCCCATCGCACTGTTTTTTATCGTCTACCAGCTCGACGGCCAGAATATGTCCGTGGCCGGCTGGACCTACCACTTCGACGGTATCTACTCCGCCACGGCGGTACTGATGATCGCCACCGTGCTGCAGGTGATTTTCACCTACGCGCTGACGCGCCGATTTGAAAAACGCCTGATGTGGCTGGCCTCTGCAGTGCTCGTTTTTGGAGGGGCGACGCTGTTTTTCCACAACCAGATGTTCATCCAGTGGAAGCCGACCATTTTCAACTGGGCGCTGGCGCTTGCTTTTGGTCTTTCCCAGTTTATCGGCGACAAGAACCTGATGCAGCGTACGCTGGGCAGCCAGATCCATCTGCCCAGAGCGGTCTGGACCCGGCTCAACCTGCTGTGGACCGCCAATTTCTTTATCGTCGGCGGCCTCAACCTCGTGGTGGCCTACGGTTTCAGCGAGGCGACATGGGTCAGCTACAAACTGTACTCAGCGATCGGCTTCACCTTGGTGCTCACTATCCTCACCGCCGTGCTGATCAGCCCGCATCTGAAAGAGGATGCCGCTGAAGAACAGCAACTGTAAGGCCCGACGGCACAATACGGAGACCAATTCTGCATGTACTACGCGATACTCTGCGAAGATGTGGTAAACAGTACGCCGCTGCGAAAGAGCGCACGGCCCGCCCATCTGGCGCGCCTGCAGGCACTCGCGGATGCCGGTAAGCTGCTGGTCGCCGGTCCGCACCCGGCTATAGACGCCGAAGATCCCGGCGATGCTGGCTTTACCGGCAGCCTTATCATCGCAGAATTCGAGAGCCTGGAAGCCGCTACGGCGTGGGCGGACGCGGATCCCTACGTGGATGCCGGCGTATTCAGCAAGATCACTGTAAAACCGTACAAACGGGTCTTGCCCTGAACTTCAACTTCGCCGCTTCACAGGTTACATTAAACACAATCAACCATCGTCTGTAGAGGAACAAACCTTGCGATTTTCCCTGCCCTTCCTGATGTTGTTCTTGTTATTTTCCAATGCCGCCCCGGCACAGGATATTCGCTTCGTCAGCGGCGACCAGACTATCGCGCTGCGAGGCGGAGCCGGCGACGATTATCCTGTCGTGCACCGCGGAATCACGCCGGGTGTGTCCGTCATTGTCGCGCGCACCTCCGATGACGGCCTGTGGGCGGACATCACCACGGAAGCCGGCGATACCGGCTGGATTCCCACGGAGAAACTGGTGCTGGAGCTGGCCGCGCCAGACCAGCCACCCGCCGCTGTGGTGACGCCTGATGATTCGGCCGAAGAAGCCGGGGCGGAACCGGCCGACATGGACCCCGCTGCAACTGACGCCGCGGCGGAGCTCGCGGACCAGATCAGGATTCGCGATGAACAGTTCAATGCGGTCGCCCAGGAACTCTACCGGCTGAAACGGGTGTCCGGCCAGGCCGAGCAGTTGGATATCGACAATCGCCGTTTGGTGGAAATGACCGAAAATCTGCGCTCCGAGGTGGAAATGCTGCAGGCGGAAAACCTCCGCCTGCACGACAAGGTCGAAAGCGAGGACTTTATGAACGGTGCGCTGGCGGTCCTGCTGGGTGTCGTCATCGCACTGGCGGCTCCGCGGCTCGTGCCGAAACGACGTAAAACTTCAAGCTGGGCGTAACAGGGAGAAAAACATGCGTATTCTATTGCTGTGCCTGTCGCTGCTGCTCCCCGCATTCGCCATTGCGGATGGACAGGCGGCAGATAATCCGCGGGTGCTCATCAAGACCAGTGAGGGCGATATCACGCTGCAATTGTTTGCAGACAAGGCGCCCGTCACGGTGGCCAATTTTCTCAGCTATGTGGACAGCGGCTTTTACAAAGGCACCATCTTTCATCGCGTGATTCCCAACTTCATGATCCAGGGCGGCGGTTTCACAGCAGACATGGTCGAAAAGAAAACGGCTGATCCCATCGTCAATGAATCGAAAAATCGCCTGCACAATACGCGGGGCACGATTGCGATGGCCCGCACCAGTGACCCGGATTCCGCCACCGCGCAGTTTTTCATCAACCAGCGCTCCAACCTGCGCCTGGACTGGGCGCCCGGGCAGGACGGCTACACCGTATTCGGCGAGGTGTTGCAGGGTATGGATATCGTGGACTTCATTGCCACCGCGCCTACCGGCAATGCGGGAGGCATGCAGAACGTACCGGTACAGGCCATTCTCATCGAAGATATTGTGCGCCAGTAGCCGAGATGATCGCGCTCAGCGTCAACCTCAATAAGATCGCTCTGATCCGCAATTCCCGCGATACCACCAATCCGGATATCCCCTTGCACGCGCAGATGTGCATCGACGCCGGCGCCGACGGTATCACGGTTCATCCGCGCCCGGACCAGCGGCATATCCGCGCGCGGGACTGTTTTGACCTCGCCGCGATGCTGCAGGTTGAATTCAATATCGAGGGCAACCCGATGACCGGGCCGCGGAAAAGCGAACGCGCCGGCGTGGAGGACTACCCGGGGTTCATGGAACTGGTGCGGGAGATTCGTCCCGCGCAATGCACCCTGGTGCCTGACAGCGACGGACAACTGACGTCCGATCACGGCTTTGATCTCAGGCGCGACGGCGACCGCGTGGCGCCGCTGGTGCAGGAATTGCAGGCGCTGGGAATCCGCACCAGCCTGTTCATGGACCCCGACCCGGAGCAGATCCGCCTGGCGGCGCAGACGGGCACTGATCGCATCGAACTGTACACCGAGTCCTACGCCCGCGCATGCAAGTTGGGAACGGGTGTGGAAGCCGCATTCCAGCAGTTCGCGGATGCGGCGGAAATCGCTACGGACGAAGGGCTGGGGATCAATGCGGGCCACGACCTCGACCTGCAAAACCTGCCGCGTTTCGCCACGCTCACGGGATTGCTGGAGGTCTCCATCGGCCACCACCTCACGGTGGACGCTATCCGCATGGGGCTGGCGGCGACGGTGGCCGCCTACCAACGCGCACTGGGGAAACACTGATGGATACACGCATAGCGGCAATGCTGGACAAGCAGGAGATTACAGAACTGGTCCACGCGTATTGCAATGCCGCGGACCGTCACGATCACGACAAGATGCGCACGCTGTACCACGAGGATGCCATCGATGATCACGGTGCTTTTTTCAAGGGCCTGGCCATGGCGTTTATCGACCAGTTGCCAGCCATACAGGAACCGATGCAGATACTGCACCACAACGTCACCACCGTGAACATCGCGCTGGACGGCGACTATGCGGAGGGCGAGGTCTATGTGCTGGCGTTTCACCAGGTGCGTACCGACGACGGACCGGTCGACCTGCTAATCGGTGGACGCTATTTCGACAAGTATGAAAAGCGCGCGGGCAAGTGGAAATTCAGCCACCGCGCAGTCGTCGCGGACTGGGCCAACTGCAACAGCCCCTCGACGGTATGCCTGGACCACCCCATGATAGAGGGTTCCTATATCGGCAAACCCGGCCCCGCGGACCCCTCGTACGCGTTCTTTCGCCTGCTCAGGCGCGGGCAGCACTAACCGGTATCGCTCACCAGTTACCTGCTGCGGAAACCGCACAGCGATGCAGGTTAAAGGGCCGCAAGCCGTTCGCGCAACACGTCGGGAATACGGGCGGGAGACTTGCTCTCGAGGCCGAGGTGCACCAGCACAGCCTTGCCACGTACCGTCTGCCGCCCGCCCTGCCACATCTCACAGTGCACGGTGAATGAACTGTTGCCTATGCTGGCCTCAACAACCTTGCCGGTGACATCACTGCCGTAGAAGGTCTCACCCAGAAAATCGATCTGCACCGAGGCCAGTATCCAGCTCCTCACGCTGCCCTCGATGCCATCCGCCAGCGACTCGAGAAAGCGCATGCGGATGACCTCGAACCAGGCGGCGATGGTGGCGTTGTTGATGTGGCCCAGTGCGTCGGTTTCGTAGAGGCGTGGGCTGATGGTTATGGCGAATTCTTTCAAGTATTCTGATCTCCTGGGTTGTGTGCCAGCTCGCCGGTTCCGCAAGTGGCAGGGGCTCTCTTGTGGAACGGGCGTGAGTTTTCCCGTGTTTTCGGCTGCTGCGCAACTCGACCATTTTTTCGCTGCGCGAAAAAATTGGGACTCGGACAGTGCTCCGGTATGCCGGACCAGCAGACAGCCTCCGAAAACACGGGAAAACTCAAAGCGCGCCCTATAACCACAAGAGAGCCCCTGCCACTTGCGGAACCTCACAGCTCTCCAAGCGGTGAAGTCCAATCAATGGGCTTAGTTCGTGGCCATACCCTGCAATAAATCTCCCGCTACATCAAGCAGGCATTCAAAAGTATAATGCGCCCGCACACACAACGACCGGACATCCCGATGCGCCTGATGCTCGCCCCGATGGAGGGCGTAATCGACCACACCATGCGCGAGTTGCTCACCTCCCTGGGCGGCGTGGATCGCTGCGTCACGGAATTTGTCCGCGTGACCGAGCGGCTGTTGCCACCGCGCGTGTTCCACCGCTTCTGCCCCGAACTGGCCACGGGCGGGCATACCGCATCAGGCGTGCCGG
>JAUICG010000039.1 GCA_030427485.1 Gammaproteobacteria bacterium
GACGCCAGCAGGCGGGCAAAGCCGGCGCCCAGGCCGGACGAGGCGCCGGTAACCAGCGCCGTCCTGCCGTCCAGCCGCCACACGCGCGGACGCTCGCTCAGGGCTTCTTCCTGCCGGAACGGCTCAACCGCCACTCCGGCGGGTAGTTCATATCGTTGTTCTTGACGATATTGTTCAGCCCCTCATTGAACACATTGTCACCCAGCTGCACGTCGGCAACGCGGTCGTTCTTCATCAGCGGCAACAGGCCCTCCAGCCAACCCGTCAGCATGCTGCCGAGATATTCCCCGCGATACTGCTTGTACATTTCGATATAGGTTTTCTGCGCGGTTACCGTGTCGACAGGGCGGGTGCGCGCGCAGGCCATTGCATACTTCTCCGTCTCGCTGGCAAGGTCTGCCAGCGGCACCACACTGTTGATAAAGTTGCATTCCTGCATTTCCGCGGCAGTGAAGGGACGGCCGGTGAACAGCATCTCCTCGAACTTGCGCAGGCCCATCATCTCGATCCAGGTCCACATCCGGGGGCCCCAGCCCACGTAGCGAAACGCCGGATGCCCGAACAGCGCCTCGTCCGACGACACCACGAGGTCGGCGTCGCCGGCCTGGTAGAAATGCCAGCCGTAGCAGTAGCCCTTGGCCTCGACGATGCTGATCTTCTTGAAATCCTGCAGCGACCGGCAGCCGGCCCGCGTCTTGGAGTAGTGGTCGGTCAGCGTGTGCAGAAAACGGTAGGACTTCTTCGGCGGGTACTTCACGTCCGGGTCATCGATGCCGATCTCCCAGCGCAGGTCCACGTCCTCGTCGCTCTCGGACAGCATGTCGGCCTGTTCCGGCAGGTCGCCGCCCGAGCCAAAATGTTCGCCCTCACCGCGTATCACCAGCACTTTCACGTCGTCGTCGGTGTTCGCGCGGTGTATCAGGTCGCCGTACAGCTGCCGCATGCCCGCGGTGGTGGCGTTCTGCGCCTCGGGGCGGTCAAAGGTCAGGTAGGCGATCTTGTTCACCGTGTCCTTGTCGTAGCGGATAAACTGCTTCGCCTCTTCAATCAGGTCTTTATAGTCTTTCATCGCTGTTTCCTCTCGAGAGCTTGTCGTCAGTTTTATGCAATCATTGCAACGCGGTTAAACATCGACGCCGAGCCGCTTGCAGGCCTGCGCCCGGATTTCGGCCGTCTTGGCCTTTTCGTTGCCGGTCAGCGCGAAGTCCTCCTCGCTGAAAAACAGGATGCTGCGCGGCACCTTGTAGCTGGCCAGTTGCTCCCTGAGGAACGCGACGATCGCCTTCTCATCGAGCACCGTGCCGTCGACGGGTACAATACAGGACACGACGATTTCACTCAGCGTGTCGTGCGGAACCGGTACCGTCTGCGTGCGTTTCACCCCGGGATAGGTGGCGATAAGGTCATCCACCTCCTGCGGCGAGACGTTCGCGCCGCCGGTCTTGATGATGTCGTTGAGGCGTCCCTCCCAGAACAGGCGACCGCTGTGATCCACGTAGCCGCCATCTCCGGTACAGAAGTAGCCCTCGTCGTCGAAGGTCTCCTCAATCGTCTTGCCGATGTAGCCTGTCATCAGGGTGGGACCCTTGATGCAGATCTCGCCGCGCTCGCCGACGGCAACCGGCACCAGCGTCTGCGGGTCGACGATCTTGAGCAGGTTACCCGGCAGCGGCACACCGGCGCTGCCGGCGTATTCCTCGGGCGAGGTGTCGGCATCGAAGGACGTATTGATGGTCATGGTTTCCGTGGTACCAAAGGACATCGGCAGCATCCAGTCCGTGTCCACGGTGGGATGCTCCACGATCAGTTCGCCGCGCGTCACGTAGCGCAGACTGCTCAGGTCGGCCTCCAGGTAGCCGGGCACCTGCTGCAAGCGCGCCCACTGGTGCGGCCTGCCGCTCATGAACGTGATGCGCTCCGCCTGTATCAGTTCGACGGTCGAGGCCGCCTCGAACAGCGGCTGCAGAATCACCGCGCCGCCGGTGGAGAACGCGACACCTACGATCATCGAGACATTGCCGGACCAGAAAAAGCCGTTTCCCGTCCACGCCCGCGCCGGTTCCTTCACCGCCATCACCCGCGGCCAGCGCCACCACTGGATGGCGAAGGCGCGCTGTGAATGGAGAATGCCCTTGGGCAGGCTGGTGGTCCCCGATGAAAAAAACAGGCCGCCGGCGTCCGCCGGGCTCACCGCGGCCGCCCTGGCGTTCACCACGTCGACCGCTACGCTGTCGGCCGATTGCAGGAACGCGTGCCAGTGCTCGAACGCCGCGCTCGCGTAGACTGCCGGGTCGCCCTCCTGTTCCGCCGTTACCCCCTCCAGACGGACCAGGCGGCGCAGGAACGGCAGGTTCGACGACGAGAGTTCACCCGGCGCGCTGGTTTGAATAGCGGGCTCCAACTCGAGCAGCATCGCGGCGAAGTCCTTTTTCAGCACCCGGTCTTCAAACAGCAGGGTCGAGACCGCAGAGGTACTGAGCAGGTACTGCAATTCCGCTTTCGTGGAAAAGGTGCTGAGGGCGACGGCGACGCCGCCGGCCAGCGCCGTGCCAAACAATGCGGACAGATACTCCGGGCGGTTGGTCATCAGGATGCCGACCCGCGAATCCCTGCCCACCCCGGAGGCGATCAACGCGCGCGCCACCCGCCGGGATTGCTCCCAGAGATCTTGATAGCTCCAGCGCTCCACCGTGTCGCCGTGACGGAACACCACGGCCTCGCAGTCCGCGTAACGCTGGCAGACCTCGCGCAGGTAGCCGGCGATCGTGAGTGCGCCGATCCCCTCTTCCTCGTCCAGCGGTATACCGCGGACCAGGGACAGCGACGGATCGTCGATCACTGCGCGTTTGTCAGCCATCATTCAGAACGGCAGTTCGACTTCGGCGGTGGCGCTGAGAATCACTTCGCCGGTCTGCGTGGACTGCTGCACCTTCACCACCACCAACGGCATGCCGTAGGGTGACTGATCGATCTTCTCGATGACCTCGCCGTCCACGTAGGTCACGTCCCCTTCAAAGGCCGGGCTGCGAAACTGCGATTTCGTATGCCACAGGTAGCCGTCGTGGCCCGCCCAGTAAGCGACGTAGTCGTGGAACCACGCGCTCATCGAGGCGCCGTAGCCATAGGCGCCCCCCATGCCGACTTTCTCCGCCTTGTCGGCGTTGATATGGCCGCTGGAAGGGCCGTAGTAGAGCCCGTCCTTGTGCCGCGGGTCAATCAGGCCGGCCTCGTGGTCGTAGGTCATGTTCGCGTCGAAGCCGGCGTCCTCTTTGGCCGGATCGTACACCCCCTCCGGCGCGTTCCAGCGCCAGGTTCCCCAGATATTCTGGCGGTGGGCGCGGCACTCCAGCGCGAAGGTCACCACGGAGTGCGGGCCGATCACGCGCCGCGGCAATTTGTCTCCCACTTTCACCGCCTCGTAGTGCGGCGACCTGCCCTCGCGGTTGGACAGGATCCACTCCATGCGCACGCGCAGGATTTCATCCAGTTCCGCCGTCGTCCACTTTTTGGGTGCGCGGCTCTCCTTGTCGTACATACCGCGTTTGCGTGCCTCCTCGACGAGGTAGCGGATCGCCGTGGAGCGCTCCTTGGCGACCAGCGAGCCGTTCTGGTTGCGGTGCACGGTATCGCCGCGCGTGAACACGGTGGGGCCGGCAAACTGTGTATCGGCCACCTTGTAGCCGTCGAACCGGCGCCGCTGTACCAGTTTGTCGCCGGGGCGGATGGGCGTGCCGTAGAACCACCACTCCTCGCCGCCGAAGATCAGGTGCGAGCCCGGGATATTCCCGACACAGGCGGGGTGACAGCCGTGGCCGTAGTCCATCGCCACGGTGAAGGACTGCGGCGCGACGATACCGCCAAACCGGGACTCACGGGCGAACTCTTCCTGCCAGTGAATCGGGTTGGGGTAGTCCATCGCCTGCACCCAGCGGCGGATATCGGTGGCGTTGCAGGGATCCCACATCTCGGCAAAGATGACCGGCTTGCCGACCCACTTGTCGACATCGCTCAGGTCCAGCTCTGCCGCGCCCTGCTTCGCCGCGGGTTTCGCTTGGGCTTTGGCTTTCGCTTTTGCGCCCGCCGGGGTTTTGGCTTTTGCTTTTGATTTTGCTTTTGCTGGCATGGGAAATACTCACTCTGTTGTCGGTTACATTTTTTATTCGCGCAGCGGCGCCAGCACGGCCAGGACGGTGTCCATCCCTAGCCGTTGACATTCACCACTATACGCCCGCGCACCTTGCCTTCCAGCAGTTCGGCGGCGGCCGGAATGGCCCCGGCGAGCCCGATCTCGGTGGCGATTACATCCAGCTTGGCGACGTCCAGGTCGCTGGCCAGGCGATGCCAAGCGGCCAACCGGGGCTCACGGGGCGCCATCACGCTGTCGATGCCGAGCAGGGACACCCCGCGCAGGATGAAAGGCGCAACGGACCCAGGAAAGTCCATGCCCTGCGCCAGGCCGCAGGCGGCGACCACGCCGCGATAGCGCGTCTGCGCACAGGCGTTCGCCAGGGTGTGGCTGCCGACAGAGTCGACCACGCCGGCCCAGCGCTCCTTCTGCATCGGCTTGCCGGCGGCGGCCAGCTCCGCGCGGTCGATAATGTCGGTCGCGCCAAGCCCCTTGAGATAGTCTGCCTCGGCGGCCTTGCCGGTGGCGGCCACCACCTGGAAACCCGCTTTGGTCAGCAGCGCGACAGCCACGCTGCCGACGCCACCGGTGGCCCCGGTGACCAGTATTTCACCCTGGTCGGGCGCGACACCGTGCTTGAGCAGCGCCTCCACACAGAGGCTGGCGGTATAGCCCGCGGTACCGATGGCCATCGCCTGGCGACTGTTGAATGCGGCGGGCAGCGGCACCAGCCAGTCGCCGTTCAGACGCGCTTTCTGCGCCAGCCCGCCCCAGTGCGTTTCGCCCACGCCCCAACCGTTGAGGACCACGGCGTCACCCGCCTTCCAGTCGGCGTGGCTGCTGGCACTGACCACACCGGCCAGGTCGATACCGGGTACCATCGGGAATTTGCGCACCACCGGGGAGCTGCCGGTAATGGCGAGCCCGTCCTTGTAATTGAGCGTCGAGTACTCGACGTCGACCGTCACGTCCCCCTCGGGCAGCTGCGCTTCGTCAATGTCGGTAAGCTCGACCGACTGGCCGGACTCGTCTTTACTGATCAGAATTCCTGAAAACATAATCACTCACTTGTTGGGTATGAACGTTCGAGGCGCCGGGTCAACCGTCCGCGCACCACCACTACAGCCGTTTGAGGGCCAGGGGAGTGAGCGGAGAATAGTGCATACGCGGTTAACCTTCTCCTCCGTTTATGCGATTCCATCGACAATCCACGCACGCCGTCCCGGGGGATCAGGCGGTGCCCAGAAAGTGGTCTGCAATGGCAATTTCGTAGCCCTGCTCCGCGCTGCCGAGGTGCTCGTTGAGCATCGCGCGCTTGAGGAACAGATGGCAGGGGTGTTCGTCGGCCATGCCGATGCCGCCGTGCAGTTGCAGGGACTCCTCCGCCACGTTCAGGAACGTGGCGCAGGCGAGGTACTTTGCCTTGTGCGCAGTGTGCAGCGCACCCGCGTCGCCGGCTTCCGTGCTTATCGCGGCAAGGCTGTCCTGCAGCAGCGCCTCGGCCCCGGCCAGCCGTGTCTTGAGATCGGCGCAGCGGTGTTTCAGGGCCTGGAACAGCGCCAGCGGCCGCCCGAACTGCCGGCGCGTCGCCAGGTGCTCGAGCGTCAGCGCCAGCAGTGCCGCGGCGCCGCCGATGGCATCCGCGGCCAGCGACAGGTCCCGCAGCGTGTGCAATCGGCGCACCGCCGCGCGCGCCGCGTCGCCGCGCGCGAGTACCAGCTGCTCGGCCAGCGCCGCGTTATCGACGCGCAGGTCAAACAGGCGCCGGGTGACATCCCAGGTGGCGCGCGACGTAATTTGCACGCCGGGTTGATCCAGCGCCAGCAGCAGCAGGCAGTCGTGGTCCGCAGTCCACAGCAGCACATGGCTCGCCCGGTCCGCCGACTGCACGGTGGCGGCGAGGCCGGACAGCGCGCCCGCCCCGCTTGCGAGCGTGAGCGCGGGGTCAGTCAGTGGCGCGGTGCCGAGTTCTCCGCTGCACAGGCGCTCCACCCAGGCAGCCCGTTCCGGCTCCGGCAGGTCGCTGTGGCAGACGGCATCCAGGCACAACGTGGCGGGCAGATAAGCCGCCTGCGACAGCCCGCCGCCCAGCTCGGTGTGCAGGCTGCAGGCGCCCTCGATGCCCAGACCGAGGCCGCCGAGGTGTTCCGGCACGGGCGCCAGCAACCACCCCAGTTCGACCAGCAGCGGCCAGAGCTTGTCCTCGCTCGCGGGCGTGCCCGTACCGGCAAGGACCTGGCGGGCGGAATCCCGCAATTCTCCCAGGTAATCGGTCATCACGCGGGCGACTCCAGCTGCCAGTTTTTCGGCTCCCGCGCCATCCCCAGCAGGCGCTCGGCGATAATATTGCGCTGGATCTCGTCGCTGCCGCCGGCGATGGACCAGTTGTAGGAGTTCATGAAGTCCAGCGTCCAGTTGCCCGTCTCCTGCGTGGCGCCGCGCATGAAGCCGGGGTCATACTGCCCCTGCAGGCCGCTGAGTCGGCGCCCCAGGGATACGAACTCGCGCAGCGTGCGCGAGTAGTGGAGCTTCACCATCGACGCGTCACCGGCGACCTCGGTACCCGAGATGCGTTTCAGCAGGTACTGGTCAGCCAGCGCGCAGGTTGCGTCGACGCGCGCGATCAGCGCGCCGAGATCGCGGCGCGCGGCACTGTCTCCCTCACACCGCCGCGCGCGCATGAGGTCGCGCAGCAGCGGCAGCGAGTAGCGCATGCGCTGGCTGAGTTCCACCAGCGTCAGCCCGCGTTCGGAGGCCAGGGTAGCCTGTGCCACCGCCCAGCCGTTGCCCTCCTCCCCGACGCGATCCGTAACCGGCACTTCCACGTCATCAAAGAAAATCTCCGCGAACTCGTCGTCGCCGGTAATCTGCGAAATGGGCCGTACCGAAACGCCTTTGGACTTCATGTCGAGCAACAGGTAGGTCAGGCCGGCCTGCGGCGGGCCCGACCGGTCGCTGCGCGCCAGCAGCAGGCAGCGGTCGGCGTACTGCGCCATGGTCGACCAGGTTTTCTGGCCGTTGATCACGTAGTGGTCGCCGCGTCGCTCGGCGCGTGTTTTCAGCGAGGCCAGATCAGAGCCCGCATTGGGCTCGGAAAAACCCTGGCACCAGATCTCACCGGCGAGAATGCCCGGGAGATAGCGCTCCCGCTGCTCCGCGGTGCCGCACTCCAGCAGCGTACAGGCCGCGTGATAGAGCGCGACGAAAAACAGTATCAGGCGCGGCGCGTCCGCGCGCGCGACCTCCTCGAAGATCACCTTCTGCTCGACCAGCGAGCGGCCGCCGCCAGGCCAGCCCTCGGGCCAGTGCGGCGTCGCATAGCCCGCCTCGGACAACTTCGCAAACCAGTCGCGCTGGGCACTGACAAACGACGCCTGGTCAGTGCCCGTCATCGCCTCGCGCCAGCCGGCGGGAACGTTTTCCCGCAGCCAGGCGCGCACCGCCATGCGCAGCGACCGGATATTTTCCTCTGAATCCATCAACCGTCCCTGAACAGGTTCAAAAAATCGCAGCGGACAGGATACAGATAAACATCACTGTTGACCACCATTGATCCGACCTGTGAGTCCCCGGTGTCGAGAAGTAGCTAGACGGGGGTGTAGAATGCGGCTGGTAGACTTCAGTGAGACACCGGGGCGCCGGCCGCGCCAAAAAGCGCACATCCATGTGCAGGCGCGGCCGGCGAGGCTCGGGTGGCGACGTCCTGTCGCCACACGGTCTCACTGAAGTCTACCAGCCGCATTCTCCCTCGGACCAACCCACTTTTAACCAGGCTGCACTAAGTCCCCAGGCTCACCTCGATCCAGTCATCCACCACCCGCACCTCATAAGTCGGAATCGGTTTCGTCGCCGGCAGGTCCAGCGCCTCGCCGGTGGCGAGGTCGAAGCGCGCGCCGTGCACCGGGCAGGTGATGCGGCAGTTGCGCACACGCCCGTTGAGCAGGGGTTTGGCCTGGTGGGAGCACAGTCCCGACACCGCGAACAGGCGGTCGTTGGCGTTGATCACCAGCACCCAGGTGTTATCCAGTTTCAGCGCCTTGCGGGAGCCCGGAGGCACGTCTGCAAGCGCGCAGAAGCGCGTGAACTCAGCCGACAAACCGGACGCCCCGCGGTCGTGCCGCCGCCAGTGTTATCGCCATCGCCCGTTTACCTGCCTTCGGCATACCGGCTGACGGCCTGTTCGAAGTGGCGCACGCGAATCTCCTGGTAACTGCCGAGCGTGATGCCGGGCTTGGCCGTGGCCTCGCAGCCCTGTTGCTGCAGCAGCAGGTTCTCGGTGTCCTGGTCCATGATCTCGCCGAACCCCGGGTCGACCCCTTCCGCCTCGGTGAACGACTGGTCGTCGGCCAGGCGAACCGGCTCCGCCGGCTCCGGGCGATTGCCGTCGACCGGCACGGGGCGCAGGAAGAACAGTTCGAACAGGGTCTTGCGGTGATCCTCCGGGTGCGGCAGGAAGCGGTAGACCATCGGCAGGGAAATGCCGGCGAACAGGAAGGTGTTGGGGAACAGCGTATACGAGAAGCAGTCCAGCAACTCCGAATCGGACACGCCGCTGAGATCCGTATTGGTGCCCTGCTCGAACATCTCGCGCATCATATCGGCCATGCGCTGGCGCGCTGTTTCGCCCGCGGCCAGTTTGCGCTCCGACCCGCCCAGCACCGAGCTGTCGCCGATCGTGAACTGGTCGAGCACGTCCTGCTCGCTGTACTGGCCTTTCAGGTGCGGGCTGAGTACGCCCAGCGTCGAGATGAAGCGGTTGACGTGCTCGCCGTAGGTATCGTACTGCGAGTTGGCGTCGGCATTGGACACGGCCACCTGCGGGTGGGTGTTGATGACGTGGTACGCCTCCATGAACGCCTCCATGGACAGCTTCCAGTTTGCCGGCAGCGTCTTCATCACGTGGCTGTGAATGTAGCGATCCTCCAGCTTCCAGGCCTTGATATGCGCCATGAACTCCGCACCGAGGTAGTCAGCCAGCGGCAGTGCGTCCATGTCCATGTTGATGAACACGAATCCGCCGAGCGTTTCCACCCGGGTCTCGGGCAGCGAGAACTTGTCGCGCTCCACGTGCTGGAAATCCCAGTCGCAGACGATCTCGTTGATGCTGCCGTCGAGGTTCCAGCTCCAGCCGTGGAACGGGCATTTGAACTCCTGCGTGCTGCCGTCGGTACCGGACGCGCGCAGCTTGGTGCTGCGGTGGAGGCAGGCGTTGTAGTAGGCGCGGATTTCGTTCTCCGCGACCCGCGTGACGATGAACGAGCGCCGCCCGATATCGTACACGTAATAGTCGCCAACCTCGGGAATGTGCTCTTCCCGGCAGGCGAACTGCCAGGTGCGCGTCCACAGGTTCTCGAATTCCTTCTTCGCGAATTCGGGGTCGATGTAGCGGTCCACCGAGACATCGTGGTCGCCGAGATACTGGTACGATTCCGAGCACACCCACGCGGGCGCGGCCACCTTGTCGCGGGCAATGATATCCTGCGTGCTCGGCTCGTCGGGGCAGCGCGCCTCGCCGGGAGCGAGTGCCTGCGCCGCATTACTGACCTGCTTTCCCATCACCTTCCTCCGGACACCTTGTGTGTCAAACCCTTAACCCGTGAGACCTGTAACCCCAATAGTATGCCACCCGGGCCGCAAGCCCCAAATGACTGTTGCCGCACACCGACTTGCCTGCTTTGGCCACCCCGCGGGCTTTTAGTTGTCGCTGGCGGCTAAATTGCTCTAGTCTTTGATTTACCGCAAGATTTTCAGGAGGCTCGTCTATGATAAGAGGCATACACCACGTCGCCGTCCATGTGCACGATCTCGATCGCATGATTGCCTTCTACCGGGAGGCCTTCGGCTTCGAACTGGTGGGCGAGGCATTCGGCTGGAGCGACGACGAGTTTATCGACCGCATCGTCGACGTTCCCCGGTCGGCCGCACGCGGGGCCATGCTGCGCGCCGGCACCTGCTACATGGAGCTGTTCCAGTACAGCGCGCCGCTGCCCGACCACACGGGGCCGCTGCAACCCTACGACAAGGGCTACACCCATTTCTGCGTCGACGTCACCGAGATCGAGCAGGAATACACGCGTCTGAAAGGGCTGGGCATGACGTTCAGCCAGGACGCGCCCATCGATGTCGGGCACGTGAAGACCATTTACGGCCGCGACCCTGAGGGCAACCTGATAGAGATTCAGCAAACCGCCGATAACTGCGATTTCCCGCTGTCCGCGCTGCCGCCGGTCAACAGCTGACCGGGCATCCATGACGAAGTCTGTCACCACGCTCGACGACAAGTACCTGCAGCCGCGCGGCCGCGTGTTCATATCGGCGAACCAGGCGCTGGTGCGGCTGCCGCTGGACCAGGCGCGACGCGACCGCGCCGCCGGGCTGAACACGGCGGGCTTTATTTCCGGCTACCGGGGTTCGCCGCTCGGCGTGTACGATTCGGCCCTGTGGAACGCCGGGCGCCTGCTGCAGGAGCACGCGATCGTGTTCCAGCCCGGCCTGAACGAGGAACTGGCGGTCAGCGCGATTCGCGGCACCCAGCAGGCCGACTGGTTCGACAAGCCCGTCGTGGACGGCGTCTTCGGGCTGTGGTACGGCAAGGGCATCGGCGTCGATCGCGCCTGCGAATCGCTCAAGCTGGGCAACCTCGAGGGCAGCGCCGCCAACGGCGGTTTCCTGGTTGTCGCCGGCGACGACCACGGCGGCAAGTCCTCCGACAGCGCGCACCAGTCGGAGCACACGCTGATCGCCGGCTTCCTTCCGGTGCTGTACCCGTCGACGATTGACGAGATCATAGCGTTCGGCCTGTTCGGCTGGGCGATGTCGCGCTACAGCGGCTGTTACGTCGGGCTGAAGACCATCACCGACACGCTGGATATTTCCGGCGTGATCGAGTTGCCCGATGCGTATCACCGTTACGCCCTCCCGGGCGACGTGTACCTGCCGCCGGAGGGTCTCAACCTGCGTCCCAACCTGCCGCCGCTGGTGGAGGAGGAATGGCTGGTCAACTATCGGCTGCCCGCCGCCACCGCGTTCGCCCGGGCCAACGGTATCGACCGCGTGATGATCGACGGACCGCGCCGCGCGCTGGGCATCGTCAGCGCCGGCAAGGCCTACCTCGACGTGCGCCAGGCGCTGAACGACCTGGGCCTCGACGAGTCCAGCTGCCAGCGCCTCGGCATCCGCCTGTACAAGCCCGGCCTGATATGGCCGATGGACAAACACGGGCTCGGCGATTTCGCGCGCGGCAGCAGCGCGCTGCTGGTGGTGGAGGAAAAGCGCCCGGTGATGGAAGACCAGATCGCGCGGCACCTGTACGCACTGGAAGCCGGGCAGCGCCCCGCCCTGGCCGGCAAACACGACCTGCAGGGGGCGGCGCTGCTGCCGTCCGTGGGAGAACTGAACGCCGCCGGCATTCGCCGCGCGATAAAAACACTGCTCGACCAGCTGGGCATCCATGACCCGGCCCTCGAGGCGCGGTATGCGAACTTTCGCGCGATCGAAGAGAAGGCGCTAGCCGTGGGTGGCGGCGCGGTGCGTCCGGCCTACTTCTGCTCGGGCTGCCCGCACAATACCAGCACCAATATTCCCGACGGCTCGATGGCCATGGGCGGCATCGGCTGCCACGGCCTCGTGGCCGTGGTGATGGACCGCAACACCATGCAGTTCCTGCCGATGGGCCACGAGGGTTCCGGCTGGAACGGGGTGCGCCACTTCGTCGGCACGCCGCACATGTTCCAGAACATGGGCGACGGCACCTACTCCCACTCCGGACTGCTCGCGATTCGCGCGGCCGTGGCCGCCGGCGCCAATATCACCTACAAGGTGCTGTACAACGACGCGGTGGCCATGACCGGCGGCCAGCCGGTGGAGTCCCACCTGACGCCGCTCGACATGGTCCGGCAGCTGCTGGCCGAGGGGGTGCGGCCGGTGCGACTGGTGTCCGACCATCCGGAGCAGTACCCGCACAGCAGCCTGCCGGCGCACGCCAGCGTGCATCACCGCGACGAACTGGATGCCTTGCAGCGCGAACTGCGCGAAACCAGCGGCGTGACCGCTATCGTCTACGAGCAGACCTGCGCCGCGGAAAAACGCCGCCGGCGCAAGCGCGGCCTGATGGACGACCCGGACAAACGCCTGTTCATCAACCCCGAGGTGTGCGAGGGCTGCAGCGACTGTTCGGTGCAGTCCAACTGCATCAGCATCCAGCCGCTGGAAACCGAGTTCGGCCGCAAACGCCGGATCGACCAGTCCACCTGCAACAAGGACTACAGCTGCGCGAAAGGGTTCTGTCCCTCCTTTGTCACCGTGACCGGCGCCGGCATTGCCCGGCATGCCGGCGGCCACAGCGAGCGCCTGGAACAGTTGCTCGCCGGGCTGCCAGAGCCGACAGCGGCCGCGCTACAGCAGGAGCCCTACAACATCATGGTGGCGGGTATCGGCGGCACCGGCGTGCTGACCATCGGCGCGCTGCTGGGCATGGCCGCGCACCTCGACGGCAAGGCCAGCTCCATACTCGACATGACCGGCATGGCGCAGAAAGGCGGCTCCGTCACCAGCCATATCCGCATCGGCCGCGACCCGGGGGCGATATTCAGCGCCCGCCTCGGCGAGGGCATGGCCGACGTGCTGATCGCCTGCGACATGGTAGTGGCCTCGGGTGCGGCGGTGCTGCGCACGGTGCGCCCCGGCAGCACCACGGCCGTGCTGAACAGCGACGTGATGCCCACCGCGGAATTCCAGACCAACAAACACCTGGACCTGGGCGCGGCCCGCTTGCGCAAGGCGGTGCTGGATGCGATTGACAGCGGCAGCGCGTTCGACGTTCACGCCGGCTATCTCGCCACCGAACTCACCGGCGACAGCATCGGCACCAACATCCTGTTGCTGGGTTACGCGGCGCAGCAAGGGCTGCTGCCGCTTTCCATTGCCGCGCTGCAACAGGCCATCCGCCTCAACGGCAGCTTCGTGGACGGCAACCTGCGCACCTTCGCGCTGGGACGCCTGGCCGCGCACGACCCCGAGGCGCTCTTCGAGGAGCTGCACCCCGCCCCCGACACGCCCCCGCTGGACACGCTCGAGGCGGTGCTGGCCAGCCGCCGGCGCCTGCTCACCGGCTACCAGGACGCCCGCTACGCGGCGAACTACACCGCATTTGTTGAAGAGATCCGCCAGCGAGTGGCCCGGCGCCAGCTGCCGCGCGGCGAGGAATTCGTGCGCGAGGTCGCGCTGACCCTGGCGCGACTAATGGCCTACAAGGACGAGTATGAAGTGGCGAGGCTTTATGCAGACCCGCTGTTCCTGCAGCGGATACGCGAACAGTTCTCGGGCGATTTCAAGCTGAGCGTGAACCTCGCCCCGCCCATGCTCCCCGGCAAAGACGCGGCGGGACGCCCGAAAAAGCGCGAGTTCGGCCCGTGGATACTGCACGTGTTCAAAGTGCTGCAGCACGGCAAACGCCTGCGCGGCACCGCTTTCGACCCCATGGGCTTCACCCGCGAGCGCCGCAGGGAGCGGCAGCTCATCGTGGACTATCGCGAGCTGATTGAAAGCGTCACTGACAAGCTGCGCCCCGAGAATATCGCCACGGCGATAGACATTGCGAGGGCCGCCGCCGACATCGCAGGCTATGGCCCCGTCAAGGAGGCCTCGGTCGAGCGCTATGAACAGCGCCTGGAAAAGTTGCTGCGAACATTCGACGCAGATGTTGCAAGCGGGACGTCTCCTGAGCGCCTGGAAGTACGCGAAATCTCGTAAACGTACAAAAAAAAGAAAGCCGATCTATCTACGGTTTTCACAGGCTCGCATCCACCAACAGAGTAATACCACGCACCACTTGGCGTTGACGCTGGTAGGTTCCGTTTTTCATGAGAATCAGTCTCGCTTTCTCGGGCGACTTAATCGCAAGTAGTTGAAAATTATGAATAACTTAAGAGTCCCAAACCGGCACACTGACAATGTCTCATCCTGCGCACACAGACAACATCAGCGAGCGCAGGAGAAGTCGTGGAGGATGCTTTCTCGAAGTGATTGATATATAAATGGATTCACATGGAAAGGGAGTGACGGAATGCCAGGTCAAGCCGTAATGTCCATATCAGACTTTGTCTCTAGAATTGGCTGTTAGGGCTACACGCTATGACTTCAGAAGAATTACAAATTAAAGAATACGAACAGGCTGGAGAAGCCTGTAGAAACCACGATTCATTAATTCGTACTGGGATTACTATTTTTGGTGCCGCGCAAGCAGCAATTTTAGCTGTTCTGGCAGGGCAAACCGAACCCAACCCTTGTTACACTTTAGCGCTTAAAATATTGGGGTTTTGGCTTAGTATCGTAGTGCTAGCAACCACATATCGATTAGCACATAGATACGCTAGTTATATGAATCGCGCTAAAGATCTTGAACAAAGTCTTGGTTTTACTCTTTATTCACAGAGTCAGGAGTATTTCCAAAGCAAACGCATACTCAAGCTAATGCCTGGCAATAAAACTACATTGGCTAGTTTGCCCTTGGTCTTAGCAATTATTTATTTAGTTTTAATTATTTTCCAATTATTCAATTTGTAAATGCAGTAGTACTCAGCCTGTATATGCCCTAACAAGCGCAGGCACAGCCGGACAAATTTGACGCTGCGCTTACAAATTTGCCCGTGCTGCGGGCGTTATGCGAGGAGGAAGCCGATTGAAATTTCTTGGTAAATACGCTGAATACTTGATTCTAACCAATCTATTGAAAATAAACTTGGAAGCCTATCCTGCGATCAGAACTAATCAGGAAGACTACGATATCACCGTAATAACAGGCAAAAAGACGATAGTTAGAGTACAGGTGAAAGCTACTGAGCTAGGTAATCAGTCTACGAACAACGCAATCCCTAATGTCGACAAAGACTTTCACTTTTTTGTACTTGTAGTGGTTTCAGCTTCGCCACCTACTGAGCAGATATATATTCTCGCAAAAGATGAAGTTTTGCCCCATGTGTCCAGCGGTCAGTTGTATACCACCGAGAAGGTAAACGGAACGAAGCAAGTGCGGTCATTCTTGAATTCATATTTAAATCAATGGAGTAAAATTGAGAACGCATAACAAGGCCGGGCACCCTCGCGCACTTCGTGCGCTGGACTCGCAAACAGCTGCGCGGTTCGCTCGCCGGTGCCGGCGGCGTTATGCGCGAAGGAGATTAGATGCTTAAATCACACATGGATGCAGTCGAAAATCATCTCGTCAGCATCTCCCAAATTCCCGCCAATTCTGGCCACACGTTACATCGGGGTACGCCAAGAGAGGCTTTCATAAAGGAATTTTTGCAAGGACATTTAAGCGCTAACGTTGCGATTGGAACCGGTGAAATAATTGATGCCAACTCACAACCGAGGGCACAGAGGAACCAGTACGATATAGTCATTTACAAGAATAATTACCCAAAGCTGGACTTTGGCGGAGGTGTTAACGGATTTTTGATTGAATCTGTAATCGCTACAATCGAAGTGAAATCACTCCTGGATCAGGCAGCAATAGATCAGTCTGTTCGGGCAGCAAGTAACGCAAAAAATTTGTCTCCGAATATCAATCGTAGCTTTAGCACTGGCTGGATACCTCCCAAGTTAATTAATTATGTTGTGGCCTATGCTGGTCCAGCGCAAATGAATACTGTCCACGGATGGATTACTAACAGCCATCAAAATTTTGGCATCCCTCTTCCAGCGTGGAACCAGCAAGATAGAACAACGACACCTGGCACAGCATTGGATGGGGTGATCGTGTTAAACAAGGGCTTTGTTAAACTGGACAACTCCCCACTAACATTAAATAACCCTCAGGCGCCGATTGCTGGGACACACATCGTAACTGATAACCCAAGTGGTAATTTACTTATGATGTTCTTGGCGCTTCAGGAGGCTTGCGACAATATTCAAGGTGCTTGGCTAAATTCAATTCCGTATATTAAAAATGCGAGATTTGGAAATGTCCGCATCGTTTAGATCGCATAACAAGTCAAGCCACGCGGACGTCAAAACCGCTGCGCGGTTTCGCCGCCGGTGCTTGAGGCGTTATATGTACTTATGAGTGAAATCGAGCAATTTCTGGATAAGCTTAAAAGATAAAAGGGGTCGGACCCCTTTGACATGACCCACCTGATAGGCCTTACCGTAAGTCAATAGTGGTGCACCGAATTTAGCTATAAGTGTAAATGTACATAGGAGGGATGCGCTATGAAAGTAGAGAATCGACTCACAGGCCATTGTATTTTGTACGCTATCTTTGCTTTTCTTACTTCGGGTTGCGCGCAAGCCTTGTATCCCGTCGGCTTAAAAGATTGTGCGCCAGTTTATGGTAGTTGGTGTGGAGAAGGTTACCCAAATGTTGGTGATCCTGATCCCGTAGACAGCTGGGATGATGCTTGCCGATCGCATGATTTATGTTATGAAGAAGCGGGAGATAATAAAAGGGAAAAGCTTGCCTGTGATGATGAATTTATAGAAGAGCTAGATGACTTGGCAAACTATGACTTTCCAATACCAGTTGAAATGAGAAATGCACGCAGTTGGTTTGCCAAACGTAATACAGGGCAGTTGTATATATGGGTTCCAGCAAAAGATATGGCCTGGTCAATGGCAGCTGATTGCGATGGCAGTGATGGTAGGGCTGCGAAATTTTGTGATGTCGGTAACTTTTATTGCGAAATGGCTTACGATATGCCCGAGTATAGCCGCTGTGTTTGTCCAACCCAGTTTGGGGGTTATATTGAAGGTAGCGTTATTGAGTCATATTAGTATAAGAGTAAAAGGAGTCAGAGCCCTTTATCTTCGTACATATAACAAGCGCCGGCACACCGCCGCCTTCGGCCGATGGACTCGCCACTACTTGGCTCGCCTGTGCGGCTGTCGTTACGCGGCTTGACGAGTGTTGCGCAACGCGCTACATTCGCTTAATGATCAAGTCTTTCAAGCATAAAGGACTCAAAAAGTTCTACGAGAAAGGCAGCAAGCAAGGCATTCAGGCCCAGCACGCTCCAAAGATACGTATGCAGCTTGCAGCCTTGGATTCTGCCCACTGCATTGAAGACCTTGATATCCCAGGCTACCGGTTGCATCAACTAAAAGGCGATCGAAGAGGTACTTGGTCAGTATCTGTGAGCGGTAACTGGCGTGTTACGTTTGAATTTGTTGATGGTAACGTCTATATCGTCAATTATGAGGATTACCACTAATGGCTATGCATAACCCCCCACATCCAGGTGAGTTTATCCAGGCTACCTACATGGAGCCGTTTGGGCTTAGTTGTCGCTATTTGGCAGAGCAGCTAGATGTAGCTGCTTCCACACTGAACCGAATACTAAAAATGCAGAGCGGTGTTAGTCCCGAGATGGCGCTACGCCTTTCAAAAGCATTAGGTCGCAGCCCCGAAAGCTGGCTGTCCATGCAAGATGCCTATGATCTCTTCGAAGCGAAGAAGGGTGTGAAGCTTAACCGAGTCCAAAGGGTTAGCCTTGACGCCGCGTAACAAGGGCAGGCCATTCGCGCCCTTCGGGCGCCGGACTCGCCAAACCTGCGGTTCGGCTCGCCGTTGCTGCCGGCGTTATGTGACCTCACGCTCATCTGAGAAAGTAGAATGAATAAAAACTCAGAGGAAGAATTCACTCAATATCACAAAGACGGAACGGTTTGGGCCAAAGGAAAAGTATTAGGAACCACTCCTGTTGGCTACTGGGAGTGGTTTCGAAAAGATGGAACTAAAATGAGATCTGGGCATTTCCACGATGGTATTCAAGTCGGAGAATGGACTACTTACGACAAGGCAGGTGCGGTCTACAAGATCACAGATATGAAGAACGGAAATCCAGATGCAGCAAAGGCTTCCGTGGAGCAAGCCCAGTGAATATATGTTTGGTGTCACATAACAAGTACAGCCAAGCGACGGTTTCACCGCCGCAGCTTTAGGCGTTATGTGTCTCTGAGAGGTTCTCCATGAATTGGGATGCAATTGGATCGGTAGCCGAGTTGCTGGGGGCCGCGGGTGTAATCGTATCGCTTCTATATCTTTCGTATCAAATTCGAACAAATACCAAAACTGTCAAAGCTGAGGCTACACAAACGACATACACCGGTTGGGCTGAGTTCAACTATGAACTATCAAAGCATCCGAACGCTTTAGAAATCGATCGAATGTGGAAACTGGATTCACAGTGGGATGACTTCAGCGAGGAAGAAAAAGCGAAATTGGGGTGGGTGTGCAGAAGCATTGTTGAGAGATTTGAAGCCGAGTTTTCTCTGTATGAGGCTGGCATACTGAAAGCAGAAGTCTGGGAAAAGCATCGAATGTATTGTGGTAGCTTTGTAAGCCTGCCAGCAGTTTCCACTTGGTGGAAATCGGAAAAGGAACAACCAATTTGTTCTGCGTCTTTCATAAGGGAAATCGATGGTGCCCCGCAGCATAAGGCTTTAACTGGTGGGTCTATACATGAATAGTCTTTGCAGTCGTACACAAAACAAGGCCGGGAGCAACCGCGTCATTTACAATTGGATCGAGAAAACGTCTGTGAGAAGGGGAATTTGTGCAGAATCAATTTTCGGGCGCCTTTCAATCCCGCTTTTCCATCTACAGGGGTAAGCGGCGGCTTCCTTGCCGATTTTTACCAGTTTCATTTGCCTCGCAGGCGCTGCCTCGCTTGTGCAAGTACTAGCTCAGGATCCAGAGTCAGAGATGGGTCGGCCTCTATCTCATTGATTCTTATGCAAATCTCCAGGTCCCAGGCATCCATATCAAGTCAAGGCGGCAAGGACGCTTCGCGCCGGGACGCCATAACCGGCGCCCCCTGCTTTAAGCATTATGTATACAGTGAGAAATAGTGCATGAATTGGGAAGCAATAGGAGCGATAGGAGAAATTCTGGGAGCCGCAATAGTTGTTGCGACCCTATTCTATCTCGCTAAACAAACCAAGCAGTCGGTTGATTTAAATAAAACTGTTGAGCAAAGAGTGCTAATTGATCAAAGTAACGCCTATTTTCGTGCAACTGTTGACGCCGAAAACCTGTCGGCAGTTCGTGGCGGGCTTAAGTCATATCGAAAACTAAACAGAGATGATCAGGCGAAGGCATGGGTAGTTATCAATCAATGGATTAATCATTACGAAAAATGTATGTACGCTCACGATGCTGGAATGCTACCCACTTCGGTAATGGTCGCTTTTCGGAATTTCGCTTTGAGCATATTGGTTACTCCTGGCGGCAAAGAATTCTGGGAAGATTGCGGACATTTATTCGGGCAAGATCTTCAAGACGAGATTAATGAGGCATTCTCGTCATCAGAACTACCACCACCTGTAACCGACTCATTCAAATGGTTAAGAGGTGAAGACACATGACAAGCACGGGCTGGCCGGGACGGCCAGACGGCCGCCTCAGCCGTAAGCGTTAGCATAAGGGCGCAGGCAGGTTCGGCAATAAAGTCTATGTAGTGGGAGGCGCCACAGAGCCTGGCGGCAGAGGAACCAGTGACGCGAACGAGTGCTTTACGTTTGGCCACTTCGAGAGCCGGATCGGTCACACTGAATAACAAACGCAGGGAAACCCCAGCACCATGTACGGTATTTTCAAGCCTGCGGCCCACCGGGCCACGCTGGCCGATGCAGAGGTAGATGCAGAATACAAGCGCCTGCGCTGGCAGGTGTTTGCCGGCATTTTCATCGGCTATGCCGGCTACTACCTCGTGCGCAAGAATTTCTCCCTGGCGGTGCCCTTCCTGATCGAGGAGGAAGGCTACAGCCGGGGGGAACTGGGCATCGCCATGTCAGCCATCTCCATCGCTTATGGGCTCAGCAAGTTCCTGATGGGCAGCGTGTCGGACCGCAGTAACCCACGCTTCTTCCTGCCCGCGGGGCTGCTTATGTCCGCGGGGATCATGTTCCTGTTCGGTTTGCAGGCGTGGGCCACCAGCAGCGTGGCCATCATGTTTATCCTCCTGTTTCTCAACGGCTGGGTACAGGGCATGGGCTGGCCGGCTTGCGGTCGCACCATGGTGCACTGGTACTCGGGCAACGAGCGTGGACGGGTGGTCTCCGTCTGGAACGTGGCACACAACGTCGGCGGCGGGCTGATCGGCCCCCTCTTCGTGCTCGGCATGGGATGGTTTAATGAATGGCACAGCGCTTTCTACGTACCGGCCGCGGCGGCCACCGGCGTGGCCTTCATTGCTTTCCTGTTGATACGTGACACACCGCAGTCCTGCGGCCTGCCCGCTATCGAAGCCTACCGGGATGATTACCCCCACGACTACGAGGCCAGGCACGAACAAGAGTTCAACGCCCGGGAAATCTTCCTGCAACATGTGCTCAACAACCGCCTGCTCTGGTTCATCGCAGTGGCGAATGCTTTTGTTTACCTGATTCGCTATGGCGTACTGGACTGGGCGCCTACCTACCTGAGCGAGGCCAAGGGCTTCACCGTCGACCAGAGTTCCTGGGCCTACTTCCTGTATGAGTGGGCAGGCATACCCGGCACGCTGCTTTGCGGCTATATCAGCGACCGCTGGTTCCGCGGCCGGCGCGCACCGGCCGGCATGCTGTTTATGGCCCTGGTACTCATTGCGGTACTGGTGTACTGGCTCAACCCACCCGGCAACCCCGGTGTGGACATGGCCGCGCTCATCGCCATCGGCTTCCTGATCTACGGCCCGGTCATGTTGATCGGCCTGCACGCCCTTGAGCTGGTCCCCAAGAAAGCGGCCGGGACCGCGGCCGGACTCACCGGCCTCTTCGGCTATCTTGGCGGTGCCGTCGTCGCTAACATCGCCATCGGCTTCACGGTGGATGCCTACGGCTGGGACGGGGGCTTTGTCCTGCTGTCGGGTGGCTGCGTGGCGGCTATCGTTTTAATCGGGATGACGCTCAAAAGTGAACATGAGCACCGGTTAAAGGGAGAAACGGCGACGTGACGGCACCCGGTACCGCTACATCTACCCTGCTGGCGGCGTTGTATGTCAGATAACCAGACCAGGCAGCCGGGTGAGCGATGAAGATCAGGCACTTTCTCTACAATTCATTCCTGATAGAGAGTCAAAATAACAAAATCGCCATTGACCCCGGGCAGTATTTCTCGATTTTCAACTTTAGCAGCCTGATTCCAGGAGCAGACTGGAACAGCATCACGCATATACTGATTACCCATGGTGACCCCGACCACCACTGGCAATCTGATCGCGTAGCAGAAGCGAGCAACGCGCCCGTTGTCTGTGGCAAAGATCTGGCAAGAGTCGAGGATGGTAAAACACTACTGGTTGATCCTCGCGGCAGAGGATTGACGTCCTGGGTACCTTTTAACAATGCCTATCCGTTGGCTACTGGAGAATCCATCACTTTGGGTGACGTGGAGATCGAAGCCGTCAGGAGCGTACACGGCCCTATCAGTATCCCGATCCTGGGGTTCAGAGTGAAAATCCAACCGGGGCCAGGCGAACGGGTTGGGATTGGTTCTACAGGTTTTAAAATCAAGCTGGACGGCAAAACGATAGTAAACCTGGGAGATTCAATTTTACAAACTGACTGGGCGGGATTAGAGCCGGATGTACTGATGCTGCCGATTGGCGGACTGGGCAATAATACATGGACAATGGATGTCCCCGATGCATTGGAAGCAGTGAAACTCATCCGGCCCAAACGGGTTATTCCCTGTCACTACAACGCGCCATTTTTGTGGATCAGGAATATTGCACCGGCAGATGATCAATCGTTCAGGCGTGAAGTGGAGAAGCTGGGGTGTGAATGCAACATTATGCGGCGCGGTGACGAAATTGAAGTATGATCACCGGGAAACGCAGGCGGGTCGCTTACGCTTAGTCAGCTCACGATTATCACTGCGCTCTATATTTGCGTTATGGCCTATTCGCTTTATGTATGGTTTGGCTTTTCCCTGTCGGGCATGCACTATCAGGGCATTGCAGCCTAACTGCGGGGATCCATGAATATATTCGATTCAATTCCCGATGGAATAGAAGAAGAGATTTTTGACACGCTAACACAGAGTGACAATGTAAAAATTGAGCGGGTCATCTCCAAAGGACATCAATCGCCAGAATCAGGTTGGTATGACGAAAGTCACAATGAATGGGTTATTGTCCTGAAAGGTGAAGCAATAATTTCCTATGAATCGGGCGAGCATGAAAAACTGGTCGAGGGTGGCTATACAAATATTCCGGCTCATACAAAACACAGAGTGTCATGGACCAAGCCAAATACCGAAACAGTGTGGCTTGCCGTTCACTATTGATCTGAGGGTATGCGGTGGCAGTGAACCGGGCCAGGCAGCGGGATACGTACCGAGGGAGATCCAATAGATGCTCGAATTGAGACCAAACTGCGAGTGCTGCGACAAAGACCTGCCGCCTGACTCCGTCGATGCCCGCATATGCTCTTTTGAATGTACGTTTTGTGCCGCCTGTGCGGAGGAAACACTGGGGGGTATCTGCCCCAACTGCGGCGGTAACCTGGTCCCGCGGCCAATTCGGCCACAGGCGCTGTTGGCGGCTTATCCACCCAGCAGCAAGCGCGTGTTAAAAAACGATGGCGTTGCACAGTGACCAGGAAGAGCCGTCATTCGACCGACTTCATTGTTGGTTCCAAGAGCTACCGATATGTACTCGCATATATTTCTAGGCGTTACCAATTTCGAGGAAGCACTTGCGTTTTATCGCGCATTGATGCGCTGTCTCGGGCTGGAAGAACGATTTTGTGATCACTCCCGTCCCTGGGCCGGCTGGCACAGCGCTGGCGGGGAGCGCCCGCTATTCATCATAGGGGCGCCCTACAACCGGCTGCCACATCACAGCGGCAACGGGCAGATGGTTGCGTTTCTCGCCCCCAGCCGGGAGCTTGTTCGTCGCGCCTATGAGCTCGCATTGCGTTACGGCTGTGAACCCGAGGGCGCGCCGGGGTTGCGGCCTGAATACCATGAACACTATTATGGCGCCTACTTTCGAGACCCCGACGGCAACAAACTCTGTGTAGCGTGCCACACCGAGGAGGCTTGAACAGATGAAACCCTCTGCAAGCACAGGGAGATTTCCGGTTGCATCGAAATCCACCAACCGGCGCGGCTACCTCCGGGCGATCGCTGGCCATCGCTGACGTCCTGTGAGCAGCGCCATGATTGAGCAGCAAACCAGCAGGCTGAAATTGATACCGATGTCCGTTGCGGACCTGGCGTTTTTTCATGCGGCAAATACCGACGAGTTCATCAGCGAGCATTTGTGGGATGGTGAAGCCATTCCTGTTTCCCTGTCTCGGGATATCCTCGAAACGGTTGCACGGTGTTTCATCGATGAAGGCTGGGGCCTGTGGAAAATAATCCTGAGGGGTGAGAATGCGAGTATCGGCTATGTCGGCCTCTGGCGCTTTTTTGAGGAATCACAACCGCAGTTATTGTACGCGATCCATAAACAGTATACCGGGCACGGCTATGCATCAGAAGCATCAGCGAAAGTTGTAGACTACTCTTTCCGCAGGCTCGGCTATGACTATCTGATCGCTTCGATGAATGTGGAGAATACTAGCTCTGTCAGGCTGTGCCAGCGCATTGGTTTCAAGCTTCAGGAAGAACGCACGATCGAGGGAAAGCCCACGTACTTTTACAGACTGGAAAATGATGCTTAGCACAGACATGCAACTCGCCGCCTGCGGTCGCCGGACGCCCATATCTCGCGCCTTCAACGCTCCGGTTGCGGGGGCGACTCAGAACAATCAACATCGGGAGAATGCCATATGGACGTTTTGGAACCGTACCGTGTCACAGTATTTGTCCTCGGTTTAACGGGAATCCTGTTCTGGCTGCAGTTGGCCGTCGCCGATATCGCCGGGATCAGGGCCAAACACACGCCGGGCTTCACCGTCGAGCAGGACCACGACAGCTTTCTGTTTCGTGCCAATCGCGCGATCGCTAACAGCAACGAAAGCGCCGTTGTGTTTGCCCTGCTCACGGCGTTTGCTCTATTGTCGTCAGCGAACGCCGCATGGCTGAACGGGCTCACTGTGGCGTATCTGTCGGGCCGCGTTGGCCATATGCTGTTTTACTACGCAAACCTGAAACTGCTTCGCAGCGCGGCTTTCGCGGTCAGTTTTCTTGGCTTGCTGGGTATTTTTTGCGTCGGCTTGTCTGCCTGGCTGTAGCATTGCCCGAACCCTGCAAGGTACGGCGACGGCTATTCACTGTAACCAGGACGACAGCTTCATTCCAAACCCCGATGAAAGTCGAGTCGATCCATGCACAGTAACCAGGGGTTGCATGAAAAAGGAGAGCTTCGATGAGAAGTCTGTTTCTAATTCTGTTTCTGATGGTTTCCACGGCCTCGTATGCTGGCAATGAGATCGAAACCGGAAAAGCTATTTCATGGCTGGAACTGGTGGATGCCGGCAATTACAGCGCCAGTTGGGACGAAGCGGCACCGTTCTTTCAGGAGAAAGTATCCAGCTCCCAATGGGTTGAGGCATTGAACGCCGTCAGGGCGCCACTCGGCGACGTGACGTCGCGAGAGGTCACAAGTGCCACGGCGCATACGATACTGCCGGAAGCGCCTCCCGGTGAGTATATCGTCCTCACACTGACCACCAGCTATGCGAACAAAGCACAGGCAACGGAAACCGTGACATTAATGAGAGTAGGCGATGACTGGCGTGTGGTCGGCTACTTCATCAAGTAGCCTGCTGTTGCATCTCCTTGTCCGGGTGCAGACACCGATCGAGGTGAGCGATGATTCCTAAACGGATCGTATTTGCCGGATCGAGCTCGATCCATGGGCGCGGCGACACCGCTGCCGGTGGCTTTGTTCATCGATTCCGCCTTTGGCATGAATCCCGCTCGCCCAGGCACTTTGTGTATGAGCTGGGTATTTTCGGCGAGTCGACGGCGTCCCTGTTGTCCCGGGTGGGTGCGGAGGCGTCAATCCGCAGGCCGCACCTGATTGCATTGTACCCCGGCTTCAATGACATCCGTCGCGATGGTGGCGTGGCGCGTGCGTGCGCAGCATCACCGGCTGAATTCGGGGCCGCGATGACATCACTGATTGCAGAGCAGAAAGCAATCGCCCCGGTCCTGGTGATGACAGGTTTTCCGTTCGATGAAACACGTACATGCCCTTACCAGGGAACGCAGTCATTCTACCTGCGAAAGGACGCCGGGATTTTCACCGATGTATTGCGATCGGTGTGCGAGGCTCACGATGTGCCAGTGCTCGACTATTATGCTCTCTGGTCATCCACAGAGCCGGGAGACCTGCTGGCCGAAGACGGCTTACACGCCAATCCTGCGGGACACCAGTTACTGTTCGAACAATTGCGCGACTTTATCGAGGCCGTGTATGGCTGAGCCCTGCCCCTCATTCCGGCGCGGAAACCACCTCGCCGAACTCCTCGTAAATCACCGCGGTGGTCCGCGATGTATCGATAGCGTCCGACATATTGATGCGTGAATTCTCGGCCTCGACTATCAATCCCTTTAGCACCGCATCGATATCGTCGGTTTCAATCTCGTAGATGGCCATGTAGGGCGCGGCCTCGCCTTCCACGAGTTTCCTGGCCAGGCGGAATCGCCGGGCCGAGACAATTCCCTCCAGTGCGACCAGTTCGCCCAGGTGCACGTTCTGGTACCAGTCGTTGTATTCCTCTTCGCGTCCCTCGGCGAAATAGCTGTTGACGACCATTTTGTAGCGACGCATACGAGTCTCCTTGCGGGCGGCTATTTTTCCGCCAGTGGTTCGCCGGGGTTGCGAAAGTTCGGTTTGCGTTTTTCGCGCAGCGCGCGCACCCCTTCGCGGTGATCGGCCGAGCGCACGGTGACCGATTCGTAAGCGATGCCGGCGTCCATCACCGCATTCGCCACGCGCTTCAACTCCAGGTTGACCAGCACCTTGGTCCAGCGGATGGCGTTGGTGGAGCCCTGCAGCAGGCGCTCGCAAAAGGCGTCGACCGCGTCGTCGAGTTCCGCGGCGGGCAGGCTGTGGTTGACCAGCCCTATTTCCTGCGCCTTTTCCGCGCTGAGCAGGTCGCCGGTCAACAGGTACTCCTTGGCCCGGCCAAAGCCGATGCGCTGCGGCCAGATCGCGGCGCCGCCATCGCCGGCGACCAGCCCGATGCCGACATGGGAATCGCCGATCTTCGCGGTATCGACGGCGAATATCACATCGCAGAGCAGCGCCAGGGTCGCGCCGAGGCCGACCGCGTGGCCGTTCATTCGACAGATCAGCGGTTTGTCGAGGTCGAGCATCGCGGCGACGATACGCTTGGCGAGGCGCACCTCGTTGTCGAACAGCTCGGGGTGCGCCGCATTGTTCTCGATGTGCTCGAGATTGCCGCCGGCGGAAAACGCGCGGCCCGCGCCGGTAAACACTACCACGTCGGAGTGTTCATCCGTGGCGGCCCAGGTGAACACTTCCGGCAACTCCTCGTGCATACGCAGGTTCACCGCATTGAGCGAGTCCGGCTGGTTCAGGGTGATCGTGAGCAGGCGACCGCGCCGCGTCAGCGCGATCGTGTCATAGTCGGGTAGCGCCGCGCTGTGTTCTTCTGTCATGAGCTGGTGTCATTCCCCGGTGGATTAGGACGTACGCCCGGCGCGCGCGGCGATATCGTTGGCCGCGATGTATCCGAACGTCATGGCGGGGCCTATGGTACCACCTGCGCCGGGATAACGGTTACCGAATGGACTGCCCGAATTGTTGCCGGCGGCATACAGGTTCGGAATCGGCTCACCCGACTCGTCGAGGACCCGGGCGCTGGCATCGGCCTTGAGTCCGCCCTTGGTGCCGAGGTCGCCGAGATTCACCGGCACCGCATAGAACGGCGCCCGCGCGATGCTTCCCAGGCAGGGATTCGGCGTCACCGCGGGATCGCCGAACATGCGGTCGTAGTCGTTGCCGCCGCGGCCGAATTCCGGGTCTTCACCGCTGGCCGCGTATTCGTTCATCGCGATTACCGTCTTCTGCAGCGCGTCCGCGGGAACACCGATCTTCGCGGCCAGCGCCGCCACTGTCTGCGCTTTGAAGATATAGTGATTCCAGCGGTCCGGCGGGATCAGGAAATCGGGCATGATAATGGTCGGCATGAACCCGCCGGCGGTGTAGTTGGCGCGAAATTCCGCGTCGAAGACCAGCCAGCAGGGCGTATTCGCGCCGGTCTTCAACTGGTCCGCCACCATCGCCTCGCCGAACTCGTCGTAGCCGCAGGCTTCATCCACGAAGCGCACGCCGTTGCGGTTGACACAGACGCTGTGCGGGCGGCCCACGTCAAACGCGGCCTGGTGAATCTCCTCGAAGTTGGATGCGCGGGGCATCGGCATGTGCATCGTGGGAATCCACCAGGCGTCGTCCGTGTGCTCGGTGGCCGCGCCGATTTTCATCCCGGCCATCAGGGCCTCGCCGCGGTTGGCATCTTCCGGTGAACTGCTGTAGCGGGTGAGGCCCGGGACCGGCAGGAAGCGGTCGCGCAATTCCTGGTTCCACTCGAAACCGCCGGCGCACAACACCACCGCATGCCTGGCTTCGATCTCGTAGCCGCGGCCGAAGTGACTGACTTTCACCGCGCTGACCTTGCCGTCCTCGACCAGCAGTTCGTCGAGCCGGGTGTCCAGGCGCACCTCGACGCCGCGGTCAAACAGGCGCTTGTAGATCGGCCCCATCAGCGCCGCGCCGGAGGTGAAGCGGCGATCGCGGCCGCTGATGATGCGGCTGCCCAAGTCGGTCCAGTAGCGCCACAGAATCTTCAGGAAGGCCTTGATCCAGCCGGGGCCGCGCGTGGAGATGGCGAAAAATTCAGGCAGGTCCATCGCGTAGCGGTTGAGGAGCTTGAAACGCGTGTACTGCTCCCGCATCAGGGTGAACATGCTGCCCAGTTCACGGCCATCGAAGGTATCGCAGACAATGGAGCGGTCGGCCCGCGCCCCGGGCAGGTGGGGAAAGTAATCGGTCCAGGCGGAGGGCACCAGCGGCACGCCCAGCGACTTGAGAAAGCGGACCATCTCCGGCGCCTCGTCGATATAGCGCTCCAGGCGATCGCGCTGCACCGGTACCTCGATCAGCGTATCCAGATACTCGAGCGCCTGCTCACGGCTGTCGTCGTTCGGCTCGAGTTGGTGATTGGGAATCCACATCACTCCCCCGGACGTGGCCGAGGTACCGCCATACTTGTGGGCTTTCTCCACAATCAGTACCGACAGGCCCAGCTGCGACGCGCGCAGCGCTGTCATCGCGCCGGCGGCGCCCGATCCCACGACGACGACGTCGTACACTTCCTTTGTAGCCATCTCTATTCTCCGGCCTCAGCCCTCTAGCGCACCCGCCCGGGCGTCAATAATGTCCTGCAGGTGGTTCACGGAATCGCCGGCCGAGATACCGCCGTCCACCGGCAACACCACCCCGGTGATCTGCGCCGCGCGCTCACTGCACAGGAACAGCACCGCCTGCGCGACGTCCTCGGGCTTGCCGTGTCGCTTCAGCGGTTGATTCACATCCATCGCCGGCGACACCGCCTGCTTGACCCGCTCCACCTCCTCCTCGGTCATGCCCGGCTGCGAAAACGCCGTCAGTGAGGTGCGGATATGACCCGGCGCGAGGCAGTTCACCCGGATATTGTATTCGGCGAGGTCAATGGCCACGGATTTACTGAACTGGATCACCGCCGCCTTGGTCGCGCGGTAGGTCATCAGGGCCTGGCCGGCGACAATCCCCGCGATGGACGCATTGTTGATAATCACCCCGCCCCCGTGGCGCGACATATGCCGCCCCGCGTGCAGACAGCCGGCCATCACGCCGAACAGGTTGATATCGATGACGCGGTGAAAATCCTGCAGGTCATCGTCCAGGAAACGGGGGTACTGGGCGCCCGAAATCCCGGCATTGTTGAACATGATATCCAGCCCGCCAAAGTGCTCCACGGCGAAGTCGACAACCGACCGGATATCCTCGCCCTTGCCCACGTCCGTGCGCCTGAATACTGCGGCCTCGCCCAGTTTCGCGGCCAGCGCCTGTCCGGCGTTCTCATCGACATCGGCAATGACCACGCGCGCGCCTTCGCCGGCCAGCAATTCGACCGTCCCCGCGCCAATGCCGCCGGTACCACCTGTCACTATCGCCACCTTGCCCTGCAGTTCCTGCGTCATGCAACTCTCCCTTCCAGTACCAGCGCTACCACCACTACTGCCTGCGTGTGAACGTGATCGGCAGGCTCTCGATAGAGTGCGTGGCGATCGTCGGCAGGTAGCGTATGTCTTCCGGCGCTATCGCGAGCTTGATATTGTCCAGCCGTTTCACGATCTCCCGCGCCGCCACTTTCAGTTCCATGCGCGCCAGCGACAGGCCGACACAGCGATGCACGCCCGAGCTGAACGCCATCTGGCGCGCGATATTGGCACGATTGAGATCGAATTCCCGCGGGCAGGGAAAGACCGTCTCGTCATCGTTGGCGGAGGCAAACAGCAACAGCAGATGCGCGCCGGCGGGCAGCGTGGTGTCGCCCACCACGGCTTCGCGGGTGGTCATACGGGCGAGCCCGCGCACCGGGGGCTCGAGGCGCAGCAGTTCCTCAACGAAGCGCGACAGCAGGCGATCGTCGTCTACCGCCTCGGACAGCTGCTGCGCGATCTTTGGCTCTGTCGCCAGGATCAGCAGCAGGTTGGTCAGCGCCGTGGCGGTGGTCTCGTTGCCGGCGATCAGCAGCGCGCGCACCAGCGGCACCACTTCCTCGAACGACAGGGTGGGATTCTCCTCGTCGTCGCTGCGCGCGTGAACCAGGTCGGAGATCATGTCCTCCCTCGGTTCGAGCTCCCGTTCCCGTATACGGGCAATCAGGTAGTTCTGCAGCTCGCAGAGGTCCTCCGCGTTCTTCAACATCTGTTCGTGGGTTTGCGTGCGCCCGATCTGCGCGGTCACGGCGAGCGACCAGCGCTGGATATTCTTCGCATTGAACTGCTCCAGCCCGAGTTGCTCGCAGATCACGCGGACCGTCATCGGCACGGAAAAATCATTGACGCCATCGATCTGGCCCTTGTCGGCGAAGCTTTCGATGAGTTCACCGACGATCACGGCGATTCTCGGCTCCAGTTCCTTGACCCGGTGCGCGGTAAATGCGCTCTCCATCAGTTTGCGAATGCGCGTGTGGTAGGGAGGATCGGTCATGATCGGGTCGCCGAAAAACCCGCCGCCATCCCGCTTCAGAATTTCCTGCAATTCCCCGGCGAAGCCCTTGGCGTACTGCTCCTGGTAGCCTTTCTCCACCGAAAAGGTAATCGGGTCCTTGACCACGGTCTGCAAATCCTCGTAGCGCGAAATCAGCCACATATCCAGCTTGGGATCGTAGTAGACCGGCTGTTCATGGCGCATCGCGCTATAGAATGCGAGCGGACGCGCCATGATTTCCGGATCCGACAGCGAGGTCTCGCCCAGCTTTATCTCGCCGCCAACAGGGCATACTCCCGCATCCTGTCCCTTCGATTCACCTGTCACCATAGGAGAGCCTCATATGTCTGTGGGTTAACTGTCATTGTAATGTGTTCACACTGCCGCCGGAGAACGCGTCCAGCCCGTGCTCCGGCATATTCGCCAGGCAGGCCGTGCGGAACTCGCGCGGGCCCTGCTGGTACACGCGCTTGAACATGCGGCTGAAGTGCGCGGCGCTCTTGAACCCCACCCGGAACGCGATCTCCGCAATCGATATATCGCCGGGGCGGGTGGAGGACAGCCACCGCCTGGCGATCTTCATACGTTTATCCCAGATCAACTCGGAGAACGGGGTCTCGTTCTGCTTCAGCAGGAAGGAGAGATAGCGGGGCGACATGTCGCAGGCCTCGGCGACGACAGCGGCGCTGAGGCCGGGGTCGGAAAGATGAATGTCGATATAGCGGAGCACATCCTGCAGCCGCCGGTCCGGCAGGGACTGCCGGTTCAACATGCAGCTTTCATTGCCGTTCAGCACTTCCCCCACCAGCGCCAGCGCACTTTCCAGCAGCAGCTTCTCCAGGTGGGGCGCGAGTTCGTCCGCGTCGTCGAACACCTCGTTCAGTAAACGCTCGGCGACGCCGAATTCACGCCGCCGGCCGGCCAACGCGAAGCCGGCTTTCAATTCCCTGGGGACGTATCCCCGGAAGATGTGCGTCGGCACCACGAGGTGCAGCACCTCGTGTATCGAGTTCGCGTCCGCCTCGCACTCGATGGAAAAGGGCGACATCGACCGGGTCACCGCGAAATCACCCGAACCGGCGGTGCACTGCCCGCACTGGTGGGAGATTCGCAGGCGGCCGCGCTTGACAAACCAGAGCACGGTGACGTCCGTCGCGTCCTCGCGGATGTGCGTCCAGGTGCGCTGGAAGCGCAGCCGGGTCTTCGAACGCAGGCGAATGATCGAGCAGGAATCCACGGCTTTTTTCTCCGCGCGCACATCGATCACCGAGCCGGCGTCGATGGTGTAGTTGCCGAGGTAGTATTCCTGGTTGTTGTCACCCCGATAGGCCGTCTGGCAGTCGAGGTAGTTACGCTTGTCGAATGCAAACAGTGTTTCCGCCATCTTTCGACCTCCGCTATGCTGTTATTCTGCGCCCACCGTAGCCACCTGCGGGCTTGTTCCACGCGCGGCCACCGGAAGCGGGAGTCTATCCCTGACGTTCGCGCGACTTCCCTCCAATAGGCGCGATTCCATGGACATTTCACGCACTCCTAGCGCGCAATGCCCCGGTCGAACAGCGCTCGCTGTTCCTCGCCGGACAGGCCGAGGATGTCGCCCAGCACGTACGCGTTGTGTTCTCCCAAACGCGGCGCGCCGTGGCTGATGCTCGCCGCCCGGTCCATCGTCCACGAGGGCCCCAGGGTGGTTTTGGACTGCCCGGCCCCGTCGCTGACCTCCTGGTAGAAGCCCCGCGCCCAGAGCAGCGGGTCCGCGACCAGGTCCAGCGAACTCTGGCTCCGGGCGGCGGCGATGCCGCATTGCTGCAGTTCGGCGGCCAGTTCGGAGGCGTCGCGCCCCGCGGTCCAGGCGGACACCAGGGCGTCCAGTTCCGCCTCATGGGCCTTGCGCGCCTCGAGGCTGCAAAACGCCGCCTGCGTCGCCAACTCCGGCTTGCCCATGGCCTGCGCCAATGCCGCCCACTGCGCGTCGCCGCCGACGGCGATGCTGATCCACTCGTCGTTCAGGCAGGGGTAGACACCGTGGGGAGCCATCTGGGCGTGGCGATTGCCGTCGCAGCCGGTAATCGCGCCGTTCAGCGCGAAGTCCATCAGCGTGTCGCCGATCATGCTGCTCATGCACTCCACCGCGGACACGTCCACGAACTGGCCCACACCGGTGCGCCGGCGATGCAGCAGCGCGACCAGCGCGCCGTAGGTTGCCGCCGCCCCGAAGGTGGAATCCGCGTAGCGCACATTCATGCCCTCGGGCGAGCCGCCCTCGTACCCCACCCGCGAACTGAGGCCGCCGAGCGCCGCAAAACAGGGCGCGTAGCCGGTCTGGTAACTCAGCGGCCCCTCGGTGCCAAACATGCCCATGGAGACATAGACGATATCCGGCCTGCTCGCCTTCACCGCCTCGTAGTCCAGCCCCAGGCGTTTCACCGCGCCCGGCCGCAGGTTCTCCACCAGGATGTCGGATTTGGCCAGCAGGTCGTGGATAATCGCGATGCCCTCTTCCGTTTTCATATTGACCTGCACGCTGAGTTTTTCCGGATTCACGGACTGGAAACCCGGCGCGTTATTGATATCGGCAACGCCATAGGTGCGCGTCACATCGAGGGAACCCTCGCTCTCGATGCGGATCACCTCCGCCCCCAGGTAGGCCAGCAGTTTGCCGACGCAGGGGCCTGCCCACACCTTGGTCAGCTCGATCACGCGCACCCCCTGCAGCGGGCCCCCGCGCATCCGGCGGCTCATAGCTCACCCCCGGCAGCCGCCAGCGCGGCCTCCGTATGCTGCCCCAGCAGCGGCGCGGGCGACACGATCCGGGCCGGCGTCTCGCTGAGTGTGTAGGGCACGGTGGGATACAGCGCGCTGCCCTGCACCGGGTGCTCGACCTCGTGGAAAAACCCGCGGTACCGGTACTGCTCGCTGCACACCAGGTCACTCGCGTTGTTCACGGCAACCAGTGTCAGCCCCAGTTGCTGGGCCGCCGCCGCCACCTCGTGCTTGTCCTGCGTCTCGAGCCAGCGCGCCAGGTAGTGCCGGCACTGGGCCACGCGCTCTGGCGTACACTCGCGCTCCAGCCAGTTCTCCGGAAAGGATGTCATCCACTCGGGGTCTCCCAGCAGTTGCCGCAGCGCCTCCCAGTGGCCGGGGGCGGACATCCAGATGTAGGCGAAGCCGTCGCGGCACGGAAAGATCCCCGCCGGCCCCTGCAGGTTGTAGGCCGTGCGCTCGGGACCAACCGGCATATCCCCGGCGACCATCTGCGCCAGCACGTAATCGGCGCGCGAGGCCAGCACCTGCAGCTGTGAAATATCGATAAAGCGGCCGAGACCGGAGCCCTCGCGCTCGTAGAGCGCCGACGCGACGCAGATTGCCGCCTCCAGGCCGGCCTCGTAACTCGGCAGGAAGCGCCCGGCGCCCTTGAGCGGCGGCTGTTGCGGATCGTCGGTGCCCGGTGTGTGATAGCCCCAGCCGCTGCTGTGGAAAACCGTGATATCCTCGGCGTGCGAGCGCTCCGGCGGCGGTGACTGGCCGTAGGGGGTAATCGAGCACAGCACCAGGGCCGGGTATCCCGTCTCCAGCCCGGCAGGGTCCAGCCCGACCGCCTGCAACCAGCCGGCGGCGTGATCGTCGATCACCACATCCACCGAGCGCAGCAGCTTGTCGAGCTGCTGCCCGTCGGCGGCGCGGCGCACGTCCAGCGCCACTGAACATTTGTTGGTATTCAGGTAGGCGAACAGGCCGCTGCGCTCCGGGTCGTCACCGCGCGGCGCGAAAGGGCCCAGTTGCCGGGTGGGGCTGCCGCCCTCGGGATTTTCCAGCTTGATGACTTCGGCGCCGAAATCGGCCAGCAGCTTGCCGCAGTACTCGCCGGCCACATGCTCGGACAGTTCGAGTACCCTGTATCCCGTTAAGGCGGACATATTCCCTCCTGCGACAACCCGTCCGGCACCATGCCACGAGCGACGCGCTTTAACAACGTATCAACTCGTAGTCACCGGCATCGTCCACCAGCAATTTCCAGCCGGGGTATACCACGATGGTGGTGAACGACTCCTCCACGATCACCGGCCCGGGTATCTCGTGGCCCGGCAGCAGGTCGGCGCCGAGGTAGACATCCGTCTCCCGGTAACCGCCGCCGAGATTGGCGCGCCGGGTTTTCGCTCTGGGCGCCGTTTGCGCCGCAGCGGTGAAGCCGTGGGCGACCACGGGCGACGCGGTGGTGACGGAGGTGGCCAGGCGCACGCCGGTCACTTCCGGGATTTCGTGCTCGCGAATATGCCCGTATTCCTCCATATGCTTGTCATTGAACGCCGCTATCGCCCGCTGGCCGATAGCGTCGTCGAGAAACGCCAGGTTCCCCAGGCCCTGCTCGACGCTGACAGTGAAGGTCAGCGCAAAATTCTGCCCCGGGTATCGCATATTCATCTGGTAGCGCGCGGTGATCGCGTCGACGGGGAAGTTCGCATCGTCGAAAAACTTCCCCGCGCGCCCGGCCAGTTCGAGCCACAGCGTTTTCAGCTTGTCGACAGCCAGGCGATCGGCCGGCGCCAGGTAGGATCGCTCCTCGTCGATGCTGGGGTCCGCCACCAGCGTACCCAGCGCGGAGAATGTCGGCGAGGCCCGCGGCACCAGCACCCTGGCAATACCCAACTCCTCGGCCTGGATCGCCGCGAACGCGGGGCCATTGCCGCCGTAGGCGAGCATGCACATCTCCCTGGGGTCGATGCCTTTACCCGCCGTGGTCCGGCGCACGCCCTGCGACATGCTGGCATTGACGACCCGCCAGCAGTCGAACGCCGCCTCCTCGGCGCTGTAGCCCATCTCGTCGCCGATGGCCTGGAACGCTTCCTCGACGCCGTCCCGGGTCAGCGCGAAACTGCCGCCGGCGAACTCCGAATCCGCGCTCAGAATCCCCAGCATCAGCAGCGCATCGGTAATGGTCGGCCGGTCGCCGCCGCGCCCGTAGCAGATCGGCCCGGGCTCCGAGCCCGCGGACGCCGGCCCCACGGCGACCTCGCCGTTGTTGACGTGGCAAATCGAGCCGCCGCCGGCGCCCAGCGTTTCGACCTGTACCATGGGCACGCCCACCAGGTAACGGTGGTGCATATTCCAGCCGGCGAGCGCCGGGGCGCTGCCGTTCAATACCATGGAGATATCGTAGGAGGTCCCGCCCATATCCACGCACAGCAGGTTGGGATGCCCCTTCGCCACGCCGACATGGGCGGAGCCGATCACGCCACCCGCGGGCCCGGAGGCCAGCACGCGGACCGGCGAGCCCTCGATGTACTCGCAGGTCATCACCCCGCCGCTTGCCTGCATCACCATCAGCTGGTTCCTGTACCCGGCCTCCCTGACCCGTGTCACCAGCCGCTGCAGGTAGGAGGTGACGCGCGGCGCGACGTAGGCATTGACGACCGTGGTGCTGGTGCGGTCGTATTCCGGCGCGCGCGGCAGCACCTCGTGCGAGCTGGAGATCTGCACGCCCGGCATTTCCTCGGCGACTATTTCCGCCGCGCGTTTTTCATGCGCCGGATTGACGAAGGAAAAAATAAACGAGATGGCGACCGACTCGACGCCCTGCTTGTTCAGGCGCCGGCAGGCCTGGCGCACGGCTTCCTCGTCCAGTGCCTCGTGGACCGTACCGTCATGCAGTATGCGCCCCGGTACGGTGAGCCGGCGGCGCCGGGGCGTGATTTGCGCGGGCGGCCGCAGGCGGACATCCCAGATGTCCTCCTTGTAGCCGCGCCGGTACTCCATCTCGTCGCGAAAGCCGGCCGTCGTTATCAGGCCGGTGACAGCGCCATTCATCTCGATCAGGGTATTGTCAGCGACCGTGGTGCCGTGGACGATGGCCTCGCACTGCGCCATGAAGGCCTGCAATAACAGCCCCTCTTTCTCCGCCAGTGCCTGCAGTCCGCTCATCACCCCCTCGGAGCGATCGCGGGGCGTGCTGAGGTTCTTGTACAGCACCACTTCCTCGCCCTTGAGCAGCGCGAAATCTGTGAAGGTGCCGCCGATGTCGATGCCCACACGGTAGTTCATGCCAATGCTCCCGATATCACGCCGCACGCCCCGCCTGCATTTCCCGGCGCAGCGTCCGGGTCGCGTCCACGTCGACCGCCAGGTCGTAGTCCTCGATGCTGCCGGTCAGCACCACGCCGTACTTGTCCCGCGCCCTGGCGACGCTGACGATTTCATCCAGCACATCGTCCTTCACCGCTTCGGGGTCGCGCAGGAGAGCCGGTTCAAACCCTGCGCCGCCGCCGTGCTGGTAGGCGATCACCGCCCCCTCGGGCAGCGAGGCCTGTACCGACAGGTCGATCGCATACTCGTTGGGCGTGCCCACTTCAAAGCGACTGGTGTAGGGGCTGGCGTCCCCACCGCCGCAGATACCGCTCAGCGGGTGGGCGGCGGACACCATCCAGGCCATCGCCGAGGTGGGCCGCAGCACCTGTTTTACATTCAGGCTGCCCGGCTGCCCGCGCCAGCGACCGGGCCCCTCCGAATCCGTGGTCATTTCCCGGCTGATGTTGATGATCGGGAAACGGCCCTCGGCGTCTTCCACCTGGGACAGCAGCAGGTTGCCCAGGCTCACCGGGCAGGAACCCCAGCCGTCGATGCCCTGCACCGCCGAAGCGTCCATCGTGCGCGAATCGACGCCCTGGTCCATCCACATCTGCCCGTTCTCATCGACACCGATCACCGCATTGGGCATGCCGATCTTGTACACCTGCGGCGCGGAGCGCTCGGGCACCACCTGGGACAGCGCGACGCACACGGCCTCGGTAATTTCACAGGCGGGGTGGAAGGAGCCCAGCGCAGCCGGTTTGTTGGGCGGCGGGTGCGCGATCGTGCCCTCGGGTATGATCATCTCCACCGCGTTGAAGAAGCCCTCGTTCTTCACGATGGTCGGGTCCATCGCCGCGACCACCTGGGTAAGGATATAGCTGCGGCTGTTGCCGAAGGTGTTCCACACGCCGACCAGCTCAGGCCGGTCGTCGGTACCGGTCAGATCCACCGTCAGCTGGTCCCCGCGCTTGATACAGGTGACCTGCACGCGTACATCCTTCGTGCCCAGGGTGTCGTGGTCGATCAGGATGGTGGCCCCGTAGTCGCCGTCCGGCCACTTCGCCACCTCCTCGCGCACGCGATTTTCCGTGTGGTCGATGTTGTAGTTGATCGCCGCCTTGACGGTGTCAGAGCCCCACTTGCGTATCAGTGCCTGCAGCAGTTTCACCGCGTGCTGCACCCCGCCGATCATCGCCGCGAGGTCGCCCGCGAACGAGGGAAAGCGGTTATTGCGCTCCAGCAGGTAAATGCTGTCGCGCCGGGTTTCGCCGCGATGGACCAGCTTGAGGCAGGGAATGGCCAGTCCCTCGGTGAAAATATCGGTCGCCTCCAGCGTGAACCCGCCGGGGTCCTTGCCGCCGGTATCGCCCTGGTGGGCCTGCAGGCACTGGATCATGATCAACTCGCCGCTGTCGTCGAACACCGGCGCGTAGACATTGTAGTCAGGCAGGTGGCCGCCGCCGTGGTCGGGATCATTGCCGACGAACACGTCGCCCGGTCCCCACTGGTAATCCTCGAAGTGCTCCAGCCCGTAGCGCACCGTGAGCTGGGTGATGAAGGTGAGATGCGGCGTGCCGATGGCTCCCGCCGCCAGCCGGCCGTTGGCGTCCACGATGCTGGCATTGCGCTCGTTCGACTGGTTGATGATGGCGGAAGACGCCGCCCGCCCGAGGTAGGTCGCGGCCTCGAAACAGACCGTCTCCATGCCGCCGCGAATAATACTGGCGGTGACCGGATCGACGGCGGTCGCAGTCTGCAACGGCGCGCGCCTGGCGGCCAGTTTTCGGTTCAGTTCATAGGACATCGCGGGCCTCCCCGTACAGGGTCGAAGCTTCGGCTAGTTGCCGATGCCAACACCCGGCCACGATACAGAGATGGCGCCAGCCGCGCCCGACAATTGGTGTGAGCTTATCGACAGTAAGCGCAACAGCGGGGAATTAACCCGCTCAACGCGAGCGCAACAGGTCGCGCTCCACGGTGCGGCTCGATACCAGCAGCAGCGCGGCCCCGAGCGCGCCCAGCGCCAGCGCGCACAACAACGCGTAACGAATTGACTCCACACCGAACTCCGGCGCGAAATAGTCGCTCAGCACACCGACCACCAGCGGTCCGAGGCCGGCCCCGACGATATTGGTGACGAACAGCATGATCGCGGCCGCGGTGGCGCGCATACGCAGGCGCGCCAGGTTCTGGTTGTAGGCGTACATCGCCGGCACATACACATTCAACAGTACGTAAAAGGGCGCGAAACACAGCAGCGACAGGAACTGCGAGTCCGCGAGCAGGAATGCCGCACCCAGCGGGAAGCCGGCAAGGGTTACGAGCACCGGCGCCCGCAGCCCGCGCGCGGGATTCTCCGGCGCCAGCCTGTCCACCAGGCGCCCGCCGGCGATGGTGCCGATACTGCCGCCGATACCGACGATAAGGCCCATCCAGTTGCCGATGCTGATCGGCGCCATCTCGTGAATGCGCCCGAAGAACTCGAAGCCCCACATCAGCACCGCATACCCGGTGAGCGACAGCAGTGAGAACCCGGCCATCAGGCACAACCAGGAGCGGCTGGCGGCCAGGAACCTCAGCGTCTGCACGAAGGTCGAGGACTCCCCCTCGGCGGTGCGCTGCTCGGAATAGCCCCGCGGCGGCTCTTTCACCGTGAACCGGACCAGCAGGGCCACCAGCAGCCCGGGCGCGCCCACCACGATAAACGCGGTACGCCAGTCGAAATACTCGCGCAGGTAGCCGCCACCGAGGTAGGCGAGCCCGGACCCCACAAACGCGCCGGCGCTGTAGATCGCCAGCGCGGTCGCGCGGCGGCTCAACGGGAAATAATCGGCAATCAGCGAATGCGCCGGCGGCGAGCCGGCGGCTTCGCCGATGCCGACAAACACCCGGGCTATCGCCAGCTGCACAAAGCTCCTGGCCAGTCCGGACGCCACGGTCATCGCGCTCCAGACGGTGAGGCCGATGGCGATGATGCTGCGGCGGTTACCGCTGTCGGCCCAACGCGCAATCGGGATACCGGCGACCGTGTACAGCAGCGCAAACGCGAAGCCCACCAGCAGGCCCATCGCGGTATCGGAGGCGCCAAACTCCTGCTTGATCGGCCCGATAAAAACGGACATCACCTGGCGGTCGATAAAATTGAACACGTACACCACGAACAGTACGCCCAGTACATAGTTCGCGTAGCCTGGTGACAGGATTACGGGATTCTCTTCTGTAACTTCGCCAAGCGGCTTTTGTGGGGATACTTTTCCATTGCTATTCATATTATTCGTTCCTGCCATCTGACGGGAAAAGGTGCAAAACACATCCAGTGTTACACTGTATAGCGAGAACCTCCAGAATGCTTCAATCTGAAAACCCCTGTGTCTCCCACTGGACGTTTAAACCCCACCAGTTTCCAATTGGGCCATTAAAACCAAGTTCCGGGTGCCAATTCCGCTGAAGGGAGATTCTCCTCAAACTCAGGGACCCTCTTACTCACTGATGTACCTTCGGGAAACTCTCGGCGCTTCGACTTTACCTGCCCTGTATGGTCTAATTCCTTGTCAGACTGCTGGTTTTATTCAGCTTTTACCCAACGCCCAGGATTACTATCATGCCATCTCCTGCCAAGTCGAAGCGAAAAAAGCGTTACGTAGAACGCCCGGATGTTCGCGTAAAACTGCTTGATGCGGCCGAAACGGTAGTTCGAGAAGAAGGCTACGCCGCCGCAACTGTCCGCCGCATTGCCAGTCGTGCTGGCATGACTCACCAGGCAGTTTTTTACTATTTTGGCTCACAGGACGAGATGCTACTTGCATTGCTGCGCCGTTCCTCTGACTCCTACTCCCAGCGCCTGACAGAGGCCCTGAGTTCAGAGAATCCACTGCGCAGCTTGTGGAACCTTGTCATTGATGAGGACTCCACCAGAATTGGTTTGGAATTCATGGCCTTTGCCAACCACAACGAGTCCATCAGGGTGGAGATCGCGAACAATGCCAGGAAAATACGCGCGCTCGAAGCTGAGGCCATCCGCAAACATTTATCCGATAGAGGCATCGAGCCGCGGCTCTCTCCGGAATTAGTCTCGATTCTGACAAACGCGCTTGCGAGACTATTGGTACAGGAGGCAACTCTGGGCATTCTCGACGGCCATGAGGAAGCAGAAGCGCTGGTCGATGAATCCCTGCGGACGTTCGAAGCCTGGGGTGAAACCAACCCTGACGTCAAACCCATCGTCGACGCATTGAGTGTGCCTGACTGAAGAGCCTTCTCTGGTGGCTCGCGCGATTCGCCCTTGAATGTCTCTCTACCTCACCCAGCGGACAGTGGATACCACGATTTCCGCAAGATCAGCTTGTCCTGGTCCGGGCGCCCGCTGCAGTTCCACCACAAGGTTGCCACTCCGCTCAACGACTGCTCCAGGGATAGTTGTCTATCGGTCGATCAATACCGTTCGACCTGCGTAAAAATACCCCGATAGGCCCTCGGATCAGCATCAGAGGCTAATATTGTCACATTATTAGACCATATGGTCTATTTTTTTATCCAATTGGTCCGATTTTCGTTGACCCGCTGCTGCCCCCGCTGTAATGTTGCCCTTGAATTCACCAATGACAACTACGGGTTCCCGGTATGAACAGCCCCTCCCGCGCAAACGATCTGCAGCTAGCGAACTTCTGTGATATAGATTTTTTTACCTCCATGGAACTGGTTGAAGACCCCCTGCCCTACTTCGAATACCTGCGTGCCCAGGGGCCAGTGACGCACCTGCCCAAGCACAATGTGGTCGCCGTGACGGGCTATGACGAAGGGGTTGAAGTGCTGCGCAATCCGGACACATTTTCGTCCATCAATTCCGCCACCGGCCCTCTTCCGCCGCTGCCCTTTGAGCCGGAAGGCGACGATATCAGCGATCAGCTCGAGAAGTACCGCGGCGAAATGTCGTTTGGCGCCATGCTGGTAACCCAGGACCCCCCTGTACACACCCGCTCCAGGTCGCTGCTGACCGGCTTACTGACGCCGCAGCGCATGAAGAAGAATGAAGAATTCATTCGCGGCACTATAGATCGACTGATCGACGGGTTCATAGATCGCGGTCAATTTGAGGCTCTTGCTGACTTTGGCCACCCCCTGGCCACGCTTACGATTGCCGACCTGCTGGGGGTGCCGGAAGAAGATCATCAGAAGTTCTTGCCCCTGTTCGGCCCTTTACCCGGCCAGATTGGCGGCGACGAGCCACTGGATAACAATCCGATGGTAGAGGTGGGCACACATTTTTTTAACTATATCCAGGCGCGCCGCGAGCATCCCCAGGCGGATATGATGACCGAACTTGCCCACGCAAAGTACCGCGACGGTGAATTACCCGATATGGTAGAGATCGTCAGCCACGCCTCTGTACTCTTTGGCGCGGGACAGGACACCACTGTACGACTCATCGTCGCAATGCTCAAAACACTGGCAGAAAGTGCCGAGTTGCAGCGGCAATTGCGTGAGGATCCGAGTCTTGTTCCAGCTTTTATTGAAGAAGTACTGCGCCTGGACGGTCCAACAAAATCCCATTTTCGCCTCGCCAAACGACGTGCCATGGTCGGCGATATCGAAGTGATGCCGGGCACTACCATCATGCTCGTCCAAAGCGCTATGCGGCGCGACCCCAGGAAGTTTGACGACCCGAATGAATTCCGTCTCGACCGCAACAACATGCAAACCCAATTGGCATTTGGCAAGGGCATACATATGTGCATCGGCGCGCCACTGGCTCGCTCTGAAGCCAGGCTGGCCCTTGCACGCATACTGGAACGAACAGGCGACATTCGCATTGATGAGAGTGTGCACGGGCCAGCGGATAACCGTCACTACGAGTATGAGGCCAATTACACCCAGCGGGCTTTACGCGCGGTGCATCTTGAAATTAGCAGGGCCTGAGCGGGAGTAACCGTTCTCCGATTTTTCACCAGGAATCGTTATGAGTAAGTTGACAGGAAAGGTCATTCTGGTTGCCGGTGCCGGAG
>JAUICG010000040.1 GCA_030427485.1 Gammaproteobacteria bacterium
GCGCCGCCAGGTCGCGAAGCTGCGTTTCCGAGAGTTGGTTGAGGTCGACCGTGGAGTGCATGGGCACAGTGTGCCACCCGCACTGTGGGATGGCTACGGACAATAATTCCGTAGACCCGCCCGTGCATTCATGGTGTTATTCACTGCCGGTCGATCACAAAATCCGCAGCCGCGTATCGCCACGGCAGCCCGGCGACCAGCGCGGCCAGTTGCCCCGCATCGAGCGCCACCGCATCGCCGGTGCGCAGCTGGCTCCAGACAAACCGCCCCTGGTGCAAGCGCCGCGCCGCGAGCCAGATCCCGAAGCCGTCACACACCAGCACCTTCATCCGGTTGGCGCGCTTGTTGGCGAAGACGTAGGCGGTGTGGGGCCGGGCCTCGCCGAAGCGGTTGATGACGCGCGCCAGCGCCTTCTCCGGCCCGGCCCGCATGTCCAGTGGTTCGCGGGAGAGCCAGATGTCGTCGATCCTGATCACTGCGTGAGGGCCCGGAGCCAGGCGATCGACGCCGGCAGTTGACTCACGGGCCAGTGCACGACAAGCTGGCCCTGCGACGTCGGCAGTTCCATCCGGATCGTTGTCGGCGCTTCGCCGGCGGTGGGCAAGGGCGCCACTGCAGCGGAGGGTGGGGCCAGGTGCAGGAAGGAGTCTTGCACGGGCTGTCGCCGGGCCTTGCGCCACTTCTGGACCATGTTGGGGTTGATCCCGTGGCGGATGGCGACACCGGCGACCGATTCACCGGACTGGAGGCACTCGGCAAGGATGCGCTCCTTGAACTCGCGGGAGTAGCGGCGACGGCGCTGGATGAGCCTGGGTGGTGACGCTTCGTTGTCCATGACAGGTGCCCACTTAACAATAGATGGGCACCTACGTTAGCGGGAAATGCTGTCGAGGGAAGATGGGTTTACCGGACGGTTACGAACGAGGTGCCGACAACCGCTGCGTACTGGTTTTGCTGGGTGGCGTTTTATCCGGGGACTGGGGTTTTTAGCGCCGCGTTGTGAGTTACTTGCAGTAAGGCCACTAAAGAATGAAACGATCGAAAGTCAATTCATCCAGAGTATTCTTCAACAGGTGAAGATAATCGGCCGCCTACCAAAGCTTAAACGAAGTGTGTAATGGATATTTTTGACATTCCGATTCAGCAACAAGCGGCTAAACAATGTCATCTAGAAAAAACCAACATCCAGCTAATGAATAGGCGCTTGTCTATTATTTACAGGAGAAAATCATGTTGAATCTTGATCCAATCACACCAGCTTCATTCTCTTTGTAATAGGGATGATAGCAACCGCAACTACTATTACGCTGAGCATAAAATACATACCATCATGCTCTTCAAAATAAAACTCAATCCAAACTTCAAGGTTTTGCGGTGCAAATAGGAAACCTAATACAAAGAAAAGCACCAAGCAAATGACAGAAGCCACTCCCATCGATATCGCAACAACATATAACCAATGTCCAATTACTCGTAGACTTAGTCGCATTTACTTACCGCTAGACCAGTTTGTGAAACTACCAATTTCAGCGGCAGCCGAGGCACCAAATCTAAATCCGAACCCACTTGGTTTTTCCAATGCCTGGCTGGGCGTGATAATACCATCGCCATTGCCGGACCCGAAGAATTCACCCCCGACTGGCGTAGTCACCGCATTCCCTGTAGTTACCGTAGCTTGAAGTCCAAGTGTAAGAGGCCCCGCACCAACCCCTGCTTGGGCATTTGCACGGGTTCTGGCAATATATCCCGAACCGGAATTTTTAGAATGTGGCGAAGGAACACCGTTCGGATCGAAGGAGACACCAGAAGCCACACCCACACCTATACGACCAACTAGTTCAAGTGTCCCGTTATCGTAGGTGATACTGATACCCCCACCAACGCCTAGATAGGCCTCAGCTGAAAACGTCCACAATCCGAGAGGATCAACGGACGCGACAGGGTTTCCTCCCACGTAAGCGTATAAGTTAGAGCCGTCAATAAATCCACTGGGATCCTCGCTAATGAAGCGCCCGACTTCAGCATCATAGTAACGCGCACGCATGTAGTAGAAACTGTCGTCCTCCGCGTAAACACCTACCTGGCCCGCGTATTTGAAGGGTTGATCAATGGCCTGTTCCTGGGCCAGCAATTTGCCGTAGGGAGAGTAGGCGTACTTGTTGACCGCCGTGTTGCCGGCATCGGTGAGCGCCACGGTGTGACCGGTGCCATCGAAATGATAGACATGAAAGGTCTCGTCAGTCGCCATTGCACTCAGGCCGGCGCCATAAACGTAGTAGCGCGAAATATTGCCTGAACCGTCGGCCTCGGCGAGCAGGTTCCCGGCGCTATCGTAGACATACTGAGATTCCATTCCATTGCGTATCGCCCCGAGTCGATTGCCTACGCCGTCGTATATGAAGCTGTCGTCGCCGCGCTGTATCAAACGGTGTGCGTCATCAAAAGTGTAGTAGACGGTATCCTTGCCAGCAAGCTGCCCCTCACTGTCATACGTATAGCGATTGCGCACCGTGTCCACCGTGCCGGTGAGTTGTCCCTCCGAGTTGTATTGGTAAGAGTGGCTGGACGTCCTGTTCAAACGATTGCGCTGCGGGCTGTAGAAGAAACTGGTGTCATCGCGCCCTGTGCTGGCAGCGATCAGCGGCGCGGGCGAAATAGTCTCCCGCAGGCGGTTGCCATTGGCATCCAGCAGGAAACTGTACGCCACCAGATTCGCGGCGCCCGAATGCGCAAGCCCCACCAGCCTGTCGCTGTTATCCCAGGTGTAGCCCGTCTCCATCGCATTGAAATGCTCTACCCGGGCCAGCCGGTCGGCATCGTCGTAGAAGTAACTCATCGTCGGCTTGCCTGGCAGCCAATCGATGGTCACCGTGCTCAGCCGGTTCAGGTTATCGTATGAATACTCGACCTTCCTGTCGCCCGGGGGGTAGATGAGCGTTGCCAGGTTCCCGGCCGCATCGTAGCCATAGCTCACCGTATGGCCATTGCCGTCGGTGTGGCTCGTGAGACGACCAGCAGCATCGTAGGTATTGGCGGTTGTGCCCGTGGAGTCGATCATTTCCGCCAGGTTATCCCGGGAGTCGTAACTGAAATCGACTACTGATTGCGGATACACAATCTCATTGATCTTGCCGGAAGCCGTGTAGCTGAACCGGGTAATCCTGCCTTTGCGATCCGTCAACTTCTTCAGTTTCCCGGCTGCCGTGTACTCATGGTGGGTAAGCAGCCCGCGTGAATCCGTTCGCTTCATGACCAGGCCGCGGTTGTCATAGGTGAACCTGGTGGCAGCGCCCTCACGGTCGACAATGCTTTCCAGATCACCGCGAGCGGTGTAGTTCCAGTGCGACGCGGGGTGGCTTCCCGTTTTCGTGGTTCTTACATACCCGAATGCATCATAGCTGTTCTGGGTTTGCGTTTGACGGGCATCAGTTACTGTATCAACCAGGCCATTGGCGAGGTAAGTATTTCGAACTTTGTGGCCGCTGCCGTCGATCGTCTCGAGAATGTGGTGTCGAGCGTCGTAGACAAACTGTATCCGGTGGCCCAGCGGGTCCCTGCTTTCGACGAGTCGGTGCTGATCGTCGTATTGATGCACAAACCGCTTGCCTGCGGGGTTTACCCGCTCTACCAGATTATTGTCGGCGTCGTAAATGGAGACGGAGGTATTACCGAGGGGATCAGTTTGTCGCACTGGCTGTCCCTGCCCGTCATACTCTGTCCGCGCCGTGTGGCCAAGCGCATCCTCCACCGCGATGCGACGTCCATGATGATCAAAGTGGTAAGTGGTGCGATGCCCTTCAGGATCTTCCTCAGACGACACGAATCCGCCGTAGTGCAGCCTGTAGGTTTCGAGACCGGTATCCCGCGGCGCCTTTTGTTCGACCACCCTGTCAAAGTCGTTGTAGGTGTTGTCTACAATCTGTATCCCCACGGGGTTCCGCACCGTTTCCAGGCGATGGAGACTGTCGTATCCATACGTCCAGGTATCGCCTTCCAAACCGTTAACCCGGTATAGATTTCCATTTGCCTGCTCAAAGGTCACGGAGTGGTAAAGTGTGTCATACGCCTGCACGAGGTCATCGTTGGCATACCGGAGAAACAGCGTTCTCGAGTACGCATCTTGTACCTGGGTCAACCTGCCGTCGTCACTGTACGTGAACGTCATTGACATACCGTCTGCATCGGTAATAGCGGCGATACGGTCATCGGAATCGAACTGCCACACCGAGCCAAACCGCTCGCGGAGCTCGTAGGTATCACCCACGCGAACCAGTCGGGTGGTAACCCCGGCGGGGGGCATGAACTCACCATTGGGCATCTGCTGGTAGGTCAGCACCTCCGGGCCCATCTGCACTGTAACAGACCTGTTCAGCAACTGGTCCATACCCCAGTTGGCAACCATGGCCGCGACTCCCCACTGCTTTGGCGCTGGAGATTGCGCCTGCAACAAGCGGCGCGTAATCTCATTGACCAGCACGATCGGGACAGCATCAAACAGGGTTCGCGCACCAAGTGCGGCCTCCACATCGCTGTGCCTCGACAAGTGTATGTGATAGTTGTGCGTCCAGCCCCGCCCCAGGCCGACCGGATCCTCGGAAGCCATCTGGCTGTTGTAACTGCGGGTAAAAGCGAAGCCCCGCGTGCCGCTGCCGGCAACCCCGAAGTCGGTAAGACTGGATATGAAGGCGCCCGTTCCCAGGTCCACCGGATCACCCGCAGGTGTTATCGACACATTTTTTTGCATACCGATCTCCGGGAGGTACTCCCGCCGCACATGACCCGTCGATGCGGTACTCGGTATCGTTCCAATTCCACCATTGAGCCCACCTCCGATAATCATACCCATGTAACTTCCCGCGTCCGTGTCCTGGTAATCCACATAGCCATGTCCCGTCCAGTCAAGGAGCGGAATAGCGCCGTCTTCCGGCAACACGAGTGTGTGGGCAGCGTCCGTGAGCGTTTGGAAATACGCCAGTTGTTCGCTGGAGTAGTTGCGCAGTTGGGCTTCAATGCCGGCATAGTTGCCCTGGTTCGCAACAAACAGGCGGTCGCCTGAGTCGTTCGTGAGAGCAAAGAGCCGGATTGTTGAGACGGCCGGATTGGCGATGCCCGAAGCGTCCGTGATGCCCTGAAGTTGATCCAGCACACTGTGCTCCATCGCGCTCGCGATAAACGACTGGGCCTTGAACACACCCCGCTTCGGCGTTGCCACGCGATCAGCGAGAGAGACTACCTGCGCGGCCATATCGACGAAATAGCCCTCCTCCTGACCGGCTATCCCAAAACGATGGTGCCGAATGCTGCGCATGTCCGACATGTTGTAGAGTACATCGGCATTGAGTTGGGTCTGCTGCATCCAGGTCTGGCCGATAACGTTGAGCGTCTCGGTAAGCCGCGCTTGCGCATCGGCCACCGTACCATCGAGACTCATGCGATTGAGCAATCGCTGACGCTCAGCGAGCAGCGTGGAGTGCCTGTCCCCGCCAAACGCGGACACTATTACGTAGGTACCAGTTCGCGTTAACGCAAAATCCCGTGTCTGATCCGCGAACGTGCCCCCATTGGCCGCGTACGGATGGTTGATAACCAGCCTCAGGTTGTTGCGGTCGCCGCTGGCTACCAGCTCGTCTGCCTCCAGCTGATCATCGATATACAGGCGCGCAACGCGGTCCGGTTCCACGACGCCGGTTATATCATGTGTCTCCTCGCCGACGGACGCCCCCCCTGAATAGTACTCCAGAAATAGTGTCGCGTTCTTGCGTCCCGCGCTCTGTCCCCCGCCCACGAACTGGACATGAATGGAGTAATCGGCACCAGCCACCACAGTCTGTGAGCCGCTACCACCGGTAATCACAAATGCGTCGGCATGCGGGCCAATGAGTGTGGCGAATACCTTGAAACTCACGCCCGCCTGGTTGGTGCCAGTCCATACCCGCGTCGGTCCCTCGGAACCTGCGCTCACCGAACCAAAATCCGTAGCTCCCGCGGGCGGCGGCGGAAAGGAGATGTCGCTACCACCGTAGGTCAGGCTCACCTTGCGCCCCGCTATATCGGGTATGTTCCTCGTGATATCAATGCCGCCATGCTGCAGTCGCAATGTGTGTATGTAGTTTGCAGGCACGGCATCCCAGGTCAAGGCTGCGCCCGCCACGGGCAGCGGAAGGCTGACCGGCAGACTGGTGCTATTGTCGGGGACAATCCTGAAGCCACCCAGTACAGTCTCAACCCGCTCATTGGGGTGGTTCGCTTTCAAATAGTCGTGAAGATCCGTGGCCCTGTCAGCCAGGTAGCCGGAAAGGGCAGCCGGGTTCATATCCCTGATGGAACTGGCTGTACTGCTGCCCCCCGCCGCAGCCAGGAGGCCGGCCTCTGTGTAGTTCATCGCGCTGCCCAGATTAACGGCGCGATACCGCGTGGAGGATTTGAACGCCGGATCCAGAAGTACCGATTGCTGGTTTATCGTCGCTTCGACCCAGACACGATTGAAACGGACAGAGGATTCTGACAGCGAAACGGGAACGCCACCCTGCGAGAACGTACGGGCAATAATTTGTAAATCTGCATCGACGCCAAGCCAGTCGGCCACAGCCTGCACGTCAACCGCTCCGTTGGCGGACATGGTACCGAACTGAAACCTGGCCGGAATATCAGCCGCACGCAGAAGCTCTATCAGCAGCGCCGCCTGGTCGAAATCGTTGCCGCTGCGTTCATGCAGGGTCAGGTACGGCCCTTTCAGCAATCCGAAGTAAGGCACGTAATCGAAGTGATTGCGCACATACTGGTAAATTCGCAGTGGATCGTTTTCCAGCGCATCCGCAAGTGCCGCGTAATCCTCGGGCGTCGCAAACGCCGCCCTCGCCAGCGGTGCGCCCACCGCGATCTCCGCCGGCGCGGCGTCGAGCATCTTCCCGGCATCTTGCGGTGAAACCATTTCAGCGACGGGCGCGACCCAACCGGGCAGTGCGCGCCGGTCTGCCGCCGATGTACTTTGAGCAAGTGCCGTTACAGCAGGTGGTGTGGTACTGCCCTGCGCAATAGACTGCATGGCCGCGATCGACAACAGAACCCGGCCAATACCCGCCAGCAGGCGCCCACGAAAATCCGTTTCGCAAATTCGGAACATAATCCTTGTCCTTTGTTCAATTGCCCGACGGGCACGTCGTTTCTGGCGGCGAGCGAGCGCACAGGCGCTTTCCCATCCGCTGGTGGGTCACTATTCGAAGTACAGGCCCTTCAGAATGACGAGATCCCCGACATCCAGATACCCATCCATATTGACATCACCATGGCCGGACTCCGCCTGCTCCGGTGTGGCGACAGCCTGCCCGAACACAATGCGTTTCAGCACAACGATATCGCCGAGATCGAGATCGTCATCGCCGTCAAGATCGCCGTGATAATGGTTGATATCCGAACCCTGCAGATACTCATCGAGGTTCGTGATACCGTCATTATCCAGGTCGCCGGCCGCCCCCATGGGACCCGCGGCATCCAGCGCATCCAGCCCCGCGGCGATCTCGACCACGTCAGGAATTCCGTCATCGTCGTCGTCGTGATCAGCGAAGTTCGGTATGCCGTCACCGTCCGTGTCAGGACTGTCACCGGTCGCTATCCACTCGATGTTGGATACCTCGTCGTAGCGATAACGAATTGCCGTGACCTGATCGTTAAGCACAACCTGTACAAGTCTGTTCAGGTCATCGTACTGGTACTCGAGGATCGACGGCGATGAACCCCGACTGGCCGAACTGAACAGTGTCGCGCACACGAGCAAAACCGCGCCAGGAAACACAGCCCACCAGAGCGGGGGTGAATGCACGCTGCGCCGCAGCAGTGTGGGCGCCGAAACACCCAGGCGGCTATGCGCATCCCGGCGCACCCCATTTCCCGTTGTTGAAAACACGTACCGCAGCGGACTCGCTGGCCGTTGTAATTCCATGGCAAACCCCGGTGAGATCCTTCTCAATGAAATCCAGAATGCAATGCCAGGCATCTGACGTGACAATGAAACTAGCCCCTGCACTGCGCTGCCACAAGCTATCGAATGAATTTGGTGAATCATGCAGTTCAAAGATCAGTTTTTACGCTGGACGCATTTGCCCAATCAGCTCACTACACTAACGCCAGGGCGCGAACTAGACTTCCTTGACCATTTCGCAAACAGGATCTTTCGCTGATCCAGCGGATCGCAAGCGAACGCTACGCTACCTGAACACCGCGCTGCACGCGTTCAGACGAGGACCGGGGCAGAATCTTCGACGTTAGTTTTCAGTTGCGTCCGCACCAAGAGGGAGAACAAAGGCATGAAGAATCAAGGAATCAGGTTTATTGGTGGCTTGCTGATCTGTATGTTCGCGCTCGGCGGCTGCCAAAGCGATGTGACACTGTCGAAAGCGGCCAGGCGGGGTGACACCCTCGTGGTATCGCTCGGCAACGCCGATCCCAACGGCGAATACTCCAATCTCAACAGCGAATTGATTCGCGAACCGGATGTTACCGCCGAGGTTCTGGATAGTGGCTGGGCCACTCACCCGGTGAAAGTCCGTCATGTCTTTCGCGTCTATGGCGATCCCACCGCCGTCGATGCAAAAGCGCGCGGCAGAGGCCAGTGGATGGCCGTGGTCGACCTCGTCAACCCAACGGGATCCGGCAAGCCAAACCTCGCTATCGGGGAGGCCGCACTGATCCTGAAATCGCCGGCATTCAACGAACCACAGGTCGTGCATACGGAAATCATTGCCGGCGATGGTTCACCGCACCCGTTCATATCGCAGAATGAACCCGTCGAGCTCGGGTGGGACAAACTGGCGCTCGTCAGACCGGCCAAGCAGGCGCTCGTCAGCATCAACGGGACGCTGCCGCCGGGCGTCAGGCTCGCCGGGGCGCAGTACCATTTCAGCATTCCGGACGTGCACACCACGGACGCCCTGTTTAATCGCCTGGAGGCCGCAACGCCCGCCAAGCTCGCCACAGACCGGCAGATCCACTTCGAATTCAGCAGGACGGAGCGGGATGCACCGGTCGGTACCGATGTCGTGGTAGTGATCACATCAAACGAGGGCGTCGAGCAGGCGGACCTGCCCGCCTTTAACTTCGCGATGTTCAGCGATATCAACGCCATCGCCAGCAATCCCACTTACTGGCAGCAACATTTCAGTGGCGCCGCATACTACGATACACAGGGGCAGGAAATCGCCAGCCTGGGACAACAGGTCGGCGAGAGTGAATAAACCGGTGCGACCTTGCCTGAGGCTAAACGGCGGGCGCCGCTGTACCCGCATCCGGGGCGCGCAGCAGGCGCGACAGAAACCACAGGTTCACCACGCCGTACACGGTCGCCCAGAGCAACAGACCCTGGCTCAGCACCGCGTGGGATGACCACAGCAGCAAGGTGATCGCGCCCAGACGCAACGCCTCCCACTTGAGTAAACCGGGGGCAGGCCTGCCTTCCAGCCAGAAGGCCGTCACCATCGTGGTGCCGAGCAGGATTGCCCAGCCGGCAAACCCCTGCCAGTAGGTCAATTCAGTTCTTTCCATAAATCCCAGCAACAGCACCACGGAAACCAACTGGAAAAAGGCGTACACCGACACCAGCCCAGGCACGCGGGGGTCGTAACGCTCAAATGTGCTGAGGTCGCTTTTCTCGCGCGGGTACTTCGCCGCGACATCCGCAGGGCGCCAACCGGTGCGCGCTACCCAGACACGCAACTTATCGCGCCAGTTTTTTGTGCGCCAGCAGTCCTGGGCCATATCGACGTAAACATGGGTCAACGCCTTGACCGGACTCCAGCTCTTCAGCGGTCCGCGAATCCCGAATACGACCGGCTCGTCCTCCCGCTCCTCTTCGAATGTCCCGAACAGGCGGTCCCAGAGTATGAACAGGCCGCCATAGTTGCGATCCATATAGCGATCATTCTGCGCATGGTGCACGCGGTGGTTGGAAGGTGTGACAAATAGCCACTCGTACCACCCCAGTTTTGGCACATGCTGGGTATGCACCCAGAACTGGTAGATCAGGTTGATTGCGCCCACTGTCACGACGACTTCCGCGGGAATACCCAGCAGGTACATGGGAATATAAAACAGCCAACCCAGCAGGAAGCCCGTACTTGTCTGGCGCAGTGCGGTGGTGAGGTTGTAGTCCTCGCTCTGGTGGTGGGCCACATGCGCAGCCCACAGGATTGTGCGCTCGTGACCCAGGCGATGCAGCCAGTAGTAGCAGAAATCGTACAGCACCATGGCCAGCACCCAGGTGAACCAATGGCTGGCGTCCATCAGCGGCAGTGAGAAATACTCGGTGATCAGGTAGTAGATATAACCACCCACCCCCAGGGTCACAAACCGCTGCGCCTGGCTCAGGACGCCGAGCGACAGGCTGCTGACGCTGTCGTTCAGGCGGTAGGTGTTGCGCTGTATCAGCCACCCGTATGCCAGCTCCACCACGATGGCGAGAATGAAAAACGGCACGGCGTAAACCACAAGATCCATAGTACAACCCCGAAAAGATGCCCCGGACTCATCAAAATTCGCCTGGCAGTAACACCGGGCAGCGAGTACCGGCCGCGTATTCTAGACCCCTGCGTGCAAAAATCCAGTCTCCGGGCTCCAGAGTGCAGGGCCGATTTTGACTAGTTCCGACATGCCGGCAGGTTTATATTGCTGTCATGAAGAGTGATATTGACACCAATGCAGCCCAGTCCGGCCACGCCCACCTGCCCACGCCCGAGGTATGTCGCCGGGCCAGGTTGTCACGGGATGCACGCTTCGATGGCGAGTTTTACATCGCGGTGCATACCACTGGCATTTACTGCCGACCGGTGTGTCCCGCGCGCCCGCCAGCGGAAAAAAATGTCAGTTATTTCCCGAGCGCCGCACAGGCCGCACTGGCCGGTTTTCGGCCCTGCCTGCGCTGCCGACCCGAATCCGCACCCAATAGTCCCGCGTGGAACGGGACCTCCACGACGGTACGGCGCGCGCTGGAGTTGATTGCCCAGGGCGCACTCAACAACGGCTCGGTGAGTGACCTGGCGCTGCGCCTGGGTATCGGGGAGCGCTACCTGCGCAAGCTGTTCGAACGGGAACTGGGCGTGTCTCCCCAGGCGCTGGCACTTAATCAGCGCCTGCTGTTCGCAAAAAAGCTGCTGGCTGAAACCACGCTGTCGATAACCGACGTGGCCTTCGCCGCCGGTTTTGGCAGTCTAAGGCGCTTCAACAGCGCCATCCAGGCACAGTTCAGGCTGGCCCCCAGCGCACTGCGCAGCAAGCCGCAGCGGACCGTGGCCACTGTCTGTGTCGAACTGCAACTGCACTATCGGCCACCCTACGACTGGGACGGCGTAATCGATTTTTACCGCCGGCACGCGATCGACGGGGTGGAGACAGTGACAGCAACGAGTTACCGGCGCAACATCACGCTGGAGGGGCTTGCAGGCAGTGTCGAGATCAGCCCGCAGGCGGGGAAAAACGCGCTGCGACTGCAACTGCAATTGGCCGACCACCGCCTGATAATGCCCGCGGTATCACGGGTTCGGCGGATGTTCGACCTGGATGCCAACCCGGCCGCCATCCGGCAGGTGCTGGGGCGGGACCGGCGCCTGGCGCTACTGTTGCGACGCTTCCCCGACGTTCGCTCCACCGGACACTGGTCGCTGTACGAGGCGGCGGTGCGCGGCGTTGTCGGCCAACAGGTCAGCACCGGAGCCGCACGCACTGTGCTCAGCCGCCTCGCCCGCGCCGTAGCGCCCGATCCGGAACAGGTGCAGTTTCCCGGCGCGGCTGCCCTTGCGACCCTGGACGACGAACAGTTTCCAATGCCCGGCAAGCGGCGCGAGACGCTGCGCGCGCTGTGCCGGTACTGCAGCGGCAGTGAGGTCGAACTCGACCTTGACGCCCTGGCCTCCCTGAAAGGCGTGGGCCCGTGGACCATCGCGATGGCCGCCCTGCGCGGCCAGGGGCACCCGGACATCTTTCCGCAGAAAGACCTGGGGCTGGAAAGGGCCTGGGCGCGCCTGCCCGGCCCGGATGTCCCCCTGCGGGACCGGTCCGACACATGGCGCCCCTGGGGAAGTTACGCCGCCAACCTGCTCTGGAGGAGCCTGAGCCTATGAATTATCAATACCTGGACTCACCGATTGGCGCCCTGCGCCTCGTCTCCAACGGTTTTGAACTGACCGGGATCGAATTCGAGGGCCAGTACGGCAGCACTGAAGCCGCGGACCGCGAGCACCCGGATACCGTGCTCGCGGCCTGCGCGGAGCAACTGACCGAGTATTTCGCCGGGCGCAGAGAGTTTTTCGACCTGCCGCTGGGCGCGCTCGGTACGCCCTTCCAACAGTCTGTCTGGCACGCCCTGGCGCTGATACCCTACGGGGAACTACGCAGCTATCGGGATATCGCGCAGACCATCGGTAAACCCGCGGCGGTGCGCGCGGTAGGGGCGGCCAACGGTCGCAACCCGCTGCCTATCGTGGTGCCCTGCCACCGCGTGATCGGCAGCGATGGCCGCTTAACGGGCTTCGCCGGCGGACTCGACGCCAAGGCATTCCTGTTGCAACTGGAGGGGTCGCTGGGCGATTCACTGTTCGCGCCAGGCAGCTAGTACTCCATCAACATGTATTGATGGAGTACTAGTCAGGCGTTCAAATCGGGGATCATTTCGTCCTTCAGCCGCGTGATTGCGTCCTTCAGGAGCAGTTTCTCTTTCTTCAGGCGCTGCAGCAGGATCTGGTTCTGGTAGGGGTAGCTGTGTAATTCATCGATTTTGCCATCCAGCGCACGGTGCTTTCTCTGCAAATCCAGCAAACGCATCGCGGGGGTCACCAACTCGTTGGCCGCTTCGCTGCGTCCCCCTATCCCGTTTTCAGGTGGCTCATTCATCGTCCGGTCAGTACTGCCCTAAACATGGTGGCGAGGTGCAACTCTATACCCTGATGGATTACCTGCACAAGCCTCAGACCCGTCAGCGCCACAAGACTACGCAAAATTCACTGCCAATAACCGCGACCACAGCGTATGCTCGCCATCCGCTATGGCGTAGAAGGGCGGGCTGCGCAGCGAGTCGCCACAGTTATACCGCAGTGGCTGGCCATCCATCCCCAGCAGAAGCCCGCCGGCGGCCTCCAGCACGGCCTGACCCGCCGCCGTATCCCACTCGGAGCAGGGCGAGAATCGCGGGTACAAATCCCCATACCCCTCTGCCATACGGGAGAATTTCAAAGCACTGCCCATATTGCTCCTGGAGACAGCACCGTCCCACTGCTCCTCGAGCCACGCCAGGCATGCCGTGAAGCGCGGGCCACGATGCCGCCGACTGGCCAGTACCGTCAGCTCCGCCGCGCCGTCCAGGGCCCGTGTTGCCAACTCGCTGACCGTCCAGCGGCCCTCCCCCGCGTCGACAAAGCGCTGCGCCTGCCCCCCCGGGATACCGACATAGCCGATCCGCTCCAGGGGGAGGTACAGAATACCCAGCACCGGCCTGTGATCGTCTATCAGGGCGATGTTGATAGTGAATTCGCCTGTCCTTTCCAGGAATTCCCGGGTGCCGTCCAGCGGATCGATCAGCCAGAAACGGCGCCAGTCGCGCCGCCGGACGATCTCCTCCGGCGTGGATTCCTCCGACAGGACCGCAAGTGACGCATCCAGGGTCGCCAGGCCGGATACCAGCAACCTGTGCGAGGCCAGGTCGGCACGCGTCAGGGGCGAATCATCGCTTTTGGATTCATAATGACCCGCGGCAGGGTGGTAATAGTGCTCGCAGATTGCTTCTCCAGCCTCCCTGCACAGTGCGAGCAGTGGCTGCACCCATTCGCTCAAGTCCCGCACATTTGCCGCTCTGTCCATACGTTCCACTATACCACTCCCGGAGCCTGTCGGACCGCGGTGTGCGTAACGCATCAGCCTGCGTGCGACCGGCTGCTGCTCGACGGGAGGGTCGCACTTTCCACGAAAGCACAAAAAGGCATAAAATTGGCGCTCTGGACCACCTCGTCCGGCACGGCATTTTGGAGGGAGAAACCGTGGTCGACTGGGATTGCATCGACACAGTATTACTGGATATGGACGGCACACTGCTGGACCTGCATTTCGACAACTATTTCTGGACCGAACACTTACCCCGCGTTTACGCCGAAAAACACCGGATCACGGAAGCGGAATCGAGCGATCGCCTGCACGGCACGCTCAGCGCCGAGCAGGGGACTTTGCAATGGTATTGCCTGGATCACTGGTCACAGCGCCTGGACATGGATATTCCCGCGCTCAAGCAGGAATTGCAGCACCTGATCAGCATCAGGCCCTTTGCCCTGGAGTTCCTCACCCGTTTGCACCACAGCAGCCGGGACGTCCTGCTGGTTACCAACGCGCACCGCAAAACGCTGGACCTGAAGATGGAAAACGTCGATATTCTCAACTGGTTTGATCGTGTGGTAGTCTCACACGACCTGCACGCCCCGAAGGAGGACCGCAATTTCTGGATCAGGCTGCAGGACATGCACCCCTTCGACCCCGCCCGCACACTGCTGATCGATGATACCGAGGCGGTGCTGGCCAGCGCCGAGGCGTACGGTATCACCCACTTGCTGACCCTGCTGCAACCGGACAGCAAACGCGACAAGCGCCTGCAGACACGCTTTCCCGGCTTCCACCACTTCGATGAAATCATGCCGGCCGGGCCTGGGGAATGAGCCAGCCGCCGGGCCAACTCGTCAAACTGCGCCTGGACAAATGGCTGTGGGCGGCGCGTTTTTTCAAGACGCGCAGCCTCGCCAAGGCCGCCATTGACGGCGGCAAGGTGCATCTGGCGGGACAACGCGTAAAGGTCTCCCGGGAGATCGCGGTCGGCGACACCTTGCAGATACGCCAGGGCTATGATGAAAAAGTGGTGCTGGTCACGGCGCTCAGCGACCAGCGCAGAGGAGCGCCGCAGGCACAGTTACTGTATCGGGAAACCGACGAAAGCGTGGCCAAACGGGAAGCACAGGCAGCGGCCCGCAAGGCCGCCGGCGGCATGATAGACCGCCCCGCGCAGCGGCCCAACAAGCAGCAACGCCGCCAGATTCACCGTTTCAAGAACTTTCAGGAATAATTCGCGCCCGAACCGACACTATCCGGCTCCGACACAATCACGCGCCGGCCGCTACTTTTCAGCCAATATGCGCTAGAATCGCGCTCATGCTGTCGGATATCCCTATAGTCCCGCCTGACACCCCGCTACTGAACAAAGTCGATCAGGGCGTCTCCCTGCACGACCTGGATACCGCGGAACTGGTCAAGCTTGCAGAGGAACTCAGGGCCTACCTGCTGTACAGCGTGGGCCAGACAGGCGGCCATTTTGGCGCCGGCCTTGGCGTCGTTGAACTGACGGTCGCGCTGCACCATGTCTACAATACCCCGCAGGACCGCATCGTGTGGGACGTGGGGCACCAGACCTACCCGCATAAAATCCTTACCGGCCGTATGGCGCAAATGTCCAGCATGCGCCAGGCCGATGGGCTGGCGGGTTTCCCGAAACGGGCCGAGAGCGAATACGACGCTTTTGGCGTGGGCCACTCCTCGACCAGCATTTCCGCCGCCATGGGTATGGCGCTGGCCGCGCAACAACTCGGCATCAGTCGCAAAGTCGTCGCCGTGATCGGCGATGGCGCGATCACCGGGGGCATGGCCATCGAGGCGCTGGCCCACGCCGGCCACGAACGGCCCAATATGCTGGTTGTCCTGAACGACAACCAGATGTCGATCGGGCACAACACGGGCGGACTCGCGACGTACTTCGCCAAGATATGGGCCAGCAAGTTTTACATTTCCATGCGCGAGGGCTCCAAGCGGGTGCTGGAAAAAATTCGCCCCGCCTGGGAGCTCGCCAAGCGCACGGAAGAGCATATGAAGGGCATGGTCGCTCCCGGCACGCTGTTTGAGGAACTGGGCTTTCACTATATTGGCCCACTCGACGGCCACGACCTGCCCGGGCTTATTCATACGCTGGAGAACATGAAGGACCTGGAAGGCCCGCAGTTCCTGCACATCCGAACCATGAAGGGCAAAGGCTTTTTACCCGCGGAGCGCGATCCGGTGGGTTACCACGCCATCAACAAGATCGAGGCGAAGCCCAAGGGGCCGCAGCCCGCCCTGCCCGCGGCCAGGCCCAAAGGCCCCAAGTACCAGGATGTGTTCGGTCGCTGGCTGTGCGATATGGCGGCGCGCGACAGTCGCCTGGTGGGTATCACACCGGCCATGTGCGAGGGCTCGGGCATGGTCGACTTCGCCAGGCGCTTCCCCGAGCGCTACTACGATGTCGCCATCGCCGAACAGCACGCACTCACCCTGGCGGCAGGCATGGCCTGCGACGGGCTGAAGCCGGTGGTGGCCATTTACTCCACCTTCCTGCAACGCGGCTATGACCAACTGATTCACGATATCGCCCTGCAGGACCTGGATGTCACGTTCGGCATCGACCGCGCGGGACTGGTCGGCCAGGACGGGCCGACACATCACGGCGCATTTGACCTGAGTTTCCTGCGCTGTATCCCCAATATGGTGATCGGCGCGCCCTCCGACGAGAATGAATGCCGCCAGATGCTCTACACCGCCTACCAGTACCCCGGCCCGGCCGCCGTTCGCTATCCCCGGGGTACCGGGCCGGGGGCGGTCATTTTTGAAGCCATGACCGGGATGCGAATCGGCCAGGCGGTGGAAGTGCGCAGTGGCGCCGGGGTGGCGATACTGAACTTCGGCGCACTGTTGTCGGAGGCCCTGGCAGCAGCCGACCAGCTCAACGCCACCGTGGTCGATATGCGCTGGGTCAAACCGTTCGACAGGGACATGGTGCTGGCAATGGCGCAGCGACACAGCCTGCTCGTCACTCTTGAAGAGAATGCCGTCGCCGGTGGCGCGGGCGCGGGCGTGAATGAATTTCTGGCTGCGCAGGGCCTGTCTCCGGCGATTCTCAATCTGGGCCTGCCCGATGCGTTCATCGAGCACGGCAATCAGGCGGATCAGCGGGCCTGGGCGGGGCTGGATGCCGCCGGCATCTGCAAGCGCATTACCTCCAGCCGGGAACTCACCCAGCTCCAACTCGCGGCCAGTGGTAAATTCCCCAGCGCGATCGAGCTGACGCGGACGACTAGCTGACAGCATTGGAAATCCCGTATTGCCATGAGCATGAAACAGACTGAGTCATCGCCCCTGGATACAGCGATCGATATCGAGGAGATCAAGACCTTCTACGATTCCGTCTACCATGCCAACGCGCGCGCGGAGATAAGCGGCAATGACGGGCACTACCAACGATTGTTTCGCAGACTGGGCATCCAGGGAGATTCTCATATTCTCGATGTCGCCTGTGGCACCGGTGGTTGGCTCAGGGTTTGCAGCGAGCACGGCGCAACGGTGAGTGGCGTCGACCTGTCAGACAATGCAATAAAGGTATGCAAGGAAATGATGCCGCAGGGACGGTTCTACGCTCAACCCGCCGAAACCCTGCCTTTTGACGACGGCGTTTTCGACCTCGTCACCTGTCTCGGCTCGCTGGAGCATTTTGTCGATCCCGAAAACAGCCTCAGGGAAATGATCCGCGTGGCGAAGCCCGGCGCCACCTTCGTGATCCTGGTACCCAACAAGGATTTTCTGACCAGGAAACTGGGACTTTTCGCAGGCACCTACCAGGTCGACGCGAAGGAAGTGGTGAGGACACTGGAGGAGTGGCGCGCACTGTTTTCATCCGCCGGGCTGGACGTGACCGAACGCTGGAAAGATCTGCACGTGATCAACCGGCACTGGGTTATGCGCGGCCGATTCTACACCTGGCCATTCCGCCTGGCACAAAGTCTGTTACTCGCGATATGGCCGTTGAAATGGCAGTACCAGGTCTATCATCGATGCCTGGCACAGCCCGGAACAGGCACTCGCCCTACTTCGCCCAATGCCAGCTGAGGCCAGGTCGAGGAAAATCCTTCTGATCACCCGCAACCTGCCCCCCCTGGTCGGTGGAATGGAGCGGATGATGCAGCAGTTTGCGCTCGGTATTCTGCGTTACGCCGACCTGACCGTCATTGGCCCCAGGGGATGCGGGCAACATTTGCCGGCAGACGTCACAGTGCATGAGTCTCCACCGCAACTGGGGCAGTTCCTGCTGTCCTCAACCTGGCATGCACTGGTCGCATGCAGAAAAACACGGTTTGACGTGGTCATCGGCGGCAGCGGCTTGATTGGGCCCACACTCCGGGTCCTGTCCTGGATTTTTCGATGCAAGACGCTGGTATACCTGCATGGACTGGATCTCGTGGTCAATAACGTCATATACCAGTCAGTCTTCGTGCCGAGCCTTCGCGGTATCGACAGGGTCGCGGTAAACAGCGGAAACACCCGCGACCTCGCGGTAGAAAAAGGCCTTGCGGAACAGCGGATAGTGGTGGTCAATCCTGGCACCGGTCTGCCGGCGCCGATAGACGCGGCGAACCGCCAGACGTTTCGTCGCCGGCACAGCATAGGCTTTGAACGCTACCTGGTATTTACCGGGCGCATGACCAAACGCAAGGGGCTCTCCGGGTTCCTGCAGCACACGCTGCCTGTCATTTTACAGAGCGAACCTGATATCGGCCTGGTTGTAGTGGGTGAAGAACCCGGGGACAGCCTGAATAAACTGGGTGAGGAGGCTGAGATCCAACGGCAAATAGCGGTTCAGGGGCTGCATCATACCGTCAAATTTCTGGGCAGGCTGTCTGATCGCGACCTCGAACTGTGCTATGCGGACGCCGAGGTACAAATTTTTCCGCTTACCGAGGTGTCCGGCGACGTCGAGGGATTTGGCATGGTTGCAATCGAGGCGGCCGCCTGCGGTACGCCCACGGTCGCCTTCGACCTGGGAGGCGTGGCAGACGCTATCACGGCCAGGAATGGTTACCTCGTACCACCCGGCGATTTTCATACGTTTGCCGACCGGGTAATCAGCATACTGGCCAACAACGAACCGGGCGCCGAGGCATGTATGGCTCATGCCGGTGATTTCAGCTGGCAGGCATACAACGAAAAAATGCGGGAAATGATCCTCAGTCTGTGCCGATGACCGATCCGGACAGTGCTCGACCAGTGCTCCTCACAGGCTGGATATAAAGTTACCCAGCGCTTCCGCCTGGTCTTCCCAGCCGGGAATATCAACCCTGTGAATGCGCCGTGCCTGCAACTGGTGCACTACCGCCCTGGCCAGGCTGTCCGGTGATTGCGCCTCATAGAGCGCCTCCGGCACATCGTCAAACAACATCGACAACGCGCCGACATTGGCCGCCACCACCGGAACCTCGCAAGCGAGCACCTCATAGGCCTTCTGCGGAAACGCAAAATAGCCGAAGCGCGTATTGGAAAGCGCCACGATGGCGACATCCATCGCACTGAAGAAATACGGCATCCGCTGGTGCGGTAGCGCTCCAAGATACTCGACATTCGGCAGGTCCGGCAACGGACAATCCCTGTGCAGTGTACCCGCAACGACAAAAACCACATCCGCTGCCTGCTCCGAAATTTTCGCAAAGGCGCTGAAAACCACATCCGCACCGTGCAGTGCGTTCAGGCCACCGCATACGCCCACCAGTCTTTTGCCCGCAAAGCGCGTCAGTTGCAACAACTCCCGGCTCTGTGCCTTGTCCCTGGGATAAAACAACGCCGAATCTATGGTGCTCTCGAGCACCAGAACGCTCTTTCCGGGGTACTCTTCTTCTATGTGGCGCCCGAGGGTTCGGCTGACCGTACAGATACCATTCGCCTCCCGCAGTGCGCGACGGTAGAGCCACTTGACACCGGGAACCCTGGCCAGGCCGAATGTGGAGTAATCATCGTAGAGATCGACAATCAATGCGGCATTGAAACAGCGTGAAATTATCCAGCCGATAATAACGTGTACACAATCCGAACTGGCGATAACACATTCCGGCCTGAGCCTTCTGGTGTGCAGCATCAGCGCAAAAAACCAGCCCAGGAAAAAGCTTCTCGGCAGGCTGAACCTGCGCCATGTGTCCCGCAATTCAACGCTTATCGGCGCCTTCTGTTGCATATGGTAGTCAAGGCACACCGCATTGACGGACAGGCCCGCGTGCTTCCCCAGAAGATTGGGCAATTCAAACAAGCGAGCGTACCTGTCTGCTATCACGTCATAGTTCATATAGCTGGCTTTGCACAGCCAAAGCACACGATACGCAGATGTCATGTGACCCCAGTACGAGAGAACAGCTTATGAGCCGGAGGATTCAATGAATTTCTTCGCTATGGACAGACTGTTGGCCACGACCTGGTGCATATCATAGTAGATATACTGACCGCAGCGCCCGATAAACGTCATATTCCCTTTCGTCCTGGCGAGGTCCTCGTACTGCTTGTAGCGTCGCTGGGGCCAGCCATCAATGGTTTTAATCGGGTAATAGCGCTCAAAATTGTTATCTTCGTAGGAACACGGTATCTCGTAGGTGACATGATCGCCCGGGCTCCCCCCGCAACCCGGGTACAGCGCCCAACTTGTTTTGCGCGTGTACTCCCCGGAATCGGTAAAGTTCACCGTTGGAACATCGTAGTCAAATGACTCGTCGAACCTGTGCTCGAACTTGATGGAGCGGTATGGAAGCGGACCAAACCTGTTCTCAAAATATTCGTCGATCGGCATGCTGTTGAAGACATGCGAGTACTGGTCTTCCATGGCCTTGTCAAACGCCGTGCCCAGCCGCACCTCAATCCTTTCATGCGCCAACATCTTCTCAATCAGGGGAAGATAGCCTTCCCTGGGCATGCCCTGGAACTCGTCGTCAAAATACTGCGCCTCGTTCCCGTACCTCACCGGAAGACGCGCCACCACCGAAATGGGCATCTCGGCCAGCTTCAAACCCCACATCTTGAAGGTGTAGCGTCCGAAAAAAAGGTCTGTCAACTCCCGGCCATAAATCGAGAAGAGATGCTCTTCGGCATTGGTCGGCTGCGCGATGGGCTCACGTATGCCTTGTAAAAAATCGCGCATCTCACTTTCGTCGGCGAGGTTCAGCCCAAAGTGGATATTCAGGGTATCCCTGTTGATCGGCATGGGCGAGGCTGTGCCACCCGGCAACACCGCATTGACCACGTGATGATAGGGCAGCCACTGCGTGAACTGCGAAAGATAGTCAAACACCGCGCGACTATTCGTATGGAAAATATGCGGGCCATATTTGTGATAGCGCGCGCCTGTCCTGGCGTGAACGGGGTCGAATGCGTTACCGGCTACATGGTCTCTCCTGTCGATGACCACTACGCTGCCCATTTCATGCTGCGCCAGTTCACGGGCAATGACAGCGCCGGCAAACCCCGCCCCGACAACAAGTAACTTCATAGCAAATCGTTACCTGGTCGAAAATCGCCGGCTGCACACAGTCCTCGTCCGGGGCCGCAACGCGCCAATACAAGGCCCTGCAAAACATGCATACGATTACACTGGTCCATATGGGAAAGAAGGTGAAATCATATAAAAACAGCGTGCACAATGATAGATGTCGGGCAAATGATGCTATATTAGTTCACGCCTGCATCCTACTGTTTTCAGCGCACTGCCGAGCACCCGCAACCCTGTCAATGAAGATTCTGATCTACAGCTGGACACCCTACCGGGACGAACTGCATCGAGGAGGGGGAGCCGCCTCCTATATTGATCGCGTCATAGACCAGTTCGCTGGTGCCGGGCGTCTCGAGATCGTCCACTTGTCGTCCGGCACCGAGTATGAATCCGGTAGACGGACCGCATTCTGCCGTCAGTTGAAGGACAAGAATGGCGTCAGGTGTTTTAGCATAGTCAACTCTCCAGTACTCGCACCGGCGCACTTGAATGCGACTAATGCGAGCGTTGCCGTCACCGACACATCAACCCGTGACCTGCTGATAACGCTTTTGCAGGAGGAAGGCCCCTTTGACGCTATTCATTTCAATAACTTCGAGGGGATTTCCTACCGCAGCCTGGAGATCAAGCAACAATTCCCGGCGATCCGGATAGTTGTCTCCCTCCACGACTACTATCCCTTTTGCCCACAGGTAAAACTCTGGAAAAATGGCGCTCGAAACTGCGACGGTTCGAATGAAGGGCGAGACTGCGTCAGTTGTCCGACCACACGAGCTTCCGCCAGCGCCGTGCTCCAGATGAAAAAACTGCTTGCACCCCTGAAATCGCTTGGTTTGGCGAACGACCGCACGCTGCAGAAAGTTTCGCTGGGAACGGCGCTGTACCTCCTGCCGGCGCTCAGCGGCAAAACACGTTCGCTCTCGCGAAGGTCGGGGCGGTCACTGAAGCAGGCGATGTCCAGTGAAGATGCCCAACGTCAGGCCAACGGTTACAGGGACTATCTTCACGAAACGCGCAGGCTGTTGAACGAGTACGCTGACAGAGTGCTCGCGGTATCCAATAGAGTCAGGGAGATCGCCGTGAACAGCGGGCTTCATCACGGGAAAGTGTCCACGGAGTACATTGGCACCCGGTATGCGCTATCCGGCGATCACCCGGCGAAGCCGATGGACAGCGATAGCATTTGTATTGCATACCTGGGCTATGCGAGCCGCGAAAAAGGCTTTTTTTTCCTGCTGGAGTGTCTGCGCGCACTTCCAGCTCAATTGGCCCGGAAGATACACCTTGTGATTGCCGCTCGCGGCGAAAGCAACTGGATCACCCCCGACGTCAACAAACTCGGTGAGCGCTTCCTGTCCTACAACTATTACAACGGCTACGCGCCCGACTCGCTGCCCGAGATACTCGCTCCGGTCCACCTGGGGCTGGTTCCGGTACTTTGGGAAGACAATCTGCCACAGGTCGCATTGGAATTTGTCGGCCATGGCATCCCGGTTCTCACCTCCAGCCTGGGCGGCGCGCAGGAGATCGGCAACACCGACGCTTTTGTATTCGAAGCGGGAAATATCAGCGCCTTTATAGATCGACTGTCCAATATTCAGGGTAATTATCCACAACTTCGGGAACAGTTCTTTCGTTCACTGCAGAAACCCCCTACAGTGCCGGAGCATAATGACCGATTGCTGTACCACTATAGAAATACAGCTGCACCATCACATACCCTGTAGCTTGCTGACGTGAAAAGATACTCCGGATGGCAGATAGTAACGGGCCTGACAGGTTAAGCCAGGAAGATGCCTAATACTCTCTATTCGTTCGACGTTTTTGACACCTGCATCACTCGTCCCTACCTGGTACCCACAGACCTGTTTCGGGACCTCGCCAGACAAACACTTCTCGAGGCCGGACTCGATGTCTCGAAGGCTCAGATAGACCAGTTGCAACAACTCAGGATCGACGCCGAGAGAGAATCTCGCACTGCGCACGCCGCGCAAGAGGACATATCCCTGGACCAAATATACCAGTGCCTCACCGACATGGTTGAAATCGCTATTGACCCCGAGTTCATGAAGTCCGCTGAGATCGCACTGGAACTGGAGAGTTGCTCGCCTATCTCTTCCGTACTCGAGGCTGTCACGGATGCACGGCGGCGTGGAAAAATTGTCTACATATCGGACATGTACCTGAGTAGCACTGTAATCCGCGAAATGCTATCCAGATGCGGATTCTGGCGGGACGGTGACGCATTGTATGTTTCGAACGAAGTGGGAAAATCAAAGCACCACTGTTCTTTGTTTCACCACGTGGCAATCACCGAGGGCGTCAGGCCACAGGATATCAGGCATCTGGGAGACAACAAGCGTGCCGATGTCAGGATGGCCAGAGCCACGGGTGTAAAGGCAAGTCTGTACACCGCTGGGCAGCTGACCTCCTACGAGAAGGATGTCACTTCCAGATTCAGGCACGCTAGCGTGCGCGATTTCATAGGCATCAACCGCTGCGCAAGGCTGTGCGCTGCGCACACCACAGGCTCCCACCCATTACCGCCGGCGTCGGCAGTTCACTCCGTCATTGCACCCTTTCTGGTGGTCTATGTTTCCTGGGTTCTGCAGCAGGCCAGGGCCGACGGCAGGAAACGGCTCTATTTTGTCTCCAGGGATGCTGAAATATTTTACAAGATCGCCCGAATCTTGAGTGCCGATGACGATTCGATCGAGTGCCGGTATCTCTACGGGTCGAGAAAGGCATGGTTCGCACCATCACTTCAACACGGCAGCAAGGAGGAGATGAAATGGGCTTATGAGTCCATCATGGCGCGAACACCAAGGGCTATTCTCAGGCGGCTCGACCTCGCTCCAGAAGAGTTTTTGCAGACGCTCTCGCAGCACGGGTTCCGGGATATCGATGAAGAACTCAGCAATAGCCGAACCAGTGAGTTGGTGTCAGTGCTGGAAAGTCACGAACTGAAGGATGCTGTTCTCCAGCAAGCCGAAGTGAACAGGAAAAAAGTTCTCGGGTACGTGGAACAGGAAGGACTACTGGACGGTACACCGTGGTCGCTTGTCGATATCGGCTGGGTGCTGAATTGCCAAACTGCACTGCGCCGGATACTGACATCGAGAGCGCCTGACATTGACGTACATGGGTATTATCTGGGAGTGGCCGAGAATCATGCACCGGAAACGTCTACCGGCGGGCACAGAAGCTATTTTGCCCATTCCAGTGCCGAGTCGCCGGCAGAGTACTATGAGGACGGCGTCTTCCACTTACCTTCAGTGGTAGTTCTTGAGCACCTGTTCACGCCCGCTACTCACGGAACCGTGATTGGTTACCAATCCCGCACGACCTGGGAGCCTGTAACCAGGGCAGTCGAGGCAAATGGTGAACACCAGCTCTGGGTCAAGAATCTGCATGAAATGGTAGAAAACCATGCCCTGGCACTGGCCAGAAGTAGCTTACTGGACGACCATCTTGCCGAACTAATGCCTGCAGCCAATCATCTGCTATTTAACTTTCTCCGGAATCCCGAAGAAGCAGATGCATCCGCCGTTGGCTGGCTCAACACCAATATAGAACAGTCACACTACAAGGAATACGACAGAACACTTGCGAGCCCTCTGTCGCTTCGGGACTTGTTGGGAATCGTGAGGTACGAACTCACCCCGGGCAGCGCGCGATATGCACATCCGGGGCATGTCTGGTTGGATGGTTCAGCGGCTTTATCAAAGCCTGTAGTCAGGTTTTCCTTCAAAATCCTACGCTATATGAAACGCATCAAGGGACTACTGAAATAAACCCACTGCTCGTTTTCTTATCGATGATCCTGTTCATTGAGCTCTTCGCCGAGAAAACGATTGATGCGAGTTACTACACTTATATCGCCCCCGCCAAACAGTTTCTTCAAGCCTCGTAAAAATTTCATTGCAAGAGATTCATTAATCCAACGTTGAACTAACTTCATCTGCTCTCGATTATTGTCTATATGCTTGTAACAGGCATCCAACTCATACTGAAGAAGTGCTTCCGACTTGATGGAAAATGCACTGATTTGAGAGTGCACCCGCATGAAATCGATTGGTCCCGACTGACCTGATTCCAGTTCATGTATAGCACTCCCATTCCACTGTAAAGCCGTAGCAATCACCTCGCTGAATCGGTGCTCTGGCCCTTCACTCTCCAGTTCGTCTTCCAGGCAGAAGCGCTGATAGGCGAGCTTTTCGAGCGACGGTGAGATCAACTCCTGGACGACTCTGGGAATATGCTCCCTGGAACGAATCTGCCATGCAGTCTCAACCCACACGGGCTCCGAGCGATAGTCAATCAGGCAAGTCGGCACTCCCTTGAGCATGCCTTCCAGGAGCACTGTAGAAACAAACGAAACAAGACCCGTCACTTCGCACAATGATTGCTCCAGCGTACCTTCGAATGACAGTTCAACATCTATCTCGCGCGCCAACTCCTTACTGATTCTCCAAACAGGCTTCACGCAGGAACTGGCGTCAAAATAGGCTTTCAAGTCCCTGAGCGCTTGACGAACGCAAGCGGCATGCTCGTCATTCAGACTCCAGGTATTGGCTGTGGCGATGAGTATTGTGGGTGTGCGATCCGGTCTGATGATTCGATCTCGCGAAAAATTCTCCAATCTGGGCAGGCCAACTATCCGAATATTGTTCTTCAAGCCAAGGGAAGCAAGAAGTCGCGCCTGATGAGCGCCAATCACACACAAGTAATCGGACAGTAGCGGCTGAAACGCTGTCCCGTGCTCGCCAATGTAAGCCTGGTTGTTCCAAGTGTATGTCCAATCCAACACACCGTCCACCGAATATACTGTAGGGATATCACGCCTCCTGGCATTGGCAATGAATATTCTCCATTGGGGCAACCACTCCAGGCTGACCAACAGTAGATCCGGTGAGATGTCTTCCAGGTATCGTGCGGGATCGATAAGATGATCCGTCAAATACACACATTGATACGTGCCACTTTCCAGAAGCGAGCCATATTTTGCCCTGGCATCAGTTTTTGAATTCAATACCAGTAACTTCTTTTTACCCACAGCGGCCACTTCCAAAGACATAGATTAGAAACTCCACCTCAAAGTTGTACTTCTCCTCAGTGCTTTGGTGAACCCTGGTACGATTACCGAATCTTCGCGAACAGCCCTACTTTCCTTTTACAGCTGCCAGAACATGCCGCAACCGTCGAACAGCTTTTATAAGAAACCTGTCCACTACGACCCCCAGCCTCCCAAATAAAAAAGACTCTTGCGCTTGTAGTTGCGCATTCAGGTTGGCGCGATGACGCTCAAAGACACCTGTATATATATCTTCCATCAGTCGTTCCAGTCTCGGGGCATCCTGTTCAGTCCCAGTCGGCAGCGAACATATCGCAATAATACATTCCGCCGTGCTGCCATTTTCAGCTGTTAATTTTCCAATGCCTTTGCTCCTTCCCCCCAGCGAATTCGAATTGTTATAGAAGTATTCCGCCGATTGAAAATTCTCCGATACCAATGACTTGAGCATACCGAGATCGAAGTCCCAGAAGTGATGATCAGTCAACCCCCACGAATTCGGAACCGATACAATCGCAATGCCATCTGGCTTCAGAAGCCTGACAATTTCGCGAAAATGGGAACCCGGACATAATGTATGCTCAACGGTTTCAAATGAAACCACCAGATCGAACGACGAATCCTCAAAACTGGTAAACTCTACGCACCCATTCACGAATTGAATATCATCGCGCTGTCCATAGGTCTCAACAGCGTACTCAATTGCTTTAGTATCAATATCGAGACCAACTACAGATTTTGCCGCAGCTGCAAGAATCGCCGAACCGTAACCGGTGCCGCATGCCGCATCCAGTACGTCTTTGCGGTCACAATAAGTTTTTGCGAATTCGTACCTGTCCTTGTGGAAGTCTCTGCGTTCTTGAGGAAAAAGCTCGTCGTTTGCATCCATTCGCAACGTTCTATTCGCAGACAACCACTCTCTAGCCCCGGTCATGTTTTATATCCTGGGAGTTTCCTGCACATCAACCACCGCTGGGTTTACCAGAAGTCCGTCTCGCTTCAATGTATCCAGGTGGGGGTCGGAAACACTGAAGCATTTAAGATTTGCCGCCGAGAGCAAGTTTTCAGTTCTGTTGTTTGCCCAAACAAAAAGACCAAACCAGTATGTACCCCCCGCCCAAGCGATATTCTCCCAACTCAGAGTCACGGTGTACCGACCGGCAACTGTCTTGGCAAAGGTATGGCTATCTGCCAGCAGCATCACACCTTCGGCGGTTTGAATCATATATCCAACTTGAAGGTCATCAAACTGTCGCGCAGTCTCGAATTCGACAATCACCGAAAAATCAGAGCCGACGGAAACAGCTTCCTGAGCAAAATTCAGTGACCGCAATTCAAAGGATGAAGCAGAACTGATCGCCTGCTGATTTTTTTCCAGCATGCGCTGGTCATGATAATTCAAAGCTTCGCCCGCACTATCGTAGAGACTCGCTACCCCTTGCTCAAGATAAAGTACCCGATCAGCAACCCGGTGAATGTCATGCCTGTTGTGGGAGACGAATACAAGACACCCACGTTCAGCCTGCAGGTACTCTTTGAAATAATTCAGGCATCTCGCGCGAAAGGATACGTCTCCTACCGCCAGAGCCTCATCAACCACCAATATTTCCGGATTGATCTGAGATGCTACCGCGAAGCCCAATCTTACATACATGCCACTGGAGTAGTTCTTTACCGGCATATCAAGATAGTCTTCAAGGCCAGAAAACTGCACGATTTTATCAAACTTCTGTCTGATCTGCTTTTCACTCATGCCCAGTATTGACCCATTAAGATAGATATTTTCCTTCCCAGTAAGCAGCGGATGAAATCCGGCACCGACCTCAAGCAGAGCCCCTATGCTTCCAAGCGTCTGAATACTCCCCTTGTCCGGGGCATACAGTCCGCTGAGTAATTTCAATAGCGTGCTTTTTCCCGCACCATTGGCGCCAATAACTCCCAGGCACTCGCCCCGCGCGACTTCAAACGAGACGGAATCAACTCCCCAGAACTCATCTGCTCGTAGAATAGACGTATCGTTTCGACCCAGAAGATCGAGAAAAATATCCTTGACCCCATACTTCATGGACGTCTTTATCGTACGGCAGTACCGCTTACTCACTCCATCGAATTTGACCAGCGTTTTCATAGTTGGCGTCAGGCCCGCTCCGTAATTCTAGGCAGGGCAACCTGGAAGAACTTGAGGCCACTCAGGAAGAATAAGACAGACAGCAATGCCACAACAAAAAGTGATACCGGCTCGGTGACTGCGCCCCTCCACAATAAATCCTGCATCGCTTTGATGGCAGGGCTGATCGGATTCAAGTCATTCACAAGGCTGAATGGAAAAGCGCTCGGTGGGGGGTACAATATTGGAGCCGAAAAAATCCCGAACGTCATGATCATGGAGACCAGATTACCAATATCGCGTAACACCAGATTTATCAATGAACAGTAAAATCCCACACCTGCGGCCATGAGCACCAGGAGGCACAATACCAGCGGCACGAGGATGAAACCTGGTGTTGGTACTGCCTCATACCATATAAAGACGATAGAGATGGGAACCAGGCGTATAAGGAAATCGAAAATGGGCATCCCAAGCGATGCTACAACTAATGCCTCCTTGCTGAAGTTGACCTTGGTCACGAGGCTACCTGCGGCGCTCAAGCTACTGGTACAGCTGACGATACAGTTCGAGAACAGCTGCCAGACTGAGACATTCCAGAGGGCATAGACAACGTAGGGAACGGGCGTATCGCCCATATCAAACACCCGGTGAGATGACAGTACCCCAAAAATGCCAACTGTTACGAGCTGGGGCAGAAGCGCCCAAACATAACCGAGATAGGACTGTCGATACCGAACAACAAAATCACGCTTTACGAGCTGGGCAATCAGCTCCCTATTCCTGAATATTCCCTGGATCATCTAGTCAAGAACATTTACAAATGACGCTTGCCAAACTGAAGATTGCAGCCTGGGACCACATGCGAACCGACTCCCCGATAGCAGCGGGTCGCATTACCTGCTTCACCGCAACCCCGAGTGCACTCCTCGATTATACTGGCAGGTATTTTCTTCATTGTTAGACCAACTTCTATTAGTATGCGCTTTCCATTAGCATGCAATGAAACGCGTTTCTCTCCGGTTATTTACCAAAATCCAATCAACAAACTTGTATGGAGCAAGACTCTTGACTACCCAGAAAAACAGGTCGCCGGCTAAAACCGAATCAATCGAGTCTATCATGGAATCCATCGAAACACTCCTGAAGAAACTTGAAAATAGTGAAACCCCACTTGACCAGTCGCTGCATACTTTCGAGGAGGGAATTCACCTGATTCGCAAGGCCCAGAAAGCTTTATCCGAAGCGGAACAAAAGGTTCAGGTGCTCATCGAGAAGGACGGTGATCCACAAAATACGTCAGTGGCCTTCGACGAGGAAAGTCAGTGACCACCGCATTTAGCCGCTTCCTGAATCACTGCCAAAGCAAAAGCCCCTCTGTTCCAGCACACAGCCCACCATTCACAAACTGCGCTGCGCCCGCGCAGCTCATTGCGCTGGACGAAGCGGTTGAGTACTCCCTGCAACTCGGCGGCAAACGGATACGACCCACCTTATGCTACGCCGCAGCACTCTCCCTCGGCATGCATGATGAAGACAGCGTCGATCATTTGGCGAGCGCCCTGGAACTCCTTCACACCTACTCCCTGATCCACGACGACCTCCCCGCTATGGACGATGACGACCTGCGCCGGGGCAAGCCCAGCCTGCACAAGGCCTACGACGAGGCTACCGCCATCCTGGTGGGAGACGGCTTACAGGCCCGGGCCTTCGAACTACTGGCGGATGCGCCCGGTCTGAGCGCCGAGCAGCGCATCTCAATGGTCAAGGTATTGGCCAACGCCGCCGGGACGGCCGGCATGGTCGGCGGCCAGTTCATCGATATCCAGGCGACCGATTCCGATATGACGCTGGAGCAACTGCAGGCGATGCACTCCCTGAAAACCGGAGCGCTGATCCGCGCCGCGCTGGCCCTGGGAGGCATCGCAGCGGGCGCCAGTGCGGCGCAACTTGCCGCGCTGGACGAGTACGGTACGCATATCGGGCTGGCATTCCAGGTGGTGGATGACATCCTGGATGTCGAAGGCGACACCGCGACACTGGGAAAAACACAGGGCAAGGACGGCGCGGCCAACAAACCGACCTATGTCAAGCTGATGGGTCTCGAGGGGGCGAAAGCCGAAGCGCGGCGGCTACTGGATGATGCGCTGGACGCGCTGGCGGTCTTCGGCGACTCGGCTGACTTGTTGCGTGACCTCGCACGCTACATCGTCGAGCGGGATCGCTGACGACACAATGATCGCGGGAGAGGCTGGCGGCTAGTTCCCGTGCTCAAACATATGCCCGAGTTTGCCCGCCTTGGTCTGCAGGTATTTCTCGTTATGCGGGTTGCTGTGGGTATGCAGGGGAATGCGCTCAACGACCTTCACACCCTGCTCCTCCATCGCGGCCACCTTGCGCGGGTTATTGGTCATTAATCGTACAGATTCCAGTCCCAGGTGCCGGATCATCGGCTGCAATATACTGTAATCGCGCATGTCGGCACCGAAACCCAGCTGTTCATTGGCCTCCACGGTATCGGCGCCGGCATCCTGCAGCCTGTAGGCTTTGATCTTGTTCAGCAGGCCGATACCACGCCCTTCCTGGCGCAGATAGAACAGCGCCCCGCAACCCTCCCTGGCAATGGCCTCGAGGGCCGCTTGCAGCTGGTTGCCGCAGTCACAGCGCATGCTGAACAGCGCGTCGCCCGTCAGGCACTCGGAGTGCACACGCGCCAGCACCGGCCCCCCACTGGAGACGTCCCCCATGGTCAGGACAACGTGTTCCTTGTTGTTGTCAGTGTCCTCAAAGCCATGAATATCGAACTCACCCCAGCGAGTGGGAAGGCGGGAGGATTCTATGAAGCTTACTGCCACGCGGGTCATCCGTCAGAAAAGGCCGGGTATTCTACCAGTAATACGCGGCGAGGGGGGAGGAATGACCAGGGGGGGTGCAGCAGCTTGAAATTCAACTTTGCGCACCCGAGCGGCAGGGCGAGTGTCAAACCAGGACGCTATCGACTAGGGGCTTCGAGAGAGTGAAAGTATGCCGTTGTGCTCCTGCAGCTTCACGTGCTTGAGATAGCTCATCCCCAGCAAAATGGTGCTGGGAAAGGCCCCGTCAATGATCATGGCCGGCACATTCCGCACCTCGATCTCGCCGACAATGACCGATTGCAAGGTAACCGCATGCGCGACCGTGCGTCCGGCGGCGGTTTCCACTATCGACGGCGCGCTGACGTCATAGTCGATTCCCAGGGCCCTGGCCTTGTCGGAGCTGATCGCCATCATATTGGCGCCGGTATCCACCAGCACCAGCGCGCCGCGCCCATTGATGGTCGCGCGGGTCTGGTACTGCATCGCGGCGTCACGCGCGATCGTGACCACCTGTTCCTCGCGCGCCTCATAGGTCGTGCTGACTCGCCGGGAGAGGCCCAGCGTCTGGCGATTGCCATCGATCTCCACGGTTGCGAGCGCAGGCTCCGTCGCCACCAGGGTGACGCCATCGGAGGCCTCGCCCACGCGCAGTGTCCGGCGTTGGCCATTGATCAGCAGCACGGCGGTATTGCCCAGCAGCGCCTCTACTTCGACGGCGCTTTGCTCCGCCCCGGCGTACGGCGTGGCAAGTACCAGAGACAGGGCCAACAGTGCTGCTGCGGATTGTAATGGCATAGGTCGTCCCCCGGGAGGCTCTATAGCAGGCACAGGACGATATGCAGGGTCGCGCAGGCCATAGCGCCGGCCAGCATATCGTCTACCATGATGCCAAACCCGCCACCGATTTTTCGGTCAAGCAGGCTGACGGGCCAGGGTTTGAAGATATCGTACACGCGAAACACCGCAAAACCGGCGAGCACCCAGGCCCAGTCCGTCGGCAGGGCCCACATGGTAATCCAGAAGCCGACAAACTCGTCCCAGACAATACCGGGGTGGTCGTGGACCTCCAGTTGCCGACTGGCCGCGCCGCAGATCCAGATTCCCGCCAGCGCGGCCAGCAGCACGACAACGCTGTAGTACAGCAGGTTCCACTGCGCGAACAACAGGTAGAGGGGAATCGCCACCAGCGTGCCGACGGTGCCGGGCGCCTTCGCAGACAGTCCGCTCCCCAGTCCGAAAGCCAGAAACTGTAGCGGATGGCGCCGAAAATCCGGGGCTGGATGGCTGGCGGTCGATGAAGGCTTGGTCACTCCCGGCCTCGCTCAGTGGTGGTCGAAATGCTGGTATCCGGCGGGGGATTCCAGCGCCAGACCGCAGTCCACGCCGGCACCGGCTTCCACGCGGCCGATCAGGGTCGTGCCCGGCGGCGCGGCGACTGCAGCCGGGAGGCAGAAACACAGTTCATAATCATCGCCGCCGGTCAGCGCCCAGCGCTCGATGATCTCGCGGCTTTCATGGGAGCGCAAGGCCGCTGACAGCGGCAGTCGCGCCGGATCGATACAGATTCTGACACCGCTGCCTGCCGCGATATGCCCGGCATCCGCCAGCAGGCCGTCGGAGATATCGATGGCGGCGGTGGCCGAGCCCAACAACGCCATGCCCAGCTCAAGGCGCGCGCGCGGGCGATTGAAGCGCTCCAGCAGGTACTGCGCATGATCGGCCGAGGGCCGCCACTCCCCGGCAGTGACGGCCAGCGCCCCGGCCGCATCCCCCAGGGTACCCGAGACATACAGCGCATCGCCGGCGCGGGCGCCATTGCGCAGCAGCGCCTGGTCCATCGGCAGCGCACCCATTACCTGCACGCAGATCGAGAGCGGGCCGCGTGTGGTGTCGCCGCCCACCAGGGGCAGCCGGTACTCCGCCACGGCCGCCGCCAGGCCTTCGCTGAAAGCGTGCAGCCACAGTTCATCGGACTCCGGCAGGGTGAGCGCAACCGTCATGGCCAGCGGGCGGGCGCCCATAGCCGCCAGATCACTGGCGGCGGTGGACACAGCGCGAAAAGCGATGTCCTCGGGAAAGCTGTCCGGGGGGAAATGCACGCCCTCGACCATGGTGTCCACCGATGTCGCCAGGCGTTCGCCCGCTCGCAGGCGCAAGATTGCACAGTCATCCCCGACCGAAAGGTCCACGGCTTCGCCGCGACCGAGGTGGGAAAAATAGCGGTAAATCAGCGCGAATTCAGCAACTGGCATCAGGATGCCGCGTCGATTTCAACCTTGCGCAACTGGCGTGCGGCCTTGTCCAGCACACCGTTGACGTATTTGTGGCTGTCGGTGGCGCCAAACTTCTTCGCCAGCGCCACTTCTTCATTGATCACCACCTTGTACGGCACATCGATGCGATGTGCCAGCTCGTAAATCCCCATGCGCAGCAGCGTGCGCTCGACTGGACCAAGTTCCTCCAGCTGGCGATCCAGCAGCGGCGCCATCGTCGCGTCGAGTTCATCGACACAGCCCGGAATCTCGTGCAGCAGCGCCTGGAAATACTCCAGGTCGACATGGGCGAAGTCGTAGTCCGTACGAAACTCGGCTTCGATATCGCTCACCGGGGCACCGGCCATATGCCACTGGTACAGCGCCTGCATGCCGTAATGTCGGGCCTTGCGCCGTTCGGCGGCGAGCGTGTTGTGGACGGGTTTGTTCATTCAGCCGAGCTGCTGCAGCAGGCTCACCATTTCCAGTGCGGACATGGCGGCCTCCTCCCCCTTGTTGCCCGCCTTGGTGCCGGAACGCTCCACGGCCTGCTCGATGGAATCCACCGTCAGCACGCCGAACGACACGGGTATGCCGAATTCCATGCTGACCATCGCAATACCCTTGGTGCATTCGCCCGCCACGTATTCGAAGTGCGGCGTGCCGCCGCGAATCACCGCGCCCAGCGCGATAATCGCATCGACCTTGCCGGCCGCGGCCACTTTTTTGCAGACCAGGGGTATCTCGAAGGCGCCCGGTGCGCGGACGATCGTGATCTGTTTTTCGGCCACGCCGTGGCGGCGCAGCGTGTCGATGGCGCCCTCGAGCAGATGCTCCACCACAAAGCTGTTCCAGCGCCCCACGACAATGCCGTAATTGCCCTGGCCGCCGGTAAAGGTGCCTTCGATAGTCTTGATGTCACTCATATCCTTGTCCTTCTATTGTCCGGGATCCACGAATTCCAGCACTTCCAGGTCGAAACCGGAAATGGCATTGTACTTTATCGGTGCACCCATCAGGCGAATTTTTCCGACACCCAGATCCTGCAGAATCTGGGAGCCCAGTCCCACGGTGGTATAGGTACCGGGCGGCATACCCGGCCCGGCGCTGGGTTCGCCCAGCGCCATATCGATACTGGCCAGCAACTTCTCCGGCCCTTCGGCCTGCGCCAGCAGCACGATCACACCGCGATCGCTGTCGGCCACCGCCTGCAGGCACTTGCCGAGGCTCCAGGTCGGTCGATCGGACAGCGTGCTGGTCACCAGGTCGCGCATCACGGATTGCACATGCACCCGCACCAGCGTCGGCTCCCCGGCCTGGATTTCACCGCGCGACAGGGCCAGGTGTACCTCGTCGGCGGTCTGGTCCCGGTAGGCGGTCAGCCGGAACTCGCCGTACTGCGTGTCTATGGTACCCTCGCGAATACGGCGAATCGTGCGTTCATTGACCATGCGAAAATGAATCAGGTCGGCGATGGAGCCGATTTTCAAACCGTGTCGCGCGGCGAACTCGCGCAGGGCCTGGCCATCGGCCACCTCGCCCGCCGGTGTCAGTATGTCGGCAATGACCGCCGTCGGCAGCAAACCGGCCAGGCGTGCGTAGTCGCAACCCGCCTCGGTATGGCCGGCGCGCGTCAGTACGCCGCCCGGCCTGGCCGTCAACGGAAAGATATGCCCCGGCTGCACGATATCCGCGGGCCGGGCGTGCGGCGCCACGGCCACCTGTACCGTGCGCGCGCGGTCCACCGCCGATATACCGGTATCGATACCGGTAGCTGCTTCGATCGAGAGCGTGAAGTTGGCCTTTTCACCCTGGGCGTCCTTCACCATGGGCGGCAAATCGAGCTGCTGGCAGCGCTCCTCTGTCAGGGTCAGGCAGATCAGCCCGCGCGCCTGGCGCGCCATGAACGTCACGTGTTGCGCCTCGCAGTGCTCGGCGGCGACCATCACAACGCCTTCGTTGTTGCTGTCCGCATCATCGTCGATCACCACCACCATCCGCCCCTGGCGGATGTCGCTGATCAATTCATCTACGCTGTTCAGTTCCATATTCAGTGTTTCCCCGGGCCCGCTGGCGAGTTGCCCAAAAAGCCGTTTTTGGCAAGCGTATCCAGCGACAGGCCGCCACCTGTTCCGCTGCGGGCCGCCGCATCGCCCTGCAGCAGCCGCTCCAGGTAGCGGGCGATCACATCCACTTCCAGGTTCACGCGACTGCCCGGCCGGTAATGGCCGAAGATTGTCTCTGTCATGGTCTGGGGAATGATATTCAGGTCGAATTCCGCGCCGTTCACCGCGTTGACCGTCAGGCTCGTGCCGTCGACACAGATGCTGCCCTTGTGCGCGATATACTTCGCCAGCGCGTCCGGTGCGCGCACCACCACGCGGATAGAGCGCGCATCCTCGTCCAGGCTCACCACCTCCCCCACGCCGTCCACGTGGCCGCTGACGATGTGCCCGCCAAGGCGGCTCTGCGGCGTCAGCGATTTCTCCAGGTTGACCGGGGAACCGGTCCGCAATTCGCCCAGCGTGGTGAAATTCAGGGATTCAACCGACACATCCGCCCAGTAGCCGTCTCCGGGCAGATCGGTCACCGTCAGGCACACCCCGCTGGTACACACGCTGTCGCCAATCGCGACGTCCTCCAGGGGCAGCTTGCCAGTGTGGATGCGCAAGCGCAGGTCGCCGCCCCGTTTCTGGATCGCGGCGACGACGCCGACGGCCTGGATTATGCCTGTGAACATGATGGTCTCTCTGACTCCGGTATGCCTGGACTCCGGCGCAACTGAATACCGGGCTGCCCGGCGCGACTAAAGTACGATGGCCGTAAAGCGCCAGTCCGTCCCCACTTTACGCACGTCTTCCCAACTGAGCTGAACCTTCTCCGACATCGCCTGCAGTGGGAGTTCCAGCAGGGGACGCGCCCGATCACCCAGCAGTGCGGGCGCTATATACACCACCAACTCATCCAACAAACCCGCCTGCAGCAACGCGCCGACCAGGCGGGGGCCAGATTCTACCAGAATTTCATTGCATTGCTGCGCCGCGAGTTCGCCCATCAACCCGGCCAGGTCCAGGCCGGCTGCATCGCGATGCAGCGCCAGGCACCGGGCTTCGGCAGCCAGGATGGACTCGGGGACGTCCACTGCCTGGTCATGACACAGCAGGGTGGGCGCACCGCCGTCCAGCACTTTCGCGTCGAGTGGCGTTTGCAGCCTGGAATCCAGCACCACCCGCAACGGTTGTCGGCCGGCCGCCAGCTGCGCGGCCTCCGGCTCCAGCCCCAACTCCCCGGGCCGCACGGTAAGCGCGCAGTTATCCGCCAGTACCGTGCCGATACCGGTGACAATGGCACAGCTCATCGCGCGCAGCCGCTGTACATCCCGCCGCGCCGCTGCGCCGGTGATCCACTGGCTCTCCCCGGAGGCCATGGCCGTGCGTCCGTCCAGCGACATCGCCAGCTTCGCCCGTACGCGGCCCCTGCCGCGCGTCATGCGGGCAATATAACCGGGAATCACTGCGCGGGCCTCGCTCTCCATCAAACCGCAGTCCACGGCAACGCCGGCAGCGCGCAAGCGCTCCAGGCCCCGCCCGGATACCAGCGGATTGGGATCAGACACGGCCACGACCACCCGCGCCACGCCCGCCTGCACCAGTGCGTCGGCACAGGGCCCGGTCTTGCCCCGATGACTACAGGGCTCCAGTGTGACATAGGCGGTGGCGCCACTGGCATCGCCCGCCGCCTGCAGCGCCTCGATCTCGGCGTGGTTGCCTCCGGCCGGACAGGTGAAACCTTCGCCGATGACATGGCCGTCCCGCACCAGCACGCAGCCGACATGGGGGTTGGGCATGGCTGAATACTGGCCGCGACGCGCCAGTTGCAGCGCGCGCGCCATCATCCGGGAATCGAGTTGGGTATCCATGGGCGGACCAAAACCGTATCAGTCGGTGACCGGCTCGGCTTCCAGTCGCTCGATTTCATCGCGAAACTCGGCGATATCCTGGAAACTGCGATAGACGGAGGCGAATCGCACGTAGGCGACCTGGTCCAGTTTTTTCAGCGCGCTCATCACCTGTTCGCCGATCACCAGCGACTGCACCTCGCGCTCGCCGGTAGCGCGCAAAGCGTGTTTGATATGGATGATATTGGCCTCGATGTCCTCCACGGAGACCGGGCGCTTCTCCAGCGCACGCAGCAGGCCCGAACGCAGTTTCTCCTCATCAAAAGGCTCGCGGTTGCCGTTCTGCTTGATCACGCGGGGCATGACCAGTTCGGCAATCTCGTAGGTGGTGAAGCGCTCGGCGCAGCTCAGGCACTCCCGGCGACGGCGCACCTGGTCGCCCTCGGCCACCAACCTGGAATCGATAACCTTGGTGTCTTCAGCGGCGCAGAACGGGCAGTGCATGGGCGTTTCTCAGGAATCTAAGTTGCTGAAGACTAACATATTTTCGGGGTTTTACGCTTTACTCATTTGGGGTAAGGGATTGGGGGCGCCACGGCTTCAAGCTTCAGGCCCGATATCCAGAGGTGGGAGGTTATTGGTTCATTGCCACAATGGCGGGTGTAAGGCTACTGAGTTATTGGTTCACTGCCATAATGTCGGGACTACGGGCTTTGGCAACCGGTGTGAACGGCCGCAAACTTTCCCCGCCTTTCGGGCTGCTGCGCAACTCGACAATTTTTGCTGCGCAAAAATCTGGACTCGGACAGTGCTCGCAGAAAGCCCCCGAAAGGCGGGGAAAGTTTAAGCTGCGGCCTGATTGTTCGCACCGGCTGCCAAGTCCCACACTCCCTCCTACCCAGAAAGCCGGCATATAGTGCCATCTGCTACGGACGCCTATAGCTCCAAGTCTAGCATCGAGCATCGAGGGCGACCTGACCGACACTCAAACCTACATCTACAGGCACACGTATTGATCCGCGATTATCGGAATCAGGCGTACAGAGGGAGGGAGGTCGATGCCGGCGGGGGCTCGCGAAAACATCAGGCCACGCTTAGCGCTGCCCAGCCATTTGGGGCTTTCTGCTGGTCCGGCACACCGGAGCACTGTCCGAGTCCCAATTTTTCGCGCAGCGAAAAATGGTCGAGTTGCGCAGCAGCCAAATGGCTGGGCAGCGCTGTGGCCTTTTCGAGAGCCCCCGCCGGCATCGACCGGGCTTCGAAGTCACTAACTCGACCTTGCTTCTGAAATCAGGTCAACGAATCAGCCGTAAACAGGAAACCGCTTGCAAATCTCAAGCACCTTGCCTTTCACCTCGGCAATCACAGCCTCAGAAGTACCGTTCTCCAGCGATTCCAGCACATCACACATCCAGCCCGTGAGTTCGATCGTCTCCGCCTCGGCAAACCCGCGCGTGGTAATCGCCGGCGTACCCACCCGCAGCCCGGAGGTGACAAACGGCGAGCGCGGATCGTTCGGCACCGCGTTCTTGTTGACCGTGATATTCGCGTCGCCGAGAGCCGCATCGGCATCCTTGCCGGTATAGGGCTTGCCGATGAGGTCCACCAGCATCAGGTGATTTTCGGTGCCGCCGGAAACGATCCTGATGCCGCGCTCGATGAACGTGGCGGCCATCGCCTTGGCGTTTTTCACCACCTGCTTCTGGTATTCCACGAACTCGGGGCTTTGCGCCTCCCTGAAGCTCACGGCCTTGGCCGCGATCACGTGCATCAGCGGGCCGCCCTGTCCGCCGGGAAACACCGCGGAGTTGAGTTTCTTCTCCAGTTCTTCATTGGCTTTCGCCAGGATGATGCCGCCGCGCGGCCCGCGCAGGGTCTTGTGCGTGGTGGACGTAACCACATCCGCGTAGGGCACCGGGTTGGGGTACACACCGGCGGCGATCAGACCCGCCACGTGGGCCATATCGACCATCAGGTAGGCGCCCACCTTGTCGGCGATCGCGCGAAAGCGCGCCCAGTCCATAATTTGCGAGTAGGCCGAGAAACCGGCGACAATCATCCTGGGTTTGTGCTCCAGGGCCAGAGCTTCAACCTGGTCGTAATCGACCTCGCCGGTGTCGGCATTGAGGCCGTATTGTATGGAATGGTACAGCTTGCCGGAGAAGTTGGGCTTGGCGCCATGAGTCAGGTGGCCGCCGTCGGCCAGGCTCATGCCCAGTACGGTATCGCCAGGGTTGCACAGGGCCATGTAGACCGCCGAGTTGGCCTGTGAACCGGAGTGTGGCTGGACATTGGCGTAATCGGCGCCGAACAGGGCCTTGACGCGTTCGATGGCCAGTTCCTCCACCTTGTCGACATACTCGCAGCCGCCGTAGTAGCGCTTGCCGGGATAGCCCTCGGCATATTTGTTGGTGAGGACCGTGCCCTGAGCCGCTATCACGCGCGGGCTGGTGTAGTTTTCCGAGGCTATCAACTCGATGTGTTCTTCCTGGCGACGCTCTTCTTCACCGATCGCTGCGAAGATCTCATCGTCGAACCCTTCAATGCTCATGTTGTTGTCAAACATGCTGGCCCCCTGCGAATTTAATGGGGCGCTCTCTGGTATGCCCCCCGGAAAGCGGCGCATTCTACCCCAAAACATCCCCCGCACAGAAGAACGCGCTCGAATTCTCCCGGCTTTATTTGCCAGAGCTGGGACAGCGCCTCTCGGTGCGGGGTCGACCACGGCATCGCGTCGCCGTGGACCGTCGGCGACCAATCTGGCACGAGCTTTGCGTAGCACCTTGCAATCTCCTCCCGGATCGCAAAACACACGATGAACAAGAGCTGGAAAAACTATCGGGCTGATGTGTTCTATGACGAGTTATTGGGCAGTTCCGGCCAGCCACGCGTGGCCGCCAGGCGCGTGGTCAATCTATTGCAGGGTCTGTCCCGGGAAGAAATGGCCAGTCGACGCGCCGCCGCCGAGCTGGCGATTCGCGAAATGGGTGTTTCCTTCACGGTTTACAGCGAGGGCAAGAATATAGACCGGGCCTGGCCCTTCGACATCATTCCCCGCGTGATAGCGGCCAGGGACTGGGCGCAGGTGAGCCAGGGGCTGGCGCAACGCAGCCGGGCGCTGAACTGTTTCATCGACGACATCTACAACAAGCAGAAGATCCTGGCCGACAGTATTGTGCCTGCCGAGATCGTACTCGACTCGGGAAACTACAAACCGCAATGCGCCGGCGTATCGCCCCAACATGGTGCATGGGCCCATATCTGCGGCACCGACCTGGTGCGGGATCAACGCGGTAAATTCCATGTGCTGGAAGACAACCTCCGCGTGCCCTCGGGCGTATCCTATATGCTGGAGAACCGGGAGATCACCAAGCGGGTGCTGCCGGAGCTACTGGAGAATTACAGCATTCAACCGGTAGACGACTACCCCTCGCGCCTGCACAGTACGCTGGCATCACTTTCGCCACGGTCGCTGCGCCGCCCGTGCATCGTCGTCCTCACACCCGGAATCTACAATTCAGCCTACTTTGAACATGCCTTCCTCGCCCAGCGCATGGGGGCGGAACTGGTGGAAGGGAACGACCTGTTTGTCGACGATAACGACATCGTCTGCATGCGCACCGTGGACGGGCCTATTCGCGTCGACGTGGTGTACCGTCGTATCGACGACGATTTCCTCGACCCCGAAGCCTTTCGCCCGGAGTCCGTGCTCGGGGTGCCCGGTATCATGCGCGCCTGGCGGGCCGGCAATGTCGCCATCGCCAACGCGCCGGGTGCGGGCGTGGCGGATGACAAGGTGGTGTACGCGTTCGTACCGGCGATGATCCGCTATTACCTGAAAGAGAAGCCGCTGCTGGCCAGCGTCAAAACCTACCTGTGCATGAAACCGCGCGAGCGCGACTACGTGCTGGCCAACCTCGACAAACTGGTGGTCAAACCCGCCAACGAATCCGGCGGCTACGGCTTGCTGATCGGCTCAGCCGCCAGCGCGGCGGAGCGCGCCAGGTTCGCCCGCCTGATCGAAGACAATCCGCGCAATTATATCGCCCAGCCTATCCTGTCGCTGTCAACCGCGCCCACCTATATCGACGACAAGGTGGAGCCGCGGCACCTGGACCTGCGGCCGTTCATCCTGCAGGGCAAAGACACCTGGGTGACCCCCGGCGGACTGACACGGGTTGCGCTGGGCAAGGGCTCGCTGGTCGTCAACTCCTCCCAGGGCGGCGGCAGCAAGGATACCTGGATCGTGGAGGGCAACCGATGAGCATGCTGTCGCGGGTTGCCGAGCG
>JAUICG010000041.1 GCA_030427485.1 Gammaproteobacteria bacterium
TGCACGATCGGGACTACCTCGTGCCGGAACTGAAAGGCCTGGGCGAGGAGGATCTGCAGGCTATACGGGATGTCGCGCTCAACGATGATGATCTCACCGACAGCATGCTGTCTCCCGAAGGGGATATGGCCCTGGCGGTGATCAAGTACAAGGCGAACCCCGATGACCAGGAGACACGGCGCAGTGTCGCCCGCTCCGTGGTCGCGCTGCGCGATTCGCTGCGCGAGACCTACCCGGATATCACCATCTATATTCTCGGCCGCGCGCTGTTCGAACTGGACAGTTATACCGCCCAGGTGAAGGACACGCGTTTCCTGTTTCCTTTCGTGATCGTGGTGACCGTTGGCCTGTTGTGGTTCTGCCTGGGGTCGCTGCTGTTTACGCTGTGCGTGTTCGCGGTGTCGTTCCTGGCGGTCGGCATGACGGTCGGCACCTACGGCTGGCTGCGGATACCGTTCAACCAGATATCGAACATGGGCCCGCTGGTGGTGTTCATGATCGCGATGGCCGACAGTATCCACCTGGTGTCGGTATACCTGCAGGGCCTGCACAAAAAACTCGGTCGCGAGGAGGCGCTCAGGCAAAGCCTGCGGGTGAATGTGCAGCCGATTACCCTCGCGACCATTACCACCGCGATGGGTTTCCTGAGCCTGAACTACTGCTCCTCGCCGGGCATTTACGGTTTCGGCAATGTGGTGGCGATCGGTGTCTGCTTTGCGTATGTGGTGACGCTGACCCTGTTGCCGGCGCTGCTCCTGCTGGTACCGGTCAAGCGGATACCGCGGCCACTCGGCGTGCGCGGCTTCATCGCCGCGGTAGGCCGCCTGGTGGCGGCGCGCGGTACCGCCCTGTTCTGGGGCGGCGTCGTACTGGTGGTCGCCACGCTGGCCCTGTTGCCGCTGAACAGGGTCGATTTCAACCGCTTCAGTTTCATCGACAGGGATTCCGATTTTCACCACGCGTTCAAGGCGCTCTCCGAGAAGATCGGCAACGACCAGAGCCTGGTCTATAGCATCAGCAGCGGGGAATACTACGGTATCACCCAGGTCGAGTTCCTGCGGAAAGTGGACGAGTTTTCGCGCTGGCTGGAGGCGCAACCGGAAACCAGTTTCGTCTCGAGCTATACCGATTTCCTGAAGAACCGCAATATGGCGGAGCACGACAATGACAAGGCCTGGGACATACTACCCGACGACACGCTGCAGATCGTCGATTACCTCGTGACCTACCAGCTGGTACAGGAGATCGAGCCGCACCTGGAACCCCTGTTCAGCCCGGATTACTCCGCGATCCGCCTGGTCGTCGGCACCTCCGGGTTGTCCAATGTCGAATTGCTGGGCCTCAACGACAAGATCGAGCACTGGCTGGCCGAGAACCTGCCGCCTGAGTACTCGATGATGCACGGCGACAACAGCATCCTGTTCGCGCGCCTGGACCGCTCCATTTCCCTGCAACTGATGGAGGGTTTCTCCCTCAGTTTCCTGCTCATCACCGCGACCATGCTGGTGGGCCTCAGGAGCGTGCGCTACGGCCTGTTGAGCACCCTGCCCAATCTCTTTCCCGCGACCATCGTGTTCGGCTTCTGGGGGCTGTTCGTCGGCGAGTTGAGCCCCTACATACTGATGCTGTTCTCCATCAGCATCGGCCTGGTCGTCGATGACTCGGTGCATATCCTGAGCAAGTACATCCACGCACGCCGCGAGGCCGAGTCGCCGCCTGCGGCCGTCCAGTACTCGCTGGACAAGGCGGGATCGGCCATCACCATCACCACGCTGTCACTGGCCACGGGCACGCTGATCCTGGTGTTCTCCAATACGTTCTACTACCAGAATGTCGCCCTGTTGTTGACGCCGATCGTCCTGGTTGCGCTACTGCTCGACCTGCTGTTCCTGCCCCCGCTGCTGGTGAAGTTCGATCACTGGTGGGAGGGGAGAAAAGCACTGCCAAAAGGTGCGGTGCAAAGCTGATGGGTTTATGATGCACGGTGCGGCGAATTCCATTCAATCTGCATTCGGGTGAACAGTATGCACGACATGGTGATACGGGGCGGCAAGGTCTACGACGGTACCGGGGCGGACCCGGTGCTGGCCGATGTGGCGATCGACGGTGACAGGATTTCCATGGTCGGTGTCGTGGAGGCGCCCGGCCGCGAGGAAATCGACGCCAGCGGGAAAATCGTCACACCGGGTTTCGTCGATATTCACACGCATTTCGACGGCCAGGTCACCTGGGATCCCCTGCTGGCGCCGTCCTCCTGTCACGGCGTCACAACCATCGTCACCGGCAACTGCGGTGTCGGTTTCGCCCCCTGTAAACCCGAGCAGCGGGACTGGTTGATCGGGCTGATGGAAGGCGTCGAGGATATACCGGGCACGGCGCTGCACGAGGGCATACAGTGGGACTGGGAGACCTTCCCCGAGTACCTGGACGTGCTGGAGAAAAAGCCGCTGGCGCTGGATGTCGGCACGCAGATACCGCACGGCGCCGTGCGCGCCTACGTGATGGGCAAGCGCGGCGCGGAACACGCCGCCGCGACCGCGGAAGAAATCGAGCGTATGGCCGACATCGTCGGCACCGCGATCCGCAGCGGTGCACTGGGCTTCAGCACCTCGCGCACGGAAAAGCACAAGGATTCCAGCGGTGTGCTCACGCCAACTATCACTGCCCATGAGGACGAACTGCTGGCGATCGCGCGCGCCGTGGGCGCCACCGGCACCGGCGTGTTGCAGGGGATTTCCGATTTCTACAATTTTGATGCGGAGTTCGCGCTGTTCAAGCACATGGCGCAGGCGTCGGGCAGGCCTATTTCCCTGACCGTGGAGCAGCAGGATGCGCGGCCCGAGTGGTGGACGCAGCTGCTGGACGGCGTCAGCGCAGCGCAGGCGGAGGGCGTGCAGATGTATGGCCAGGTGCCGCCGCGCGCGACCGGCGTATTGCTGGGCCTCACCGCGACCCTGAACCCGTTTTTGCTCTACGAGGTCTTTCAGGAGATTGCCGCCCTGCCGCTGGAGGAAAAAGTCGCCGTGATGCGCACGCCGGAGTATCGCGCGCGCCTGCTCGACTCCAACATCATCGAACTGGACCAGCCGTTGCTGAACGAAATCCTGTACAGCCACGACAAACTGTTCCGCCTGCGCGAGCCGGTGGACTACGAGCCCGAGCCCGGGGATTCATTCGCGCAGCGGGCGGCGGCGCAGGGCGTGACAGCGCAGGAACTGATCTACGACGCGCTGCTGGAAAAAGACGGTCGCGCGCTGTTGTACCTGCCCTTGTTCAATTACGAAAACGGCAATCTCGACCATGTTAAAACCATGCTCGATCACCCCTATACCTTTTCCGGCCTCGGTGATGCCGGCGCTCATTGCGGCGCGTTGTGCGACGCCAGCTTCCCCACGACCCTGATCCAGCACTGGGGCAGGGACAGGCACCGCGGGCCGAAAATACCGCTGCAGACACTGATCAAAATGCAGACCAGCGATACCGCGAGGCAGCTTGGCCTGCTGGACCGGGGCGTGCTCAAACCCGGATACAAGGCGGATATCAATATCATCGACTATCGGAAATTGCGCTTGTGTGAGCCGGAAATCGTCTACGACCTGCCGGCCAACGGCCGGCGCCTGATGCAGAAGGCGGTGGGCTACGAGGCCACGCTGATCGCCGGCAAGGTCGCGTTTCGCAACGGTGAATCGACCGGCCAGTTGAACGGCAGATTGCTGCGCGGCAGTCAGCCGGCGCCGGTATAGCCTGGGAGCCTGTCGGACTTGGGATGATGCTACTGCGGCGGCGCACAGCTAAGTCCGACAGGCTCCTAGGTCGGGTACTCCGCGGATACCGACACCGCCTCCCAGTCCTGCAAACGCGCCTGGATGTCGCCGAGTCGCTCGCGGTAGGACTGCAACAGTCCCGCACCCAGCACCAGCTGCGCGGGTGGCTCGTCCATCGTCGCCATATCGACAAACACCTGCGCGGCGCGCACCGGGTCGCCAGGCTGTTTACCGTCGATGGCCGCGATCATGTCGAGGCGACTGCCCACCGCGTCGGCATAGTCCTCGATGCGCGTGCCACTGCGCTGCATCGAACGCCCCGACCAGTCGGTGCGAAATGCGCCGGGCTGTATCGTCACCACCTGGATACCCAGTGCCGCCACTTCCTTGCCGAGTGCCTCCATCACGCCTTCCAGGGCGTGCTTGGAGGCGCTGTAGAATCCCGTGCCGGGGTTTGCCATCAGGCCGGCCTGTGAGGAATTGTTGATGATGCGGCCACGGCGGCGCTGGCGGAAGTAGGGCAGTACCAGTCGCGTCATCGCCAGGGTGGCAAAGAAATTGGTTTCGAACATCTCGCGAAACGCCGCCTCGTCACCCTCCTCGATCGCGGCCACGTAGCCGTAGCCGGCGTTGTTGACGAGTATGTCGAGTTGGCCAAAGCGTTCAAGCGTGGCGCGGAAGGCCGCGTCGCGCTGCCCCGCATCGGTAATGTCCAGCGGGATAGCCAGGGCGCGTTCGGGAAATTGCGCGCAGATATCCGCCACCGCCTCCACCCGTCGGGCGGTCACGGCGACCCGCGCACCCCGGCGCAGTGCGCACAGCGCGATTTCCCGACCGAAGCCGGTGGAACAGCCGGTAACCAGCCAGACGGTTTCGTCGATCGGCGTCATGAATCACTCTCCTCGGCGATGCGCCAGGCGTAACTTTCCGCGCGCTCGGCCAGTTGCTCCGCGCGCTGCTCCGGCGAGAGACGTCTGCAACCCGCCGGCAGCCAACGCCCGAGGTGTTCAAGCGAGGTCACGCGCGACCTGACACCGAATGTCGGACCCGGTTCGCCGCCGTCGAACTCGGCCCAGCGCAGCGTGAGAATACCCTCCGCCATGCCGGTGGGATCGAGCCAGTTATGTACGCCGGGATCGCGCAGCGCCAGCACGAACGTATAGGTGCCGTCGTCGTTGGCGATTGACTGCTGCTTGTTGAGACTGCCGTTGCGACTGACGATCTCGTTGGAGGTGCCCCAGACATTGGTGATCGGTGCGATAAAATACGCCGCGCCGCCCATGTCCACGTCCAGCACGATCGCGCTGTCGTCAGCGGGCAGCGCGAAGTGCCCCATGATGTAGATCTGTCCGCGCAATGCGCCATCGCTCTCGCGGTCGATCACAAAGTCAAACTCGTTGACCGGCCGGTCCAACGCCTGCCGGTTCCAGCGCGTGGTATTTGTCGCCCACTTGTGCATATAGCGCTTGATGCGATCGAGTTGCTCGCGCTCGCTGAACGGCGGCCGCGCCGGGGCGTCCCCCAGTCGTTCGATGCTGAGCTCGTTGGCGCGGTCTCGCGCCCAGTCGAAAATCACATCGCGAATGTAGAACTCGTGTGCCTCGGGGCCACTCTGGATATGGTTGCTGCGGCCGTCGGCGGGCGAACTGTCCACGGTGATCGTAAAATACCCGTCGTCGTCGACGACCAGGTCGTGGCCGGACAGGAGCCCCAGCGTTTGCATGACCGGACTCCACAGCGTGAAGTAGTTCTCCACCAGGCGGCGCTCGGCGACACGCCCGCGTATGCAGTAGCGCTCCTCGCCGCTGACGGGGATTACCCGGTAGACGCTGTCCGGATTATCGATGCCCCAGCGGCTGCCCGGGATGGCATCCTCGCCCAGCGCGTGAGGCAGTCGGGTAATCGTGATTACCCCGGGGTACAGCGGGTCCTGGTTCAGCGCCCAGACCACGGCGGCAAACATGACCTCGTCAAAACTGGACTCGAAGCAGCCGAGCATGATATCGCCGGGTTTGGCGAGTTCCAGCCAGTACGCCCGCACCTCCTCCCGGGCAGCCTGTATCTCGGGGTGGCGGTAGTATTGCAGGGCGAGCTTTTCATGCGCGCGCTGCTCGGGTGTATCGATCGGGTTGTGACGACGGCTCACTGCGCCTCTCCCTGTCCCGGTTCTGACGCCGGATGCTTGTTATTGATAAAAACGGGGCACTGGATGAGTCGAAAATACTAAAGGAGGCGTGCCTGAAATGAAAGCCGCGTTCTCCCCTGGTCGTACCGCGTCGACTCTGGCTGCCGCGCGCTACGGGGTGAACATGGCGCGGTAGGTCGCGAAGTCGCGCTCCAGTCCGTCGCGGCTGAAGCCGAACTGTTCCAGCGTGTAGTGATGCGGGTCGCGGTCCTCGCGTCGATTCGCGGCCAGCCACTGCGTCATCGCCGCGCGGGTACTGTCATCCAGTGCCAGCCCGAGTTGCCCGTAGATGCGCTGGACAGTCGCCAGGGGCGCGCTCGCGGTATCGGTATACTGCACGTCGATGAACTGCCCGGCGTGTTGCGCCCGTACGGCAATGGCCCGCTGCAGGCTGCGGGCAAACTTGTCGCACCAGTGCCGGCCGAGCGCATGCGGGTCGACACTGTCGCTGCCCATCGCGTTCAGCGCATAGTTCATGCTGCACAGGGAGGGAATGGTCTGCAGGGGGTCGCGGTGCGTCTGGATAACCGAGGCGCCGGGGAACACGCCGAGCAGTATTTCCAGGTGATGCAGATGGTGCGGCGTTTTCAGCAGCCAGCGTTCGGCGCGCAGGCCCTGGCGTTTTTTCTGCCACTGCAGGAACTGCAGCAGGCGCCGCAGGTAGCGGTAGCCCGGGGTATTGTCGTGCGCCTCCAGCCAGCGCGCGTAGCCGGGAAGGTGGGCGAATGACTCGGGCACGGTGCTGTAGAAACTGTGCTCGAGCAGCAGGATTTCTTCGTCCGCGCCGCAGGCCTCGAGCGGATGGATCGCGGCGAGATCGGGGCTGGCGGCCAGCATCTGTCGCACTTCCTGCTGCGCCAGCCCAATGCGCGCGTCCGCGCTGCTGAAGTCGTAGCCCGGCTGCGGCGCCGGGAAGCGCGTCTCGTACCACAGCGGCGCGTAGAAGCGCTTGTCGCAGGCCATGAGCCGGTGCAGCAGCGTCGTACCGGTGCGCATCAGGCCGACAATGACGACGGGCGCCGCGATGGCTTCCTCCAGGATTTCCGGGTACCGCTGTAGCCAGTGCTCCACCTGCAGGCGATTGGCCAGCAGGTCGACAATGCGGGTGAACTGGCCGAGGCGGCCGATGGGGGAGAGCGCCGCCTCGCTGTCCAGGGAATGCAGCAGCACCTGCAGCGGCCGGAGGAAGTCATCGTCCCCGAAATCCTGCCCGGGGACTATTTCGCGCGCGGCGCCCAGCACCGCGTCCAGGGTCAGCGAAACGTCTGGCGCGTCCGGGTCTCGCACAGTGCAGTCGCGTCAGGGCAGTTCGGTGCTGCCCATCAGGTCGCGGTCGATTTCGCGGGCCGCTTCGCGTCCCTCGTTGATCGCCCGCACCACGAGGTCCTGGCCGCGACGACAATCCGCCGCGGCATATACCTTCGGTACGCTGGTGCGAAAATCCTGCTTGGTCGCGCGGAAGTTGCCGCGTTCATCGACGTCCATGCCGAGTGCTTCATTGATGTAGTGCTCCGGCTGCAGGAAGCCCAGTGAGAGCATGATCAGGTCCGCTTCCCAGGTTTTCTCGCTGCCGGGAATCTCCTTGATGTTCTCGTCGACGTTGACGGTCACCACGCCTGTCAGATTGCCGTCGGCATCCTTGAGGAATTCCTTGCTCATGATGGAGTACACGCGCGGGTCGTCGCCGTACACGTTTGCCGCTTCGGCATGGGCGTAGTCGACGCGGTAAATGCGCGGCCACAGCGGCCACGGGTTGTTGTCAGCGCGCTCGGCCGGCGGCTTCGGCAGCAGTTCAAAGTTCACCAGCGATTTGCAGCCGTGGCGCAGCGAGGTGCCGATACAGTCGGCGCCGGTATCGCCACCACCGATCACGATGACCTTCTTGTCTTTCGCGGAGATGTACGCGCCGTCTTCGAGGCCGGAATCCAGCAGGCTTTTGGTATTGGCCGTCAGGAATTCCATCGCCATGTGAATGCCCTTGGCGTCGCGCCCGGGAATTGGCAGGTCGCGCGCCAGCGTGGCGCCGGTGGCCAGCAGCACCGCGTCGTTGTCGGCCACCAGCGTGGCGGGATCGATGTCCCTGCCGACATCGGCATTGACGATGAATTCGACGCCCGCATCGCGCATCAACTGTATGCGCCGCTCGACAATGCGCTTGTCCAGTTTCATGTTGGGAATCCCGTACATCAGCAGCCCGCCCAGCCGGTCGGCGCGTTCGTACACGGTGACCTTGTGTCCGGCGGTGTTCAACTGCTCAGCCGCCGCCAGGCCGCAGGGGCCGGAGCCGATAACCGCGACGCGCTTGCCGGTACTGTCCGCTGTCGGCCGCGGAGTGACCCAGCCTTCCTCGAAACCGCGATCAATGATGGCCGCCTCGATATTCTTGATGGTCACCGCCGGGCTGGTGATGCCCAGCACGCAGGCGCCCTCGCAGGGAGCGGGGCAGACGCGTCCGGTAAATTCCGGAAAGTTGTTGGTGGTATGCAAGCGGTCCAGCGCGTCGCGCCAGCGGCCCTTGTACACCAGGTCATTCCACTCCGGGATGAGGTTGTACACGGGGCAGCCGTTGTTCGATTGACAGAAGGGTACGCCGCAGTCCATGCAGCGGGCGCCCTGGGTTTTCAGGTGTGATTCGTCGTGCGCCGTGTAAATCTCGTCAAAATCGACAAGCCGCACCGCCGGGTCGCGGTAGGGCTCGGTCTTGCGCTCGTACTCTTTGAATCCGGTAGCTTTTCCCATAATCAATAATCTTCCTACGAACCGACTGCTGCGGTGATGACTTCTTCTGCCGACATTTCTTCAAGCACCCGCTTGTAATCCGTCGGCATGACTTTTACGAACCGCGGGAGTTCCGCGTCCCAGTTGCCCAGCACGTGCGCGGCAACGGAGGAGCCGGTGAACTTCTGGTGGTTCTCGATCAAGGTACGTAATTCCTCGATATCGGCGGCCACTTCGACGGTTTCCAGTTCGAAGGTCTCGGTGTTGCACATCCGCGCGAAATCGCCGCCCTTGTCCCAGACATAGGCGATACCGCCGCTCATGCCGGCGCCGAAATTGCGGCCTGTTTTGCCCAGGATCACCACGCGTCCACCCGTCATATACTCGCAGCCGTGGTCGCCCACACCCTCGACGACGGCGTTGGCGCCGCTGTTGCGCACGCAGAAACGCTCGGCCGCGATACCCCTGAAATAGGATTCCCCGGAGGTTGCGCCGTACATCACCACGTTGCCGATCAGCACGTTGTCCTCGGGTTTGAAAGTGCTGGATTTGGGCGGGTAGACGATGATCCGGCCGCCGGACATCCCCTTGCCCACGTAGTCGTTGCAGTCACCCTCAACTTCCAGCGTAATACCCCTGGCCAGCCAGGCGCCGAGACTCTGCCCGGCCGAGCCGTTCAGTTTGATGTGAATCGTGTCATCCGGCAGCAGGCGACCGTGGGTCGCCTTCGCCACCTCGTGCGACAACATGGTGCCGACCACGCGATTGATGTTGATGATCTCGCTTTCTATGCGGACTTTCTCGCCCCTCAGCAGCGCCGGTTGCGCCTGCTCGATCAGCACATTGTCCAGCGCCTTGTCCAGCGCGTGATCCTGCGCAATCGTCTGGTACACCTCGGTGCCCTCGTAGACGATTTCAGCGGGCGTGAGCATGCTGCTGAAATCAAGCCCGCGCGCTTTCCAGTGATCGATGGCGTCGCGGGTTTTCAGCAGGTCGACGCGCCCGACCATCTCGTTGACCGTGCGAACACCCAGCCTGGCCATGATCTGGCGCAGTTCCTCGGCCACCATGAAGAAATAGTTCACCACGTACTCGGGCTTGCCGGCAAACTTCTTGCGCAAGTCGGCATCCTGCGTGGCGATACCCACCGGACAGGTGTTCAGGTGACACTTGCGCATCATGATGCAGCCCAGCGTCACCAGCGGGGCGGTGGCGAAGCCGATTTCCTCCGCGCCCAGCAACAGCGCCATTGCGACATCGCGGCCGGTCTTGATCTGGCCGTCAGTCTGCAGCACCACGCGTGAGCGCAGGTTGTTCTTCACCAGCGTCTGGTGTGTTTCGGCAATGCCGAGCTCCCAGGGCAGGCCCGCGTGCTTGATGGAGGTCAGGGGCGAAGCGCCGGTGCCGCCATCGTGCCCGGCGATCACGAGGTGATCGGCTTTCGCCTTGGTCACGCCGGCAGCAATGGTGCCCACGCCGATTTCCGAGCCGAGCTTGACGCTGACGCGCGCGCCGGGATTGGCGTTCTTCAGATCGTGGATGAGCTGGGCGATATCCTCGATCGAGTAGATGTCGTGGTGCGGCGGCGGGCTGATCAGGCCGACGCCGGGCGTGGAGTGACGGATGGAGGCAATGATCTGGTCGACCTTACCGCCGGGCAGTTCCCCGCCCTCGCCGGGCTTCGCGCCCTGCACGATTTTGATCTGCAGTTCATCGGCGTTGGCCAAATACCAGATGGTGACGCCAAAACGGCCCGAGGCGACCTGCTTGATGGCGGAGCGCTTGGAGTCGCCGTTCGCCATCGGTTCAAAGCGCAGGACGTCCTCGCCGCCTTCGCCGGTGTTGGATTTGCCGCCGATGCGGTTCATCGCCACGGCCAGCGTTTCATGGCTCTCGGCGGAAATGGAGCCGTAGCTCATCGCGCCGGTGCAGAAGCGCTTCACGATTTCGGAAGCGGGTTCTACCTCCTCGATGGCGAGGGGCTGGCTGGCCTCCCTGAAGTCCATCAGCCCGCGGAAGGTGGCGCGCCGGGTCGACTCGGAGTTCGCGTGGTTGGCGAACTTCCAGTAGGCGTCCTCGCTGTTGGTGCGCGTCGCGACCTGCAGGTTGGAGATCGTCTCCGGGTCCCACATGTGGCCGTCGCCGCCGCGACGCCAGTGGAAATCGCCGGGGTTGGGCAGCACGGCAACCTGGTGCTGGTCGCGCACCGGGAAGCCGATTTCGTGGCGCTGCTTCATCTCTTCATAGAGTGTGGCGAAATTGACGCCCTGCACGCGACTGGCGGTGCCGACAAAACAGCGGTCGATGATTTCATCGGCCAGGCCCACGGCCTCGAATATCTGCGCGCCTTTGTAGGATTGCAGCGTCGAGATACCCATCTTCGCCATGACTTTCAACATGCCCTTGGCGACGCCTTTCTTGTAGGCTGCGACGATAGAGGTGCTGTTGGGGAAAGTCTTCTTGTCGAGCAGACCGTCCTGCAGCGCCTGCCAGATCGACTCGAAGGCCACATAGGGGTTGATCGCGTCAGCGCCGTAACCCACGAGCAGGCAGTGGTGGTGCACCTCGCGCGCCTCACCGGTTTCCAGGATAATGCCGATCCGGGTGCGCTCGTGGCCCGCCACCAGGTGGTGATGCACCGCGCCGCAGGCGATCAGGGAACTGAGCGCCATGCGCGAGGTGCTGATATTCCTGTCCGACAGGATGATGAAGGAGTAGCCATCCCTGATCGCCTCGGAGGCCTCGCTGCAGATGCGGTCCAGCGCCTCGAGCATGCCGTCGACACCGCTGGCTTTCTCAAACGTCGTGTCGATGGTCCGGGTTTTCCAGCCGTCGCGGTCCAGGTTCTTGATGTTGGACAGTTCGTCGTTGGAGATAACCGGGTGCTGCAGTTCCAGCCGGTGGACGTGCTCCGGCGTCGTATCCAGCAGGTTGCGCTCGGGCCCGATAAAACAGGTCAGCGACATCACCACTTCTTCGCGAATCGAGTCGATCGGCGGGTTGGTGATCTGCGCGAACAACTGCTTGAAATAGTCGTAGATCATGCGCGACTTGTCCGACAGGCAGGCCAGTGCGCTGTCGTTGCCCATCGAGCCCAGCGGGTCGCGCGCCTCAGTCACCATCGGCAGCAGCATGAACTGCATTGTCTCCACGGTGTAGCCGAACGACTGCATGCGCTGCAGGAGGGTCTGGGGCTCATAGTGCAGTTCCGCGTGATCCGGCGGCATATCCGACAGTTCCAGCTTCTGCTCGTCCAGCCACTGGCCATAGGGCCGTTTGCCGGCGAACTCCATCTTCAGCTCTTCGTCCGGCACCAGGCGTCCGGCGAAAAAATCCACCAGGAACATCTTGCCCGGTTGCAGGCGGCCTTTTTCTTTCACGTTCTCCGGTGCCACCGGCAGCACGCCGACCTCGGAGGCCATGATCACTTTGTCGTCATGCGTGAGGTAGTAGCGCGAGGGCCGCAGGCCGTTGCGATCGAGCACCGCGCCGATGTAGTGGCCGTCAGTGAACACGATGGAGGCGGGGCCGTCCCAGGGCTCCATCAGGGCGGAGTTGTACTCGTAGAAATCGCGCTTCTCCTTCGGCATGTTGACATCGGACTGCCAGGCCTCGGGCACCATCATCATGATGGCTTCCTGCAGTGTGCGGCCGGTCATCAACAGGAATTCCAGGACGTTGTCGAAGCTGCCGGAATCCGAGTGGTTCGGCTCCACGATCGGGAACAGGTCCTTGAGTTTGTCGCCAAACACCTCGCTGACCGCCGCACCCTCGCGGGCCGTCATCCAGTTCTTGTTGCCGCGCAGGGTATTGATCTCCCCGTTGTGGCTCATGAATCGCTTGGGCTGCGCCCTGTCCCAGGAGGGGAAGGTGTTGGTGGAAAAACGCGAGTGCACCATTGCCAGGTGACTTTCGTAATCTTCGTCCTCGAGGTCCGGGTAGAAAGGGAACAACTGCGCGGGCGTCAGCATGCCTTTATAGACAATGATCCTGGAGTTCAGGCTGCAGGTGTAGACCAGTTCACCGGGATACTCGACCTTCGCCATCGCGGCGAATCGCTTTCGCACCAGGTACAGCGAGTGATTGAAACTGTGGTCCCCGGGCGTGCCGCCGCCGATGATGACCTGCTCGATAAAGGGCATCGCGTCGCGGGCCGCGGGGCCGATATCGGCCTCATCGGGGCGGATCGGCACTTCGCGGAAGCCCAGCAGGGTGAGGCCCTCGCGCTCGATATTGGCCTTGTAACCGGCTTTCAGGGCCGCGCGCTTGTCGGCATCGTGCGGCAGGAAGACGTTACCAACGGCGTAGGCGCCCACTTCGGGCAGGGTAAACCCCTGCTCAGCCGCGATTTTCTGCATGAATTTGTGCGGGATGGACGTCATGATGCCGGCACCGTCACCGGTATTTTTCTCGAAGCCGCAACCGCCGCGATGGTCCATCCTGGAGTTGATGTGATAGGCATCCGTCAGGATTTCATGACTGGGAATACCCTTGATATGGGCCACGAAACCCACGCCGCAGGAATCCTTCTCGAGGGCGGGGTCGTACAGACCGTGCTTGGCGGGAAACCCGATTTTGCCGTCGACTCTTCTATTCATCATGCTTTCAACTCATTTGGTGGTGCGAAATCAAACAACCAGCGTACCGCGCCCTGCAAAAAACCATCGCTCAAGGCGGCGCTTCACCGGAGGCCTGGGCTTCTCGGTCGGCTACCAACTATAGCGGTATTAATGCACATTTTAAGCGGGGCGGTGACAATACCATCCGGTGACCGAAAGTCAAGAGGATAGCGTGAAAGGGCTCTTCCAAAACGCCCCTAACATACTGTATTTAAAAAGGATTTGTGTAAAGGCGCGGGGCGAGATTTTCCGTGTGGAGCGGATTACTGGCGAAAACCCGTCAAGCCCCTGTGCAATTCGGGGTTTGTCCCGGCGCGGGATGCCTTTTCTGCATTGCCAGCGGCCGCGGGGAAAGCTGCACCCCGTGCGCCGGCCTGTTGGCGGCGACGGCATGTGCTTCGCTAGCAGCTGAGGCAGATCTTGCCGAAGTGTTGCTGTGATTCCTGCAGCCGGAACGCCTCGGCCAGATCCTCCAGCTCAAAGCTGCGGTAGATCACCGGCTTGATGCCAGTGGTATCGATCGCCCTGACCATGTCCTGCTGGTGGGCCCGCGAGCCCACCGTGATGCCGCTGATCACCGCGTTCTTCTGGAACAGTTCCGCCGTAGGCACTTCGCCCTGGATACCGGTCAGTACACCAATCATTGAGATATGGCCACCAAAGGCCACCGCCCGCACCGACTGTGGCAGTGTGCCCGAGCCACCCACCTCGACAATCACATTCGCGCCGCGGCCCGCGGTGATCTCCAGCACCTTGTCGCCCCAGTTTTCCACCTCGCGATAGTTGATCAGTTGATCTGCGCCCAGTGACTTGAGCTTTTCCAGCTTGGCCGCAGAAGAGGACGTGGCGATGACATGGCAGCCCGCCGCCTTCGCGAACTGCAGCGCAAACACCGAGACGCCCCCGCTGCCCTGTACCAGCACGGTATCGCCGGGTTTGACCCTCGCCTCCACCATCAGCGCTCGCCAGGCGGTCGCGGCGGCGCAGGGCAGGGTGGCCGCCTCCTCAAACGAGTAATCCGCCGGTATGTGGGTGAACGCCGAGGCGGCCATCGTCACCGTCTCCGCGGCAAAGCCGTCGACATTGTCGCCCGGTACGCCCGAAAGCTTCGCGAGACTGTCGGCGCGGCCATCGGCCCAGTGGGGGAAAAAACAGGACATTACCCTGTCACCGGGCTTGAACTCGGTAACGCCCGCACCCACTGCTTCTACCAGACCCGCGCCATCCGACATCGGAATCCTGCCGTCATCCACCGGCAGCAGGCCGATGGCCACCACATAATCGTGGAAGTTGAGCGAACTGGCGTGATTGCGAATGCGGATCTCGCCGCACTGTGGCTCTGTTGGCTCGATCTCCGCCAATTTGAGGTTGTCCAGTCCACCGGGTTTGGTCAGTTTGATTGCGCGCATTGCCGTCTCCAATTTGCTTTGTCATGTTTGCCGAGCCTGTCCGGCTTCAGATTGCACAGGTGTTCATATACCAGCCGATAGATGCCGGTGGTAATCTTATCGGATTAATGGCCTGAGTGTGTGGTGGTGAACCCTGATTGACTGTGTGGATGCCGGGTGATCGCTTTCAAGAAAGCCCAGGCCCCCTGCCTTGCTAATCCGTAGCGGCAAAAGATTCATGGTAAGCCACTTCGCCAACCGCCTGGTCACCCCGAAGCAGCAGTGCCTGGAAATACTCCGCTGGAACATCGGGGAGGATCAAGCCCGGCAACGGTTTGAAGCCGAATCGCTGGTAATAGGCCGGATCGCCTAACAGCACACAGCCGCTGGCGTTCATTTGCTTCAACTCTGCCAGTGCCGCATGCATTAACGTTGAGCCAATACCTTTTCCTTGCTCGCACGGTTCAACCGAGATCGGTCCGAGACCATACCAGCCTTCCGATCCGTCTGAAATCGAAACGGGGGATAGGGCCACGTGTCCAACAATAGTGCCCTTCGCTTCTGCGACGAGGGAGACAGCTAAAGCGCCGGAGTTTCTCAGCGCCTTCAGCACAAATTGTTCCGTATGATCGGTATGTGGCGCGTTGAGAAAGGCGGCAATGGTCAGCGCGTGGATGGTGTCGATATCGGTATTTTTTTCTTTGCGAATTTTGATGTTCAATATTGGTTCTCAGGGCGGCAGCTTAAACATCACGGCTACCGGTCGAGTTTAGCAATGTCCGATATAGCCTCGGCGGCAAGCCGGCCCAGCTTGCCGTCCATTTCAACGGCATCCAGGCGACGATCAAGCTCGGCTTTTTGATCCAGCGTCAGCGGCAGCGCATTCTGATCGTGGGCAATACTGTCCCATAAGTCTTCTACGATCCGAATGCGTTCATCAACTGATAGCTTTGTAAGATTTGCGTCCATCGTCGAATCATACTCCTTGAGTGCAAGCTGTCCAGATCATATAACGCCGGAACTTCCCTAGCGACTCAGCAGAATATGCAGCAGGTTGTCCTGAAAGGTGATGTTGCCGGGCAGGTCGCTGTGGTCGCCACAGAACATCACCGCGTAATCCAGTGGGAAATCGCTGTAGCGGTGGCGGGGGATACTGGGGTCCAGCGCGGTCCTTGCCAGTAGCGACGCCTTGGTGACGGCGCCATCGCCGGGCTCCAGCATCAGGGCGCGATAGTCTATGCCGCTGCGCGGGTCCTTGATTTCGTCTGGCCACAGCTGCACGTAGGATTCTCCAGCATAGTCTTCTATCAATATCCGGGCGGGCGTGGGCATGCAGTCGCCGCCGAATACAATCAACTCATGCGGCGCCTGCGGATTCTTTACCGTGAGTGACCAGACAAAGCGACGCGCGCGCTCCAGTTGCACGCCGGTATAGTCGGCCAGTGCCAGCAACTGTTGCGCTGACCACCCCTGTGCCTGCAGGCGCTTCTCGATCGCGGGATCGAACGGTCCCCACTGCAGCGCGCGCCAGATGGTCACGTCGTAAATATCCCGGTTGAGGGGTGCGCCGCTGATACCCAGCACCGGATCGACAATAGGATGCGGCATCAGCTGGTACGCACTGGGGAAGCTCAGCAGGACCTCCGGATCAATCGTGTTGATGCCGAAATCGGCACCGGTGAGTATCTGCTGCAGTGCGCTGGTGGAGCCGAGGTTGGGCGTGCCGACCAGTATCACCTTGCGGGCCTTGTCGGCGCCCTCGTTGTTGAGCGGGAAATCATTGCTGTTCAACACATCGGTGGCGCCGTAGCGCAGCCAGTACCGGGTAATCAGCCCGCCCATGCTGTGCGCGACAATATCCACCTGCAATGAGTCATCGCCGTGATCCTGGCGTATCTGGTTCACCAACTGATCCAGCCGGGCGGCGGTGCGGCTGTTGTCCTGGCGCCAGTCATACGTGAACCGGTAGTAGCGGCGCTGCAGGCCAGACACCGCTGTGCCCGGCTCGGTGAATTCGTAGCCGCCGGGGCCGGTGAGGGTGGCCTCGATAGCCCCGTAGAAATCCCTGCCAGCGACGGTATCAGTGAGGCCGCAGGGGTGCAGCATCACCTGTGATTCATGTCCCGGAAAACCGGGTGGCGCCAGCGCCAGTGCGTGGTAATCGCCCAGCGCGATATCGGAGAGGCTGCCGGGCCAGTATTCGGTGCCGCCGGCATCGCACAGGCGGCCTCCGAAGGCGCCGTGGATCAGGATAACGGGGGTTTCCTGCTGCTCTGGAATGGCGGAAGTTCGGTACAGTGTGGAAAGCTCCGGGCGCACCGTGGCGCAGGACCACAGCGTGGCGCACAGGCCAGAGGCGAGTAGCAGCAGTGTTGTCCGCATCCAGTGCACAGCAGCGGCCTATCCCGGGGAGTTGCGGCCCAGTATAACGGAGCCCGTCAACGCCTGCCCAACGCTATCCCCGTCACAGGTGAGCCGGATTGTGCGTTTGTGCGTATACAGCAATGAGAACCCACAGGGACCAAAGCGATGAAAAACTGGAGAATGCTGCTATGTGCAATGCTGGCGATGGGGGCGACGATGGCACACGCGATTGAAGAACCCGCATGGACGCTGGTGACGGAGCTGGATAATGTCGAAATCCGGCAGTACGCGCCGGTCATCCAGGCCAGAACACCGATGGGTAACAGCGACAAGCCTAACGGTGGATTTCGCACACTGGCGAATTACATCTTTGGTGGCAACGCCCAGGAGCAATCGATCGCGATGACCGCACCGGTGGAGGAGAGGCTTAGCGATCAGGATGCCTATATGGCGTTTACGATGCCGTCGCAGTACAAGATGGAGGATCTGCCTGCGCCCAACGGTGAGATGGTAACCCTGCATGAGGTGCCTGCTCGTACTGTGGCGGTTGTGAGTTTCTCGGGCTGGGCGCGGGATGGTGTGGTGGAGGAGCAGACCCGGATATTGCTGGACACCATAGAGGCGAATGGCTGGGTTGCGGTGAGTGCGCCGTCGCTCAATCAGTATAATCCGCCGTGGACGCTTTGGAATCGGCGGAATGAGGTGATGGTGGAGGTGGAGAGTAACTGAGTCGTGGTCGTACTGCTCCTTCCGTTAGTTTTCGCCAGACGGGACGAAGCACCGGATCGACGCCAAAAGCAGCATTTATCGCGTTCAGATCGGCAATTGGTGCTCGCGACATGCTCGCCCATACTTGTTAATGGAGCGCGGTGTTGGCGTTGGCGAGGTAATGTCGACAACACGCTGGCCAAAAATGATGCGCCGCGTTTCCGCGGAAACGTTTTGTGGTTATAAGCTGCGCCCTGGTAATAGCGCCAAAGATGCAAAGCCAGAAGAGTACTGACTTTCCGTGGCAACACTGTAAATTTTCCTGTGTGTATAGTCGTAGTAGCGCCCGTTAACGCCCAAGCTCAACGGGAGCGAAGCGGAGGCAAGGCCGTCCGGTGGAGCGCCTTGTTAGCCGTGTTTTGCCGCGGCATATCGTGCGCTTCCTTTGCAGCCTGTGATCTTAAACTGCGTGCATCCCCAAAAGGGCTTCCACTTGTCGCTTGGCCGGGGTCGGACAATACGCATGTCGGCGCCACAGGTCGGACAAACGGGCCTTTTCGAATCTTGCTCGACTCGCTGCTTATATTCTTTGCGCTTCTTTGCTGCGCGCCTTCCTGTCCAATCGCCCCATACTGTGCCTGTTCGTTCTGACAGCATGTCCCATCTGGCTTTCCAACGCCCCTGATTGCGTGTGACTCGCAGAAGTTCAGCAAGACGAGGGCCCGTTTCCTCGGTTAATTCTTGCGGCCCTTCGACTGATTGCGCGCACGTTGGGCATTCGACTGAGATTACATTTTTTCTACTATAGAGCGTGAACTTAATATGAGTGTCCCCGCACTGAGGACAGCCGAATCCGTATGTCCTGGTCAGTTCTTTTAATTCTTGCAGTGTGACAAGCTGCAATCTGCGGAGATGGGGGCGAACGGTGTGTGTGCCGGACGACGCTCTGTTAGAGCGCTCATGTTCACTTACAAGCGTGAAGTATCGTGTCTTAATGTTTCCCCAGATTCTCTCATGGCCCTTCTCTGGCTCCAATGCGTGGTGAAAATCGCATAGCGAAACCAAATTGCCCGGAGCGTGTTCACCGCCTTCTGATACAGGCTTGATGTGGTGGATATGAAGCTCTAGGCGTGAAGGGCAACCGGAAACTTGGCAGCGCCCGTTGTCTGTTTTTAGAACCACCTCGCGCAGGTAGCCCCAGAAGGGCGGATAGCCGGGCCAGTGATTGAATATCTTGAGAATCTGGCGATCTCGCTGTGACAGGTCAGCGGTTGGGTCGTGAAAATGTTTAAGACTGGGCGCGTGTGGGATAGGATTGCTCTGTTCCCACTGCGCTTTTCTATTTAGCCATTCGTCAGTTTTTCGTTTGTTTTCAGAATTTTTCAGATAACCGATCGCCAGTAAGACGGCGGTCAAAGCCAAAAAAGTGGGATTTGCTAGCGCGAGAAGAATTGAGGCCCAGCCAAGGAACACAAGGATACTTTCATCTGACTTGTGTCCATATTTGTCCTTGAAACCGTCCCACGCAAGCCGTCTTGACTCTGTGGCAATAACAAACTGTCGGCGAAGCGCTTCATACTTTTCGGGGTATGAGATCAGCGCTACTTCTGAATAGCATTTATGACAGAGGAACGACTTGTCATTAAGCAGAATGCCGACCGAATTGCTTCTGCCACAGAGGATACAGGGTGACTTTGCATCGCTGATTGAACTCTCGTTGTAGATCTCATTTCGTTCAATGAGCTGCGCCAAATTCACACGGCTTAGGAACTTGGAGGGGTTGAACTCAGTGTGCCAGTGCTCGGATGTCATTTGAAACGGCAACGCTTCAAACATGGGCGCGCGTTAGCGCGTCCCGGCCCAAGGCCGTTGTCCGACAGCAGCGCATTGTTATGCATTCCACTCCTACGCTGTTGCCCTTGCGCTCTTTCTCCGATTCTGAATGGTTTCAACAATAGCTTTCAAAGCAAGGATGTCATTGCCCAAGTCCACCGCTGAGGGTACGGCAGCAACCTTTGCCGACGATGCGTCGTGGGCCGTTACAACGTCACTACTTCGCTGATGCAGTTTTTCAATAGCTTCGTATTCGGGACGGCTAAAACCTACAACCTCTTCAAGTGAGTCCACACGGATCCAGTCGCGATATCGCTTTACGACGCCATTAAAAACAACGTCTTGAATTACTCTTTCGAGCGTTGCCCTTAACCGGTCATACTGGTGTCGCATATCTCCAATCTCTTTTTCATTAGGATATGCTGGCCACGTCTTCGCAAGCTTGCTCTGCGCCTGCTCAAGAGCGTTGATTCTCGCTTTATAGCCTTGATGATCCCACGGGAGGCCATCATTAACACAGCCAGGGGCGCCTCCTCTCCACTCCAAAAAGAATGTTGAACTAGGAATACCTGCTGTCTCGATCTCATCGGATAGTTGGCCAAGAAATGAAGTATCGTGAGTAAACACTACTACTTGCCGATTCTTAGCCTCCTCAACCAATCTCCGGGCAACATTTCGTCGCCGCCAATGATCCAGCGACGAAACCGGATCATCGAGGATAATTCCACACGAATGATTGGCGAGCGCCAACTCAGCAAAGAATGAACCCAGCGCTATTGCACGTTGCTCACCTTCGCTAAGAATCTCATCAATTTTGTTCGTGACTGGAAGATCTAGTAGAAGTTGATGGTACATCTTCCCGCGGGAACTACGCTCTTTTAGCTTTGTTTTGATGTGCCCAATGCCAAGTGCTTCAAACTCTTTGTCAAGAGATTTCCTTAACTCATCTGTTACCGCCACAGTAGCAAATTCCTTTGACTTATCAGAAATCGAACGTGTTTTTAGGGCGGAGCGACATTTCTCAAGGGAAGACTTCTTTTTCATCCGATCCAAAAACTCGACTACAGCACTCAAACACTTAGCTAGGCTTTGTCTTGCAGTAAGTTCACTCAATTCTCTTTCAAGCTTCATTCGCTTCGTTTCATCCGCCGCTCTTGTAAGCGTTCGGAAAATCCTTAATTGCTGAGCTGCAAGCTGGCGAATTCGCGCTCTTGGCGAGACGTTCAAAGCAGGAACCTCTGCCCATTTTGATGTTTCGAGACACTGGAGCATAAACTCTCTACGCGCATCAATCGAAGCTTGAAAATCTGAAATTACTTGATGGATTGAGCCGTCTAGGACCTTGAGTTCCTCACTAAGGGCATCATCGGCAGCAATCATAAGATCGGCTTCCTTGATCTTAGTCTTGGCTAATTCTACTTTACTACGAGCTGCTTCGGCGGTCTTTGCGACATCATTCTGGATGTACTCATTAAATCGCTTAAGGCGATCAACCCCTGATTCGGGTAAATATTCCTGGCACAATGGGCACACTTTACCCTCAGTAGACTGAGGAAACTCCTCGCCCGGATATGCTGCTTCAGTGGAGTAGCGCCGTGCGGCATCAAAAAGAAGCTTCCATACTTGCCCTCCAGTCCCTGAAAGTAGCTCTTCGCCGGAGCACAACGCGTCGGCAGCTTTCTTCTCAGCGTCCTCCGCGGAGATCTTCTCATCATTTATTTTCTGAAGTTTTTCAAAAGCTTCTGAGCTAATCCATACCATAGGTTTAGCTAACTTGTCGGCGAAAGCTTTCAGTCGCATCATAGAACGCTTCGACTCTTCCGCCTTAGCCAGAGGATTACCCTCCTTGAGAGCATTCTCAAGCTCGGCAATTCGTTTAACATCGCCTTCAGTGATGGTTCCAAGTGAAGTAATAGTTTCTGCGTTTGACTTGATGGAAAGGTTTGCAATAACTCTCCCGACCTCTGTATCGCCAAGAAGGTGGTCAAACGGCAACCTACTTACATCAATCCCATTAATCTCTGCCTCGAGCATCTCCGAGAGCTTTGGGAGAACTCTGTTGGCTAGACTTTCAAGAATGTCTAGGCCGTATGGTAAGTAAGCAACATCTTGCTCCGCCGTGATATAAGAGCGAGCACACTTGGAATCAAAGACTGAGATTGAGGAGAGCTGGTCCGGTGAAGTTGTGTCGCGCGCCCAACAAACTTCATGTGACACACCCATTACCTTTACATCGAATTTTGCGGTGGGCACTCTCTTAGAGGCCGCCGGATCATTTGCATCTGGGTGGACAGGCTCAGATTGATCTCTAGCTCGACAAGCTCTTTTCATAACACGAGCATAGCCCGACTTACCCGAACCATTTCCTCCATAAATCACAGTAATACCAGCTTCGGAGAAAGTTAGAATATGATCACCCGGAAGCTGATTGACGTTTTGCAGGTCTCTCAAAGCGACTAGAGTAACTTGCTCCCCTGGGGCAAGTTCAACAGGAAGGTGCTCTTTAGCCAGTGCTATCGGCAACAGTTCATCATCACTCTCTATACCCCATTCTTTCTTAAGTAGTGCGTATAGCTCGGACAGGTCGGTGTCGGTTAGTGCTGATTCCTGCTGGAAGAGGCGACGGCATGCATCTCGTTGCCATGACTGAAGAGATTCTGTCCACTTTAATATTTGATTAAGTAGGGTCATCCATTTCCTCGCTTGATTTCGTTGTTGCTGGGAGGCAAAGCTGCTTCTCTTGCATAACGCCGTGTTTTGGGGCGACGGAGCGTCAGCGAAGGCGTCCCAGCAGCGCGGGCCCTTTCGCGCTGCGACATCAACACCTTGTCATGTGCCTGACTCAACATACTCAGAAAAAGTTTCAAAATAAGTCCATTTCGCTTTTTGATTTATGGTTTTTCTTTTCATTAGCTCCCTCCATTTACTCATTATTGCTGGATTTTTATCAATTATCGTTATGGTTCGGAGTTCTTTATTTGAAAAGTTTGCAAATAGTGATTGTGCTAAGCGATCTGTCTCAGGTAAGGAGTAGCCACAAATCACAAGATCGTTCGCTTCATGCAGATATTCATAGGCTTTTGTCCACAAAAAGCAAAATAGTTTTAAACTTGTTATTGGCTTTGCCGGCAGTGGCGGGATGATCAATGGGGATGAATCATCTTCTGGTGAAGGTGTACCTTTTTCTGAGAATCTTACGTCGTCAATTACGTATTCATCATCGTTGTGGTTTCTTGGACTAACTATCGCTGTTAGGTCATCTTTAGAGCATCGCCAGTTTACGGAACCATGGAGTTTAATTAACAGCGGATCTGGATATTTAGCTCGATGCTTTTTTACTCTTATTGATCCTGTATCAAACCGATCGAAATAAACCTGCTGTGATGAATACTTTTCTAAAAAATACTTGTCAAGCAAATCATCATAATTAAAGGTCAATACACGATTCGTCGGCTTTTTATTATTAAAATGCTGTTTAAAAAAATTGCCATATGGTGTTTTAGAGTTTTCTTTTGTTTTTCTTAGGGTGTGACAAATCAAGTGTGCCATTTGATTAAGATACTCGGCATCTGAAAGGACGCCTTGGCGTGCTCTTTTATGTATCGCTTGTCTAAACTCTGTGTGACCTAAATGGCGTATTATTGCTTGCTCTAAGCCGTGAGAAGAAAATGGAATATGATCTTTCCATGCATTTTTAATCGTATCCCTTGAATTATTTACCCAGGCTGGTCTCGTTACATTTAACGACTCTAATCTAGAGCAAAAATCTTTATCTAAGGGAGCTTGCGCTTGTTCTGCCCTGCCTTGTGTGGCGCAAAATGAAGCACCTGCACCAAACACAAATAGCATATCAACATTGCATCTGTTTTCTTTTCGCTTCACTTTCTATTCCTCGGACACATAACGCTGACGGCAGCGGGCGCCCGAGCCGCGCAGCGGTTTGGGCGTCCGGCGACCAAAGGGAGCGAACTGCCCGGACTGGTTATACGTACTCATCGATAGTCTCGGGGACGCAGGCTTTGGCGAGTAACTGCCCAAAGGGCGTTAGCTGGGCTAGGCTTTTAGTCTCCACTCCGTTTTGCTTTTTTGTGACTTCATCATGCGTTGGTTTTTGCCTCTCTGTTTGCCAGATACCCGCCACACCCAAAGTATGAAGATGCTCCATATAAAAGCTATATTTGTCTGGTATAGACAATTGTTCTAGCGGAAATTCATTGTTCAATACATTCCTTGTTCCAAAGGTCTGGGCTTCCGGATCGAAAGGTGTAAACGTTAAGTAGGAGTAGCTAGATTTACCCAAGTGGTAGATCATGACTGCCTCATCAGGAGACAACTGAGAAATGATGTGAACGAAAGCAGGGTGTGCTTCTTCTACTCTTTGTCTGTCTATAGATCTCGAAAGTAAATTGACGAACATTTCGGCAATAATGCTGTCATCAGGAATATAGCGTAAGTGGTCGAATGAAGGCCCAACAATTTGCGGATGCCCTTCGATAAGGTTGTGTTCGGGAACTTTAGCAGCCACCCGCTCGAGATATTTTTGATATCTATCATTCTGGGCAGCCAGATAGTCAATGGGAGCGATCAACCATCGAGCAGCTCTTGCAGCTGAGCTAAGCGCATCACCCACCTCTTTGGTAGCTGGAGCGGCGAGATCATCGTAGGCCTTTTCGACAGGGAACTTCTTCGCAATTTCTTCCTTCCAGCTCATAACTCTCCTAGGACGTATAACAGCCAAATCTACGTTGTAGTCAAATGTAGACACTCTGTCTACAACTAGTCATGTGTAGATGCATATAGCCATAAACTTCTGATAGACATGTACAAATCTTGATACTTCTCGACATTCCATTTGCTCAAATAGCGCGCCGCGTACTGTACGATTTCCCTGTTTTCGAACACAGATCAATTGCCCTCTCGAACCGGGTTGTGTACATCCTATAGACCATCGATACCAACCAGCCCCCCGGTTACCCCGAAGTGAATCCATCGACTGACAACAGGTGTGTCGGTTGCGCGCTGAATCCCCGCCGCATACGCCCCCAGCTGCCCTGCATACCCCAGCGCAATCTCCTCCCAATCCGACCGCGCTCTGGGCGACGCCTTATGATCAATCACCACAAACCCCTCGGCAGTCTCCACCAACAGGTCAATCCAGCCGCTGATAAGTTGGCCGTGGTCATTGTAGTAGTAAATCGGATATTCAACGTATATTTTGATGGGGTCTAAACTTTGGTTTATCGCCTCCAGCAAACGACTTGCACACAGGTCCGCCGCCTCCACTGAAATCGTATTCTCCATCCCGTGATCGCGCAAAATACGCGCCGTAGCCTGCTGCCCCAACACTGCCGACGCGATCACAGCATGCAACGCAGTGCCGAGCGCGGCAGGGTCATACTCGCCGGTGATTTCCAGCCGCTCACCCAGCTCAATCACCTCACCCACCTTGGCTTGCTCATCAGCGGGCAGGCTTGACGGGCTCAGCCGCAGCGGCAGTTTTTCAATAGCCGGGGCCGCGCCGCCAAGCCATTCCGGCTTGTAAGCCGGTAGCGCGCTATCGTATTCGCTCGCCTCAAGCTCCAGTTGCCGGCTGGGAATCACTGTCCCATCCGGCAGGGCCAGTGTGTCACCCTCGGGCAACATCCACTCCGCCTCCAGCGTGTCCATCCACTCTCCGCCGGTTTGTTTCGCGTTCATCGTGATGATCAAGCCATCGCGCGCCCGTGTCAGCGACACGTACAACAGGCGCTTCATCTCCTGCACTTCCTGCGCCATCGCGGCTTGGCCTTCCGCACTCTCGCCGATCTTATCGAGCAGTGTGATGTTGGCCTTCTGTGCGCCGGTAAACGCGGGCCAGTAACGCAGTGTGCGGTTGGCCAGTGGGTTGTCCAGGTCGACGGCGGTGGGGGAGGGCAGTACGCTCAGCCCCCACAGTCTTGGCTTGAGTTTGGCGTCCAGGTCCATCGCGATCACGAGTGGCCATTCCAGGCCCTTGGCGCCGTGGTGGGTGACGAGCTGTATCGCGTTCTCGGTGCCGCCGGTGGCTTGTGTGTCGTCCTCGGTGGCGGCAAGTTGGTACAGCCACAGTACGAGGCCGGCGCTGGTGGCGGGCTGGTTCTGGGCGGCGCACTGGTTCATGTAGGCTTCGGCGTGTGCCAGCAGGGCGCTCAGGTTGTTCAGGCGGTGTTGGCTGCGCTGTTCGGTGGGGCCCCAGCGGTACACGGCTTCGCGTACGTTGCCGGCATCCATTGCGCTGCGCAGCACTTCCACCGGTGTGAGAAAGTGCAGGCGGCTGCGCAGTGTTTTCAGCGCCGTCAGTGGGGCCTGTTCATCGTCTTCCAGCCAGTGGCTTGAGCGGGCCTCCGGGTCTTCGAGATAGCTTATGCGCTGGGCGATCCACTCCTCGGGGTTATCGCTCCGCGTGAGGGTGAGTATCTCTGCGCTGGCCAGTGTATCCGCCGGGTCTATCACGCGCCTCAGGCACGCCAGCGCCAGGCAGCCCTCGGGTGTGCCGAGCAGGCCGGGACGTTTGTAGCGAATGGGGAGTTTGGCGTCGCTCAGTGCGTTGGCGACCTCGCGCAGGTTGTCGTGGGTGCGGCACAGTATCGCGATATCGCTGTAGGTGGCCGGGCGCGATTGTTTACTTTCTTTGTTGATCACGGTGCGGCCATCGGCGATCAGGCTGCTGACGCCGCTGGCCAGTGCCTGCGCGCGGGTGGGTTTGTTGCTGCCGCCCAGTCGCCACAATTCCACGGCGGGTTCTTCGGTGAATTCGTCGCGGGCGGGTATCAGTGAAACCTGTTCAGGTTTGAGGGTATCGGCGAAGGCCGGTACGAACAGGTTGTTGATGTAGCGCACCAGCGCCGGGGTGGAGCGCCAGGAGCGTTCCAGGATCTCGGGCGTGTTGCCGTCCTCGGTCACGCGCTCTACCACGGCGGCCATCAGCGTCGGGTCCGCGCCGCGAAAACCGTAGATGGACTGTTTGATATCGCCCACCCAGATCACCTGTCCGGCCAGTTGCGAGAGCTTCAAAAACAATGCGAGCTGGATCGGGCTGGTGTCCTGGAACTCGTCCACCATCAGCAGCTGCAATTCCTCACGCAGTGTCTCCTGCACGGTGGGGTGGTCCAGCAACTGGTACAGGCGCTGTTCCTGGTCGACAAAATCGATCAGGCCCTTTTGTGTTTTCAAATGCTGGTAGGCGCTGAGGCTGTCGGCGGCTATCGCGAAGGCCTGCTCGGCGAAGAAGCGGATGTCGTGGTGCAGGGCCGGGTGCTTGTCGTACTCGATGGCAATATCGGCGATGGGCTCGGCAAACGGCCTGGATTTTTTGCCGGGCTTCTCCTTGCTCAGCTTGATCCACTCCGGCCAGGTGGCGCGGTTCTTGTACAGGCCGGCGCGGATGCCGCTGATCAGCGAGAGATAGTCGCGTGTGACCTTGGTGCTGTCCACGGTAGTATCGATGCCCTCCATGGCGCGCTCGATGGTATTCAGCAGTTGCCGGTTGAGGTCGCGCGTGGTCGCTTTGGGGAAGTACGCGAGCAATTGATCGGCGCTGGCTGTGCCGAGGTGGCGAATGTCATCCGGTGACTGGTTGTTGGCGCGCGCGGCGTCGGCGATGCTCTTCACCTCGGCGCGCCAGTTGAGTTGGTTCTGCCGGTCGGTGATCTGAAGGCGATGGCAGGTGGCGTTCATCTGGCGGATCAGCAGCGTGTTGCCTGCCAGTGCGCGCTCCATCGCCTGGTAGAACAGCGCATCGCCCTGTGCTTCTTCTATTACCTGCTGGTCCGGCGGCATGCCGGCCTCGAACGCAAAGCGGTGCAGCAGTTCGCCGCACACGCTGTTCACGGTGCCGATCAGCGCCTGCTCCATCTGGTTGGCCACGTGTAACTGGCCCGCTTCAATCAGCGCCCCGCGCACGCGCTCCTTCAGCTCGCCTGCCGCCAGCTTGGTAAAGGTGGTGGCGATCACGCCTGCGGGTGCCACCTTTTTGGAGGACAGCAACGCTTCCAGCTTCTGTGTGAGCGAATAGGTTTTGCCGCTGCCGGCACCGGCGCTGATGAAATGGATATTGCCGCTCATGCGTTCTCTCCCCAGCCGGTGAGCACGCTGTAGTCGTTGAAGGTGTCACTGGCTTCGGGGATGGCCAGGCCGTCCTCGGGGGGTTTGGATTCGGCAGTGGGCTCGGTGTCAGACACCGTCACTTCAACCAGGCCGCGTTTGAACTGCGACTGGCGCCAGCGCCAACTGTGCTCGAAGCGCTGCCAGTACTCGTCGGCGCTTTCCGGGTCTGCCGGTTCGAGAATATCCGCATTGGGGAAGAAGCGATGGTTCAGGCTGAGCAACGTGGCGTCCATGACTATGAAGTAGCTGAGCGCGGGTGACCGGGCCGCGCCGTTACCGCGTCGCAGGTGCGCATAGGTCGCAAGCTGCAGGTAGCTGTTGTCGAGCAGTGCCTCGCGGCGGTATTTTTTGCCGCCCCATTTGATATCGATCACGGCCTCCGTGCCGTCGCTGCGCGTGGCCAGCAAATCGATGGAGCCCGTCAGTGTGCCGCCGGCGAACCGGCCTTCCTGTTGCAACTCCATTTGCACGCTTACCACGCTGGCGGATTGCAGGTGCTCCACCAGCGTAGCGAGGGACTGCTGCACCTGCGTGATAAAGCGTTCGCACTCGGCCTGCCTGCCGGCTTCCAGCAACAGCGCGCCCTCCTGTTGCAGCAGTTTGCGCAGGTGTTCATCCACCCAGTCGTCGATGCGGGTGGTGTCGACTTTGCCAATCTCGGGTTGCGCGTTGAAGAACGCCTCATACAGGCGGTGGGCCAGGTTGCCCTTGAGCTGGTTGCCATCGCTCACATTGGCCAGTGAGCCGGGGCGGATTCTTGCGGCGTAACGCAGTAGCCACTGGTAGGGGCTGTGAATATAGGCATCGAGGCTGGAATACGATTCGGTGTCGCGCGCCGGAATCTTCGCGGACCTGGGCAACTGCCACCAGCGCACCTTGGGTGGCAGGGTTCGGGAGGGCAGGGGATGGGTCGTCACACCGAGCTGCTGCGCGGTCTCGCTACTGGCGATTTGCAAAATGGGTAGCCCCTCGCTGAGGCTGGCGATCTGGTCCCACAGCGGGTGGTGGCGCTCGGTGTCGTCGTGCAGGATGAAGGTGCAGCGTTCGCGCGCGCTGAGCAGTGGTCGCAGCCAGGCCTTGCCCAGCCACGCCAGTTGCGCGTCCTCGGTTTGCAGGTGCACGCCGCCCGCGAGCAGTGCGGCGCGTTCCGTGCGTGACCACGGCCAGCGGTGCACGCGGTCGTTGGCCTGGCAATCCCACCAGATCACGTTGTCCGCCGCGCAGCCGGCAAAGGCGCCAGCGTGATCCGCGCGCAGTACCCGGGGGTGGCCGGGGCAGACCTCAGCGCCGCGATCGGCAATCGCCGCGCCGCTGCCGCGCACGTCCTCTATCAGGCGTCGCACGTTGTCCTGCGTGAGCGGATCGCGGCCGTGCGCTTTCAGGCGCGCTATCGCACTCACAAACTCCAGCGCCTGGTTGAGCGCGATATGGTAGAGCGTCTTGCGGTCCGGGTCATCGGTTGACTCCCGCGCGCCCTGTAACCAGTCGGCTACGCGTTGTGCGCGCTGCGACAGGGTCTCGCTATCGACGCCGGTCTGTGGGGAGAAGCGCGGCGATTCCAGCCAGTAGCGCAGGTTCTCCTCCAGTTTCTTGCGTTGGGGTTTGTCCTCGTGCTCCAGGCTCGCGGTGATTGCGGCTTCCCACACGTCGCTGCCGATGCCCGGTACGTCGGCGACAGTGCGCGCGAGGGGTTCACGGATACGTGCCGGGATCGGGCCCACCGGGTGCGACAGGAACTGGAACAACGCCGTCGGGTTCAGCGGCTCCCACAGCAGTTCACAGGCCAGCGGCAATACCTGGAACACCGGACGCCACGGTGACAGTGCGGTAAAGCCCAGGCGTGGGCTGTGCGATTTTTCCAGCGTATCGTCCAGCAGTTCGCCGCGCGCCTGCGCCAGCAGTGCGATGGATTTATCGGGCGCTTCACCCAGCCAGCTTTGTGTGAGCAGTGCGGTGAGCGGGGTGCTCTCCGAGGGCGAGTCCGCGCGCAGTGCGATGACGGTGCCGTCGCCGCTAAGTTTAAGTTTCTCGCGGCTGTTTTGCAGGAGGTGATCCTGCAATTGGCGCAGGTCGGTATCGGCCCTGCCCTGAGGTGCGGTGGGCGTTGGCTCGGTGACTTGCACGTCCACGGCCTTGATCAGTTGTTGCCACAGGTAGGGGAAATCATTCAATGCATCGCGCAGCGTGATCGTATCCACGGCGATGGGGTTGTCGGGTAGCAGGGCAATCACGCGCTGGATGCGCTGGCCGGGATTGGGGTCTACAACGGTACCGGCCTGTTGTTCAATCGCGGCCATATCCCGCAGCCGCGCGGGCGCGTCATCCGCGAATGTGCCGTCCCATCCCGCCAGGTACCACTGGTCGCGCCACTGCAGCAGGGTGCGCGCGACAGAGAACGGGTCGGCGCTGTAGGAGGCGTGGTAGAAGGCAGCGGCGTGATTCACCTGGTCGATACACCCCAGGTACTGGATCAGGCGGGCGGTGAAGGAGATATCGCGCGAGGGGATGCCCAGTTGCGTCTCCAGCAGGCCGAGAAAGCCGTGCGGGCCGACCACCGCTTCGCCCAGCGCATCGTCGCGCAGCTCGGGCACGGCGGAATCACCCTTGATACCAAGCGTGACCCTGACCCTGCCGATACCGGGCTGTAGACCCATCTTTTAGCCGCCCTCCCTGGAGTATGAGCGCCTATGATAGGCGTATCGTCCCCGGCCCGCTATCACCAACAGCGGGCACCTGCGCGCTTACACGACGTGTACGGATGTCCATGTACCGCGGGGCGAGATCCGGTCCCGCGTGTGATCGGGCTTCGTGCGGACGTTGCATTGAAATTTGCCCGCTTTGGATCAACGTTTTGCGGGGGATATGCGGTAGTATTTCTTTCACCAACTCGCCATAATCACACGGCACACCCTGTGTACAGGAGGCTCCATGTCAATTTCGCTACCCCTGGAGAAAATGTCCGCCGAAGAGAAGATTCGCGTGATGGAATCCCTGTGGGACGATTTGTGTGATACCGCTGGCAGTACGCTCAGTCCGGATTGGCATGGCAAGGTGCTGGCAAGTCGGGACGCGGACGTGCAGGCGGGTGTAGCCGAAATCAGCGATTGGGAAGCTGCGAAGCGGAGGATTGCAGACGATATTCTGTGAAAGTTCGGATACTGGAAGCCGCGCGGCGGGATACATCCCTGATATTTTGGCGTGTTTCATCGATTGCTGGCGACTCGCTTTCCTTTTGCGGTTTACTACAAAATCACCAGTGACTCGGTGCTTGTCGTTGCCGTTCTCGACTGTCGCAGAGCGCCCGCCTGGATTCGTTCCAACCTTGAACGATAAATCCCTTCCCGCCAATTCTCTGTACCGTTTTGATCTTTCAATCGGGATAATTGCGGTGCATGTGACAGTCTTGTGAGGGCTGGACTACCATGTAGGGACCTTCTTCCGACGTTGAGGATGCCTAATGACAAAAACAGTCCCCACCATCTGCCGCCTGTGCATTGCCCACTGCGGCGTGCTGGCCGAGATCGAGGATGACAACGGGCGTCGCAAGGTGACAAAGGTTACCGGCGATCCGGACAATCCCCTGTTCAAAGGGTATACCTGCCCGAAAGGCCGGGCCCTGCCGGAACTGCACAACCACGCGGGTCGCCTGCTGCATTCATTGAAGCGCCAGGCGGATGGCAGCCACGCGCCCATTGCGAGTTCGCAGGCGGCGATTGAAGTGGCCGGGCGTATCCAGTCGATCGTCGACCGCTACGGGCCGCGCGCGGTGGCGTTCTATGTCGGCACACCCAATGCCGGGCAGCCCACGGCGGCGGGGATGGGAAATGCGTTTATGCGCGCGATCGGCTCGCGCATGTTCTTTACCTCGAACACCATCGATCAACCCGGCAAGCAGATTTCCATGGCGCTGCACGGCAAGTGGCTGGGCGGGGAGCCGGACTTCGAACAGGCCGATGCCTGGCTGCTGGTGGGCAACAATCCCATCATCTCCAAGTCGGCGGGCCTGCCCGGCCAGAATCCCGCGCAGAAGCTGAAGGAGGCGCAGGCGCGTGGCCTGCAATTGATCGTCATCGATCCGCGTGTGTCGGACTGCGCGCGCAAAGCGGCCATACACCTGCAGTGCCGTCCGGGGGAAGATCACGCCATTCTCGCCGGAATGATCAATATCATCATCGCGGAGAATCTGTACGATCGCGAGTTTGTCGAGCGCAACGTCAATGGCTTCATGGAACTGCGCGAGGCCGTTGCCGGCTTCACGCCTGAGTACGTCGCGGATCGCGCCGGGATTCCCCGCGCGCAACTCGTTGCGGCCGCCCGCGTCTTCGCCGGTGCGCGAGTACGCCACGCCAACAGCGGCACCGGCGCCAGTTTCTCGATGTACTGCAACCTCAAGGACTACCTTGTAGCCTGTCTCAATACGGTGTGCGGCGCCTACACTCGCGAAGGCGAGCGCGTCACCCGGCCCAATGCGATGCTCCCCGCGTATACACCGAAGGCGCAGGCGTTCCCGCCGTTCAAGGCCTGGGGCTTCGGCGAGAAGCTGCGGGTCAGGGGCTTGACCGATACCGCGGCGGGGATGCCGACAGCCGCGCTTGCCGATGAAATTCTGCTGCCCGGGGAGGGGCAGGTCAAAGCCCTGATCTGTATCGGCGGCAACCCGATGGCGGCGTGGCCGGACCAGCGCAAGACACAGCGGGCGATGGAGGCGCTGGAACTGCTGGTGACACTGGATGTGGAGATGTCGACGACCGCGCGCCTCGCGCATTACGTGATCGCCTGCAAGCAGACGCTCGAAACACCCGGTATGAGCCAGAGCGGGGAGGCGATCAAGTACTTTGGCAGCGGTATCGGTTTTCCGGGCGCGTATGCGCAGTACTCCCCCGCGGTGGCGGATGTGCCGCACGGGTCCGACCTGCTGGAGGACTGGGAGTTCTTCTACCAGATGGCCGGACACCTCGGTCACGAACTGGTGTTCGCCACCGCCTTCGGGTTTTCCAGGTTCCAGGAGGCGCCGTACGAGGTGATGGCGTTGAGTCCCACGGAGCAGCCCGCTATCGAAGACCTGTACGCTTCGATCTGCGCGCACTCCCGCATCCCGCTGGAGGAGGTGAAACGCTATCCCCACGGGCATATTTTTGACAGCGATGTGATCGTGCAGCCGCGCGATCCAGGCTGTGACGATCGACTGGACTGCGGCAACGCGGTGATGCTGGAGCAGTTGGGCGAGGTCTACGCGCAGGACTACCGCGCCCAGCACGACACCCCCGACTACCCGTTTCGCTACATCCCGCGCCGCCACAATAACTTCATGAATTCGTCTGGCCGCTCGATCACCAGGCTGAACGGCAACAAGCCCTACAACCCGGTCTGGATGCACCCAGACGATATGCACGGGATCGGTGTGGGCGAGGGCGACAGGGTGCGTATTGCCACGCCCCACGATGGTATCGTGGCGATTGTAGAGGGCGACGATACGCTCCGCCGGGGTGTGGTGGCGATTGCGCACGCCTTCGGAGGCCTGGTGGACGAGGATGATCGGTACGAGGAACTCGGCGCCAATACGGGCCGCCTGGTGCGCACCGACGAGGATTACGATCCCATCACAGGCATGCCGCGCATGGGAAATATTCCGGTCGCCATTGCGCCGCAGTGACCGTTGTCACAGGCCTGTAGCAATGCCGATTCCGTTTCGCCGGCGCCGGCTTCACCCTGCCGTTGAAGACGTTTACCGCGGACCCTCGGCATGACTGCCCGGGGGAACTTTCAGCGCCTTTGACGGCCAAATGTCCGGGTAAGGCAAGCCCGGGTAAAATTCGGCATTTTCCCTGTGTATTTTGCCGCTATAGTGCCGGAGTCGCTTGAATTTCGCCCCCGCACTGCATTATCGTTGCCGACCTAATGTCTCTTCACTGCTGAATGATTCAACCATGAAAATCGTAGCTTCCCTGTTGTCCCTGCTGTTATGTATACCGGTTTTTGCCGCGACCTTCGATCTGCCCTCGGAACACTTTGACGTTATCGGCGGGGTGGTCACGGTACAGACGAAATATGAGGATACCCTGCTGGATATCGCCCGTAGCAGGAGTATCGGGCAGGACCAGATGGAGCGCGCCAATCCCGGTGTCGATCGCTGGCTGCCGGGTGAAGGGACCAACGTAGTGATACCGTCGCACTATATCCTGCCGCGCGCCCCGCGCGAGGGACTGGTACTGAACCTGCCCGAGATGCGCATGTACTACTACCCGCCGAAGAAGGCGGGGCAACCCGCACAGGTGCAGACATTCCCTATCGGTATCGGGCGCATGGACTGGGCCACGCCGCTGGGGCGCACCCAGATCACCAGCAAGATCAAAGACCCCACCTGGACGCCGCCGGAGTCGATTCGCAAAGAGCATGCCGCCAAGGGGGATATCCTGCCGCGCGTGGTTCCCGCTGGACCCAATAACCCGCTGGGTCGCTACGCGATGCGCCTGAGCATGCCCGGTTACCTGATCCACAGCACCAATAAACCTATCGGCGTTGGTATGCGCGTGTCACACGGTTGTATACGCATGTTGCCCGATGACATCGAGAGGCTCTTTCCGCAGTTGCCCGTGGGTACGCCGGTCAATATTGTCAATCAGCCTGTGAAGGCGGGCTGGCATGGCGGCAAGCTGTACATTGAAGTGCATCCGCCGCTTGAGGAATACCCCAATGACCGCGGTGCGATGGTGCAGGAAGTCATGCTCGCGCTGGATGATGCGATGGCGCGTCGATCGTCGGGAGCTACCTTGAACAATGCGCTGATTGACCAGGAACTCAGCCAGCCGACCGGTATGCCGCTGGTGATTTCAACCGGGGGTTGATGTCTATTTGGGGGTGGGGTTCTGCTGCGGGGTGAGGTGTTCAAAGCGCGCGGGATGCGCTGGATTACCGGAACGACCCACCGTGCTATCGCTAGTGGGTAGAGCCGCCCCGGTAAAGAGGTGCCCTGGGTGTTACTTGTTCATGGACTGCTTGAACATACGGTCCATTTTCTCGGAGTTGGCATCGCAGCATGCTTGAGCGGCGTTAGCTTTCGCCAGCGCGGCAGCAGCGTCTGAAGCAGCTTTGTTGGCAGCAGCTTGAGCAGCTTCAACTTGTGCTTTCAGCGTGTCCAGGTCACGAGTAGTGGCACAGCCGGTAACGCCTGTCAGGGCGACCAACATAAAAGCTGCAGCCGTTGTTTTGAGCGAGTTACGCATAATCTTGTCCTCTAAGTGGTCAGCCGGTAGTCGGCATCAAAGTATATCCAATTTGAACTGCGCGTCCCCTGTTGACGGGGTTACACAATTCGTTTTAGGGCAATGCCGCCAATCAGGTCGGCGAGCACCTCCAGTTCGCTATTTTCAAAGATACTGAGCGTAATCGCAAGCGATTGTTTAAGCGACTTTTTCCCAGATCGTGCGTGAATAATTCCCGCTCAGCGCACCACGACCCGGGTGCCTACAACCACCCATTTGGCCAGTTCCGCCAGTTGTTCGTTGGTCAGGGCGATGCAGCCCTCCGTCCAGTTCACGGTTTCATGCACTTTCAGGTCGCCGGCGCCCAGTCCGTGAATGCCCAGCTGGCCTCCCAGGCTGGTGCTTTGTATCGGTGGTCGTCCGCGGTCGAGATCGTAGCGCAATGCCTTGTATTCGCTGGCGTTTATACGCGCTTCCTGAAAGGCGCGCTCGGTGTGTTCCAGGTTGGGGTAGTTGAAGGCCATGAACATCTTGAAGCGCTCGCTGGGGCGGATCTCGGTAATGGTGAATTCACCCAGTGGCGTGGTGCCGTCGTTCCGGCGGCGGGCCAGCGTGGGGCCATTGCTGCCAATGGCGATATTCTCAAAAATCTGCAGCGGCTTTTCGCCTTCCATCACCTTCAGGCTGAGGTCTTCCGTATCGATGTCGACCCAGACGTCGCTGGTGGCGGCCGCTGCCAGCGCCTGGGGGGCGAGGGGGGTAATGATGCCAAGGGGAAGCAGGAACAGCAGGGCGAGCGCGCAGTAGTGTATCGGTGACTGGGCGCGAGAAATACGAGTAAGGGACACGTTCAAAATCCGAGCCTGGGAGACTGCGGATGATCATAGCGGGCGGCAAGTGGCGATTCAACGCCCATCCTCTGGTAATCTGTCACTCTTTGGCGCGACGGCGGGTAGCTCGAATGCAGATAAAAAAGGTACTGAAGGGCCTGGCGCTGCTTGTGGTCGTTCTTCTGCTGGCGCTCAGTTGGCCTGCGTGGCAGTTCTACGAGGGAATACAAAAGGCGCGCAGCGAGGATCCTCTGGTATGGGAAGACGATATCGCCGCGCTGGAGTCGAGCACCCGTGCCCGGGCACTGGACGGACGCGAAGTCCTGTTCGTGGGCAGTTCCAGTATCCTGCTGTGGGACAGCCTGGCCGAGGACATGGCGCCGCTGGCTGTGATACAACACGGCTTTGGTGGGGCGAAGCTCAACGACCTCGCGCACTATGCCCGGCGACTCGTTAACGCCTGGCAAGCGCGCGCTGTGGTGGTGTTCGCGGGCACGAATGATATCGATCCCAGCGCGGCGAAATCACCGGAGCAACTGCTGGCGAGTTACCAGGCATTCGTGGCCGCCGTGCGCGCAGACCAGCCCGAAGTGCCGATTTTCTATATCGGCATCACCCCGTCGCTGATGCGCTGGGCGGTCTGGCCCATCGCGCAGTCGACCAACGCGTTGATTGAACAGTGGTCGGCGTCCGACCCGAACCTGCATTTTATCGACACGTCGCCGGGCTTGCTCGGTAGCAATGGTGAGCCGGATCCCGAGAACTACCGTTTTGACGGGCTGCACCTGAGTGAGCAGGGCTACGGCGTGTGGCGGGCGATGATTCGCCAGCGCTTGCTGGATGAGATCGGCGCGCCGCAGTAAGCCACGACACGGTTGACTGCACTTTGCCTGGAGCCCGGTCCATGTTGATGACTGGAGGATGTTGGGGATGAGATTGCCGTTCTGGCTGCTGGCGGCGCCGTTGCTGCTTGGCCTCGCACTTGCTGTACCGCGGGTGGATTGGCGCGACCATGCGCTGCGCCTTTATATGGCTGCGAGCCAACCGCTGGCAGTGGACTCGGCGCCGCACAGTGAATCCAGCGGCGGCGTCGGCTTTACGGTCGCCGCCGTCACCGATCAGCTCGAGATGCCATGGAGTATCGCGTTCATGCCCGAAGGCGACATCCTGGTCACAGAGCGCGGCGGCACTGTGCAACGGCTGGATCCCGTTACGGGAGAACTGACGTCGATCAGCGGCGTGCCCGAGGTGTTTTATCACGGACAGGGCGGCCTGCTGGACATTGCCTTGCACCCGGCTTTCCCGACGCCGCCCTGGGTGTACCTGACGTACTCCGCGCCGATGGGCGATGGGCGCTCAACCACGCGACTGGCGCGAGCGCGGTTGGTGGGTGACGCCCTGCAGGACCTCGAAGTGCTCTACACTGCTGAACCGGTTCAGGACACCAAAAAGCATTACGGGGGCCGCCTGTTGTTCGTTGGCGAGCACCTGTTCATGACCGTGGGTGAACGGGGCCGGGCCGAACTGGCGCAACGGCTGGACGTCGACCTCGGAAAGGTCCTGCGATTTAATGCCGACGGCACTATCCCGGCGGACAACCCCTTTGCCGGGACTCCCGGCGCGCACCCGGCCATCTACACCTACGGGCACCGCAATCCGCAGGGTCTCGCGCGACACCCCGTCACGGGGGAAATCTGGGTGACCGAGCACGGCCCGCAGGGCGGCGACGAACTCAATCGCCTGGCGCCGGGCGCCAACTACGGCTGGCCGGTAATTACCTATGGCGAGGAATATGGCGGCGGCGCGATTGGCGAGGGGACGGCGAAAGACGGTATGCAGCAGCCGGTCCACTACTATGTACCTTCTATCGCGACGAGCGGCCTCTGCTTCTATCACGGTGGGCAATTTCCCGCCTGGAATGGCGATGCCTTTATCGGCGCACTGCGCGCGCTCCACCTCAACCGGCTGAGCCTGTCGGCCGACGGGCGGGTGACTGAAGACCGGCTGTTATCCGACCTCGGTCTGCGCCTGCGGGATGTGAAACAGGGCCCTGACGATAATCTCTACCTGCTCAGCGAGCAGGGCGCCCTGCTGCGACTGGCGCCGTCGGCGAACTGACCATCGCCGCGATGCCGAGCGCGTGGGCGGGGCCGGCCTGCTGCAGGGTGGAGGCACGTCCGCTATTGAAACTACCAACTAATAGGGTGTAGTCTGGTCGCTACGATACTCTGCAAGCGCATGACGCGTCCTTAAGAGGTATGGCATATGACCGGCTGTCCGCATTTTGATCTCACTGCACCGGAAACTTACCGCGGCGATGTACCGCGGGAGGTCTTCAAATACCTGCGCAATGAACAATCGATCTTCTGGCACGACGATCCGGAGACGGATACCGGATTCTGGGCGGTGACGCGCCAGAAAGACCTGGATTACATCTCCAAACACCCGCTGCTTTTTTCCTCCGCAGAGAAAAGTTGCCTGCCCTGGGAATCCGATCCGGAGCGGGTGGCGATCATGCGCCAGCAATTGATCAACATGGACCCGCCGCAGCACCTGAAATACCGGCGGCTGGTGCGCAACGCCTTTACCCCGAAGAACGTCGACAGCTACGAGCCGCGTTTTCGCGAGGTCGCGCGCGATATCGTCGAGCGCGCGATCGTCGGCGGTGAATGTGAGTTCGTCGAGGACGTGGCGGCCGAGTTGCCGCTGATCGCCATCTGCGAACTGATGGGAGTCCCCATCGACCGGCGCCAGCACCTTTTCGAGTTGACCAATATCATGCTGGGCATGAATGACCCGGAACTCTCGACCTCGGAAGCGGATGGCGAGAATGCGATGGCCGAGATGTTTTTCCTGGCGCATGAATTGGCGGTCGGCCATCGCGACAACCCCCGTGATGATATCGTGAACGTGCTGCTCAACGGCACCGTTGAGGATGAGCCGCTCACCGATGAAGAATTCTGCCATTTCTTCCTGATGCTGATGGTGGCGGGGAATGAAACCACCCGCACTGTGACGTCGCACGGGATGCGGCTGCTGATGGAGCACCCGGAACAGTACCAGATGCTGGTGGACAACCCCGACCTGCTCGATGGCGCGATCGAGGAAATCCTGCGCTTCAACCCCGCGGTCATCGCTTTCCGCCGGACCGCGATGGAGGATGTGCAGGTGAACGGCCAACTCATCAGGAAGGGCGACAAGGTCAACCTCTACTACGCAGCCGCGAGTTCGGACGAGGCCGTGTTCAGCGACGTCGATAGCTTCGATATTACGCGCGCGCAGCGTGAAGACGTGAAGAACGGTCATCGCGCTTTCGGCATCGGCGAACACTTCTGCATGGGCTCTCACCTTGCCCGCCTGGAACTGAAAGTGATTTTTGAGGAACTCCTGAAGCATGTCCGCAACCCGCGCCTGAACGGCGAGATCAATTGGCTGCGCTCCAGTTTTATTCACGGCATCAAGAAAATGCCGGTAGCGTTCGACGTGGTGTAAGCGACACGGCCGGTTGCGGCAGTCCCGCGAAAGATTGATCCATGTCAAGGGTATGCGATTGGCGGGCGGGTTTTAGCCAATTTGAGGTATGAGCCGCCGCCAGGCGGCGCGCATAGTGGCTGCAAGTCCGATCAATCCATGCTGAGGATTCGCCATGAATGCACCGCAACTTACCCGGGCCGAGCAACTGTACAAGGCTGCCCGCAGTCTCCTGCCCGCCCTGCGCGAACGCGCCGCGGAAACTGCCACCCTGGGGCAGTTGCCCGCGGCGACGGTACAGGCCATGCACGAGGCGGGTTTTTTCCGCATCATGCAGCCCGCGCGCTACGGGGGGTATGAACTCGATCCGGAAGTATTTTTCAGGGTCCAGATGATTCTGGCCAGCGGCTGTATGTCGACGGCCTGGGTGCTGGGCGTGGTCGCCATCCACAACTGGCAGTTGGGCCTGTTCGACGATAACGCGCAGCGTGATGTCTGGGGCGAGGACGATGCCACCCTGGTTTCTTCCTCCTATATGCCGGTCGGTAAGGTGCGGCATGTGAAGGGCGGCTATCGCCTGTCTGGTCACTGGGGTTTTTCCTCTGGCTCCAGGCACTGCAAGTGGGCCTTCCTCGGCGCTATGGTGCCGCCCGAAAATGCGGGCGAGGCGCCCGATTACCGCACCTTCCTGGTGCCTCTCGGTGATTACAGGATTGTCGACAACTGGAATGTCAGCGGGCTGGAAGGTACCGGGAGCCACGACATCGTGGTCGAGGATGCCTTCGTGCCGGAGTATCGTACCCACCGCGCCATTCACGGCTTCGAGTGTGACAGCCCCGGGAACAAAACGAATACCCACTACATCTACCGCCTGCCGTTTGGCCAGATTTTTGTGCGCGCTGTTTCTACGGCGAGTATCGGCTGCCTGCAGGGCGTGATCGACAACTATATCGCGGTGAACAAGGATCGCGTCGGTCTCAACGATGGCAACAAGATTGCGACCGACCCCGACGCGCAGATGGCGCTGGCCAACGCCGTGTCGACGGTTGATGAGTGCCAGACCATCATGTTCCGCAACTTCGATGCGATGGTCGCCGCGGCGAAATCCAATACCAGCCTGCCGATGAATGAGCGTATCAAGATGCGTTTTGATGCCGCGCTGGTATCGCGCAAGTGTACTGACGCCATCAACCAGATGTTCATCTCCTGCGGCGCCCAGGGTATCTTCCGCGATCACCCGCTGAACCGCGCGTGGCTCGATATCAATGCCGGCCGTACCCATGTGGCGAACAATCCGTTCAAGTTCGGCCGCAATCTCGGCGGCGTGATGATGGGCGGCCAGAACCAGGATTTCTTCCTGTAGTTGCAAGTATTCGAGACAGTTGCTGACAATGGAGAACGAGTAATGACTGCGATAGAAACGACGAAGGCAACAAAACGGGAG
>JAUICG010000042.1 GCA_030427485.1 Gammaproteobacteria bacterium
TGGGCGTCTTCGGCGTCATGGCCATTGTCGGCCTGGGCTTCTGGTTGTTCCGCCTGCTGACCAAGAAGCGCGCCGTTTAAGCGGCCCGCGCGTCCGCCACCTCCGATGCGCCGGCACGCAGCGCGCGGCCCAGCCGCTGGCTGCCCAGCGCCTCAGTGGCCTCGCCGTCCTGCCAGGCCGGTTCGCCGTTGATCAACACAGCCGTCACCACCCCCTCGGAGCGATTGAACATCTGTTTGTGCTGGAACAACTCGCGGTACTCAAAGACGCGGTTGTCATTGCTATCCCAGGTCTTCAGTACCTCCGGGTCCAGCAGCACGATGTCGGCCTGCGCGCCGATCTCCAGCGTACCGACATCCAGGCCGAAGAACTCCGCCGGCTCACGGGTCAGGCGTTTCACCATCGCACTGACGGTTTCCAGCGATTTGGCCTGCGCCAGTTTCAGGGACATCAGGTTGGCGTCAAAAAAGGCCATGTTGGTGATGTGCGCACCGGAGTCGTTAAACCCCGGCATCGCGTGCTTGTACATCAGGATATCCAGCGTGCCGCGGTTACCGACATTGCCCACATCGATCCAGAAGCGGAACGATTTATCGTAGGTGCGCATCATGTGGAGCATGAAATCGGCGTCGTCGCGAATCGGACGGGGAAACTTCTCGAAGGCCTCGCGCTCGGCGTCCGAACGCGCGGCGCCCACGGCGCCGAACTGGAAACGTTCCAGGCGATCGTACACGGCCTGCAGACTCTCGCCATCCCAGTCCGCGACCGGGGCGCCGTCAAAAATCATCAGGCGCAAATCCCGCACCACGACATTGTCCGGGATGCCCAGTTTGGCCTTGAGGTGGGCCAGGTTCCGGCCGCGGCGACCGTGGTGCCAGTCCGCGCGGAATCGCCGCACAAAGTCAGGGTTATTGAGCAGAGCCATGCGCCCTTCCACATCGTCGTATTCGCGGGCGATCAGTTCACAGGTGGATTCCAGTTCCTCGTAGAGCGGCGAGACGATACCGTCCGACCAGATACGGAAATTGGTACCCAGCGCCTGGAAATGCAGATTCCCCTTGAACAGCCGGCTGTTGACCAGCGCGGCAAAGCCGAGAAAGCCCTTGTGCGCGCCGGGCATCAGCACGAACTCCAGTGCCGACAGCGCCGAGGTCTTCAGCGTTTTGCCAAACAATCGGCCGCTGGAGAGCAGGAAGTACAGGAAGGCCTTGGCACGGTTTTCAATGATCGGCGTGGTCTGCCATACCCTGCCGTACTTGCGCACCACCTTGAGCAGGCGTTTCATTTCGCTGAAGCTGGCGAACTGGGTGGGAATTCGCTTGGCGGTGAAGGGCTCGCTGGCCAGGTAGTGGAAGGGCAGGCCGTCGGTGCTCATCCCGAGGTACCCCTGCTCCATGCCCGCTTGCAACAGTTGTTCCATGCGCACCAGTTCCGCTTCGGAGGGCGCGCGGCTGACACTGTCGCGCAGGCCCATCGCCTCCACCCGGAGCATCGAGTGGGGGATGAAGGCGCCGACATTGGGGCCCAGCGGAATATTCTCAAAGTGATCGAGGTAATCGCCCGTATTGTCCCAGGAGACAGCGTCGACACACTGGCGCAGCACGGATTTCGGGATGTTCTCGACCCGGGTGAAACAATCGACAATGGGGTTCTGCTCGCCGCTCTGCTGCCGGCCGAAACAGGTACCCAGGCTGCAGTTACCCACCAGCACGGTAGTCGTCCCATGCCGCACCACCTCCGGCAAACCCGGCTCCAGGTCGACCTCGAGGTCCAGGTGGGTGTGGATATCCAGCAGGCCCGGCATCAGCCACTTACCCTCGCCCTCTATCACGCGCGTGGCCTGGGTCGCAGGCAGCTTGCTGCCGCGGGCGGCGATACGCCCGTCTTTAATGGCAATGTCCAGATTCAGGGGCCTGGTGCCGGTCCCGTCGAACACCAGCGCATTGCGGATCAGGGTATCCCAGGTCTTCTTTGCCATGCTGTCACTCCTCCGGTTCACTGCATCGACGTGCACAGTATGCGAACCGTGTATCAAGCCATCACCCGACCCCGCCGTCAACCCATGGCATTTCCCGCGCGTGGATGTCTGGTAGCATGGGTGCCGGACCAGCACTCGCCCGCAGTCGGGCTGTGCCGGGCCTGTATGCCAGAAATGCCCACCCGGCCGAGGAGTCCGCGTCATGAATCCCATCGCTTTCGACAACAGCTACGCACGCCTCCCGGAGCGGTTCTACGCCCACCAGGCCCCGGAGCCAGTGGCCGCGCCGGGACCCATTCGGGTAAACCAGGCCCTGGCTGCGGTGCTGGGCATCGACCTCGTATGGCTGAATTCCGCAGCGGGTACGGCGGTTGTCGCCGGCAACGCCACCCCGCCAGGCGCAGACCCCATCGCCACCGTGTATGCGGGGCACCAGTTTGGCGGCTTCAACCCGCAGCTTGGCGACGGTCGTGCAATCCTGCTCGGTGAGGTCGTCGCGCGCGACGGCCAGCGCTACGACCTGCAACTGAAGGGCTCCGGTCCCACCCCCTGGTCGCGCGGCGGCGACGGCCGTTCTCCGCTGGGCCCGGTGTTGCGCGAGTATCTTGTCAGCGAAGCCATGTACCACCTGGGTGTACCCACCACGCGCGCGCTGGCCGCCGTCACCACCGGTGATGTCGTCGCCCGTGACCGCTTTCTCCCCGGCGCCGTACTGGCACGCGTGGCCAGCAGCCATATCCGCATTGGGACCTTCCAGTACTATGCGGCGCGCAAGGACAGGGAGGCGCTGCAATTACTCGCCGACCACGTGATCGAGCGGCACTACCCCGAGGCCGGGAACCGCGACAACCCTGTGCTGGCCCTGCTGGAGGGCGTGATTTCCAGGCAGGCACGGTTGATTGCGCAGTGGCAACTGCTTGGCTTCATCCACGGCGTGATGAACACCGACAATATGCTGGTTTGCGGCGAGACCATCGACTACGGACCCTGTGCTTTCATGGACGCATTCAACCCGGAGCAGGTGTACAGTTCCATCGATCACGGCGGACGCTACGCGTACCGCAGTCAGCCGGGAATCGCCCACTGGAACCTGTCCTGCCTGGCGCAGGCGCTGCTGCCGATTCTGGACGGTGACCCCGATCGCGCGGTCGCGCAGGCGCAGAAGGCTATAGACGCATTTCCGGAACAGTTCCTGCAGGCCAATGCACAGGGCATGGCGCGCAAGTTGGGACTGGCGGAGATCGGCGAGCAGGATACCGCACTGGTGGAGGACCTGTGGCAGCTCATGGCGCAGCACCAGCTCGATTTCACGCTCGCATTTCGTCGCCTGGCCGACCTGGCGCACGAGCGCGACGAGGCAGGCAGTTGCGTGTCCGCATTGTTTGAATTTCCCGATGCCCTGCACCCCTGGCTGGATCACTGGCGCGCCCGCATCGCGCAGGACGCGCTGCCCGGGGACATGCGACAGGCAATGATGGACCGCGCGAACCCGGTGTTTATCCCGCGCAATCACCTGGTGGAGGCGGCGATCGCTGCGGCAACCGATGGCGATGACTTTGCCGTGTTCCATCGCCTGATGGATGTACTGGAAAGCCCGCACACCTACCGGGCGGACCTCGCCCTGTTCGCCACCCCGCCACAGCCGGAGCAGATAGTACGCCAGACGTTTTGCGGCACCTGACGCCGGCATCGCGAGGATGGCAGGCGGCAGCGGCGAAAGCCGCTCGCCGCGCGGGTCGCATGCAGGGTATCGTCGGTATCCGGGACAGCGCGGGCCGCGGGCGTCTGGTGAGAATTAATCGCAATCAGTCATAGCGTTTTCACAGCGTAATAGGCTACACTGTTGATTATTTAATATGCAAGACAACCCGTAGTCGCCGGCATCGGCGATTTTCCCGTTTCGAGCAGGCAGGTTCCAGTCGGATAAAAGTGATAATACACCCCCTGCCGGGTGCTGCGACGCCATCATGACGGGTACGCCTTGACCGGGCAAATAGTCCAGGAACTTCCAGACAAGAGAGGAGAACAATCAATGGCCGCTGGCGCTGAATCACAAGACCTTGCAATAGACCATGGCACGCTGCGAGAAATTTATCGCCAGATGTCGCGCATCCACGAGGTGGACAAAGCCATCCAGGCCGGACTGTCGAGCGGCAAATTCCAGTTTACCTACTGGCCGATGACCGGGCAGGAAGCCATCCCCGCCTCTATCGCACCGTTGATCACCAGTAAAGACCAGATGGTGACGATCTATCGCGGCATTCACGACCAGGTGGCCAAGGGCGTGCCGCTCAAGGGCCTGTTCGCCGAAGCCCTGGGGCGGGAGAGCGGCGTGAACAAGGGCAAGGGCGGCTCACCGCACATCTCCGATCCGGCATCCGGTTCCATGCTGACCACCGCCATCGTCGGCGCGGGCACCCCGATTGCCAATGGCCTGGCGCTGGCGAGCAAGATGCGCGGCAGCGATGCGGTGACCATCGTAAACTTCGGCGACGGCGCCACCAGTATCGGTGCCGTGCACGAAGCCATGAATCTCGCCGGCGTGTGGAAACTGCCGGTTATCTTCCTGTGCCAGAACAACCAGATGGGCGAGTACACGACCATACCGGAATACACCGCCAGCAAGGACTTCGCCAGCCGCGCCGCGGGGTACGGTTTCAAGGGCGTGAAGCTCGACGGCAACGACCCGATCGCGTTCCACAACGGGATGAAATCCGTCATTGACGAGGTGCGCGGCGGCAACGGCCCGGTCTTTGTCGAGGCGGTGACGATGCGCCTCGGGCTGCACGCCGGCGTCGGCTTTACCAACCACCTGTCCAAGGAGGATCTGGCGGCGGCGAAGGCGGCCTGGCCGGTACCCTGCACGCGCGCGCTCCTGCTGGAACGCGGGATCTGCACGGAGGAAGAACTCACCGGGATCGACAATGCCGCCAAGTCCGAGGTACAGGAGGCGGTCGCCGCGGCGCTGGAGAGCGAGGTCACCGGCACGGATGAAATGCTGCTGGACGTCTATGCCGATCCGAGCGTAGTGCCGACACGGGGCCAGCGCGAAAAACGCCAGGAGGAGGCGCCGCACAAGGGCGAGACGCGCGAAATGGCCATGTTCGAAGCTGTACAGGATGCGCAGGAACTGGCGCTGGAACTGGACGACTCGGTGTTCTTCCTCGGAGAAGACATCGGTGAGCCGGCCGGCGGCGTCTTCAAGTGCTTCAAGGGCATGCAGTCCAGGTGGGGCGAGCGTGTGCGCCCGACGCCCATCGCCGAGCAGGCCATTATTGGCGCCGCCACCGGGGCGGCACTGGCGGGCATGCGCCCCGTCGCCGAGATCATGTTCTGTGATTTCGTCGGCGTCTGCCTTGACCAGATCGTCAACCACGCAGCCAAGCAGCGCTATATGTCGGGCGGCGCAACCCATGTCCCGATGACGGTGCGTACCATCGCGGGCGGCGGTATCGGCGGCTTCGGCGCCCAGCACTCGCAGTCTACCGAGGCCCTGCTGCTGCACAACCCGGGGCTGAAAATCGTCTACCCCAGCACACCGACAGAAGCCAAGGGCCTGTTGCTGAGCTGTATTTTCGACGAAGATCCGTGTATCCAGTTTGAGTCCATGATGCTGACCTACGCCCTGCGCGAGGAAGTACCGGTCGGCGACTATCGTATCCCGCTGGGGGTGGCGAAAGTGAAACGGGAGGGTAGCGACATTACCCTGATCACCTACGGCTGGCAGGTGATGCACTGTCTCGCCGCCGCGGAGGAACTGGCAAAAGAAGGCATCAGTGCCGAGGTCATCGACCTGCGTACCCTGCTGCCGCTGGACTACGACCGCATACTGACATCGGTGGAAAAAACCGGGCGCGCACTGGTGGTTCACGCCGCCACCGAATTCTGCGGACTCGGCTCCGAGATCGCCAGCACCATCAACGAGCAATTGTTCAGCCAGTTGAAGGCACCCGCATCACGTTTTGGTGCGGCGTATGCGCCTATCGCGTACTCCAAAACCATCGAAACCGCACAAATACCCAGCGCGGGCAGTATTGCCGCTCGGGTTCGCGAACTGTTCAAGTAAGGGTCTTAGTCATGTCTACTTCATTAACAATCCCAAAACTCCAGATGTCCACCACGGAGGGGACGCTGACCGAATGGCTGGTGGATGACGGCGAAATGGTGGAAGAGGGTCAACCCATCTATACGCTGGAAACTGACAAGTCGGTGCAGGAGATCGAGGCGCCGGAATCCGGCAAGCTCGTGCAAAAGCAGGCGGCGGGCGAAACCTATCCGGTGGGCACCGAGATCGGGGAGATTGTCTCGGCGTAGCGCAAGTTGCCGACTGCGGAGCCGGGCAAACGAACTCAGCATTGTTCCGTTCCACCTGAAGAATGACTACTTCACGGTGAATACGCTGAGCAACATCGACAATCAGAGTCGCATGGGGCGAACGATGTCACATCTCCAGTCTTGCCTTGATAGCGCGGGCCCAGTGCTTGCGCTCATCGGTCTGTCGCTGTTGATCGCGCATATACGCCGCCAGTTTCGCCGCGTCATGTCGGTCCGAGAACACAGGGAGCATCGGGTCTTGAAGCCTGCGCATCCAGCTTTCCAGCATGCCCCTATACCGCTCGACCTCCGCCGAGTAGGCAGGGTCGTTCACGAGGTTGACGAGACAATCCGGATCACTTCGGACATCGTAGAATTCCTCCAACTGCCGGTGTGATAGCAGTTCCAACCTACCTGCCAGTTGCTGATCGCGCTTCGCCAGTTGCAACATACGTCGATAGGTCCGGGTATTGTTCGTTGCGGAATGCATCGTCCTCTCGCCATTGGACCACGGGTTGAAAATGTAAAGGAACTGAGGGCTTTCCACCGCGCGCATAGGCGATCTACCGCCGGCCGCATTTTCCATATACATCTTGAAGACACTGTCTCGATCATCCTGGGTTTCTCCTTTGAGCAGGGGCATGAACGTACGCCCCTGGATGTTCGCGGGAACGGCTACACCGATAGAATCCAGGAGTGTGGGAAGAAGATCAACGGCGGACACCATATGCTCGCTGTCGACAAAGCCGGCCTCTATGACGCCCGGCCAGCGAATCACCAGCGGCGTACGCGTACTCCAATGGTAGAGCTGGGTTTTTGCAAACGGGAAAGGCATACCGTGGTCCGACAGGAACATGACCAGCGTGCTGTTGTCCTCGCCTGATGACTTCAGCGCTTGCAATATCTCCCCCACCGCGTCATCGGCGCGACGCACGGAGGAATAATAGTGTGCCAACTCCTCGCGAACGACGGGATCATCGGGCAGGAAACCCGGCACCGGAACCTCGTCTGGGTGGTACAAGCGAGAAGGTACAAAGGGATCGTCAATCGGCTCGCCCTTTCGGTTCAATCCGAAAAACGGCACGTGTGGGTCCGCTATGTTAATCAGGAGGTAGAACGGTTTACCTGCCTGCTTTGCCAGACGGATGGCTTCGGCAGTAGCGAGGCCATAGGACTTCGGGTCTTTTATGCTTTGATTGCCCAAAACGGGCAATGCATGCAACGAAACGTCCCACGCATAGGGGGTGTAGGGGCTGGAATCGTGATCCTTGTGCTGGATCGCAGTGAAGTAGCCAGCCAGTTTCGCATAGTCCACCAGCGTCAAATAGCCCGGGTTCATCACCTGGTAAAAACCCTCCACCCTGTTGCTGTGAGGGTAGAGTCCGGACCACATCACGTTTCGCGACGGCATACAATTGGCGACCTGAACATGTGCACGCTCAAACCTGATGCCCTCTTTCGCCAGGTGGTCAATATTGGGCGTAGTATCCGCAAGTTGGGAGCGGAATACGCCAACCGAGTCGGCGTTCATGTCATCGACGGTTATCAAGAGCAGATTCGGCTTTTCCTGGGCAGAGAGAGCCGCGGCTGTACTAAAGAGCCCCACGATGAGGACAATCCAGATTGAATAGATTCCTGGAGACATCTTGTTTCTCCTCGTGCCTGAACTGCGGTCGAAACCTGTCCGGTGTGTACCCAGATCGGGAAAATGGTGTGTGCGTGAACCCGATTACCGCATTCACCCGGGCCGATACGGCCCCATCTTCTCGGCGAGCAGGTCGTGGAATGCCTTGACGCCGGTTTCGTGCGCACCAAGCAACAAGTGGCTGTTGGCACCCGATGACATGCCTATTTGCGCCTGCTCACAGACGAAATAATCTTCCGGACGAAATACGCCGTTTTCGACAATGTCGAAAGCGCGCTCCCAGTGCGCCATCGCTTTCTCGTCTTTGGGTTCCTCCTCAATGAAGCAACCGTGTACCACGATGGTTTCGTCCACCCGGGTCGGAAAGAACGCCAGATAGCTGATGTAATCTGGATGAATAATCATTTCGACATTCGGAAACAGGTACATCGCGCAGGACGCCTGTCGACGCAGATCCCATTGCGCGGGCGGCAGGTCCAGCGCCGTTGCGAAGTCGTTGCGGGCAACGACAGACACCAGGTGATCACCACTGCGCTCGCTGCGCGAGACGACATCGAGAAAATGCGGGCCAACCGTCTTCTTGTGCAGGCGGGTAACGTGGTAACCGTCCTGGAACGCGTCAACCAGCAGCTTCCAGTTGGTTTTCAACGTGGTGACGGTTTGCCGGAAAAAAACATGCTCGGCCATGCCGAACGCCGCAAAATCCGCCCGCACCATGCCCATGTGTTTTTCGAGGTCGATGCTGCCGCGCGAATCGGGATTAACGAATATCAGTCCTTCGCAAATCGCCAGCGGCAGCGCTTTCAAGCCATGACACTGTGTATCCAGGCCGGCGAAGCTCTCGTCGTGCAGGGGGACATGCCGCAGCGAACCGTCTAGCCCGTAGGTCCAGTTGTGATAGGGGCAGACAAAACTGGTCTTGTTGATGACCTCATCGCTGTTGACGAGGCGAACGCCGCGATGTCGGCACACATTCAGGAAGGCGCGTATCTCACCATCAGCGTCGCGCACCACCATGATCGGCTTGCCCAGGTGGTCGTGCGTGAAGGTATCGCCCTTTTTTTTCAACATGGCGGTATGCCCGACGAGGATCGGACCGTCACTGAAAAGGGCGGCCTTTTCTTTTTCGAACCAGGCGGGATCGGTGTAGAAGCGGGTGTCTACGCTCGATTGGAAAGGGGGCGCGGCCCTGCCCTCCCGGTATTCGTCGAGCAGGTTAGAGAAAACTTCACTGAATCCGGGTGCGCTCATCGGCGGACCTCCCTACAACTGTTGAATGAAATGTCGCCACAGGCGCCTGCCCCGCTTGTCGTAATCCTTCAGCAGACCAACGAGTTGACGACGGCTGTCGCCGCTGGCCAGTTCGTCCGGCAACAATGGGTCGGTCAGCAGCGCCTTGATGCAACTGCCGCCCAGTTCCAGTGTTTCACTGAGCACGTCAGGAAACTGTGGGGTCTCCAGTCGGTCGACAGCCTGCGCCAACCGGTCGATTCTGTCCCGGTAGGTGTCTTCCAGGTCTGATGGATTCCACAGCGAGCGCAGGCTGCTTTCGCAGGCTGCATCTCCCTGCGCGATCACACACTGACCACGTATGGCATCCAGACCCAGTGTCAGCAATTCCTCACCAAGCCGCCGCGGTCCGCCGCGCAGGTTGTCGGGACGCACCCAGAAACCGGGGCGCCAGCGCTGCATGCCGCGCAGCGCCAGCGCGCGCGACTGCCGGCGAAACTGCGTACTGCCCTCCGCCGCCAGGTTGTCGGTGAGCACGGCGCACCAGTCGCCGCGCCAGTGTCGCGTGCGGCTTTCGATCTTCTGCCAGCGCTGGGTTTCCTCCCCAATCCTCGTCGCCGCGCCATCCAGTGCGTAGTCGCCGCGGCGCGGCTGGACCAGCAACCCGTCGGCCACCAGTCGGCTCAGCGCAACCCGCACCTGGTTTTCACTGAAGCCAAAAACGCTGCCGGCCGCGACCAGGCGGCGGCCCGGGGCCATCAGTTGCGGATCTGCGTCAAGCATTTCCAGGATCAGTTTCCCCGGGGTGAGCCCTGTGGCATGCTGAGTAACGGATATATGCATGCGCCGTATATTACATCTTATAAAATTTTAATGTCAAATCATGAAATATTATAAGCGGCGATCGAGGACCAGACAGGAGGTTTTATGGCAAACGCATTCCAGACGCTGGTGGGGAAAAGCCTCGAGTGGACGGGCGTCCACCACTCACGACAGGGCGACTTTACTGACATCTCGACCCACACCGTCAGCTACGAAACCGCGCATACCTGCTATGTGACCGCCGGCGGTGCACTGGTGGGCGAGGCGCGATATACCTACAGGAAGCTGGATGAGCGCATGGCGGTCGTGATCTACCGGCCCGTCGAGTACCAGGGCCGATCAGATGTCGTACTGAACGCGATGCTGGATTTTGAACAGTGGACAGACCGCGCGGTGATCGTCGCCGGCGGCGAACCCTTTGCCGTAGCTGATGGCGAGATACGCGAGGTGCCCACGCCGCCGAAACCGTGAACCGATTGTTGTACGGCCCGATCATGCGAGACAGGGCGTGACTGGCCGGCACAACCCCAGTGTCAGGATTTTTTACATTCCGAAACCGCCTTTCCCGAACATGATCTACTAAGTAGCTGATTTTTGGTAGCAATGGCGAGCGTGGCATGTACCTTGCCTGATTAACCCGATCACACTTTGAATATATGTAGGTAAATACTATGCAATATCCCCTAGCCCGCAGTTTTTTCCCTCTGCTGCTTGGCCTTTTTGCCGCGCAGGCATCAGCGGCACCTATTTACCTGAATGTCGATAACATCACGGTGGCCATCGGTGGCAACTCTACCTATACGACGTCGCGGAATACCTTTGATAATGGGCAGACCATCAACAAGGTAATCGACGCTCCATCCGCAGATGCCAGCGAAGTGCATAATCAGACAACTCACAACTGGTTCTCTGGCGGCTCACTTGAATTACTGTTCGACTTTCAACAACAATACGACCTCACCACCCTTCATTTCTGGAACTATAACGGTGAGGCCTATGACGTGGACGATATCCAGTTCACCTTTTTCGATGGCAGCAATACACAGGTGGGCAGCCGGAGTGTCTCGCCTGCGCTGGGCAGTACCCCCAATATCTTCGCTGAGGATATTGTCCTGGTAGCCCCGCTGAACGTGCGCTATGTGACCGCCGTGCTCACAGGGTCCAATGGTGAGATTGATTTCCAGAATATGGGGTTCACCGCAAGCCTTTCTACAGACCGTTGCGACATCAATCCCAACGACCCCGTTTGTAATCCCACCGATGCCCCGGCACCGGGAACACTGCTACTTCTAATTACCGGCCTACTGGGAGCGGGACTGCGAATCCGGACCTGATTTGTCACGGAGCAACGCCTGCAAGACCAGGGCGGCGTGCAGCGCCGGCGGTGTAGCACACGCTAGCCGTCCACGGCCATTGCAACTGCCTCGACCACAGAGTTGACTACTGCAAAGTCACCCGCAATCCGGTCTTCATCACCAGCCCGGTATTTCCCGGTACGCACCAGGCAGGCACGCAGACCCGCATTCAGGGCGCCCTCCACGTCGCCAAAAACATCGTCACCGACCATTAGCGCCCGCGACTCGCGCGCGGTGGTCGAGGCCACTACCTGCTCGAAGAACTCCGCACTCGGCTTGCCGACGATAATCGCTTCCACGCCGGCGGCAAACTCCACAGCGCGTATGAAAGCCCCGGCGTCCATCATCAACTGTCCGCCGGACCTGAAGTAGCGGTTGTAGCCCACGCCGAGCAATGGCGCGCCTTCCATGCACAACTGGAAAGCGCGGTTGAGGCTGTGGTAATTAAACTGCTCGGCGGCATCGGCGATCAACACCGCATTGGGGTCACCGCTGTCAAATACCGCTACCTCTTCGGCGATGTTGTCATGCACGAGACAATAGGGTCGCAGCTGGCGCTGCTTCAACCACTGTTGCGCCGCGTCCACGGCGGTGAACAGCTGCTCGTCTTCGAGCTGGAATCCAAGGCGGCGCAAATGCTGCAGCAACTGCGCGCGCGTCTTCTGGGAAGTATTGGTGACAAATCGCAGTTCGAGCCCTGCGCGCTGCACGCGCTCTACGGCTTCGCGGGCACCGGGGATAAGCGTATCCCCGTCATAGAGCACGCCGCTTAGATCCAGCAGCAAAGCCTCGGTCATATCGCTCTCCCGGCTCGCGGCCATAAGCAACCTCGTGTTGCGCGTGGCCCTGACACACCGCCAGGCCACGCCGGCGCGGCGACAACAAATCCGCACTCAAGCTGTGTGTTATTCACAGTTTAGCAAACGCGCGCACGTTTCCCGTAGCAGGTCGTTTCTGGCGCGCCAAACCCGTATAATCGCGCACTTGAACGCTGTAAGCCCCATCGACGCACGAGCTCGCTGTATACACTATGGAATTCTTCGGTAAAACGCTGTCCGGCCCATTCACCATACCCTCGGGCATCGTCAGCACCGCAACGTCTATCATCCAGTACATATTCGACCATGTGCCCGAGGTCGGCGTGGTCACCACCAAGAGTATTGGCCTGGAACCACGTGCGGGTAATCGCGAGCCGGTGTACAGCCAGTATGCGCCAGGCTGCTTCGTCAACGCGGTGGGCCTGACCAACCCCGGCGCCCGACAAACGCGCGAGGCATTGGCGGCGCTGCAGGTTCCGAAAGACAGGTTCCTGCTCACATCCATTTTCGGCGGCAGTGTTGAGGAGTTTGTCGAGGTCGCCAGAATCCTGGCGCCGGTGTCCGACGGCCTGGAACTCAACCTCTCCTGTCCCCACGCGAAAGGCTACGGCATGGCGATGGGCCAGGACCCCGATCTGGTGCGGGAGATCACCGCCGCGGTGAAAGCGGTGATCGATATCCCGGTAATTCCCAAGCTGACACCCAACACCCCCGACATCGCCAAAATCGCCGAGGCTGCGATTGCCGGGGGAGCCGACGGACTGTGTGCGATCAACACAGTGGGGCCGGGCTACACGGCGGCCCACGGACACCCGGTACTGAGCAATGGCGCTGGCGGCATGTCCGGCAAGGGGATCCTGCCCATCGGGCTGAAATGCGTTCGCGAGATTGCCGCCGTCGCGGACTGCCCGATTATCGGCTGCGGCGGTGCCAGCAGTGCCGGCGATGTGAGCGCTTACTTTGATGCAGGGGCAACTGTGGTGGGTATAGGCTCCGCCCTCACAGGGTTAACCAGCGAGGAAATCGGCGCCTACTTCAAGGCCCTGGGCCGCGACCTGGAGCACGCCAGCGAGCACGCCGAAGAGTTGATTCGCTACGATATCGACATGCGCTTTCGCCCCGTCACACTGGTGCGAAACCACCGTGTGTGCGCGGATATCGCCCTGCTGAGCTTCGACCGCAAGATCAATATTCAAGCGGGAGAGTTCGTATTCCTGTGGATACCGGGGCTGGGCGAAAAACCATTCTCCGCGCTGACCGATGACCCGTTCACCCTGGCCGTCATCGACCTGGGCAAATTCACCCACACGCTGATGGACCTCCCGGCCGGTACGCAAGCCTATGTGCGCGGCCCGCACGGCATCCCCGTAGCCCCGCCCGACGACGCAAAAATCATCGCGGTGGCCGGTGGCACCGGACTGGCCGCCGTTTACCAGATTGCCCGCGATTTCGGCAATGCCGAAGTATTCGTCGGCGCGCGCAGCGCCGAGCGTTTGTACTTCCTCGAAGAATGTAGGCGGGTGGCTGATGTCCATGTCGCCACCGACGACGGCAGCGTCGGCTACCACGGGCTGGTCACCGAGGCACTGCGAGAGCGACTGCGGGCGATGAGCGAGCAGGAGCGCGAACAACTGGTATTTTACAATTGCGGGCCCGCGCCGATGGTGCACGCGGCGAACGCCGTGCAACGGGAATTCTGCCGCCCCGAGCAGATTTTCAGCTCGATCGACTACCTCACAAAATGCGGCGTGGGCATTTGCGGCGCCTGCGCAACGCCGGACGGACGGCGCCTGTGCGTCGACGGCCCGTTTCTGGAATCGCTATGACCTGTCTCGGATCAACAAGGAGCTGCTCGCCACATGCCCGGTAAAGGTATCTACAACGCGCCGTGGGAGAAGTCGTTTGATCGCCTGCTGACCCCGCTGGAAGAGTTTATACACCGCCAGACCACCAGCGGCATCTTGCTGATGATCTGCGCCGTCATCGCGCTGGTCATCGCCAACGGCCCGCTGCATGACGAGTACCAGCACTTCCTGCACACGGAGATCGGGGTCAGCATGGGAAGCAGCGTGTTCTCGCTGTCAATCCACCACTGGATCAACGAAGCCCTGATGGCGATGTTCTTCTTCGTCATGGGCCTGGAACTGAAACGCGAGTTGCTGGTGGGCGAGCTATCCTCCCCCAGGCAGGCGCTGCTGCCGATCATCGCCGCCATCGGCGGCATGGTGGTTCCCGCACTGTTCTACCTGCTGTTCAATACATCCGGCTCGGGTGCTACCGGCTGGGGAATTCCGATGGCGACGGATATCGCCTTCGCCATCGGCGCCCTGAGCCTGCTGGGCAGCCGCGTACCCAAGAGCCTGGTGACTTTTCTTATAGCCCTGGCCATCGTTGACGACCTCGGTGCGGTGGCGGTAATCGCGCTGTTCTACACCAAGGAACTGAATCTTATGGCACTGGCTTACGCCGGCGCTTGCACGCTGCTCCTGATGGCATTGAACCTGGGTGGTATTCGCCGCCCACTGCCCTACGCGGCCGTGGGGGCGCTGCTGTGGATGGCCATGTTGACCAGCGGTATCCATGCCACCATCGCCGGTATCGTGGTGGCATTCGTAATCCCTATCCGCCCGAAATTTGAACCCGCGGTGTTCGTAGACCGGGTGAAGGACACCTCAGTCAAGATGCTCAAAGCCATCTCGGACCAGGCCGATATCATCAAGAACAACCGCTTCCGCGCACTGGTGACATCGCTGGGCAACGGTGTAAGACTGGTTCAGGCGCCGGCCCAGCGGCTGGAGCATACGCTGCACCTGCCGGTCGCCTACCTGGTGATCCCGATCTTTGCGCTGGCCAATGCCGGCATCCCCGTGGATTTTGCCGGGTTCTCGCTGTACCTGGAACACCCTATTGCACTGGGCGTGCTGGCCGGGCTCCTGCTCGGCAAACCGGTCGGTATCGCGGGATTTACCTGGCTCGCGGTAAAACTGGGCTGGGCCCAATTGCCGGTCGGCCTGAATATGAAGCACATTCTGGGCGTCGGCCTGCTGGGCGGCATCGGCTTTACCATGTCGATCTTCATAGCCGATCTGGGCTTCGCCAGTTCGGCCGAGGACCTGCTGATGGCGAAAACCGGCATCCTGATGGCTTCGGCGCTGGCTGGTTTCGGCGGCTTTTTCTGGCTGATGCTACATACCAGCAAGCCGACCGACGGTCAGCGCCAGTTGTAAGCCAGGGAGATCGCCAGCGAATAGTGGTCCTTCGATTTTCCCACCACACGCCCCTTGACCAGCGAGGGGCCCGTATCGATAGGCGCGCTGCCGGTATCGATCAGGTTCAGCTGGAGATCGTAGTCGTTGCCGTTCTCTAGCTGGTAGGTGATACCAGCGCCTATGCCCATCATTTCATCCACGCTGATCGCAAAACTGCGATCAGCGTTATCCACCGGGCTCTCCATCCAGAATGCACCGACCGATGCTGTCATACGGGAGCTTAGCGGCCAGCTTAGCCCTGCTGACGACACGTAAAAATCGTTGTAGATATCCCCCGGGGAGTCCAGCGTCACCTCGTCCAGTTCGACCGATGTCGCGCCAAACTTTGAAAACTGCACCCACATCAGATCCCAGGTCAGCTCCCAGTCATTGTCCATGCGGTGGTACCAGCCCATGCCTGCCACCATCGGTACCTTGCTGCCCACCTCGATCGTCTGGCTCTGCAATCTGTCGATAATCTCCGCGGGGCGTCTGGCGTTGTCGAAGTCCACAGTCGTATCCAGATCGCTACTGATCTGAGAGTTGTAACTGAGGCCCACGCGAGTGTCCTCGGAGAAAGCATAGAGCGCATGCAGGGAGTAACCGATGCCGACACCGTCTGCCTTTGTCTCCAGTTTGCCATCCTCAAAGTCACGATCGAGAAAACTATTGTTTACCTGGGTCAGCACCGAGGATTCGGTGTACATTATCCGGACCCTGGCGCCCAGCGAGAGATTCTCATTGACCCTGTAGGCGGCAGCGGGATTGAGGGACACGTAGACCAGCGAAAATTCATCGGTGTAGTAGCGGCCCGCCCATTTGCGTCCATTGTTGGAGCCAAAACCCAGAGGTATGTTCAGGGAGTAGCCAAACCACCAGTCCGCATTGTACTGGTGGGAATAATAGAAGGAGGGCGCCAGTACCGGCGTGGCATCGTCGGGGTTACCGCCATCCACCGTCGTGAGTTGCTCGTTGACCTCAAAGGTGGAGAAATCCTGTATCAGGGCACCCTGCAGCGTCATCTGCGTGCCCTCCAGCATCACCATGCCGGCCGGATTGGCACCCACCGTTTCCGCGCTGTCCGCAGTGGCAAACAGTCCGCTGAAGCCCGGCCCGGATGCCTGGCTACTTACCGCGTGAAAAAGCGTGGCGACAATCAATGTCGCACAGCGTGCACATCTGGCCATAATTCTTCCTGCACTTGTGGAGGTATCGGGATGAAAAATAAACTGGCGGATCGGCATACAGAGGCGCCCATTCTATCGGCTTATCGACTCTGGCGGGGGATTGGTAGGACCAGGCGGATTCGAACCGCCGACCTCTACCATGTCAAGGTAGCGCTCTAACCAACTGAGCTATGGTCCTGTCGAGGGCTGCGCATTATATGCGCCCCGGCGGATTTGCTCAACTATTGTGAGGCTAAAGCACCGATGATCGTTTTTGCCATTCTCACCGGCACACTTTGACACTTGATCCACTGGGCAGGTCGCGTAAAGTGCTCTACCACCTGTCACTGCAAACCAGACCCGATTCAAATTGCGCATCAGCCCGGGTTTCAGGACGCAGTGAACGACCTGATTGACACCCCCGCACGCGCGTTGAGGAGTACAGCTTTTGAGAGTCAGTGGAATGCTAAGCGCCGACCTGGAGATGGCGCCACTGGCCATCGCCGAACTGGAAAAGCTCGGCTATGACACTGCATTTTCCGCCGAGATCAACAACGATCCATTTTTACCGCTTGTGCTGGCGGCCGAGCACAGCGAGACGATCGCGCTGACCACCTCTATCGCGGTGGCCTTCGCACGTAACCCCATGACACTGGCCAACCTGGCCTGGGATCTGAACCAGTATTCCCGGGGGCGCTTGACGCTGGGCCTGGGCTCGCAGATCAAGCCCCACATCACGCGGCGCTTTTCAATGCCGTGGTCCAGGCCGGCTGCACGCATGCGTGAGTTTGTCCGGGCCATGCGGGCTATCTGGTCCTGCTGGGAAACGGGCGAAAAGCTGGAGTTTGAGGGTGAGTTCTACCAGCACAACCTGATGACACCGATGTTTACGCCCGCGAATGCCGGTTACGGCGGCCCGGGCGTGAATCTCGCGGCGGTGGGGCCCCTGATGGCGGAAGTGGCGGGTGAAGTCGCCGATGGCGCGATCGCACACGGTTTCACGACGGCGAAATACCTGCGCGAAGTGACGCTGCCCGCGGTGGAGCGCGGCCTGGCAAAATCCGGACGCCGGCGCGAGGAATTCGACATCAGTCTACCCGCCATGGTGGTCGCAGGTACCAGCGAAGAGGCCTTTGAGCAATCGCGACTGGCCGTCCAAGGCCAACTCGCCTTCTACGCTTCAACACCGGCCTATCGCCCGGTGCTGGACCTACACGGCTGGGGCGAACTGCAAGCCGATGCGCACCGGCTGACGCGGGAGGGCCGCTGGGACGATATGGGATCGTTGATTACGGATGACATCCTGCATACGTTTGCGATCGTCAGCGAAGACATTGAACAACTGCCCACGTTACTGGCGGAGCGTTTCGGTGGGCTTGCCGACACCTGGATGTGCACCGTGGAAACCGGACAGGGAGAGTCACAGCGACAATTGGTAAGCGCCGTACAGAACGCCTCAACGCGCGTTGGCGGCAGCCGCGAATCAGAATAACTGGCAGAGGACCAGACAGATGAACATAGAACTAACCGCGCAGCAAAAGGCCCTCCAGTTGGAGGTCCGCGAGTACATGAAGACCATCATGACACCGGAACTGCTCGAGGAAATGAAAGACCCCGAGCTCAAAGAAGGCGGCGGTCCGGAGTTCCGCAAGCAGTACGCGCGCATGGGCGCGGATGGCTGGATCGGCCTGAGTTGGTCAAAGGAGCTCGGCGGCAAGGAACTTTCGCACATCGAGCAGTACATTTTTACCGATGAAGTGGTGCGCTCGGGCTTTGCCTATCCATTCCTCACCACCGAGGCGGTGACACCGGTGATCGCCGCGAATGCCAATCCGGAAGTGCGCGAGGAAGTAGTGGGGGGTGTCAGGCAGGGCAAGGTGACCATCGCCATTGGCTACTCGGAGCCCAATGCGGGCACAGATTTGGCGAGTCTCACCACACGCGCCGAACGCGATGGCGACGACTGGATTATCAACGGCCAGAAAATGTGGACAAGCCTCGGAAACTTTGCCGATTATGTATGGCTGGCCGCGCGCACCGACCCGGATGTAAGCAAAAAACATAAAGGGCTCACGATGTTCCTGGTACCCACCGGCATCGAAGGTTTTTCGCTGACGCCGGTACACACGCTGGGAGTCCGCACCAATGCCACCTACTACAGCGATATTCGCCTGCCCGACAAGTACCGTGTCGGCGAGGTGAATGGCGGCTGGAAACTGATTACCGGGCAGCTGAACATAGAACGGCTGTCATTGTTCACACACGGCCAGGTGGACTCCCTGTACCAGGAAGTCTGCGAGTGGGCGGCCCGGACCGACGCACCCGGAGGCGGCAAGATCATCGAGATGCCCTGGGTCCAGCACAATCTGGCCAGGGTCAAGACCGGCCTGGAAGTGGTCAAGCTGATCTGCTGGAAGCAGGCCTGGTCGATGGACCAGGGTCCGCTGAATATGGCCGACGCCTCGGTGGCAAAGGTCTATAGCAGCGAATTTTTTGTCGAGCTGTACCGCATGCTGCTCGAGGTCATGGGGCAGGCGGGGACCATCGCCAGGTACTCCCCAGGCGCGGTACTGCAGGGAAAAATCGAATTCCGCTGGCGGGTAGGCGCCGTACTTACCTTCGGCGGCGGCACCAATGAAGTGCAACGCGACATTATCGCCATGGCGGGGCTGTGGATGCCCCGCACACGCTAGGAGAACCGGCATGGACTTTACAATTTCTGAAGAAGTGAACAGCGCGCAACAACTGGCGCAGCAGATTCTGGCGGACTTCACAGACGTCGACAAGCTGAAAGCCCTGGAGCAGCAGGAAGAGCGTTTTGACAAAGCGCTGTGGCGGGCGCTGGGCGAGGCCGGCTTGCTCGGTCTGGATATCCCCGAGGAACACGGCGGCACCGGCCTGGGTTTTTACAGCCTTACAACTCTGTGCGAGGAGGCAGGGCGCACGGTTGCACCGATACCGGTTGTTCCGGTACTGGTATCCGCCGCGGGCACCCTGCGACGCTTTGGCTCAGGCGCACAGAAGGAGCACTGGCTGGGCGGCATCGCCAGCGGTACTACACTGGTCACCGCGGCCCTGGAAGAATACCTCAACGACGACCCGGGAGCCCCTTCATGCAGCGCGCAGAAAATGGACGGCGGATACTCCCTCAGCGGTACCAAAATCTGCGTGTGCCTGGCGCCCTCAGCGGCGCGAATCCTGGTGTCCGCCAAAGCCGGCGATGAGCTGATCGTCGCGCTGGTAGACCCGCGTGCCGCGGGTGTCTCGCTGAATGCGCAGGTCGTCACCACCGGCGAGACCCGCCACGAGCTGGTGATGGACAAGGTACAGGTGCCCACGGCCGACATCGTTGCCACCGGGCGTGAAGCGGCGGCCGCCATGGAGTGGGCGTTGCTGGCGACTCGCACCGCACTGGCCGCGATGGCTGTGGGCGTGTGCGACAAGATGATGCGTATCACCGGCAGCTATACCTCGGAACGCGAGCAGTTCGGCCGCGCGATCGCCACCTTCCAGGCAGTGAGCCACCGGGTGGCGGATTGCTACATAGATGTCGAATGCCTGCGCCTGGTGACACAACAGGCTGCCTCACTGATCGACCAGGGTCGGCCAGCCGGCGAAGCCGTGACGATGGCGAAGATCTGGTGCGGCGATGTCACGCATCGCGTCAGCCAGGCCTCGCAACACTGCCACGGCGGCACCGGCGTGGATCGCGACTACCCGTTGTTCCGCTATTGCGAACTGGCCAGGCAGATCGAACTTACCGCCGGCAGCAGCGCGCGGCTCACCGGCGAGTTGGGCGGGGAAATTTGCGCACAGCACCTGGCCAAAGCCGGTTAGCCCGCAGGCAATGGCTCAGGTATAGCCGTTCTCGCGAAACCACTGAATGGAATCGGTCACCGCGGTTTCTATCGGCGTTTGCGGCAGGCCCAATTCCGCAATCGCCTTGGCCGGGTCGACATATCCGTGCTGTAACACGTACATTGTATTCTTATAGGTGGTCATGGGCGCCCTGCCGGTGAGCTTGGACAGCATCTCTGCCAGTTTCGCCACGCGCAACATCACCTTGCCGGACACCTCGGTTTTCGCCACATCCGGCACACCCGCGATCTCTCCGACCATCTGGAGGAATTGCCTGTTCGGCATATTGCCCTCCTTGTTGGCGAGGATGTACGACTCGCCGATACGCCCCTTTTCCATCGCCAACACATGCCCCGCCGCCACATCGCGGACATCCACGGCACACACCCCCCCGTCCCAGTAGTTTTTCATTTTTCCCTTCAGGGTACGCAGGATCATCGTCCCGGTGGGGGTAGGCATGCGATCACCGGGGCCGAAAGGCATGCCGGGCATCACGATGGTCACCGGCAGGCCTTCGCTGACCATGCCCTTCACCATCTGGTGACTGATGAATTTCGAGAGGATATATTCGCTCGCCCAGGGCCAGGAGTTGAACGCGGTTTTCTCGGTGGCGTAGCCGCCATTTCCGACGATACCGATCGCGGCGACGCTGCTCGTGAAGACGATTTTCTCCACGCCAGACGCGCTGGCAGCTTCCAGCATTGAGCGCGCGCCGTCCACATTGATCTTGAAGTGCAGGTCGGGATCCCTGGTCCAGATCGCAAACAGTGCGGCCAGGTGATAGAGCTGCTCGATACCCTGTACCGCCCTGACCAGTGAATCGGGATCGAGCAGATTGCCCTCCACGAACTCCACATCCATGCCGTTCAAGGGCGACCTGTCCTCCCCTGGCATCACCATCACGCGCACCTCGTCGCCTTTTTCAACGCACAGCCGGGTAACGTGATTGCCGATGAAGCCGGTCGCTCCGGTGATCAGCACTTTGGCCATGGTGTTCTCTCCAGTCGATGAATTTGCCTGCGACATGTTAGCAGCGATCGCCCGGCCCGGTATGACGTAATCGGTCATTCTCGACAATGCCCGGGTGCGGTTGAGGTCACAAAGCCCGCTACACATGGTAGGGTGCACGGAACCGCGACGCACTACGGCGGATTGCGGCAACACTAGCGGAGGACACCCCTATGTCAATGATACGAACCTGCCTGCTGGCGGCGAGCCTGACCCTCACGGGCGGGACGCCGGGCGTTTACGCTGGCGACAACAGCGCTGCACTGGCCGCTGCCGTGGCGGCGCGCAGTGACGAGCAGAAAGCCCGCGACGCCGCGCGCCACCCGGTGCAAACACTGGAATTCTTCCAGGTCGAACCCGGCATGACAGTAGCGGAAGGACTGCCCGGCGGCGGCTGGTATACGCGTATCCTGGCCGACTACCTCGGTGCAGACGGCACGCTGTACGGCGTGAACTACGCAGACCGCATGTGGCCGCTGATCCGCCCCGGGGATCAGGAGTGGACAGCCCAGCGCGCCGCGGCGACAGCCAACTTCCCCGCCGAGGTCGCAACTTATACGGACAATGGCATTTCCGCGCAGGGGTTTACGTTCGAATCCGTGCCCCCGGAAGTGGTGGGCATGGTAGACAGAGTGCTGTTGATTCGCGCACTGCACAATCTCAACCGGTTTGAGGACCAGGCGCAAACACTTTCCAGCGCGCTCGCGAGCGTCCGTTCAATGCTCAAGGACGACGGCCTGGTGGGCGTTGTGCAACATCGCGCGCCCGGTACGGCCAGCGCCGAGTGGGCAAACGGTAGCCGCGGCTACCTGAATGAAGCCGCCGTTATCGTGATGTTTGAAGAAGCCGGCTTCGAACTGGTGGCTGAAAGCGAGATCAATGCCAACCCCCGGGATCAACCTGCGGGTGACGATACTGTCTGGCGCCTTCCTCCCTCCCTGCGCGGTAACGAAGACAACCCCGGGAAGCAGGCCGAGATGGCTGCGATTGGGGAGTCGGACCGGATGACGCTCCTGTTTCGCAAGGCGCCCTGAGCGCGAACATCATGATATATTTTTTAGTTATTAACTGATATAAAAACATATCATGAAGTTATTTCTTGCGTAATCGGAGTTGCTCCCTATACTGCCATTGTGGCCGTTAACTGGATGACTACCAGTTGAGGGCAACGGCCACATCTTGCGGGAAAGCTGGTGAACGTTTGTCAGAGACGTTCGTCGCCAGGGGACGATATCCGATTTTTGCGGGTCGGATGAACAGCAACCGGGCTTGAAACAATACAGGGCTTTACCCGACGAACGCCGTCGCTGCCTTCCTGGCGCCGGCGTTTTTTTTGGTCGGCCATCTGACGCGGCAGCGCCCTGCTCTCCCCCTATCCAATCTTTTCCCCGGCAGGTGTTCGCGACCAGCCAGAATACGTTATGCTTCCCGGAAAGTACCTGGAAGCGCCATGACTCCTTTAAAACAACTGTTAAGCGACATCAAGGATTCACCCAGCGGGCCCCGGACCCTCGCCATATTCGACTTCGACGGCACCCTTATCGCCGGCTACTCCGCCACCGCCTTTATCCGGGAGCAACTCAGGCGCGGCGACCTGTCCGCCCGCCAGTTCATCGAACTGATGCGCGCGATGACCAATTTCGGCCTGGGCAACCTGGGCTTCTCCGGCATGATGGCCATCAACGCACAGTTCATGCGCGGCACGGAGGAGGAAACCTACAACGAGGTCGGCAGGCAACTGTACAGCAAGCAAATCGCACGGCTGGTATACCCTGAGTCCCGGGCGCTGGTGGAAGCGCACCAGGCCATGGGCCACACCGTGGCAATCATTTCCTCCGCGACACCCTACCAGGTGGAGCCCGCCGCCGCCGATCTCGGCATAGAGCATGTGCTGTGTACGCAACTGGAGGTAGCGGGCGGGAAATTCACCGGCACAGTGATCAGCCCCACCTGCTTCGGGCAGGGAAAAGTGGACGCGGCGGAGAAACTGGCCCGCAAGTACCGCGCCAGGCTGGACAACAGTTTCTTCTACTCCGACAGCCAGGATGACCTGCTGCTGCTGGAGCGCGTCGGCTTCCCCCGGGCGCTGAATCCCAGCACCAAACTGGATCGTATCGCGCGTGCGCGGCAGTGGCCAATCGCCACCTTCGGCAGCCGGGGGCGACCCACGCTGGCACAGTTCGTGCGCTCTGTGGCCGCCACCAGCTCCCTGGTCACCTCCTTCATGGCAGGCCTGCCGGTATTGGCATTGACCGGTTCACGGCGGGAATCGCAGAACTTTTCGTTCTCGTTGTTTGCCGACACCGCGACCGCGCTTATCGGCATGGACATCAGGGTGAGGGGAGAGGAACACCTGTGGTCGCATCGGCCGGCAGTGTTCATCTTCAATCACCAGAGCAAGGCCGATGTGGTTATCGCAGCCAAGTTACTGCGTCGCGACATTGCCGGGGTGGGCAAGCAGGAAATCAAAAAAGAAACCCCCGTTCTGGGCATGGTGCTGGAACTGGGCGGCGTGGTGTTCATCGACCGCGCCGACGGCAAGAGCGCCATCAACGCGATGCAACCGCTGGTGGACGCAATGCGCAAAGGCGGCAAGTCCGTGGTGATCGCACCGGAGGGGACGCGCACCGTATCGCCGCGACTGGCGCCGTTCAAGAAAGGCGCATTCCATCTGGCGATGCAGGCGGGCGTGCCCATTGTGCCCATAGTGATCCATAACGCGGGCGATGTCGCGCCCAAGGGCGACTTCGTGTTCCGTCCTGCAACGGTGCAGGTGGACGTGTTGCCGCCAGTGGATACCAGCCGCTGGCGCGCGCAATCCATTGATGAACATGTGCGCGAGGTGCGCAACATGTTCGCGCGCACACTGGGCCAGCCGGAGGATTCGCCGCAAAATGCAAAGCGCGCTGCCGCCGGCAAAGCCGCAAGGAAAAAAACACCCGCCAGGCAAAAGCGCAGGCCCACCGCCAAAGCGAGCACCAAGCCAGCACCGGTCAAACGCAAGCCAGCCGCCGCATCGGTCAGGCCCAAGCTGAAATCAAAATCCGCCGCAAAATCCGCAGCCGGGAAAAAGAATAAATGACGGCAGGGGCACCAGGCATGGGACTGAACACCCGCTATGAGTTGCAAAACCCGTGGCCCGGGGAGGCGCGGCAGGGCGAGGTGTTATTCATCCTCGATGCCCGCAACACCTTTGAGCAGTCCCTGCTGCGCCGCTGGATTGCCCATCACGGCGAGGGCGCCGGGCAGGCGCCTACGGTTGAACTGGATTTGAGCGATGAACGGCACGGCATCAACAGCGGTCCACTGGTCGCGGCGCTGGACGTGCCCGCCAATACACTGGTAACGCCATTGCGCGTTACCTGGCTGCCCTCGCAGAAGGCGATCAATTCGGGGCCGCGATTGCGCGACCTGGTATTCGGTGACCCGCGCCATCCGGGTGTCAGGCAGGCGCGAAAAATTCTCAATAGTGCACCGGAGCGCATGCACCTGCTGCGTGGCGAGCCGGATACCGTGGGCAACCTGCGGGCGCGTTTCGAGCACGTGCACAAAACGGAAAACAGCGACGAGAACCAGGCTTTCGCCAGCTTTGTCGCGCGGCAGGCGGTAGTCGTTCTGGACCTGGCCGAACGCCAGCTGCAGGGCGGCCGCTACAAGGTGCCACGGCGCGTGGCCGACAGCCTGATGGCCAGCCGTCCTTACAACGAGGCGCTGGACACACTCGCCGCGCAATCCGGCAAGCCCCGGTCAGAGCTGGTGAAGGAAGCCGGCGACTACATGGCTGAAATGGTCTCGCGACCGCGGACCTTCTGGCTGGACTTTTACGCCAAGTTCAACAAGTTTTGCCTCGGCCTGGGCTACGAGGAGGACATTGTCTGCGACCAGGCCGACGTTGAAAAAATGCGCCAGCTGGTACGCGAGTATCCGTCCATGCTGCTGTGGACGCACAAGACGTACCTCGACGGTATGGTTGTGCCGAAACTGCTGTACGACAACGATTTTCCGATGCCTCACATGTTCGGCGGCGCCAACCTCAATTTCCCGGGGCTGGGTTTTCTGTTGCATCGGGCCGGCGCCATTTTCATCCGGCGCAGCTTCCAGGACAACGAGTTGTATAAAACCACCCTGCGCCATTACATCGGCTATCTGATGGAAAAGCGTTTTCCAATGAACTGGGCATTCGAGGGAACCCGCTCTCGGCTGGGAAAGCTGATGCCGCCGCGCTATGGACTGCTGAAATACGTGCTGGAGGCCTGCCACGCCACCGATGCCAGGAATATCCATATTATTCCGATTTCCATCAGCTATGACCTGATCCGGGATGTCGAGGAGTATGCGACGGAGCAGACCAGCCAGGGTAAAGGCGCCGAATCGCTGCGCTGGCTGATAGGCTATATCCGCAGCCTCGCCCGCCCGATGGGCAAAATCTATGTCGATATCGGCAAACCCGTGGTGCTGGAGCGGGCACCGGAGCCGGACGATAAGCTCGCCCTGTCCAAGATTGCCTTTGAGGTGGCTGTGGAGGCCAACCACGTTACGGCAATCACCTTTCCGTCGCTGGTGACCATGAGCCTGCTGGGCGCCGCGCCCAGGGCGCTTACCCAGGAAGAAGTCCTCACTGACCTCGGCGCGCTGCTGAAATGGGCGCGGGACCGGAAGCTGCACATCTCCAGAGATTTTGACGCGGCCTACGCCGACCAACTGCCCAGCGTTATCAGCATCATGCTGGACGAGGGAATCGTTACCCGTTACGACGAGGGTCCGGAGGTTGTCTACGGCATAGGCCTGAATCAACAGGCCGTCGCCAGCTACTACCGCAACACCGTTATTCACTTTTTTGTCAACAAGGCGATTATCGAACTCGCGCTGCTGAAGGCCAGCGAAAACGCGGGGGCCAATGCCCTGGACGTGTTCTGGGCCGAGGTCGACCAGTTGCGCGACCTGTTCAAGTTCGAATTTTTTTACGCCCCCACCGAGGAGTTCCACCGGCAAATACGCCAGGAACTGGATCGCTACGACAATGACTGGCCCACGCTGTTGAGCCAGGGGCCCGTGGGATTCACCCAGTTGCTCAACCGCATGACGCCACTGGTCGCCCACATGACGCTGCTGATCTACGCCGAAGCCTACTCGGTGGTCGCCGCCATGGCAGCGCGCATGGATCATGCGGAAACCCTGGATGAGGCGGACTGTATCAGCAATGCGCTCAAGTTCGGTCGCCAGGCCTACCTGCAGCGGCGCATCAGCAGCGAGGCGTCCATCGGCAAACTGCTGTTCAGAAACGGTTTCAAAATGTTGCAGAGCCGGCGGCTGACCGACGCCCGCGAACCCGACCTCAGCGCCAGGCGGCTGGAGCAATCCCGGCAGTTGCGTGACCTGCTGCGCCGGCTGGATCTTATACGCGCTATTGGTTTGGCCAGTCGCGGCAGTTAGGATGCAGGCATTGCGCCAGGGATGCTGGCGCGGCGGCTGATCTACCCTGTTACAGGAGTAAGAATAATGAACGAACTCAACGTTGCCGTCCTGGGTGGCGGCTCCTGGGGCACCACCGTGGCCTCACTGGTTACCCGCAACGCGCCTGTAAAGCTCTGGGCGAGAAACCCCGATACCGTGGCTGAAATCAACACCCGACACAGCAACAGCGTTTACCTGCCCGGCGCAACGCTCCCGGAAAAACTGGCGGCGACGACCGATATCGGCGAGGCAGTGCGCAGCGCCGACGTGATTGTGATGGGCATACCGTCACATAATTTTCGGACGGTGTTACACGAGATGAAGAAACACCTGCGTGCCTGGGTGCCAATCGTCAGCCTGACCAAGGGCCTGGAACTGGACACGCGCATGCGCATGACGCAGGTCATCAACGAAGTGTTGCCGGGCCACCCGGTCGGTGTACTCACCGGGCCCAACCTGGCACGGGAGATCATGGCCGGGCAGGCGGCCGCCAGTGTGATCGCGATGGAAGACGAAATCATTGTGCAGGAATTGCAGAAACTGTTTAAAAGCGGCCTGTTTCGCGTCTACACCAATACCGACATCATCGGTTGCGAACTCGGCGGTGTCCTGAAGAATATCATTGCCATCGCTGTTGGCATGGGTGACGGCCAGGGCGCCGGCGACAATACACGAGCCGGGCTGATCACGCGCGGCCTGGCGGAAATCACTCGTTTGGGTGTGGCTATGGGCGGTCGCGCGGAGACTTTCTCCGGACTCGCCGGCATGGGCGATATGATCGCCACCTGCACCAGTCCGCAGAGCCGCAATCGGCACGTGGGAATCCAGTTGGGCCAGGGCCGGGATATGCCGGACATCATCAGCGAGATGGTGATGGTAGCCGAAGGCGCTAAAAGTGCACCGGCGGTGATGGCGCTGGCTGAGCAATACGGTGTCGAAATGCCCATCGCTCGCGACGTCTACCGCGTGCTGTCAGGCGACGCCTCCGCCAGCCGCGCATTTCGCGGCCTGCTCCGGGTGGAAGCGGGTGCGGAATCGGAGCCGGGCTGATATGGGTGTGTCAGGAATGATTCGCCTTTTGCTGCTGTTGCTGATCGCCGGACCGGCACTGGCCGATGAGGGCAGGTTCACCGCGCTGGCCGGAAATCCCGGCCTGCACTCAGCCTCGGCCCTGGTGCTGGATTCAGCGGGCAACCAGATTTATGGCAAGGATGTGGATACGGTGCGCCCGATTGCCTCCATTACCAAACTGATGACGGCCATCGTCGTACTGGACGCCGGGCTGGATCTTAACGAGCAGATCACGATCGATGAGTCCGACAAGGACCGCATCAGGATGACGGGTTCGCGCCTGCGCGTGGGTGCGACACTGACGCGTCGCGACCTGTTGCTGCTGGCGCTGATGTCCTCGGAGAATCGCGCCGCAGCCGCACTGGGGAGGACCTACCCCGGTGGGACGGAGAACTTTGTCGCACGTATGAACGCCAGGGCGGAGAGCCTCGAGATGCACAGCAGCCGGTTTGCCGACGCCGCCGGGCTCAGTGCGCACAATGTCTCTACCGCCAACGACCTTGCCAAACTGCTGCACGCCGCCCACGACTACCCGTTGATTGCGGAGTCCACCACAACGATCGATCGGGAAGTGCACCCCTATTCCCGAGGCGGCCCCCTCACCTACATCAACACCAACCGCCTGCTGAAAAATGAGAACTGGCACATTGCACTCAGCAAAACCGGCTACATCAACGAGGCCGGACGCTGCCTGGTGATGCAGGCCAATATTGACGGCGAGGAGATCTCCATCGTACTGCTGAACTCCTTCGGCAAACTGACACCGTTTGGCGACTCCAATCGCCTGCGCAAATGGATGCTGGCGAACAGTTGAAAAGAACCCGTACAAACGCACCTTGACCCGCAGCCACAGGACTGAAACACTGTCCAGCCGCCGAGACTTGGAGAGACAACCATGATCAATCGCCGCCAGGTTATGCAATTGGGCGCCGGGCTGGTGGCGTCTTCCGCACTGTCAGTTCGCGCCGCAGCAGAGGAAGGTGACACAACGGTGACCAGTGACGCAGGTGATCGCCCTCTGATCCAGCGCCCGATTCCCAGTTCCGGCGAACTCCTGCCGGTAATGGGCATGGGTACCTCGCGCACCTTCGATACCGCCGGGGATCCGGCCTCGCTGGCCAACCTGAAAGAAGTGATGCAGCTGTTTTTTGCCGGGTCGGGTAAGGTCATCGACTCCTCCCCGATGTACGGTAATGCGGAAACCCGCGTCGGCGATGTGCTGCGCGCGATGGAAACGATGCCCCCGCTGTTTGCGGCAACCAAGGTCTGGACCACCGGCAGGGAACGCGGTATCGCGCAGATGGAGGAATCCGCCAGGCGTATGGACGTGAAAATCTTCGACCTGATCGCCGTGCACAACCTGACGGACTGGAAGACACAATTGGCGACGCTCCAGCAATGGAAAGAAGAAGGCCGGGTACGCTACGTCGGCATCACCACCTCACACGGGCGCGATCACGAACCGTTGATGGAGGTGATGCGCAGTGAGCCACTGGACTTTGTGCAGTTCAGCTACAACATCGAGGACCGCGAAGCGGAGCGCGCGCTGCTGCCGCTGGCGCAGGACCGCGGTATCGCCACGATGATCAATCGACCCTATCAGCGCGGCGCGCTGTTCGGAAAATCCCACGACCACCCGTTGCCCGCACTTGCCGCGGAACTGGATTGCAGCAGTTGGGCCCAGTTCTTCCTGAAGTTTATCCTCGGGCACCCCGCGGTAACCTGCATCATTCCCGCGACGGCCTCTCCGACGCATATGGCTGACAACATGCTCGCCAATTTCGGCCGCGTACCGGACACGTCGCAGCGCGCGGAAATGTTGAAGATCTTCGAGTCACTCTAGGTGAACAACCGTTCCACCAAAGGCGGATGGCTGCAACGCCTGCTGGCGAGGGCCTGCGAAATAGAGCCCGAGGAAACGCGCGCCACCCTGCTATCTTTCCTGTTGGTTTTTTTACTGATGGGCTCGTACTACATCCTGCGCCCGGTGCGCGATGCGCTGGCAAGCAACTGGAGCGATGCGGAGGTCAGCTGGCTCTGGACCATCATGTTTTTCATCAGCGCTATCGCCGTATCGCTGTACGGCACCGCCATTTCGCGCATTCGCTTCCAACGCCTGGTGCCCTCGGTTTACGGGCTGTTCGCCACGAGTTTCGTGCTGTTTTACATCGGCGAACACACACTGGGGAATTCCACGCTTTTGGACAAAGCGTTCTATCTCTGGGTGAGTCTTTTCAGCTTATTCCATATCTCCGTGTTCTGGAGTTTCATGGCAGACACCTTCTCCAAACCGCAGGCCACGCGATTATTCGGTTTCATCGGCGCCGGTGCGAGCGTTGGCGGTATTGTCGGGCCCGCCACCGCGTCCCTGCTGGTGGGCGATGTTGGCACCGACGCGCTGCTGCTGATTGCCAGCACCATGCTGGTCCTGGCGCTACCACTGGTCGGCTGGTTGCAGCGGCTGAAGGACACAGACCTGCATAACCGGTCCGTGGCGCTGGATACTGCCAATCTCGCCATTGGCGGCAACCCGCTGGCCGGTTTCTCGGAATTCCTGCAGAGCCGCTACCTGCTGGCGATCGGACTGTTCCTGTTCCTCTATACCTTCATTTCAGCGTTTGTGTATTTTGAACTGAAGAACCTGCTGGATATCTACGACGAGGAGGCGCGCACAAGAATCTGGGCCAATATGGATCTGGCGGTGAACAGCCTGACCATCCTGGTATCGGTGTTCGCAACCGGGCGTATGGCCAGGTATCTGGGTATATCGTTTACCCTGGCCTCGGTACCTGTGCTGATCGGCGCCGGGCTGCTGTTCCTGGCCGCTGCGCCGTTGGTCAGCGTGGTGGTCGGGCTGCAGATCATCCGACGCGCGGGAAATTACGCCGTCTCGCGCCCTGCGCGGGAAATGTTGTTCACTGCCGTGGACCGGGAAACGCGCTTCAAGGCCAAACCGGTTATCGATATTGTGATTTATCGCGGTGGCGACATGCTGAGTGCGTGGGCCTTCACCGCTCTCACGCAGGTGCTGGGGCTTGGTCTGGCGGGTGTAGCGCTGGTCGGCGCTGTCGTTGCCGGATTCTGGGCACTTATCGGGGTTTACCTGGGCAGGCAGTTCAATGAAATGAACCCGGGGGACACGCTACCCTCCAGCAATGCCCAGTTGAATAATTGAGCCGCCCGGCGATCCTTTGTGCATAAACCATCCCGGGCGATACCCGCTACGGCAGCAGGGTTTATACTCCGCAGATGGATTCGTTCCACGTTCAACTAGACAAGGTGACGTTATGGCAACAGCGGCTGAATACGATTTAGGGCCCAATACCTTTCCCCGGGGTTGGTTCATTGTGGCAGAGAGCTCTGAACTGGATAAGGGCCCGATGGCCGTGCGCTACTTCGGCCAGGATCTCGCACTGTATCGCGGCGAGAGCGGGAAACCGGTACTGCTCGACGCGTACTGCGCGCACATGGGTACACACCTGACCGCCAGCACCAGTGCGATGATCGTCAAGAACGGCAAGCAGATCGAGGGCGATTCCATTCGCTGCCCCTACCACGGCTGGCGCTACAACTCCGCCGGCGACGTAGACGATATTCCCTATCATGACGGCCCCTGCCCGAAGTCGGCCTCCATCCGTTCCTACCCGGTAGTGGACAACATGGGATGCGTGATGGCCTGGTACGACCCGGATGGCCGCGATCCGGACTACGATGCACCCTTCCTGCCCGAGTGGGATGATCCTCAATGGGTACGCTGGGAGCTTGATCACCTCGGCGAGCTGCCCGTGCACTCGCAGGAAATTCTCGACAACATGGCCGACGTGCGCCACCTCGGCCCCACTCACGGCGCGCCCAGTGAATATTTCGAGAACGAATTCAAGAACCACGTTCTGGTGCAGCGCCAGGGCGGACCGATGCAGTTGTACCAGACCTATCTTTACACAACCACCTGGTACACCGGGCCCGGCATTTTGCTGTCCAAGCAGGTTTTCGCGGACAATGTCATTTATGAACTGATTGCCAACACTCCGGTGGATGATGGCGTGACCAGGTGTTTCCACGGCTGCCTGTTCAAGGGCGGCAACAACCCGGCAACGGACGAAGACCGGGCTGCGGGAAAACAGGCGCAGGCGGGGGCGCTGGAAGCGTTTGGCGCGGATTTCAACGTGTGGGCCAACAAGCGGCCCGCGATAAAGATTATGCAGCTAAAGACTGACGGGCCGTTCCGCACCGGACGCAAGTGGTACTCGCAGTTCTACGCCACGCCGGAGGATGCCACGGCGATCCAGGCTGAGCTTAACGGCATACTGCACACCGAGGGAATGCCGACGCCGGCGGAGGCGGGTCACAATATTGATCAGGGCCTGCCGTTTTAACCCTGGGCATTCATCGCACTATGCCCCGACAACGGGGTGAGGTCGGGTATTAACGGAAGTGGTGATTCGCGTACACCGGCCCCGATTTCACCCTCCTGCCCGCAGAATTTCTGCAATACTGTTCCTTAGCCGGACGCCGCCTTCCTCTGTAATCCTGAAAAATCTCTAGTAAGATTAGAGCCTTGTAACGTTGATCCCAATTTGTTACCCCAGGCGAACATTGAAATGAAACCAATATGGCTATCTCTTGCGATCAGCATCCTGCTAAGCGCCTGCGCTACCAGCCCTACCGGGCGTCCGCAGCTGATGCTGGTTTCACCCGAGGCCGCCGTGGTCGAATCCAAGAAGGCTTACCTCAGCACCGTCGGGGAACTGGACAAGAAGAACAAACTCGTCGATGACCCGGCGCTTTCGCGGCGCGTCGCAACGATAACCGGGCGACTGGTGACGGTGGCGATCCAGAAATTTCCCTACACGGCAAAATGGGAGTGGAGCGTCGCTATTGTGGACGAGCCGGACGTGGTGAACGCCTGGTGTATGGCGGGAGGACGCATGGCGGTGTACACCGGCCTGTTCGAGAAACTGCAGCTGACCGATTCCGAATTCGCGCAGATTATGGGGCATGAAATTTCCCATGCACTGGCCAACCATACGGCAGAGCAGATGTCGCGAGCCATGGCCACCACCATGGGAGTGGTCGCGGTTGGGGCGATGTCAGACCGCCCGGCGATTGCTATGGGTGGGGCAGCCATGGCCGCAAAAGTCGCCCTCACCCTGCCGAACAGCCGAACAGCCGAGCGCGAGGCGGATGAAATGGGGATGGAACTGGCGGTACTCGCCGGCTATGACCCCGATGCCGCGATTTCCCTGTGGCAAAAAATGGCGGCGCAGGGCGGCGCGAGACCGGCGGAGTTTTTGAGCACCCACCCGGCTCCCGGCAACCGCGAGGCAGCGCTCGCGGCGATGATTCCGGCGATTCGCCAGCTCAATCCCAACGGGAAGCTCGCCGCGGTGCATAATGTTGCGATTGTGCATTAGTCTTCCTGAGCATGAATAGCAGCCACCAGTAGTCAGTGTTCAGGACCCCAGGGTTAACATGCAAAAGTCGTATCTCAACAAGCTCACCTTGACAGTGATAATGCTTGTCGCCTGTGACTCAAACGAGCCGCCGCGTCGCTTGGTATTCGAAGATAATTCATCGGCCATGCCTTCATACAGCAGTTCCAACGACTATGGCGCGCTGTGGGGAGATTTTAATAACGACGAACGCCTCGATCTTATCTACATGGGGCACGGGTTAGGTCCCCTGATGTTATTGCAGACGGACGATCACACGTTTGTCGATGTCACAGGCGATTCAGGCATCAAGGATTCCGACTGGGAATACAAGCAACAGCGGGATCGTCACGGAGCAAGTTGTGCCGATTTTGACAATGACGGCATCATTGATCTGTTCATTTCGCATGGCGCGGCAAAAGGCGAGACACTCGGAGTAAAATACGATGAGCTGTTGAAAGGTAACGGCGATTTTACTTTTACTGAGGTCACCCGCAGCGCCGGCACGCTAAACCATTTCGGCCGCGGCAGATCAAGTGTCTGGTTTGACTATGACAAAGACGGCTGGATCGATTTATTCGTGGCGAATGTCTCCTCCAAAAATGTCATGTATAAGAACAACGGGGACGGCACTTTTACCGACGTGACGACTAAAGTGGGCCTGGCATTCGCTGCAGTCCATACGGCGCCTGCGGATTTCGACCAGGATGGAAACATTGACTTACTGGTATCCTGGCCACTCAGGCTGTACCGAAATAACGGTGCCGGAAAATTTGTCGCAGTAGACAAAAAGGCGTTTCCGTTCAGCGGCATTCAGTCATTTGACATTGCCTGGGGAGATGCGGATAACGACGGAGACCTCGATATTTTCCTCAGTCGTGGGCATAGGGGGAACATGCTCCTCATTAATGAGGGTAAAAGTTTTCGTAATTTCGAGTCACCCGCCTGGACAGTCAGTAGCGGCAATATTTCCACCGGTGCTGCGTGGGGAGACCTGGATAACGACGGCCTGCTGGATCTCGTCAACATTCGTTCTGATGGCTATTACGCTTATCTCAATGACGGTGGGCTCGCATTCTCGGCGGTTAAACTGAATGTCCCGGCAGCTCAGATAAAGCAAAAGCGCAACGGTGATGCAGCCGTGGCTGATTTCAATAATGATGGCCTGCTGGATATCGCCTCGGATGATCCGAAGAGACTCATGTTGCTGCAGAACACGAGTGCATCCGCAAATAACTGGCTGCAGCTGAATTTCCACGGAACAGAGAATAATCGCCTGGGTATTGGCAACAAAATCTGGATATCATCGCAGGGTGAGCTTATCGCATATCGCGAGTACACGGGTACGGCAGGCCATCTACGGTCAGCAAGTTGCAGCCCGTTACACGTGGGCCTCGGCCGAAACACTGGGGTCGAGATCCGCGTGCGTTGGCTTAACGGGCATGAAACACTACTTGAGAATGTAGCGGTAAACCGTTCCCTGACCGTATCGGACACCGATATCGGCGCAACTCCCGCGATGCCCCAAAAACCGGTGCACTCGGTCAGCGCTGGTGGCCGGGACGATCAGTAGATTTACCGGCCACATCGCTATACACCTTGGGAATTATCACGGCTGGTAAGTGCCGTGCTTCCGGTCTACTCACCGTTCAATAGTTCCTGGCGCTCGCGCTCGTAGTCCTTATAGGACTCATCAACGTCCTTCATACATTCCTCGTAGCGCACCTGGGGCAACTTGCTGCACTCCAGCTGCTGGTTTTGCTGCACCGCGTTGTAGACCTGTTCGTGGGTACAGGCGACGAGCAGGAATGCAGATCCCAGGATGGCGAGTGATTTCATTACGGCTGGACTCCTAGAAAGCGGGTATGTCAGTTTGCGTGCGACCGAGAATCAACCCGTGTATATCGTGCGTGCCTTCATACGTATTCACCACTTCCAGGTTCACCATGTGGCGCATCACGGGGTACTCGTCGGAGATGCCATTGCCGCCGAGCATGTCCCTGGCCTGGCGCGCTATCGCCAGCGCCTTGCCGCAGGAATTGCGTTTGATCAACGAGATGAGTTCCGGTGCGATGCCGGTGGTATCCAGCAACTGGCCGGCGCGGAAACAGCTCTGCAGGCCCAGGCCGATTTCCGTCTGCATGTCCGCCAGTTTCAGCTGCACCAGTTGGTTGGCCGCCAGCGGGCGACCAAACTGGCTGCGTTCCATCGTGTAATCGCGCGCGGCATGCCAGCAGGTTTCGGCCGCGCCCAGGGCTCCCCAGGCAATGCCGTAACGCGCGTTGTTTAGGCAGCCGAAAGGCCCCTTGAGACCGTCGACGTGCGGCAGCAGATGCGCGTCGGATACATGAACACTATCCATCACTATTTCACCGGTAACCGACGTTCTCAACGCGAGTTTGCCCTCAATTTTTGGCGTGCTCAGGCCGGTCATTCCCCGCTCCAGGATAAACCCGCGAATCTTGCCATCTTCGGTTTTCGCCCACACCACAAAGACATCCGCAACAGGACTGTTGGTAATCCACATCTTGGCGCCATCGAGCACATATCCGCCTTCCACGCGCCTGGCCCGCGTCACCATTCCGCCGGGGTCAGAGCCGTGATCTGGCTCGGTCAAGCCAAAGCAACCGACCCATTCCCCACAGGCGAGCCGCGGCAGGTATGTTTCCCGCTGGCTCTCTGTACCGTAGGCATAAATGGGATACATGACCAGCGAGGACTGCACGCTCATCATGGACCGATATCCAGAATCGACGCGTTCGATCTCGCGGGCGACAAGACCGTAGGAAATATAATCCACACCGGGACAACCGTAGCCGTCTATGGTCGATCCCAGCAGACCCAGCGCTCCCATTTCGCGAAAAATGTGCACATCGGTCTGCTCGCTGCGAAACGAATCCCGGACCCGTGGCAGGAGCTTGTCCTGCGCATACTGCCGCGCGGCGTCACGCACCATGCGCTGCTCGCCGGTCAGTTGCTGCTCCAACCCGAACGGATCCTGCCAGTTCAGTTTCTGCCACTCACTGCGTTTTGCCATCGCTATTTTCCCTGCTGTTGTCGTCGTACTTCAGTTGCGGCTCGCCCGCATGTAGAGGAATTCCAGCGCCAGCGAGGCACCGGCCAATGCCGTGAGTTGTGATTGATCGTAAGCGGGCGACACCTCCACCACGTCAAAGCCGACGATGTTCAGGTCGGACAGACCGCGCAGGATACGCAGGGCCCGGGAGGTGTCCAGGCCGCCCACCACCGGGGTTCCGGTACCGGGGGCGAATGCCGGGTCCAGGCAGTCGATATCGAAGGTCAGGTAGGCGGGTGCGTCGCCCACACGGGCGCGAATCGCGGCGACCGTCGCTTGTACCGGTTGCTCATTGGCCTGATCGGCATCAATCACCTGGAACTCATGCGCCACGGGATCATACTCGGTGCGAATACCCACCTGGACGGAGCGCGCCGGATCGATCAATCCTTCTCGCGGCGCACGATGGAACATGTTGCCATGAAAATACCGCTCGGGCTGCGCGTAGGTATCGGTATGCGCGTCGAAGTGGATCAATGCCAGTTTGCCATGCGCTGCGACATGGCCGCGCAACAGTGGCAAGGTCACGAAATGGTCGCCTCCCAGACTGATCAGGGTTTTCCCCGCCGCTGTGATACGCGCGCTGTGCTCCTCGACCTGCGCCAGCATGTCGGCGCTGTCGCCGCCACAGAACTGCACATCCCCGTAATCAATAACCTGCAAACGCTCGTGAAGGCTGAATTCCCAGGGCCAGCGTCGCGCTTCCCAGCGCAGGTTGGCGCTGGCCTGGCGAATCGCGTTGGGCCCAACGCGCGCCCCGGCGCGACCGCTCGTACCCAGATCGTAGGGAATACCCATCACCACCGCATCCAGTCCCGCCCTGTCCAGGTCCCGGCTGAGTGGCAAACCCATGTAGCTGAAAATATTGGCGTACATCGAGTCGTCCGCCAAATGCACTGTCTTGTCTGCCTCGGCGCCCAAGCGGCCCTCCCGCGTTCCCAGTCCCAATCTATTCATTTCGAGACCACCACTTTCGGGGCAATCTCAGCGCAGTGCTAATATGCCACAATAGCGGACTATCCTGAGCAGATAAACAGACCGTGGTAGTGGCTTATGGCTGCACGAGCCTGAGAGGCAGAGATACGATCTGGACGCGCCAACAAGCGCACATCCATGTGCAGGCTCGGGTGGCGACGTCCTGTCGCCACACGGTCCAGACCGTATCTCTGCCTCTCAGGCCCTCAATATGCGCCAGCTTACGAACTGAACCACTGCGCGGACCATCGCGGAGAAACATTGCATGGCCACAACACTGAATGCAGAACAACTGCGCCAACTGGACAGGGCGCACTACCTGCACCCCTTCACGGACCTGCACCAGCACAGCCGGCAGGGCGGGCGCATCATCTCCCGCGCGGAGCATATCTATATCCACGACAGCGAGGGCAACAGGATGCTGGATGGCATGTCGGGATTGTGGTGCTGCAACCTGGGCTATAGCCAGAGCAGCATCAAGGACGCGATCTACGCCCAACTGCAGGAAATGCCCTACTACAACAATTTTTTCCAGTGCGCCAATGAAACCGCCGTGACCCTGGCCCGCGACCTGGTGGAGGTGACGCCCGCGCAGTTCAACCACGTGTTTTTCACCAACTCGGGCTCGGAGGCCAACGACACCAACCTGCGCCTCGTGCACCGCTACTACACGCTGCTGGGCCAGCCCGATAAAAACCTTGTCATCAGTCGCAGAAACGCCTATCACGGCTCTACCATTGCGGCGGCGTCACTGGGCGGGATGAGTGCTATGCGCGAGCAGACACGCGGCCTGGACTATATACACCATATCAGCCAACCGTACTGGTTCGCGGAGGGGGCGGAGGAAGAACCGCAGGCCTATGGCGTGCGGGTGGCGAGCGAACTCGAACAGAAGATCGACGAATTGGGTGAGGCCCGTGTCGCCGCGTTTATTGCCGAACCGGTGCAGGGTGCGGGGGGGGTAATTATTCCGCCCGATTCCTACTGGCCCGAAATCAGGCGCATCTGCCGGGAGCGCGACATCCTGTTGATCATGGACGAAGTGATCTGTGGCTTCGGCCGCACCGGGCGCTGGTTCGGCAGCGAGACCTATGAGTTGGAACCGGACCTGATGACCTTCGCCAAGGCGGTGACCAACGGATACCAGCCGCTCGGCGGCGTCCTGGTCGGCGACAGGGTCGCCGACGTCCTCCTCAGCCATGCGGGCGAATTCGCGCACGGCCTGACCTACTCGGGCCATCCGGCCGCGTGCGCGGCGGGTATCGCAACATTGAAGCTACTGCGCACCACGAAGATCGTAGAGGAAACTGCGCGCACACTTGCCCCGTACTTCCAGGAACGCCTGCGAACCCTGCGCGACCATCGCATCGTCGGCGAGGTGCGCGGCCTCGGCATGCTCGGCGCTGTTGAACTGGTCCGCGATAAACATTCGCGCGAACGGCTCGCGCCGGATTCCCAGGGCGCCGTGTATTGCAGAAACCAGGCGAACAGCGCCGGCCTGATGGTACGGCAGACCGGCGACGCGATGATCACCGCGCCACCGCTGATCTGCTCGCACAGGGAGATCGATGATCTCGTGGCCATGCTGGCCAGGGCGCTGGACCAGACGGCGGAGCATTACGGGGTCAGGTGAGCCCGGCGTTGACCTGCCAGACACTACGTTAAGCGCGCAGTTACCGGGTCTCTTCAACCGGCTGCATCAGCAGCAATGCCCCATGGCGCTACCATTGTCGCGGGTGGCGGGCGCCGCTTCAGCCGCGGCTTCCGCGGCTCCAAAGTACCGGGCCTCGTCCATGGTCTTGT
>JAUICG010000043.1 GCA_030427485.1 Gammaproteobacteria bacterium
TCTGTCAGCGCCAGCGCCGCAACCTTTGACCAGCAGGTAGAGGCGTTTGTACAGCCGCTGGCAAATGTGCTTTCCAGTGTCGTGTTTTACAAGGTCAACCTGCTGGGTCAGCCCTTCCCGCTGATTGTGCTGTGGCTGGCCTGCGCGGCGCTGTTTTTCACTTTCTATATGGGCTTTATCAATGTACGTGGCCTGGGCCTCGCGTTGCGCCATGTGCGCGGCGATTTCCGCAATCCCGAAGCGAAAGGTGAAATCTCGCACTTCCAGGCGCTGGCCACCGCGATATCCGGCACGGTGGGAATAGGAAATATCGGCGGCGTTGCGGTCGCCATCGTGATCGGCGGCCCCGGCGCCGCGTTCTGGCTTATCGTTGCGGGTTTCCTGGCGATGTCCACCAAACTGGTGGAATGCACGCTGGGGGTGAAATACCGCCGCCACAATGCGGACGGCTCGGTGTCCGGCGGTCCGATGTACTACCTGGAGCGCTACCTGGCGGATCGCGGCGCCCCCGGCTGGGGGAAATTACTCGGCGGCTTTTACGCGCTGTCGCTGGTCATCGGCTGCCTCGGCATCGGCAACATGTTCCAGTCCAACCAGGCCTACGTGCAGTTCGTGCTGATCACCGGGGGCGAACAGAGCTTCTTCGCCGACAAGGGCTGGCTGTTCGGCCTGCTGATCGCGACCACGGTGGGCCTGGTGATCATCGGCGGTATCCGGTCGATCGCGCGGGTTGCCGCCCGCCTGGTGCCTTTCATGGCGGTACTGTACGTCGTTTGCGCACTGACCATCATCGGCATGAGCGCGGAGCAGGTGCCGGGCGCGATCCGCCTGATCCTGGAGAACGCCTTCACGATGCAGAGCGCCACCGGCGGCATGGTGGGCGCGATTATCGTCGGCTTCCAGCGCGCACTGTTCTCCAACGAGGCCGGGATAGGGTCCGCCTCCATCGCGCATTCGGCGGTGCAGACCAACCAGCCCGCTTCGGAAGGACTGGTCGCATTGCTGGAGCCCTTTATCGACACGGTAGTGATCTGCACCCTGAGCTCACTGGTGATTGTCACCACCGCCTACCCCAATGGCCTGATGGATGACGGCCTGGAGGGCATTGCGCTGACCTCGGCGGCGTTCGCTCACCATTTCAGCTGGGCGCCCTATCCGCTGGCGATCGCGGCGCTGCTGTTTGCGTTTTCCACCAGTATCGCCTGGTCGTATTACGGCCTGAAGGGCTGGACCTATCTGGTGGGAGAGGGCGCGCTGAAACAACTGGCATTCAACGTGGTGTTCTGCGGATTCATCGCGCTCGGCTGCATGATCCAGCTTACCGCGGTGCTGGATTTCTCGGACGCGATGGTATTTCTTATTGCCGTTCCCAACATACTGGGGCTGTATCTTCTCGCGCCGGAAGTGAAGCGCGACATCAATGACTACATCGCCCGTATCCGGGCCGGGGAGGTATTCGTCAACCGCACTCAGTAGGGCCTGTCGCCGTCGATCGTGATCCGGTTCCTGTTCTAATTGCGCCGCAATTTGCTCATTCTTTAACTCCATTCCTCTGATTTCTACTGCTTTCTTCTTAATCCCGAGCACTTTGTCCGCCACTTGAAGTGCAAATAGAATGATTTTCCCGGTAGTTCTCGCTATCGCGTATGCCACAGCCAGCTCTACAACAATAGACCCTTTCTTAGCACCAACAACTCTCACCTCTTCTGGGTCGGTAATACCGGACAAACCATTTTGTATTTGTTCTGATTTTGAAAGGCCATCATTGATAGATGAAAATATCTCATTAAATTTGGCGATTGAGTGCAGTCAGCTATCGATAGGACTGATAACGCCCATGGCCCCCCGGCCAAGTACATGTGTGTAAATCTCTGTGGTCCTCACATCGCTGTGACCCAGCAATTTCTGGATGGTGCGCAAATCGTAGCCCTGCTGCAGTAACCGTGTGGCGAAGCTGTGGCGAAATGTGTGGCACTTCACCTGCTTGGTGATGCCCGCCTCGCGCCGTGCTCGCCCGATCGACTTACGCAGAGTAGTGGTGTGCAGGTGGTGGCGCCTGAGAACGCCGGAGCGCGGATCGCGCCCGATGCTTGTGGACGGGAACAGGAACTGCCAGCCCAATTCACGCGCGGCACTGGGATACTTCGTGGCCAGTGCGTTGGGCATGTAGACTTCGCCAAAACCGTCGCGCAGGTCCCGCTCATGTAAGCGTGCGGTGCTCTGCACCTGGGCCTGGAGCCGTTCCTTGAGGCTGTCCGGGAGGAGCGTGACACGGTCCTTGTCGCCCTTGCCCGAGCGTACGGTGATCGTCGACACCTCAAAGTCGAGATCCTTAACCCGCAGCGACAGCAGTTCGCTCAACCGCAGGCCGCAGCCGTAGAGCATCTCGACCATAAGCTTGTGCTTGCCGTTGTGCATGTGGGCGAGAATGTGCTTCACCTCGCCGTGCGTGAGCACCACGGGCAGGCGCCGACGCTGCCGCGATCGTTCAAAGTCCAGTGCCTCAAGGTCAAGCCCCAGGAATTTGCGGTACAGGTAAACCAGCGCGTTAAGGGCAATACGCTGTGTTGCGGGCGAACAATGCCGGTCGTGCGCCATGGAGCCGAGAAAGCGATTGATATGTGGCGCGCCCATCCTCGCCGGGTGCTGTTTGCCATGAAAGCAGATAAAGCGCTTGATCCAGTGAACGTAGGTCTTCTCCGTTTGGTAGGAATACCCCTTGTCACGCAAATCGCGACGAAGGCAGTCCATGAACTTCTGCGAGCCGGATGGGATAGAAGGGCGGATGTCGTCCACTAGCGAAGCCCTGAATAAATACTGTATCAGAATGTCCGGCGGGATCAAGCCGGTTTTTCAAGAGAACTGAGTTTGATCAAGCGCGGCGAAACATATAAGTGGCTGATGCAGTTGCGATTTCGAGAAATCCGGCACACAGTCTGCAGACCGAAATTGAAGAATTATGCGAGTTCGAAATTCCGCATATCTCGCGTAAAAGAAAACGATGAGGTATATAAGCTGTTGTTCAGGGGGAAGATTTGGTCTTGAATATGAATATGGACAAAAAATTAAATGGAATCGGCCTATCAGACCGGTTCCTCATAATTAGCTGTTATGTGGCCTTTCGATGACATCGACCATGACACTTAATGACGGAGATTGGAAAAATTCCATTCCAGAAGTTGAGGCGCACCTTCTAGCAGGTGGCCATCTTCTATTGAAGAACAAGGCTACTAACTGGGGATTTGACCTGTCTGTAAGAAAGAATTCTTATGTCTTAGAAATGAGAGGATTCACACATTTTTCAGAAGAGCAGCTTTCGCACGAGGTAGTAGCAAAGGAGATGACGAAACTTAGAGCCGCGGTGAGAGATTTCGTACAACATCTATCAGAGTATAACGGCCTATTTGCCGAGATGGGGCAGGAAATAGGAGTATTCTCTGATTACGGCATGGGTGCTGTAAAACTATGTCGGCTCAGTTCCGCTGAGGTAATTGAGTGGACCCATCCTTGGTACATGGAAGGGGGAAAGTTCAATGCGGCCACATAACAAATCGGTCAACTACGCGCCTACGGCGCCGGACGGCCTAAACGCGGCTTGCGCCGCAGGCCGCCGGTTACCGAAGCGTTATATGGACTATTAGTATTTTGAAGCCGCAGCTCACAATATTGGCCTTGTTCCTATCTGTAGCATGCTTCGGGTCGGCCCCAGATTGCACAAGCTCTGACAGGTGGCCAGCTATGATGGCTTTCACCCACCTTAAGAATGCTGGAATGACCGACAACGAGCTTGTGAACTGGTCGGAGACTCAGGTTGTCCGTTTAGCTTCAGAGCAAATCGGCGAGGACTTGCACCGCCAGGTGCACGAAATCACATTTGCAGAGCGAGACGGACGGACCATTACGACAATAACGGTAAATGATGCGTCGAGCGAAGAATGCTCAATGAGCGGGGTCAAGGTTTTCGTGGTGGAGAAGCAGCTTGGCGAGTAGGCACCGTCCATATAACAAGTGCGGGCTAGCCGCTCACTTCGTTCGCTGGACCGGCTTCGCCGGCCCCAGCCGCAGGCGTTATCTTAAATCGGAATTCTTAGCAACGAAGGATCAACGAAAGTGATTAAAGGATACGACAAATACTCCTTTGGTAAAAAACTTAGTGAAGTTGTTTCGCCGGCAAGGCCAGTCTTTTCAATTGAAAATCTAATAGGCCGATCTGACGAGCTTAATAGAATTGAAAAGGCGCTTTTTTCTTCTGGACGAAATGTTTTTATATATGGTGAGCGGGGCGTTGGAAAATCTTCCCTTGCAGCAACAGCCGCGAATCAATGGCAAAGTTCAGACGCGGAATACTTAGATATCTCCTGTTCCCCTGATTCTACGGTTAAGTCAATAGTAGCGAATATTGCCTCGCAAGCGATAAATACTAAGTGGTCGTCTAGTTCAATAGTTACGGAGCAGGCTACCGTTGGAATGAAATGGCTTTCTTACTCTCTAAAAAGCGAAATATCCCCCACAGATTTTTCAACAAGGATAACCGGGCTTAGTGATGCGATAGAAGTTCTCAAAGAGGTCGCAGCGATACACTCAGATGTTCCAATAGTCGTCGTAGACGAGGTGGACCGAATTGCAAGTGAAAAAGAGATTGATCTTTTGGCTGATCTTCTCAAACAGCTGGGGGATAAAAGAATTGAACTAAAATTCATCTTTACCGGTGTGGGTGCAACACTTAATGAAATTTTGGGAGCCCATCGTTCCGCGATCCGCCAGCTAGAGACGATAGAACTGCCGAGGCTTAGTTGGGATGCCCGATGGGATATTGCAATTCAGGCGCTAAGTGTTTTTAACATTGAAATCCCTAGAGATATTTATGTCCGCCTGGCAGCGGTAAGCGACGGATATCCATACTACGTACATCTAATAGTTGAAAAATTGCTTTGGATTCTTTTTGAGAACGAAAGAATGGCTGACAAAGTCACTTGGGATGACTATTTTTCGGCTCTAGATGAAGCAATAGTCGGCATAACAGCTGAACTTGCAAGGCCATACGAACTGGCAGTGAATCAACGTAGCCAAGATTATGAAGAGGTACTCTGGTCAACTGCAGCCGACGAATGGCAGGGCGCCTACCTTTCAGACATGTATAAACAATACAAAAATATCATGTCTCAGCTTGAGGAAAAAAAGCCGCTGTCATATGAGAAATATTCTTCAAGGTTAAGAAACTTGTTAAAACCAGAATATGGCGAAATTCTTAAGAAAGGAAAGAAGCAAGGCAATTACCACTACCGAGAAAAAATGCTACGTGGATATATTCGAATGCAGGCTGAAGCAAATAGAATTGAAATTATTAGCAAAGAAGCTGAGGCTACTATTAAAAATTACATTAGGGTGCCAGCAAAAAATGTTGGGTACCACAGACATAAATCACAAGCGCCTAGAGGATAGTGCGAATTTGAAGATAACAAGTCAAGCCACGCGGACACCAAAACCGCTGCGCGGTTTCGCCGCCGGTGCTTGTGGCGTTAATGGGCCTCAAATGAAGAAAGTGCCAGTTCTAATAATTGCTATTCTTCTATTGATGGCTATTGGTATGTCTTACGTTGAGTTCCAGATGAATTTGGAAGGCGAAACACTGTCTACCGGAACTTGGAATCTTTGGGCTTTCCTGAACGTCGTTCTTGTCGGCACCTGGGTTCCGGTGATGCGTGGCGTTAACTGCCCAAATCAACCCGCCATTGACTATAATTACAATGTAGTTATATTGGAGCTATGAAACATTTAGTGTTTGAGTGGGACGACAAGAAAAGTGCTTCTAACGAGAGGAAGCACGGCGTGTCATTCGATGAAGCTAAATCAATTTTTACTGACCAGTTTGCACGACTAATCGCAGATCCAGATCATTCAGACGACGAAGATCGGTTTATTCTTTTAGGCACAAGTATCCACTCAAGATTATTGGTGGTCTGCCACTGCATAAGAATGAATAATTCGATTCGTATAATTTCTGCACGTAAAGCAGACAAGCAAGAACGCGAAATTTATGAAGGGCATCGTCATGCGTAAACACTACGATTTTTCTAAATCTACTCCTAACCCCTACGCCCAAAAACTCAAAAAGCAGATCACCATCCGCTTGGACGAAGATACTGTTGATTATTTCAAAGGCATGGCTGAGGAAAAAGGCATACCTTACCAAAGTCTGATCAATCTTTACCTCAGAGATTGCGCCCAGGAGAATCGAGACCTCAAGCTGCAATGGAAGTAATGTCAGCAGTTAACAAGCACGTGAAATGTGACGCTGAACTTCCCCCGTTAGAACGGACACCTCAACCTAACGAGGAGTCCGAAGATGCCGAGATACACACAGCCCAGAAAGACCTGGCAATACAGCAATGAATTCAAGGTGAAGGCAGTAGCCCTTTCCCACCTGGAGGACGTAAAAGTAAAAGATGTCGCAGCCGCGCTGGATATTCACCCCTTCATGCTATCCCGATGGCGGAAGGAGTTCAGAGAAGGAACGATAGTGTCGAAGAAGGGTAAGAAGCTCACTGATTTGGCAAAGGAGAAGAAGGAATTGGATCGCCTTCGAAAGCTCGAGAACGAGAATGCACGCCTGAAGAAGGAGAATGACCTTCTAAAAAGTGGCAACGGTATCTGGCGGAACAACATCAGAACGATTTGGATTCATCCAAAAGTTCGGATCAGAACTAGGTGTCAGATACCTTTGCAACTGGCTCCGGGTATCCCGAAGCGGCTACTACGACTGGCTGAAGCGCAAACCGAGCCGGCGGGCGCAAAGCGATATTGCCCTGCTTGATAATATCGTGTCGATCCACGCCAAGAGTCGTAACGTCTATGGCAGCCCACGGGTTTATCGTGCTTTGAAAGACCAGGGTATTCAGGTCGGGGAGAAGCGCGTGGCCCGCCTGATGAGGTTGAATGGCTTGAAGGGCAGAGTCGTGACCGTGACGCGGCGTAGCCCGGCGCTCAAGCGCTTCCAGCAATCAGGTGAGAACCTGAGGCTACAGCACCTCATGCCCACGCAGTGTGATCAGCAGTGGGTCGCTGACCTTACTTATGTCAAAGTGGGTGGTGAGTACAAACATCTCATTACAATCATGGACCTTTACTCGCGCCGAATACTGGGTTGGTCATTAAGTGACCAGCGCAAAGCTGACGATGTATTGCAGGTTATGAAACGGGTCATTGCCAGACGCAAGCCGAGACCCGGGTTGATCTTCCACACCGATCGCGGCATTGAGTTCATGGCCTATGCTGTACAGGCGGAACTGGAGAAGCATGGACTGAGGCGCAGCTACAACCGATTGGGATTCTGTACCGACAATGCACATATGGAGTCGTTCTATCACAGCCTGAAGTGTGAGCTAATACGGGGTAGAAGATTCAAGAGTAAGAAAGATATGCAGACAGCGTTGGCGTCCTATATCAACGGGTTCTACAATCAAGATCGAATACACTCAGGTATCGGGTACATGAGCCCGATGAACTATGAAAGAAAGGCAGCGTAAACACGTGTCCGTTTTATCGGGTGAAGATCACGGCCGTACCGGCCGCCGTTGCTGTGAGCGTTATGGAGCCTTCCTCGACCGCCAGTACCCTGGCTTCCGGGAATGATGAGCGAGCGCAACGACTACTATCGATTCAGGCAACTCATGTACGATCAAGGAGAAGGGGAATTTGTGCAGAATTAATTTTCGGGCTCCTTTCAATCCCGCTTCTCCATCTACAGGGGTAAGCGGCGGATTCTTTTCAGCCAGAAGTTGAAGTGCATGCTCAAAGGAATCGATAAACCGCCCACCCAGTCCCTCTTGCTCGGCCTCGTACCAGGCTGCGGCTTCTTCAAATTCCTCGGCGGCTTCCTTGCCTATCTTTACCAGTTTCATTTGCCTTGTAGGCGCTGCCTCGCTTGTGTTAGTACTAGCTCAGGATCCAAAGTCAGAGATGGGTCGGCCTCTATCTCATTGATTCTTTTGCAAATCTCTAGGTCCCAGGCATCGGCAAGGCCGGGATCGGCGGGACCATCCAAACTCGCCACTAAGTCACTGGCCAAGCGTGCGCGCTCGGTCTCAGACAGCGCTAAAGCCTCGGTTCTAACGGTTTCAAGTTGTGCTGTCGTCATCTTTACTACCTCCGCAGCCACTATACTACAAAACATGTACCAGCCAGGCATCCATAACAAGTCAAGGCAGCAAGGGCGCTTCGCGCCGGGACGCCGTAACCGGCGCCCCTGCTTGAAGCTACATGGACTCCCCCCAGTGTCAAGCTAGGGCTGTTTCTGACTTCAAGTATGAGACTGCACCTCTACATTCGGTCTACTGTTGAGCATTCAATGCCCGGACCAAGATGAGTATTCGCTGGGGAAGCGTGCCTTATTCGTTAGACGATCTCGAAGATCTCCTCAAGCAACAGGCTGTCGCTTCCTCGGTCTGACTCGTTGTCATCTACCGCCTTCGCAGGACTCGGTGGGTACCTCCTCTTACTTGTTGTGAATCAATCCCATTGTTCAAATAAATGCGTCCAGAACTGCCTCTATCTATGCAGGCATTGCGCGATATGGCTCCTGCTTCACCATTAGTGTCCAGATGAGCCGGGCATTCCTGGCCGCCAGTGCAACGACTGCCCTGAGGTAACCTCTGCGCTGTATCAAATCGCGCACCCAACAGCTGACCTTGTCCTGCTTATCGCACAGGTTCGCGACTACAGCACGTGCGCCGTGCACCAGACACATACGCAAATATTTATCGCCACGCTTGGTAATTCGCCCCAATCGTATGTGCCCGCCGGTCGTGTATTGCCTGGGGACCAATCCCAACCAGGCAGCAAATTGCCGACTGTTCTTGAAAAGACGGGGATCAGGTACGCTGGCAACAATCCCGGAGGCCACTTGCTCACCTACACCTGGAATCGACATCAGCCGTTTGGCGTTCTCGTCTTCGCGCACCACCCGGGCCAGTTCTCGATCATAGGAAAGGACCTGTTCGTTGGTCTGTTGAATGCGCTGCCATAGATCGTTGATCATGTGTCGTGCCAGGTGGGGCAAGCCATTTTCAGCGTCTTCCAGAATGCGGGGGATCTGCGCCTGGGCCGAGTACCGGCCCTTGGGCATCACCAGGCCAAATTCGGACAGGAGACCCCGGAGTTGATTGATCAAACCCGTCCTGTCCCTGATCAGCCCCTGGCGTACCCGGTGAATACAAAGCACCGCTTGTTGGTCTGGCGTTTTGATCGGTACGAACCAGATGTTGGGCCTGGAGACGACTTCGCAGATCGCTTCGGCGTCGTTATTGTCGTTCTTGCAACCCTTACGATAGGGCTCGACGAACTTGGCAGCGACAATGCCGACGCGGTGCCCCAGCTTTTCAAATTCCCTGCCCCAGTAGTGCGCGCCGCTACAGGCTTCCATGCCAATGAGACAGGGCGGGCATTGGGCGATGAAAGGCAGTAGCTTGCTGCGGGTCAGGCTTTTGCGCAAAAGCACTTTGCCGTGCTCGTTCATGCCCACTACACTGAAGTTATTCTTGGCCAAATCGATACCCAAGGTTGTAATATTCATGGCGACTCCTCCTACCTGTAAGTGTTTGTTCACCGACTTCACTTTGGCACATTGCGATGCCGTCAGGGTAGGGGGAGTCCATCTCATTCGTTAAGAAGCCCTCATGTCGAGCGCTGATCAAACAACTACGCTTTATCGGCCTCGGTCGCCGGACCGCGCTACCGCGCGTCCGTTGCCGCAGGCGTTATGTTTACTCGGATAGCTCGCAGGGATACCATGGCCTATGAGTCTCATTGGATGAGTGTAAGTTTATGTCAGATGCCGCAAAAGTACTTATAGATCAAGCGCTTGAGCTTCCTGCTCAAGAGCGCGCGGTGGTTGCCGAGCAAATTCTTTTAAGCTTAGATAAGCCTGATGCTGAACTTGACGGTATTTGGGCTTCTGAAGCCGAAGCCAGGTTGTCTGCCTACAAAAGCGGCCAAGAGACGGCCATTCCTCTAGCTGACGCCTTCAAGACTTCCTGAGGTGGAAGTAAAGCTCCTCAAACTCGCTCAGATCGAGTTTGAAGAAGCGGAATCCCACTACGAATCAGAACAAGCAGGGCTCGGAGACAGGTTTCGTGGTGAAGTGCTCCGCTCGATTGCTCGTATACGCCAGTTTCCTGTCGCCTATCAGCAGTTCAGTCCAGAGACTCGACGTTGCCTTATAGCTAGGTTTCCGTACGGAATAATCTATCATTATGCTCCGGAGCAAGATGAGATTGTAATCGTGGCAATCGCTCATCTTCACCGTCGCCCTGACTATTGGGTGTCCCGTGAGTAGTAAACATAACAAGCCAAGGCAGCAAGGGCGCTACGCGCCGGGACAGCCTAACGGCTACCCCTGCTTGAAGCGTTGAGGCTGTATAAAAACTCTTAAAATACAGCGTTTTCTGCTAAAATTCGGCATCACCAGCGGAGTGGTCACATGCCTAATTTCAAACCCTACAATTACGACCAGAGCACCATGGGCGTCATCAACTTCGAAGAACAGCTTACCCTTGATCCATTCGCACTCACTCTGCACCACCTGATCGATAACAGTATTGACCTGTGGGCCTTCCACAAGAAATTCAAGAACGATACGGGCGGGCGTGCCGCATTGGACCAGCATCGCCAACTTCATCAGTGCCTATCCCGATGCGATTGAATCTGTCTTCGAACAGGTCCTGCTAGTGTGTGATGAACAAGGCCTGCTGAGACACGAACTGCTGGCCATCGATGGCGGATGGCCGCCCCGCTGCAAAATGTCCTCCAACGCCGCCAAGGAACACTCCGGCACGCTGGCCGAGTTCCGGCAGAAGCGCGAGAAGATCCAGAAGCGGATCCGCCACTGCATGAAGCAACACAAGCAGCTGGATAAACGCAAACCCCGGGAGCGCGAGCGCAAGGAGCGATTGGAGAAGACAGTCGCCGCGTTGGACAGGCGCTTTAACAAGATCGACCAGTTCCTAAAGACAGCAGCCCCACGGATGGGGCAGGGTAAACGGTCGAAGGAAGTCAAAAGCAACCTCACCGACAATGAGTCGGCGAAGATGACGACCAGCAAGGGCACGATACAGGGCTACAACGGGATTGCGACCGTGGCCAGGAAGCACCAGGTCATCGTGGATGCGCAGGCGTTTAGCGAAGGCCAGGAACACCACACGCTGAAGCCTGTGCTGGAATCACTCAGGGAGCGCTATCAACGCACCGGCATCAGTGAAGATGTGTACGCCAGTGGTATCGTGGTCACCGCGGACACCGGTTACGCGAACGAGGACAACAATGCCTACCTGAAAGACGCGGGCATCAATACCTACATTCCCGACCAGCAGTTCCGCTCGCGCGACCCTAAGTTCCGTGGCCAGAAAACAAAACATGGCAAGCGTCACCAGGACAAGGTGAAGGGTATCAAGGCGGTGTTCTTGGCGAGTGAGTTCACTTTCAACGCTGGAACAAAAACCTGCGTCTGCCCCGCCGGCAATACGATGTGGCTATGCCAGGAGTCCACCCATGGCCCCGGCCGTTCCAAACTCGCGTTCGAAGGGAAGTTGACTGACTGTCGCCGCTGCACGCTGAAGCACGACTGCATGCGCAACCCGGCATCGGCGAATACGCGCGAGGGCCATGGGCGGCAGGTGTCGTTCACGGTGTCGACGGGGCGATCCGCCACCGAATGGATGATGCGGCGTGTCGATAGCGCAGTTGGAAAGCACTATTACAGCCACCGCATGTCGGTGGTGGAACCGGTATTTGCCAATATCGGCACAAACAAGGGGCTGGATCGCTTCACGTTACGCGGTAAGAACAAGGTACAGGGCCAGTGGCGATTGTATTGCCTGGTGCATCACATAGAGAAGCTGATGAGGTACGGAGCTAGCGGATAAGCCGACAGGGATATCCACAGGACACCACCCATACTGCGTATTGTGGGTGATTATGTTAAAGGTTTTGGTGATAAATTGAACAGTGCGTCTGGAGTATTATCTGTGACAAAAGTGCGTACTGACAAAGCTGTATTTCTACAGTCTCGTTAGGTGTCAATTACCGTGCTTGGTGATACCGAATCGGTTGTGTTTCCCTCTGGACGAGTATTCTCGGATATCCATACCAATCCATGACACGAGTTGCCGCGGGTGGAGAAAGCGCTGGATATCGCCGATCTCCGTAATCATGGTGAGTGCGAAGATCGTCTTGATCCCCTTGTAGCAGGTCAGCGCCTGCACCGGCTTCTGATAGCGTTCCGTTTGAGCCAGTGCCTCGATCTGCTGGTTATACTCAGCCAGTGACCGATTGATATCCTGTAACCGGCGATACTGGAGTTCCAGGTTGGCCTTGAGACTGCCCGGTTGCGCGGCAATCGTTCGTTCCAGCCAACTGTTGTGTACTTTCGCCCAGTGGCTTGTGTGCTGGGTCTCGGCTTTGTAATGCAGCCCATTGCGGCGCAGGATCGCCTGCAGATGCCGGCGTACTTGTTCCCGCTGATGCATCAGACGCTGCCGGGAACGCAGCAGATCCCGGTCCTGTTCCACCTCCAACTCCGGCGCCTGTACGATGGTGAGCAGATCGCTGGCATAAAACTGGGCCAGTTGAGCAGCATCGATGCGATCGGTCTTGACCGCCCTGACGAGGAATGCTGGAAGGCGCCACCACCTATACCTGTGTTCGATCGGATGACTCAATTAGCACCGGAAGTGAAGCGCGACATCAATGACTACATCGCCCGTATCCGGGCCGGGGAGGTATTCGTCAACCGCGCTCAGTAAGGCCTGTCGCCGTCGATCGTGATCCGGTGCAGGCGCCGGTGGGCGGGGAAGTAGTCGTTCACGGGCTTGTGCTGGGTGCTGCGGTTGTCCCAGATCGCGATCGAGTTGACCCGCCACTGAAAGCGGCAGGTGAACTCCGGCACGGTGACGTGGCGGAACAAAAAGGCCAGCAGCGCATCGCTTTCCGCCGCAGCCAGGCCTTCAATGTGCGTGGTGAACAGGGAATTCACGAAAATAACCTTTTTGCGCGTCTCGGGATGTACGCGAATAACGGGGTGCCGAACCGGCGGGTTGGCGGCGACCGCATCCGCCAGCCGCTCCCGGCCGCCCGGTGCCGCCAGGCTCTCCTTGAAGCCGTGCGCAAAGTCGTGCACCGCCGTCAGCTGTCCCAGGAATGCCTGCATGGGTGGCGAGAGCCCGTTGTAGGCCGCCGTCATGCTCGACCACAGCGTGTCCCCGCCCTTGGGTGGAATGATCTCAGACTTCAACACCGTGCCCATCGGCGGGTGCGCGCGAAAGGTCATATCGCTGTGCCAGGCCTCGATACGGGTCGGTTTCTCCGCAGTGCTCTCGAGTATCGATATTTCGGGGAAGTCCTCGACGGTATCGTAGGCGGGGTGCGTCTGCAGCGGCCCGAACGCCAGGGCCAGCGCTTTCTGGTGCCGCGGGCTGATGTCCTGGTCGCGAAAGAAGATCACCTCGTACTCATTGAGCAACTGGCGGATCTGCGCAGCGCGCTCGGCGGTCATCTCCTGCGACAGGTCGATCCCGAGTATCTCGGCGCCAAGTGCGCCCGCCATTGGTCTGATTTCAAGCATGTTGGATGTCGTTTGTGTCGGGCGTTGGATGTTAGTCTATGCTGCGTCAGTACGATATGGCACTCACGGATCGCAAAATTACTACGTTGGCAAGGCCATGTCGATTCCCGCCGCGTCAATAATTTCCTTCGCCCGGCTTTTCGAAAGGGCTGCTAGCGCTTCCGCAGCATCGACGTGCACCGCTTCACTGCTAATTTTTCTGCAGGCGTACAATGAGCCGTGCTCGAGACGATAAACAGCGGATTCGACGCACGCTCACGAGTGGCGTCCGCTGTGTCATACATATCCCCCTGCCATCAGGGACAGACCACGGCTTACGTCGTCGCGACATTCCTGGCGCGCAACCCGGGTCTGTCCCTTGCTTACAGATGCCTTCAGGCTGCCCTGGTAACGTTCTCCCCGGCTCCCTGCGAACCCGATTGATTGAGTAACGTGGCGCCGTCGCTGATGGGAATACTCTGCGGCTTCATCTCCTCCGGCACTTCCTTGACCAGATAGATTGTAAGCAGGCCGTTATTGAGCTCGGCCCCGGTAACATCGACGTGATCCGCAAGATTGAACTTGCGCTCGAATGCGCGATTCGCGATACCCTGGTGAACGTAATGGCGCTCATCTTTCTGCGCCTTGATCCCGCGCACATACAGTACGCTTTTCTCCACCATAAGATCGAGTTCGCCTCGCTCAAACCCCGCGACCGCCAGGGTTATCGCGTACTTGTTTTCATCCATCGCCTCGATATTGTAAGGCGGGTACCCGGAAACGTTGGCGTCGACAGTGCGCGCGTTGTCGATCAGCGATATCAGCCGGTCGAATCCAACGCTGTTGCGATACAGCGGAGACCAATCAAGTGCGTTCATGTTACATCCTCCCAAAGAAGCAATACAAAGTTACCCGACCCACCGAAGACACTCACAGGAGCTGCCCCGGTGCTGGCAACCAAGTTTTTTGGGCTTCCCGAGAATTTTTCAAGATCCGATCAAGAACAGATTTTTTATATACGGCGTTTTTGAATATAAAAAATGGAAATAACAACGCGATGCCATCGGGAAGAACGAGCAGCGCCCCGGAGTGCGCTTAGAGCACCTGACCCTATCTGCGGGCGTGCGCGCTCTCACGATGACGGTCCTGTTTGGCGGTACTCCATACGAGCCCGAGCGGCGCTACAAGCTATGCAGTTGGCTGTGGCGTATTCAAAAACCGCGCGTTGTCTCGCAGGATAAGCTGTTTTTCCCAGTCGTTGAATTTCTCCAGTTCCACCACGTAATCCAGCGGGGTGGGCATTCCCTCGATGTGCGGCCAGTCCGAGCCGAAGATGACGCGGTCGACCCCCATGTGGTGCGCCACCTCGTTCACATCGTCCTCCCAGAAAGGGTTGATCCACACGTGATGACGGAACAGGTCGGCGGGGTCCTCTTTGTAATAGCCGCGCAAACGGTCCCGCGACTGTCCCAGTTTGCGAAACAGGTCCGGCAGGAATTCCGCGCCGTTCTCCACCGAGGCGATGCGCAGATTGGGAAAACGCTCGAACAGTTTTTCGTAACACAGCGTGATCAGGAAATCGTAGGCGGCCCGCTCGATATTGAAGTGCTTGATACTGGGCGAGAAAACCCCGGCATTGAAATCCGACGAAAATCCGTCCTTCACATAACCGTGGGTGGTGTAGCCGGAATCCGCCGCGTGTACCACCAGGGCAATACCCGACTCGTTCAACCGCGCCCAGAACGGGTCGAACAGGGGATCGGCCGGCGAGCGGGTGCTGCCGTCCGCCAGGGTGATCGCGGCGGGGCGCATGCACACGACGCGCGCTCCGCGCTGCAGCGCCCACTCCAATTCCTGACAGGCCCAATCGACATCGCACAGGGAAATATACGGTGCGGCAAAAATCTTGTCCCGGTAATTGCAGCCCCAGTCCTCATCCAGCCAGCGATTGAATGCGGTGAACTGTGTTTTCACCGCCTCTGTGTCATGCTTCAGCAGTTCCTCGTAAAGAACGCCCAGGGTGGGGAACAACCACGCGGCTTCCAGGCCCTGCTGCTCCAGGATCGGCAAGCGAGCGGCGCTGTTCAGGTAATACTCCGGGAGCGGCTCGTGCGCCTTCATCCGCGCAATATCGTCCTCCGTCAGCTGCTTGCCGTGCAGATAGGGCGCGATAGACCCGGGCAGCGAGATGGGATTCCAGGTCGGGTTCTTGACCGCCCGGGCCAGTTTGCCGCCCACCAGGTGATGCTGCCGGCCATCGATGGTCACCCACTGCACGCACCGCGAGCGCATTGCCTGGGGCAGGTGCCGGGTAAAGGCGTCCTGCGCCTCGTAGTAATGGTTGTCCGCATCAAAGGCGGGATAGTCAAGTACGTCTGTCATGTTCAGATCCTGTCTGTCCTCTGCCAAATGCTAGGCACACCATGGGCCAGACACAATGACCGGGCCTGCCACTTTACATGGCGAAAATGCGAATGTACCCGAGACTCGTCCCAGCTGGCCGGACTGCATGTGAAATCCGCCGATGAAAGGTACCCCGCCGGGGCCTTATGCGGGATACAGGCTGGCGCCAGTTAGCTGCGGTTCTCCCCGGCTTGCTGGCTCAAAGTGCCGACACATTCGGCTCCAGGCCGAAAAAGTGAGCGCCAACCGTTTCCAGCGTTTGTTGCGACACCATGATGTGCGTCTTCGCCACATGAATGTCACGGAAACAACGCTGCAGGCGTGAACTGCTGTAGACGGCGCTGCCGCCGCCAAGACCGTACATCGCATCAACGACACCCACCGAGCGCAGCACCGCATTGGTGGTCGCAAGCCGCAGGTCCCGGCGCTGCTCCACAAGAAAGGCTTGCCCATCCGTTGCGGCGCGCCACAGATCCTGCAGCGTGTCGTAGTAGAACAGGCGCGCACTGCGCAGGTCTGCCTCCGCCCGGGCCAGCGCAATCTGCGATACCTGTTGTTCGGCAACGGTCTTCCTCGAGCCGACACGCTTTTTGGATGCGGCCAGCGCCACCAGTTCATCGATTGCCGCGCGGGCGATCCCCATGCAAACGGCACCGATCCCCAGTGCTAAAAAGGTGAAGCCCGGGAACGCATAGAGCGGCCCCGGCGGCTCTCTGTCCTCGTCGAGATAGCCCACAACGTGCTCCTCGGGCACGAACAGGTCCTCGACCTGGTAATCGAGACTTCCGCTCCCACACAGGCCGCTGACATGCCAGGTGTCCAGAAACTGTACCTCCGAATGCGGCATGAGGACCATGTGGGTGCGCGGTGCGCCGTCGCGGTCACGCATCGGCTCGCCGTTCTCGGTGAACATGCACCCGCCCAGGACCCAGGCGGCATTCTGGCTGCCCGAGCCCCACTGCCATCTGCCGGAAACCCGAAAGCCGCCCGCGACTTTCTCGGCGCGGCCAGTCGGTGCATAGACGCCCGTGATCAACATAGCCGGGTCACAAAACACAGCGCGGGCCGCCGCTTCCGGAAGCCCTGACAAAGAGGTACTCGAGGTGGCGCCAATAAAGGCAACCCAGGCGCAGGAGGCCTCCCCCCGGGCCAGGATTTCGAGCACCCGTGAATTCAGTGCCGGTGGTGATTCCAGTCCGCCCAGTCGTTGCGGTACACCCATACGGTAGAAACCGGCCCGGCCCATCTGTTGCGCGATATCCGCCGGGATGCAGCGCGCTTTCTCGATTTCATCCGCCCTTTCAGCGAATTGTCTGGCGAGGGTTGCCGCTTTCTCCAGTAGCTCGTCTTCCACCGACATGTATTGCCTTTACTCTGTTCTACACCCGCACGCGCGGCTTGTACGGGTTGGAGTGTAGCCCCAATCTGGGATACCGTGCCAGCACTGCAGCCCGCTATAGAGGTAGCCTTGAGATGCCGAATCCATCCACCTCCATGTACGACGCGATGAGCACCCAGCGAGCGGTTCGCCGCCTGCGTACAGACCCGATCCCGCCGGAGGTACTGGAAAGAATCCTCGAGGCCGGCACCTGGGCGCCCAGCGGCGGCAACACGCAACCCTGGCGCGTTGTTGTCGTCCGGGAAGGCGCCCGCAAGCAGCGCATAGCGGAGTTGTACCAGGCCCAGTGGGCGCAGTACGCGGCGCTTTACCGGCGGGGACTGTCCCGACTGTCGGGCGAAGCACTCGCCAAACAGGAACGAACCCTCGCCGCCGGGGACTATCTGGCCGGCCACTTCGGGGCCGCGCCGGTACTGCTGGTCTACTGCTTCAATCCGCAACTGATGGCGATCACCGACAGCGACCTCGACCGCCCCTCTGTCGTCGGCGGCGGCTCGGTCTACCCGGCGATACAGAACACCCTGCTGGCCTGCGTCAGTGAGGGGATCGGCTGCACCCTGACAACCCTGCTCTGTCGCGAAGAAGCCGCAATGAAGGAGATCCTCGCCATCCCGCAGGACTGGTATACCTGCGCTGTCGTTCCGCTCGGCTATCCGGTTGGCAAGGGCCACGGCCCCATTACCCGGCGGACCGTTGCGCAGCAGTGCTACGCGGAAAGTTTTGGTGAGTCGCTGGTGGTCTAGGGGCCTGTGGGCGGGCTGGCCCCGACGCCCTGGTGCTGCGGGTATATCAGTTCGCTGGTATCGAACCCCAGACTGGACGCTCGGGAGACAAAATGCTCTATCAGACCCGGATCGACCTGCGGTGTGCGCGACAGCAACCAGAGATAGGCGGTGTTCGGTCCGGATACGAACGCGTACTGATAGCCCTTTTTATCCAGTTCGAAGACCACATAGGACGAGTAAAACGGGCGGAAAAAACTGACTTTCAAGTACCCCTGATCGCTGCTGCTCACAAAGTACGCTCTTCCCACGGATTGCTTCCAACGGTTCTCCTCCGTCAGGAAGCCCCTGTTCACCACCCGCAGCCCGCCATCCTCGCGCAATGTATACTCGGCTGTGACGCGGTCGAGGCCCCGTTCAAACGAGTGGTCCAGGCGCGCTATCTCATACCATTTGCCGAGGTAGCGGTCACTGTCGAACCCCTGCACCGGCGTCACCGATTCAGGAAAACCCAGACATCCGCAGAGCAGCATCGCACCAAGTAATGCGAGGGCGCATCTCACGTATGCCGGTAACCCGTTGTTTTTCATTGCCACCCTCCCCGCGATGACCCCAGCGCCGCTTACGATTGCAAGCCTCCTACAGAACAGCGCGGATAGCCATCGCTATTTTACGCCAGTGTTCACCCTCGGCAGTTGCAGCAACACGGGGAACAGCACGGCCCAGAGCACGGCGATGATGAAAGGGCCCCACAGGGTGGACTCGAACGATACGGCGGTCAGGCGTGTTCCGGCCACGAAAGAGGCGGCTCCACCAATCGCGCCCAGCAGGGCTGCGAATACATGACGGTTCTGCAAGCCGGAAAATGCATGCATCAGTGTCGTCGCCAGCACCGGCCAGAGACAGGTGAGCCAGAGCGGCGGCAGCGCCGCCCGCCCGGACACGAGAAACACCTCGAAGTGAAACAGAAGCTGGTCGAGTGCCACGCCCAACAGCGTTACCTGCGCGATTAAACGCAACTCGACACGGCCCTTGCCCATCACGGCGAAGTGAACCAGCAAATGCAGCGCCACCATTGCCGGCGCCAGCAGCGATGACTCCGTGGTGACGATGATCAACCAGGTAACATTGAACATCATCGCGTTAAGGAGCGTATACCACATACCTACGTCGGGTTTTCCAGTGAAGTGACGGCCTCCCGACCAGTGGGGCCTGCGCAGGACCTGGCCTTCATCGCGACCTTTCAGGCGTTGTACTCCGCCCGCGTCAGCGGATCTGTTTTGAACCTCCCGCCGAGCGCGCAGGTCCTGGTGGTGGAATTGGCGTCCATCACCCCGCGGGCTTTCACGCAATAATGCGTCGCGTTGATCGTCACCGCAACGTCCTCCGTGCCCAGCAGCGTCTGCAGTGCCACCAGTACTTGTTGCGTCATCCGCTCCTGCACCTGGGGCCGTTGCGCGAAGAAACGCACGATACGGTTTATTTTCGACAGGCCGATAATCTTGCCGGCGGGGATATACGCGACATGCGCGACGCCGTCGATGGTAATGAAATGGTGCTCGCAGGTGCTGATTACCGAGATGTCGCGCACCCTGACCATCTCATCCACCGCCATTTTGTTCTCGATGGCCGTCGCCTTCGGGAAATGCGAGTAATCAAGGCCCGAGAAAATCTCATCCACGTACATTTTCGCAATCCGGTGGGGCGTCTCGCAAAGGCTGTCATCGGACAGGTCCAGGCCCAGCGTGCGCGCAATATCCGCAAATGACTCCCTGATGCGCTGGTATTTCTGGTCTCGACTCAGGCCGGTATTCAACAGCGGTGTCTCCAAACCGCGATCGACAAGCGCCTCTCTCACTCTTCGGGCGTCATCGGATATCGCCAGCGGCATCGCCGGAACACTCTCCATCAGGGCTGCTTTCATAGTATTGTTCTCTCTGTGAGATGGGTGTCCGGCATTATTGCTGCTACCGGTGCGCATAGTTTTTCAACTAGACTCGTATACGCGACCAATCAGGCGTCAGATCAGTTTTTTTTGCACGCAGCCAATAAACGGGAAAGGGAGCTGAATGGCGACTTACCAACAAAGCTGGCAGGAGTGGCAAGCTGACCCCGAAGGCTTCTGGGCAAAGGCGGCCAACGCAATCGTCTGGAGCAAACCGTGGACGCAGGTGCTGGATACCTCCCAGCCGCCGTTCTACCGCTGGTTTCCCGGGGCTGAAACCAACACCTGCTATAACTGTGTCGACCGCCACGTGGACGAAGGTCGCGGCGCACAGCCGGCGCTGATTTACGACAGCCCGGTTACTGACAGCATTCGCACCTACAGCTTCAGCGAGCTGCAATCAGAGGTCGCCCGCTTTGCCGGAGTACTGGCCAGCCTGCAGGTAACGAAGGGCGACCGGGTCGTGATCTACATGCCGATGATCCCTGAAACGGCCATAGCGATGCTGGCCTGTGCCAGAATCGGCGCCATCCACTCGGTCGTGTTTGGCGGTTTCGCTGCGGAGGAACTGGCCAAGCGCATCAATGACGCAGCGCCCAAAGTCATTCTGTCCGCCTCGCACGGGATAGAACCCGGCAGGGTGGTCGACTACAAGCCTTTGCTGGATGAGGCAATTACCCTTGCCAGGAGCAAGCCGGAGCGTTGCGTGGTGTTTCAGCGCGAGGGCAGCAGCATCCGGATGAAGGATGACCGTGACCTGGACTGGCAGCAGGCGGTGGACCGTGCCGAGCCCGCGGACTGCGTTCCGGTGGCCGCGACCGACCCGCTGTATATCCTGTATACCTCGGGTACTACCGGCGTACCGAAGGGCGTGGTGCGTGACAACGGCGGCCATATGGTTGCGCTGAAATGGTCGATGGAAAACATCTACGGCACCCGGGCCGGTGAAGTGTATTGGGCCGCGTCGGATGTCGGCTGGGTGGTGGGCCACTCCTACATCGTTTACGCACCGTTACTGAATGGCAACACCACCATCCTGTTCGAGGGCAAGCCGGTGGGAACACCGGACGCCGGCGTATTCTGGCGCGTCATTGAACAGCACCGGGTAAAGACATTCTTTACCGCACCGACCGCATTCCGCGTCATCAAGAAAGAGGATCCGAACGGCGAACTGCTGAAAAACTATGACATTTCGTGCCTGCGGGCACTGTTCCTGGCCGGGGAGCGCGCCGACCCGGACACCCTGCAGTGGGCGGAGCAGCAGCTTGCCGTGCCGGTAATCGACCACTGGTGGCAAACCGAAACCGGGTGGCCGCAGGCGGCAAACCCACTGGGGCTCGGCCTGCTGCCGGTAAAATACGGCAGCGCCACGGTACCGGTGCCGGGCTTTGATATCCGGGTGCTGGACGAACACGCGAACACCGTACCTGCGGGCAAAACAGGCGCCCTGGCAATCAAACTGCCGCTGCCGCCCGGCTGCCTGCAAACCCTGTGGCGGGACGACCAGCGGTTTATTGATTCCTACCTGTCAGAGTTTCCCGGCTACTATGCAACCGCCGATGCCGGATTGATCGATGAAGACGGCTATGTCCACGTAATGAGCCGCCTCGACGATGTGATGAATGTCGCCGGGCACCGCTTATCGACCGGCGGAATGGAAGAGGTCATTTCCAATCACCAGGCAGTTGCCGAGTGCGCGGTGCTGGGAGTGAAGTCAGCGATCAAGGGGCAGGTTCCGGTGGGCCTTGCGGTACTCAAAGCAGGCGCGGAAATATCAGAGGAGCAGTTGGAAAAAGAAGTGATTGCGATGATCCGACACGACATCGGCGCGGTGGCGAGTTTCAAGGTCTTGCGCGTGGTAAAACGCCTGCCGAAAACGCGTTCGGGAAAGGTGTTGCGCGGCACCATGCGCAAAATCGCCGACGGGGATCCCTACCCAATGCCCGCCACCATCGACGACCCGCGCATTCTCGATGAAATAGCCGGCGTGCTGGCCACTGTCGAGGTCGATTAGCCTGGCCTCCCTCTCCGCTCGACGGTTCTAGCCCGCCGCCCCCTGAACAGGCTCCCCCGGAGCCATGGAGGGATCACCCGGCAGCTGGATAAGCTCGATTCTCACCCCATCGGGGTCAGTGATGTAGATCAGCTCAACCCCCATGCCTGCCTGGCCGACGCGGGTGTGCTCCAGTACCTCACCATGCCACTCGGCGACCCTCGCAAGCGCTTCATCCAGGTGCGACACGCGCAGGGCCAGGTGCGTCAGGCCGAGTCTATTGAAATCGCCCCTATCGCCATTGCCCAGCGGGGGCGGAGCATCGAATTCCATCAACTCGATGCGCATACGGTCTCGCTCAAGAAAGTGGGAACGAAGCCGGATTTCCGGCGCCTCCACTTCAATCAGGGGGCCGACCTCAGCACCCACGGCGGTGCTGGAAACTTCCACGAAGCCAAGCACCCGGGTATAGAACGCAATAGAGCGCTCCAGACTGGACACGCAAATACCGAGGTGGGAGAAGTGTTGAATGCTCATGTGATTACCTTGTCAGTATCATGGTAGACAATCTGGGATGTACGCGTGAACTGCCTACAGTTGTGGTGCTATTCGATTGAATTTCCCAGCGCTGGTACCGCCGTCAGCGATAAATTCGGCACCGGTACTGAAACTCGCTTCCTCACTCGCCACGAAGGCGATCATGCGGGCGATTTCCTCAGGCATACCAACACGCGACAATGCCGAGTCCATATAGAAAGAGCTTGCCTCCTCTACCGATATCAGCTCGGAGGCGTGCATGGGAGTGTAGATACCGCCGGGATGAACGCTGTTCACCCTTATACCGTACTTGCCCATTTCAATCGCGGCTGCCTTGGTCATGCCCCGCACCGCCCATTTGGTGGCGGAATATGCGGTAAGGCTATTCATCGACTGCAGGCCATCAATCGAGGAAACATTGACGATTGCACCGCCACCCGCCTCCTTCAGCGCGGGAAACACGGCACGCATACCGAGAAACACGCCCAACTGGTTGACTCTGAAGCTAGATACAAACTGCTCTTCGGACATTTCGAGGATATTGGCCTGGATCAGGATAGCAGCATTATTTACCAGCACGGAGAGCACACCGAAATCGCGGGCGACACGCACTGTTTCTTCCCAGTCTGACTGCACACCGACATCCATCTTCCGGAAAATGGCGCGGTCGCCCAGTTCCGCAGCCAGCGCCGTTCCCTCCGGTTCCAGCACATCCGCAATCACGACCCGGGCTTCGCGCTCGACCAGCAAGCGCGCAGTGGCTTCACCAATGCCCCGCGCACCGCCGGTCACTATCGCCACGTTCTCCTGAAAGCTGCAGGCCACTCGGAACTCCTATCGGAAGTGCGAGATGATGTCCGCGGCGAACTGCCGGATACCATCGATCTTCTGTTCCAGTGAGGGGTTTTCACCGTGGTAAAAAACCCAGGGCATGGTCAGCAGGTGGCTCACACCGCCGGCCTGCAATCGCCTGTAACCCTGCAGGTCCCAGGCATCGTTCGCGGACGCCATCACGTCAAAGGGCAGGTGACTCCTGCCGTACTCACTGCGATAGTCTTGAATGGCCGCGACGGTTTCCAGGATGTCGTCCGTGGATTGCAAGTCGCTAAGCCAACCATCGCCGAGCCGCGCTGCACGCCGGTGCGCCGCGTCCGATATCCCTCCCACCCAGACAGGTATCGGCGCAGATGGTGCGGGATTCATCTCAAGGCGGTCGAAGTCATAGTGATTGCCGTGGTACTCCACCATCTCGCCGGACCACAACAGCGGTAGAATTTCCAGTATTTCGTCGCAGCGTTTGCCGCGCGTGTGAAAATCCTGCTCCATCAACTGATACTCGTCCTTGCTCCAGCCCACGCCAATTGTCAGGGTAACCCGGTTACCGGAAAGCGCTGCCGCAGTGCTGACCGCCTTAGCCACCTGGAAGGGGTTGCGAATCGGCAATACGAATACATTGTTGGTGAAGCGCAGGCGCTTGGTGACCGCAGCACAAGCGCCAATCGCTACCCAGGGATCGGGCCAGTCCGAAAACGCCTCCCAGCGCCGCTCACCGGTTTCCGTGTAGGGGTAAGCGGTATTGATCGTCTCGGGGTGAACAATGTGGTCCGAGAATGCTATCGCGTCCCAGCCATATTTATCGGCAGCCTGCGCCAGTGGCAAAATCTCCTCTATCTGGCTGAACGCCATCGGAATCACAAACTTCATACTGCATATTCACTCTTGGGTTATGGAAAAAGGCGGCGCAAGCGCCGCACAGGATCTGGGCTAGAAGAAATTCATTCTAACCACCGCACCGTAACGTCGACCCGGCACATAGTCCAGCAGGCTCATGGTACCAGGACTGCTCAACGTCACGCTGGAGAGGAAGACGTCATCCTTGTCAGCCACATTTTCCACAAAAAACTCAACTTGGTAACGCCCCTCGCGGCTACTCCACAGCGCTCTCAGGTCCGTTATAAAGTAGGAGTCCACCTTGTCAATCTCGAGGTTCTGCGGGCGCCGATAGAAATCATCGCGATAGCTGGTCTGCGCAGTGAACAGCACCTGACCCAAGTCATTCAGCGGCACACTGTACTGCGCCACCAGGCTACTGCTCCACTTGGGCGCGTCCGACAGTTCATTGCCGGAGAGATCCTGGGGCTTGTCCGCTGTACACCCGGAGTCCACAACCGTCACCGGCTGGTACGGATCCTGTGAACAGAAACTGTCGAACTCCGTATTCATGTAGCCCAGTGAGGCCATCAATGTCATGTTTTCAATGGGAATATACTGCAGATCGATCTCGAGGCCCTCTATGGTTGCATCGGCCGCATTTTCCACCAGCGGCAGTGCTTCGATGAGCTGGGTTACCTGCAAATCCTTGTAGTCGTAATAGAACGCAGCGGCATTCACTTGCAGGCTATTGTCCAGCCAGCGTGACTTCAGGCCGATTTCATACGCGTCCAACTGCTCCGGCTCCACTTTGCCGGCAGAGCCATCCGCTATCTGTTGAAGTTTCCCCGCCTTGTAACCGTTGGCATACTTGGCGTAGGCCATTACGCTTTCGTTGATACTCCAGCGGGCGCCAAATTCCCCGGTCGTTTTGGAGAAGTTCTCGCTGCCCGAGAACTCGCCTTTGGAAAGATCGAGATCGAGTGGGATCTCTGTTCCCGGCGACCCCAGCGGAAATGCGGTGGGGGCGAACAGTTGCTGATCACCCGAGAGTTTCGTCTTGTCCTTGTTTTCCCGTATTCCGCCAAACAGTACCACATCGAGGGCCGAATCCATGATCCGGGAAAGATCGTATTCCATACTGAGGAACGCCGCGCGCGATTCATTGTCAGTCGACTGCGGAGACTCGCCCACAATGTTGATTCCCAAACCGCTGTCAATAGCAATGCCCTGTAGAGAGACGTCCACGTCCATATCGAAATCGGAGTAGAACATCCCGGCAATCCAGCTCAGCGCGCCATCTCCGCGAGAACTAACGCGAAACTCACCAGTCGTTTGCTTGCGTTTAAACTCGTTGATTGTATCCAGGATGGCGACCTCGGTACCGTCAGCGTCAATCAGTATATCGATGTCGCTATCCGTTCTGCCCGCTATCAGGAACAGTTCGATGTCACCCAGCACTGGCACACTATCGAGATTCCAGGTGACATCGCCATCAACCCTGTGCAAACTTGAACCACCGTTGGTGCCGAACGGATTGTTCACGTTATTTCCGATAATGCCCGAGTTAACCTTGGCCACATCGTTGACTGGCAGGCCCACCACACCAAGATCTTCCAGTAAGCCGCCCCGACGGATTTCAAGCGGCTGTGAATTGACCTGCTGATCGTGATTGTCTTCCTGGTAAATATACCGCAAGCCCAGCGAGATATCCTCGGTTGGCGCGGATGCCAGGTAGACGCGATACCACTGCCGCTTTCGCGCATTCGGATCGTCCCCGCCGGACGCGGCCAGGCTATCATACATCGCTTCGATATCATCGTAGGCAAAGGCGGCTCGCATCGCCAGTTGTTTACCCAACAGCGGCGCGTTGACGTACCCCCTGACCAACTGCCCGGTGTTACTGTCCTCTGTTTCGCGCACCTGGTAGTCAATCGAGCCCGAGTAGGAGTCCTCCGGCTTCTGCCAGCGCACGTCAATAGCTCCTGCTGTGGCGTTGCGTCCAAACACCGTTCCCGACGGGCCACGCAGCACCTCTATAGAGGAGAGATCGTAGTACGGCGACTCTATGCCGGTCTCCGCGATAAAGAGTCCGTTGACGTGCTGCGCAACTGGCTGTGGCGCGTTACTGCCCTGGTAGCCCGCCGCCGCAATACCCCGAATACTGAGTTTTTCCGGCGTTTTCGCAACGATGTTGGGAATCACGTTTGCGATATCCCGGACGTTGAGTATGTTCAGTTCCTGAATTAGCGTGGATGATAAAGGGGACACCGATGCCGGTATATCCTGCACCAGTTCCTTGCGCTTGGACACTGTGACCACGACTTCCTCAAGCACCATGCCGGAACCGCCCTGCCGCGTATCCGCGACCGCAGGTTGTCCGGGTTCCGTTTCACTGGCCGCTTTTGACAGCGGCAAAGATGTAATTACGGCGCCAACTGCCAGGCTGAAAGCAATGCGGTTCGTCCTGTTTATTTTTCTGGTCATTTTTTACCTACCCGGTCAGAAGACTCGTTGTTATGTGTAGTACTCGCCTGGTGTCATGGCATGAATTCACCGCCATTCACATCCAGGCTGGCGCCAGTAATGACCCTGGCCATCGGTGAGGCCAGGAAGATCACTGCATTGGCACAGTCCGCATCATCGGGAATCTCGCCCAGCGGGATATTCTTCTCCACTTCACTCTTGATCGTCTCCAATGTGGTGCCGCCGGCGTCCGCGGCCACCTGCAGACTGCGCTCCACCGGGTCACCCCACATCCAGCCCAGCACCACTGAGTTTGCCCGGATGCCGTATTTGCCCAACTCGACAGCGAGCGATTTGGTTGCGCCGAGCAGCGCTCCCTTGGATGCAACATATGCACCCTGGTTCACCAGTGGCTTGCGAAATATCATCGAGTTCACGTTCACAATCGACGCATTGCGGGATGCCTTCAACGCCGGGAGGGCACTCTGCGTGATGCGCATGGTGCCCAACAGATTGACATCCAACGGACCCTGCCATTCATCGAGATCGGCATCCTCGAAGGCGACATAAGGACCGGGGTTGTATGCACTGTTCAACAGCACATCCACACCACCGAAAGCCTCAATAGTTTTGTCAATCAGGTTTCTGCACTGGACCGGGTCGGTAATATCCGTGGGAACAGTAACCAGCCGGGTTGCATCAGCCCCCAATTCCGTACTCAATGCCTGCAGGTACTCCTGATTACGACAGGCCAGGGCAACCCTCGCTCCCTCACGTAGACAGGCCCTCGCGAGTTCCTGTCCCAATCCGGGGCCAACACCGGAAATAACGACAGACAGCCCATCCAGAAGCACCACCTAAGCCTCGTCCGTTTCGTTCAGTTTAAGTGGCGCCATTTCCCTGGCCTCCGCCTGGCGAGCCGCCAATACGGCAAGTGTTTCAGCACTTGTCGCGTCCCACGCGGCCTTTGACTCTTTCCATGCAGTCATACTTTTTTCGAGGTCGATGGGGTTGTATACGGTCTCGACATAATGAAACATTCCGTTGCCGTGATACTTCAAAAGAATGAACATACGCGCCTGGTGGTTACTGCCGTCACCCGGATCGGTGAAGCGCGCCCACCACAGTGACCACACCCAATCCCGCGCTTCATCGATGTAGTAGTCTTCTACAGGATAACGATTCAGCCGCACCCAGGGCGTGTCGCCTGTCTGGTGCATCACCTTGCTTATCTCACGAACAATTCCTTCACGCTTTCCCAAGCGGCCCAGTACAGCGTCGTATATTGTCGCGTCGGGGCGCAGGACCTTGCCGAACTCATTCCAGTCCGTAGTCATCGCCGCGAAATTCAGCGCATCGTGATAGCCCCAGAACGCGTTTTCCACTTCTTCCCTCGAGAACATACCCATACTATCGCCCCTCCTGACGTGGCTCTTTTTCTGCGAATTCACGAGCGGCTTCCGCTCTTTCCTGCATCGCTTTTTGTAGCTCGTCCGATTTTTCCTTGTGTGCATTCCATAGCGGTAGCCACTGTTCCATCATGTCCAGGAACTCTTGCGGGTTATACAAATCCTCTTCGTAGGAAAACTGCCCATTCCCGGCATACTTGAAAAGATTGAAGCAGTTGGACTGATGAATGGAGCCGTCACCCGGATCATCCATGCGGTTCCAGATCAGCGCCCAGACCCAGCCGCGCTCTTCGTCGATCACATACGCTTCCACGGGATACTGGTTACACATCACCCATGGATCAGATACCACACCGTTGTCTCGGCTTTCATAAGCCAGTTCCTCGTTCCCGCTGAGGTGCATCACGGCACTCATGTTGCGCACGATGGCATCGCGACCAGCCCAGGCTCCCAGGTTGCGCTCAATGTAGGTGCAGTTCTCGGTAAACATATCGCCCCAGTAGGTCCAGTCTCCCGAGCGCGCGGCCTTCAGGCCCATCGCCTGGTACCTGGTAAAGGCTTCGTCAATTTCCTCACGTGTCCAGCGGCCCATATCGTGTCCTCTTGATTATGCATTTTTTAATGTAAACATGATTTCAGGTTCATGTTATATTAGATTAAGATTCCGGCTTGTCAACAGTTTTCGAGTAAGGTCAGAGACCGATGGACGAAACACCCGGACGCAAAGCCAGCAATTCGCCACGACACGGTGGTCCCCCGCCTCCCAAACAGCAGCGCAGCAAGGAGAAACTGGAGCGCATTTTGAATGCGGGCTATGAAATAGCCGCCGAGGTCGGATTCGAGTCAACCACCCTGGCCAAAATTGCCGAGCGAGCGGGCGTGGCAACCAGTACGGTGTATACACGCTTCAAGGACAAAGAGGCATTGCTGCACGCACTGCACACGGCGGCAACTGAACGCAGCAGGGCAACTATTGCAGAGGCCTATCAGGAGCAGCACTGGCAGGAACGCTCACTCAGGGAAGTCCTCGCCGACGTAATCGACCTGTCGCTGCAACTGACCGAGCAAATGGCAGGGTTTCAAAAGGCCTGTTACCAGCGCGCGCTCTCTGACCCGGTGTTCGCCAGCCGGGAGGCACAGGTTCGCAAGGAACTACTGAACAAAACCCGGGAGTTGTTTGCCAGCAAGGCAGGCGAGATCGGGCATCCCGACAAGGAGGTTGCAGCACAGTTTTTCGTTGCGCTTTACGTCAGCGTGATTACTGAACATGTCATGACCAGTACTTTTCCCGCTGAGTCATTGGACAGCGCCCAGATAGGCCAGGAGTTGTTCGACGCCTGTGCGCGATACCTGCAATTGGACCGGTAGGTCATACCTGCTGCACGATTCACTGCCGACTGGGTAATAATCGTCACAAGATTCTCACCATATGGTGTTAGACTGCTCATCGCGTTTTCTTCAACGCGCCAAAAGCTCGGCTTTGTCGCAGTGCACAACTAAAACAACATATGGAGTATAGAATGATCCGAACAGGTAAACTTTTCCTACTTGCCTATTTCTTCACAACATTACTCGTCGCATGCAGCGATACCAACAACTCGGACGCACCCGAGGAGAATCCGGCTCTCGCATACGAATTACCCGGGGACATCGCGGCCAACAACCAGACCGACATCGACGAATACTCCTGGAAAACCTTTCTCGCGCTCAACGCGCCCGAGGTGGGCGCACGGGTTTCGCTCTATGGCGACAACCCCACACAGTACAGCGCGTGGTCCTCCTCGTATGAACTGATACGCTGTAACCTCGACGATACCGATTGTGTTTGCCCGGACGGCGACTGCGCTAACTCGGGCGCACGCTACTATCCACCCGAGTGCCAGGAAGTGGAGAACTATAGCCAGTACCGGGTGCTGGACAACGCCAACAAGGCAGACGACAGTTTCCTCGAAGCGCAGACGGGGGGCCTTTCCAACAGCCCCGTTCTCACCTCGCAGGGCGATTTTGTGCGCTATGAAATTCTGGTCAACCCCGCTTTCTACAAGCACGTGGTAGACAACCGTTACTATGACTGGAACAACCTCTACACCCTGAACGAGGATGTGGCCAATCTCTGTGGCAATGAATCCTACACCGGTGGCGACCCCGCCGACCCGCAATCCGGCACCTACGAAATAAAACTGGCCTGGATGGAGCAGGGGCTGCCCGACTCAAACTATCACCGGGAAGACCTCCTCGTTTATACCCCCTCCTATCGCAGCAGCACCGGTACGGCGTCCTGCGAATTGAAGTCGATGGCCATGGTGGGGATGCATATCGCCCACAAAACCCTTAAGCAGCCCAACTACACCTGGGCCACATTTGAGCACAAGGACAATTCGCCGGAGTGCGGCGGACTTCCCGCGGCGGGGTCGCAGGGTAACTCCGCGGCGAACTCCAATTGCCCCGCGGCCAACACCCTGACTCGCAACTACCATTTTGCGTCACCGGACTGCGCCGACGGCAGTTGCGCCGAGTGTAACGCCACGCCCGCTACCAACGACCCGCAGAGCCTGTGCGTTACCGATCCCAACGGGAAGCAGGTTGGCTGGTGCCTGGATCAACCGCCCGCCGCAGTCGCTGGTAAATCACAGCTCTGTCGGCAGGTACCGATCGAGGCCAACTACCCGAGCGCCTACCAGTGGAACACAAGCTATGCGGGCCTGCTCGGTGAGCAGTCTGTGTGGAGCAGTTATCAACTGGTTTCCACTCAGTGGTATGAATTCAACAGTCCGCCGGTTGGCTGCGCCAACGCCGCGCCTGAATTCGCCGACAGCGCCAGCCGCACGCAGCAGCGCCCGCAGATTGACGTCTCCTCCCCGGAGGGCCAGACCCGCCCCTTTCTCGGCAACAACTCGATGGAGTCCTACGAACGCTCGAACTGCAACGCCTGCCATGGCAAGTCAACCATCAAGCAGCAGGACAACACGGTTCGCAACATGGACTTCGTGTACTGGATACCGGTGGAATCCTGCGCGGTCTGGTGTGACCTGAATGCGGTCGAACCCTGCAGCTGTTTCGATGCAATCAGCCAATAGGCCCTGCCGCAGCAGCATGCCAGGTCCGACGGGCTCCTAGAAGAGATCGTCGATCGCAGAGGCAGGGGTGGGCGGCGGCGCGGCTTCAGGCGTTGCCCCCTGCCCGGTCGCTGACGGCGGCGTGACTTTCCTGACCGCCGTGGTCTCTATCGGAGCCAGCTCTGTCGTTGTCACACTGGAGGGCTGCCCGGCGGAATAAGGCTGTGGCTGAATCCCCATGGGCTCCTCAAGCGGTACGGGTGGGATCCCCATAGGCTCTTCATCCGGCGCAGGTGGAATCCCCATGGGTTCCTCATCAGGCGCTGGCACAGGTGGGATAACTGACGGCTCCTCCGGCAAAGCAGCCGTCCCGGAGGTCGCTGGCGGCACTTCCTGTGCTGCCGGCGCCAGGGCACTGCCCGGCGCTTCTTCGGCCACAGGCAGCGGGGCGGTTTCCGGTACCGGGGATGCCGGGGCAGGCGTGTGCACAAGTCCGGGCGCAGCCGCCGCGGGTGACGGCTCTGACCCGGGCGCAGCCTCAACAGGCGCCGGGGCCGGTTCGACGGGAGCGGCCTGCTCGCCGGCTTCGGGAAACAACTCCGGCCAGATGGTCGATGAAGCGGGCGGCGCGGCGTCCTTCGCTGCGGCGGGCTCCACCGCGGGCAGGGGCGTTGCTTCCGGCTCCTGCGACACCTTGCCGGCAGCCATGTCTGCCAGCACGGTATCCACAGCGGTGAAGAATCGCTTGTAAAACTCCTTGTCGTCTATCGTCTCCTCGGACACCTTGACGAGGGAATCGGCGCTCTGGCCGATGGGCAGCGAGATGGATCCCAGCGCACTCAGCCCGACACTCGCGGAGCTGCTGCTTTTTTTCAGGTCATAGGTGCTGAGTACTCCGGCAGCAAAAATCGTACTGCCATTGTTCTCGGGCACGCACACGATGTTCATCTCGATAAAGGTATTCTCACCCCTGGTCGCCTTGCGCCCTTTTACCTCATCACTGTTGGCGAGTTCGATCAGGTAGCCCTGCCCCAGCAGTGAGCGGCGCGCGCTTTCGCAGGCCAGGGTGGTATCGCCTTCGACCCGCAGTTTGAACGGACTGTCATTGGAGAAGCTCTCGTCGACATAGACAGCCTTTTTGGCACAGGCTGCCAGCGCGAGGGCTCCAATGAGCGGCAGCAGCAGTTTAAATCGGTTTTTCATATCAGCGCTTGCTTACAAGCCATGGGTGATGAGTCGGGAACTATAAGGGCTGCCACCTGAAATTCACACCCTTTTCAGCCTGCAATTATGCATGGAATTTCGCCCGACGATGCCGGTGGACACGCTGTCGCGGCTAGCGGCGAACAGCACGCGATTGACGTAAAAGCCGGCACCGATGACCTGTGACTAGGTACTGCAATTCAGGTTAAAGTATGCCCCGATAAGTCACCGCCCGGAGAAGCGGATTCGTGATCGCTGTAACGTTCGTCAATATGTCCATCATCGGCCTAGCGGTGATGATTCACTACGAGTTCCTGCACTGGATCACACTGATGATGCCGAAAATGACGATACGGCACCGCTTTCGTATCGTGCTGGGCGTCATATTCGCACTGTCAGCACACGCTGCGGAAATCTGGATATTCGGAATCGCCTATTACCTGATGAACAGATCCGAGGACTGGGGTTCGCTGACAGGGCAGTTCGACGGCAGCCTGCTGGATTGCGTTTACTTTTCCTTTACCAGCTATACCACCCTGGGTACCGGCGACATCGTGCCCACCGGCGACCTGCGCTTTCTCGCCGGCCTTGAATCCCTGACGGGCCTGGTACTGGTCACCTGGACCGCCTCCTTCCTCTACCTTGAAATGACCCGCTACTGGGATGGGAAATAGTACGATGAGCTTCAGGAACTGCCATCTGGTGGTGGGCGGATTGGGCCTGCTGCTGTTCGTCCTGCAGGGACAGTACATGGCGCGGGTACTCGGCGTAGAACATCTGCTGGATGCACCGCGCATGATGTACCGCTCCGCGCATATCTATTTCATGCTCGCCTGCGCGGCCAACGTCTGTGTCGGCTACTGCCTTGCGCCGAAAGCAGCAACCACGCCGGTGCAGCGGATTGCCGGCGTCCTCCTGCTGATTGCGCCAGCCCTGCTGCTGTACAGTTTTTTTGCCGAATCGACATCCGTTGCGCTCGAGCGGCCGGTTGCGCAGATGGCGCTGTATCTGCTGTTCGCCACAGCGGTGTTACTGCTGTTGCACGAGGTATATCGTCGCCTGAGGGCACGGTTCAGAAACCGTTGAGACCGACCCCATACAGTTCGCGGCGCACCCCGGCACTCACGCTTCGCGTGACGATACGCGTTGAGGCCGCAACTTTTTCTGTCACAGGCGTCTAAACTGCTATGGAAATACCGCGAAGAAGATTGCTCACCGCCGCGGCAACCGCCGCCGCCGCAGCCCTCATCGGATCTGCCAACGCCACAACATCCCCGGACCGCGGGGTGGGCTCGAATACTGGCACCGACACCGTGCCCTCCCCGAAAAAAAGACCCGCATTGAGCGAGCGACCAAACATTCTGCTCCTGTGCATTGACGACCTGAATGACTGGGTTGGCTATCTCGGTACTCACCCCGGCATCTACACCCCCAATATCGACCGCCTGCGCGCCCAGTCGTACTCCTTCAACCGTGCGTACTCCTCTGTGCCCGTGTGCATCGCCAGCCGCTCTTCCGTCCTGTGGGGATTGCGCCCGGAAACGACCAGGGTGGATGACAATGACGATGTCGCCGCCTACGCGCAACTGATGCGGTCGAAAGACCTGCGCCCCTTGCCGCGGGTCTTCTCGGATGCCGGCTACGAGACAATTTCGACCGGCAAGGTGTTCCACTGGGAAAGGGGCACCCGGCGCTTCTGGGACGTATACCAGCCCTACAAGGATTCACCGTTTACCTTTGGTGACCACGGCACGATGTTCGACTACGGCGTGCTGCCCCCCGGGGAAATCCACACCGACCAGATCTCAGCCAATTTTGCCATCGAGCAATTGAAAACCGCCCGGCCCCAGCCCTGGTTCATGGCGATCGGCCTGTATCAACCGCATGTCCCGTGGCGGCTGCCGCAGTGGGCGTTTGACTTGCACCCGCTGGACAAGGTCGTCATCCCCAAAGTCCGCGAGGACGACCTGGATGATATTCCCGCGGGCGGGGTAACCCTTGCGCGCAGACCGTTGGCCGACCTGAACGGCGTTGAAATCACCCAGTACGACCTGGTGAAAAACTCCGGGCTCTGGGCGCAACACGTACAGGCCTACCTCGCAGCATGCAGCCACACGGACGCGATGGTCGGCCAGATTCTGGACGCGCTTGACGCCAGCGCCTATGCGGATAACACCGCCGTGGTGCTGTGGTCGGATCACGGCTATCACCTGGGGGAAAAACTGCACTGGCGAAAAATGGCTTTATGGGAGCGGGCAAACCGCGTTCCCCTGCTGATTCGCGCACCGGGCAGGGTCGAGGCAGGTGGCGGTTTCGACCTGCCGGTGAGTCTGCTCGACCTCGCCCCGACCCTGACGGATATCGCGGGCATCCCCCGGCCCGCGCAATTCGAAGGCGCCAGCCTGTTGGGTATCACACCGGCAATAGCAGCGACGCGACCGGCCGAAATGCGTTGGGGGGACGCGGTATCGACCCGCATCGGAAAATGGCGCTGGACCCGTTACCCCGATGGCGGTGAGGAGCTATACGACCTCGAGGCCGACCCCAATGAATACACCAACCTGCTGGGCAAAACAGGGAAGCATGAAGGCGGGCTTGCAACGCTGAAGTAGGTGCGAGCAAACAGCGCTGTCACGGATTAATCGACGAGCTCGACCGGCGCAGCTTGCCCCGGTGTGAACCCGGTCACTTCACCGATGATGCATGCCTGGCGATACCCGTGTTTGCGAAGCGCATCGCACAGCGCCTGAGCCCTGTCCCGGGGCAGCGCGACCAACAGTCCCCCGCTGGTCTGCGGGTCGAACAGCATCCGCCGCCTGGCCTCGTCCACCGGCGAGTCGGCCTGTACAAAAGACCCGACGCTGCGCTCATTGGCAGCGTGCATGGTGCTGACAATACCGGCTCGCGCCTGGTCGAGCGCGCCGGACAGCAGCGCTAGCTGCGACAGTATCAGGCGTGCACCGCAGACGCCGGCCAGCATTTCCAGCAAATGGCCGAGCAGGCCAAAGCCGGTGATGTCGGTGCAGGCATGCGCATTGTGCTCCAGGGCGAGCTCCGCCGCTTTGCGGTTGCCCTGCAACATGGCCGCGATTGCCGCGCTGACGTCTCGCCCATCCGCCCTGAGCTGCATCTGCGCCGCGAACAGGGTGCCGGTTCCCAGTGCCTTGGTCAGCACCAGGCTATCTCCGGCCCGGGCGCCGGCCTTGGGCAATACGGCGCCGCCGTCATCCATGGGCACGCCGTTGACAACAAAGCCGAGGCTCAATTCCGTCCCCTGCATACTGTGCCCGCCGGCCAGGCGGCAATTCGCGGCGGCGAATTCGTACAGGGCCCCGGCCAGCAGCTGCTCCAGTTCGCGCTGCAACAGTATCGCGCCGGCATAGGGCAGCGTCACCGCCGCCAGCGCGGAAACCGGGCGCACTGCGCATGCATACAGATCGCTGAGCGCATGCTGCGCGGCAATTCTCCCCATCAGCCAGGGATCGGCGACCAGTTCGCGCAGCACATCGAGGCTCTGTAACACGGGCAGCCCCCCGGGGGCGGGCAGCAGCGCGGCATCGTCACCGGCCCCGGCACAGTGCCGCGGAAAATCCCGCTGGAGTTTTGCCAGCGCGACACCGAGCGCATCAGCCCCGACCTTGGCGCCACAACCGCCACAGACCGCCTGCTGCGGGGCCTGGCGCAGCTCCGGCAGCGTATCCTGCCTGTTGCCTGGCATGCGCGGCGGCAAGTCCGAGAAGCGCGCCATGAACTTCCGGTCGATATTGTCCTTCCAGCGCCAGACCCAGGGCCCGGTAGCGGTGAAGGCGCCCCTGTCCGCCGTCGCGTTTTTATCGCCCAGGGATAGCAGGGAGAGAAAGCGCCGCTGGGGCCGGTGCTGCCGCAACGGCTTGTGCAGCAAAAAGGCGCGCAGGTTGTGCGCGAGCACCGGGCCCTGCCGCACTGCAAAGACGCCCGCCCTGGGGCGCGGATGGTTAAGCTGCACCGCGATATCCCCGGCGCCGAAGATGCAATCTTCGTGTATCGACTGCAGGGTATCGCGCACCGCCAGAAAGCCCTGTTCGTCCGTTTCCAGTCCGCTCTGTGCAATCCACGGCGCGGGCGCCGCCCCGGTACACCAGAACAATTCATCGTAGTCAGCTCGCGCACCGTCAGCCAGGGTGAACTGGCGATCGCTCACCGCGACAACACGCGCATCACAGTGCACCCGGATACCCCTACGCTGGAGCTGGGCGAGCACTGATTTTCTGGCGCGGGCGCCATAACCCGGCAGTATCTCGGGTGCGGCGCACCACAGTTCGAAGCACACGGGCTCGGCGTGCAGTCGATACGCCATCGCCAGTACCAGCTCAACACTGCCGGCACCGCCGCCCACCACTGCAATTCGCAAGTCTTTGGGGGCACCTGGCGCGGTAACACGCGCGTGCAGGTCCTGCCAACGTCGCCACAGCGTCGCCACCGGCTTTACCGGTACGGCGTGCTCCCGTGCGCCGGGCACGGACTCGAGTTCCGGTTGGGAGCCGATATCGAGACTCAGCACGTCGTAGGACAGTGCCGGGCGCCCGGCCAGTGCAATACGCTGTTCCGCGACATCGAGCCCGACAACCTCTGCCGCGATAAACCGCACTCCCGCCCACTGGCAAAGGCGCGACAGGTCGATATGTGATTCTTCAAAACGGTAGTGACCCGAGACCAGCCCCGGCAACATGCCTGAATAGGGGCTGTGACTCGACGGCGAGACGAGGGTAATGCGCAAGCCGGCTATCGGCCGCATGGCCAGCATGCGCAGGGCCAGAACATGGCTGTGTCCACCCCCCACCAGTACCAGATCCCGGCGCAGTTCGATGGCGGGCTGCACGCTATACGACCTGCTGTGCCCAGGCCAGGACCGCCTGGCGATCACCGCTGAACAATTGCTCGCCCGCGCGTTTCGACAGCTGGTACTCGTACATCGGGTCGTAGTATTTTTCCAGCAACAGCGCAACCCAGTCCCGGTGCCGGGACAGATCCCCTGTCTGCCAATGCCGCTCGAACGCCAGGTTCATCAGTTCACTGACCTGCTGGTAGCGCAGTCCGCCGAGGCGCCTGCTGATTTTTTCCAGGTCGCGCTGCAGTTTTGCGCAGTGCAGGCGTGCGCCGGCTTCCCCGTGCGCCGCGATATACCGCTTGCCCAGATCCACCACGTAGTCATCGATGACAACATCGATGCGCTGGTCAAGGCTCTGCTCCACGACGACCATCGGCGCGACCCGCATTTTCTCCCTGAGCTGCTGCGGAAGCGCGAGGTAACCGATGAGACGACCCTCATCTTCCAGGAAAATCCGCCGCCGGCCCCGGGCCATGAGTCTCATCAGGGCGATGCTGAGGCCATTCTCGAAGTCGATCTGGCTGGGCTGGGGTGTGAGCATCTGGCCGAAACTGGACCCGCGATGATTGGCCAGGCCCTCCAGGTCGACGGCGCCCGCAAGCCGGGAGATCACGCGTGTCTTGCCGGTGCCGGTCTTGCCGCTGACCAGCACAAAAGACGCGCTGTCCAGCGAATGCTCCAGTTGCTCCAGCAAAAACCGCCGCATGGCTTTGTAGCCACCGATGACCAGCGGGTAGTCGACGCCTGCCTCGCGCATCCACTGCTGCACTGTCTGCGAGCGCAGACCACCACGAAAACAATAGAGGTATCCCTGCGGATGTTGCCGCGCAAAATCCAGCCAGCCCTGCATACGCTGTGCTTTCACCTCACCGCTGACCAACTGCAGGCCCAGTTCGATGGCCGCCGCCTGGCCACGCTGTTTATAGCAGGTGCCCACCTGTGCGCGTTCGTCATCGCTCATAAGCGGCAGGCTGAGAGCAGAGGGGAAGGAGCCGCGCGCGAACTCTGTAGGCGCGCGCATGTCCATCATTGGTGTAGGGCTGAGAAAAAGCGCTCGGTAATCGTCGGTGTCGGGGCGCTCCGGCATGGCCTGGACTTACTCCACCTCACCACCGAACAAGGCCAGCACCCGGTCCTGCAGGCCGCTTATCGCATCCGCCATCAACGCGAAATCGGCATCCATGCGTGCCGCCTGATCATCTTCGGGAATGTCTTCGTTCTCCTTCATCAGCTCGTCCGCAAATTTCAGGCGGCGCAGGCACAAATCCTCCGCCAACAACAGTGCCAGGCGCTCGTCCCAATGCAGTGCCAGGCGCGCGACCTGCTTACCCGCGTGCAGGTGAGTTTCCACCTCTTCACTCAACAAATCAACGCCGCGACAGCGCACCACGCCGCCTTCCTCGCCGGGGTCCCGCAGCTCACAATCCTGGCCGAGCTCAAAATCGTCGGGCAGGCTGCGGTGCAGTAACCAGGCGGTCATCACCGCAGAGGGCGCATTGTTGACCTGCGGCAACAGCGCCGGAAAACTGCCCACGCACTCGCGCAGCAGGTTCAACAGTTCTTCAGCCCGTGTCGCGCTGGCGGCATCCACGAAGATCCAGTTGGCTTTCACATCGATATACGCGTAGACATGCGTGGAGCGACTGAAGGCGCGGGGCAGGCAGTCCTGCACAATTTCGTCTTTCAGGTTCAGCCGCTCCTTGCGGTAGACCTTACGACCCTGTTCGGCTTCGATGTCCGCAACCTTTTCCTCCAGTTGCTCACGCACCACCGTGGAGGGCAGCAGCTTCTCCTCGCGCTTCAGTTTCAGCAACAGCCGGCCCGCAGCCGCATGTACCAGTTGCTCTGACTCCTCGCCCAGCGGCGGCACCCAACCGAAAGAAAGCGCCTGAGACTTGGCGCAGGGCACGAAACTACGCTGCACGAGTTTCTCGCCCAGCGCCTCGGGCGACAGGTCAAACGGCCTGGTCAGGCGGAAAGCGCGAACATTCTTGAACCACATCGGAA
>JAUICG010000005.1 GCA_030427485.1 Gammaproteobacteria bacterium
CAATCAGCGGGAAGGGCTGACCCAGCAGGTTGACCTTGTAAAACACGACACTGGAAAGCACATTTGCCAGCGGCTGTACAAACGCCTCTACCTGCTGGTCAAAGGTTGCGGCGCTGGCGCTGACAGAGAAAAGCATCGCCGCGAATGCGGGTAGTAGTGTTCTGGCTGCTTGCAATGTTTCACCCCAATACGGTTATTGTGTGCGTCCCTTCGCCGTATAGTACCGCACTGCAGAAAAATGGGTCGGTGTCGTAGTGCGACACAGACCAGGATCTAAACTGAGCCACTGCCCGGAAATCCGGGCTTCATTGTATCGACATGGCACTGGTCTATACTCGGGAGGTATAAGCTCGATCTATAGGTGTGTACCCCTTTCCATCCAGGCAGGCAGGTCCGATGAAACCAGACATTGAAATATCGCCCCCGCGCGGCACCGGTCCCACGATGCCGCGGCGGGAATTCCTGCGGTCGCTGGCGGTACTGGCCGCGGCGGGAGCCGCGGGGCAAAGCTTCCTGGCGGCTGATGTTGCCCGGGCCGACGATCAGGCATCCCTCTTCTTCCCGGACGGCATCAAGTCGGGAGACCCGGCGCCCACAGGCGCGGTGATCTGGACACGCGTGGCGGTCGAAGGCGCGGAGCCGGTCGCCGTGTTGTGGTCGGTCGCGGAGGATGCCCTGATGCAAAACGTGGTGCGCGGCGGATTCAGGATGGTGGACAACTCCACGGGGCACAATATGCATGTGAGAGTGCGCGGCCTGCACCCCGACCGCTGGTATCACTACCGCTTCGAGGTACAGGGGGTCGGCAGCGTTGTTGGCCGCCTGCGCACGGCACCGCGCGCGCTTTCATCACCGGATCGCCTGCGCTATGCGTTTGCCAGCTGCCAGCAGCAAACACAGAGTTACTATGTCGCCCATCGGGCCATCGCCCGGGAGAACGTGGATTTTCTGTTGCACCTTGGCGACTATGTGTACGTGAACGACAGCGCCACGCTGAGCGTTGATGACTACCGCGCTGTCTATCGGCGCTTCCACTCGAACCCCGAGCTACAGGCGCTGCAGGCCCAGGTGCCGTTGGTGGCGGTGTGGGATGACGGCGAGTTCTACAACGGCGTGGACAGCACCGGCGATCCCCAGCGCCTGGCGAATGCGCGCCAGGCATGGTTCGAGGCGATGCCGGTGCTGCGCAACCGCAGCGACCGGACATACAGGAGCCTGCGCTGGGGGAACCTGGCGGAACTGCTGTTGCTGGATACGCGCCAGTACCGCGATCCGGAAGTGCCGCCCAACACCACCTTTGCGGGCTTGCTCGACGCCCAGGACACCACGATACCGCCGGGCGAGCAGATGTTCGAGCCGGGGCGCACCACGCTTGGCGAATGGCAGCTGGCGTGGCTGGGCCGGCGTCTTGCCGGCACCCGGGCGCGGTGGAAGATCCTGGGCAGCAGCTACGATATGGCACCGTGGAAGCTGGTCGATTTCGATACGCCCGAGCTGCGTGCGGCGGACCCGGACCTGCAGAAGAATGGCGGCATCTATGTCTCGAATGAGGCCTGGGATGATTACCAGGACGAGCGCCGCAAGGTGATGCGCTTCATCGAGGCCAAGCGGATAGCGAACGTGCTGGTTTCCGCCGGTCACACCCATTTCTACAAGGCCAGCAATATCCAGCCTGATTGCGACGACATTAACTCGCCGGTCACCGCGATGGAGTTTGTTACCGGCTCCCTGACCGCCGACCCGCTGCCGACAGAAATCGCGCCGGTCGAACTGCTGCAACTGGCGGAAACGATCATGTTGCAGGCCAATGACCCCTACCTGCGGCACGTCGACCTGCTGCACCAGGGCTATGCGGTGGTCGATGTCACGCCAGAGGAGACGATCGTCGAGTTCCGCGTGATCGATACGCTCGATCCGGCCGCAGAGGCCCGTACCCGGGGACGCTTCAGGGTGGTGAACGGCATCCCCGGCATCGAAACGCTGGCCTGAGGGAAATCCGGCCCCGGGTTGCAGTTTCGCTCAGGGCAGCACGGTCCACTCCGGGGCCTCGAATTCGCCGATCAGGCGCACATCGACAAACGCCGCCTCGGCCTCGATGATGGCGCGCACGGCTGCCGGCAGGTCGCTTTCCATCGCATCGCGCGCCGCCTTCGATTCCCAGGTGGCGATCGCCAGCAGCACATCGGGGTCACCAATCTTGCGGTGCAGCCGCGTGCCCTGGGCGCCGGGCGCGCGCTGTATGATCTCGCTCGCCCTGATCCAGGCGGCGGCATACCGCTCCGCCGTGTACCCGGGTTTGATCCGTACTTCGAAGATGAAATGCATGTGCGGCTCCTGATATCGAATCCTAGCCAGCCACCACCCGGGTGAGGGTCCAGTAGCAGCCCATTGCTCCCCCGAGCCAGGCCAGCGTTGCCCGGGTGCCCTGCAGCAGTCCCGGGCGCACCAGTAGTGTAAAAAGCACAAGGGCGAGGGCGACGAAGACAAGCTGGCCTGCTTCCACACCGAGGTTGAATGCCAGCAGCGCCGGGATAATCCGGTCGGCCGGTAATCCCGCCTCGGTGAGCGCACCGGCAAATCCCAGTCCATGCAGCATGCCGAAGGCGCCCACAATGGCATAGCCGTGTGCAAGCCCGGCGGGCACCAGCACCTGCCGGGCGAGAAATACGATGGAGAGTGCGATACAGGCCTCCGCCGCCGCCCCCGCTACGGCGACATAGCCGAGTACCGCCATAGCCAGCGTGATGGAATGGCCGACGGTAAACGCGGTCACCAGCTTGACCAACCGCCAGCCGCTTGCCAGCAGGCAGAGCATGAGGACGAACAGCAGGTGATCCCAGCCCGACAGAATGTGTTTGAAGCCCAGCTGGAGATAGCCGGCGAATGAGTAGCCCGTCCCCGCCACGAGGTCAAAGGGTCGCACGCTGACCTCCCCTTCCACACTGTCGAGGAACATTCCTTCGGTATATGCAGCGCCGGCCGAAGTCACGACCGCTCCCTCCTCAATGCCGTCGAAGCGCAGCACCGCCTCCCCGGCGTGCGCACACTCCAATATCCACCGCTGGTTAACCAATGGTGTGTCGCGGGCCGCTTCGCCCATCTCGACGGGCTGGCAGCCTTGCGCGAAAAGCGTGGCCGGCGCGCTACCCGGCGGTGCGTTGACGCTGATCGCGAGGCGCGAAGCCGGCAGCGGGGACAGGTCAATGCGTACCAGCCCCAGGTCGTGGGAGAAACCCCGTTGCGAAACCAGCAGCAGGCAGAGTGCCAGCACGCAGGGCGCCACACTGCGCATGCGGACGGACGCTGTCGTCACGCGACTAGCGCCCACCCTGGCCGTCCCCGCTGCGATACAGCACCTCGTACTGCTCGCGCAGCCCCGCAAGGGCCGTGGCGCGGGCATCATCCCGCTGCTGGGCCAGCCACTCGGTGCGCAGGCGTTCATCGAGCTGATCCCGTGGGATCGGTTCGGAGGGGTGCCAGGCCGTCACACGCACGATGTGCCAGCCACGGCTCGAGGCAATGGGGCCCCGCCATTCGCCGGTGGGCAGGTCTTCCAGCGCCCTGGAAAAACCGGGTCCGAATGTGGTAGCCAGGTCCTGGGCACTCATTCGCTGCAGTGCATTGCCCAGCCAGAAGAACGCTTCCTGCGGGTCGGGATCGCCGACACCGGTCGCCAGCACCCGTTGCGCACTCGCCCTGTCATCACTGAAAAAGCGATGCTCGAAACTTACCAGCCGATCGGTTGTGTAGCGCTCCCTGTGTTCGAGGTAGAACGCCTGCAGCGTGTCCGCATCCGGTGGTGGAGGCTCATCGACCAGCAGGAACATCATCTTGTCCGCGAGGCGATGCCGCACCCTGCCATCGCTCAGGTGCAGGCCCATGTCGAGTGCTTCGCGCAGGAGAATCTCCTGGTCGATGAAGTTCTGGCGGATCGCATCCCGCTCGCCCGGAGCGAGTTGCCGCTCCAGAACCAACTCGCGCTCCTCCACCAGTCTGTCGATTACGGCCGGATCGACGGTGATGACCTCCGGGCCACTGCGCACGCCGTCCAGCCAGAAAATGACGGCGCCCAGCGCCAGAAAGCCGATCAGCGGCTCTCGCAACAGGCTTTTCACAGGGGTTACAGGGCTTACTACACCCCGTCGTCCGTCATCTTGGGATGCAGGTAGGCTTTCTCGGTGATTCCGGCCTTGCGTACCGCCATGCCGTTCAGGCACTGGCGCACAATGGCCTTGGAGTTGAGCATGGTCGTGTAACCGGGATCGGAGTCCGGGCGCAGTTCGACCAGTTCGAAGCCCACCACGTTGGTCTCGGCGCAGAGCCTGCGCACCAGCGGCAGGGTTTCGCGCATGTACAGGCCGCCCGGCTCCGGCGTCGAGGTGCCGGGAATGAAGGCAGGATCGACGACATCAATATCGAAGGAAATGAACACGTTGGGCGCGGCGTTGCCCGCCTCCCGGATGACATCGGTCATGACGCTCTCCCAGCCGCGCTTCTCCACCTCGGCCATCATGTGGTAGCGCAAGCCCTGCTCGCGCGCCCAGTCGAGGGTCTCGAGATCGGTGGAGGTGGGGCCGCGCAGGCCGACCTGGATAATGTGCTCCGGCTTGACCAGCTCCTCCAGCAGCAGGCGTCTTATCGGGTTGCCGTGGGTGACGAGGTGGCCGAAGTCCGCATTGGAGTAATCGGCATGGGCGTCGAAGTGAATCACCGTGACATTGCCTTTGCCGTAGACGTCCGCCATGGCGGCGACATCCGGATACATCAGGCCGTGCGCGCCGCCAATGATGAACGGTATGGTGCGCTTGCCGCTGTCGAGTTCCACGGAAGCGATCTCACGCACCATCTTGCGTACTTCCACGATAGAGCGTTCCAGGCTGAACGGCTCTGAAGCGGCATCGCCGTAGTCCACCGCGTTCATTTCCTTGATCCAGGCACGCCCCGTGTCGAGGTCCTCCAGTGCGAAGGCGCCCCAGGTATGGTAAACCTCGGAGCGGTGTGGGTTGCGCATCTCTGCCGGCCCCCAGCTGCGCGCCCGGGCGTCCCCCATGAACTCGGCGCCGAGGAAGGCGATCTCGACCTGCCCCGCCTTGAGGTCCTCCGGCGTCAGCGCCACCGGCAGGTGGAACATCGTGGGGATGCCGACCCAGGGATAATTACCCGCCCAGCGCTGTACGTTGATCGGGCCGGGTTCGCGGCCTTCGCTGAGATCGTCACGCATTACCTTCCACAGGTCCTTGGTGGGAGATGCCTGGTTGATCGGAATGCTGCCCTTGTCGAGTTGTTCCCACTCTTCGGCGTAGTCCTCCGGCGTTTTTTCCTGAGCGACAGGACCCATCGATGCCAGCGCCAGGCCCGCCACTATCACCCACTTTTTCATATTCAGCTCCTCATTCCCATCGATTAGAACACCCACCGCAGGCGCAAGCCGGCGAATATCGCCTGATTGCGATCCTTTAACGCGGGATTCAGGTTTATCTGCAGCCCGGGCGTCAGCTCCAGCCAGGGTGAAACCTGTACTTTCCAGAACATATCGACGCCGTACTCGTCATTGAGGGCGCCATCAACCGGCGCCCCCCACCACGTGCCGATGCCCAGCCTGTCGTTGACGAACCCCAGCGGCTTTAGCCACTGCACCCCAGTAGCCAGCCTCTGCTCGAACGTCCTGAACGTGTCATCCGCCCAGGCATAGCGGAGAAATAAACCCCATTCATCATCAACGTCCTGGTCGCCACTGAACGAGATCGAGGAAGTGGAATCAAGGTTGTCCGTGGCATCGCTGTACGACAGGGTCAGTCGATAGTTACCCTGGCCCAGCTCCATGAAGCGATCCGGGGTCAGCCCGAGTTCCGCCAGGTATTCCCAATTGCCGCTATCAACGGAATCGAAATCGATGAACCGGGTACTGGGATCAGCATCCGCGTCGCGGGCCATGCCGGAGACGTACCATCCGTCTTCCTTGTATTCGAGGAATGCGCCGAGACCCAGGCGCGCGGTGTAGGACACGACCGGGTTGTTGACCAACATGGGCGTGAAAAAATCTTCCCGATCGCTGACCGTATAGCGGTTGAGGTTGAACAGCACCCGCGTGGTCAGCTTGCCGACCATAATGCGCCAGTGATCGTCGCCGAACCACTGCTCCCAGGCGAAATGCTGGGTCAGGTCACGCGCATCTCCCGGCGCTGTGTCGCCCCCGTTGGGCGGCGACAGCACACCAGCCCGCCCGGCGAACTCACTGGTGGTCTTGCCCCAGTAGGTGTTGGCCCACTGGTACCAGACCAACAGGTTACCGCGCCGGGGATCCGTGCCATCCACCACTGCCCACTGGGTGATGAAATTGATTTCGTTATTGAACTGTGCGCCGCCGTCACCATCGAGCTGGTACTGGTAGATAGGCGCCACCTCGACGACGTAATTGAATCCGCGGTCCTGGAACTCCCGCTCCTTGAACTCGAGGTAGGTGTCCATGCCGCGGCTCAAGGGTCCGAGGTCGACGTGGCCGGACTTCTCTACGCGGTCCTCGTATTCGAGCAGCACGCCGGCCTCGCCGTAACTGCTGTCGCTGTCTTCAGAGAAGGAGGGGTTAGAGAGGGCCAGAAATACCAGGGCAGCCCTACCGAAGTATCTCCTTGTCACAGCCAAGCACCCCACCTCTCAGAAAACCCCGACTTCTGCTAATCCCCGTGTCGCGCGCCCGATTGTGTCAAACTGTTGCCAATCGGATAAATTGAAATATCATAAGTAATCTATTCACGTGATGAATGAATTACATGTCCCTGCGCCGTGTCGATCTCAACCTGCTCACCGTTTTTGACGCGATCTACAAGGAGGGTAATCTCACCCAGGCGGCCGTTCGCATTGGTATGAGCCAGCCAGCCATGAGCAACGCGCTGGGTCGTATCCGCCGGCTGGTCGGTGACGATTTATTTGTCAGGGAGGGGCGCGGCATCAGACCGACCGCCCGGGCCAACGAACTCGCACCGGTAGTGAGCGAGGCCCTGAAGCTGATCGAGACGGCGCTGGATATCCCTCCCCCGTTCAATCCCCTGGAGCATCACGGTTTCTGCGTGGTTGGCTTCGACTACAGCGAGGTCGTCTTGCTACCGCGCCTGAAGCGCCAGATCGAACGACAGTCTGCGAGGATGGATCTGCGCTCAATCACCGGCACATCCACCGGGATGTCGGAGTCCCTGAAGTTTGGCGAGGTGGACCTGATTATCGACTATATACCGCTGACAGACCCCGAGTATCGTTGCCAGGCGCTGTTTGAAGAGAAACTTGTTGTCCTTTCGAGAAGGGGCCACCCGGAGATCGGAGATACGCTTGATCTCGACACGTTCCTGCGACAGCGCTTTGTGTTCCGCGAGGACCGCACCGACGAACCCGTGCCTGAGATCGATCGCACTCTTCGAAGCATGGGCAAGGCCCGTGACATTGCGCTTTCCGTTACCAACTGGCTGGCCGTCCCGCAGCTCGTCGCGGAAACAAACCTGATCTGCACCTGCCCGAGACTGTTCGCGGAGATGCAAGCCGAGCGTTACCAGTTGCAGATCCACCCGGTGCCGCTGTCCATACAACCGATCCCGGTCTACATGATCTGGCACGAAAGCAAGGACAAACACCCGGCCCAACGCTGGCTGCGCGCTCAGATGATACGGGCGTGCAGGCACATTAGCTGAGGCGCCATAACGCGAGGAATTGGGCTTCGGCGGCGACGATTCACGCGCTTTGCCGGGTTTTAGCCTGTTAAGCTGCCCCTGGCCTGCAATACAGCCCTGCCGAGCAGCGGTATGACAAATATCGCGAGCACCACCCACGCGAGCGTACCGTAACCCTCCGCGATCAGGTCGACGAAGCCTATTTCAGCGCACAGCAAGCTCAACATTATGAGGCTGCAGGAGAGGAGAGCGTTAAGCCAGCGCGGGGGCTCCTGCGGGTGGGACTCGAGCCACCAGTGATCGATTCGCTCATTGAAACCGAGCAGTAGTCCGGTCATGGTGCAGACGATCATGGCAACCAGCACGACGATGTACATTGTCATCAGACCCGGCATGCCCAGCGCGGACATCATCACGTAGACTGGCAGGGGCTCCGGGATAATGTCGGGATAATATGCAATAAAGGTGCAGTGAAAGAGCAGCGCGGGCAGCATGCCGAATAATCCCGCGCAGGCGCCGGCCAGCCATGCCTCCCGGCGGTTGCCGACCGACCGGGCACAGAACAGGAGAGCTGGTACTGCGAGCAGGTTGTAAAGCGCGTACTGCAATCCACTGGCTAACGCCTGCGCACCGCTGGACTGTGATGTCATATTCAACGAAATGGCATCGGCAAAGTGGGCGAAAGAGGCCCCCATGTAAAGAAGCAGCAAGGTCAGGAGGCACACGGAGCATAGCACCATGCAAAGCTGGACCACGTTCCGGCCTAGTGCAATAAGCGCAACCACCAGTACCAGCAGCAGCCCACGGGTGGTGGTGGGCGGTATATACCAGTGGTCCGCGAGCAGTGCCGCGGCAGCCGACAGGTTGACAGCCAGCACGAGTACTACCGCGGCCAGGAAGGTCGCCTCGAATACCACCCAGCCGGGACCAATCAGCTGCTTGAAGAACGTACGGTAATCGTAGCTGCCCGATGAGCGTGCCAGGTCGAAACTCAGCGCGAGGCAAATGGCGAATGCCAGCGCGCAGGCCAGCAGGGCCAAAAGCCCGTCGACACCGCCGAAGCGGGTGATGTACTCGACGACCTCTCGTCCGGTACCGTAGGCACCACCGAAAATCACTGACTGGAACACCGCTGCGGGAACCAGATACGTCCTGAAAATACCCATGGCAAAAGTATAGAATGGAGAAACACAGTATTCACTCACATTTGTGGTCTGCCATTCGATTGCGCGACAGCCATGTCCACGACCCCGGCGCACCTTGAGCGAAACCCTCTGTCATGGTCTAGACTGAAGGAGGAGAATAACAAAAAGAGGCACATGGAATGGTACTGCACGATTTCCTGGAATACTTCGCCCGCGAGAACCCGCAACAACCGTGCGTGGAGTATGGCGATGTTCACTACAACTATTCGCAGGTGAACGCCCGCTGCAACCAGATGGCCCACGCATTCGGCGCGGCGGGCCTGGGCAAGGGTGACCGCATCGCCTGGTTGAGCAAGAACTGCATCGAGCAGATGCAGTGCTTCTACGCCGCCTCCAAGGTGGGCGTCGTGACCACGCCGCTGAACTATCGGCTCGCGCCGCCAGAGTGGGCCTACATCATCAATGACTGCCAGGCGACGGTGCTGGTGTGCGAGCAGGAACTGGCGGCGGGAATCGACAGGATTCGCGAACAGCTGGAATTCGTGGAGCACTTTATTTGCCTGGACGGTCCGCGCGAGAACTGGCGGGATTTCGCCGCGTGGGTCGACGAGCAACCGCTGGAAAACCCCGCGCGGGAAATAGCCGCCACCGACGTGCTTTACCAGATGTACACCAGTGGCACCACCGGGTTGCCCAAGGGCGCCATCTTGTCCCAGGGCGCGATCGCCCAGAACGTGACGATGCTCAATGCCCAGGTGTCTATGCCATCGCTCACCGTGCGCTTTCTGCTGGTGATGCCGCTGTATCATGCGGGCGCCGGTATCAGCCTCAAGGCTGTTATCAGTCACGGCGGTTGCATCGTGCTGCACCGGGAGTTCGACCCGCTTGCCGTGGTGCATGACCTCGAGACGAAGTCGATCACCAATTGCTCGCTGGTGCCGGCGATGATCCAGGCCTGCCTGGTTGCGGTGCCCGATATTGAGAAGCGCAAGTTCCCCCACCTGAAAACCATTGGCTACGGCGCCAGCCCGATCGCGGAGGAAACGCTGCGCAGGGCACTGAGTATCTTCGACTGTGACTTCGGCCAGGTATTTGGCATGACTGAAACCACTGCGGTCGCGACACTGTTGTCTCCCGAAGCCCACCGCCGGGCACTGGCCGGTGAACAGCACCTGCTGCTTTCCTGCGGCCGCGCGGCACTGGGCACGCAGGTGCGTATCGTGGACGAAGAAGACAATGAACTGCCGCGCGGCGAGATCGGGGAGGTGGCGATAAAGGGGCCGCAACTGATGGACGGCTACTGGAACCTGCCGGAAGCCACGTCCCGCTCCCTTCGCGCAGGCTGGATGTATACCGGCGACGCGGGGCGGATGGACGAGGAAGGTTTTGTGTACATCGAAGATCGTATCAAGGACATGATCGTCTCGGGTGGCGAGAACATCTATCCCAAGGAAGTCGAGAACGCGCTGTTCGAGCACCCCAACGTGGCGGACGCTGCGGTGATCGGCATTCCCAGTGACCAGTGGGGTGAGTCCGTACTGGCGTTCATCGCGACGAAAGATGGTCAGGAGATCCCGGCGGACGAGATTATCGGCTTCTGTCGCGAGCGGCTCGCCGGCTACAAAGTCCCCCGCGCTGTTGAATGCATCGCCGAGATTCCGCGCAATGCCAGCGGCAAGGTGCTGAAGAAAGACCTGCGCGAGCCCTACTGGCGAGGCGTGGAGCGAAGGGTAAGTTAGCTCAGCCTCGTCGTGGTTTTTCCGCGATTCGCTGCGCGCAGACCGAAAAGGGCTGAACCGACCAGCCATGCGGTTGCGGGGAGGGGGATGGCGGTAGGTCCGGAATACGACACCGATCCAAAGTCGAGCGTTCCCACGTCGCCATAGTCTACATACAACACGCCCTCCACAAAGTCGGATGTGTGAAAACCCAGGGAAGAGATGCCGTCCAGGCCACTAAACAACGGGTAGTTGCTCGGTATGATTTCAGCGGAGCAGACAGGGCCAACACACCGAATAATAAGGTCTTCCACTCCATCATGGATCACAGTGCCTGCCGCGTTGACAACGAATAAGGCTCCATCCACTGCGCTGCTATTCGCCTTGTTAAACTCGGCGCCGAACCAACTCAGATGCCAGTCGACCAGCGAACTCCAAAGGTTCAGATCGCCGCTACCAATGTCCGCATCAAAGATCATGTGGCCAAGATCTTCTCCGGAAAAGTGTACGTCATATCTTACCAGCTCAGCGTTGGCGGACCCGCTAAAGAGCAACGCGAGCACAATAAGGTGGGGCCGTAAATGCTTGAGCACAGCGACTGGATTCTGTTTGGTCATGAATATTCTTCCCCCTCGGCAGATAGTATACACGAGGCGGTCCGATCACAATCGGCGGGAATATTCCCGAGCCGAAGAGCGGAAAACCGCCGGATTGAACACACTGGCATTTTATCGCATAGTGATGTGTCGACCCGCGTGACGGAGGTTTCATAATAGTGAAAAAACCGAGAACCGCACTGGGAGCGGTAGTCGCCCTGTTGGCCCTGGCGGCGGTGGCCGTCTATCTGCTCAAAAGCGAATCCACTGCGCGCAAGCTGGCCGCCAAGCCCGTCAAGAGCCCCGTGCACGTCGAAGTGGCGCCGGTGCAGCAGCAACAATGGGGCACGCAGCTCGAATCGGTGGGCACCGTGCAGTCGTTCTCGGGTGTCACCCTGCGCGCACAGATCGGCGGCAGAATCACGGCGGTACACGCGGTTTCCGGAAGTCCGGTGAAGGCGGGCGAGGCGCTGTTCGAAATCAACCCCGAGGTGCTGCGGGCGCAGCTCGAGGAACACAAGGCGCAGCTGAAAATCAGCCAGTTCAATTACGAGCAGATGAAGAAGCTCTACGACGAGCGGCAGATAGCGCTGCAGCAAATGATCCAGGCGAAGAGCCAGTACGAAGCCGACGCGGCCGCCGTGCGCACGATGCAGCAAAAACTGGCGCTGGCGACCACCTACGCCAGTTTCGACGGCGTGGTCGGCCTCACACGTGTGGAAGTGGGCGACGAGGTGGACGTGAACCAGGAACTCGCTACCCTGGAGTCGTCGGAGCGTTTGCGTGTGGAGTTCGCGGTGCCGCAACAGTACGCCCTGCTGGTCTCCCCGAGGAACAAGGTCGCTCTCAGCAGCGAAAGCGAGGCGGGCAGTACGGTGTCGGCGACGGTGTATGCGGTCGATCCGCTGATCGATCCCCTCACCCGAACGGCTACTGTGCGCGCCGAGTTACCGGCGCACAGTTTTTTTCCGGGCAGCTACGTCAATGTCAGCCTTACGCTGGATGATGTCGAGGATGTACTGACCGTACCCCAGACCGCCATCAAGCGCTCGCTGTATGGCGACAGCGTGTTCGAGGTCGTCGATGGCAAGGCCGTGCTGACGCACGTCCAGCTCGGCCAGCGGCGCGGGGGCGATATCGCTATTCTGGAGGGGCTGAAGCCCGGTGCGACCGTGGTCAGCGCGGGCCTGCGCAAGCTCAGCGACGGCGTCGCGGTGCAGGGTGTCCCGGCCGCCGCCGATGCGGACGCCAGCCCGGCAGCGGCCGATTCCAGGGCGGGAGCCGATAATGCTGATTGAAAAGTTTGTCGAGCGGCCGGTACTGGCGATCTGTTTCTGCCTGCTGGTCACACTCGCGGGCACGCTGGCGTACTCGCAATTGCCGATCAGGCACTACCCCTTGCTGCCGACCTCGGAAGTGACCATCCAGACCGTCTATCCCGGTGCGAGTCCCGCGGTGATGGAGGAGTTCGTGACGGTGCCGATGCAGCGTGCGCTGAGCGGACTGGAAGGCCTGGACTACATGACCGCCAGCAACACCTATGAACAAAGCCTGATCACGCTCAAGTTTTTTATCGGCTCCGACGTGGATGCCTTGCTGCCGCAGATCAGCAACCGCATCGGTGGACTGATGTGGGAGTTGCCGGAGGGTATCGACAGCCCGGTAATCACCAAGGTCGATCCCAATGCGAGCGCCACCAGCGGCATCCTGTACCTCGAGAGTATGAGTTCAACACTCAGCAAGCTGCAGATTACCGAGTACCTGCGCAATGTGGCGGTGCCGCGCATTGAAACGGTACCCGGCGTGTACGAGGTGAATATCTTCGGTGGCCGCCAGTACGCGATGCGGCTATGGCTCCTGCCCCACAAGATGGCCGCGAGGAAAGTAACGGCGTCGGACGTAATCGCCGCGCTGGATGCGCAGAACCTGCGCTCGACCACCGGCAGCCTGTACGGCGAGAAGATCAAGATCCAGGTGGACACCACAACCAGCCTGACCACCGCTGAAGAGTTCAACGACATCGTGATCCGGCGCGAGGGCGACCGCCTGGTGCGCATCCGGGATATCGGCTATGCGGAATTCGGCGCCGCGGACTACCAGAGCGGCGGTATCGCCAACAACGAATCGTCCGTTTTCCTGGGCATCAGTCCCACCGACAAGGCCAATGCGATTGCCACCGCCGACGCGGTGATCGAGATGGTGAAGGACATCCAGGCCGACGCGCCCAAGGGCATGATCATCAAGCCGAACTGGAACGTGACGAAGTTCAGCAAGGAATCCATCGACGAGGTGTACAAGACCTTCGTCGAGGCCGGCATTTTCGTGTTCATCGTGATCTTCGTGTTCCTCGGTTCGCTGCGCTCGATCACTGTTCCGCTGGTCACGATTCCCCTGTCGATGCTCGGCGCCGCGGCGATCATGTACGCGATGGGCTACAGCCTGAACGGACTCACGCTGCTGGCCTGGGTGCTGGCGATCGGGCTGGTGGTCGACGATTCCATCGTGGTGCTGGAGAACATCCACCGCCACATGGAACAGGGGCTGACCCGTTTCCAGGCCGCGGTGGAAGGTGTGAAGGAGCTGCGTTTTGCGATCGTCACGATCACGCTGTCGGTGGCGATCGTGTTCGCCCCGATCGCATTCGTGCCGGGTTTTTCCGGCGCCCTGTTCAAGGAGTTCGCGCTGACCATGTCGTTCGTGGTGATCATCTCGGGTCTGCTGGCGCTGTTTGTCTCCCCGGTGATGTGCACCTACCTGCTGAAGCCCACGGCCGAGGCCGGCCGCCTGACGCAACTGGTGGACTCCCAGTTCCGCAAGGTTCGCCTGGGGTATCATCGCCTGTTAGCGACGGTGCTGCACACCGGGTGGCTGGTGCTGCTGCTGTTCGTGTTCCTGATGTTCGGTGCGGTAAAGCTGTTCGACGAGATTCCCTCGGAGCTGATGCCGATCGAGAATACCGGCGCGCTCAACGTGCTCGCTATGGGTCCCACCGATGCCAACTACGAATACCTGGAGCAGTACACGAAGCCCATCCTGAAGATTTACGAGGGCATTCCGGAGATGGAGTCCTGGGGTATGCTCAACGGCATCCCGCTGTTCGGCCCCACCAACAGCATCAGCTGGATGTTGCTGAAGCCGATGAACGAGCGCAAACGCAGCGAGGACGAAGTGCTGGCCGACCTGCAGAGCCAGGTCGCCGAAATTCCCGGGCTGCAGGCCTTCGCGTTCAAGCTGAACACCGTGCCCGGGGGCGCCCAGCAACCGCTTTCGTTCGTGCTGAAAACGCCGGGCGACTACGAGTCCCTCAGCTACCAGCTCGAGCAACTGATGACGGCGCTGGACAGCTATCCCGGGATCACCAATCCCAGCACCACCTTCCGTATCGACAAGCCGCAACTGAAAGTCACCATTGACCGCAACAAGGCGGCGGCGATGGGCGTTGCCGTGAGCGAGATCGACCAGACGCTGAGCGCGATGCTGGGCCGCCCGGTGACCGGATTCTTCGGGCTCGACGGCTACAGCTATGAGGTGATTCCTCAGGTGCCGCAGGAGTACCGCATGAACCCGGGGGATATCAACCGCATGTATGTGCGCGCGGATTCCGGTGAGATGGTCTCGCTGCAGAACCTGGTGAAACTCGAGGAAGTGGTGATACCGCAGAGCCTGGACCAGTTCGACCAGATGCGCTCGGCCACGCTCACCGCCAGCATCGGCGACGGCTACACGCTGAGCGAAGCCATTGCCTGGCTGGAGGATTACGTGGATACCCGCATGCCCGCACAGTACGGTTATGCGTTTACTGACGAAGCCAGGGACCTGATGCGCTCCGGCTCGCAGCTGGCGGTGGCGTTTGCGGTTGCACTCGCGCTGATCTACCTGTTGCTGGCGGTGCACTTCAACAGCCTGGTCGATCCCCTGGTGGTGATGCTGAGCGTGCCGCTGGCGATGGCCGGCGCACTTTACGCGATGTACCTTACCGACACCACGTTGAACATCTACACCAAAATCGGCCTGATCATGCTGGTGGGACTGATCAGCAAGAACGGTATCCTGATCGTGGATTTCTCCAACCGGCTGCTCGAGCAGGGCATGAGCGTGCGCCACGCGGTGACCAGTGGGGCCGCCACCCGGCTGCGGCCGATACTGATGACCGCCGCAGCGATGGTGTTCGGGGCGCTGCCGCTGGTGCTCTCCGACGGCGCGGGCGCCACCGCGCGCAACCAGATTGGCTGGGTGATCATCGGCGGCATGTCGCTGGGCACGATCCTGACGCTGTTCGTGGTGCCGGCGGCCTACCTGCTGGTGAACAGCTTTTTTGCCCGCGACAACTCAACAGACCCGGAATCATCGGACGGTCAGGGCATTCTCCAATCCCGGTGAACGTTGGTACGAGTCGGTGCCGGCAAGGGTTAGGTGGCCAGATGGCAGGTGTTCGAAAGGCTCCGGGCTCGCCAGCCAGCCGCTCTTGTTTCTGGATATGCGATGTGTAAACTGGCCGGGGAGATACGTTCGCTATGACATTTGAAGAGTCTATTTTCCTCGCCGCCCCGATGTTCTTTCTGTTGATTGGACTCGAGTACCTCGCGTCCAGATGGCAGCGGAAACCGGTCTACAGCAACACAGCGGACGCGATCAGCAGCATCAGTTCCGGCATTGCCAATGGCACGACAGCGGCCCTCGGCATCGGCTTTGTATTGATCTCTTACGACTGGATGCTCGAAACCTTCGCCATTTTTCACTTTGACAGCCATTCGCCGCTCACCTGGTTCCTGGTCATCCTAGGCCTGGATTTTGCCGGCTACTGGGGTCACCGGTTCACGCACACCTGGAAGTTCCTGTGGCAGATGCACATCGTCCACCACAGCAGCGAGGAGTTTAATCTGCCCTGTGCGCTGCGCCAGACGGTAAGCGGCCAACTGCTGCAGGTATTCACCTTTCTTGGCCTGCCACTGGCGATCCTCGGTGTGCCCTTTGAGATAATTGCCGTTGTGGGCCTGGTACACCTGTTCTACCAGTACTGGTATCACACACAGCTCATAGGTAATCTCGGGTGGCTCGAGCGTATTATCGTAACGCCCGAACAACACGCGATTCACCACGCGATCAACCCTGAATACATCGATAAGAACTTTGGACAATGGTTCTGCATCTGGGACCGCATGTTTGGTACTTTCCAGGCGAAAATTCCCGGTGTGGAACCGGTCTTCGGCGTAACCCAGCCGGTGCGAACCTGGAATCCCATCAAAATTGATTTCATGATCTGGATCGAGATGCTGCGCGACCTGGTGAACACCCGGTCGTTACGCCAGAAGCTCCGCGTTCTCATCAGCCGCACCGGTGAGCGGCCTGCGGACGCCGCCAGTTTGCACCCGACCGTATCCATCGATGATGTATACAGCTTCGAAAAATTCCGACCTGAAGTTCGCCCGAACGTGTTCGCGCTGTGTGTGGTCGAGTTCTTTCTCACGCTGTCATTGCTGATGTATTTCTTCTATCAGATAACCAGCTTGAGCCGTGCCGAAGTCTTGTTGTTTGGAGGGTTTATACTGCTTTGCGTCGCCGCGTATACCACCCGCATGGAAGGCAAGCCTGCAACGCTCTTGCTCGGCGGGCGCCTTCTGGCCTATCTGGGCCTGTTGTTCTACTGGCAGGGTAACTGGTTTGGCGTAAATGATGTGGCTGCGGGTATCAGTAGCGTACTCGCGGTGTTTTTCGCTTTGACGTTCCTTGCATCCCTGTACATTCGCAAGCCAATAGCAACCTACAGCACAAGTGACCAGCTGTAGAAGCGCGAAATCGGCTTTGCACTGGCTTCCGCTCCGTTTGCAAAATCCTGATCCAGGTAATCCTCAGGGGGTGATGGTCCGCTCCCCGGTCGCGAAATCCAGGACGAGGCCGTGCGCCCCGTGCTGGACCGAGTAGCGCTCCTCGCCGAATGCAGTCGTTACGAACGGGTTCTCGAATCGGGGATAGTCCGCTATCTGCACCGGTTGTCCCTGCACGACGAGAGGGCCGTGCCAGTCGAACGCCATGGTGCCCACACTGGGCGATTGGTAGACGACCGAGTAGCCGTCCGTCAAACCGTCGCCGTCGCGATCGGCGGCCGGCATCGTTGTGACGGATGCCCCTTCGATCATCGCACGGAATTCGGCGAAGCTTCCCGACTCGGCGGCGCTACCACACTCGATAATCCATACGTTCTCGGCACTGCCCTCGGCGACGAGATCGAACGGTAGCCCGGCATTGTCGAATACCTCGGGTTGGCCGGTGCGCCAGACGGTCGGCAGTAGTGAGTAGAGCGCCACGTAGGCGTCGCCCTTGCGGCCGAAGGTCCAATGCCCCGACTGCACGACCTCGTCGAAATGTGCATGCGGAAAATAGGCGTGGGTCTCATCAAGATAGGAAAAGCCGAACAAGGGGAGCTTGTTGTACTGCGGTGCGTAAAGCTGGATCACCACGTTCTCGTGCTGCGCCGAGCGCGGCTCCGAGGCGTTGCCCGTCCAGTAGCCCGGCCCCGGCTCGTCCTCGCGCTGCCAGTTCCAGTCGGGCGGCACCGGCCCGCCGCCGGACAGGGCGAGCGCAGCCGGGTGTTGGGTGAATACGATCGCGTGCTCGTCCAGGGTCGCCTGGGCGATGTGTGTCTGCGCACCGCGCAGGCCCTTGCGGTAGTCCTGCGCTGTTGACACCATGTACTCGGCCGTACGGTAGGTGTAGGTGTTGACCTCCTTCAGTAGCGCCAGGTTAACAGCGGGCCAGAGTTGCACGAGCAGCGGCCGCGCCGCGGCAAGCGTCGCGTTGATGTCGCCTTCCACCCACACCACATCGCGCAGCGGCTTGTAGGGGGCAAACTGGGCCTGCCACAGGTTTTCGCGCTCGCCCACCTCCAGTGTCAGGGGTATCATCATCCACACAGTCTGCGCGCCCATCGACCACCAGAACGGCAGGTTGGCCTCGTCGAACCAGTCGAGTCCGGGCGGCGCTGGCGGGTACACGTCAGGGTCGGGGTCGGGCACCTCATCGAGCGGCAGGTTCATGCGCTCGCGGTCAATGATCGGCTCGTCATGCCGCGCGATTTGCCTGATCACCTCCGGCAAGCGGTACCGGCGCGCTCGCGAGAGCAGGCTGGCATCGGGCGCCGCTGTGCTGGTGAAATCAAGCGTCGTATCTTCAAACAGCAACCTGGCCCCGTTGAAGGCGTCCTGCGTGGTCGCCGAGGCCTTGTCCTTCACATAGGAGCGGCCGTGCGTCGCGCCAAAGTTGCCGCGGTGCAGGTGGAGCGCGATGTCCAGCAGGACGATGTCGAGCACCATGGCGGCGCGCTGCACCAGTTCGTCGTCCCCGGCCCACTCGACGAGGCTTAGCAGCGGTGTGATGTCCTTCTGGTAGTAGACGTCCGAGTGCCACTCGGTGAAACCAAACTTTGCGCGCTCGTCCAGCCACGCCAGAATCGCCGCTCGCGCGCGCTCCTGGTGCCAGGCGCCGGTCATACCGCTTACGGTGAAGATCGTGTCGGGATGGCGTTGGCCCGCAAGGTACTCATTCACGCGAAAGAGCAGCACGTGGTTCTCGCTCCAGTACCACATCTCGTCGACGACCGGGTTTCCGCCGTAGTACCGTTCGGGTGTCGGGTCCGTGTACCAGTATTTGAAATCGAGCATGGCCTGGTCGGCGCTGTCCCAGAGCGCCTGCGACGCGACGGGGTGGCCCGAGAACGCGTAGACGAGGTTCATCAGGTAGAGCAGGTCGAAGTCGCTCGTATCCCTGAGGCGAAAGAGTTTCTCGAAGATTCCGTCCCACGCGTCATCCGGCACCGCGCCGACCGCGACGTCGAAGTCGGCATCACGGCTCGCGCGCTCGAGGTGGTTGAGCACGTGCAGCACGCTGTCCGGGCGCAGCGGCTGTTCGGTGGCGAAGGCGAGATAGGCGTTCTGGCGCGCGGGGAGATCGCTCCCGGTATCAGACGTGTCGCTACAGCCCAGTGCGAGCAGCGCGATCACCATGAGCAGCGCTCCGGTCACGGTTGCGTTCAGGTGTGCGTTAACGGACAGCTTTTTCATACGGGCAGTTAGCTCACTTTCAGGCGCGCAGTTGAAAAGCCTGATTGTGCCATAGATAAGCTACTTTAAACTCGCAGGGTGGTCGGGCCGGAAGCAACCTGCCCCGGATGTTTCCGCCCCCTGAATTGCCTAGGGGGCGGGTGTAAACTGATTGCGGTCCGCAAATGCCGCCCGGTAGGCGGGCCGGTCGGCGACGGTTGCAAGGTAGCGGCTGAACGTCTCGTCGCCGCACAGGTCGTACATCCGCGCCCAGATAACGTTGTGCGCCACCACGCAGTCCGCCGCACAGAATCTGTCACCGCAGATGAACGCGGTGGCCTGCAGGCGCGCCTTCAACTGGGGTTCCACTTCCGAGGCAAACTTCTCGCGATAGCGAGCGATGGTCCGCTCGTCGCGGTCCTCCCCGGAAAACAGGTCGTTGTGCAGGCGCAGTTGCCACAGCATCATGTCCATCGAGGTGGTGGCGAAGTGCAGGACCTGCAGGTAATCGGCGCGCGCTGTGGAAAATGACTGCGCCGGCGGCGCCAGCGCTTTGTCCGGATAGCAATCGGCCAGCAGGGCGATCATCGCGCCGCTTTCTATCATCGTGAACGGCGGCCCGTCGCCGGTGTCGATCTCCAGTACCGGGACGCCGTGGTTGGGATTTTTCGCCAGGAACTCGGGCCCGTACTGTTCACCCTGGTAGAGGGCCACCGGGTGGACATCGAAGTCGTCATCGAGTAACTCGTGCAACAGCCATTTTACGCGGGCACTGCGCGACATCGGAAAATGGTACAACGTGATGCGCTGGATATTCATGGAAAAACTCCAGGCGGTATAGGGTAATTCCACCGGGGGGACGATAACATCCTCAGGTCAGGATAGCACGACCTGTCCGGCAACGTCTCAGGCATCGCGAACCGAAGGTCAAATGCGGGAACACCCCGCTCTACCGCCTGCGTTGCTGACTGCCTACCGTCCAGTGGCTTGTCGAACATGCGGGCTTGATTGTCCTGGTGCAAAAACCAGCCGGGTAGTGCGCCTGAAAAGTATTTGCTAGTGGCACCGGGATTGACAGGTGGAATCCAGAATCTCCTCGACGTTTTCCGCTATCGCGCGCATCATCAGCGGATCGGAGAATTCCTCGACGTACACCATGTTCGCGATCAGCTTCCCGTCGAAAACCGACACCGAGACGTTGGGAAATTTTTTCAGCCAGCCCAATGCGAACTCGAAGCCGGTCACCTTCAGTCGTTCCGTCGGCCAATGGAATTTGACCGTCTGCATATCGGAGATGTTGAGAGCGACGGGCGCCGCTTGCGGGTTGCCGAAAGCCTTCGGGTAGTTCACATAGTCGTGGAAGATGCTGCCGTTGGCCACGCCCGCGTGGATGTCATCGTAGACGAGCTTCGCCAATTCGAAGAACGGACGGTCGAGATCGGGGATCAGCGTGATGTGACCCGTGATTGCGGTGAAGACCAGCTCCGGGGATACATGCGGCTCCAGCCGGCGGCGCATGTCCACTGAGGACCGCATAAGAATCCGGGGCGGCCTGCCCTCCGCTACCGCGCGTATTGCCTGGGCAAATGCGGCCACGAGCAGTGAGTGCACGGAAGAGCCGCGCGCATGGCTTGCCGCACTGATCCGATGCATCTCGTCCGGCTCCATGACAATCCGTTCGAGGCGATGGCGCACGGGCTTGCCGTCGTACGCAGCCCGCGTCGGGATTTCCGCGAATACCCCGGAATAGTCGGGGGTAGCGGCGATACGTTCTTCCCGAAGCGAAGCGAGGCTCAGCTCCACCGCCGCATCGACCGGGCTCGGAAAGGGCTGCTCTTGCAATCCCGGAGCAACCCCCCGCACGACGCAATCGCACAGATACACCAGGCACGAATGCAGCTCAACGAGCGAGATCGCGTCGGTAATGGCATGGGACGAGAGCATGAAAACGTCGAGCGCATCGTCATCGGCGATCACGTGGATGCTGTAAATGCTGGCACCGGTGTCCAGCTCGGCATTCAGCAGATTGGCGTATACAGCGTCGGCGGAAGTCGCGTCGGCAGGCAGCCAGGCGTCGATCGCCGACCGCTCGTCCGCGCGCTCCCTGAAGTGTCCGTCCTCGACAACCGAGCGCAGTATGCCGTAGCGGGCTTCCAGGAGTGCAACGGCGGTGTCGAATTGCTCCCTGCTGACCGCGCCGGCGATGGTGCTGCGGCTCACCACGATCGTGTGGGTCGCGACGTAAATCAGCTCAGTCGGCGAGGCTCGGCGGAATATCCGTCCTGCGGCCATGCGATGAGTCCCCCGCCTGCATCATAGGTTTTCGAGTATCGAAGAGCGCGCCATACAAGTCAACGCGCTCTGCTTCATGGACCTGTATAACAGACCGGCACTCTGGCATCTGGCTACCGCGCCAATCAGTGCGGTTTTGTAAGCATCTTTTCTGGCGTAACATAGCTCCGTACCCCAGACCCTCACTAACGGGGGAGCAATAACGTAACAAAAACTGTGAGATCCGCCCCCATGCCCACGATAAACAGCAAAGTCGCACTGGCAATGTTGATGTTGCCCACCCTGATACTGCAGCAAGCCTGTGACGACGGCAGCGACTCGCTGCAGGACACCACGTTCGAGCCGATTACCGCTGTGCTGGCCAATCAGACGATGAGCGGCGAGCCGATTCCCTGTATGGCAAGGGACGCGGCGGACGCGGACCCTGGAACAGGCGGTGGCGTGCGCGTCTGCCAGGGCAACATGGACAACGGCACTGAGGGCGCGGACCTGCGCTTCAGGAGCTTTGACGGCGTTCCGCTCGCGGTATGGGTCACCCTTCCGCCCGCGCCCGCCGACGGGGTGGATGGCGGCTATCCACTGGTTGTGCAGAGCCACGGCTGGGGCGCGCCAACGAGTGGCCCCGACGATCCTCAATACGGCGGCCCGACGGCGGCCCAGTATGCCGAGGACGGCTATGCCGTGGTGCAGTTTGCGGCGCGCGGCTGGGGCAACTCCTGCGGCACGCCAGCTTCACGCGCAGTGAACCCGGTCGCGTGTGAAAAAGGTTACGCGCGGCTGATGGATATGCGCTACGAAGCGCGCGATGTCCAGACCGTAATCGGCCTGTTGGTCGACTCCGGCATCGCGGACCCGGAGCGCATCGGCGTAATGGGTGATTCCTATGGTAGCGGCACTTCGCTGGCAGTGGCAACGCTCAGGGATCGCGTCATGGAAACCGACGGGTCCCTCGTGCTGTGGCAGAGCCCGGAGGGAACGCCGCTGTCCATCGCCGCAGCGGCCCCGTTCGCGGGCTGGAGCGACATGGGTTATGGGCTGCGGCCGAACGGGCGGACATTCGATACGGAGATCACCTCGGTGACGGCAAACCTGGAGCCGGCCGGTGTCCAGAAGGATACGATCAACAACGGGCTGTACCTCGCGGGCCTGGTGACTGGCTACTACGCACCTACCGGCACTGATCCGGAAGCGGACCCGACGTACTGGTTCAACTACCTCTCCGCCGGCGAGCCGTATGAACCCGCCGAGGATCAGACATTGTCCGACCTGATCGCGCGCTACCACTCGCCCTACTACCTGCTGGCGGGCGCCTACGGGGCCGGCCAGGTGGAGCCGGCGCCGCTGTTCATGTCCAACGGATTCACCGACGATGTCTTCCCGGTGACAGAGGCGCTGCGCTATTACAACCTCGCCCGCTCCCAGTACCCATCTCTGCCCATGGCGCTGTACTTCGCGGACATCGGTCACCAGCGCGCGAACAACAAGGGCCCGGATGCCGTGCTGTTATTCGAGAGCCAGAAGGCGTTCTTCGACCATTACGTCAAAGGCACCGGGGAGCAGCCGGCGCTGGGTGTCACCGCCAAGACGCAAACTTGTCCAACCGATGTCCCCAGCGGCGGGCCGTTCAGGGCAGATACCTGGGCGGCGCTGCAAACTGGCGAGGTCAACTTCAGCAGCGCGGCGGCGCAAACCATCGATTCCGTCGGTGGAGATCCCGCGGTCGCGGCAGCATTCGACCCGGTGATCGGCGGCCTTGCGTGCACCACGGCACCCGCCGCGTACGAGCCCGGCATCGCGAACTACGAACTGCCCACGGTAAACGGCGAGGGCTTCACACTGTTGGGTGCGCCAACCGTGACCGCCGATCTGGCCGTCACTGGTGAGTATTCGTACATCGCTGCACGGCTGGTGGATGTCGACCCGGAGGCAAACACCAAGATACTCGTCGCCCGCGGCCTCTACCGGCCCGACCCCGCCGTGCCGAACGGCCGCCAGACATTCCAGTTGTATCCGAACGGCTACCACTTCGCGCCCGGCCACATCGCGCGACTGGAACTGCTGGGCCGGGATGCCCCTTACGCGCGCATCTCTAACGGCACGTTCTCGATCGAGGTGTCGAACCTGGAACTGCGGTTACCGACGCATGAGGCGCCGTAGCACGCTGGTCGGGGACAGAATACGCCCGCGTACTGTTCCGCTTCAATGACTCTTGCAACTGGACGATAACGACAATAACGGCGCGCTCTCCGTCACCAACTACGCCACCGATGCCAGCGGCAACGAAGCGTTTGCGAAACCCCAGGCATGCTGATACTGGACCGGCCGAACGCGGCGCCCGAGCAGGCGATCGGTTGTTCAGGCGGTCATCCCGCCGTCGACCATATAGACACCGCCCGTCAGGAAACGGCTCTCGTCGCTGGCCAGGAACAGCACCAGATTGGCGACATCCGCAGGCACCGCGTAACGGCCCAGCGGTATCGTGCCGATCAATGCACTGCGCACCTCCTCCGGGGCGTCCGGCATCGTGCCCTGCTCCAACGACTGTATCATCCGGCCTTCCACTGGTGACGGATTGATAGTGTTGACGCGAATATTCAATGGCCCGCCTTCCTTTGCCGTGGAGCGCATCAATCCGATGACCGCATGCTTGCTGGCGGTATAGGCCGGCAGGCCCGGCAAACCACCAACCCCGGCGACCGACGAGGTAATCACGATACTGCCGCCGCCGTGGCGCGCCATCAGCGGGAACACGTGCTTGATGCCAAGAAACACACCCACCACGTTGATGTCGATCACCCGGCGAAACGCGTCAGTATCGTACTCGCTCACCGGGGCGACGGCGCCCTCGACGCCGGCGTTGGCCGCCAACACGTCCACCCGCCCGAAGCGGGCAACGGCCTTGTCGACATAGGCCCGTGTATCCTCCTCCGAGGTCACGTCGGCAACGCAAAAGTCCACCGAATCGCCACCCAGAGCCGCCACCGCCGCGCGCAGGGCGTCTTCATTGATATCCACCAACAGCACACGCGCGCCGCCAGCGAGGAAGCGCGCGGCCACTTCCCGGGCGATCTCTCCAGCTCCCCCGGTGATGATTACCGCTTTTCCATTCACTCCCGCCATGCTTCGGTCCCTCCCTTTTTGCAGGCCCTGGTTGAGCTATTGACCTTAACCCCTGTAAATTAACGCGCCCTCAGGGAAGTGAGAGCACAACCTCTGTACCATCTTCCGCAACAATCAACGTGCCATTGTAAACAGCGGACGCGGGTTGACGAAAGAACAGGTCCAACTGCGCCGGGGCATCGACGGATGGTACCAGGTGCGTCATTACCAGAGTGGCAACTTCGGCATCCTTTGCCAACTGGGCAAGTTCAGCCACATCGATATGGTAAGTGCGAATGTCGCGAAAGATTCTCTCTAGCCGAGGGTTGGGAAGCTGGCCAAATGCGCACTCGAAATCGCTGATGATCGCCTTGTTCATGACCTCTGAAACAAGCACATCGGCGTTGCTGGCGAGGGTGCGCAGCGCCGGAGTGTCGACAGTGTCGCCGCTGATCGCAACGACCCTCCCCGCATACTCTACGCGATAGCCGAGCGCCGAGCCCACCGGCGAATGGTCGACCGGGTAAGCCAGTACGCGGACTTCGTCTGCCTCGTACACGAGGCTGCCATGGGGATCGGGTTCAGAAATTACCACTGCGGTTGCCGCCCGCACCGCGGGAAACAAGTCTTCCCCGTGGTGTGCGACCCGGTAGGCGTCGTCTGCGGCATAGGCGACGTTAAATCCGCTGACGACCTGCTCGGTCTCGTGGCCCCCATAGACGGTGAGCGGTTGCTCCCGTCCCAGAATCCAGCTTCGACTCATCACCTCACCGAGATCTGCGATGTGATCAGAGTGAAAGTGGGTCAGGAAAACGGCGTCGATATCAGCGACGGGAAGATTGAGGTCCTCCATGGAATTCTGCGCGCGATCGCCGGCATCGAATAGCAGGAACTGGCCGTTGACGAATACCGCCAGGCAGGACTGTGCACGCGCCGAGGGGATAGGGCTGCCGGTACCGCAGGTCACAACGGTGATTCTTGCGGGGTCCAGCAACTGGGCGCGCCGCTGTTCCGTCAGCGACTGCTGTTGGGATGCCGTGGTTTCTATGAGCGAAGCGACCGGCCCGGGGGGAATACTGCACACGGCCTCGGGTGCGGGTGGCGTCGCGCCGAGTAGCACATCGCCAGGGGTACAGGTAGAGGCGATTTCGATTTCCCCGGAGTCTGCACTGTCACTGCAACCTGAAATCAATGACAATAACAACGCAAGAAAAATGGCGAGGTTGCCGGATAGAATTTTTACAGCTGTCGAGTTCATAGTCGTTTTCCAGGATGAGTGCCGGGAGTCGATAAGCGTGCGCCCGGCTGAAGTTGGCTCGGACTGATTGGCTCCGCCTTCGCGCCAGGGACAGTGCGAGCGCAGCGCCTTGCACAGTCAGGCTACACTATAGCCGGGCGAGACTCTCGGTGTCAGTTCGACAATATAGCTGCGCCGGAAAACTGCGGCCCTACAGCTCCGTTTGTTACCGGTGAAAGTCCGAAGAGCCCGGTAGGCAAATTCCGGATAGGATGCGAGGGTATATGCAACTGATGCACCTGAGAGTGCCTGGCGTTTACTGCCTTTGGCTGCTTGCGCTGGCCGTCCTGGTAGCTTGTAGCGACGGCGGCGATTCGCACCCTGGGCAGCAACCGCAGCGTATCGGTTACGAGGTGCTGGAAGTCCAGTCGCCCAGTTCCATTCGTGCATGGATCAGTACCGACATTGGTCGCGAGGAGTTTGACGCACTGGAAGTGCCCCGCGGCTGGTTCAAGAACCAGCCGCGTGAATCGGCGGAGTGCAGCCCGGATGCCGGCCGGTTTATCAAGTCACCCGATGCGGAGGTGGATGGCGATATCCTCGAAGAAGCGTTCTTTGGTTTCAGCTGGTTTCACTCCGCCACCGTGACCCGCACTGGGGTACCGTTGGATGACGGGGGACTACTCTCAGGATCCATGGTGCGCAAGTACCACGAACTCACCTTCAACAAGGGCAGTTGCCTGGTTTTGCTGATTTCACCCCGGGGAGAGGTGTACTTCCGCATCGGCCGCGATGCGAACCGGGTGAGTGACGAACCCGCGATTCCCAACCTGTGGCGTCTCGAGGAATACGTCGCTGAACAGAAACTGGTTTTTGAACTGTTCGACGAGAACCTCGTCATCCGCACGGACAACCAGGATTCCTTCCAGGGCCCGGTTGCAATTCCGGGGTTCGCGCCTTTATAGCGGGCCCGGGCGCTAAAAGCGGTACGTCCCCTGCACCGCGATCGAACGTGGACGCTGGGGCACGGCGAAATAGGAATTGCTGGCCGTCAGGGCGACATCGTTTTTCCACACATGGGTGGTCTCGTCGGTCAGGTTCTTGCCGATCAGGGCCAGGCTCCACTTGCCGTCGTCCCCGGACAGCGCGATACGGGCGTTCCAGCCCGTCGCCGAGTGGATAGATGTATTGCAGACTCAGGCTGGTGCTCCACTCGGGTGCGAAGAACAGGTCCTCGCTGCCGAGGTTCTGGCCACCGGGATCGTTGGCATTGACGATATGCACTCCATTGTCGTCCAGGCAGCCCGGATTATTGGCGGTATCGGTGACTTGCGAAATGGTGCAGGTTCAAGGGGAGTGCTCGAAATTCTTTGTCAATCCACTACTCTCGTTATGAGAGGACTGAATTATGGAAGACGAGGGCAAATCGATAAAGCCCGACAGACACTGCAATCGGGCAAAGTCCATTTGGGGTTCGCTATGAATATCAAGATGCCGTGGTGTTGTTTCGCGCAAGCGACGCGGGTCCGCGCAGTGCTGATTGCCTGCGCGCTTCTGGGCGCCTGCAGTGACGGCAATTCCGGTTCGGGTCCGGCTGTTGCCACGGAGATGCCGACAGCGGCCTTCTTTGAGCAGGCCGGCCCCTATGCATTCTCTGAGCAGAATATACAGATACCCAATACCTCCGGCCGGGGCGGGGCGTTTATCGCCGGGCGCCGCTATGTTCCCGATGACCCCGGCCTTTACCCGCTGCTGGTTTTCCTGCCCGGCTTTGGCGCGACCTATGAGAATTACGCCCAGTATTCACAGCACTTTGCGTCGCACGGGGTTGCCGTGGTCGCCATCGCGTTCGCCAGCGATGGCAGCGTCGGCTTCGACGGCCAGCACGACCTGCTGCTGATACAGGTGGCGGATACCCTCGGTTACGCTTTGGCGTCGCTGGCTGACAAGGTCGATCCGCAGAGCATCGCGGTAATGGGCCATTCGCTGGGTGCGAAGATGGCGTTCTATACTGCGGCCATGTTCAATGGCAGCGACCCCGCGGTGCCTCGCGTGGCGCTTGCGATGGGGCTGGACCCGGTCAACTCGGGCGGGCCGCCCTGTTTTATCGCGCCCGTGGACTGCCTTCGGTACCCGGGGGCGCCCAATCCGCTTGGTGCGGACAATCAGGTCCCGATCATCGCCAGGCGTACTGAGCTGGTGTGGCTGCAAACTCAGCTTGAACAGGTAAGCGGTCTCGATGTGTTCTGGCAGCCTGAGTTCCTGCAGGATGAAATCGATCAGGGATTGATCGTCGCGGTGGAGGTCAGGTAAGCACGCAGGTTCGGCGTCACATGTGACAGCGCAACCCCCCCAGAACGGCGCGCGATTGCAGATTGCGTTGATCGCCGCTTGTCGCGATACTGCCGGAGCGTTGCGCCCATTCGTCCTGTTGCCATTGTCGTTCTGTTAAGAGCGGCCCTTACAACAAACCTCCTGTTGCGGCATGCACAGGACCCAGACCGAGCGATCCCATGGTGTTCCACCCCAGCTTTCCCAGACTAGCCGCAGGCCTTGTTCTCATGGCGGGCTTTGCCTCCCTGACAGGTACATCGGTGCATGCACTGGATCTGGCCGCCGAGGCGCGCCGGCTCGTCGGGGCGGGCCAGGGCGTGCAGGTGGAGACGGCGGACGGACGGGTCCTCGTCTCGGAAGCGGGCGCGCTCGCCGTCCACCCCGCCTCGGTCTCAAAGATTCCGACGACCCTCGCGCTGCTGCGTGAACTCGGCCCGGATCACCGCTTTGAGACCCGCTTCCTCGCGGACGGGTCGATCCGTTCGGGTAGCATCACCGGGCCGCTTGTCATCCGTGCAGACGGCGACCCGTATTTTGTCGACGAGAACGCGCTCCTGGTGTCGGAAGCGTTTCGACAACTCGGGCTCCGCGAGGTGAAGGGAGACCTCATCGTGGAAGGTCAGCTTATCTTCAACTGGAAGGTTGACGCGGTCGCCCCGCGCCTTCGCCGCGCCTTCGAAGGCAATGTCGCGGCAGCCGCATGGGAGGCAGTCCGCGCGTCCGGGAACGCGATGATTGATGCCAGCGGTGGGATGCCCCGCCTGCAATTCACGCAACCATTCGCTAGTGCCGCCGGCCCCGAAACGCTACTCGTCACCCACCTATCGCAGCCGCTGCGCTACATGTTGAAGGCGCTGAATGGCTACTCGAATAACATCTTCGCGCCGCTCGCGGAATCGGTCGGTGGTATCGGGGCCGTGCAGGAGGAGATCCGGGACCTGCTGCCGCCCGGGTACCGCGAGGAGATTGTGTTGGGCGACGGCGCCGGCGCCCACGGCGCGAACCGTATGAGCCCGCGCGCGACGGTTGCGATCCTCCGTGCGCTCAAGTCCGAACTGTCGGGCTACGGCCTCGACTTCACGAGTGTCATGCCAGTCGCCGGCATCGACGAGGGCACGCTGAAAAAGCGGCTTGCGGGGCCGAACGGCGAGGGGTTTGTCGTGGGGAAAACTGGGACCTACGGCGACTATGGCGCGTGCGCTCTTATCGGAGCGCTGCGGACAAAGAACGGGCTTGTCTATTTCGCGATCCTGAATCACGGGGTCCCGATCGTGGAGGCGCGTCGGCGCCAGGATGCCTACGTGCGCGTGTTGATAGCCGAGTTGGGAGCACTGCCGTGGGCCTATCGGCGCGACGATACGCTGGCCTTTACACGCGCTGAAGTCGTGATCGCCGACACGCGGACGACGGCGGCGCACGGCCGCTGAAGCGCAAGGAAAGCTCCTTTGCGTAAGTGGCGGACGCCGCCGGGTTATCCGCCGCTTGTCGTCACGCCCGGTCTCTTCGGCTCTGCCCGGCTTTCCCGCTGCGGCGCGGTTTTTCGTCAATGCGCACCAGTACCGGCTGCGGGTAGAATCGGGGCATGCACTCCCGTTGCCATGCCCTGAGCACACCGTACATCGCGGCGAGGCCCGGAAGGCGCAAAAGCCCGCGTTCCGTGTCCCGCTGCAGTTGATCGTCAGTAGTCATTGTCGTGTCCCTCCTGATTTGGCAAGTTAATGCTGGTGTTCACCGCCCGGCGCGCCGGACTGGCGTATAAGGCTGATCGACAGGTTAACGACCGGCGCCAACCGCTTCGGGCAGCACCAGGGCGACTCTCAGTCGTTCCCTCAGCTGCCTGGCGCGGGGCTTCGACAGTTTGCGACGAACACTGTGGGCCGCTTTGCGCACCGCGCGGTCTATGGCGTCGTACATATCCGGCTGTACATCCTGCGCGAACACACTGCGGCGCCGTGGCAGCGCCACATGCACTGCGCAGCGCTTGTCTGCGCCGCCCCTGGGGCCGTTGATATCGCACAATTTGACGCTAATGGCGCGCAGGCTATCGCGACGGTCACCCAGTGCCATATCAATACGATGCTTGACGTAGGCCTCCAACGATTCCGTCAGGTCGAAACCCCTGGCCTGTATCTGAATGCTCATGGTGTCGTTCTCCCGGTTGGCTGGGGGAGAGTGTACAAATACATGCGGACAAGAAAATTCGAATGTTCTTTATCGATAGTTCGATATATCCGATCTTTGATTCAGCCGCCGCCCCGCGCTCAAGCGCACCGGCCCGCTTGCCGGTAACCGGCGCGATGCTATCATGCAGGTCGGCCCCCAGTTGTGACCGCCAGAGGCGCACCCGATGAACCTGAACACATCCCTCGTCCAGCGATTGCGCGTCGCGCTGGTTGACAGCGGCCGGCTCGCGCCGGACACCGCGACAAGCGCCGGGCAACCGGCGGGACCGGACGTGCACGCCGCCGCGCTGGAGCGCATCTACCCCTTCGCGGAAACGCTGTACCTCGTAATGATGATCGACGGTGAGGCGGACGCCGCCGAAGTGGACGCGATTCACGGCGCGATCCGCATCCTCAGCAACGGGCTGCTGGCGGACAGTGCATTGGAAGCGATTCTTGAGCGCTGCCGGGAACGCGCAGCCCTGCGCGGCGCCGGCGCCTGTTTGCAGGAGATCGGCGCGCGCCTCTCCTCTGATCGCCTGGACCGGGAGACGGCCTTCACGCTGGCGGCCGCCGTCGCGATGGCAGACGATGAGCTGCGCAGCGCCGAGTCGGCGTTGATTGACGATATCTGCGAGTGGTTCGGGATCTCAGGCAAGCGCGCCCGGGTCCTGCTGCAGGACGCCTGATGCTCAGTCAGACTGCGGCAGCAGCACCTCGACAAATTCCAGCCCGTCTGCGGTGATACGCAACTCCACATGGTGACGCACGACATCGCCTCCGGTGCTGTAAATCCGGGGCACCCGCGCGGCATTCACATAGACCACTTCGTCGTGTTGTCGCTGCCAGGGGCGTTCCTCGCCCTGCCGGGTGCGCAGGTGCATGTGCCCGGCGATCACCGCCAGCACCGTGCGGCCCTGCGCACGCGCGTAGTCCACAGCCGCGGCAAGATCCGTGTCGCCCCAGTCGCCGCCGCCCGGCTTGAAATCACAGCCCCAGATATCCGCCGGCTCGCCGCCCAACCCGACCGGGCCGTTGTGGGCGAGGAATATGATCTCGCCGGCGGCGCCGTCCACCAGCGCCCGTAAACGCGACTCGGATTCCGCGAGCGAGTTGATGCCGTAGGTCTGCGCCATGTAGTCCGGGAAGGTCAACTCCGGGCCGCCCATGCTGTGGGGCCGCCCGGCGATCAGGCTGATCTCGCGGCCTTGCACGACGATGCGGTGGTGGCTATAACCACACAGTGAAACGGCGCCGGCGGCGGACTGACCGGTGATGGCGAGAATCTCGTTGAGTCCCTGCTGGTGGTTCAGCTCGACCGCGAGGCGCTCTATGTCGACAGTGTCGTTGTTGCCCGGCATGACCAGCGCGCGCTGGCGCAGCCGCGCGATCAGGCGCGCCATCCGGATGCAGCTGTCCGGGGTGCCGCCGCCGAGGTCGCCGGTGAAAAACAGGAGGTCGTACCCACGCGCGGCGATCTGGCGCACGTCCGTCTCGTCCCAATGCGTGTGCAGGTCGCCGACGATGCCCATACGGAACACATCGCCGTCAGCTGGAATGGTCTCGTTCATCGGTCGGTGAGTACAGGCGTTGTTATGGTGGGATTTACGTTACACAAAGCGGGAGGCCTTGCCAATCGCCGATCGTGACCCATCACCTGATCGCCAGCCGCTGAACATTCGGAAAACCCTCAGACAGGATTTGTGTATTGCAGCCAGTGCTTAGCGGTACCGTGTTCATTGTTTCCGCTTTGCTTCGACTGAGTACCGGGCCTCTTCGTCGCGCTGAGCCGGTGTAGCGCCGTCAAAGCCACAGTAAAACAAGCATCAACGCGACGCTGACCAGGGACGCCAGAGCCGTTCTGAACGAGTTCCATCGGTTCCAGCGGTGCTCGAAGTCACGTCGGGACGACCTCAGCGCGGCTTCATCCATTGCATCGGCATCCAGTGATTGCAGTTTGTTGTTCAGCGGGACGTTGATCCTGAACGTGGGCAACTGGACGCCCAGGCCGTAGACCAGCGCTGCCACGACAACGACTGCGCGCGCCATGCCTTCGAGCTGCAGGATGCCCACCACAGCAGCAACAACCAGCGCCACCAGGGACCCCATCCAGACCAGTACAAACACGGGCTGGCCGGCCTGGATGACGCCGTCGATGACCTGGAAGGCGCGGATAAACTCCCTGTCTCCGAGCTTGCCGATGCCGGGCATTACCACGGTTGCGAAGGCGAACACGAATCCCGCTGTTAAAGCGCACAGTAAAGTCGCGAGGATCAGGATAGGTTCCAGTAACGTCATGATTCGGTCTCCTATTGTGGCTGGAATGAACTTCAGGAGGAGCAAGGGCGCTGCGCCTCGGCCGCGCCCTTCACCCTCTCAAGCGGCGTTGTTCCAGAGGCCGGACTGCGCAATTTCCTGCGCGTAGTGGCTAAAGTCCCTGGGTTCCCGACCGAGAGCACGCTGCACACCGTCTGCAAGGTAGGCATTGCGGCCATCCAGCACCGTCGCGAAAAGATAGTCTAGCATCCACACCACGTCCCGGGGGGCGCCGGATTCAGCAACTCCCTCGACGAATGCTTCGTGGGGTACCGGTACGTACGCGATCGCCCGGCCGGTTGCTGCCGACAGTTCCTCCGCGATGTCAGTCAGCGTCAGCATGCGCGGCCCCGTCACTTCATAGAGCTGGCCGGCGTGGCCTGGCTGGGTCAGCGCAACCACCGCAACCTCCGCGATGTCGTCGACATCGACATAGGGCTCCGGCGTAGACACATCGGGCAGCGTGATCTGGCCGGCCTGTACCATCTCGACGAATGCGCCCTCCGAAAAGTTCTGGTTGAACCAGCTCGCCCGCACGATGGTCCAGTCGATGCCGCCATTCTGGACGATCGCCTCGCAGGCCTGGGCTTCCTTTTCACCGCGTCCGGAAAGCAGCACCAGGTGTTTCACGCCAGCCGCCCGTGCCCGGCGGACCAGCTCGCTGATCGCATCGGTGGCGCCGGGCATCGCCAGGTCGGGCGCGTAGTTGATATAGATCCTGCTCACGCCTTCGAGACAGGCATCCCAGGTTGTGGCGTTATTCCAGTCGAAAGCGGGCGCGGCTGTTCGTGAGCCGATTCTAACGGGTAGGCCCAGGTTTTTGAGGGAAGAAACGATGCGGCGGCCGGTCTTGCCGGTTGCGCCCAGCACAAGGACGAGTTCACGATTGTTTGCTGTGTTGACGTGTGTGTTCATGTGATTTCTCCAGTAGTTTTGTTAACGTGCAAGGCTATAGTCGCAAGCGAACGGGTTCGTTTCTTGACCGGTCCTGCCAATCTATTGGCGGGAAGCGCCAAACAGGCTCCCGGGCCGCGACCTTGCGAGTTCCAGTTAACGACCTGGTATTTGGTGTCATGCGGGTATCAAGATGAGCCAGATAACATCTCTGTATGTCTACAAAGCCGTCGGACAGTCAAACCCCGGCATTGATAACGCTGACCTCGTCGAACGGCTGGGGCTTGACCCCACGGGTCCTGTCGACCCGACCAGGATGGTGTCGTCGACGGCGTATTACGACTTCCTTGCCGAACTCGCCGACCGGGATCCCGATGGTGTTGCACTCCCCCTGCGTATCGGTGCCACCATGCGCAGCGACGACTACGGCGCTTTTGGTCTTGCCTGGAAATCCGCGCCGAATCTGCGCGGCTCATTCGCCAGAGCGGTGCGCTATGGCCATGTGCTTGGCAATGCGGAGACCTATTCTGTTGAGACAGCCGCCGACGGGCTGTTCTTCAGCCTGGATAAAGCGGGCGATGGTCGCATGGGGATGCTGCTGTCAAATGAAGCAAGCCTGTCCGCGGTCGATACCATCAGCAGAGAAGTGAGCACCGGCAAGTTCGCACCCCAGGCGGTCCATTTCAAGCATGCGCCAAGGGGCGATACCGCCGTATACGAAGCACATTTCGGCTGCCCGGTGCACTTTGAATCCGGCCGCGACGCCCTGCTGGTCAGCGAAGAAAGTATCGATGTCACAAACAAGCTCGGCGACGAGACCATCGCCGGTTTTTTCGATGCGCACCTGGAGCAGCACCTTGCATCGCTCAAACCGGAGAGCAACCTGGAACTTCAGGTACGACGCGCCGTGGCAAGTGCGCTGAGTGAGGGTGTACCCACGGTGTCGTCCATCGCCTCGGGACTCGCGATGAGTGCTCGAACGCTGCAGAGGCGACTATCCGAACAGGGTCACTCGTTCCAGGGTGTTGTTGATGCGTCCAGGAAAGAGCTTGCTCTGCGCCTGCTGTACGAAACGGATTACAGTCTCGCCGAGGTGGCCTTCCTGACTGGATTTGCCGAACAGAGCGCCTTTACCCGGGCTTTCAGGCGCTGGTCTGGCCAGACTCCGCGTTCCTATCGATTGAGCGCCCGCGCGCCCGATTAGTGCAGTGGAGCGTCAGGCTTACCGAGCCGGGCTAGCGCGGACGCGCGCGTTGGTTTTAACGCGCTGCGGCATTGCGACAGCACCAGGCAGTTCCGCCTGGAGAAATTCCTTCAAGGCTGTAACGGGTGCGGTAAACCCGCTTCTTCGCGGCATGAGCATGCTGAGGTTCGCCCTGCCCGCATGCCATTCCGGTAACACCCGGACTAACTGGCCGGATGCCAACTCATTGCGGCAGGTGTAGGCGGGCAACGCGACGATGCCGAGGCCTTCGCGCGCAGCCTGCTTCAGGGTGGCCATGTCCTCGCTCTTGAACCTGGGCGTGATGTGCATGTCCTCTTTGCTGCCGGAGCTATGCTCCAGCCGCAAGCGGTCTCCCGTTGTCTGCCACCCCAGGGCGAGTGTCGCATGGTCCACGAGGTCGGACGGCGCTCCGACCGGCTTTCGGTCGGCTGCATAGTCTGGCGAGGCAAACAGGTTCCACTCCACCACGGCCAGCACGCGCTGTATCAATGTCGAATCCGGTAGTGGGCCGGTGTGTCCGCGAATCGACAGATCAACGCCGGAGGCGATCAGGTCAATGTTCCGGTTGCTGACTTGCTGGAATACGGTGACCTGAGGGTTGTCCTGCAGAAAGCGGGTGAGGAGTTCTCTCAGAGCAAACTGGGCGACCCCCACCGAGCAACTTAAGCTTACCGTGCCGGACAGGGTGTTCTTTTTCCGTTTCAACTCAGTTTCCGCGATCTCTATATCGTCCACGGCGGCGCGAGCATGGCGGTAGAACACGTCGCCCAGTTCGGTGAGCCTGAATTGGCGCGTCGTTCGTTGAATCAGGCTGGCGTCCAGGCGCTCCTCCAGCTGCGCGATATGCCGGCTGATGCGGGACTTGGGTATTCCCAGCGCACTGGCGGCACGCGTGAAGCCCCCTTTCTCGACGACATGCACAAAATAGTAATAGTCGTTCAGGTCGATGGATGCCATGGAGTGTGCACGCCCTTTTGTTCTATTTATGGAATTATAAGTCCCGATTTTGGCTCTTCAAGTTCTAGTTGTCCTGTTTTTATACTTTTACCGTACTCAACTGAACGGCAGGAGGTAGCGAAATGAACACGACGAATGCTGCGATTGATCTTTCAAACGGCCTTGTAGCGCAAGATATGGCAACAGTTTCAGAACCATTGGCTGGTGCCGAACTCTCCGTGGGCGGTGGCTTCAATGCCCAAAGCTTCCGCGCCAGCGACATCGGAGCGCTGATGGACCCGCTGGTAATGGTTGATCATTACGTGATGACAGAGCCCACCTTCGGCGCTCACCCCCATGCCGGGATGTCCGCAGTCACATTGTTATTCGAGGATAGCGAGGGCCGTTTTCGCAACCGTGATTCACTGGGGAATGATTTTGATCTGCAACCGGGTGATCTGTACTGGCTCAAAGCGGGTAGCGGCGCGGTTCACGATGAGTCTCCCCGCACGAATTCCCGGATCCACGGATTGCAGGTGTTCGTCAATATGCCGGAATCCCGGCGCTTCGACGCGCCGGCGTCCCTCCTTGTGCGTGCCGCTGATATGCCGGTGATCGAGAACGACAAGTACCGCGTCAAAGTCGCCCTGGGTGAATCGCATGGCGTAACAGGCGCGACCTCGCCGTCGATCCCGATGACGGTACTGGACGGACGTATTCAACCCGGCGGGCGTTTTTCGCACGACACGAACACCAATCGGGGAGTTTGGGTTCACGCAATCGACGGAGACCTGAAAGTCATCGTCGGGGAGGACGTGCGGTCTCTTGAGACCGGCCAGGCGGTAGCCATCAGCGCAGCAACGGGTGCGGCACTTCACCTGGTGAACCCGACCAGCGAGCCGGTGCGTTTTGCGTTGTTTGATGGTCAGCGGATTAACGAGGCCTACGTTCAGGATGGACCCTTCGTGATGGGATCAAAGGATCAGATAGCGAAGATCAAGGCTGCCTACGCGGCCGGTCGGCTGGGGGATATAGAAGATCGTGATTAGGCAGCAAGCATAATTCAAACAATCAGACAGCCATAAACGAAAATGCTCACAACCCCGAGCCACCGAATTACAACAATGCCGCATCAGTCTTCGTTCATCGTCGGTCAGCGAAAACGAACCGGGCGCAGGACGGCGATGGATGTGGCGGCATTGGGATGTATGGTGCCCAGAAACAGAATCGATCCGGCAGCCGCCGCTGTGCCGACACGGGGATTTCCAGTTCGGCTTGGGTAACTGGAATTCATTTGATTTCAGATATATAGGATGCTTGCCCCACTCCCAGTTGTGACGCAATGACACTACTTGATACAACAGGGTACCTAGTAACGCCACAGTTGAGGTTACATAAACTCGTTATGACATGGCGGATGTCTCGATGAACTTGCCGCGCAGGGTTCTCCGGCTTAGACTTCAGCCGGAGCCCTGTGGACATGGCATTGGTCAGATCCATGCACCGCTGCCATATCCTGGAGACTGGTAATGACAGTTACTGATTAAAATACCCGACAGCGAATCAGGAAGCGGGAAGACAGGCAGAAAACTTCAAACTACTCGATTATCCGGCATTTGGGTTGGGTCAATATGAGATGAAAATCCCAGGGTCGTTTATAAGTGCAAATCTTCAACGTGTTTTTATTGGGAGACAACTGAACTCAAAATGAAAAAAGCTGTGCTGTTTTTCGTAAAAATTCTCCCCGACAGTCTCCAGATCTGGATCGAACGGGCATGTTGTCGCCTAATCTCCACCATTCTGAATGAAGTAGAAATAACATATCGTGGTTACAGAGTAGTGATGCCTGCTGGAGATCAAGCGGCGGCCATCAATTATTTTCGATACCTGTTGACCAGGGACTGGCATCACGAGATTTATGAACAACAATTGGTAGGTAATTTTTTAGGGAACAACTTTGGAGGCTGTGTGTTCATTGATGGGGGAGCAAATCACGGTATGTATGCACTATTGGCTGCATCGATCCCCTCTGTACAGCGCATCTATGCAATCGAGGCATCGCCAAGAACTTACGCTACACTGGAGCAAAATGTACGACTCAATGGGCTGTTTGAAAGAGTGTTCTGTTTGAACAATGCCATCTCATCCAGCTCAGGGGAGCGGGTCTACATTACTGACACTCCTGTCAATTCCGAGCAAAACGCTGTTTCAACTCGCGCAGATGGCCTGGAAGGTGCACGCCCCGTAGAAACATTGGCTCTGGATGATTTGCTATTGAACGGTTTTAACAGCCAGATTGAGTCAGTGTTTATCAAGATGGATATCGAAGGCAATGAACCCGGTGCATTGGAAGGGCTTCAAAAGCTGATCGACTCCCGGCGCAATTTTATTATTATGTTGGAATTTCATGCTGGCGTACTGGATGCGACTGAACTTACCGCCAAAGGATTTGGCGAAATACTTTGGAATCGATTCCCAAGCCGAATAATTGAAGTGGATTCCCTTGCCCAGAATTGTCATGATTTTGCCTCTCGAGAAGAATTTTTGACAAGAATCGACAGCCTGTCGCACCAGTCATTTCCTGCTAACATCAGAAATTTGATGTTGTTTAGTTCGCAAGTCGACAAGAGTTTTTTCTTGAATCCTGCGGTGTAGAAAACTGGAATGAGTGACAATGAAGTCAAAATCAGAATACGCAACAGGATCGGAAGGATTGATGAGCCCTGATTGCTGAATAGAAGCATTGATGGTGACTGGCATTGGTGCTGCAGCACTTGGCAGCCGCCGCTGTGCCGTAATGGCATTACTAAATAAAGTAAGGATACTGGATAACGTCTCAGTTACGGTCACAGACACCCGTTATTGAGTCAGCAAAAAATTTCATCCCGTCCTCATTTACCTCGTAGCGGACACATCGTATGGGCATAGGCAATCTTGTCGCTCTAAATTCAAGTTGTCGTTCGCACCTGCTCCCGCTACCTCATCTTCACAGTTACTTCTTCTATTTGGCCTTCGAAGTTGAACGGAGGCTGATAGGCGTTAGTTACTGGTTGTCCACTGTCTTCGCCAATACCGAAGGTGTCGATGCCGAAGCGGCCACCCACGGTTGCCTCCATGGTGGCGGAGGCCACTTTCTCGCCGTTTACTGACAGAGTTATTTCCGCACCCTTGCCAGGTTCCCCGTTGCTGCCCTTGTAGTCGAAGGCGATGGTCACCGAGGACTCGCCCGCAGGTAGCGCCTGTTTGGCCTTCACTATCGTGTGCTCTTCGAAATAGTTGTAATCGAACACGGGCACGCCCTTGTCGAGGTAGAGCACCATACCGGCAGCGACGCCGCCAAAGCCCATAATCACGCCCTCGGTTGCAGTGCCCTCGGTGCTGATTTTGGCATCCAGTATCCACGAGCGGTTCTTCATCGGCGGTGCGGCGGGTTCGGCAATGCGTACGGCGCCGGGGAAGTAGGTGTAGACGGTGGCATTTTCGTCGGCCCCGGGTACAGGGGGCTTGGGTATGGCGAGGCGGGCTGAGCCTCGATCGTCGAGGGGGTAGACATCGTACCGCTTGGCCGCCTCGTCGAACTTGTGCTTCAGCTCGGCCAGTTTTTCGGGATTGCTTTTCGCCAGGTCATTGGCCTCGGAGAAATCCTCCGCCAGGTTGTACAGCTCCCAATTGTCGTTATCCCAGTTACCGGGCGCAAAGTCCTGTCGCCAGGGGAAGGTATGCTGGGCATTGGCTTTCCAGCCATCGGCGTACATAGAGCGGTTGCTGAACACTTCAAAGTACTGGTTGTGTCGCCCATTGAACCCGGGGTCGTCGAAGCTGGCGAGGAAACTTTCTCCCTCAAGCGGCTTTTGCTCCACTCCGTTGACTGAATGTGGCATGGGTATGTTTGCAGCGTCGAGGATGGTGGGCACTACGTCGATAAGGTGGAGAAAGGCGTCTCGGGGATCGTCGTCGTGCTTGATCCTGGCCGGCCAGCTGATGACCATCGGGTTGCGGGTGCCGCCGAGGTGGGAGGCGACCTGCTTCACCCACTGGAAGGGGGTGTTGCCCGCCCAGGCCCAACCAACCGGATAATGGGGCTCTGACTCGGGCCCACCAAGCTTGTCCAGGTTCTCCAGGATGCCTTCGATGCTGGAGGGCACTCCATTGAGATTCATGATCTCGTTGAGCGTGCCATCGGGCCCGCCCTCCGAGGAGGCGCCATTATCGCCCACAATATAAATCACCAACGTGTTATCAGCATCGGGGAGTTCCTTGACCGCATCCAGCAGCCTGCCGATTTCGTGGTCGGTAAAGGCGAAGTAGCCAGCGTAGTTCTCGAACAGGGCGTTGTAGACGCGTTTCTGCTCGTCGCTGAGGCTGTCCCATGCCGGCACCCAGTCGGGGCGAGGAGTGAGTTGGGTATCGGGTGGTATGATGCCCATCTCCTTCTGGTTGGCGAATACCTGCTCGCGATATTTCTCCCAGCCCATATCAAACTTACCCTTGAACTGGTCGCGCCACGCGGCGGTGACGTGGTGGGGTGCGTGCATGGCGCCAGGCGCAAAGTACATGAAAAATGGCTTGTTGGGTGCCACGGACTTCGAGAACTTCATCCTGGCAATGGCTCTGTCGGTCATGTCGGTCATGAAGTGATAGCCCTCCTCCGGCGACTTGTCGGGCTCCACCGGAGTGGTGTTCTCGAAGAGGACCGGATAGAACTGGTGAGTTTCCCCGGCATTGAAGCCGTAGAAGTACTCAAATCCCATTCCCGTGGGCCAGCGGTCGAAGGGGCCGGCCACGGTAGTTTCCCAGTCGGGGGTATTGTGGTTTTTGCCGTACCACCATGTGGCGTAGCCATTGCCCTTCAATATCTCGCCAATCGTGGCCGTCTCCCGCGGCAGCATCGTGGAGTAGCTCGGAAATCCGGTGGCCCACTCCATCAGGAAGCCATTGCCGGTAACGTGGTGATTGCGTCCGGTGAGCAGGGCGGCGCGGGAGGGGCCGCAGATCGCCGTGGTATGAAACCGGTTGTAACGCAGGCCTTCTGAGGCCAGCTTGTCAAGCTCGGGCGTGGGTATCAGGCCGCCAAATGTTGACGTCTGGCCAAAGCCGACATCATCGAGCAGGATTACGATGACATTGGGCGCTCCCTGCGGCGCAGTAACCGGCTCCTGCCAGTCAGACTCGGACTCCTTGTAGGTGGCGCCGATCTTGCCCTCAAAGGGAGCCAGACTTATTGGCAGCGTGCTCCTGTCGGGCCATTCGCCAGCCACGCCAAAGCTGGCGAAGACGAGAAGATAAGTCAGGGCGAGCCAGCGCATAGTGGTATTCCTCTTATAAACGACCTGGATGCTGGTATTGTAGAGGAGTTACATTCCCTATCCGGGGAATGGCATCCAAAATTTACCCGCTGGGGCTATTTTCCTGGACGGGGTGACTCTGTTAATACCAGGCTTTCACGGTACTCCATGGGACTGAGATAGCCAAGGGACATGTTGATGTCTTCAGGGTCATTCTTTACATGCCGCCTGCATTCTGCTTGAGTGCATTCAATGATCCGGGCAGTGTGTTGATTGAATGCCCTGCCCCCCGCTTTATTAGCCTGCAGCGTAACGCATCATTGTGATTGGAGTGGCGGAAATGAGTATTGCATCGAGATACCGGGATATTGCGACTGTCGACCTTTCAATCGATAGCCGATCCATCAGCTTTGAGAACCCGACAGGAGCAAGAGGAGCGGGTGGCACCGCTCACGGTGGGCGCAAGGGGGCTCCCAGCAGGATTCTCGCACCAGGTGAAGACGTAGTTCTGGCAGATATTGCTGGTCCAGGCCGCGTTAGTCACATCTGGATGACGGTTCCGCCGATGGCTCCAGAACTCATGAGGCGCCTTGTTCTGGAGGTTACCTATGACGAGATGGAAGGTCCGTCAATCAGTACGCCGCTGCCGGACTTCTTTGGATGTCCGCACGGTCGTCCGGTGGCACTGAACACGGCGCTTGTCTGCGTGCAAGAGGGCAGGGGATTCAACAGTTGGTTGCCCATGCCGTTTTTTCGTCGGGTGCGCGTTGTCTTCCGAAATGCGACGACGAAAAACGTGCCCTTGTACTATCAAATCGATTACGCGTTGGGCGATGTGGGATCGGACGCTGGGTTACTGCATGCCTGCTTCGGTCGTCAAAACCCCACGGTAATGAAGAACGATTATGTGATTGTGGACGGCCTGAAAGGGCCTGGGCGTTTTGTTGGCTGCAATATCGGAGTACGTGTACTCAATGACGTACTGATGCAACAGCATTTCAGCTGGTATGGCGAGGGCGAAGTTAAATTCTATATCGATGATGACGCTTCGCTACCGACAATTTGTGGAACCGGCTTTGAAGACTATGCCGGAACCGCATGGGGTATGCGGGAACATCAGACGCCCTGGTGCGGTGTGCAGCACGATGTGCGCAATCCGGATGGCTCGGGCGGCCCGAATCCTGAATTCGCCAGTCTGTATCGTTGGCATATCCATGACCCGATTATTTTCAGGGAGAGTGTCCGCGTCACCGTGCAGCAGATTGGCGCGGTATTTCTTGGTAGTGGGCAGGAACACCTGCTTGAGCAAATTAACGAGCAGAATCCTGTTGCCGGCGATGGCTGGCGGAAGGACTTGCCGGAACATGTTTACGCTTTTGGCATCTGTGAGCGCATAGATGATGTCTGTTCCACTGCCTATCTGTACCTGCATAGTGCTCAATGCGTGCCTCGGGTCGATGTGGACCTTGCATCAGTGGAACTGGAGCGGCGCACTTATGAGCCAATTGATCCCTATGAGGAGATACTCGATCTGGCGGGTGCCTTTACGTAGTGGGGCTAAGACCGGCAGATGGATTGAAGCAGGCGCCTGATTGATTAATCAATCAGACGAATCGAGGAACTTCAGATAAATCAGTTTGCCTCTTCGGTATTCTTCCAGGCTGCTAGCTGATTTTCGGTGATTCCCAGTCCAACAATCGCCCCAGCATGTAGAGCGGCCAGGTCAGCACTGGTCATCGCGACAAATTTTTCCGGGTGCTGTATTTCGTTCCGTTCGCAATATTTCAGAACATGATCCTGCATCTCTTTGCCGTGTAAGTCGCTGGAAATGATCTGACCCATAACCTGTTTACGTTGAGACCTATACTTCACTCGGTAGGCGTCTATTTCACCCAGGGATTGTTTAACACCTTTATACTGGTCACAGGATCGTTTGTAGGCATAGGTGAAAAGTTCGACCATCGGCACCACATTGTTTTTTTCGTAGACCAAAAGCATTGCTTTGCTGTAATCCTCTTGAGATATATCGATAAAGCTCAAGGGGCAGAGGTTCTGCTTGATAAACGGTATGTTCGACACAAGACGCGCCGTTCGTTTGTTTACGTCTTCAAAGGCCTGGAGATACGACATGTGGACGAGCAGAAAAAAGCTCTGCTCAAACGGGTCTGTAATCATGCTCGCTTTTAGTAGTAAGAGTTCAAGCTTCTCTCGCAAGATATGGGGATTGGCCAAGGGTTGATAGGTGGACTTGCCAACGTTGACCTCCACTGTGCGAATATTCCCGCAGCTATCAGGGTTCGCAAGCAGGTCTTGTGACAGCAGGTTGTGCAGATTGAAGATCGTGAAACAGTTGAACTCAATCCCTTCCGCATTCTCCACCAGAAATAATATCGCCTCCTTGTGGTTCATGATCATCACGCTCTCTTCATGAACCTTTCCTTCCGCCGTTACTCCCTCTACAACCAGACGTTCGGTATCGAGCAAGCTGTAGGTATTCCCCTCCAGACGGCTGGAGTTGTACGACAGGTCGATCAGAAGACGCTGGCATATCTCCCTGGCGTAGGTGCCTGCCACCAGAGCCTCATCAATTCGCTGGCCGGAGGCCATAAGCGTTTTGCGGACTTCCGTGGGAACATAGGCTGTCTCATTAGGGACATAGCCGTCTAAAAATTCCAGGTTAAAGGATACAATCTCCCGGGAATAGGGAGGACTGTTCAGGTAGGAAAGCGCTTCCTGGCTTTTTTTTGAGAAGATTGGGTGAGATTTGTCCTTGTTGGAGGGTTTTTCTGTCCCTAAAACAGTCGCTTTCTGTCCTATTAAAAAATACCTGGTTGCACGCCGATTCCCGGACTTTTTGATCTCTCCGGATTCAGCCAAGGACGCAAGGCGGCGCTGTAAGGTCTTGCTTCCTAGAGATATAGTGAGCTTTTCTGCTATGGCGCCACGGTGAAGTCCCTCAGGGTGCCTCCCCAGGATAGCAATGATTTCTTGTTTTTCCGTCTCTGTCATGGCGTTCTATTATGTCCTTAAAACTGCCCTATAACTCAAATTAGGGACATTTAAGGACAAAAGCAAGTAAAAAGAGCAATTGGAAGAGGATGCGTCGGATTTATAGACCCGTCTCTCACCGAAACCATACGAATCAATCAATCGCTTCCGTAACAGGCGTGGTGCTCTCGGGGCTCGATCAGTGGGGCAGGGTGTCAAAATGCTCCTGCATAGGGTTGAGTAATCTACGCGAATGGATTATAGCCGACACATACTAAGAACTATGTGACTAGGAAGCCGCTATCTGAAAGTCAGGGTGCAGGTTGCGCCAGTGCTCCCTCAATGCCACCTTGTGCCTGTCATCCATCGGCAAGTCTTTCAGAGCCTCTGGCCACAAGCTGCGGGCTTTCTCTATCGTGTCCAGCAGGTGTGGCCGGATGGCTCGCCAAGGAATATCGGCCTTACCCGTCCAGTACTCGAATTGCGCCATTGACGCCTGATACCAATCCTTGCCCTTGCCCAGGTTGAGCGCGAATTCTCGCTCATCCCCCATGTAAACGCGGGTCGTCACAATGTCATAGGCGGGAGCGAGGGTGGGTGTAATTTTGTCTGGATAGAGCACGCTCCAGTTTTTTAAATGGGCGTCGCCATTGGCCAGCAGGATATTGACCAGCAGGCGGCGCGCGAATTCCTGGACATCGCCCAGCCCATCCTCTGCGTAGCTGTAAAGGATTTTGCCGATTTGCTGGTAGTTTGCGGAGCGGTATTTCTCCTGTGGGTATTTCACCAGAATTTGGGCGAAATCCTCCATGTGTATGCGCTCGCCCTCGTGGCGATCAAAGCGCCGGATTGCGAATGCGTAGTGCTCATCGGGCAGGTTGATGGCAGGGAGCTGCTCCAGTTTGTCCATCTCGACCAGGCGGATATCGGGGATGGTCACGCCCGCCAGTTCGGCCAGGTGCATGCCCGTGTATTCATTGAGGGGCACATGCCTGTGTGTCGTGGAAGGCGTTTTGATGATCCAGTCCCCCAGTGCCCCTGATTCAGCAATTTGATAGCGCCCGTCCCGTTCTCGCATGGAGAACTTCATCTGGACGCCTGCCAGCGAGAACCGCTTCTTCTGGTCTTGAGCAAGGGATTTGACCGCGCTGGCTTTGGCCGTATCGTCCAGGACGTAATCGGGAACGTCGTTGGGCTCGATAGCGGTGGCGATCAGCGCACCGGGTAAATCCTGACCCAGATAGGCGAAAAGCTCGAACTCATTTTCTGTATGGGTTTTGAGCGCTTGTGCGAGGTACTCTCGCAATGCGCCCTCGGGTAGCAGGTTGGAAAGCACCGGATGGAGCTTCTGCCTTCGTGCCCATGGTTCGGCCATAATCGCAGGCATCTTCGGGGCATTTGGGTGAGTAACTAGGCTGAAGGTTGGGCGAGCTTCATTGCCGATGAACTCCGGTGAAAAGGTCAGGATGGTGCGTCCATCCTCATACCCCGCCAGATAACCTACTGTGGCCCCGTGGAGAGTGAGTTTCAGCACGCTGACAGTATCGCCATTAGTCATCGCTGTCCTCCAGCAGATCGACCCAGGGGTCGTCCTCGGGGGAGGCTTTTGTCACGGTGCCTTGTCCGATCAATGTGAACCCGCCGCCGATTTTCTTCCTGCCTGCCAGGAAATCCTCTACCTCCCGTAGTTTTTCCTGTGGGATGAGCATCAGCTCCATCTTCAAGCCCTTGGCGACCAGCTCCAACGTGTCCAGGCGGGGGTTACCCTTGGATTCCAGGCGTTGGTATTGCTGGCGTGGCATACCGACGCGCAGTTCCATGTCCTCCTGCTTAAGGTCGAGCGCCTTGCGCCGTGCTTTTAGTTGTTTATGTATCTTGCTCATTTGATTCCCATCTAAGAAGCTTATATGTTTTCTAAGAACACAATAGCAACATGTTAGTTGCTTAATAGTCAAAAGCAACTTAAATATTGCTTTTTGCGCAAATGATGGGAAATTGGGCCAAAAGAAGCATATTTGTTGCTTTTTATGATCGTACGGTTAGCTATTTAACTTGTAGCTGAACGGTAGTCAGACCTGGTTTCGCAGAGAAGCACTGTTGTAGTTGAGGCGGATTTGCGATTGTCTATTCAAGCAGGAGTGATGTGTGCCCAGGCGAAAGGATTCGATTTTTGATCTTCTGAGAATACTGCCATGGTGGGTGAGCGTTTAACCCCACCGGTAGCTTATGTCGCTCCAGGCCTGGAAGAAACGAAAGCTGCTCGACTCCCAGCGTGATCTCGCCAGTATTCGTGAACTATCTTGGCGAGAATTTGAGGAGCAGGTTGCCGAGGCATACAGGCGTCAAGGCTAGCGGCGGGACGCTGGTGCGTTGAATGGCTCGCAAAGGTAGAAATGCTGGACAGGAATTTATGGGTTGCTCTGCCTTTTCGCAGTGCCGTTACACTCGCAGCATTTAATTCTTTCCGCCATTCACCGTAGTCGCGCCTTGAGCCGGAACAACTACCCGACCGTACCACACAGTTTGATGGCGATTACTTACAAGAAATTGGCTAATAGCCATATGAACACCTCGCAATGCGTGCCACCTCGGTGTATCACCTCGGGTACACATTAACGGTGCGAGGCAGAAATGCCTTGGAAACAGCCTGTTAGTGGATTTTTGGTGCCCAGAGACAGAATCGAACTGCCGACACGGGGATTTTCAATCCCCTGCTCTACCGACTGAGCTATCTGGGCGTAGTCGAGAAATGCTTGCGGAACCGCAAGTGGCGCGTATTAAACCCGTCTGCGCCGCACTAGTCAAGCCAGCACTGGGTAGAGGCCGGCCTCACTTGGAAGGGGGAACGTAACCCTCGGCCCTGTCGTACTCCTCGCCGGAAAAGTACTTGTCCATTTCGCCCTGCAGGTACTTCCTGGCCTCCGGATCCACCAGGCTCAGGTGTTTTTCGTTGATCAGCATGGTCTGGTGGGCCTGCCAGTCCTGCCAGGCCTGTTTGGAGACGGTTTCGAAGATCTCCTGACCTTTGGGGCCGGGGTACGGGGGGGCGTCCAGCCCTTCCATCTCCTTCTTGTACTTCTTGCAGTTCACCATGCGGGACATCGTTAGTACTCCGTTCTCGGGGTGATTCGTGAATCAGCGCCGGCCAGTTGTGCCAGCAGTGAGGCGACCGGGGCCGCCAGGCCGATTTGCGGGGGTTGGCGCAGTTTATACCAGAGCTGCCCGGCGTCTTCCATTACTGCCTGCGGGGCGCTATGCAGCGCGACCATCACCGGCGTGATATCCAGGTGATAGTGGCTGAACGTGTGGCGGAACGCGGCCTGCACCTCCACCGCGGCAGGCTCGGCGCCCCAGAGGTCGAGGCATCGCTTGCGGCCGCTGGCGGGGTCATCGATCTCGGGAAAGCACCACAGGCCGCCCCAGATGCCGCTGGCGGGGCGTTTTTCCAGCCAGACCTCGTCTGCGCCGCCGCGCACGATCAGAAAGCAGGTCGACTTGACCGGCAGTGCCTTGCGCGGCTTCCTGCCGGGATAGGCATGTTGATCCCCGCTCGCCAGGGCCTGGCAATCTGCCGCCAGCGGGCAGCGTTCACAGTCGGGTGCCGCACGCGTGCACAGCGTCGCGCCCAGGTCCATCATCGCCTGGGTGTAATCCGCGCAGCGTCGTGTCGGCGTGTGCCGTTCGGCGATTTCCCACAGCTGCTGGTGCACCGCGGACTGCCCCGGCCAGCCAGCTACCCGGTGATAACGCGCCAGCACGCGTTTGACGTTGCCGTCGAGAATGCTGGCGCGCCGCCCGAACGCGATACTGAGGATAGCCCCCGCAGTCGAGCGCCCCACCCCGGGCAGCGCGCACAATCCGTCGAGCGTGTCCGGGAACTGCCCCGCCAACACGTCTGCAATCTGCTTCGCCGCCCAGTGCAGGTTGCGCGCGCGGGCGTAATAACCCAGGCCCGTCCACAGGTGCAGCACCTCGTCCTCGGGCGCCCTTGCCAGCGCCTCTACATCGGGAAAGGCCGCCATAAACCGCTCGAAATACGGAATCACAGTTTTCACCTGCGTCTGCTGCAGCATGATCTCCGACACCCACACGCGGTACGCGCTGGTGTCGCGCTGCCAGGGCAGGTCCTTGCGCCCGTGCTGGTCGAACCATCCGAGGACGCGTTGGGCAAACGAGTCAGTGCTGTGCATAGAGGGGAAGCTGAATACTGTACTGGCGCGTCAGGATACTGGTTCACCTTGGGTTGTTCCAGTAAATGTAGTGATACCTCATGGGGAGTTATCGTGATGTCCAAGGCCTGAGGTATTGATTGGTGGCCGTGGGCGTGCGGCGACAGGACGTCGCCGCTCGAGCCTCGCCGGCCGCGCCTGCACATGGAAGTGCGCTTTTTGGCGGTCCACGGCCACCAATCAATACCTCAGGCTCTCTCGAGACACAGTCCCCCAGGCTCTCTCGAGACACAGTCCCCCAGGCTCTCTCGAGACACGGTCCCGCAGACCCGGCCGAGATGCAATAAAGTCCCGATGAATTCACCCCCACATTCCCCTATAATGACCGCCTTTTCGGGACAGCCCCCCGATACGACCCGCTGGAGAACCCCATGGCTGAACGCAAGGCCACGATCACGCGCAACACGCTGGAGACGCAGATCACCGTTTCGGTGAACCTCGACGGCACCGGCCAGGCCGAATTCGAGACCGGTCTCCCCTTCCTCGACCACATGCTCGACCAGGTCGCCCGTCACGGCATGATCGACATCAACATCAACGCGCAGGGCGACCTGCACATCGATGCCCACCACACCGTCGAGGACATCGGCATCACCCTGGGCCAGGCCGTGGCCGAGGCCGTGGGCGACAAGAAAGGCATCCTGCGCTACGGGCATGCCTATGTGCCGCTGGACGAGGCCCTGTCGCGGGTGGTGATCGACTTTTCAGGTCGCCCCGGGCTCGAGTTCAACGTGCCGTTTACCCGCGCCACAGTCGGCGGCTTCGATGTCGACCTGTTCATGGAGTTCTTCCAGGGCTTTGTGAACCACGCGCTGGTGACCCTGCACGTCGATAACCTGCGTGGGGATAACAGTCACCACCAGGCCGAGACCGTGTTCAAGGCATTCGGCCGCGCCGTGCGCATGGCGCTGTCGGCCGACCCGCGCATGGCCGGCGTCACGCCGTCCACCAAGGGCGTGTTGTAACAGGAATCCCCGCTATGAGTGGCATGGTCGCCGTGATCGATTACGGCATGGGCAATCTGCATTCCGTGGCCAGCGCGCTGCAGTATGTGGGCGCCGATAAGGTTGTCGTCACCCACGATGCACAACTGATCCGCCAGGCTGATCGCGTGGTGTTCCCCGGTGTCGGCGCCATCCGCGATTGCATGTCCGAGATCCGCAGGTTGAAGTGCGATGAACTGCTGGCGCAGGCGCTGACCACCCAGCATGTGCCGGTACTGGCGATTTGCGTCGGCCTGCAGGCGCTGATGGACCGCTCCGAGGAAAATGGCGGCGTGGATTGCCTGGGTATCATTCCCGGCGAGGTGCGCTTCTTCGGCAACCCGCTGACCGATGCCGCCGGGCAGCGCCTGAAAGTGCCGCACATGGGCTGGAACGAGGTGCGCCAGCACCGCGCTCACCCATTGTGGGCGGGCATCCCGGACATGACGCGTTTTTATTTCGTGCACAGTTACTACGTGCACGCCGTGGACCGCGGCCTGCTCGCGGGCAGTGTGGAGTACGGCGTCAGCGCCGACGCCGCCCTGGCCCGTGACAACCTGTTCGCGGTGCAGTTTCACCCGGAAAAAAGCGCCGACGCCGGGCTCACCCTGCTGAAAAACTTTTTGCACTGGAACGGACAATGTTGATTATCCCCGCGATCGATTTGAAAGACGGGCAGTGCGTACGCCTGCGCCAGGGTCTGATGGAAGACAGCACGGTATTCTCCGACGACCCGGTGGCGATGGCGGCGCGCTGGGTCGAGGCGGGGTGCCGGCGACTGCACCTGGTTGACCTCAACGGGGCGTTTGCCGGTGAGCCGGTGAACGGCGAGGTGGTGACCGCTATCGCGGCGGCCTACCCCGCGCTGCCGATACAGATCGGCGGCGGCATCCGCGACCTTCAGACGATCGAGTACTACATCAAGGCCGGGGTCAGCTACGTCATCATCGGCACCAGGGCGGTCAAGGAGCCGGAGTTCGTCGCGCGGGCCTGCGCCGCGTTTCCGGGCAGGGTGATTGTCGGGCTCGATGCGAAAGACGGGCTGGTCGCCACCGACGGCTGGGCCGAGGTGTCCGGCGTGCGCGCCACCGACCTCGCCCGCCGCTTCGAGTCCGACGGCGTGTCCGCGATTGTCTACACCGATATCGCGCGCGACGGCATGATGCAGGGCGTGAACGTGGCGGCGACGGTGGCGATGGCGCAGGCCTCCAGCATCCCGGTGATTGCCTCCGGCGGCATCACGGATATGGAAGACATTCGCGGCCTGCTGGCGGTGTCCAGCGCGGGAATCTGCGGTGCGATCACCGGTCGCGCGATCTACGAGGGCACGCTGGATGTGGCCCAGGCGCAGCGCCTCTGCGACGAGGCCGCCTGAGCATGGGCCTGGCCAAGCGCATCATCCCCTGCCTGGACGTGGATAACGGCCGGGTGGTCAAGGGCGTCAACTTTGTCGATATTCGCGATGCCGGCGACCCGGTGGAAATTGCGATGCGCTACAACGAGCAGGGCGCCGACGAGGTGTGCTTTCTCGATATCACCGCGAGCTCCGACGGTCGCGAAACCACGGTTCATACGGTGGAGCAAATCGCCGAGCACGTGTTTATCCCGCTGACCGTGGGCGGCGGCATCCGCTCGGTGGAAGATATCCGCACCATGCTCAACGCCGGCGCGGACAAGGTCAGCATCAATACCGCGGCCATCCACAACCCCGAACTGGTGCGCGAGTCCGCGCTGCGCTTCGGCTCGCAGTGCATCGTGGTGGCGATCGATGCCAAGCGCGTGGACGACGTGGACGGACAGCCGCGCTGGGAAATCTTTACCCACGGCGGGCGCAAGCCCACCGGCATAGACGCGGTGGGCTGGGCGGTGCGCATGGCGGAGCTGGGCGCGGGCGAAATCCTGCTCACCAGCATGGACCGCGACGGCACGCGCAACGGCTTCGAGTTAGGCGTAACGCGCGCGATAACCGACGCGGTGGAGATTCCGGTGATCGCCTCGGGCGGCGTCGGCACGCTGGATCACCTGGTCGACGGTATCGCGCTCGGCGGCGCCGACGCGGTGCTGGCCGCCAGTATTTTTCATTTCGGCGAATTCACCGTGCCGCAGGCCAAGGCTTACATGGCCGAGCGCGGCATCGAGGTGCGGCGCTAGGAAACCGCCGCGCGAATCAGGACTCTCCCGTGGACTTTCTGTCCCGCAAGCCCAGAATATTGAGGCCCTTCAGCAGCGCCAGCGCCTCGTACAACTGGTTGTCGTCGGTCAGCAGCGGGCTGGTCACGCGTTTCGTCCGCTTGCTCCCGCCATTGGCGTTGTCCAGGTGGCCGGACAGGTCCGCCTCGGTCACCCGGCGCGGGGTGTTGTGCGCGGTCACGGTGGCGCGCTCGACTTCGATATCGGGCACGATGCCCTCGGCCTGTATGGAGCGGCCATTGGGCGTGAAGTACAGTGCGGTGGTGAGCTTGATCGCCCGCGAGTCCGACAGCGGCAGCACGGTTTGCACTGATCCCTTGCCGAAACTCTGGGTGCCCATGATTACCGCGCGGCCGTGATCCTGCAGCGCGCCGGCGACGATCTCCGAGGCGCTGGCCGAGCCCTGGTTGATCAGCACGACGATCGGCGCGCCGTCGGTGGCGTCGAGCGGGTCGGCGTCATAGTACAGGTCCGAGTTGGCGACCCGGCCCTCGGTGTACACCACGTTGCCGCCGTCCAGGAACAGGCCGGCCACGTCGACACTGGCGCGCAGAATGCCGCCGGGATTATTGCGCAGGTCCAGCACCAGGCCCTTGAGCTTCTCCTCGGACATCAGTTTCTTCAGCGCCTTGGCCACGTCCTTGCCGGTGCCGCTCTGGAACTGCGCCACGCGGATGTACCCGTAGCCCGGCTCCAGCCAGCTCTGGCGCACACTAGCGACCTTGATGGTATTGCGTACCAGGGTCACTTCAAACGGCTGGCTTTCGCCGGGGCGGCCGATCGAGAGCTCGATCTTGCTGCCCTTGGGGCCGCGCATTATCTCAATGGCCTCGTTGAGCGTCATGCCCTTCACCGGCACATTGCCCAGTTTGAGAATGACATCGCCGCTGCGCAGACCGGCCTCCTCGGCCGGCGAACCGTCGATCGGTGAGATGATGGTGACGTAGCCGTTTTCCATGCCCACCTCCAGGCCCAGGCCGGTGAACTCGCCGGTGGTGGTGTCCTGCAGACTCTGGAACGCGTCCTCGGTGAGGTAGGTCGAATGCGGGTCCAGGCCCATCAACATGCCCTGTATCGCGTATTCCAGCAGCGTACTGTCGTCGATTTCCTCGACATATCCCTGCCGGATCTGGTTGAACACCTCGGCGAAGGTACGCAGCTCGTCGAGCGGCAACTGGCCTTGTTCCTCCACCGCTGAGAGGGGCGTGGAGATGGCCAGTGCGAATGCGGTGGCCACGCCCGCCAGGGCATTTCGGAGCGAGGTATCTGCGTGCATGGGTATAGTCTGTAGACCGGTGGCCGGAAGGGCCACAGTCTACCTCATTCTTCCCCCTGAGCGCCAAGCCGGTTCCGCGCCGCCGCGCATCAATTCGTACACCAGGCCGTGGGGTCGATCGGCTTGCCATTGTGGCGGATTTCAAAGTACAGCGCGGCCCGCTCCTCGCCGCCGCTATTGCCCACGGTGCTGATCGGCGTGCCGACGGTCACCCACTCCCCGACCTCGCGCAGCAGGCTTTCATTGTGGGCGTAGAGGCTCATATAGCCGTCGCCGTGATCGATGATTAGCAGCAGGCCGGAGCCGCGCAACCAGTCGGCGTATACCACGCGGCCGTGGTGGATGGCCTGGACGGTGGTGCCCTCTTCGGCGGGAATGGTAACGCCCTGCCAGCGCATTTTGCCCTCGTTGCGTGAACGGCCGAACTGGTTGCTGGGTTTGCCGTCAATCGGCCAGGGCATTCGGCTTTTGGCGCTGTCGAAGGTGGCGTAGTTGTCCGGTGTCTCGAGGTCGACCACCGCCTCTTCGATTGCGCGCAGCAGGTCCTCGAGTTGTTTGCGATCCTCTTCTTTTTCCTTCAGCTGGGCGTTCCTCGAGCTGATGCTGGCGCTGAGTTCTTCCAGCGCGAGTTTGCGGCTGGCCTGGGCGGTGGTGAGGTCGGCCTGCTGTTGCAGCAGGGTCTCGCCGCGTGTGGCCAGCTCGGCCTGTGTGCTGTCGATGCGCTGTTCCACTTCCTGGAGTTCCCGCAGTGTCTGTCGGTACTGGGCGAGCAGGGCGTTGCGGGCGCGGAAGAAATACCGGTAGTAGCCCAGCAAGCGGGCGACGGTATGCGGGTTCTCCTGGTTGAGCAGGATTTTGATTTCTCCCTGGCGGCCCATCTGCCAGGCGGTTTTCAGTTCCCGGGCGATGCGCGCCTGCTGTTTGTCGCGGGCTTTTTCCAGCTTCGGGCGCCGCACCTGGAGTTCCGCCAGTTCCTGCTCGCCACTCGCCAGCGCCTGTTGGTTCTCGGCGACCTGGCGTTGCAGCGCGCCCAGTTCCACCTCGGATTGCCGCAACTGCTGCTGTAATTCGTCATGGCGAAGGCTGGCGGCGGAGATCTCGCGCGAGATGTCCTGGATGTCCTCCTCGAGCTGCTGCAGCTGTTCGCGCGCTATTTCGGCATCGGACTGCGCCGGGGTCTGCATAGGAAGGGCGGCGAGCAGCAGCCCGAGCAGCCAGTGCCGGCGGTGTACGTCAGGCATTGCCGTTGGCCGGGAGGTGGTGGTCCGCGCCGGTCAAGCGGGCGCGGTAAACAGGCTATGGCCGGTCATTTCTGGCGGTTGCGGCAGGTCCATCAGGCCCAGCAGGGTCGGGGCGATATCCGCCAGGATTCCTCCGGAGGGCTGCAGCGCCAGCTTTTTCGCGCCGATATACACCAGTGGCACCAGCTCGGTGGTGTGCTGGGTGTGCTTCTGGCCGGAGGCGTAATCGAGCATTTGTTCGCAGTTTCCGTGGTCGGCTGTCACCAGCGCCTGGCCGCCGACCTGCAGCAGGGCCTGCTCTACGCGACCGAGGCACGCATCCAGTGTTTCAACGGCCTTCACGGCGGCCTCGAAGACCCCGGTGTGGCCGACCATATCGCCGTTGGCGTAATTGCAGACGATCAGGTCGTATTTTCCGGACGTGATGGCCTCCACCAGTTTGTCGGTGACTTCCGGGGCGCTCATCTGGGGTTGCAGGTCATAGGTGGCGACGTTGGGCGAGGCGATGAGCTGTCGGTCTTCGCCCGCGAACTGCGCTTCGCGGCCGCCGCTGAAAAAGAAGGTCACGTGGGCGTACTTCTCTGTCTCGGCGATGCGCAACTGGGTCATGTCGCGCCCGGCCAGGTACTCGCCGAGGACATTGACCAGTTCCTCGGGCCCGAATGCGCAACTGGTGGGGAGGTCGGCGGCGTACTCGGTGAGCGTGACGAAGTCGGCCAGGCGCGGGGTGACCCGGCGCTGGAAATGGTCGAACCGGGTGTCGACGAACGCGTGTGACAGTTGTCGCGCGCGATCGGAGCGAAAGTTCATGAACAGGACCGTGTCGCTATCGGCGATGACGGCGGCATCTTCCGGTTTGGCGGCGATGATCGTGGGCAGCACGAACTCGTCGTTTTCGTCGCGCGCGTAGGCATCGGCGAGGGCCTGGGCGGCACTGGCCGCGCAATGATCGGCGGCGCCTTCGGTGAGCATTCGGTAGGCGGCTTCGATACGGTCCCAGCGGTTGTCCCGGTCCATGGCGTAGTAGCGCCCGCAGATGCTGGCCGTGCGGCCGCAGCCGAGCTCGGCGAACAACGCGTCCGCTTTTTCCAGCGAGGGGCCCGCGCTGCGCGGCGGCGTATCGCGACCGTCGAGGAAGGCGTGCAGGTAAACGCGCCCGGCGCCGCGCTCCGCGGCCAGGCGAATGGCGGCGAAGATCTGCTCCTCGTGGCTGTGTACACCGCCCGGGGACAGCAGTCCGAACACGTGCACCGCGCCGCCGGCCGCGACTGCCTTGTCGATACCTGTGGTGAGGGCGCTGTTCCGGTTGAAACTGCCGTCACTGATTGCCTTGTCGATGCGGGTGATGTTCTGGTAGATCACGCGGCCCGCCCCGAGGCTCATATGGCCTACCTCGGAATTCCCCATCTGCCCGCCCGGCAGGCCGACATCCTCACCGGAGGCGGAGATAAGCGTGTGCGGTGATTGCGCCCAGAGGCGATCCCACACCGGCGTGTCGGCACTGGCGATGGCGTTGTCCTTGCTCTCCTCACGGTAGCCCCAGCCATCCAGAACAATCAGGACAGTGGGCTTCTTGTTACTCTCGCGCATGTTGATTCCGACCAGACAGGGGGTGTACACCGGGTTAAAGCGCGTTAGTTTAACCTGTCCGCGAGGGCAGTGCATTGTCTGTCTGGGCCATCGGCGATCGGGTTGCCGGCTTTGTGCGGTGGTTCCATTACGCGAAATCGCCCACTGGTTGCACTGTGGCAGACCCTGTATACTTGCGCCCCTTAAATCGGTGGTACCCCCAATTGTCACCCGGTAGCCGCGGCTGCCTCCAACTGTCCTCAACAGGTAGCAACAAGTATAACCATGGCACTCTTTTTCGAATTTCTGGGTCAGCAGTGGATACTGGTGGCGGCCCTCCTGGCGGTTATCGTGATGCTGATCCTGCACGAATCGCGCAAGTCCGGTCCGTCGCTGTCGCCGCAACAGGCGATAAACCTGGTTAACGCCGAAGAGGGTGTTTTCCTGGATTTACGCGATGCCGCCGAGTTCAAGAAAGGGCATATCGTGAACGCGAAGAATATACCGGCGGCCAAACTCGCGACGCGGCTGGCCGAACTGGACAAGTATAAAGACAAGCCGATTGTGCTGGTGTGCAAGATGGGCCAGCAGTCTGGCGCGGCGGGCAAGCAGCTCAAGGCCGGAAACTATTCCAAGGTCTACAAGATGTCGGGTGGCATGATGGAGTGGACCAACCTGCAGTTGCCGACAGTCGTCTGAGCCCGGCAGTCTGTTATGAGCCAGGGCGTCATCATGTATACCACGCAGTTTTGTCCCTACTGCATTCGCGCGCGCGGTCTGCTGGATGCCAAAGGCGTCGCCTACGAGGATATCGCGGTGGATCGCGACCCCCGTTTGCGCCAGGAAATGGCCAGCCGCAGCGGTCGCAACACGGTGCCGCAGATATGGATAGGCGGGCAGCACATCGGTGGCTGTGACGACATGATGTTGCTGGAACGCCATGGCCGTCTGGATGAAATGCTGGCGCGGGCAGGCGCCGCGCCCTGAACTGATTACACACAACGGAGGATGGCTAATGGCCGATGAACAAGCAGCAGTGAACCAACAGCAGTTTTCGGTGCAGCGCATCTACATCAAGGATGTGTCTTTTGAGTCGCCGGCCACACCGGGCGTATTTAAAAAGCAGTGGCAGCCCAAGGTGAATGTCGACCTCAACACCAGGAGCAGCGCGATCGATGAGGAAGGCAACTTTGAAGTTGTGCTCGCGATAACCATCACTGCCAAGATCGAGGAGGAAACGGCCTTCCTGATCGAGGTACAGCAGGCGGGCATCTTCTATATCCGTGGCTTCGAGGGCGACGACCTGCGACGTATTCTCGGCACGGCGGCGCCCAATGTGCTGTTTCCCTACGCTCGCGAGATGATCGACTCGCTCTGCATCAAGGGCGCGTTCCCGGCGATCATGCTGGCGCCGGTCAACTTTGAAATGGTGTACCAGCAGGCTTTGGCACAGGCGCAGAATGCGGCTAAAGAGGGTTCTCCAGCCACGCATTGATTGTAAGCGCTTACTTATTCCATCCCGGGAAAGCCCAGCTGCCGCAGACCCTCGTAGACGACCAGGGCGGCCGCATTGCTGAGGTTGAGGCTGCGGCTGGTGTGTTTCATCGGGATGCGGATGGTGTGGGCCGCTCCCATCTGCTCTAGCACGGTCGCGGGCAGGCCGCGGGTTTCCGGTCCGAACAGTAGCGCATCGCCGGCCTGGTAGCGGGGCTGGTGATAGAGGTTTCCGCCCCGGGTTGTCGCGGCGAAAATCCTGGGCTTGCCGTGTCGCAGGCGAAAGTGCTCCAGGTCCGGGTAGAGCTGTACATCCGCGAACTCCCGGTAGTCGAGGCCGGCGCGACGCATTTTCTTGTCATCCAGGTCGAAACCCAGCGGCTCTATCAGGTGGAGCGAACACCCGGTGTTCGCGCACAGACGAATAATATTGCCGGTATTGGGTGGAATTTCCGGCTCATACAGTACGATCTTGAACATATCCCGGGGCGGTGCCAGCGTGTATTGGTTTCTTAATCCGTCGTGCCCTGTATCGCCAGGTCCCTGATTTTTCGGGTGAGCGTATTGCGTCCCCAGCCGAGCAGTTCAGCGGCATCCCGTTTGCGGCCCCGGGTGTGCTGTAGGGCTACCTGTATCATCGCTTTTTCAAACAGCGGCACCGCTTCCTGCAGGATCTGTTGTTTGCCCTGCACCAGTTCATTGCGCGCCCATTTGGACAGCAGGTCGGGCCACTCCGCCTCTTCGCTGGGCTGCGGCCTGGATGAGGTCGTACCCAGTTCCGGGGGCAAATCACTCAGGTGGACTTCGCGGCCGGACGCCATCACGGTGATCCAGCGACAGCAGTTCTCCAGTTGCCGCACATTGCCCGGCCAACTCAGCCCGACCAGGAAATTCTCGGCCTCCGGCAGCAGGATTTTTGTCTCGCCGCCCAGTTCTTTCGCCGCCTGCTGGAAAAAGTACTTCATCAACCGCGGGATATCCTCGCGGCGCTCGGCGAGCGTGGGGATATGGATGCGAATCACATTCAGGCGGTGGAAGAGGTCCTCGCGAAAATCGCCCCGCTGCACCAGGTTCTCCAGGTTCTGGTGCGTCGCGGCGATGATGCGCACATCCACCGAGACCGGGATATGACCGCCGACACGGTAGAACTCGCCGTCGGCCAGTACGCGCAGGAGTCGGGTCTGGGTATCGGCGGGCATATCGCCGATCTCGTCGAGGAAGAGGGTGCCGCCATCGGCCTGCTCGAAGCGCCCCTGCCGTTTGCTGTTGGCGCCGGTGAAGGCGCCTTTCTCGTGCCCGAATAACTCCGATTCCATCAGGTCCTTCGGAATCGCGGCCATATTGAGGGCGATAAAGGGTGAGCTGCTGCGCGGGCTGTGGCGATGCAGCGCGCGCGCCACCAGTTCCTTGCCCGTGCCCGATTCGCCGTTTATCAGCACGGTGATGTTGCTGTGGGCGAGACGGCCTATCGCGCGGAACACCTCCTGCATCGCGGGCGCCTCGCCGATAATCTCGGTGTGCGGCACATCTTCGGCGGGCTGGGGAACACTGCCCTTGCGCTCCCTGGCATGCGCCAGCGCGCGCTCGGTGACCGCGACGACTTCATCCAGATCAAACGGTTTGGGCAGGTACTCGAATGCGCCCTTCTGATAGGCGGCAACGGCGCTGTCGAGGTCGGAGTGGGCGGTGGTGATGATAACGGGCAGGTCCGGTAGCTGCTCCTTGATGCGCGCGAGTAACTGCAGGCCGTCCGTCCCCGGCATGCGGATATCACTGACGATAACGTCCGGCTGGCCCTGGCCAAGCTGTCTCAGCAACTCGTCGGCGTCGGCGAAACTCTCGTTTTCGATACCCGCCTGGGTCAGGGCGCGTTCCAGTACCCAGCGGATTGAGGTGTCGTCGTCTGCGATCCAGACTTTGGAATGCTTACGCATGTTGAACTTCCATAGGTAAATAAAAGGTGAACCGGGTTTCGCCAGGACTGCTTTCGCACTCCATGGTGCCCCCGTGGCGATTAATGACAGACTGGGCGATAGACAGGCCCAGGCCGGTTCCCCCGGCGCGGCCCGTGACCATGGGCGCAAACACGGAGGGCAGCAGATCCGCCGGGATACCCGGCCCGTTGTCGATAATATCGACCCGGCAGACCAGGCGGTGTAGTTGCGTTCCCACGGTGAACTGGCGCTGCGAGCGAGTGCGTACCATGATCCTGCACTCCTCGGGGCTGGCGGCGGCCTGCACGGCATTGCGCATGATGTTAAGTACCGCCTGGATCAGCTGGGCGCGGTCACAGGGAAACTCCGGCAGGCTGGGATCGTAATCCCGCATCACGGTCACGCGGTGGTCGGATTCCGCGTCGATCAGGCGGCGTACGTGCTCCAGCACCTCGTGGATATTCAGCGGCCGCAGTTCCAGTTGGCGGTTGGGCCCCAGCAGCCTGTCCACGAGATCGCGCAACCGGTCAGCCTCGCGGATGATGATTCCGGTGTACTCGGCAAGTTCTTCGTCCGCCAGTTCCCTGGCCAGCAACTGGGCGGCTCCCCGCACCCCGCCGAGCGGGTTCTTGATTTCATGGGCCAGCCCGCGGATGACCGCGCGGCTGGTTTCCTGTGCGTGCTGCAGGCTCCCTTCCCGGCTGATCCTGAGCAGTCGGTCCACCGCCAGCAGCTCTACCAGCAGCCCGTTGCCCCCCTCGTTCGCGGAAAACGGGGTGATGATGATGTCGACGTGTATCTCCTGCCCGGACAGCAGCGTGAGGGTAACGCTGCGACTGGCGTGCGGGCTTTCACTTTCGAGCACCTGTGTCAGGTACCCCAGCCATTCCTCGGCGTCGAGCAGCAGTTTTCCGGCGTTTACGCCAAGGCAACGCGCTTCCGAGGTATCCAGCAGGGCCTGTCCGGAGGCATTCAGCGCGGTGACCCTCAGGTCACCATCCAGTACCAGTACGCCGGTACTGATACTGTCCAGTATGCTCGATTCCAGATTCATCCCTGCCTCATAGTTGGGCTGTGCGGCTGCGCCGGTGCTGCCCCTGAATTCAACCGGCCCCGGCGTGGGGCAACCCGCCCACTGCCGACCCCTAATGCACAAGCAAAAATGAAGCCAGAATGAGATACGCTCCCAAAAAATTTCCTGACGCCTGAATATAAGGTTCCAAGTAGAAGTTAGTACTTACTATAACCGTCTTTCAGGCGCTGCGAGCACCCCGGGGGTGGTTCGGGCCGTGAGTGCGAGGCGGTCGCTCCCGCGCCGCACGCACCATTATGGTGCGACACAGGTGGGCGTTTGTCCAGAGGACTGACTAGCGGTTCTTGAAGTTTGTCGAGGGGCGGTGCACGTAGACGCGCACGGGTTCGGATACCGCCTGGGTGTCGCCGGTGTTGCTGACCACGGCTACGGTGAGGTCGTGCTGCCCGCGAAACACGTTGATCAGGTCCCACATGGTGTCCCGCTGCGGGACGCCCCAGGCGACACCGTCAACGAACAGCTGCAGACCGGCATACTTTTTCAGGGCAGGCGTCACGCTCACGCTGACTGAAAAATTGCCCGGGCCCATCGGAAAGGAGGTCTCGTCGGCGGGCGTGGTTATTTTCACCACGTAGGGCGGTTCAGCTTCCTGTGGTTCGACACTCGCGGCAGGCGCGTCGGGCAGCGGCGTAATCTGGGGCGGCTCCACGGTATTGGTGCGCTGGAGATTGATCTGCTCCGCCGGTTGGGTGCTTGCGCCGGGTGCATCGGTAAATACCACATTGCCTTCCGCATCGGTGGTGCGATAGATCGAATCGGCCGTGCTGTGCACAGACGCCAGCAGCAGGGCAAGCAGGAGAAATCTGGACATCAACAGGATCTCATGTGGTCGTGAATGCGCATACCCTACCAGAATTTGCCCGGATAAAAGAGCGTCAAAAACGGTAACTGTGGCGCTTTGCCGCAAAAAAAAGCCCGCGTGATACGCGGGCTTTTTCCGGCACTTGCGCGGCGACTAGACGGAGTAGTACATCGCAAACTCAACCGGGTGCGTGGTCATATCCAGGCGCTGGACCTGCTCGGCTTTCAGTTCGATAAAGGCATCGATCATGTCGTCCGAGAAAACGCCACCGCGGGTGAGGAATTCCCGGTCAGCGTCGAGTGCTTCCAGGGCCATGGTCAGGCTGGAAGCAACGGTGGGAATCAATTTACCTTCTTCCGGCGGCAGGTCGTACAGATCCTTGTCAGCGGGATCGCCGGGGTGGATCTTGTTCTGGATACCGTCGAGACCGGCCATCAGCATGGCGGCGAACGCGAGGTAAGGGTTGGCGGAGGGATCCGGGAAGCGAACCTCGATACGCTTGCCCTTCGGATTGGCCTCGTAGGGAATACGAATCGAAGCGGAGCGGTTGCAAGCCGAGTAGGCCAGCATTACCGGCGCTTCGAAACCCGGTACCAGACGCTTGTAGGAATTGGTGGACGAGTTGGTGAACGCGTTCAGCGCGCGCGCGTGCTTGATGATGCCGCCGATGTAGTACAGGGCTTCGTCGGACAGGCCGGAGTAGCCGTCGCCCGCGAACAGGTTCTCGCCCCCCTTGGCGATCGACTGGTGCACGTGCATACCGGAACCGTTATCACCAACGATAGGCTTGGGCATGAAAGTGGCGGTCTTGCCGTAGGCGTGCGCGATGTTGTGCACGCAGTATTTAAGTATCTGCACCTCGTCGGCCTTTTTCACCAGCGTGCTGAAGCGGACCCCGATCTCGCACTGGCCGGCTGTGGCGACCTCGTGGTGGTGCACTTCGATATCGAGCCCCATCTGCTCCATCGCGGCGCACATCGCGGCGCGAATATCGTGCAGCGAGTCGACCGGGGGCACCGGAAAGTAACCGCCCTTGACGCCGGGACGGTGGCCGGTATTGCCCTCTTCAAACTTGTGGTCGGATGCCCAGGCTGCCTCGTCGGAGTGAATCTTCACGCTGCAACCGCTCATGTCGACCTGCCACTTGATGTCGTCGAACACGAAGAATTCGGGCTCGGGTCCAAAATAGGCGGTGTCACCAATGCCGGTTGACTTGAGGTAGTCTTCCGCGCGCTGCGCGATCGAACGCGGGTCGCGATCATAGCCCTGCATGGTAGAGGGCTCCGCCACGGCACAACGCAGAATCACGGTCGCATCGTCGGAGAACGGATCCAGGACCGATGTGCTGTCATCGGGAACCAGCACCATGTCGGAGTTGTTGATGCCTTTCCAGCCGGCGATGGACGAGCCGTCAAACATCTTGCCGCCGTCGAAGAAGCCGGCAGTCACTTCCTTTGAGGGGATGGTCACGTGCTGCTCTTTGCCGTGGGTGTCGGTGAAGCGCAGGTCGACCCAGCGTGCTTCGTTATCTTTGATCAGCTTCAGGGTGTTCTTTGACATGTTGTGGTCTCCGTAGGGCAGTAATAGGGCCAGCTACGCCGGCCCGTGTTTTTATCCTGGCGCCAGGCAACGCAGGCGCAACAGGTGTTCTCAGAAGTCTCATTAAAAGCAAAAGCTGTGCCATAAAGGCGCTTAACACAAGCTGCTGAAATTTAAAGGGTTTATCCTCACAATTACAGCTTGCTCACCGCTCGTGCACTCTATTGGCGCGTCATCGGAACATTTTGGTGCAATTTCCAAAATGACAGGATGGCATGAATGGTCCGCACAATTGCCGGGGCGAAGTCCGTATAATACCCGCCCCGATCAGACGCAATGGTTATGGCCCCAATGCAATTCGTTGTCAAGTATTTCTCTGAAATCGTCATGAAGAGTAAGCCTGTGCGGCGACAGTTCGTCCGGCAACTGGAGGAAAACCTGCGTTCTGTGTTGCGCGACATCGACCCGGACGTGGTGTTGCGAAGGAGCTGGGACAAGTTGCGCGTGGCCACCGCGCTCCGCGATGAGCGGGTCCTGGCCCGGTTGCTGCAAGCGATGTGTGACACGCCGGGCGTCACCCTGGTTCTCGAGGTGCAGGAGCACCCGCTGGGAGAGCTCGACACCATCGTCGAGCAGGTGCTGCCGGTATACGCACCGCGGCTCGCGGGCAAGAGCTTCGCAGTGCGTTGCCGGCGCAGCGGGCACCATGCGTTCAGCTCCCTGGACGTGGAACGCGAGGTGGGCGGCGCGCTGCTCGCGCGAACGCAGGCGGCCGGGGTAAAGCTGAAAGACCCCGAGGTAACGGTGGAACTGGAAATCAGCGGCCAGACATTGTTCGTGGTGGCGGGCCGCCATCGCGGCCTGGGCGGCTACCCGGTTGGCAGCCTCGACCCGGTGTTGTCCCTGATGTCGGGAGGGTTCGACTCACCGGTGGCCAGCTACCTCACGATGAAGCGCGGCATGCGGACCCACTTCCTGTTTTTTCAGCTCGGCGGGCGGGACCAGGAACTGGCCGTCAAGGAGGTGGCGCTGCACCTGTGGCAGAAGTATGGCGGAAAGCAGCGCGTACTGTTCATTACGGTCCCGTTCGAGGATGTGGTGGCGGAACTGTTGGGGAAAGTCCAGAACAGTTACATGGGGGTTATTCTCAAGCGGATGATGTTGCGCGTCGCGGATCGCCTGGCCGCCGAACTGCAGGTCGATGCGCTGGTCACCGGTGAGTGTGTCGCCCAGGTCAGCTCCCAGACCCTGCGCAACCTGTCGGTCATCGATCGCGCCGCCGAGCGCCTCGTGCTGCGCCCGCTGATCGCTACCGACAAGGAGGAGATCATGCAGGTGGCGGAAAAGATCGGGACCGCCGTCTTTGCCGCCAATATGCCCGAGTACTGCGGCGTGATTTCGGTGGGACCGACCACGCGGGCAAAGCTGGACCGGGTCGAGGCGCAGGAGCGGAATTTCGATATGACGATCCTGGACAGGGCGGTCGCCGGCAAGCGGCAGACGAGGATCGACCAGTTGGCGCAGGAGGACCTGCAGCGCACCGATGTGGAAGTGTTGTCGGTGCCGCTCGCGCACGGCACCATCATTGACATTCGCCACCCCGACGAGGAAGAGCTGGCGCCGCTGAAGCTGCATGTCCCGGTGGTGAAAATACCCTTCTATGAACTACACCGCCGGGCCGCGGAGCTGGATGCGGGCAACACCTATATGCTGTATTGCGGCAAAGGGGTGATGAGCCGCCTGCACGCGAGCCACCTGATCGATGACCGGGCGCTGGATATCAAGGTTTACGCTCCCTGAGCAGCGCTGTCACGTGCTGTTGTTTGCTGCACATTTCACATAAGCCCGGCAGCCGCAATGCGCGGCGATAGGGTATAATCCGCGCCTTTTTTCACGGTGCACTTGTGCCACGAGGTAATCCCCTTGATCGATAATCTTCGCAATATTGCCATTATTGCTCACGTAGACCATGGCAAAACCACGCTCGTCGATTGCCTGCTGCAGCAATCCGGCACGCTGGACCGGCGGTCCGATGGCGCGGAGCGCATTATGGACTCCAATGACCAGGAGCGGGAGCGGGGCATTACGATCCTCGCAAAGAACACCGCGATCAGGTGGAACGACTACCGTATCAATATCGTCGACACGCCGGGGCACGCCGATTTTGGCGGCGAGGTCGAGCGCGTATTGTCCATGGTGGATTCCGTGCTGCTGCTGGTGGATGCCGTCGACGGGCCGATGCCGCAAACCCGGTTTGTCACCTCAAAGGCCTTCGAGCAGGGCCTGAATCCGATCGTGGTAATCAACAAGGTGGATCGCCCTGGCGCCAGGCCCGATTGGGTCGTGGACCAGGTATTCGACCTGTTTGACCGGCTCGGCGCCACCGATGAACAGCTGGATTTCCCGATAATCTATGCCTCCGCCATCATGGGGATCGCCGGGCTCGATCACGAGCAGATGGCCGAAGATATGCAGCCCCTGTTCGAAACGGTGATCGAGAAAGTACCACCCCCGGCGGTCAATTCAGACGGCCCCCTGCAAATGCAGATCAGCGCGCTGGATTACAACAGCTACGTCGGGGTGATCGGTGTCGGCCGGATTACGCGCGGCAAGCTGACCCCCAATACGCCAGTGGTGGTGGTGGATGCCAACGGCGGTACGCGCAAGGGAAAAATCCTGCAGGTGATGGGTCACATGGGTCTTGAGCGCATCGATGTGGCGACCGCCGAGGCGGGTGATATTGTCTGCGTGACCGGCATCGAAGGCCTGAACATTTCCGACACCCTGTGCGACCCGGCACACCCGGAGGCACTGCCGCCCCTGTCGGTGGATGAGCCCACTGTCAGCATGACTTTCCAGGTCAACGACTCGCCGTTTGCCGGCAAGGAAGGCAAATACGTTACCTCGCGCAATATCAAGGATCGCCTGGAGCGGGAGTTGATCCACAACGTGGCCCTGCGTGTGGAGCCCGGCGATTCGCCGGACAAGTTCAAGGTTTCCGGGCGCGGTGAACTGCACCTCTCCGTGCTGATTGAATCGATGCGCCGCGAGGGGTTCGAGCTGGGGGTATCCCGCCCCGAGGTTATCCGCAAGGAAGTGGATGGCGTTATGCACGAGCCCTATGAGCAACTGGTCGTCGACTGCGAGGAGCAGCACCAGGGATCCGTGATGGAGGAACTGGGCTTGCGCCGTGCGGAACTGGAGAACATGGTGCCCGACGGCAAGGGGCGGGTGCGCCTGGAGTTTATTATCCCCGCTCGCGGTCTGATCGGCTTCCGTTCGCTGTTCATGACCCTGACCTCGGGCGGCGGCATCCTCACCCACGTATTCGACCACTATGGGCCGGTCAAGAATGCGGAAATCGTGCACCGGCCCAACGGCGTGCTGGTGTCGATGGTCAAGGGTAAGGCGCTGGGTTACTCGCTTTTCAACCTGCAGGAGCGCGGACGCATCTTCGTCGAGCCGAATGTCGAGGTCTACGAGGGGCAGATCATCGGGCTGCACAGCCGCGGCAACGACCTGGCGGTCAACCCGATCAAGGGCAAGCAGCTGACCAATATACGCGCGTCCGGTTCCGACGAGGCGCTCACGCTGACGCCCCCGGTGCGGCACACCCTCGAGCAGGCGCTGGAATTCATCGAGGACGACGAACTGGTGGAGGTGACGCCGGTCAGCATCCGCCTGCGCAAGAAACTGTTGCTGGAGCACGAGCGCCGTAAAGCCGCTCGCGGCTGAGACCGGGCGCCGGGACTGTGAAAGCGCTGTTGCAACGGGTCAGCCGGGCCAGCGTGACGGTCGATGCGCGGTGCGTGGGCGAGATCGGGCCGGGTTTGCTGGTACTGCTGGGCCTGGACAAGGCCGATGACCGGCTCGCGGCGGACCGCATGGTGGACAAGCTGTTGGCCTACCGCGTGTTTGCCGACGCCGAAGGCCGCATGAACCGCAGTGTCGCGGACACCGGCGGCGGTGTATTGCTGGTCTCGCAGTTCACGCTCTCAGCCGATACCCGCAAGGGACTGAGGCCGAGTTTTTCCCGGGCGCTGCCGCCGGCCGAGGCGGCCCGACTGTACGATTACTTTCTCGCGCAGTTGCGGCAATGCCATCCTCACGTGGCGGCGGGCGTATTCGGCGCCGACATGCAGGTCAGCCTGGTCAATGACGGACCGGTTACCTTTTTGCTCGAAAGTTAGCCCAGCTGATTCTCCGCTTACCATCCGGTGAGCGCAACAGCCAGGCAGTGAGCGAGGCCGTCTAGCGCGCCGGGTAGCGCATCTGCCGGTGCGGAATACCGTCCTCGAGATATTCACCGCCCTCACCGACAAAACCCAGCGATGCGTAAAACGGTTGCAGGTGCGACTGTGCATTGATCCGGATATCGTGCCCCGGCCACCTTGACAGGTTGTGGTCAATACCCCGCCGCACCAGTTCCGCACCCAACTGCTGCCCGCGCATTGTCGGGCACACCACGATGCGTCCCAGCGCGCTTTCCGGGTACGCCAGCCCCGGCGGCAGACATCGCAGATAGGCCCGCAGTTCGCCGCCGCGTTCGCCGACCAGGTGCATTGCCTGCTGGTCGAGGTCATCGATGTCGAGATAGGCGCAGTGTTGTTCGACGACGAAGACCTGCTGGCGCAAACGCAGCAGTGCGTACAGGCGGACTGTGGTCAGTTCAGGAAAAGGCAGGGTCTCCCACTGCATGATAGCGATACTCCAGCAAAGCGGGGGATGATTCTAACAAAAGTTCAGTGTGCCGTTCTCGGATGCCGGGATAGTTGCTACTATAGGTTTCACATCCGGGTGGTAGCAGGCCGTTGATATCAGGCGCCTGTGGGTTGGAAGCAACCGCAACGGGGGACAGGGATACCACCAATCTGAACAGTGCAGGACGTTACTCATGTTGGTAGATATTGACGCGCAGGATATATCGGCGTTGAGCCAGCAGTTCGAAAAACTGGTTGGCGCACTGCTGGATGTGGTGAAAATGCCGGCAATGCCTCTCGATGTGGATGTTACCCCGGCCGGCAACTTCCGCGGCTTTGACGGGGGGCAGTTTTATGTCGTGGAGCAGGGCTCCATCACTGCGCGTTACCAGGACAAGACCATCTACACGCTGGAAGCCGGCGATATCCTGTTGCCCGATATCGCCGGTGGCCAGGACCCGCATATCGCAGTGTATTACGGCAGCGATGCCGGCGCCCAGTTGCGCTGTTATCCCGGACTGGAGTTTATGCAGCGGGTTTTCAACGAGCCGGCGGCGATCCGCCTGTGGACGCGCCTGCTGGTGACCTACGCGGGGTTGATGTTGCGAATTACCGCGGCCAACCTGCAGGAAGACAAGCCGGCTACTCCCGGGTTTGAGGTCTACGAGCCCGGCGAAATCATCATCCGTCAGGGCGATCGCGCTGACTTCGTATACAACATGAGCTCGGGTGTGGCGGAAGTACTGGTTGACGACGTCAATGTCGGCCGTATCGGCGAGGGCGAGATATTCGGTGCCATGGCGGCCCTGACGCACTCTGACCGCAGTGCGACCGTGAAAGCCAAGACCACGTGTTCTGTCGTGAAGGTTCCCAAGGAACAATTTACCGAACTGATCAAGAGCAATCCTGCCACCATTCACAGCCTGCTGATTGATATGGCGAACTCCATCGTCAACCTCAATGAGCAACTGGTCGGCTCCCAGGAGCACCTGCCGGGAAACAGGCACCTGGAGTAAGCATCGGATTTCGTGGTCCGCTTTCGTTTGCCCCCGAAAACAGTGAAAATGGCCGGCGCGCACAATTGACGCTACCGCCGCGAGTCCAGCGTTCACGCGGCCCCGCTGCGGCACAGTGATCTTTATTAATGACGCCTGCGAACTAGGAAAAAAATGACTGATATTCTGGAAATCGATGGCGAGGGCACCGAGCAGGTGTCACTCAAGCTGTACACCGAGAAGGCCTACCTGGATTACTCCATGTACGTCATCCTCGACCGCGCCCTGCCGCACATCGGCGACGGACTGAAGCCCGTGCAGCGACGCATCGTTTACGCGATGAGCGAACTGGGGCTGAAATCCACCGCCAAGTTCAAGAAGTCGGCCCGCACCGTGGGCGATGTGATCGGCAAGTTTCACCCCCATGGCGACAGCGCCGCCTACGAGGCCATGGTGCTGATGGCGCAGGATTTCAGCTACCGCTATCCACTGGTTGACGGACAGGGCAACTGGGGTTCCCCCGACGATCCCAAATCGTTCGCCGCCATGCGCTACACCGAGTCGCGCCTTGCCAACTACGCCGACGTGCTGCTCGGTGAGCTCGGCCAGGGTACGGTGGAGTGGACGCCGAACTTCGACAGCACGCTCGAGGAGCCGATGGTCCTGCCCGCGCAGGTGCCCAACGTGCTGCTCAATGGCACGACGGGCATTGCGGTGGGCATGGCGACCGATATTCCGCCGCATAACCTGCGTGAGGTGGTGGCGGCGACGGTGCACCTGCTGGAATCGCCGAAGTCGACAGTCGAGGAGTTGTGTGAGCATGTGCTGGCGCCTGATTTTCCGACCAACGCGGAAATCATCACGCCGCGCGATGAGATCCTGGCAATGTACAAGACCGGGCGCGGCGGACTGCGCATGCGCGCGGTATGGGAGCGGGATGGCGGTGATATCGTGATCAATGCGCTGCCATACCAGGTGTCCGGGTCGAGGGTGCTGGAGCAGATTGCCCAGCAGATGCAGGCCAGGAAGCTGCCGATGGTGTCGGATTTGCGGGATGAATCAGACCATGAGAATCCTACCCGCCTGGTCATCGTGCCGCGCTCCAACCGCGTCGACCTGGACGCCCTGATGAGTCACCTGTTCTCCAGCACGGACCTGGAGCGCAGCTACCGTGTCAACCTCAACATGATCGGTATCGACGGCCGCCCCGGCGTCAAGGGTCTGGACCGCCTGCTGAAGGAGTGGTTGAAATTCCGCACCGACACGGTCCGTCGACGCCTTGAGCACCGGCTGGAGCGTGTGCTCAAGCGCCTGCATATCCTCGAGGGCTACCTGGTGGCCTTCCTCAATATCGACGAGGTGATCCATATCATCCGCACGGAGGACAAGCCGAAAGCCGCCCTGATCGCGCGGTTCGGCATTTCCGATATCCAGGCCGAGGCGATCCTGGACTTGAAGCTGCGCAACCTGGCGAAGCTGGAGGAGATAAGCATCCGCGGAGAGCAGGATGAGCTGCAGGAGGAGCGCGACCAGCTGGAAAAAGTGCTGGGCAGCGACGCCCGCCTGAAAACACTGATCAAGAAAGAACTGCTGGCAGTGGCCGAGGCGTTCGGGGACGACCGCCGCTCGCCGCTGGTGGCGCGCGAGGAGGCCCGGGCCTTCAGTGAGATCGAATTGGTGAGCGCCGACCCGATCACCGTCGTGATGTCGGAAAAGGGCTGGATCAGGGCGGCGAAGGGGCATGATATCGACCCGGCCAGCCTCAGTTACAAGTCCGGCGACAGCTATAAAATGTGCGTCCACGGCCGCAGTAACCAGCCGGTGGTGATACTCGATTCCACCGGCCGGGCCTACAGCGTGCCGTCTCACAACCTGCCCTCGGCGCGCGGACAGGGTGAGCCGGTCACCGGGCGTATCAATCCGCCTTCCGGGGCGACCTTCGGCGGCCTGATGATGGGCGCGGACGACGCGCTGTACCTGATGGCCAGCGACGCCGGTTACGGCTTCGTCGCCAGGTTGGAAGAACTGCAGACCAAAAACCGCGCGGGCAAGGCCGTGATCAGCCTGCCCAAAGGCGCACAGGTGTTGCAGCCGGCAGCAATCCGCAAGGTGGAGGATTCACTGGTTGCCGCGGTATCCAGTGAGGGCCGCCTGCTGATATTCCCGCTGGCGGATTTGCCGCAGATGGCGCGCGGCAAGGGCAACAAGATCATCAGTATTCCCTCCGCGCGAGTGCAGGCGCGGGAGGAGTTCGTGGTGGATGTGAAAGTGTTTACCGAAGAGGATACGCTGGTGATCCACTCCGGCAAGCGGCACCAGAAGTTCCGCTTGAAGGACCTGGAACACTACCGCGGCGAGCGCGGCCGGCGCGGCAACAAACTGCCGCGCGGCTTCCAGAAAGTGGATCGTATGCTGGTGGAGAGCTAGCTGCCGGTTAGTGCGACGATTTCCTGGTTGGTCTTCTGAATTTCCGCTTCAACATGACTTCTCCAGTGCAGGTCATCAGTTTGAAAGGAGTCGATAGCAACACCCTGCTCGCCGATAGATGGTTGAAAGAACGCGAGGACCAGCGCTGCTTCTCTTGCAAAGGCTTTCTGATCCACCGCGAATTCTCCGCCCAGGACCGCCAGAATCGCCGATTTAACCTCATCTTTACTGTGCTGAAGTAAAGAGTCGTCAAACACCCGGGTCCCATCCAGCCCAAGTGAGGCGACAAGCGCGCCAAAGCGCTGCAAAATTTTTGTGGCGTCCTCGGGCGGTATTTCGCTTCGCGGCGCTACGGTTTGTGCTACGGCACTGCGGACTGATTCAATCTTCGACACACTGTGCGCCGGCGTGGGGTTCCTCGCAAGGTGCTGCTCGTAATGTGCAATGAAACCCGCGACATCGGCACTGCCGAAGCCTTCTCCAAGTAGCTCAAAAGCGGTTGCCATGGCAGGCTCGGAGTCACCAAACACCTCGTTGAATCGCTTTGTGACCCTGGCGTCATAGACATCGTAGAGGTGGTGCACAAATTTAGGGAAATAGCAGCGCGTACACGTCGGATCGGCGTGCTCCAGTCCTTCGGTCGGCCTGCCCACCATCGCCATGCGCGACTTGATGAAATAATCGTTGTTCCAGACGTCCGCAAAACTTGTCTGGCCGGCTACGACTGTACCCATGTCTTCCGAGTCTTTGGTGGTTGCGCAGCAGGGTGCGACGGGACCACCAGCAGTAACCACGGAAAAGCCGTAATGCCAGCCGCATGTGCGGGGGAGAATCGACTCGAACTGCTTCGGCATCGGGCTCCAGAAGAGATGATGTTCATGCTCGAAGAAGTAGTCAGAGCGCCCGGCTTTCTCCCAGCCCGCGATCAGCTCATCCATGTACTCCTGCGAGTAGTATGGCTGTTCGTCCCTACGGTGGCTTGGCAGCCAGCTCGGGTCCTGGATCATTGCGTCGCGCGTGCTGAACCCGATGCCGATATTCTCCGCGAACTTGCGCGCACGTTCGATCTCGTGCTCGTTGTGCTTGAATACCAGAAAATTGTAGAGAATTTCAGTATCGAGCCCGAGCCGGTCCCGGGCTTTCGCAAGCCGCTCGAGATTATTGTGTACAAGTTCCACTTTTCCCCCGACACGGTGTATCTCGTATGCCTGCTGGGAAAAGCCGTCTACCGAAGCGGCCAGAGAACCCAGCCCGGCGCTCAACAGTTCTTCAATACGCTGGTCCGACAGTGGCAAGGAGAGGTTCGAATGCAACTCCGTCGCTATTTCCCTGTCACTTGCCATGCGGACAAACTCGTGCAGGTTCGGGTTCAGCAGCGGCTCGCCATAGTTGTACAGCATCACCAGGAAGAGGTTGTCACCAAGTTCGTCGAACAGGCTGGCACCTAGCTCGATTGACAGCTTATGCCTCTTCTCACGATAAAGGGTTGGAGCGCCGTCCTTGCGCATCCGGCTTTCATTTTCTATGCCGGTCGGACAGGTGGGACAGCGTAGCTGGCACTTGTCGGCTGGATCAAGGCAAAGGTAGTACGGCAGGGTGCTGACATTCACTCTTTCAGTGAACATCTCGTACTTTGCGCCCAGAAAGTTCTCGAACGCCGATCGATTTCGTTTTTTGAAAGACAGGCTCATGATGGCGCACGCACTCCCACAATGAATAGTGCACTGTGATCAGGGAGTATAAATCTCCCTCAAGGCTGAACACCACCCCGTCAGTCACCAGGGCACCTCCGATCAATTCGGTCAGGTAGAGGTTCGGGCGGTTACACTCAGCGCCGCGCGGTATCCGTCAGGCGCTTGAGGATCAGGCGCAGTTGCCGCTCCAGCAGATCCTGGTAGGGGCCGGCGAATTCCTCGATCACCGCATAGTCCATGACCTCGGTGGGCCGGTGTTGCAGGCGCCCCGCCACGTCGATGTCCTCGCAGGCCGCGGGCGATAACAGGATGTCGGGCGGTTTGCTGGCGCACACCGTCTGCAGTTCATCCAGCGTGTGTTGCGTATAGAGTCCCGGGTAGATATCGGAGCCACTGCCCACACCCAGTTCGCTCTGCGAAATCGCCATTGCGATGGAGAGGGAAAGTGACATCTGCTTTTCCAGCTCCCGGCTCACCGCGCGCACCAGCCACGCGCAGGAAGCGGCGCGGAAGGCGGCGCTGCCTGCGTTGTTGTGCCCACTGAAATAGATGGCCAGGCCGAACTGCCGCGCCACCTGCAAATCGCCGGCGTAGAATCCGGCGGCGGCGTAAACCACCTGGTGCAGGCGCGCGATGTACCGCTGCAGGGCGCGCTCGTCCAGCGTGTCGACGTAGTTCACCAGGCTGGAGAGGTGCAGGTAGACGACTGCAGTGGTGCGATAGTTCTCATCCTGCGGTGCGGGCTCGCTGCGGGTGCGCAACAGGTCCATCGGCAGCGCCTCGATCTGCCGCGCCAGCAGTTCCACCTCGTTGGCGGGTCGCTGCCCCGGCGCTTGCTCTTCCAGCGCAATCTTTCGCGCCATGCTGGCGAGGTTGCTACCCAGGCGCTGCCCAAAGTGGCGGACGCCCGCGTACACGGCAAGGCTGAGCAGAACCGCCAGCCCCAGCATGCTCAACAGGAATTGTGACTGCGCCGCCTCGGCGCTATCCGCGTTGATGGTGATGACGATCTGCCCGGCTGTGTCCGCCTCGATACGCACCGGCGCGCTGTACTGGTAGAGGTTTTGCCCGCTGACTTCGCCCGCCTGTCCCAGCGCTTTGCCGTCGACATCGGTGATGGTGATGGCCTGCACGGACGAGGCATCGCGCAGGCGCTGCAGGGTCGCTGAAACGCTGAGCAGGTCTCCCCGTTCCATCGCCGTGCTGATGCGCGTTGCCACCAGCCTGGCCAGCGACGTCCCGTACTCTTCCTGCAGCAGCACCTGCATGTGGCGCGTGGAAATGCCGCCCAGCGCGACCAGCGCGAGACTCACCAGCAAACACGAGCCCGCGCTGATGATCGCCAGTTGTTGGCCGAGACTGGTTTGGTTGAAGCGTTTACTCACGCGCGATGAATGACTGACCGGGTTGCGAAAGGGGCTAGTATAAACCAGACTCCGCAGCGAATGCCCGTTTTGTGAGCACTGGGCGGTGAATATCTCGCCGCGCCTGCGTGCCTTTCAGGGCCAGTGCCCAGCGGGTAGAATGTCGCACCGGGAAAACAGGTGGAACCCACAGTGTGAACCAGATTTTACTTATCACCATCGCCGGTGAAGACCAGGCGGGGGTAACCGCTGGATTGTCGGCGCTCCTCACCGGGTATTCCGTGAATATTCTCGACATCGGGCAGGCCGTCATCCACGCGACGCTGTCACTGGGCCTGCTGGTCGAGTTGCCTGAAGAATGCGCGGTGGAAGAGGTGAAAGGCGCGGTGCGTAATTTCGCGTTACGGCGTGACCTGCGGGTGGTGACCAGCGAGGTTTCCGGGCAGAGCTACGGCCAGTGGGTCGAAGCGCAGGGACAGGCGCGGTATATCATCACCCTGTTGTCGCGCAAGATCACCTCCGACCAATTAGCCAGGGTAACGCGGGTCATATCGCAGCATCAGCTGAATATCGACGGGATAAACAGGCTGTCCGGGCGTATCCCGCTGGGCAAACTGCCGGCCCTGAGCAAGGCCTGCCTGGAGTTTTCGGCGCGCGGCACCCTGCGCGATTCGGCGGCGTTCCGGCGCGACCTGCTGGAGGTGGCTGGCAGCATGGAGATGGACCTGGCGTTCCAGCAGGACAGCATGTATCGCCGCAACCGGCGACTCGTGGTATTCGACATGGATTCCACCCTGATCGAGGCGGAGGTCATCGACGAGCTGGCCAGGCTGGCGGGCGTGGGTGAGCAGGTCAGCGCGATCACCGAGAGCGCGATGCGCGGCGAGATCGATTTCAGCGAGAGTTTCCGCACGCGGGTAGCATTGCTGGAAGGCCTGGAAGAGAGCGCGCTGGAGAGCGTCGCCGGCCGGCTGAAGATCACCGAGGGGGCGGAGCATTTGATATCCACCCTGCGTACACTGGGCTACAGGACCGCGATACTCTCGGGCGGTTTTACCTATTTCGCGCGCTATTTGCAGGCGCGGTTGGGGATAGACCATATTTTTGCCAACGAGCTGGACATCTCCGACGGGCGGGTCACCGGCAAGATCAGCGGGACGATCGTCGACGGCGCGCGCAAGGCGGAGCTGCTGCGGCAGCTGGCCGATGAGCAGGGCATCGATTTACAACAGGTGATTGCCGTGGGCGATGGCGCGAACGACCTGCCGATGTTGAGTATCGCCGGCCTGGGTATTGCGTTTCGGGCAAAGCCGCTGGTGCAACAATCGGCCGAGCAATCGATCTCCACGCTGGGACTGGATGCGATCCTGTATTTGCTGGGTCTTTCCGACCGCTACCAGCGCAGCGCGAACGACGCGGGCGGGACGCCATAAACCGTGTCGATTCCCCTCAACTCATGCTGTGTTCGGCCCGCGCCACGTGACCGCTAATCCAGCAGCTCCGGCTGCTCGGCGACAATCACGTCGTACAGCGGCTGGAAGCTGAACCAGCCCGCGAGCGCCGAGCCCACTGTTTCGCGTGTCAGCAGGGCGGTCTGGTGATCGATCAGCTTCGGTTTGCCGGCGGCCTCGGCCAATAGCTGTGCCTGGCAGCTGCGCTCCATGGTAATGTACCACCAGGCGGCGGCATCGATGCTGTCCGCCACCGTCAGCAGTCCGTGGTTTTGCAGAATCGCTGCCTTGCGATCGCCCAGTGCGGCAGCGATGCGCTGGCCCTCGTCGTTATCCAGGACCACGCCGGAAAAATCGTCGAACAGCACGTGATCGTCATAAAACGCGCAGCTGTCCTGGGTCAGCGGATCCAGGGTTTTGCCCAGTGCCGAGAACGCCTTGCCATACACCGAGTGGGAGTGGGCCGCTGCCGTGATGTTCGGGTTGGACATGTGAATCTGCGAGTGAATGGTAAACGCCGCGCCGTTGAGCAGGCCCTCCCCTTCCACCACCGCACCCGAGTGGCTCACCAGCAGCAGGTCCGACACCCGCATCTGCTTGAATGAGCGACCCATGGGATTGACCCAGAAATGATCCAGGCGCTCCGGGTCCCGTACCGTGATATGGCCGGCCAAGCCTTCGTCGAAGCCGAACTTGCCGAACAGGCGCAGTGCCGCGGCCAGCTTGTTTTTGCGATCCCTGCGGATTTCATCCATTCCCTGCGGGCGGGGAATCATCCCTTCGGGGTCACTCGCGTTCATTACGATGCTGTTGGCTGCTTCAGTCATAATCGGTTACCTTTTCCTCTCGTGTTGGTTGAAAGCCCTGTCATGCCCGGAGCCGAAATACAAACTCGCCTGGCACCCTGGCTGCAGCGATGGTCCCTTGAAAACATGGACACCGCGACTGCCTGGTTTTCCAATATGGTGCTCAGAACATGCGACAGCGAAGACTTCCTGGTTCGCTGCGGCGAGCACTCGGACACCATTTTCCTGTTGGAGAGCGGACTGGTGCGCCTGTTCTACGTGACACCGGATGGCAAGGAGCGCAACAAGGCGTTTTATCGCGCAGGCCAGGTATGCGGTCCGGTCAGCGCGGCCATTACGCACTCCGCCGCCCCTTTTTCCATCCAGTGCCTGGAACCCACCGAGCTCATCAGCTTCCGCTTTCGCGACCTGTTCGAGGCCGGGCGCCACAATCTGGCTGTCTCCAGACTCTACGGGGACATGATTTCCGAAGCCTTTATCCGCAACGAGCAGCGCGAGGCGATGTTGCTGACCCTGAACGCTGAACAGCGCTACCGGTGGCTGTTGGAACATGAACCCGACCTGGTGCAGCGTCTCGCCCAGTTCCACATCGCGTCCTACCTGGGTATCGATGCGGTGTCTCTCTCCAGACTCAAGCGCAAGATTAGAGGGTGAGAGACATGGCGTCATTAACAAATGTTAACGCGTTGATTTGCACTACCGGATTGATCAAAGGTGCCCGTCGGGGACCTTGCGAGGCGCCGCGGCGGGGAATCGGTGAGGACTCGCCTACCCTCGAGGCGGGCCGTTCTGTCTAGATATTGCTCCACAGCGAGTCGAATTCGCCGCCCGCCGGTCCGTGGCCATTGTCCGCCAGCACATCGCCGAGTTCCTTTATCTGGCAAAACTCGAACTGTGAAAAACTCCCGGTGGAAGCGATATGGCGCAGCAGCTGGATGGAGCAGGCTTCCGTACCGGTGCCGAGGGTGATTTTTTGGCGCTCCTTGAAGCCGGTGCGCGGTGTAATCAGTGTTTGTGGCTGGCCGACGACCTTGATCTCGGGTAGCAGTAATACCCGCATGGGCGCCAGCTTCTCGCCTTTCTGGTGGATGCTGGCGCCATAGGCAATCGCGCGGGGGCTCAGCAGCTCAAGCCCGATCAGGGTCCGGGCGTTGTTCAGGCGGCTGACCCAGCGGATGACAGCGATTACCCACTCGTTGTGGTCTTCCTCTTTCAGGCCGACGATGTCGCCGGCCTTGGTGTCGCCCGGCAGTTCGGCGGTCCACTCCAGGCAATAACCGCCGGGGCTGGAATCGGCCAGCTTCGCCTCGAAAACCGGGTAGCGTTCATTTACCGGCAGCTCGGACGCATTGTCCTGGAATAGCTTGGCCTTGGTCGAGGAATCGAGGTCGACCAGCAGATTTGGAACCAGTTTGAGCTCGCCGCTGTAGTCGCCCGGGTTGGCAACCTGCCAGACATCAGCCTGGCTGAGCGGGTCGAGGAAGGGATTGTCCGCAGCCAGGGCCTTGTCATCATCGTCCTCGGTGTTGCAGACCAGATCCTCAAACAGGCGTTCACCGGCCACGTGAAAATGTGTGCTGTTGAGGCCGACACAGATACGCAGTGCGTTGTCGGCGCGGGAGCGCTTGAAGTTTCTGAGGCTCATGCTGCCCAGGGAAGCAATCAGGTGCTCCAGTAAACTGAGCGGCACATTGGTGTTCTTGTCAAAATTGATCGCAGCGCCGCCCGCCTGCTCCTTGAGTTCAGTCAGGTGCTGGACCAGCGATGTGGTGTCGATATAGCGACAGGAAGGCCCTGGCTCTCCCCGGTACAGCGCGGTGTACATGGGGGCCTGATCGCCGTCGAGGTCGACCAGGAAGAGGTCCTCGCCCGTGCTCCGGGTGTCGAAATGAACCCGTTCACTCCACTGCTGGAAACCACGGTACAGTGCGGACAGGTCGGTGTGGCGCAACTGGTTGGCCTTGCAACAGCCGATCAGCAGAGCCTGTAAGTAAGTCGCCTTGATCGTGTTGCCACCGGACAGCGGTTCCGGTACCGGAAGATCGACCAGTTGCTGGCGATCAGCCAGCGCGTACAGTTGGTGCAGGGTATGCCAGGCGTTGGCGGCCACCGGCTGGTGAATCTGGAAATTTTGCAGCACTTTTCGCCCGGTAAAAAGCAGCGCGCGCTGCAGGGCTTCACAGGTCAGCCGTGCCGGATTGGTGTTGCGGATGGCGTCGCGCTGCTGGATCGTCTCAATCGCCACGATGGTATAGCCGGTCGTGGCCAGGGTGAGCAGCTGGCCGCTCAACTGGGACATCCGACGGGGCTCATCGGGCATAATCAGCGGCTGGTTGAGAAAACGCTTGGACAGGTTCAACACGGCGATCTGCAGGCTGGGAAGCAGCGTCGCCAGGATGGCGAAGCGCTGTTCCGGAGACAGCTTCATCCGGTTCAGGTCGCCAAGGGCCTGGCCGAGTAATTGCACCAGGGAGTTGGTATTGGTCACCGGCAGGCTCTGGACCCAGTCGGCGGCCGCCTGCGCGTTTGGCTCGAACAGTGGTTCGCCAGCGAAATCCTGTCGCGGAAGCTGCAATTTTATTGTTGTTTGGTCTTCCATAGCGGCCGGCCCGGGTACATCTACTGTTGTGGAACTCAGAGCCGTAGAATACCTAAGTGACGCGATTCACGCCACTAGGAGCCTGTCGGGCCTGGGTGTGCGTAGCGAGGCGAGTGGGAAATCGGCCCGGTTCCGCTCGATCTCGAGGCGCATAGTGGCGCTACGCAACGAGAGAGCGGGTGGAACCGGGCCGATTTCCCGCCGCCGCAGTAGCATCATCCCAGGTCCGACAGGCTCCTGAGAGCCTGCCATTAGAACTCGAGGTGCTGTATTATTGCCTCCGTTTTTTCCGCAAATCGATGAGAGCATCATGGCGAACTATTCTACAAGTGAATTCCGCTCCGGCATGAAAGTCATGCTGGATGGCGATCCCTGCAGCATCCTGGACAACGAGTTTGTAAAGCCCGGTAAAGGGCAGGCGTTCAACCGGGTGAAATTGCGCAACCTGAAAACCGGCCGGCAGTGGGAGCGCACGTTCAAATCCGGTGAGACGCTGGAAGGCGCGGATGTGGTAGACCGCGAAATGGAGTATCTGTACACCGATAGTGAGTTTTGGTACTTCATGGAGCCCGATACGTTTGAGCAGTACCAGGCGGATGCCGCCGCTGTCGGGGACAGCCATTTATGGCTCAAGGAAAATGAAAGATGTGATGTCACCCTGTACAACGGCACCCCGCTATCCGTTGCGCCTCCCAACTTTGTGGAACTGGAAATCGTGGAAACGGATCCGGGCCTGAAAGGCGACACCGCTACCGGCGGGACCAAGCCGGCCAAACTGACGACCGGCGCGGTGGTGAAGGTGCCACTGTTTATCAGCACCGGGGAAGTGATCCGCGTCGATACGCGCACCGGGGAATACCAGAACCGCGTCAGCAAGTCCTGAGTGCCGTAGCGGGGCAACCATGGAGCACTGGCAGCCGGCGGCGGATCTCGGGATACTCCGCCAGCGCGCCGGGCTGCTGTCCACTATCCGCCGGTTTTTCAGCGACCGGGGTGTCCTCGAAGTCGAAACACCGCAGCTGTGCAGCCACGGCATAACCGACCCCGCCATCGAGCCTTTTATCGTGGCGGACGGTGCGGCCCTGGCACGGCCGCGATTTTTGCAGACCTCGCCCGAGTACGCGATGAAGCGCCTGCTCGCGGCACAGTCAGGGCCCATTTACCAGATTGCCAGGGCGTTTCGTGACGGGGAGGCCGGCGCGCGCCACAACCCGGAATTCAGCCTGCTGGAGTGGTATCGCCCTGGCTTTGACCACCACGAATTGATGCGCGAGGTCGCGGCGCTGGCAGAGGCCTGCTTGGGCGCCCGGCAAGTGGAAAAATACAGCTACCGACAGCTCTTCCTCGAGCGCCTGGCAGTTGATCCATTCACCGCCTCCGTCGCCGAACTGGAAGCCGTCGTGCGCAGCCACCTCGACCCCGGTGATATGGCTGGCGAGCGTGACCTGTGGCTCGACCTGTTGATGAGCCATCTACTGGAGCCCCAACTCGGTGCGGGCACGCTCTGTTTTATCTACGACTATCCGGACTCGCAGGCGGCGCTGGCGCAGGTGGTCAGCGCCGGCGATGTCAGCGTGGGGCAGCGATTCGAGCTGTACGCGGAGGGGATGGAACTGGCCAATGGCTACTGTGAACTGACCGATGCAACGCAACAGCGCCAGCGCTTCGAGCGCGACAACGCCCTGCGGCGCGAGCGCGGCCAGCCCGAGCGCCCGCTGGATGAATACCTGCTGGCCGCGATGGCCCACGGCCTGCCGAACTGCAGCGGCGTCGCGCTGGGCGTGGACCGCCTGCTGATGCTGATGACCGGAGCTTCCAGCATTCAGGACGTGCTGGCGTTTGACTGGCAGCGCTGCTGAACCAATGCAAGGCATTGCGAGTTCAGTTAGCCGGTGAGTGATAGATTCCTGCGAGCATCCGCCGGGCCGCAAACCCTCCTATCTACGTCTAACCAAACTCACGCACCAGCCCGCCGATCGATTCCTTCGCATCCCCGAACAGCATGCGCGTGTTGTCCTTGTAGAACAGCGGGTTCTCGATACCGGCAAAGCCTGAAGCCATGGAGCGCTTGAGCACGAACACGGTGCGCGCCTGGTCGACGTTGATCACCGGCATGCCGTAGATCGGCGAGCCCTCGTTCTCTCGCGCGGCGGGGTTCACCACGTCGTTGGCGCCGATGACGATTGCCACATCGACGGTTTCCATGCGCGGGTTGATCTCGTCCATTTCCAGCAACTGGTCGTAGGGCACGTCCGCCTCGGCGAGGAGTACGTTCATGTGGCCCGGCATGCGGCCGGCCACCGGGTGTATGCCGAAGTTGACCTCGGCGCCGTTGTTTTCCAGCAGCACCGAGAGCTCTTTCACCACATGCTGTGCCTGCGCCACGGCCATGCCGTAGCCCGGGATAATGGCCACGCTGCTGGCGGCTTCCAGCACGTAGTAGGCGTCCTCCACCGTGATCGGCTTGATCTCCCCCTCTACTGTGGTGGTCTCTGTCTTGCCGCTGCCGAAGCCGGAGAACAGCACATTGGACAGCGAGCGGTTCATCGCCTTGCACATGATCTGCGTCAGGATGATGCCGGATGCGCCGACCAGCGCGCCGGCCACGATCAGGATGTTGTTGTTCACCGCGAAGCCCGCGGCGCAGGCCGCGAGACCGGAGTAGGAGTTGAGCAGGGAGATCACCACGGGCATGTCAGCACCGCCGATCGGGATAACGGCCATGACGCCGAATACCAGTGACAAGGCAATGACCAGGTACAACCACAGGTGATTGGCGGGCTCGAGGCAGAACATCACGGCGCCGCCGAAAATCCCCAGGACGATAACGCTGTTGACGATCTGCTGGCCGTTGAACAGTACCGCGCCGCTGGTGATTCTTTCCGAGAGTTTGCCGTAGGCGATCATGGAGCCGGTAAAGGTTACGCCGCCGATCAGGATCGAGAGAATGATGGTCACCAGCGTGAAGGTGGCCGCGTCCGGGTTCAGCGCGGCCCAGCCCACCAGCAGGCTGGCCATACCGCCGAAACCGTTGAACAGCGCGACCATTTCCGGCATCGCGGTCATTTGCACCAGGCGTGCCGCCGCGCCGCCAATCACCGCGCCCACCAGCACGCCGATCACAATCCACTGGTAGTCGACGATTCCCTGGTCGAGCAGGGCCGATATCACGGCCAGCAGCATGCCCAGCGAAGAGATCATGTTGCCGCGGCGGGCCGTCGCGGGGGACCCCAGTTGCTTGAGGCCGAAGATGAACAGGGCGCCGGAAACCACGTAGGCAAATTGAATGAAGGTATCCATCGCGATCAACCCTCCTTCTTCTTGAACATGGCGAGCATGCGATCGGTGACCAGGTAGCCGCCCACCACGTTGATGGTCGCCAGCGCTACCGCGCCGGCGCCCAGCCAGTTCGACAGGTCCTGGTTGCCGGTGCCGGCCAGGCTGATGGCGCCCACCAGGGTGATACCGGAAATCGCGTTGGCGCCTGACATCAGCGGCGTATGCAGCGTGGCGGGGACCTTGTTGATCAGTTCGAAGCCCAGGAAGATGGACAACACCAGGATAAATGTGAGGAAAACTTCTGCAGCGACCATGTTATGCGCCCCCTTCCAGAATGTCTTTGATCGTTTTGTTGGTGATGTCCCCGCCGTGGGTGATGATGCAACCGGGCAGAATATCGTGCTCGAAGTCGATGACGAAGGTCTTGTCATCCTCGTTCCAGCTGTCTTCCACCAGGTTGAACAGGTTGGAGGAGTACATCTGGCTGGCATCGCGCGCCACCTCGCCGGCCAGGTTGCCCTTGCCGATCACGGTCACGCCGCCGATGGTGACCACCTCGTTGGGGACCGAACCCTCGACATTGCCGCCGGTTTCCGCCGCCATATCCACGATCACCGACCCGCTGGCCATACCCTCGATCATATCCCGCGTGACCAGCACCGGCGGCTTGCGGCCGAATACCTGGGCGGTGGTGATCACGACATCGGACTTGGCGATCACCTCTTTTTGCGCCTGGCGCTGTTTCTCGACCTGTTCCGGCGTCAGCTCTTTGGCATAGCCCCCGGCGGTCTCGCCGGTTTCACCCAGATCGATCTCCAGGAACTTGGCGCCCACCGAGCGCACCTGCTCGGCGACCACCGGGCGGGTGTCGAATGCGGTGACCTTGGCGCCGAGGCGCTTGGCCGTCGCGATGGCCTGCAGGCCCGCGACACCCGCGCCGATCACGAACACGTTGGCGGGTTTCAGCGTACCGGCCGGCGTCATCATCATCGGGAAAATGCGCGGCAGGTAGGAGGCCGCCTGGATGACCATCACATAGCCCGCCAGGTTGGCCTGGGAGCTGAGGGCGTCCATTTTCTGGCTGCGCGTGGTGCGCGGGATCATTTCCATGCTGATCGCGGTGATGCCGGCGTCCTTGAACGCGTTCACCAGGCCGTGCTCGTTGAACGGGTCCAGGTAGCTGATATGTATCGCGCCGCGCTTCATCTGGCCGATTTCCTCGAGTTGCGGCTTGCGTACGCGCAGCAGGAGGTCCGCGCTGCCGAACAACTCGGCGCGATCCTGCACAATGGCGGCGCCGGCCTCGGTGTATTCGGCATCGGTAAACCCGGAGCCGGCGCCCATGCCCGCCTCGACCGCGAGGTCGGCGCCCATTGCGCACAGCTTTTTGGCGTGAACCGGCGTGATCGGTATCCGGTTTTCTCCCGGGTGGGTCTCCTTCGGAATGGCGATGCGCATGCGTTTTCTACCCTTGCGTCCAAAAACAGCCGCCGACTCTAGCACAGCCAGCACCCAGCGGGAACATTAGCCGCTGCCGGGTTTCCCAGGCTGTGGGCTGGTACCGTTATTGCGCCGGCCAGTCCCGGTAGTCCCACCATGCGGGCAATAAATCGCGGTACTGCCGCCTGCGGTAGCGCGGATCGATCAGCAGCGCGCTGCCGGTGTCCTCCAGGCGCCTGACCACCCTGCCCAGCGCCTGGTCGACTTTTTGCATGCCCGGGTAGAGAAATGCGTACTCAAAGCCGGCGGCATAGCGCTGCTGGTACCACGCCTGTAGCTGCCGGGTATCGCGATTGACCTGCGGCATGCCGATGCCCACCACCACTACGCTGGACAGCAGTTTCCCCGGCAGGTCGATACCCTCGCCGAACACGCCCCCGAGGATGCAAAAGGCCACTACATCCTCGCGCTGCGCCAACAACTGCAGCAAGTGTTCGCGCTCGCGCTCATCCTGGCGGCGCGTCTGCACCCAGGTTTCGCGCGCCGGCAGTGCCGTTGCCCCGGATTGCAGCCGTGTCAGTGCGTCCTCCAGGTACTGGTAGGACGGAAAGTACACGATGCAGTTTCCCGGCGTGTCGTCGAGCCAGCGGCGCAGCAGTTGCACCAGGTCGTCCAGGGACTTGCCGCGCTGGTGATAGCGGGTATCGATGCCGGTGGCCAGGGAGACCTGCAGCTGTGTGCGGTCGAAGGGCGAGGCGGCGCGGGAGCAGACCGCCTGCTCGTCCAGCCCCAGCGAGGCGCGCGACCAGGGCAGCGGCGACAGGGTCGCCGAAAAGGCGATGACCGCGTGCGCGCGCTGGTGTCGCATGGACAGCAGGCGCGAGGGGTCGAGGCAGTTGAGCGTGACGCTCAGGCTCTGCCGCCCCTCCCCGCGCTGCAGTTCCAGGCGAAAGTCGGTGTCCCACAGTTCGGCGACGCGCAGAAATTGCAGCGTCTCGAAGTAGAAATCCATCAGCACCGGGTGGCGCTGCAGGAATGCGGGCTCCTGGGCCAGCACTTCGGAGACGCTGCCGGTGAACAACTGCAGGGCCTGGAGCAGCTCCCGGGGCGGCTCCTCGCTGCTGTGGAACTGCGGCTCCTGCCACGCGCTATTCTGCAGGGCGAGGAACTGCCTGTTGACCCGCGTCAGGCTGCCGGCCAGCGCGCCGTCGACGGTGCCTCTGGCCTGTAGAACCGCAGCCTTGCCCAGCGTGGCGCTGTACATGTCGCGCGCCCTGCCCGGCAGGTTGTGGGCCTCGTCCAGCAGCACCGACCAGCGCTTGCTGTCGTTTTCCTGCGCACCGCCCAGGGTCGCGGTCAGGCTGTACACGTAGTGCAGGTCGGCGATCACGATATCCACCCACGGCAGCAGGTCCAGGCCCAGTTCGTAGGGGCAGACCTCAAAGCGCCGCGCGAGCGCCTCCACGTCCTCGCGGCGCAACACCCGCTGCTCGATGGCGGCATACAGCGCGCCGGGCAGTTTGTCATAGTAGTCGCGGGCGAACGGGCAGTCGTCGCCATGGCAGGCGCGACCCGGGGAAAAGCAGATTTTGTCCCTGGCCGTGAGGCTGAGTGCCGTGCCGCGGAAGCCGGATTCGGCGAAATCCGCGAGGGCGGCCTGTGCGGCGCGGCGCCCCACGGATTTGGACGTCAGGAACACAATCCTGTCGTGCCTGCCCGTGGCGAGCGCCTTCAGCGCGGGGAACAGGAAGGCGGCGGTCTTGCCGATACCGGTGGGCGCTTCCAGCAGCAGTTGCCCGCCCTGGTGTATGCATTTGTAAGCCAGTTCGGCGATCTCCCGCTGGCCGCTGCGAAAGCCCCCGTAGGGGAATGCCAGCGCGACGATACTGCTGTCGCGCTCCCGTCGCGCCTGCGCCAGAGTGTGCAACCAGCGGGCAAACCGGGCCAGGGTGTCAGCGAGATAGTCGGCCAGTTCCTCTCCCGAGAACCGCTCGCTGCGGCTGAATTCCTCCCCGCTGTCGATATTGAACCAGGTGACGCGGACGTCCAGCGCGGCAATGTCGCCCTGCCCGGCAATCATCGCGGCGTACAGGGTGCCCTGCGCCAGATGCAGTTGCGCGACCGGCTCCGGTATCGCGTCGGGCGCGGTGCGGCAGGTCTTGATCTCCTCCACCAGGCCCTGCCCGGGATCGTAGCCGTCGGCGCGACCGCGCAGCGTGAGCTGTAACCCGGGTTCCCGGTGCCGGTGTTCCACCGGGTACTCACTGCGGTAGCTGGCCGGGCGGCGGGCATAGACGCGCTGGTGCCCGGCCACGCCCTGCGCGCCGGTGGGCGCGGCCTTGAAACGGTGGTCGATATCGCCGCTGCGGTGACAGAAGCGCGCCAGGTCGGCCACGGCAATGGTCAGCCGGGTGTCCGTTTCAGTCATCGCACCATTCCACCCAGGCCACTTGTGCCGGTATGTCGTGGGCCTGGAAGTAGCGCAGCCAGCGCCGCTGACTGTCCTGCAGCGCGTCGCCCGGGCCTTTTACCTCGATCAGGCAGTATTCCCCCGCCCGGGCGCCGAGGGCGATGAGGTCGGGAAAGCCGCGGCGATTCTCCGCCGGGTCGAACAACATGCGCTCCCATATCGCCAGCAGGTGCTGCGCCGGGATGACCCGGGCACTGTCGGCGACCAGGTCCAGCGAAACATGCCGCCAGTGGGTCCAGCGACATTCGTAGTGCTGGTAGCGCCGGTAGGCGTCCACGAGAATCGACGACAGGTTTTGTTCGCGCAGCTCTTGCATCCGTTCGGTGAGGGCGCGCTGGCGCCGGGTGCGAAATGCGCGGTCGTACATGTCGGCGGGTGCGCTCTGGAAGGGGTTGTGGAATACGCCCGGCACCGGGGCAAATATCTGCTCCCAGAAGGCGAGCCCGAACAGCGTGTTCATCAGCGCATTCTCCACATAGTGCACCGCCGGCCACTGCCGTTGCAGGTGCGCCGCCGCCTGCTCTTCCACCGGTCCGGTGCCCCGTGGCAGGGACAGCGTGGTACTGGCGAAGTTATCGCGCCACCGCGCCTGGCGCTCGCCTCCCAGTTTGCGGTTCACGCGGGGCAGTATGCGCAGAGCCGCCTCGCGTTCCGCCTCGCACCACGGATCGTCGAGAATCTCACTGCACAGCGCGCGCGCCGCGTTCCAGTCGCCGGCGCCCTCCAGGATACGCGCACGGCGCTCACGGGCCGGGTGGCGCTGGCTGCGGCTGTACAACTGCAACGCGATCTCGCGTTCGTCGAGACGCTCGAGATCCCGGGCCAGGTTGTTGCACAGCCGGTGCCAGCGTTTCTCGCTGGAGGGGAAGCGGGTGTTCATCGGCAACAGCTGCGCCGCGAGTGCGGGCAGTTGTTCCTGTTCGCCTGCGTCCAGCAGGGCGTAGTGGGTGTCGCTCAGTGTCGCGCACAGCACATACTCCTCGAGTGCGTCGCGGTTGGGAAACAGGCGGTGCTCCCGGTCCAGCGCGTAGGGGTAGTAGCGGGTCAGGCCGAGATCCCGCAATACGAAGTCGGTCAGGCTCTGCCGCCGATTGCCGAAAAAGAGTAGCTGCAGGTACCCGGTGAGTTCCACGCCGCGCGGCGCGACAATGCGCTGCCTGTCGAGCGTGGCGAGCGCCGACAATGTCTCATCCGCATCGAGTTCGAGCTGCTCGATGGCGAGCAGCAGTGCCGGCTTGTCCGAGGGTTTCGGCTGGCCGGGGTCGCAGAATACCTGTAGCAGTTCACCCCGGGTGAACAGCTTCCCCAGTTCCGCGGGCGACAGCTCGCTCGCCTCCTCTACCATCTCGTGCGCCAGCAGTTCGTCGAGCAGCGGCGGCGTGGGGCCCAGTTCCGCGTACGCCAGTTTGCTCTCGCGAAACCAGGGCCCGGTGCGCGAGATCAGGCGGACGTACAGGCACTGGGCGTTGAAACCGAGGCGGCGAAACGTCAGTAACATGGCGCGCTCCGCGTCGCTGAGGATATCCCCGTACTGCGCCTCTACCGTATCGCACAGGCGCAGGTAATTGTCCCGGTAGTAGAAAGGGGATAGTTCAGGGTTGTCCGTTTCTGTCATGGCAGGCGCTATGCTACGTGATCGCGGCCGGTCAATCACCAAATCAGCTCAATCTCTGCGCCGCCTATACAGCAAAAGTACCGGCTGTTCCGGTGGGGTGTACCGAACCCTGGAATTAGGGCATTCTGGTCAACCCGGGCACCGTATTCGCCCCCGATCAGCGTTTCAACCACGCTGCTCGGCTGCAGGCTTGCACAAGGAGAAACCAGAGACGTGGACCCCGTCGCGCCGCAACCCGCGGACCAGATGACGCTGCCACTGGCGTTGCTGCCGATTGTTCTGCTGGTCAGCCTGCTGGCCAGTTCGGTGTACCTGTTCGGCGCCGACTCCTCCTATGGGGCCAACCAGATCGCATTGGTGCTGAGCGCCTGCTTCGCGGCCCTGGTGGGGCGACGCGTCGGTGTTTCCTGGGCGCAGGCGCAGGACGGGATTATCGATGGCATCGTGGTCGGCCTGGTGCCCATCCTGATTCTGTTGGCGGTGGGTATGCTGATCGGCAGCTGGATTTTGTGCGGCACGGTCCCGGCGATGATCTACTACGGGGTCGAGGTGCTCAACCCGAATCTTTTTTACGCCGCCAGTGCCGCGATCTGCGCGATTGTCGCGCTGAGCATTGGTAGTTCGTGGACCGTGGCCGGCACGCTGGGCATCGGCCTGATGGGCATTGCCGCCAGCTTCGGCCTGTCGCCGGCCATCACCGCCGGCGCCATTGTCTCCGGCGCTTACTTCGGGGATAAATTGTCGCCGATGTCGGACACCACCAACCTGGCGTCGGCGGCGTCGGGCGTCGACCTGTTCGCCCATATCCGGCACATGCTGTGGACCACGCTGCCCAGTTTTATGCTGGCACTGATCCTGTTCGCCTTCCTGGGCAGTGGCGATGCGGCAGCGCCGCGGGAAATAGAGCAACTGCAGCAGGCCCTCGCCAGCGAGTTCAATATCGGCCTGCACCTGTTGTTGCCGCTGCTGATAATGCTGGCGCTGGTGTACAGGCGGCTGCCCGCCTACCCTGCCATCGTGATCAGTGCGCTGATCGGCGTGGTGTTCGCGCTGCTGTTCCAGCCGCGTGCAGTCATCGCGCTGGCCGGTGGCGATAGCGCGGCGGGCGCCGGGTTTGCGCTGTTCAAGGGGGTGTGGATCAGCCTGTTCAGCGGCTACTCGTCGCACAGCGATAACCAGTTTCTCAACGAGTTGCTCAGCAAGGGCGGTATGAGCAGTATGCTGAACACGGTGTGGCTGATTCTGTGTGCGCTCGGTCTGGGCGGGGTATTGGAGCGCACCGGTATTCTGCGCTGCCTGCTGCGACTCACGCTGCGGGGAGTGAAGTCCGCGGGTTCGCTGATCGCGGCGACGGTGATGACCTGCCTGGGAACCAACATTCTCACGGCGGACCAGTATATTTCGCTCGCCCTGCCGGGGCGCATGTTCGTTGACGAATACGAGCGCGCCGGTCTGTCGCGGCTCAACCTGTCCCGCACGCTGGAAGACTCCGGGACCCTGACCTCGGCCCTGATTCCCTGGAATACCTGTGGCGCCTATATGTCCGCGACACTGGGCGTGGCGACGTTCAGCTACGCTCCCTTCGCCTTTTTCAACCTGCTGTGCCCGTTGGTCGCCATCCTGTACGGCTTCACCCATTTTGCGCTGAAGCCACTGGAGTCGCAGGCCGAAGCCGCGCCGGTGGGTACGCCGTGAGCGACCGGAGCCTGGCGTGGGATCACCCGCAGCCGCACATTCTGCATACGCGCGTCGAGGCGGGTGATATCGACGGCCTGAACCACACCAACAACGCGGTGTACGTGGACTGGTGCCAGCGCGCCGCCTGGAGCCACTCGGTGGCGCTGGGCCTGGACCTCGCGCAGTACCGGTCGCTTGATCGGGCGATGGCCATTACCTACAGTGAGTACCACTACCTGCAGGCCTCGCGCGAGGGCGACGAGGTGGCGGTGGCTACCTGGATTGTGGACTGGGACCGGAAGTTGACGATGGCGCGCGAGTTCCAGGTGATTCGCCTGGGCGACGGTATTACCCTGCTGCGCGCCGCGATGCGTTTTGCCTGTATTGAACTCAGTTCAGGGCGTCCCCGCAGGCTGCCACCGGAGTTTATCCGGGGTTACGGGCCGGCGGTGCTGTCCGGGGCGGACCCCGCCTGACCGCGCGGGCCGGCTCATGAACTGCGCGCTATCGCCCCGGCGTCTTTATGAGCCGGATCAATGTCGCGCGGCGCGGGGCAGGCTACAATTAACAATGGAAGACAGCGTTCAGGACTAAGGGAGAGCAGTAAATGGCGACCAAAGCTAAAGCCAGGCCGAAGGCTGGTGCAAAGGCTGGCGCGAAAGCCAGGCCAAAAACCGGCGCGAAGGCCGGCGCAAAAGCAAAGCCCAAAGCAAAACCCAAAGCAAAGCCCAAGGCCAAACAGGAAGCCAAACCCGGCGTCAAGGCAGATACCCTCGTGCCGGCGGCCACCAACAGGAAACGGGTGGAACAGCCGCTGATGAAAGCGCTGCGGGCTGAACACCGGCATATGGGCACGGTGATGCAGCTTTTTGCTGATCAGCTGTCCGCGATTGAAGGCGGCGAGCTGGTCGATACGCACGTGGTGTACGAGATCATGCATTACATGGTGACCTGGCCCGACCGCTTTCACCACCCGCGTGAAGACCTGATCTACGCGCGGGTCGCGGAAGTCAACCCGATGGCGGCCGATGATGTGGATACCCTGCAGCGCGATCACGATAACACCGCCAAACGCGGTCGCAGCGTGCTGCGGGACATCGAGCGCTGGCGCCTGGGCGAGGTCTCCGGAGCGGTGGTGGTCGGCACTGGCCGGGACTATATCGAGCACATCTACGAGCATATGAATGTCGAGGAGAAAGTGGTTTTTCCCCGCATCGAGGAGGCGCTGACGCTGCAGGACTGGCGTGACCTGGCCGAGGATGATCAACTCGCCGCCGTCGGCAGCTCGGTATTCGGCCCGCAGGTGCAGCGTGAATTCCGCAATATGACACGCAAGCTGCGCCGCAGCCTGCGGCGTTCCGTGGAGCGCGGTACGATGATCGAGTGGATGGGCGTGGAGGCGTTCATGGAGTCGCTGGAGGTGGTGTCGATCGCAATGGAGTCCGCGCGCGATACCACCGGCGAATCGCTGCGGCTCGCGGTCAGGGAATCCCTTAACTACTTCCGCGAGGCGCCGCTGACGGCGCCGCTGCGCTGTGTCGCCAACAACACCCGTATCACGTTCCGCCTGTTGAACGAGGTGGCCGGTATTTCCCGCGAGACGCTCGACGACCTGTCGCGCGTCAACCAGGAACGGAAAGACCGGATTCGACTGATGGATCGAAACTCGACTGGGCACTGAGTTCGTTCTCGCGAAACTGCAGGCTGGCCAATCGGGCGTAGAGCGGGCAGTCGCGCAGCAGTTGCGGATGGGTGCCGGTGGCGACCAGGCGCCCCGCGTCCAGCACGGCGATCTTGTCCGCGTGCAGGATCGTGGACAGGCGGTGCGCGATAATCACGGTGGTGCGGTTGTGCATCAGTTCCTGCAACGCCAGTTGCACCTGGTGCTCGCTCTCGGTGTCCAGCGCGCTGGTGGCCTCGTCGAGTAGCAGGATCTTCGGGTCATTGAGGATAGCCCTGGCCAGTGCGATGCGCTGGCGCTGGCCGCCGGACAGGCGCACGCCCATTTCACCGAGGTGGCTGGCATAGCCGTCGGGCAGCGCCGTGATGAAGTCGTGCGCGTGGGCGGCCCGGGCCGCGGCCATCACCTCCTCATCCGTGGCATCGAGCTTGCCATAGGCGATGTTGTAACGGACGTCTCCGGTGAACAGCGCCGGTTGCTGCGGCACCAGCGCGATGTGTTCGCGCAACTGCTGCAGGTCCATCTGGCGAATATCCGTGCCGTCGAGCAGGAGCCTGCCCTGCTGTGGGTCGTAGAAGCGCAGCAGCAATTCGAACACCGTGGACTTGCCCGCGCCCGATGGCCCCACCAGCGCCAGGCTTTTGCCGGCCTCGATGTGTAGCGAAAACTCACGCAAGGCGGCCTGTCCGGGTCGGGTCGGGTAGTAGAACGAGATATTGTCCATCCGCAATTCCGGCCGCGGGTTGTCCGGCGCGGCGGCGGCCGTTTCCGGATTGGTGATCAGGCTGCGTGTGTTGATCAGTTCCACCAGTCGCTCGGCGGCGCCGGCAGCGCGTTGCAGATCGCCCCACACTTCAGAGATAGTGGCGACACCGCTGCCGACCATGATGGCGTAGAACACGAACGCGCCGAGTTCGCCGCCGCTCATGCGTCCGCTGATGACATCCTGCCCGCCCTCCCACAGCATGCCCGACATGCCGACAAACAACAGTATGATCGCGCCGCAGATGAGGAGCGAACGCTGCCAGATGCGGCGCCGGGCGATCTCGAAAGCCCTCTCCACTTCCCGGTCGAAGGCCTCCGACTCGAATTGTTCGCGCGTATAACTCTGTACCACACGGATGTGCTGGATGACTTCCCCGGCGTAGCTGCCGACGCTGGCGATGCTGTCCTGGCTCTGGTTGGAGAGCTTGCGCACCCGTCGCCCGAATACCAGTATCGGCAGCAGCACCAGCGGTACCCCGAAGGCGATGATCAGGCTCAGCTTCAGATTGGTGATGAACATCAGCACCAGCGCGCCGACGGTCGTCAGGCTGCTGCGCAGCGCCATGCTGAAGGAGGAACCGATGATGGTTTGCAGCAGGGTGGTGTCAGTGGTGAGGCGGGACATGATTTCACCGCTGCGATTGAGTTCGAAAAACCCCGGGTGCAGCCGCACGATATTGTCGAAGACCTGCACCCGGATGTCGGCGCTGATTCTCTCCCCCAGCCAGGAGACGAGGTAGAAGCGGATAAATGTGCCAAAGGCCATCGCCGCGGCTATCGCGACCAGCAGCGCGATCGCGCTCCTCAGGTCCGCGCTGGAGCCGCCGCCGAATCCCTGGTCGATCAGCACCTGTAAACCCCGTCCCAGGGACAGGGTGGCGGCGGCGGTGAACAACAGCGCGGCGCTCGCGCCGACCAGCCTCAACTTGTAGTTCTTCAGCAGGCGCAGCACCGGCAGCAGTGCAGGCAGACCCTGTTTCGCACGGGAGGACATCAGGCCGGCCTGCAGCAAGGTGATGCGCGGCGACCGCCTGGGCAATAAATGCGCAGTGGCTCAACAGGTTTTACTGTGGTGAACTTCATTCGGGGATTCCGTGGCGGGCTGGCGGCATCGTGCTAGTGTAATGGCTGATCGGCGTGAATGGTAATGCGCGGACAATTCTGGCGGGGGAACCGATGGCGGAAAAATTCAGGGACAAGGTGGTTATCGTGACCGGGGGGAGCCGCGGCCTCGGCCGCGCGATGTCGATCGGCTTCGCGCGGGAGGGCGCGAAAGTGGTCGTGGCCAGCCGCAAAATCGCCGCCTGTGAGGAGGTTGTCGCACAGATCGCCGCGGAGGGCGGCGAGGCCCTGGCGCAGGCCACGCACATGGGAGACATGGCCGATCTCGACGCGCTTATCGAGGCGGCGTACGCGCGCTTCGGCCGCGTCGATATCCTGGTCAATAACGCCGGTATCAACGTGGCGTTCGGGCCGTTGTCCGATATCGGCACGGCCGCGTTCGACAAGATGGTGGACGTCAACCTGAAGGGCCCCTGGTACCTCGCCTCGCGGCTGGCGCCGCGCATGGCGGAACACGGCGGAGGCTGCGTGATCAACGTGCTGTCTGTCGCGGCGCTTTCCACGCCGGCCTACTCGGGCCTGTACGCGGCCACCAAGGCGGCGCTGAAAGCGCTGACCGAGGTCATGGCGCAGGAGTGGGCCGAGTGGAATATCCGCGTTAATGCGCTGGCGCCGGGTAGCTATCACTCGGACCTTACGGACAGCGCAATCGCCTCCCTGCCGCACTACGGTGAAGGCATGGTGGCCGCGGCCCTGATCCCGCGTATTGCCCAAACCGAGGAGATTCTGAACCCTGTTTTCTACCTGGCGTCCGAATCCTTTACCACGGGCATTACACTGGTCGCCGATGGCGGCCTGATGGCGAAACGCTAGCTCCCGCCGGACGGCGGCGAGCGCCGCATTACGCGGCCGAAGTAGACGCCGACCTCAAACAGTAGCCACATCGGCACGGCCAGCAGCGACTGCGAGATAACATCCGGTGGCGTCAGCAGCATGCCGAACACGAAGCAGCCCACGATAATGTAGGGCCGTTTACTGGCCAGCGCCTCGGGCGTGGTGATGCCGGACCAGATCAGCAGCAGCGCCGCGATGGGAATTTCAAAGGCCAGGCCGAATGCGAAAAACAGCTTGAGGACGAAATCCAGGTAGCTGTTGATGTCTGTCATGATGGTGATGTCGTCCGGTGCGACGCTGGTGAAAAAGCCGAAAATCAGCGGGAAAACGACAAAATAGGCGAATGCGGCGCCGGCATAGAACAGCAGCACGCTGGAAGCCAGCAGCGGGACCGCCAGGCGCTTTTCGTGCCGGTACATGCCCGGCGCGATGAAACTCCACGCCTGGTAGAGCACATAGGGCATGGCCAGGAACAGTGCGGCCCACAGCGTCAATTTGAAGGGCGTGAAAAACGGCGAGGCGACTTCGGTGGCAATCATGCTGGCGCCGGGTGGCAGCAGCGCGCGCAGCGGCTCGGAGACGTAGGCGTAAATTTCGTTGGCGAACGGGAAGAGACAGATAAAAACGATCAGTACCGACAGCAGTGCGCGCAGCAGCTTGTCGCGCAGCTCGGTGAGGTGTGCAATCAGCGGCAGCGGCTGATCAGTGGATTCCGGTTCGTTCATTCAGCCGTTTTTTCCGCCGGGGCCTGCGGTGCGCCGGGTGCGCCTGCGTTGTCCGGTGCCTGCTCTTTCGGCGCGGTGGTTGATTCCCGCAACTCGTGCCCGATGCTGTTGGCCTGGTTTTTCAGCTGTTCCCCGGTCTGGCGCAGGTCCCGCATCACCGCGTCGTTGTGCAGTTCCTGTTGTACTTCCTGCTTGATCTCATTGAAGCTTCGCCGGATGCGGTTGAGCCACGCACTGGCGGTACGGACTGCCTCCGGCAGGCGCTCGGGCCCGATCACCAGCAGCGCCACCACGCCGATCAGGACGAGTTCGGCAAAACCTATATCGAACATTCAGGGTTTACTTTTCTTTGGCCGCGTTGTCCGCTGTTTCGTTCACGGCCGGGTCCTGCTCGGTGCCGTCGCCGGGCTGTTTCACTTCGCCGTCATCGCTCATGCTTTTGCGAAAGCCCTTCACCGCGCTGCCCAGGTCGCTGCCCAGGGTGCGCAGGCGCTTGGTGCCGAACAACATGATCACGATTGCCAGAATGATCAACAATTGCCAGATACTGATTCCGCCGATACCCATTGTATTCTCCCGTTATCCTCGCGCCGTGCTCTATGGCGCATCAATTGCCGCGCGCAGCCTTTTCGTCCAGTCCCGAGACACCGAGACGGTCACCCAGGCACTGCATCACGTCGTCTACATCCATCCCGAGGTGTGACAGCATTACCATGCTGTGAAACCACAGGTCGGCCACCTCGCCGATGACCGCGTCGCGGTCACCCCCGGCAGCGGCATCCTTGGCCGCCAGGATCACCTCGGTGGCCTCCTCGCCGACTTTTTCGAGGATTTTGTTCAGGCCCTTGTGGTGCAGACTGGCCACGTAGGACTGTTCCGGAGCGGCCTGCCTGCGCGCCGCCAGCGTTGCCGTCAGTTGTTGCAGCACATCGTTCATGATGTTTTCCCGTACATGTCCGCAGGTGCTTTCAGCACATCGTCGGTGATGCGCCAGGCGCCGTTCTCCAGCACCTGGTAAAAACATGCCCGCCTGCCAGTATGACAGGCAATACCGCCAACTTGTTCCACTTTCAGCAGCACTGTGTCCGCATCGCAGTCGATACGCAACTCTTTCAGCGTCTGAACGTGACCTGATTCCTCGCCTTTGCGCCATATGGCCTGCCGCGAGCGCGACCAGTAAACGGCGCGGCCCTCATCGATCGACAACTGCAGGGCGTCGCGGTTCATCCAGGCGAGCATCAGTACCTCGCCGCTCTGCCAGTCCTGCGCAATAGCGGGTACGAGCCCCTGCTCGTTCCAGTTGATGTTGTCTAACAGGGTAGCGGGTTCGGCCATGACTATCTTCCAGACGGAGGCACATTATGGCACAGGCCGCAGCGTCGCACATATGCCCGGGCTAAGGGTAACGTGGCCAGAGCAGGTAGGCCCCAGCGGCGGCCAGCACCCAGCTGAGCGCGGGCGCGTCCGCCAGTTGCTGCCAGGCGGCGGGTGCGGCCAGCGCGACGGCCGCGACACAGGCAATGCCGCCGAGCAGGTGGCGACGCCGGCGGGCGAGCGCGCTCTGGCGCGCCGACTCCTCCTGCTGCCGCTGGGGCCGGGGTGTCGGGTGGCGCTCGGATTCCCGTGTCTGCTGCAGGCTGTCCAGCATCACGTCGGGCAGTTGCGGCAGTTGCTCCAGCCATGACGGGGCATGGCGCTGCAGGCGCCTGAAAATCGACTGCGGCGAATAGCGCTGGGCGACCCATTCCTCCAGGAACGGCTGGGCTGTCTCCCACAGGTTAAGATCGGGATACAGTTGTCTTCCCAGCCCCTCGATATTCAGCAGTGTTTTCTGCAGCAATACCAGGGACGGTTGTACCTCCATGTCGAAGCGGCCGGCGGTCTGGAACAGGTATACCAATAACTGGCCGAAGGATATCTGGCTGATGGGACGCTCGAAAATAGGCTCGCACACCGCGCGCATCGCCGATTCGAATTCCTGCACCCGTGTCTCGGGCGGCACCCAGCCGCATTCGACGTGCAACTGCGCCACCTCGCGGTAGTCACGGCGGAAAATACCCAGCAGGTTGCGCCCCAGGTAGTACTGGTCCGCATCCGAGAGACTGCCGACGATTGCGCAGTCCACGGCGATATAGGTGGGGTCGGCCGGGTCGTTGGCATCGACAAAAATGTTGCCCGGGTGCATATCCGCGTGGAAGAAACTGTGGTTGAAGACCTGCGTGAAGAAGATCTCCACGCCCCGCTCACCGAGCAGCTTCAGGTCAGTACCCCTGGCGCGCAGCGCCGCGACATCGGTGACCGGAATGCCGGAAATGCGCTCCATCGTCAGCACGTTGCGGCAACTGTAATCCCAATAGACCTCGGGCACATAGAGCAGCTTGTTGTCCTCGAAATTGCGCCGCAGCTGGGAGGTATTGGCGGCTTCGCGACCCATGTCCAGCTCGTCCAGGATAACCAGCTCGTAGTCCGCGACCACCTCGACCGGTCGCAGGCGTCGACCGTTGGGATGATACTTCGCCGCCAGTTTCGCCAGCGAGTACATCAGTGCGAGGTCTTCGCGGATGACAACCTCGATATCCGGGCGCACCACTTTTACCACCACCTGCTCGCCGCTGTGCAGCGTGGCGCAGTGCACCTGGGCCACGGAAGCCGATGCCATGGGGGTACTCTCGAAACTCGCGAACAACTCGCCTACCGGTTTGCCAAGGGCCTTCTCGACGATCGCAATGGATTGCTGGTCGGGGAACGGGGGTACATTGTCCTGCAACCTGGCCAGTTCATCCGCAATATCGGCCGGCAACAGATCGCGCCGCGTGGACAGCATCTGCCCGAACTTGATAAAGACCGGCCCCAGTTCCTCCAGCGCGCGGCGCAGGCGCTCGCCCCGGCCGAGGTCGGGTGCCGGACGCAGGCGCCACGGTGCGAAGCGCAGGGCAGTGCGCGGCAGGGCCGGCAGTCGCTCCCGGTCGATAAATTCGTCCAGCCGATAGCGGCCGACGGTGCGCAGTATCTTGTTCAGGCGCAGCGCGCGGGACATGGCTCAGTCCCTCAGCTTCTGCAGGCGCTGGCGCAGGCGCTGGGTGCGCGATTCCAGCCGGTCCACGCGCACGCCGAGCTCCTGTACGTCGCGGTAGAAATCCTCGACTTCCAGCCGCGGCGGGCTGAGTCGCGCCTCCTCGTGTATGAATTCTTCGAGTTGCCGGGTCAGGCTGGCGGACGCCTGCCTGCCCCAGGCGAACGCGCTCCGCAATACCTGCGCCAGCTGGTGCCCGGCCACGTCACCCAGCGCGTCCACCAGCGGCGCTTCCCAGTCCATGTCGAGTCCCGCCAGGATGTGCTGCAGTTCGATCAACGGGGCACTGTCGCCCTCCAGCTCAAGTCCGCCGTTGATCAGCGTTGCGGCGGGGTCTTTGGCCGACGCGAGTTCGGTAAAGTCCGCCGCCGTGCCGCGGATGCTGGTGGTGACCGGCCCGTGGTGGAAGCCTGTCAGGCGTATACCCTGCGCCCCGGGGTGCAGGTAGATCTTCACCGCCGGCGACGTGCAGTGCAGCGCGAAAACACAATCCTCGAGCTGCGCCAGGCCGGTAATGCTGTGTGGCGACAGCGCCAGCGCGCGATTGATCGCCGTTTCCAGCGCCGCCAGTGCCGCGGTGTGCAGTGTGGGATCTACAGGGCCGCTCATTTCAGGCTTTGATGCCCCGGTGCAGCGCGACTATTCCACCTGTCATGTCGTGGTACTCGACCTCGCAGAACCCGGCGTCTTCCATCATCTCTTTCAGGGTATCCTGGTCGGGGTGCTTGCGGATGGATTCGGCCAGGTACTGGTAGCTGTCGCTGTCGTTGGCGACAAGGCGGCCCATCAGCGGCAGTACGCGAAAAGAATAGGCGTCGTAGGCCTTGCTCAGCAGCGCGCTTCGCGGCTTGGAAAACTCCAGCACCAACAGTCTCCCGCCCGGCTTGAGCACACGCAGTATGGAGCGCAGCGCGAGGTCAATGTCGGTGACATTGCGCAGGCCGAACGCGATGGTGACGCAGTCGAAGCTGTCATCCGGAAAGGGCAGGTGCTGGGCGTCGGCCTGTACGAACTCGATGTTGGCCAGGCGTCCCTGGTCCAGCAGTTTGTCGCGCCCCACCTGCAGCATGGAGTCGTTGATATCGGCCAGCACAATACGGCCCTGCGGACCCACCAGTTCGGCGAAGCGGGCGGCCAGGTCGCCGGTGCCTCCGGCGATATCCAGCACGGCATTGTTCTTGCGTACGCCGCTCAACTCTATCGTGAAACGCTTCCAGATACGGTGGATTCCACCTGACATCAGGTCGTTCATCAGGTCGTAGCGAGCCGCCACGGAATGGAACACATCGCCCACCAGGCCGGCCTTGGCGTCCTTGTCGACTTCTTTGTAGCCGAAGTGTGTGGTTTCTTTGTCGCTCATCGCGTTGCTGTCCGGGGCGGAGGATTGCGCAGTATACCCCGATGCGCGCGCGTGGTCAGGTACAGCGATGCTGGGGTAGTGGCTCGCTTTGAAGTTTGGTGCGTATCGAGAGTCTGAGAGCTGGAGTTGCGGTCGGGACCGTGTGGCGACAGGACGTCGCCACTCGAGCCTGCACATGGACGTGCGCTTTTTGGCGTGTCGCGACCGCAACTCCAGCTCTCAGACTCGCACAGCCAAACTTCAAAGCGAGCCAATATCGATGCAGGCTAGAGCTTCAGCACCTGCACGTCGGGGTCGCGATTGGCGCCGGCTTGCGCGATGCGGTCCAGGTAGTCCTGCCATTTGGCCTGCTGTTCGCGGCAGAGCTCGTACAAGTATCCCCAGGAGTACAGGCCGGTATCGTGGCCGTCGTCGAACACCAGCTGCAGCGCGTAGTTGCCGACCGGTTTGATCGCGGTGATCGCGACATTCAGCTTGCCGGTCTGCAGGACTTCCTGTCCGGGTCCGTGGCCGAGTACTTCCGCGGAGGGCGAGTAAACGCGCAGGTATTCGCAGCTCAGGGAGTAGTGCTCGCCACTGGCGTATTCCAGCTCCAGCAGCCGCGAGCGGCTGTGCAACTGGATGGAAGTGGGTCTGGGGGCTTCGGACACGGCGCTGGTCAGAGAATGAAGCGGGACAGGTCATCGTCCTCGCTGAGTTCCTGCAACTGCCTGTCGACGAACGCGGCGTCCACCATCAGCGCCGCATCCTGCAGGCCGGCATCGGCCGCGCCGAAGGAGGTTTCCTCCAGCAGCCGTTCCATTACCGTGTGCAGTCGCCGGGCGCCGATATTTTCCGTGCGTTCATTCACCTGCCAGGCGGTCTCGGCGATACGTCGCAGTCCGTCCCTGCTGAACTGCAGGTCCAGGCCCTCGATCTTCAGCAGCGCCTGGTACTGTTCCGTCAGCGATGCGCTGGGCTCGGTGAGGATGCGCTCGAAATCATCGGGCGACAGCGCCGACAGTTCGACACGAATGGGCAGGCGCCCCTGCAACTCCGGGATCAGGTCCGAGGGTTTGGCAAGGTGAAACGCGCCGGAGGCAATGAACAGTATGTGGTCGGTTTTGATCATGCCGTGCTTGGTGCTGACGGTGGAGCCCTCGATCAGGGGCAGCAGGTCGCGCTGCACGCCCTCGCGGGAGACGTCGGCGCCCGCGCCCTCAGAGCGCTTGGCGACCTTGTCCAGTTCATCGATGAAGACGATGCCGTTCTGTTCAGCCTCGCTGACGGCCTTTTGCTTGAGCTCGTCCTCGTTGACCATTTTCGCGGCCTCTTCATCGCACAGCGCCTCGAACGCGGCCTTGACCGGCATCTTGCTTGTCTTGCGCTGCTGGCGCGACATATTGGAGAACATGCTCTGCAGCTGGCTGGTCATTTCCTCCATGCCCGGCGGCGCCATGATTTCCATGCCGGGAAGGCTGGCCGTCACTTCCACTTCGATTTCCTTGTCGTCGAGATCGCCCTCGCGCAGTTTCTTGCGCAACAGCTGCCGTGCGCTGGACGTGGTCGCCGACGGTTCGCTGCCGCTGTCGCGGGCCGGCGGCAGCAGGATATCCAGGATGCGCTCCTCGGCCGCCTCCTCGGCGCGCGAGCGCACGCGCGCCATCTCCTGTTCGCGGTACATTTTGATGGCCACGTCAACGAGATCGCGCACGATGGATTCCACATCGCGCCCCACGTAGCCGACTTCGGTGAACTTGGTGGCCTCGACCTTGACGAAAGGCGCGTTGGCCAGCTTCGCCAGCCGCCGCGCGATCTCCGTTTTACCGACCCCGGTCGGGCCGATCATCAGGATATTCTTGGGGGTGATCTCGGCGCGCAGTTCTTCCGGCAACTGCATGCGTCGCCAGCGATTGCGCAGCGCGATCGCGACCGCGCGCTTGGCCGCATCCTGGCCGATGATGAATTTGTCCAGCTCGTGGACGATTTCGCGGGGTGTCATATTGGACATGGGGAGCCTAAAAATCCAGTTGTTCGATAGTGCGGTGGTGATTGGTGTAGATACAGATGTCGGCGGCGATACCCAGGCCTTTTTCCACGATATCACGCGCTTGCAGGTCAGTGTTCTCGAGCAGGGCGCGCGCGGCCGACTGGGCAAAGGGGCCGCCGGAACCGATTGCGATCAGGTTGTCCTCGGGCTCGATCACATCGCCGTTGCCGGTGATGACCAGCGAGGTCTCCTTGTCGGCCACGGCGAGCAGGGCCTCGAGGCGCCGCAGGGCGCGCTCGGTGCGCCAGGCTTTCGCCAGTTCAACCGCGGCGCGCACCAGGTGGCCCTGGTGCTTCTCGAGTTGTGCTTCAAACAGCTCGAACAGCGTAAAGGCGTCAGCGGTGCCCCCGGCAAAGCCCGCCAGGACCTTGTCCCGGTACAGGCGCCGCACCTTGCGGGCGTTGCCTTTCATTACGGTATTGCCCATGGAGACCTGGCCGTCGCCGCCGATCACCACGCTGTTGCCACGGCGCACGGAAAGTATGGTTGTGCCTCGGAATTGTTCCACGTCGCTGTTCTCCTGGGGGACGGTCTGAAGGGCTGCTGCCGGACGGTCTGCGGGCAACGCAATCTGCTCTGCCGGACTGTCAGATATTGGGGAGGCGTGCGGGAATTTCAAGACCCCGCCCCGAAATCATGGCGCGCTGCGTTTGAGCAACACGGAATCGATGTTCTGGTTGGCCAGCAGGCTGCGCGCCTTGCTGACTGCCTCGTGGGATTCGAAGGGCCCCAGCGACACGCGGAACCAGCGCCCGCTGTCCACCGTGCTCTCTTCGATATTCGGCGTCAACCCGAGCAGCAGCAACTCGGCGCGACGCCGCTCCGCGTCTTCCTGTTGGCGAAACGACCCGGCCTGCAGGAAATAGGGTTGCGGCGCCGCCGTTGCGCCGGGTGGTTTGCTGACATCGGCGGCCGGTTCAACCGGCTCCGCCTCCTCGGCGATTTCCATGGTCTGCTCGGGCAGCAGCGTGTAAAACTCGAAGCGGGGTTTTGGGACTTCCGCTTCTTCCGCCTCGGGTTGCGCGGTACTGGCAACGCTCTCTCCGGGCGCTGTCGGCGTGGGCAGTGTACCGAGGTAGATCAGGAAGCTCAGGAACATGCCGGTGATCACGCCCGTCAGGTAGAGGCGGAAGCCCTTGCCCCGCGGCCGGGTCTCTCCCGTTTGCCGCTCTGCCTGCGCCCTGCGGGGAGCGGGCCGCTTCTTTCCGGTGTTCTGCCGGCGCTTGGCGTAATCCTGGGGCACGGTTACATCACCTCCGGGGCGGATACGCCCAACAAGTCCAGGCCATTGGCGATCACCTGGCCCACGGCCTGGCTGAGGGCGACCCTGGCGTCGCGCACGGCCTCCTCTTCGACCAGCATCTTGTGCGCGTTGTACCAGGTATGAAAGTCGCCCGCCAGGTCGCGCAGGTAGTTGGCGAGCGTGTGGGGTTCGCTGTGCAGGGCGGCGTTCTCGACCACCTCCGGGTAGCGGTCAAGCTGCCTCAGAAGGCTTTTCTCGTGCTCCTCCTGCAACTGGTCCAGGTGTTGCAGCGCGCTTTGGGGCTGCCACTGCCAGCCCTGCTCCTCGAGTTTGCGCATTACGCTGCAACTGCGCGCATGGGCGTACTGGATGTAATACACCGGGTTATCGTTGCTCTGCGACAGCGCCAGATCGATATCAAACGTCAGCTGTGAATTGGCCGCGCGCGCGACCAGGAAAAAGCGTGTCGCATCCCGGCCGACCTCGTCGATCAATTCGCGCAGCGTGAGGTAGCTGCCGGCGCGTTTGGATAACTTCACCTCGGCGCCGTCGCGCATGACGGTCACCATCTGGTGCAGCACGTACTCCGGCCAGCCCTCGGGAATGCCCTGGTCCAACGCCTGCAAACCCGCGCGCACACGCGTTACGGTGCTGTGATGGTCCGCACCCTGTTCGTTGATCACGCGCTCGAAGCCGCGCTGCCACTTGTTGAGGTGATACGCCACATCCGGCAGGAAGTAGGTGTAACCGCCCTCGCGTTTGCGCATCACGCGGTCCTTGTCGTCACCGAAGTCGGTGGTGCGCAGCCACAGCGCCCCGTCGCGCTCATAGCAGTGGCCGTTCCCGATCAGCCGCTCGACCGTGGCCTCGACAGCGCCCTGCCGGTACAGCGAGGACTCGAGAAAGTATTCATCGAAATGTACGGCGAAGGCCTTGAGATCCAGGTCCTGTTCGCGGCGCAGGTAGGCCACGGCGAACTGGCGGATGTCGTCGAGGTCGTCGGCGCGCCCGGAACCGGTGACGTGGCGGTCTTCGGCGTCGACGGTATCGCCGCGCAAATAGGCCTGCGCCAGGTCCCTGATGTAGTCGCCGCGATAGCCGTCCTGCGGCCACTCGGGATCGTCCGGCGACACGTTCCTGCAGCGCGCCTGGACCGACAGCGCGAGGTTGTCAATCTGGGCGCCGGCATCGTTGTAGTAAAACTCGCTGGCGACATGCCAGCCGGTGGCGGCCAGCAGCCTGCACAGGCTGTCGCCCACGGCGGCGCCCCTGCCATGGCCGACATGCAGTGGCCCGGTCGGGTTGGCCGAGACAAACTCCACCTGCACCTTGCGCCCAGCCCCGGTAGTACTGGTGCCGAAGGTGCGCCCCTGCTCCAGAATCCGCCGGATTACCGCCTGGTTGCTGTCGGCGGACAGGAAAAAATTGATAAATCCGGGGCCGGCAATTTCAGTGCGCGTTACCAGCGGGTCGGCCGGCAGCGCGTCACAGATCAGCTCGGCGAGCTCGCGCGGTTTGCGCTTTGCGGCTTTCGCCAGTGCCAGCGCAATATTGCACGCCAGATCGCCGTGGCGTTTGTCGCGGCTGCGATCGATCTGTATCTGCGGGCGGGTGTCCGCGGGGAGTACACCCTGCGCAATCAGCGTATCCAGCGCCTGTTGTAACAGTACTGTCAGTTGTTCCTTCATGTTCTGGGGGTGTACCTGGGCAGTGTCAATGGGTTACCGGGTCATAGGATGCGTTATAGGGGCCTGTGCCGAGTGGCGCGCGTTCGCGAGCGGGCCCGGTCGCGCAGTTTACCATCATTCGCGCGCGCCGTGGCCAGTCCGCGCGGGCCTGTGCCTAGAAGACCTCCAGCGGGTCGACATCGATGGACCAGTTCAGCCCCTGGCGGGTCGGCAGCGGTTCCGCATTGGCCACCAGCAGTCCGGCCGCGGCCTGCGCCGACCTGCGATCCGGTGCTGTCAGCAATAGCTGGCAGCGGTATTTGCCGGCGCGGCGCTGCATCGGTGACGGCAGTGGTCCTATCAGGCTGGCGCCGGCGGGCAGGTGCGGCGCGCAGCGCTGGCGCAGGGTCTGCAGGAACTGCTCGCCGTACTCGGCGTTCGGGCAGTCGGTGCGCAGCAATACCAGGTGTCCCGCGGGGGGCAGTCCTGCCGCCTGTCGCTGCCTGAGCAGGCTGCGCGCCTGGTCCGCGTAGCTGGTGTGCAGCATCGCGACCAGTGCCGGGTGGTCGGGGTAGTGTGTTTGCAGGAGTACGCTGCCGGCGAGTTCGGCGCGCCCGGCGCGCCCGGCCACCTGGGTGAGGAGCTGCGCCATGCGCTCTTCGCCGCGAAAATCGGCGCTGAACAGCAGTGCGTCGGCATCGATAACCGCCACCAGGCTGACCGCGGGGAAGTGGTGGCCCTTGGTGAGCATCTGGGTGCCGAGCAGGATACAGGGCTCGCCGCGGTTGACTTCGTCGGCCAGCGCCTGCATCGCGTCACGGCCGTGGATGGAGTCGCTGTCCACACGGTGCACCGGCCATTGTTCAAACCGCGCTCGCAGGAAATCCTCGGTTTGTTCCGTGCCGAGGCCGGCGGCCAGCAGGCGTTCGCTGTGGCACTGCGGGCACTGCCGGTGCAGCACCGCGCTGGCGCCGCAGTGGTGGCAGCGCAGCCGGCGCCGCCGGCGGTGCACCGTCAATCGCGCGTCACAGGCGCGACACTCCGCAATCCAGCCGCAATCGTGACACTGCAACGTGGGTGCGTAACCGCGGCGATTCAGAAACAGCAGCACCTGTTGTCCCTGCTGCAATGTCTGCTCCACGGCGGCGACCAGGGTGTCGGACAGGCCCGCCTGTAACGCCTGCTTGCGCACATCCAGGGCGCGGATCTCCGGCATGCCGCCGCTGCTGGCGCGCCGCGTGAGTTGCTGATGCCGGTAGCGTCCGGCCTGCGCGTTGTGAATGCTTTCCAGCGAGGGTGTCGCACTGCCGAGCAGGATCGGGCAGTCGTGTATCTGGGCGCGCTTGACCGCGACATCGCGGGCCGAGTAGCGAAAGCCGTCCTGTTGTTTATAGGAACCGTCGTGTTCTTCATCCACGATGAACAATCCCGGCCGCGCGAGCGGCGTGAAGATTGCGGACCGGGTGCCGATGACAATCTGCGCCGCGCCGCTGCGCGCATCCTCCCAGGCGCGATAGCGCTCGGCATCGGTCAGCCCCGAGTGCAGCACGGCGATGGTGGCCGCAAAGCGTTGCTCGAAGCGGGCCAGCGTCTGCGGCGTCAGCCCGATCTCGGGCACCAGCACCAGCGCCTGCTGTTCCCGCTGCAGGCAGGCGGCGATCAACTGCAGGTAGATTTCGGTCTTGCCGCTACCGGTCACGCCCTCCAGCAAGTGGCAGCTAAAGCCCGCGCCAGCGGCCGTGAAGCTCTGCAGTGCGGCGGCCTGTTCATCATTCAGGGCCAGTCCCGGTCTTGCTTCCGCGAAAAGTGAGTGCCCACTTATCATGCAGGGCTCGATCAGCCGCTTTTCCTGCAGGCTGCGCAAGACGGCGCTGCTGATACCGTGGTTTTTCAGTTCGGCGCCGGCCACGCGCGCCTGCTGCCGCAGCAGGCCGACGGCCTGCGCCTGCCTGGCGGAACGCGGCAGCGCCTCCTCGGGGAGTCCTTTGCCCCGGGCGGTAAGCTGCCAGCCGGGCGTGCCGGGAGGCTGTTGCGGCTTGCCCTCGCGCAGCCGTTTCGGGAACAGGGTGCCGTACACCTCGCCCAGCGGGTGATGGTAGTAGCGGGCGGCCCAGTGGCACAGTTGCAGCAGCTGCGGCTCCACCAGCGGGGTTTCGTCCAGCAACGCCAGCGCCGGCTTCAATGCAGCGGCCTCCACCGCGCTCTCGGCGCAGACTTCGAGCAGGTAGCCGGTCAACTCGCGACTGCCGAAAGGGACGCGCAGCCGCACGCCCGGCTGCAGGCTGTCGACCCGGGCCTGGCTCATGCCCTCGGGGGGAAGATAATCAAATGTTCGGCGCAGGGGCGAAGGAATTGCCAGGCGGAGTACGGACATCAAGCCCCTTTGTTACACACGGGTATTACGCGAAACGGGTTGCAAACCGGGATTGTAGCAAAAGCCCGCGCGGTGTCTCAGTTTGAAAACTGACCTACTTCGAGAGCCTGAGAGGCGGGGTGGCGGTCGGGACACCGGAGCGCCGGCCGCGCCAAAAAACGCACGTCCATGTGCAGGCGCGGCCGGCGAGGCTCGGGTGGCGACGTCCTGTCGCCACACGGTCCCGACCGCCACCCCGCCTCTCAGGCTCACACAGTCTATTTTCAAACTGACACTACCAAATCCCGCGGCCTATTGCTTATCGCACCGTCTCTGGTAAGATGCCCGCCTATTTTTTGAGCGGCTCATGCTGCGTGGCTTCCGCCCGCAGCGGTTCAACTCTCCCAGCGAGGTGCGGTGCCCGGCAACGATCGGGTGGCGGCACTCATGACCAGGAGTTCAAGGTAATGAAAGCAGATATACACCCCAAATACGAAGCGGTTACCGCCACCTGCAGTTGCGGTAACACCATACAGACGCGTTCCACACGTTGCGAGGATTTCCATGTCGACGTGTGCTCGGCGTGTCATCCCTTCTATACCGGCAAGCAAAAGATTGTCGACAGCGGCGGTCGCGTCGATCGTTTTAACAAGCGCTTTGGTGGACGCGGCATCAAACGTTGAGGTAGGGTTAACGCAGGCATCTGCGATACCAGTAAAGCGCCATAGCCCCAAAGGGCTGGCGCTTTTTTATTCTCTTTTACCTGTTGCAGCGAAGGTGTGCCCGTGAATCGATCCAGCTCCATTCCCGTCGAAATGCCGATGAGCGCAGGTGGTGATGCCATGTCCCGAGACCTGAAAGAAGACGCCCTCGCCTATCACGCTGAACCCGTGCCCGGGAAAATCAGCATCGAACTCTCCAAGCCCGCCGAAAGCCTGCGCGACCTGGCGCTCGCCTACAGTCCCGGAGTCGCCGAGCCCTGTCGTGAGATCGCGGGCGACCCCGGCGACGCCTACCGCTATACCGGCAAGGGCAACCTGGTAGCCGTGATCAGCAACGGCACCGCCGTGCTGGGACTGGGCAATCTCGGGAGCCTGGCGAGCAAGCCGGTGATGGAGGGCAAGGCGCTGCTGTTCAAGCGCTTTGCGGGGGTCAACGCCATCGACATCGAAGTGGACTCGGAAGATTCACAGGAGTTTATCGCCACGGTCGCGCGCATCGCCGGCACGTTTGGCGGGATAAACCTCGAAGACATCAGGGCGCCGGAGTGTTTTGAGATCGAATCAGCCCTGATCCAACAGTGCGATATCCCGGTGTTCCACGATGACCAGCACGGCACTGCGATCGTCACAGCCGCGGGGTTGATCAACGCCCTCGAAATACAGGGCAAGTCGCTGGAAACCGCCGTGATCACCTGCCTGGGCGCGGGTTCGGCGGCAATCGCCTGCATGCGCCTGCTGATCAGCATGGGCGCCCGCCGCGAGAATATTTTCATGCTCGATCGACGGGGCGTGATTTACGAGGGGCGCGAAGGGGTCAATGCCTACAAGCAGGAATTTGCCAACAACACGGACAAGCGTACGCTGACCGATGCCATTGCCGGTGCCGATGTCTTCATCGGCCTGTCCGGGGCGGACCTGTTGAGCCCCGCGATGTTGTTGTCGATGGCGCCCCGTCCGGTGGTGTTCGCCTGCTCCAACCCGGACCCCGAGATCAAACCCGAACTGGCGCTGGCCACCCGTGACGACCTGATCATCGCGACCGGCAGGTCGGATTATCCCAACCAGGTGAACAATGTGCTGGGCTTCCCGTTTATCTTTCGCGGCGCGCTGGATGTCCGCGCATCGCTGATCAACGAGGAGATGAAAGTGGCCGCCGTAATGGCGCTGAGCGCGCTGGCGCGCGAACCGGTCAGCGCCGAGGTGCTGGCCGCTGTCGGTCGCGAGACGCTGGCCTTCGGTCCGGAATACATCATCCCGAACCCCCTCGACAGCCGCTTGCTGACATGGGTTGCCCCGGCGGTGGCCAGGGCCGCGGTCGACAGCGGTGTTGCCGCGATTCCGTACCCGCGGGACTACCTCAAAACAGGTCGTTGACCTCGTCGTAAAGGCTGCTGTCGCTCTCGCGGCGGCCGCTGCGTCGCCCGCTGCTCGAGGGCGCGGTCTCGCGCTTGAAATACTCGAATATCGCGTTGCCCTGGCCGGGGCTCGCCGGCTGCCCGGTCTGCGGATCAATCCTGACCGTGACGATACCCGGCGGCATCGGGCGTTCCTGTTCCGGGCTGTCCTGCAGCGCCTCGCGCATGTAATCGATCCAGATGGGCAGCGCCGCGGTGCCGCCAAATTCCCTGCGGCCCAGCGGGGTGTAATTGTCGAAACCCACCCAGGTGGTGGTCACCACGTCGCGGTTGTAGCCGGAGAACCAGACGTCCATCGGGCCGTTGGTGGTGCCGGTTTTCCCGCCGATGTCACTGCGCTCCAGCACCAGCGCGCGCCGCCCGGTACCGCGCGTGATGACGTCCTTCAGGATACTGTCGATGATGAAATTCACCCGTGCGTCCATCACGCGCGGCGCCGGCGGCAGTTCCACCGCCGCGGGGGACTCCGCCGCCAGGATTTCCTCCATGCTCATCTCCTCGCCGTCGTCCTCCACGGCGGCCGGTGGCCCGTCGCAATCCCGGCACACCGTCGGTGGCAGGGCTTCGAACACGGTGTCGCCATTGAGGTCCTCGACGCGCTGGATCAGGTAGGGCTCCACGCGGTAACCGCCGTTGGCCAGCACGGCGTAACCCTTGGCCAGTTCCAGCGGGGTGATGCTCTGGGTGCCGAGCGCGAGCGACAGTTCGGGGACGTAAGAGGACGTATCGAAGCCCAGGTTGTTGGCATACTTGATCAGGCGTTTGACGCCCAGCCGTTGCAGCAGGCGGATGGAGACCAGGTTGCGCGACTTGGTCAGGGCCCAGCGCAGCCGGGTGGGGCCGTAAAACTTGCCCTCGTCGTTCTCCGGCCGCCACAGGTCGTCCTGCGAGCCGCCGTCGAGGACGATCGGTGCGTCGTTGATGATGGTCGCCGCGGTGAAGCCCGCATCGAACGCCGCACTGTAGAGGAAGGGTTTGAAGTTGGAGCCCGGCTGGCGCTGGGCCTGGGTGGCGCGATTGAACTTGCTCTTCTCGAAGCCGATACCGCCAACGATACTGACGATGGCGCCGTTGTCGGGGTTCAGCGATACCAGTGCCGCCTGCGCCGCGGGCAGTTGCGCCAGCTGCCATGCCCCCTCCTCGTCCCGCGCCACCCGTATCAGGTCGCCTATCGCCAGCAGTTTGGCTACCGGCTGCTGCGCTGCGTCGGTCGCGTTTTCGCTGAGGTAGGGCCGCGCCTGGCGAATGCCGTTTTCCCAGGGCAGGTCGGGCGTGCTGCCGTCGGCGAGCAGCAGGGTTGCCTTGTCCTCGGCGACCGAGGTGACGATCGCGGGCTCAAGGTCGCCCACGGGGGGCGCCTCCCGGAGGGCCGCCCGCCAGTCCGCGATGGTCTCCGCGTCCGTGCCCCGCGGCGGCAGCTTACGCTCGGGCCCGCGATAGCCGTGCCGTTTGTCGTATGCGATGAGGCCATCCACCACCGCCCGGGTGGCGACGCGCTGCAACTCACTGTCGATGGTGGTGAACACGTGGTAACCGTTGGTATACGCATCCAGGCCGTAGCGCTGCACCATTTCCTGCCGCGCCATTTCCGCGGCGTAGTGCGCGGCAAAACCCAGTTGAGCGCCCCAGAGGCGGGCGCCATCGACCTCCGCCACGGCGCTTTCATACTCCTCCCGGGTGATGTAGCCCAGCGTGTACATGCGCCCCAGGATCCAGTCGCGGCGCTCCTTGCCTTCCTCCGGCCCGGTGACCGGGTTGATGCGGGAGGGCGCCTTGGGCACGCCCGCCAGCATCGCGTGCTGGGCGAGACTCAACTCGCTGATGGGCTTGCCGTAGTAGACCTGTGAGGCGGCCTCGAAGCCGTAAGAGCGGTGGCCGAGAAAAATACGGTTGAAATACAACTCGAATATCTCCTCTTTGTCGAGGCTGCGCTCGATCTCGATGGCGAGCAGTATCTCGTTGAATTTGCGGATGAATGTGCGGTCGCGGTTCAGGAAGTAATTGCGCGCCACCTGCATGGTCAGCGTACTGCCGCCGGAGCCCTTTTCGCCGGTGAGCACCAGTTCGGAGGTGGCGCGCATGAGGCCCATCACGTCCACCCCGCGATGCACGAAATAGTTGTCGTCCTCCGCCGCCAGCAGCGCCTTGATGAATTGCTCGGGAATCTCCTCAAAGGGCAGCGGACTGCGTTTTTGCTCGCCGAACTGGCCGATCAGTTCGCCGTCGCGCGTGTACACGAGCATCGGCGTTTGCAGTTTCACGTCGCGCAGTGTCTCGACATCCGGCAGGTCGGGGCTCAGGTACAGGAAGACCCCGGCCAGTAACCACAGCGCACCCAGGCATCCGAACACGGACAGTCTCAAAACGATTCTTAGGAAGCTCATTTATCCCTTTAGAAAACAATTGCTTAGCGGAGCCGGTGACAGCGGTACTGGTGGTCGATTGGTAATTATAAGCTTTTTTTGTGTTTTGATAAGTTTTGGGCTGTGGTATATCTAACATTAATGTATCGTTGCATAAAAACATCCTAAGTTAGTGATACTGATAGGGAAAAAAGTTGCTCGGACTATTCGGTAAGAGAAAGGCGACGCAGGTTCTGGGGCTGGATATTAGTTCAACGACAGTAAAATTACTGGAGTTGAGCTATACAGGGGGCCGCTACCGTGTGGAGAGCTATGCGGTAAGTTCGCTACCGCAGGACGCGGTCATCGAGAAAAGCGTCAACGATGTGGAAGGGGTGTCCAACGCCATCCGCAGCGTGGTCGCGCAATCGCGAACCAGGCTGAAAAATGTCGCCGCCGCCGTGGCCGGCTCGTCGGTCATTACCAAGTTGATCGACATGCCCCAGGGCCTCAGCGAGGACGACATGGAGATCCAGCTGACCCTGGAGGCGGACCAGTATATCCCCTATCCCCTGGAAGAGGTGGCGATCGATTTCGAGATCCAGGGCCCGTCACCGGACCGTGACAATCAGGTGGAAGTGCTGCTGGCGGCCTGTCGGCGGGAGACCATCGAATCGCGGGTGGAGGCCATCGAGGGCTCTGAGCTGTCGCCCAAGATCATGGATGTCGAGGCCTATGCGATGGAGCGGGCGTTTTCGCTGGTGCGCAACCAGCTGGACCTCGACGAGGACAGTACGGTGGCGATCGTCGACATTGGCGCCACCATGACCACCCTCAGCGTACTCAACAACGGCCAGACCATTTACACCCGCGAGCAGCTATTCGGGGGCAAACAGCTGACCGACGAAATCATGCGCCGCTACGGCCTGCCGCTGGAAGAGGCCGGATTGGCCAAGAAGCAGGGCGGCCTGCCGGACGATTATGAGCCCGAGGTGCTGGAGCCCTTCAAGGAGGCGGTGGTGCAGCAGGTGGCGCGCTCCCTGCAGTTCTTCTTTTCCTCGAGCCAGTACAACGATGTCGACCACATTATTCTCGCCGGGGGCGTGTCCTCCATGGAGGGCCTGGAGGAGTTGGTGCGCGACAAATTGGGCACGCCGACTTCAGTGGCGAACCCCTTTGCGCAGATGTCGATATCGTCCAGCGTGAATGCGGTGGCGCTGGCCAGTGACGCCCCGGCTATGATGATCGCCTGTGGTCTGGCGCTGCGGAGTTTTGACTGATGGCACAGATCAACTTACTGCCCTGGCGGGAGGAACGTCGCCAGGAGCTGAAAAAGGAATTCCTGACCACCGTCGCCCTGGTGATTGCGCTCGCCGCCGGGCTGGTGCTGCTCGCGGACCGGGTCGTCAACAGCCAGATCGACAACCAGAATGCGCGCAATGGGTACCTGACCGAGAACATCAAGGAGCTGGACAAGCAGGTCGCTGAAATCCGCGATTTGCAGAAGCGACGCAACCAGCTACTGGACCGTATGCGCGTCATCCAGGAGCTGCAGGGCAACCGGCCGATTATCGTGCGGGTGCTGGACCAGCTGGTCCGCACCGTGCCGGACGGGGTTTTTTACACCAAGCTCACCACCGCCGGGAAGAAAATCAGCATCAGTGGCGTCGCTGAATCCAACAATCGCGTGTCGAGCCTGATGCGGCGCCTGGAGGCGTCAGACTGGTTGGCGAACCCGAATCTCGACAAGGTGCATGAAGCCCGCGAGTTCGGTGAGCAGGCCAACCGGTTCGAGTTGAGCGTTACCGTGGAAGCGCCGGCCATGGAAGAAGGCCTGGAAGAAGGGTGAACGATGGCATTTGAAGATACCATGCGCGCGCTGCGCGATTTCGACGTCAACGACCTGGATTTTGACAACGTCGGCTCGTGGCCGCTCGCGGTCAAGGGCCTGATCTGGGCGGTCCTGGTGATTGCCGTGCTGGTGGGTGGGTATTACTACCATATCGAGGATATGCAGCTGGAGCTGGCGAGAGCCGCGGAGGAGGAAGTCAAGCTCAAGAAAGACTTTGAGACCAAGGCGTTCCAGGCGGCCAACCTGGACGCGTATCGCCAGCAAATGGCGGAGATGGAGGAGTCTTTCGGAGCACTGGTCAGCCAGTTGCCGAGCGACACCGAGGTGCCGGGCCTGCTGGAGGATATCACCAACAAGGGGCTGCTGAACGGCCTGGATATCGCCAGCATTGACTTGCAGCAGGAGAAGGCCAGGGAGTTCTACGTGGAGCTGCCGATAGCGATCAACGCCTCCGGCTCCTACCACGACCTGGGCGCCTTCATCAGCGGCATGGCCGGGCTGCCGCGGATCGTGACGCTGCACGATTTCCAGATCACCACCGACCCGAAGAACGCCAACACCCTGAACATGAAGATAATCGCCAAGACGTATCGCTACAAGGACGGGGACGCCACGTGATGAAAAGGTTCCCGCATACGCTGCTGTTGCTGTGCTGTCTGGGAGTGGTTCTCACCGGGTGTTCCGGGAGCGACCTGTCCGACCTTGACGAGTACATGGCGGAGAAGCGCTCCCGTCCGGGCGGCATAATCGCCCCCATTCCGACGTTCAAGGCGTACGAGGCCTTTGCCTACAGCGCCACGACCCTGCGCAGCCCGTTTGATCGGCCCATCGAGGTGCGGGAGATCGCCCAGCTGCAGGCGATTGCGGCAATCAAGCCGGATGAGAATCGCGCCAAGGAGTTTCTCGAACAATTCACCTTCGACTCCCTGCGCATGGTAGGTACGCTGGAACGCGACGATATCAGCTGGACATTGATCAAGGACCCGGACGGCGGCGTGCACCGGGTCAGAACGGGGAATTACCTGGGCCGTCACCACGGCAAGATCGTGGACATGTCGGATACCTATGTTTCGGTGGTAGAGATAGTGAGCGACGGTACGTCCGACGGTTGGGTCGAGCGGCCGCGCACAATCAAATTAAGCGGTTTATAAGCCGCGGTCATGGTGCGCCGTGGCTACAAAACAATATGTGGGGACAAAGGCCGTGTTGAAAGGGAATAAGAGCTTGGGAATGAGGTTGCGTAACGCCGCTGTTATGCTGGCGATGAGCTTTGTCACCAGTGCGGCGCTGGCCGCGCCAAGGGTGCAGGATATCGAATTCAGCTCCCGGCCGGGCAGCAAGTTTGAAGTGCGCCTGGAGTTCAGCGAACCGCCGCCGGATTTCAAGACCTATGCCATCGAGAAGCCCGCGCGTATTGCCGTGGATTTCCCCAATACCACCAGCGGCCTTGACCAGAAGCGTTATTCCCTACCCTATGGCAACGCCACCAAGGCGGTGGTGCTGGAGTCCGGCGACCGCACCCGCCTGGTAGTCGAGCTGGTCAAGCTCGTTCCCTACGAAACGCGGATCGAGGGCAATAATCTGTTTCTCGTCGTTGGCCAGGAGGGCAGCGACTACGTCAAGCAGGGCGCTGAACCCCTGCGCGTCGATACTGCCGTGGTGGAAGTGACCGAGGTCGCCTCCGAAATCGTCGACCTGGAATTCCAGCGCACCGGTGCCGGCGAGGGCAAGCTCACCCTGCAACTGACGGATCCCTCGGTGGATGTGAACGTATTCAGCGAAGGCGGCGATGTAAAAGTGGAGTTTATCGACACCACCGTGGCGGAGCGCCTGATGCGCCGCTACGATGTGACCGATTTCGCCACGCCGGTGTCCAGCGTGGACGTGAATACCACCGAGCGTGGAGCGACCCTGCTGCTGAAAACCAGCGGTGATTTTGACTACCTCGCCTACCAGACAGATAACGAATACGTGATCAGCGTCAAACCGCTGTCCGCGAAGGAAGTGGAGCGGCGCCAGAACGAGTTCAACTACGTGGGTGACAGGATATCGCTGAACTTCCAGGATATCGAAGTGCGCGCGGTACTGCAGCTGATCGCCGATTTCACCGAGTTGAACCTGGTGGCCAGCGACACGGTTTCCGGGCGTATCACGCTGCGCCTGCAGAATGTGCCCTGGGACCAGGCGCTGGAGCTGGTGCTGAAAACCAAGGGCCTGGACAAGCGCCAGGTCGGCAATGTGCTGATGGTGGCGCCCGCCGCAGAAATCGCCGAGCGGGAGCGCCAGCAGATCGAGGCCAACAAGCAGATTGCGGAGCTGGCCCCGCTGGTATCGGAGTTCGTGCGCATTCGTTACGCCAACGCGGAAGAGATCGTGGAGTTGTTCCAGGCGGGCTCCGAGGACGGCGGCAGCCTGACCTCGCCGCGCGGGTCGGTCGTGGTCGACACCCGGACCAATTCGCTGATCATCACCGATACCGCCACTAAACTGGCCGAGATACGCGACCTGCTGACGCTGGTGGATATCCCGGTGCGCCAGGTGATGATCGAGGCGCGGATTGTGATTGCACAGTCGGATGCGGCGAGAAACCTCGGCATCGAGTGGGGTGGCGCCTACGTGAACCGGGGAGACGACCTGATCACGGTGTCGGGCGACACGGAGAACGTGGTGAGCATCAATGAATCCGTGATTAACGGCGATACGCCGACCGTCGACTACCCGGGTGCGCTGCTGGTCGACCTGGGCGTTGCCTCCAACAGCGGCTTCGCCATCGGCTTCGCCAGCGGCGACCTGTTCCTGTCGGCCGAATTGTCAGCGCTGGAATCCGAGGGCCAGGGTGAGGTCGTATCGCAGCCGAAGGTCATTACCGGCGACAAACAGGAGGCGTCCATCAAGTCCGGTACCGAGATTCCCTACCAGCAGTCATCGGCCAGCGGGGAAACCACCGTCGCCTTCAAGGACGCGGTGCTGGCACTGTTCGTGACACCGAATATCACGCCTGACGACCGCATTATGCTGGACCTGAAGGTCAACCAGGACTCCGTGGGTGAACTGGTGCCCAGTGGCAGCGGCGGGTTTATTCCCTCCATCGATACCACGCAGCTTGAAACCCAGGTGCTGGTGGGCAACGGTGAAACCGTGGTGCTGGGCGGCGTCTTCAAGACTGAAGACATCGAGGCGGTTAACAAGGTGCCGTTCTTCGGCGATATCCCCTACATCGGGGCTTTTTTCCGCAGCGAGTCCAGCACGCATACCAAGACCGAGACCCTGATATTCATCACGCCGCGTATCCTGGCCGACCAGCTTCTTGACTAGCGTGCAGTAACACCTATATGGCCGCACTGCATCGCGTGTTCCTGGTCGGTCCCATGGGGGCCGGCAAGACGACTATCGGGAAATACCTGGCCCAGCACCTCAAGCTGCGTTTCGCGGACACCGATACCGAGATCGAGGTGCGCACCGGGGCCGACATTCCGTGGATTTTCGACGTCGAGGGCGAGGAGGGTTTCCGCGCCCGCGAGCAGCAGGTGGTCGCGGAGATGACCGAGTGGGACGACGTGGTGCTGGCCACCGGCGGCGGCGTCGTGTTGCGCCCGGAAAACCGCAGCGCGCTGGCGGCGCGCGGTTTCGTCATCTATCTCTACGCCACCGTGGAAGAGCAGGTCAGGCGCACGCGGCGCGACCGCCGCCGGCCCCTGCTGCAAAAGGGCGACCCGGAGGAGATTCTGCGCGCGCTGATGGCCGAACGCGACCCCCTGTACCGGGAGATCGCCGATCACATCATCGAGACGGACTCCTGCAGCCCGCGCACGGTGGCCCAGCGCCTGGTGGAAGAGCTCGCCGCCCTCTAGTCCCTGGCAAAGACAGCCCCTCCCCACAAGCGTTAGAATAACGCCCCTCCAGAATAGCCCGAGGTACTTACGTGTCATTGATCATGCATACCCTGCACGTGGAATTGGGAGAGCGCTCCTATCCTGTCTATATCGGCCGCGAACTGCTGGGCGACGGCAAACTGCTGGGCCAGCACATCGCGGGCTCCCAGGTGGTGGTGATCAGCAATGAGACCGTGGCGCCACTCTACGGGGAGCGGGTGAGGTCTGCGCTGGGCAGCCGGCAACTGGTGACCGAAATCGTCCTGCCGGATGGCGAGCAGTACAAATCGCTGCAAACCCTGTCGACGATTTTCGACCGGGTGATGGCGGACAAACACAGCCGCAACACCACATTCATCGCGCTGGGCGGCGGCGTGGTGGGTGATATCGCCGGGTTTGCCGCGGCCTGCTACCAGCGCGGCGTCAACTTCATACAGCTGCCGACCACGCTGCTGGCGCAGGTGGACTCCTCCGTGGGTGGCAAAACGGCCGTCAACCATCCGCTGGGCAAGAACATGATCGGCGCCTTCTTCCAGCCGCAGGCGGTGCTGATCGATATCGATACCCTGCACACCCTGCCGAAGCGGGAGTTCAGTGCCGGCCTCGCCGAGGTGGTGAAATACGGGCTTATCAGCGACGAGCCGTTCTACCGCTGGCTGCAGGAGCATATGCCGCGCCTGCTGGCCCGCGAGGAGGCCGCGCTGGCCGAGGCGATAGAGCGCAGCTGCGCCAACAAGGCGCAGGTGGTGGCGGCGGATGAGCGCGAGGGCGGCCTGCGCGCCATCCTGAACCTCGGCCACACCTTCGGCCATGCGGTCGAAACCGGCCAGGGCTATGGCACATGGCTGCACGGGGAAGCCGTGGCTGCCGGCATGCTGCTGGCGCTGGAACTCTCCGCGCGCCGCGGCCGCATCGACCGCGCCGAAGTGGACGATTTCCGGGAACTGCTGCTGGGGATGCACCTGCCCGTGCGCCCTCCCGAGGATATGGACGCCGCGGCCTTCCTCGACCTGATGGCGCACGACAAGAAGGTGATAGACGGCAGGCTGCGCCTGGTCCTGCTGCAGGCGATCGGCGCGGCCTGCATCGTCGACGACGTGACCGACGCGGAATTGCGGGGGCTGTTGGCCGACCGGTGAGCAGGGCCGATCGTGCCGCCTCAGAGGGATAATTACCGGCTCCGCGCCGGGTGGGTAGCAGCGGGATATCGGATTTCGCGCCGCGCATTGCCCAAAATGTCGCGCCGCTGGTGTATGCTTGCCCCCCTTGTTTTCTGCAGCGCCGGACCCGCCCAATGACTGAACTGAAGAATGACCGTTTCCTGCGCGCCCTGCTGCGCCAGCCAGTCGATCGCACCCCGATCTGGATGATGCGCCAGGCGGGACGCTACCTGCCCGAGTACCGGGCCACCCGTGCGCAAGCGGGCTCCTTCCTGGATTTATGCAAGAACGCGGAACTGGCCTGCGAGGTCACGCTGCAGCCGCTGCGCCGCTACCCGATGGATGCGGCCATCCTGTTTTCCGATATCCTGACAGTGCCCGACGCCCTCGGCCTCGGCCTGTATTTTGAAGAGGGCGAGGGACCGCGCTTTCGCAAGACGGTGCGCAGTGAGGCCGACCTCGCCGGCCTGCAGAGCATCAGGGCCGAGGATGACCTGTCCTACGTGATGCAGGCGGTCAGCACGATACGCCGCGCGCTGAACGGTTCCGTCCCCCTCATCGGCTTTTCCGGCAGTCCCTGGACGCTGGCGACCTACATGGTCGAGGGCGGCTCCTCGAAGGACTTCGCCCACATCAAGACCATGGCCTACGACAGACCCGCGTTGATGCACGACCTGCTGGCGCTGCTGGCGGATGCGGTGGCGGATTACCTCGCCGCCCAGGTGCGCGCCGGTGCCCAGGCGCTGCAGATCTTCGACACCTGGGGCGGCAGCCTCAGCGCCGCCGGCTACCGGGAGTTTTCGCTGCAGTACATGCAGCGGGTGATTGCGCGCCTGCCCACCGAAGCGGACGGTCGCCCGGTGCCGGTGATCGTCTTCACCAAGGGCGGCGGGCAGTGGCTGGACGCCATCGCCGATTGCGGCGCGCAGGCGGTGGGACTCGACTGGACCACGGATATCGGTCGCGCCCGCGCGCTGGTCGGCGAGCGCGTGGCGCTGCAGGGGAATATGGACCCGAGCATGCTGTTCGCCTCACCTGAGCGCATTCGCAGCGAGGTCGCCGCGATACTGGCGGGTTACGGGCACGGCAGCGGCCACGTGTTCAACCTCGGGCACGGCATTACCCCCGGGGTGAATCCCGATCATGTCACGGCCTTCGTCGACGCGGTGCAGGAGTTGTCGCCGCAGTACCACACGGGGGAGTGAGAGCTACTGCGCGTGTACCGTGCCAGTCGCCGGCATTTGCGCTGTGATGCCTCCCACTGTTCCAGGGCCTGCGTGGGATAGCTGCAAAAACTGGTCGTGGTTCAGTTTGAAATTGGGCTATTCGAGCCTGAGTGGCGTTGTTGCGGGCGGGACACGCCAAAAAGCGTACGTCCTTGTACAGGCTCGGGTGGCGACGTCCTGTCGCCACACGGTCCCGCCCGCAACAACGCCACTCAGGCTCTCGACCATCAACAAAGATCAAACTGAAGCGCGACCCAAAAGCTCTTTCTACCACCCACTGTTTGGACGGTGCCAATGTGGCCCAGGGTTTTGCTAACTGGCCTCGCGCTTTTTGGCGGCGGCCTCGTCGCAGCAGAAATCGTGGTCCATCTCCAGTGCGGGTTGCGCGGAGGCCGGGTGGCCGACGATTTTGGCCGGTACACCGGCTACCGTGGTGTGCGGCGGAACCTCTTCCAGCACCACGCTGCCCGCCCCCACCTTGGCCCCTTCGCCGACGCGGATATTGCCGAGAATCTTGGCACCGGCGCTGATCAGCACACCGTCGCCGATTTTCGGGTGGCGGTCCGCTTCTTCCTTGCCCGTGCCCCCGAGGGTGACCGACTGCAGGATGGAGACGTTATTGCCCACCACCGCCGTCTCGCCGATGACCAGGCCGGTGGCGTGATCCAGCATGATGCCGTGGCCGAGGCGGGCGGCCGGGTGGATATCGACGCCGAACTCCGCGGACACGCGGTTCTGGAAGAACAGCGCCAGCGGCTCGCGGCCGCGGCTCCACAGCCAGTGCGCCACGCGATGGGTTTGCAGTGCGTGGAATCCCTTGAAGTACAGGAAGGGAATGCACAGTTCGTGGCAGGCGGAATCCCGGTCCACCACCGCCTGCAAATCCGCGCGCACCGCCTCGCGAATCGTCGGGTCGCTGGTGAACGCTTCCAGTATCACTTCCCGCAGCAGCAGCGACGAGGCGGTGGGGCTGTCCAGCTGGCTAGCCAGGTGGAAACTAAGTGCCAGCTCGAGTTCCGCGTGGTTGAGGATGGTGGCGTGCATGAAGCTGGCCAGTATCGGCTCTTCGCTGGCGTGTTCGGTGACTTCCTGGCGAATTCGTTCCCAGATGGGATCAGTAGCAATCGAGGACATAGGTGTATCTCCCTTCCAAGCCCGCACTTTAGCGCACTGGGCTTTTTTCGTCACGGCATGATGTCTGGGGCTGGTGGTTGAGTTTCTGAGTTTGCTGCACGAGCCTGGGAGGCAGGGTTTCGGTCTGGACACGCCAAAAAGCGCACATCCATGTGCAGGCTCGGGTGGCGACGTCCTGTCGCCACACGGTCCAGACCGAAACCCTGCCTCCCAGGCTCTCGACATGTGCCAACTTTCAAACTGAGCCGCTAACCGTCCCGCTGAGGTTTGCCGTGTAGACCCAGAGCTCGTGCCCGCTTTTCCGGTACTTGCGCTCAAACAGGCTCAGGTCCTCATCGCCCGAGGCCAGCCTGCTCACGTACCCGCGATGCCCGGCCAGGTGCATGGCGACGCCGAATTCCTCGACGTAGAGTTGCCAGTTCGAGCGCAGTTCCAACACCCCGCCGAGCTGTATCAGCAGCGGAAAACTGGCATGCCCGTGGACGCGGCGCTGCAGGTGGGCGGCCTTGGGCCAGGGGTTGGGGTAGAGGATGTAGTGGTGCGCCGCCCGCAATCCGTCGCGCGCCAGCAGTTGCCAGATGGCCTCGCAGTCCGCGCGCAGCAACAGGTAGTTGTCGTCCGCGCTGCCGGGATGCTTGGCCAGACGCCGGGCGGACTTGTCGATGCCCACCACCAGGTGCCCCCGGTGCCGGCCGGCCAGCGCTGCGGTGCTGTGCCCGGTGCCGCAGAAAGAGTCCAGCACCAGCGGGCGCGGCCGGGCGTCCAGGCTGTCGCGCAGTGCCTCGTACGCGGCGTGGTTGTGCGCGGCGATCTCGCCGCGATGCGTGGTGCGCAGGTGGCGCTGCACGATCTCCGTCAACCTGGGGTGCAGGTGCCGCTGGTTGCTGCTGACCGGGGAAGAGAGGGTGTGCACGGTTCCAGTGGCCTCCGGTTCGGCGTGTCAGGCGCGGCGCATTTGATGTTGATCATTGCCGCTGCGATGATAGCGTTCGATCATGGTCCTATCCACCGAGATGAGAAAGGTTTTACATGCGCGATGACCTCCGGCCCTACTGGCTGAAAAAGAGTTACCTGAAATTCAGGTCCTGGTACGCCGATTATTTCCTGCGCCCCGAGTGCGTCTATCTCGGCCCCCACCACACCATCATGAAGCCCTGGTATGTGCACCTGTCCGGCAGCAACATCCACATCGGCAGGTGTTTTACCGCGATCGGCGAGCCCGGCAACCGCGTCGAGGTGGGCGTCTGGGGGCGCGAGCCCGGCCAGGGCCGCGTGGTGATCGGCGACTGCTGCCTGATGAGTCCGGGCTCGCGCATCAGCGCCAGTGACGAGATCATCCTCGGCGACGGCGTGATGCTGGCCAACGGCGCCTATATCACCGACTCCGACTGGCACACGATCTACGACCGGATGGCGAGAAAGACCACGCCCACGCCGGTGCACCTGGGCGACAACGTGTGGCTCGGCGATCACGCCACCGTGCTCAAGGGCGTGACGATCGGCGAGAACAGCGTGGTGGCGGCGCGCGCTGTGGTGACGAAGGATGTGCCGGCCAACGTGGTGGTCGCGGGCAATCCGGCGCAGGTGGTGAAGGAACTGGATCCCGAGCGCGAATTCAGGACACGCATGGATTACTTCTCCGATCCCCAGGGCCTCGACGACTTCTTTGACGCGGTGGACCGGGATGTACTTGCGGGTAACTCGTTCTGGCGCTGGCTCTGGTCGGTGCTTTACCCGCCATCGCGAATAAAGTGATCGTTGACGCGTGGTCCCTGCGCAATGGTTACCAAAATGTCTGTAGGAATTCCGCGTGCCGGGATTCAGCACTGCTTGAAGTCAACTCCAATAGGTTGGAAATGCAGCGATAAGGGGGTTTATACTTCCATACGTTTATCCTTACAGCCCAGAGCTTTTTATTCCGGTAAATTGTCATGAGACCTTCTGAAGCCATGCAGACCTATCGCGACGCGATCAGGCAGGTGGTGGCGGCACACCGCGCCAGCAATGCGCGAGTGTTTGGCTCGGCCGCGGCTGGTGAGGATACGGACGACAGTGATTTGGACCTGTTAATCGATCCGTCGCCTGACACCACGCTGTTGGATATTGGGGCCATCCGTCATGAACTGAGCACACTACTTGGTGTGCCGGTAGACGTTGTCACGCCCATGGCATTACCCGATACCTTTCGGGAGGCCGTGCTGGCCACCGCTGTGCCGGTATGAAGGAATCCGACAGCGCATACCCACGGGATTGCGCGCGGCATCATTCTGCCACGGCAAAACTCTAAAGCAACCGCAACGGCTCCTCCTGCAGCGCGGACATCTGCTCGCGCAATTCCAGGATATGATCCGCCCAGTAGCGCTCGGTGTTGAACCAGGTGAAGCTGCGCGGGAACGCCGGGTCTTCCCAGCGCCGCGCCAGCCACGCCGCGTAGTGGATCAGGCGCATGGTGCGCAGCGCTTCGATCCAGCGGATCTGGCGCGGATCGAAGTCGCAGAACTCCGAGTAGCCCTCCACCAGCTCCGATAACTGCAACTGCCGCTCGTGGCGTTCGCCGTTCAGGAACATCCACAGGTCCTGTATCGCCGGTGCGGTGCAGCAGTCGTCAAAGTCGACAAAGTGGGCGGTCTCGTCGCGCCACAGGATATTGCCGACGTGGCAATCGCCGTGAACACGGATCTCATCCTCGGGATTCACCTCGCTGTAGACTGACTCCACCATTTGCAGGAGATCGGAAGTGAGTGAGGCATACGCCGGCAGCAGCGCGGCGGGCACAAAGCCGTCCAGCAGGAATTCGCGGCTGTCCGTCAGCATGCGCTGTACCGTGATGGCCTGGCGCGCCGCGAATGGGCCGGCGCCGCCGATCGCGTGGATGCGCCCGAGGGTGCGGCCCAGCACCAGCAGGTTGTCGAGGTTGTCCAGTTCCGGGGGGTAGCCGCCGCGGCGCGGAAACAGCGCAAAGCGAAAGCCTTCGTAACCGTGCAGGGTCTGGTCCTGCGCGTTGGCCAGCGGCGCCACCACTGAAATCTCGGCGTCCTGCAGTTCGCGGCTGAAGCGGTGCTCCTCGATAATCTGTTCATCAGTCCAGCGTCCCGGGCGGTAGAACTTGGCGATCAGCGGCGTGCCGTCCTCGATGCCGACCTGGTACACCCGGTTCTCGTAGCTGTTCAGCGCCAGCAGGCGGGCGTCGCTGCGATAGCCGACGGATTCCACCGCGTCGATGATCAGGTCGGGGTCCAGCCGGTCGTAGGGATGGGCGCTCATGCCGTGTCTGTGGCCTCCATCAGCAGTGCCGCGCTCTTGATCTGCGCGTAGATTGGATCACCCACCTGCAGCTTGAGTTCCACCGCGGATTTACGCGTGATGCGCGCGAGCAGGAATTGCGAACCCAGCGACAGGCGCAACAGCACGCGCGCGCTGTCGGTTTCCTCGATTTCGCTGAGCGTGACCGGCAGGATGTTGAGGATGCTGCTGTCCCGCGGGCGCTCCCGGCAGACGCTGACATCGCGCGCGGGAATGCGCACGCGCCGCGCCTGGCCCGGCTGGTCGGGCAGGTGATTGACGAACAACTCGTGGCCGTCCACCGCCAGCCGGGTGAGGTCGAATACCGCATCGTGCTGCACCACGCTGGCGGTCAGTATCGCCGCCGCCTGTTCCTCGTGTGACAGGCGGGTGTCCAGCCTGCTGCACAACTCCAGCAACGAGCCCTGTTCCACCAGGCGGCCCCGGTCCAGCAGCAGCAGGTGGTCCGCCAGTTGGCTCACCTCCTCGATATCGTGGCTGACGTAGAGCATCGGCAATTGCAGTTCCCCCGACAGTCGCTGCAGGCAGCGCAGGCACTGCTGCCGCGCGGCGTGGTCGAGGTTGGCCAGCGGCTCATCGAGCAGCAACAGGCGCGGCGCGCTGAGCAGGGCGCGGCCGATCGCCACGCGCTGCTTCTGGCCCGCGGAGAGCGTGGCGGTGGCGCGCGCCAGCAGGTCGTCGAGTTCCAGCCAGGCGACCACCTGCCCGAAAGTGACGGTGCCGGGCGCGCTGCGGCGCGCCATCGCGTAGTCCAGGTTCTGCCCTACATCGAGGTGGGGGAACAGGCGGGCGTCCTGGAACACGAAGCCGATGCCGCGCCGCCACGGGGGTACCGGGCTGCCCTGCCCCTGCCAGGTGTCGCCGTTCAGCCGGATGACGCTGTCGGGTTCCGGCGCGCGCAACCCGGCGATGCACTCCAGCAGCGTGCTTTTGCCGCTGCCGCTGGGGCCGTACACCGCGGTGATGCCGCGCGCGGGCAGGGCGCAGTCGAGCTGCAGCGTGAAACCGCTGTCGCCCCGGCACGTCAGGTGCAGGCGCAGTTCGCTCATGCGCGCACCCGCCAGCCCTGCTGCCGGTCGCTGCGGTACAGCAGGAACAGCAGCCCGAAGGAGAACACCACCAGCCCCGCCGCGAGGCGGTGCGCCTCGTCAAAGCGCAGCGACTCCACCGAATCGAACAGCGCGATGGACAGCACCCGGGTCTCGCCGGGGATGTTGCCGCCGATCATCAGCACCACGCCGAACTCGCCCACGGTATGGGCAAAGCCGAGGCTGGCGGCGGTGACGAAACTGCGCTTCGCCAGCGGCAGCACGATGGAGCGGAACTGGTCCAGCGGCGGGGCGCCCAGCGTTGCCGCCGCCTGCAACAGGCCCTGCGGAATGCGCTGGAAGGCGGACTGCAGCGGCTGCACGACGAACGGCAGCGAATACACCACCGAGCCGATCACCAGCGCGCTGAAACTGAAAGCCAGTTGCGTGCCCGTCAGTTGCTGCCAGAGGCGGCCCAGCGCGGTGTCCGGCGTGAACATCAACAGCAGGTAAAAGCCCAGCACGGTGGGCGGCAGGATCAGCGGCATTGCGACGATCGCCTCGACTGTGGCGGCGATGCTGCCGCGGCGGCGGGACAGCCACCACGCGAGCGGCGTGCCGAGGATCAGCAGCAGTACCGTGGTGATGGAGGCCAGCGCGACAGTGAGGTAGATCGCTTCCAGTTCGGCATGGTTCAGGGACAAGGTTCGTAGCCGGCGTCGGTGATCAGGTCGCGCACGGTATCGCTGCGCAACCACTGCAGGTACTCGTCAACCGCCGGGCTGTGTTTCAGCACGGCGGCGTACTGCGTCACGGGTTGATACCAGGACAGCGGCACGGGCGTCGCATCCGCCGCTTTCAGCGCCTTCGGCAGCAGTGCCATGTCCACGGCGCCGCTCTGCCAGAACTGCAGCGCCTGCGCGACGCTGTTGCCCTGGACCAGCTTGCGCGCCTGCCCCGCGCTGAATTCCGGCCGCGCCAGCACCTCCATCGCCGCGCGGCCGTAGGGCGCTGTCGCGGGGTTGGCGATCGCCAGGCTCAACTCCGGCCGCGCCAGCGCGTCGAGCCCGTCCTTGCCGCCGGCCAGCACCAGACTGCCACGGGCGTAGCAGAACAGGTCGGTGCTCGCGAGGGTCCTCGCCGTCGCCACCGTCTGTGGGGTTTCCTCGTCGGCGGCGAAGAACAGGTCGTACTGCGCGCCGTGCAAAATCTGCGTGGCCAGCGCGCCGGTGGACGCGGCGCTGAAGGTCACGAAGATATTGGTGTTGGCCAGGAAGGGCGCGGTGATTTTTTCCAGCGTGGGTTTAAAATTTGCCGCCACCGCGATACTGATCGACTCACCCGCCGAGAGCGGGGGCGCCAGCAGCAGGAGCAACAGCGTGACAATTCGCATAGCACAGTCCTTGAATTAACGTTCCTCACACGCCGGGCGCCGGTGTCCGCGCCAGGCACCACACCTCGATGCGCCCCGCGCCGGCGGCCGACAGGGCCCGCGCCAGCGCGGACGCGGTGGCCCCCGTGGTCAGTACGTCGTCCACGATGGCGATACGCAGATTGTCACAGGGCCCGGATACTGTAAAGGCGCCCCTGAGGTTGCCGGCCCGCTGGCGCGCATTCATGCCGGACTGCGCCGCGGTGGCGCGCCGCCGCGCGACGAGGCGGTGGGCGACCCGGCAGGCGCGCAGTTCGGGGCAGCTCGCGCGCAGCTGCCGGCACAGCACCTCGGACTGGTTGAAACCGCGCCGCCAGCGCCTGCGCCAGTGCAGGGGCACCGGCACGAGCAGGTCGACCGGCCCGCGACGCTGCGCCTGCTGCAGCCACAGCGCGGCCAGCAACGGCGTCAGGTACTGCTCGCGGTGGTACTTCCAGCGGTGGATCAGGTGCGCGAAGTACTCCCCGTACAGCCACGGTGCGATCACCCGCTCGAACGCCGGGGGCGCCTGCAGGCACTGGCCGCACAGCCGCACCTCGACGGGGCTGGCGGCGGCGTCATTGCCGGGGGCGAGGGGCAGCGCGCAGCGGGTGCAGCAGTGGTGGTTGACCGGCATCTCGCGCTCGCAGGCGAGGCAGAGCGGGACATCCCGGCCACTGCGCAGCCCGCACAGCGCGCAGTGGTGCGGGAACAAACCGTCCAGCAGGCGCCGGCCGATGTTGTTAACCACGTCGGGCCTGCCAGGTTGACAGCCGGCCTGGCGGCGGTATCATGCACGTCTTCATCATTGACTTCCCCCTCGAGCCCGATATGCAATCCCCGGCGGCAGCGACGACCACCCCCCAATCCACCCAGGCGGCGACCGAACTTCGCCACGACTGGACCCAGCAGGAGGTGGAGGCGCTGTTTGCGCTGCCCTTCAACGACCTGCTGTTTGCGGCCCACACCGCGCACCGCCAGTATTTTGACCCAAACCAGGTCCAGGTCAGCACGCTACTTTCCATCAAAACCGGTGCCTGCCCGGAGGACTGCGCGTACTGCCCGCAGAGCACCCGCTACGACACCGGTCTGGAAGCCGAGGCGTTGATGGAGATCGAGCAGGTGCTGGAACAGGCCAGGGCCGCGGCGGCCTCGGGCGCCACGCGCTTCTGCATGGGCGCCGCCTGGCGTTCGCCGAAGCAGCGGGACATGCCGAAGGTGGTCGCGATGGTCAAGGGCGTGCGCGCGCTCGGCCTCGAAAGCTGCATGACGCTGGGCATGCTGACCCGTGAGCAGGCGCAGGAACTGTCGGAGGCGGGGCTGGATTACTACAACCACAACCTGGACACCTCGCCCGAATTCTACGGCGACGTGATCACCACGCGCACCTACCAGGACCGGCTGGAGACGCTGGACCACGTGCGCGATGCCGGCATGAAAGTGTGCAGCGGCGGCATCGTCGGCATGGGTGAGCAGCAGGCCGACCGCGCCGGCCTGTTGCAGCAGCTGGCCAACCTGCCGGCACACCCGGAGAGCGTGCCGATCAACATGCTGGTGCGCGTGCAGGGAACGCCGCTGGCAGACGAGGCCGACCTCGACCCCTTCGAGTTCATCCGCACCATCGCGGTCGCGCGCATCATGATGCCCGCCTCGCATGTGCGCCTGTCCGCCGGCCGCGAGGAAATGAACGAGCAGATGCACGCGCTGGCGTATTTCGCCGGCGCCAACTCGATATTCTACGGCGAAAAACTGCTCACCACGCCCAACCCGCGGGCCAACGCCGACATGGCGCTGTTCGCCCGCCTCGGTATCGAGCCGGAGCGGCGCCACGTCGAGCAGGCGCCCGCCACGCCCAGTCCGCACTTCTACGACGCCACCGCCGTCTAGGCCACCGCGGTGGCCGGCTTCTCCGAGCGCCTGGCCGCGTTGTTGCAGCAGCGTCGCCGGGACGACCTGTATCGCCAGCGCCAGACGCTGCAGTCCGCGCAGGGCCCGGTGGTGCGCGTCGACGGGCTCGAGTACCTCAACTTCTGCAGCAACGACTACCTCGGCCTCGCCGCGCACCCGCGGGTAATCGAGCGGTTTCGCCAGGCCGCCGTGGAGTACGGCGTCGGCAGCGGCGCCTCGCACCTGGTGTGCGGCCACAGCGCGCCGCACCATGCACTGGAGGAGGCGCTGGCCGCGTTCACCGGCCGCGAGCGCGCACTCCTGTACTCCAGCGGCTACACGGCCAACACCGGGATACTCACCGCGTTATTGCAGCGCGGCGACCACGTGTTCGAGGACCGGCTCAACCACGCCTCGCTGCTCGACGGCGGCCTGCACAGCGGCGCCCGCTTCCAGCGCTTCGCGCACAATGACGTGCGTGCGCTGGAGGCGAAACTGGCGCGCGCCGACGGCCCCCGGCTGGTGGTGGTCGACGGCGTCTTCAGCATGGACGGTGACACCGCGCCACTGGCCGAACTCGCGCGCGTCTGCCGCATGCACGATGCCTGGTTGATGGTGGACGATGCCCACGGCTTCGGTGTGCTGGGCGAGCGCGGGGTGGGCAGTACCGAGGCCGCGCGGCTCGCTCCCGACGCGGTGCCGATCCTGATGGCGACGCTGGGCAAGGCGCTGGGCACCGCGGGCGCGTTCGTCGCCGGCAGTGAGCAGTTGATCGAGGGGCTGATCCAGCAATCGCGCAACTATATTTACACCACCGCGCTGCCGCCGGCCGTGGCGGCGGCCAGCCTGGAGGCGCTGGCGCTGGTGACGGAAGAAGCCTGGCGGCGCGATTACCTGGCCACCCTGATTCACCGTTTTCGCCTCGGCGCCGAACAACTCGGCCTGCCGCTGCTGCCCTCCGCCAGCGCGATCCAGCCGCTGCTGGTGGGCGATGCGTCGCGCGCGCTGGCGCTGAGCGCGCGGCTGCGCGAGCGCGGCTTCCTGATCGGCGCGATTCGCCCGCCCACGGTGCCCGCCGGTACCTCCCGCCTGCGCATTACCCTGAGCGCGGCGCACAGCGAAACACAGGTGGACCAGCTGCTGGATCAACTGGCCGCGTGCTGGGCGGCGGACTGAATGCCGCTGCACGGCGAATACCTGCCGGCCACCGGTACGCCCCGTCAGGAGCTGGTGCTGCTGCACGGCTGGGGCAGTAACCGCGACGTGTGGCGCCCGCTGCTGGCGCCGCTGCGGCCCTGGGCCAATATCACCCTGCTGGACATACCCGGCGCCGCCCCTGGCTGCGGCGGGGACGCTGTGCCGGCCATCGATGAACTGCTCGGCGACGTGCTGGAGAGCTGCCCGCCGCGCGCCGTGTACCTGGGCTGGTCACTCGGCGGGCTGTTGGCGACCGCACTCGCCCAGCGGCATCCCGGGCGGGTGTCGGCCCTGGTCACGCTGTGCTGCAATCCCCGCTTTGTCGCGGCCGGCGACTGGCCCGGCATGGACGCGGCGCTGTTCGCGGACTTTGTGCGCGGCGTGACAGTGCAGCCGGCCGCCGCGCTGAAGCGCTTCGATACGCTGCAGGCGAGCACGGCGCGGCAGCCGCGCGCCCTGTTGCGCCAGTTGCAGGCCCTCGGTCGCCGCCCCGCCACCGCCGGGTTGCTGGCCGGCCTTGAGTGGCTTCAGACGCTCGATCTGCGGCAGGCCCTGCCGGATCTGCCACAACCGCAGCTGCACCTGCTGGCGGCGGACGATGCGCTGGTGCCGGCCGCCGTGGAGCGCGCGCTTGAATCGCTGACCGCGGGTGCCGCCAACGCGCGGGTGACGCTGATCCCGCAGTGTTCGCACCTGGCGCCGCTGGAGGTGCCGGCGCTGCTGGCGGTGGAATTACACGCGTTTCTGGAGGCGGCCGGCACCGCGACGGAGTGCCCCGACGCCGCGCCGGACTTCGAGAAGGCTGCGGTGGCCGCCTCCTTCAGTAGAGCTGCCAGCGGCTACGACTCCGCGGCGCAACTGCAGCGCAGCGTGGGTGAGCAATTACTTACCTATCTCGATGGCAGGCTCGATGACAGGCTCGATGACGGGCCCGCCGCGCCGCACAGCGTGCTCGACCTCGGCTGCGGCACCGGCTATTTCTGCGCGCCGCTGCAAGCGCGCTATCCCGGCGCGCGCTACCTCGGCCTGGACATCGCCGCCGGCATGGTGGAGTACGCGCGCCGGCGTTGCCCGGCGGACACCGGGTGGCTGGTGGCCGACGCCGAGGCCCTGCCGCTGGCCAGCGACTCCATCGACCTGGTGTTCAGCAGCCTCGCCGTGCAGTGGTGCGCGCGACCCGAACACCTGGTCGCGGAGCTGGCCCGGGTGCTGCGCCCCGGGGGTCTCTGTGTGTTCACCTCGCTCGGCCCCGGCACCCTGGACGAACTGCGCCAGGCCTGGGCGACCGTGGATGCGCACCAGCATGTGAACACCTTCCTGCCGGGCGCGCGCCTGCTGGCCGCGGCACAGCGACTCCCGGGGGTGACGCTGGCGCTGCACGAGCAGGTGTTTCGCATGGAGTACACGCGGGTGCGCGAGGTGCTCGACGAGCTGAAGACACTGGGCGCGCACAATATGAACCGCAGCCGGCCTGGCGGCCTCACCAGCCGCCGCGCGCTGCAGGGCATGCTGCAGGCCTACGAGGCGAGGCGCTCGCAGGGCGTGCTGCCCGCTACCTATGAAGTCATTTTCGGAGTGCTGAAGAAGCGATGAGCAACACCTGGTTTGTGACGGGGACCGACACCGGCGTCGGCAAAACGGCGGTGAGCTGCGGCCTGTTGGCGGCCGCCGCGCGGGCCGGCCTGCGCACCGCCGCGGTGAAGCCGGTGGCGGCCGGCTGCGATGCCGACGGCCAGAATGAAGACGCGCTGCTGCTGCAGGCGGCGATGACCGAACCGCTGGACTACGCGCAGATCAACCCGGTGGCGCTCGGCGCGGCGATCGCGCCGCATATCGCCGCGGCGCAGGAGGGCAGGCGATTGCAGGCCGGCCGCCTCGCGGGCCTGTGTCGCGGCGTGATGTCGGGCGCCGCGGATTTCGTGCTGGTGGAGGGCGCCGGCGGCTGGCGCGTCCCGATCAACCCGCGCGAGACGCTGGCGGACCTGGCCGTCGAGCTGCAGCTGGGGGTGATCATGGTGGTGGGCATGCGCCTCGGCTGCATCAACCACGCGCTGCTTACCGCCGAGGCGATTCGCCGCGACGGCCTGCAACTCGCCGCCTGGGTGGCCAACCAGCCGGGCCCGCTGATGGACTGCCACGAGGAAAACCTGGAGACCCTCCGGCAGCTGCTGCCCGCGCCCCTGCTGGGCAGCGTGCCGTGTCACCCCGGCTGGCGGGCCGCGGACCTGGCCCGGTATCTCGACATCGCTCCCCTCGTGTAAAAAGCCAACAAAATCAATCGCTAAGCGCTGATGTTATAACCAAAAACAGCGTCCGTATGCGCCAGCCATGGTAAAAAGATATTTGACATCTGGCGCAATTCGCGCAGAATGTGTGCGCTGATCACATAGCCCGGATCGAAGATGTTCATCGGTTTCTCCCCGGGCTTCATTTACCCCTATGCGTCCACCAGACTGAAGTAGCCAGAGGAGTTGACCATGCCAGAGTTTAAAGCGCCGGTGCGCGACATCCAGTTTGTCATCAACGAGGTGCTGGAATCCGAGAAGCTGTACCAGACCCTCCCCGGGCTCGAAGAAGCCACCGAAGACCTGATGAACGCCATCGTCGAAGAGGGCGCGCGCTTCGCGGAAAGCGTGCTGGCGCCGCTGAACCGCAGTGGCGACGAGGAAGGCTGCACCTGGAGCGCAGATGGCGTGAAAACGCCCGAGGGTTTCAAGGAGGCCTACCGCCAGTACGTCGAGAACGGCTGGCCCGCACTGAGTGCGGACACCCATTACGGCGGCCAGGGCCTGCCCAGCCTGCTCGGCATCAGCATGAACGAGATCGCGGGTACCGCGAACTGGTCCTGGGTGATGTACCCCGGCCTCAGCCACGGCGCGGTGAACACCGTGGAAGCGCACGGCGACGAACAGCAGAAACAGACGTATCTCACCAAACTGATCTCCGGCGAGTGGACCGGCACCATGTGCCTGACCGAGTCGCAGTGCGGCTCCGACCTCGGCCTGCTGCGCACCAAGGCCGAGCCCCAGGCGGACGGCTCCTACGCGATCACCGGCACCAAGATCTTCATCAGCGCCGGTGAGCACGACATGACGGAAAACATCGTGCACATCGTGCTCGCGCGCCTGCCGGATGCGCCCGGTGGCACCAAGGGCATCTCGCTGTTCATCGTGCCCAAGTTCAACGTCAACGAAGACGGCAGCGTCGGCGAGCGCAACGCGGTGCACTGCGCCTCCATCGAGGAGAAGATGGGCATACACGGCAACGCGACCTGCGTGCTCAACTTCGACGGCGCCAAAGGCTTCCTGATCGGGCCGCCCAACCGCGGCCTGAATGCAATGTTCACCTTCATGAACACCGCGCGGATCGGCACCGCCGTGCAGGGACTGGCGCACGCCGAACTGTCCTTCCAGGGCGCGCTGAGCTACGCCAAGGAGCGCCTGGCGATGCGCTCGCTGACCGGCCCGAAGAACCCGGACGGCCCCGCCGACCCGATCATCGTGCACCCGGACGTGCGCCGCATGCTGCTGACCCAGAAAGCCTTCGCCGAAGGCAGCCGCGCGTTCCTGTACTTCCTGGCGCAGCAGGGCGACATCGTCGCGCACGGCAATGAAGAACAGGCCAAGGCCGCCGACGACCTGATGGCGCTGTTGACCCCGATCGGCAAGGCGTTTGTCACCGAGGCCGGCTTCGAGTCGGCCAACCTCGGCCTGCAGGTCTTCGGCGGGCACGGCTTTATCCGCGAGTGGGGCATGGAGCAGATCGTGCGCGACGCGCGCATCGCGATGCTCTACGAGGGCACCACCGGCATCCAGGCGCTCGACCTGGTGGGCCGCAAGGTGCTGGGCAGCGGCGGTAAACTGCTGATGGGCTTCACCGCCATCGTCGATGAATTCTGCGCGGCCAACAGCGGCGCGGAATACGAGGAATTCATCACGCCCCTCAAGGCCCACAACAAGGAGTGGCTCGAACTGTCGCTGAAACTGGGTGAAGCCGCGATGGAGAACCCGGACAACGCCGGCGCCGCCGCCGTCGATTACCTGATGTACAGCGGTTACGTCACCCTGGCCTACTTCTGGGCGCGGATGGCGGTACTGGCGCAGCAGAAAATCGCCGCGGCGGACGGCGATGTGTCTTTCTACGAGGCCAAGCTGCTGACAGCGCGCTTCTACTTCGACCGCCTGCTGCCGCGCACCGAGTCCCTGAAAACCACCATCCTGGCCGGAGCCGACAACCTGATGGCGATGCCCGAGGCGCTGTTCCAGCTTTAACAGTGACAGTGGCGTTCCGGTGAGTTGCCCCTGACGGGATGACTTTCCGGCTCCAGGGAGGGAGAATGGCGGCTGCCGTTCTCCCTTTTTGATTTTCGCCGGCCCGGTAACCGATATGACCGAACAATCCACAGACAAGACGGATAGAAGCTACAACAACAGCCTCCATCCCGAGGACCAGAAAAAGGTCGACGACTTCGTCAGCCGCGGCATCAACTCGGTGCAGCGCAAGCCCTTCCGGCCCGGCCGCCTGCTGATCATGCTGATAGTCGTGGTAGGCACCCTGCAGATACTAAGCCAGCTCATCGCCCGCTGGGCTGGCATTTACTAGCATCCGCAGGCATTGGTTCCGCGCCGACCATTTGCTATAGTGGCGCCCGTCAAAACTCGGTGTGTGGCGCAGCCTGGTAGCGCACTTCCTTCGGGAGGAAGGGGTCGGAGGTTCAAATCCTCTCACACCGACCAAATACCTCCGGCTCTATCCCATCAACAATGGGATGGGCACCCATCCTATCATGCGTAACTACGCCACTGCCGCTGCGAAGATGGAGAACAGATCACCAGGGAGTGGCACATCCAACTTCCAGGTTATTCCCATCGGCTTTTCAGATTCGTGAGAGACATAGGTCGCTGGTCCGAGAAACCAAAACGCTCGCTCATCGGTATTTTCACGAGCGAAGAGCATGATTCTTGAACCGTTTGCCACGTGATTACAATATCGTTTACCCGTTGGGCTGGAGGATCGAGTGCTTGACTGGCTTTCCCAATGAATCAGTTCCCGACTAATCGCATAGTCGCGATACATGGTCGTAGGTGAAAAGTTACCTTCAGATTTATCCAAAGTGAAGGCAAGCACGTCTACCCCCTCATCCTCTATCCACAACACGCCTTCTCGCCAAGGCTGTGTCCTGGCATACTCACCAACGCCAAACGCAGCCAGAATTTCTATTCTGGAGTATCTGCCATGGATTTGCAGTGGAGAATCCGTATGCGAAGCTAGGTCAGTGTGGATATGATCAATGTCCTCACGCCGCAGTAGGAATAGTTCCTTTATCTCTGCCACAATCTGGGGGTGCTCCCAAAGCACAGAGACGCCATGCGATAACGAATCATCCCGTTCCAAGACCTTGTCACAGGTGGCAGCCACAAGCATACGGAGCATCCTGCGTTCCCCGAGAGATAGGTTCTCGAGTTGTGGTTGGGCGCGGTAATCCAGATTCTTGATGTAAAAATCCAAGCGCTCTTCATCATCGATATGAAGCAACCGACCTATGGCGCGTCGAAGGACCGACTCATGCGGCCCTGCGCCGTGAAGATCTACATTCGCCGCTTCGAGATAGTCAGACCAGCTCTTGTTACCGGTATAGACGTCCTCTAGGCGTAGCCCACTTTCTCTCAGATAATTGTCGATAGTTGGCTCAATTCCTCCCTCGATCATCCGTATCAATTCACCAACCTTGTCATTCCATCGGCTAGGCAAAGCTGATTTGAGGCTCTCCAAAATAATGCCTCTGGCTACCTGGTCCAGTTCCATATGGCAACCGGCCGGCAAGTACGGAAAAGACTGCTCAACTTGGTTCTTAAGCTGTTTTCGCGTTCCACCCAACAACGCAGAAAGCCGGAGATCGAATCTGAACTCCCTCCGGTGCATGCCTACAAAGTCGAGTACTGTGCATACAGACTTATGTTTACTCTTGCGAAGTCCCCTGCCCAACTGTTGCAGAAATAGAGTTGCACTCTCAGTAGGCCGTAATAGAAGTAGTGTATCGACTGTGGGGACATCGACGCCCTCGTTGAAAAGGTCCACAGAAAATAAGATCTGTATGCGACCGTCCGCCAATTGCCTCAGAGCTTCATTCCTTTCAGTATCTGGTGTATCGCCCCACACTGCGCTTGCACTAATTCCAGCCTGGTTGAAACGTGTTGCCATAAATTTTGCATGCTGAATGCTGACACAAAACCCCAGGGCTTTAATCGACCGAATATCATCAGTTCGAGTATCCAACTCCTTGATCACACGTCGCACCCACGCATCATCTGCCGTGTAGAGATTACTAAGTGCAGTGATTTCGTAGCCTCTACCCCTATGCCAAGGTATGTCACGTAAATCCAGGCCATCGTGAATACCATAGTAAGTAAATGGCACTAGGCGATGCTGATCAATCGCATCCCATAATCTTAGTTCTGCTGCAATACGGCCATCAAACCAATCAAGTACTGATAATCCATCGGTCCGTTCAGGCGTTGCAGTCAGTCCCAGTAGCTGTTCCGGCGTCACATGTGACAGCAGATTTCTGTAGGAGGGAGCAGCCGCATGGTGGAATTCATCAACTATGACAACATCGAAGTGATCGGGATCAAGATTGTCAAATCCAGCAGCGTTGAGTGACTGAATTGACGCAAAGACGTGCTCAAACTTACTCGGCCGACTTCTACCTACCCACTTTTCTCCAAACGATGTATCTCGTAACGCGTAGCGAAATGTCGCCATACTTTGGTCTAAAATCTCTTCTCGGTGCGCCACAAACAGCAAACGACTTCTCGAGAGGCTCTCCCTCAAACGAGAATAGTCAACCGCTGCCATCACGGTTTTACCGGTTCCAGTAGCCGCTACCAGCAGATTCCGATGATGGCCCTGCCGGCGCGACACATTAACCTGTTCTAGCAAACGCTCCTGAAATGGCTCCAACCTCAGTTCCACGGGACTAAGAATAACGGCCGGACCTGTGGGGCGCTCAACCGCTGTCTCGCGCTCGAACTCTTCGGCATCGAACACGCGGAAATCGCCTCCAGACCAATATGCATCGAACATTGAGGTCATCTTTCGAATGACGTCGGGGTTACGTAGGCCGGAGACTCGGAGGTTCCATTCGATACCACTCTCCTGCGCGGAAAAGGTCAGGTTGGATGAGCCAATATAGGCTGTGGATGCGCCGGATTCTCGGTGGAAGTGCCATGCTTTGGCATGAAGCCTAGCCGAACTCGTGTCGTAGGAGACCTTTATTTCGGCCCCTAGATCTTGGAGCATTTCTAGTGCTTTCAGCTCCGTTGATCCAGTATATGTCGTAGTTAAAATGCGCAAACTAGGGAGCGTGGAACTACGCTCACAATGTCGCCTCAAATTCTCTAGAAATGGCCTAATGCCGCTGACTCGAATGAACGCTATAACAACGTCAATTCGATCCGCCGACTGAATCTCCGTCAGTATTTGCGAGCCTACACGAGGCTCACCACGAGCGTTAGTAAGTAGCGTTGTGTCTAGTAAAGGTGTCAATGGCGCACTGACATCAGGGGAAGATCCATCTGGATTGAGCGCCAGTACTGAGGTTAATACCTCTCTTGATGCCAGGAGCTGCTCTTCACCCACCTCAGCCTTTGCTATGGCAGTATCGATACTCTCAATCAGTTCACGTGCCAACTGGACGCCGACATCAACTCGATCCTTTTCATTGACGCTAGAGAGCGCTGACATGAGCACTCGCCCCAAGTGCAACGCAAGACGGTCGCCGGCTTCCGAGGGAAGCAGTTTTCTTCGCCCGATCGAGACTCTATCTTGGTCAATACTCTCTAGATCTCGACTTAGTGCCTCGGTAATTATCGACTCATAGAGTCCTTTCAAGGCCATCCGTTATATCCTTATGATCACTTTCGGGCGAATCAACTTAGCTATTCACCATAAGTTCTCGACAGTACTCCAACAGAGGTATGTCGGCGGGCGCCCATTCAACTGAAGCGAGCTCGTCTGCTGCCAACCAACGCAGTTCGTCGTGATCGATAAGCTGAAATTCACCCTCGAGATGCTCCACCTGGTATGCAAGAAGCCTTACCACTTTAGTGTCGTAGTCATATAGGCTTTCACCCAGAAAGCCCCCAACTTTCGCCGTGATGCCAAGCTCCTCTTGGAGTTCACGCAGCAAACAATTTTCCGGCGTTTCACCAGCTTCGACCTTGCCTCCGGGAAACTCCCAATATCCGGCCAAGTGCATTCCCGATTTTCTTCTGGCAGCGAAAACTCTGTTATCCGCAAGAATGACAGCGGCTGCGACGTCGATACAGTTCTTCATCCCTATGAAAATACTCGAGCGTAAGCCTGCTATCAATGAAAGCGCCACAGGCAATCATATCCTAGAACCTTTGTGGCAGCGTCCGTCCATTTTTGCGGTTACGTCCTTTCTAAACGCCGCCAGCTGATCATTTTGCGATCAATTTGCGGCCTTTGGCTAGCAATCTCGACACTGATGACCCGAATAGACCATGCGATCATCACATATTCGACGAACTAAGGGAGTCTGTCAGGCTCTGTTCCGCCACCGTCGTAGCGTTCATCAGCACGCTGACCACCTCGGCGAACCTGTCGAATCGATTGTCCTTGAGCAATTCCACCGAATTGCAAATAGCATTATCCTGAGATGGCTGAGCCATTCTGTTTCTTCCTTTATCGCAATTCGCCAAAATCGCGATCTGGAGGATAACCCGGTGGCTTGGATTTTCAGAACCACCGAAAAATTACAGAAAGAATGATGCACTACCTTCAGAACCTTGCCCCAGGCTTCCAGAAAATGATCCAGCAATATCCTGGCGCGACAGACTGGTATACGCTTCTCCAATGAAAAGCACCCGCTACTACGACAACCACGCCAGGGCGCTGTCCAGCCAATACAACGCAGTCACCTCGGCCGCGGTACACGGTAGCTGGGCTGAAAAGCACCTGCCTGAGAAGCCTGGCTTTGCCTGCGATATCGGCGCCGGGTCGGGGCGGGATGCCAACTGGCTGGCCGCTCAGGGCTGGGATGTCGTGGCTGTAGAACCCAGTGTGGAAATGCGCGAACTGGCTGCGCGCACCTCGCTCCCCCAAGTCACCTGGCTGGACGATTCGCTGCCTCAACTGGGCAAGCTGCGCGCTATCGGCCACCGGTTTGATCTGATATTGCTGAGTGCCGTCTGGATGCATTTGGCGCCCGGCGAGCGGGAGCGGGCGTTCAGGGTGCTATCGGAACTGCTCAAACCGTCGGGCGTTCTCGTGATCACGCTGCGCCATGGCAGCGATGAACAGGAAAACGTGGAGCGCGGTTTTCACGCTGTCGCCGCGGAGGAAGTGCTGGAGTACGCGAAGCGTCGGGCTGTGGCGCTCACTGAGCGCGTCTCCGTGACGGACCAGGCGCGTGAGCACGTGTCCTGGGAAACGCTGGTTTTCACCCTGCCGGATGACGGTACTGGCGGCCTGCCGCTGCTGCGGCACATCATCGTCAACGACAACAAATCTTCGTCCTACAAACTGGGCCTGCTGCGGGTGCTCACCCGCATCGCGGAGAGCGCGCCCGGCATCGTGGTGAGTCGAACCGATGACTTTGTTGAGGTGCCGCTGGGCATCGTTGGTCTTTACTGGATCAAGCAGTACAAGCCGTTGCTACTGAAGCACAAAATCCGGCAGCATCCAAATCCACGGCAGGGGTATGGCTTTGCCGGCGAGCACTTTCATCAACTTGCGGAGTTCTCTAACTATGACCTGCGTGTCGGAGCTTCCTTTGATGCCGAACGCGGTGCGGTTGTCACTGGCGCTATCAGGGACGCATGTAAGTCCATCGCGGAAATGCCTGCCCGATTTATTGTGTATCCGGGTCAGGACAGGCGAATATTTGAACCTGACCGTAAATCGGTACGTCTACCCTGCCTGCCTGTCACGCTGTCCAAGCCATATCTCCTCCAGTTCGGCTCGTTTCGAATTCCGGCCGGGATCTGGCAAACCCTTGGCCAGTATGCGTGCTGGCTCGAGCCGGCGATTCTGCGCGAGTGGGCCAGTCTGACGCAGGGTTGGGGTGTCTCTGATTATGCGGCCACGGCCATGGGGGTGTTCGATTGGGAAGAGGGGAATCGTGACACGGGCATCGCGGCACGCCGGGTTACGGAACTGAGAGCGCGGGGGATGGCGGTACCCTGTATCTGGTCTGCACGGAATATCAAGTCGCCCCACATCGACCACTGCTTTCCCTGGGCGAGGTGGCTGAACAATGACCTGTGGAATCTTATGCCCGCCAGTGCCACCGTCAATAGCAGTAAAGGCGACAGGCTGCCCAGTGCAGCTGCCATGGCCGCAGCACACCCTCGCATCATCGATTGGTGGCAGCACGCATACATCGACTCCCCACTCAAAGACAAGTTTCTGCTGGAGGCCGGGATATCGCTGCCACAATTGAACGACGCAGAGCCTGCATTGGAAGATATCTACGCCGCTATGCTGCACCAACGGGCCAGGCTCAAGGCAGATCAGCAACTGGCTGAATGGTCAGTGATCGAGAAGTGAATCCCGAGTCCGTATCAACTTCCCTCTCCTCGGTATCACGCGGCCACGTTGATCGATACCTGCAAACCCAGCCGATGGGCGATGTCGACCAGACTGTCGAGCCGGAAATCATCAATCTTGCCCCTGAGCAATGCGCTTACCCGCGTTTGGGTGATCTGCAGCAAGTCGGCGGCCTGCGCCTGGTTTAGTTCCCGGAGCGCTATGCGTTTTGCTATTTCCATCATCAATGCCGAGCGCAGCTTCAGGTTCTCCCTGCGAATCGTATCGTTCTCCAGCGCATCCCAGGCGCTGTTGAATTGGTTCTTCGTGCTCATGTCTCATGCCTCATTATGTAGCTGCCTGAGTGCCAGCTTTGCGCCATCAATATTGTTGTTGGTTTGCATCAAAACTAACCCAAATGCCGGGTGAATTATAAATACAAAGCGACACCTAAGGCGCAAAATTCTCCCCCCACCAATCCACCCCACAACCCCGCCGCCCGTCTCCCGGCCTGGAAATGACCACCGTCTCCCCATCCCGCACCATCACCCGCGCCGGATCCGGACACGGCGCCCTCCCCGCACAGGCAAACCCGCTCTCCACCAGCCGGGGATTCGCTGCGAGCACCCGCCAGGTTCTCACATCGTCTTCATCCACGTCCTCGTCCGCGTCCATGTCGGCGATCAGCGCGGCCTTGCCCTGCAGGTCGGGCGGGTCCTGGCCCGCGGGCAGGTCGGGGAAGGACACGTGGGCCAGGCAGTCGATCGCCGCTCCCTGGCACTGCTTTATCACGGCGAGGTCCACGGCTTCCTGGATACGCCCGTCGTTGTCCAGGTCGGGGTCGCAGGCGTTGCCGTAGCCGTCCTGGTCCCAGTCTTCCTGCGGGTAGTTGGCGATGTGGATGCAGTTGTCGCAGGCGTCGCCGATGCCGTCTTCGTCGATGTCGGTTTGCGCGGGGTTCGGCTGGTAGGGGCAGTTGTCCAGTGTGTAGGCAAAGTCACCGGCGGCGAGCGTGAGCGGGTCGATGGGCGTCAGTGCGCCGGGAGCGCCGGCATTTTCGATGGTATCCGCGGCGCCCGCTTGCATCGCGTTGCGCGCGGTGAGCGGCGTGTCGCCGAGCCTGATATTGGGCACGCCGTCATTGTCCCAGTCGCCGTCGGGGTCCAGCGCGGCATCCAGTATGAGTTGGCCGGCCAGCGGTTGCATGGGGGTGATCCAGTGGCGCGCGAGCCCCGATGCCATCGTCAGCCAGGCGGATTTCCCGCCGTGGAACGTAACCGGGAAGGCCCAGTTGGGGCCCAGTGAAAAGGCCACGAACTCGAGCGGGTATGCGGGCGTGCCGTTGCCTGCGCGGTAGCGATAGCCCAGGTGGGTGAGGGCCAGGGCCGCGCCGAGTTTTTCATTGTGCTGTACGGATTCGGTGTCCAGGTTCTGGAAAGAGAGCCAGGAAGGCAGGCTGGTCTCGCCGATGGTCAGCGGGGTGTCTCTCGGCAGGCGCGTGCCGGTGGCGGCAGCAGCGCTACCTTCGCCGGGCGCAGTGAGCCCGTCGCCGTCGGCATCGCATGCCACCGGTGTGCTGCTGTCGAGGCTGTCCAGCAGGTGGCGCAGCTTGCCCTGGTAGGTGGCCAGGCCGTCGGGCTCGGCGGAGGGGTAGGTGCTGAGGCCGATCGCGAAGGGTACGCCGGCGGCGGCGTTGAGGTCGTAAAACGTCTTTGCCTCCTCCACGATGACCGGGTTCACGCAGGGCCGGTCGGCGCCGATAAAGGATTCGAGCTGGAAGGTCGGGTAAACCGCGATGCGGCTATCGTCGAACCCGCCGTCGGCCACGCGCGCCACGATGGCCTGGTAGGTGGCGTACAGGTCCTGCCAGCTGTCCAGCCCGCACTGTTGCTTGTCCGGCGCGGTGCAGCGCGCCTCGTCGACGTAGCCGTTCACCTCCCGCCACGGGCTGAGATGGACCTCGGCGCCGAGGTCCTCGAAATACTTGAGATAGAAATACGCCACATTGGCCACCGCCGCGCGCGTGGCGGGCATCTTGAAACTGGGGCGCCGCCTGCCGTCGCCCTCGTCGTAGAGGAAGGAGTCGGGCCAGCCCTCGAGCCCCTGCGGGGGCCACGCGTAGGTCATCTGCGGCAGTGGGTGGAGACCGGCGTCGCGGGCGAAGGCCGGGTCGTAGCCGAACATGTGCGCGTAGAGGTAGATGAGCTTTTCTGACGTCGGGTCGCTGCCCGGCGCGAACGCGGACAGCGGCGCGCGCACATGGTCATTCAGCCGCCGGTACCAGCGGCCTTCCGGACTCTCTGGCGGGAAGGACTCCAGCGTCGCGATGTACGCCTCGTAGGTGTGCGTCTTCTCGAACACGGTCCACGGCAGCGGCATCGCGAACATGAAATTGTTCAGCACGATCACCGAGGAGTGCGCGGCCACCTGCCGCCACGAGCTGGGCCGCAGGTCGGAGTGAACATACGATACCGGGTTGTCCGGGTTGGTCTCGAAGTAGCATATCCACTGGTCCAGCTCGGTGTCGGGGTGCAGCCACATGCCGACGCGCGGCAGCGCGGCGCCCTGCTGTGCGGCCGGCGCGGTATCCGGCGCCACGCCTGTCGCGCAGGAGGCGGCGGTGAGGGCGGCCAGCACCAGCATCCCTGCGCGCAGTGCCGCCATCGCCCGTTGCTGCAAGGGCTGTGTCATCGACAATAAGGTACCTCAACACCGCCGGGGTCGAAACCCGCGCTCACGTCGCGCAATAGCCCCGCTCCCGCATTATTGGTCTACCATAGGATACACGCCAGCGGGAATGTGAAGGGGGGGGGTGATATCGTGAACTGGGATGCAGTGGGCGCGGTTGCTGAAGCGATTGGCGGCATCGGCGTGATACTCACACTGGCTTACCTGTCCATCCAGATCCGCGGCAGCAACCGCGTGGCCAGCGGTCAGGCGCGGCAGTCGATGTCCGAATTCGCAATGGGCATCTCGAAGTTTCGCGCGGAGCACGCCGACAGGTACGCGAAGCTGGCATCCGGGGTCGACCTGAGTCCGGGGGATAAAGAGTTCCAGTACTGGAGCCACATGCAGATGCTGAGCTTCGGGGAAGCCTACTTTCACCAGTTCGAGCTCAGGCTGATGGCGGACTCGCACTGGCAGGGGTTTTCAAACTGGATGGAAAAGTATGTCGAAAGCCCCGGTTTTGAGGAGTTCTGGGCGCGTGAAGGGGCCAGCTTTTCGGCGGAGTATTGCGAGTGGGTCAATGAGAAGCGGGAAAATCGCCAGAGCCGGGTGACGCCGCAAACCTGACCAACGGCGGCTCGCAGTTCCGGCGCGAACAAACGCGCAGCGCGGCGTATCGCCGGGGCCCAGCAATCACTGCGCGCCAGCGCGCTTTACACGGGTAGCTGCAAACCGACCTTGGAGCCGGCCCCCGCGACCTCCCGCACCAGCTTCGGCACCAGGTAACCGGGCAGCCGCTCGGTGAGTTCGGCCAGCAGTGCCAGCGCGCGCTGCTCGGGCACGTCGAAGTGCGCGGCGCCCTGCACCCTGTCCAGCAGGTGCAGGTAATAGGGCAGCGCGCCCGCGGCGAAGAGTTGCTGGCACAGGTCCAGTTGCGCCTGCAGGCTGTCATTGATGTCGGCCAGCAGCACCGCCTGGTTCAACACGGTGATGTCGCGACTGCGCAGCGCCGCCAGCGCGGCCGCGACGCCCGCGTCGATCTCCCGGGCGTGGTTGCAGTGGATCACCATCACCGTCTGCAGCCCGGGGTGCGTGATCGCGTCCAGCAGGGGGTCGGTGACGCGTTCGGGAATCACCACCGGCAGCCGGCTGTGAATGCGCAGGCGCCGCACATGCCCGATGGCCGCGACCTGTGCCACCAGTTCCCGCAGCTGTTCGTCCGTGGCCACCAGCGGGTCGCCGCCGCTCAGGATCACTTCCTCGATGCTGGTGTCCGCGGCGATAAGTTGCAGCGCCTCACGCCACTGCCGGCGGCTGTTCTGGTTGGCGCTGTAGGGAAAGTGGCGGCGGAAGCAGTAGCGGCAGTTCACCGCGCAGCCGCCGCTGACGATCAGCAGCACCCGGCCGTGGTACTTGTGGATGACGCCGCGGTGGGGAATGGCCGCGCCGTTCTCGCCCACCGGGTCGCGCAGGAAGCCCGGGACCTCGAGCATCTCCCGCGAACTGGACAGCACCTGCAGCAGCAGCGGGTCGCGCGGGTCGCCGCGCCGCATGCGCTGCACGAAGCTGCGCGGCACCTTGAGCGCGAAGTCCTCGCCGGCGCCGGCGTCGTGGCCGACCGCCTGCGGGCTCAGCCCCAGCGTGCGCAGCAGTTCATCGCGCGAGGTAATCACGTCGCGCAGCTGCTGCTGCCAGTCGTCCCTGGCGTGGGCAAGTTGGATGGTGGTCGGCACGGCGGACCTCGGGCAGTGCGGGATTGGCGAGCCGCATTGTAGCAGTGAATCGCCGGGCAGTCTGACCCCCACGCGCGACGGTAGTGGCCCGGTTTGAAATTTCATTGCCCGAGCCTGGGAGCCAGGGTGGCGGTCGGGACACCGGAGCGCCGGCCGCGCCAAAAAGCGCACATCCTTGTGCAGGCGCGGCCGGCCAGGCTCGGGTGGCGACGTCCTGTCGCCACACGGTCCCGACCGCCACCCTGCCTCCCAGGCTCTCGACACGCACCAAATTTCAAACCGGGCCACTATCCGCGGCACTGGTACACGGAACTGGCGCAAAGCCCTTGAACCGCGCTCTGATCTATTGCGATACTCGTAGCCTGTAAACTGACAAACAGCATTGACGGGCAGGTTGGGCGAGACGCCGTGGATTCGGACACGCAGGCGATTAAGGACTGGTTGCAGGAACACGGGATTTCCGAGGTGGAGTGCCTGGTGCCCGACATTACCGGCAATGCGCGCGGCAAGTTCGTGCCGGGCTCGCAATTCCTGTCGCGCGGAGAGCCGCGCCTGCCGGAAGGCATCCTGATCCAGTCGGTGACCGGGGAGTACTGCGACGAGCACTGGGACCTCGTCGAGCCGACCGACGCGGACATGCTCCTGAAGCCGGACGTCAACACCATGCGCCTGGTGCCTTGGGCGCGCGAGCCCACCGCCCAGATCATCCACGATTGCTACACGCAGTCCGGGGAGCCGCACCCGCTGTCCACGCGCAACGTGCTGCGCCGGGTGCTGGCTTTGTACGCGGAGCAGGGGCTGCAGCCGGTGGTCGCCCCGGAGGTCGAGTTTTTCCTGGTCGCGAAAAATGCCGACCCGGACAATGAACTGTGCGCGCCCAGCGGCCGCTCCGGGCGGCTGGAGTCCTCGCGCCGCTCCTACAGTATCGACGCGGTGGCCGAGTTCGAGGATTTTGTCGAGGATATCTACGACTACGCGCAGGCGCAGAACCTGCAGGTCGGCTCGCTGATCCACGAGGACGGCGCCGCCCAGATGGAGATGAACTTCGAGCACGGCGATGCGATGAGCCTGGCGGACCAGGTGTTCGTGTTCAAGCGCACCGTGCGGGAAACGGCCCACAAGTACGGCATGTACGCCACGTTCATGGCCAAACCGATGCAGCGCGAGTGCGGCAGCGCCCTCCACATCCACCAGAGCGTGCTGCGCGCCGCCACCGGCGAGAGTATCTTCAGCGACGGAAAGGGCGGCTACACCGACACCTTCATGAGTTACATCGCCGGCCTGCAGCACTACACGCCGCAGTTGATCAGCCTGTACGCGCCCAACGTCAACTCCTACCGCCGCCTGGCGCCCGAGGTGGCCGCGCCGATCAATCTCGCCTGGGGCTTCGACAACCGCACCACGGGCTTTCGCGTGCCGCCCAGCCGCCCGGATGCCGTGCGCGTGGAAAACCGGTTCCCGGGGGCCGACGTCAACCCCTACCTGGCGTTCGCCGCCACGCTGGCCAGCGGTTACCTCGGCATGCAGCAGAAGCTGGTGCCCACTGAGCCGCACCGGGGCACCGCCAACACCGAGAACGTGGAGGTGGTGCGCACGCTCGAGGAGGGGCTGCGGCACCTGCAGGATTCCTCCGAGGTGCGCGCGATATTTGGTGAACGCTTCCTGCGCGCTTACTGCGCGGTGAAGCGGCAGGAATTCGAGGAATTCAACCGGGTGATCAGTTCCTGGGAGCGGGAGCACCTGTTGTTGCAAGTCTGAACACCCTATACCCTTCTGCCGGATACCGCCGACCGCCTGCTGCTGCGCGTCGCCGGCGTTTTCATTGATCACAACACGGCCGGGCAGCGGCCAGAGGAAACGCGATGTTCAGTACCGATGACTTGTGCAGTTTGCGATGGGACCCCGTCAGCGAAAAAGTGGAGGTGATCGACCAGACGCTGCTGCCCCATGCACTGCGTTGGTGCCATCTGGATTCCCTGCAGGCGTTTTGCCACGCGATAAGCACCATGCAGGTGCGCGGCGCGCCGCTGATCGGGATTACCGCCGCGTTCGGACTGGCGCACGCGCTGTCGGAGGACGCGTCCGATGAGCACCTCGCGCGGGCCGCCGCGACCCTGCTGGCGACGCGTCCCACCGCGGTGAACCTGCGCTGGGCACTGGAGGAAATCCGCGTCGCCGTGCGCCACCTGGCGCCCGCCGAGCGGGCCGGCGCCGCGCTGGAGAAAGCCTGCGCGCTGCGCGAGGAGGATATCGCGAACTGTGAACGCATCGGCGACAACGGGCTGCAATTGCTGCGCGCGCTGCCGACTGGTGATCGCCTCAATGTGATGACGCACTGCAACGCCGGCTGGCTTGCCGCCATCCAGTGGGGCACCGCGCTGGCGCCCGTTTACAAGGCGCACGCCGCCGGCCTGCCGGTGCATGTGTGGGTGTCCGAGACGCGGCCGCGCAACCAGGGCACCAACCTCACCGCGTGGGAGCTACAGCGCGCGGGCGTACCGTGCACCATCGTCGCGGACAACAGCTGCGGCCAGCTGATGCGGCAGGGCCGGGTGGACTGCGTGATCGTGGGCAGCGACCGCACCGCGGCCAATGGCGACGTCTGCAACAAGGTCGGGACCTACCTCAAGGCGCTGGCCGCGCAGGCCAGCAGCATCCCGTTCTACGTGGCGCTGCCGGAGTCGACCATTGACTGGGACTGCCCCGACGGCGAGCAGATTCCGATCGAGGAGCGGGATGCGGCGGAGGTGCTGAGTATCGCCGGGCTCGATGCCGGCGGTGAACTGCTGGAAGTCAACCTGGCGGCGGCGCACAGCCAGGCGCTCAATCCCGCGTTCGATGTCACACCGTCATGGCTGGTGCAGTCGCTGGTGACGGAGCACGGAAATTTCGCTGCCAGTGAAGAGGGATTGCAGAAACTGCGCGCCGTGGCGACCGGCGCCTGAGAAGAGGAGAAAGCGGGGCTGACGCCCCGCGGCGGTATCAATAATCGTCCAGCAGTAGTTCGTAGTCACCCAGCTCGTCGCGCAGGCGCTTCTGCTCCAACCGCTGTTCGGCCAGACGGCGTTTCGCCACCAGGCGCTGTTTCTCCGAGGACATCGGTACCAGGTCCTGCAGCATCTCGTCAGAAATGTCTGCCAGGCCCGGTTCGAAATCATCATCCAGCGGCTCAGGTGTCGAAGATTCCTGGTTACGTTCTCCCATAAATCACCTCCCGATGATCTAACTCAGCCAACAGCGTGCCGCAGTGTTTTCCACTGGACGCTTTCGGCGAGTAAATCAAAAATCCATACGTTGAACAACGAAATTCTTGTGAGTATTCCGCAAATAAATTAGGCAAAAAGTCCGGCGGCCCGCCGCCTTCCGTGGCTCTCCCTGCGCACCGAACTACGTCCCTGTAGAGTCCGTCCCTGGCATGGCGCAAGTGAGCGGGCCGCCGGAGTATTGATAAAGCAAAATCAGTGCCAGCTTTCGAACGCTGCACCGATGCCGCCTCGTCAGCACCTGTCCACCGCAGCCGAATGTCCGTGCCTGTTCATGATTGTTCGCTGCGTTGCGGACATCGGAAGTGGTTCAGTTCGATACTCGATGATGGTCGAGAGCCTGAGTGGCGTTGGTACGGCCGGGACCGTGTGGCGACAGGACGTCGCCACCCGAGCCTGCACACGGACGTGCGCTTTTTGGCGTGTCCCGGCCGTACCAACGCCACTCGGGCTCGAACAGCCAGACTAGTAACCGAACCACTGTCCGGACACCACCGGCGTGCCGGTAAACCACACGCAAACAGCCCCGAGGACTTGCGACCCCAGGGGGGTCTGGTTAGAGTGGCGCATCGTTGCGACCACTGCCTACTAATTCGAGGAATCACCATGACGCTGTTGCGCACGCCGCTGGATGCACTACACCGAGAGCTGGGCGCCAAGATGGTGCCGTTTGCCGGCTACGACATGCCGGTGCAGTACGCTGCGGGCATCATCAAGGAGCACCTGCACACGCGGCAGGCGGCAGGTTTGTTCGACGTGTCCCACATGGGGCAGGTGCTGATCGAGGGGCCGGGCAGCGCGGCCATGCTCGAGAGCCTGGTGCCGGTGGACGTGGCCGCGCTCGCGCCCGGTCAGCAGAGCTATGCGCTGTTTACCACGGACAGCGGCGGCGTACTGGACGACCTGATCATCACGCGCTGGCGCGAGGAGCAGTTTTTCCTGGTGGTGAACGCCGCGTGCAAGGCGCAGGATATCGACCACCTGCGCGCGCACCTCGCGGGCCAGTCGCTGACGGTGCTGGAGGAGCAGGCGCTGCTCGCGCTGCAGGGTCCCGTCGCGCGCGAGGTGATGCGGGCGTTGTGTCCCGAGGCGGCGGCGCTGACGTTCATGCACGGCTGCGCGGCGCGCATCGACGGGGTCGAGGTCTACATCACCTGCTCGGGCTACACCGGCGAGGACGGCTTTGAGATCTCCGTGCCGGCCGCCGCCGCCGAGGCACTGGCGCGCCGCCTGCTGGCATTCGAGTCGGTGCAGCCGATTGGCCTCGGCGCCCGCGATTCGCTGCGGCTCGAGGCGGGCCTGTGCCTGTACGGCCATGAACTAACGACGGAGATCGACCCGGTGCAGGCCGGCCTGCTCTGGTCGATCAGCAAATCGCGCCGCGAAGACGGCGCGCGCGCGGGCGGTTTTCCGGGCGCGCCGGTGATTTTCGCGCGCATCGCCGACAAGCCGCCGCTGTGTCGCGTCGGCCTCACCGTGGACGGCAAGCGACCGGTGCGCGAGCAGCAGGCGGTGCTGGATGCGTCCGGCCGCCGGGTGGGCGAAATCTGCTCGGCCTGCTACGGCGCCAGCGTCGGCGGCCCGATCGCGATGGCCTATGTGGAGCGAGCGCTGGGCCAGCCCGGCACGAAACTGCAGGTGGCGGTGCGCGACAAACAGGTGCCGGTGACGGTAACGGCGATGCCCTTCACTCCCCGGAACTACTTCCGGGGTTGAGCCGGGTGGCCAGCGCGGGCCTGAACAGGCCGCGCAGTCGATGCAGCAGCGCGGACAACTGCCCGCGCCAGCGCGCCACGGGCAGCCTGGGCAGCAGATACCTGGCCAGCAGTGTGCCGGCAATCATCAGTGCCAGGCCGGCGCCCGCCAGCAGCCACTGTCGCGGCGTGATCGCGATCCGGGCGGGAGTTGCCGGCGCCGCGGCTGCGCTACCCGCTACGTCGATGCGTGTTTCCGGCAGTGTCAGCAACGCCAGTTTGCCGGTATTGGTGTTCCACCAGTAGTAGTCGCGAGCCGGCAGCCGGTAGTGCCCCGGCTGCTCCACCACGTAGCTGATGCGCACGCTGCGACTGGCCAGGCTCTGCCCCCGGTTGTTGCTGTTGTCCAGCTTCGGGGGCGACGGATATGCACCGAGGCCGTCCTGCGGCTCGGCGTCATAGCCCGGGAGCATCATCGCCAGCACGTCCGTGGCCTCGAACCGCACCTCGTGCTCGAACGCATCCCCGACAACCAGCCCTTCGAGTGAGCGGTCGAAGCTCTGGCTGACGCTGAACGCCGGCGCCGCCACCCAGTGCTCCGCCTGTGCCAGGCTCTCGGGAACGGTCACGCGAAACTGCTGCGGCGGGCTGTGCAGCTCGCCCGCTATATTGCCCGCCTCCCCGGCATTCACCTGTACCTTCAGCGGCAGGCGGCCGATGGTGAAGTCGCCGGCGCGCTGCGGAAATACGTCCAGTGTCCAGCGTTGCACCACCCAGCTGTCGCCGTTGCGGGTCTCGCTGGCGTTGCTGGCGAACTGCTCGGTTTGCAGGATCACCAGGCCCGGCACCTCGGGAATACTGATCCGCGTGCCGCCGGTAAACCAGGTGTCGGTGGCGATCTCCAGCGTCAGCACCACGCGCTGCCCCGGCACGATACCGGTGCGCGGACTCAACGCGCTGTCGACCTGCAGGTGGCCGGCATCCTGCCACTCCCGCAGCGATGTGCCGGCACAGAGCGGGCTGAAGGCGAGCGTCCACGCCAGCAGGCAGAACCACAGGCCTCGCACCGCGGCGCTCATTGGTCGCCCTCCGGCGCGGGCTGCGGCGCCGCTTCCCTGGCCTGCAGTTGCATCGCGAACTTGATCGCGAGGAACTGGGAGGGGTCCTGTTGCACGCCGCGCAGCCACATTTCGCTGGTGGCCGGGTCCTGCAGAATCTGCTCGGCGGTGAGCTGCGTGATCTTGGCGTCCTGCCAGACCACTTCATCCGCGCCCTGGGCGGGAACCGCGTCGTCGCTGCCCAGTTCCTTGTCCCCGCCACCGGTGCCGGCTTCCTGTTGCTGGCTCTCGCTGAGCCGGTTGATCTCCTCGATGATCGCCTGCACGCGGGCGCGGTTGGCGGCGGCGCCCGGGTAATCGGGGTGGCGCGCCAGCAGGCGGTCATAGCGGTTGACCGCGCGCACGTAGTCGCGCGCCTGGGCGCGCGCGTTGGCCTCGTTGAACAGCGCATCGTCGCTGTCGCTGCGGGAAAAATACTCGGCGGCGAGCAGGAACTGCTCGTCGTAGTAGTAGGCCATGCCTTTCCACATCGGGTCCGTGAAACTGGCCGCGGCGGCCGGATAGCGGCCCATCTGCATCAACAGGCGGCCCTGCTGGTCGCCGGTCAGCCACAGGTCGGCAAACCAGCGGCCGATGCCGGACGGCGCGCTGTCGGGGACGGTGTCCCCCTGCGCCAGCGCCGGCGGTGGCGCAACGCTCAACACCAGCGGCAGCAGCACGCTGGCCCAGGTCAGCGTCCAGCCTTTGCGGAACCACATCAGGAACAGGATCATCGCCGGAAACACCAGCGGGTAGCCGCTGTCCAGCCACGGCAGCGCACTGTCCTCCACCACCACGTAGTGGCTGTTGACGCGGCGATTGATCTGGCGGACGTCGGCGTCATCCACGGTCAGCGATACATACTCGCCATTCACCGCGGCCGCCAGTGACTGCAGCGCGGCTTTCTCCAGTGGGGCGACATCCGGGGTCTCCGCTTCGCTGCCCACCCCCTCCACCACCAGCTGGTGCGGGTGGCTCGCGAAGTAGGTCTCGAACGCCGCCTCGCTGTCGGCGCCGAGGCCGTCGGCGAACAGCACCACGGTGGCGGGGGCCAGGGTCCCGCGCAGAATGTCGTCGACCAGCGGCAGCGCGTACTCGGGAAACTTGCCGCTGCGCGGCATGGTGGACGGTTTGATCGCCGCCAGGTACTGGTTGAGGATGTCCTGGTCCGCGGTGAGCGACAGCACGGTGTGCGCGGTACCGGAGTACGCGACCAGCGCGGCCTGCTTGTCCGGCCGCAGCGCCAGCAGGTCGGCGATTTTCTGTTTCGCGCGTTGCAGGCGACTGGGTTGTACATCCCTCTGCTGCATCGAGTTGGAGGCATCCAGCAGTATCACCAGCGCCGCCTCGTCCTGGCTCAGCGGTGAGGGTTGCTGGCGCCAGCTGGGACCCATCACCAGCAGCAGCGCGAACAGCATGAACACCACGGAAAAATTGCGCGGGTTGAACCAGCGCGTTTCGAAGCGCTGCAGCCGCAGGTGCTGCAGCAGGTGCGGCGCGATGATGCCGCCGAACATGTCGCGGTCGGCGTGGCGACGGTTCTGCATCCACACCATGGCCAGCCAGGGAATCAGCAGCAGTCCCCATTCCGGGCGCAGGAAGTGGAAGTAGCGCAGTGCGTCGAGGTCAGGCAGCATGGCGGGTACCGGTTTGTTGCAGCGCGCGCCATGTGCGCCAGGTGCCGAGGCCGTGGTAGAGCGTGTAGAGAACGAGCGCTATCGCGACAGGCAGCCAGTGCAGGCTCTGCCGGGGGCGGAAACTGACGGTTTCGTAGAGCTGCGGCTCCAGTTCGGCAATGGCCTGGTACGCGTCCCTTAGCGCCGCCTGGTCCAGCGCCTGGAACGACTGGCCGCCGGTCACTTCGGACACGCGCCGGATGGTGTCCATGTCCAGCGCCTCTTCGCCGGCGGAGGCGGGGTCGCCGATGGCGATGGTGTAGATGCGAATACCGAAGGTCTGCGCTACCTTGGCCGCGTCGACCGGCGGTACGGTGCTGCCGGTGTCGTTGCCGTCGGTCAGCATGATCAGCACGCGATTGTCCGAATCGCTTTCCCGGAACAGCTTGATCGCCAGGCCGATGGCGTCGCCGAACACCGTGCTCTGCCCCGCCATGCCGATCTCGGTTTCCGACAGCAGTTGCTCCCACACGACATGGTCGTCCGTGAACGGCGTTTGCAGATACGCCGCGCTGCCGAACACGATCAGGCCGAGACGGTCGGAGGCGCGCTGGTCGGCCAGTTCCGACAGCACCTGTTTCACTGCGTCCAGCCGGTTCACTGTCTCGCCGCCGGGCAGCGTGAAATCGCGTGTTTCCATGGAGCCGGACAGGTCCACCGCGATCATCAGGTCGCGGCCGGATTTCTGTTGCTCGATAGGCGCGCCCACCCACTGCGGTTTCGCCGCGGCCAGCACCAGGCACAGCCACATGAAGGCCACCAGGAAGCGCTGGATACGGTCGCGCCGCAAAATCATCGCGCCGGTGTCGGGACGCTGCTGGCTCAGCTCGACGAGCTTGTCGAAGAACGGCACCCGGACGGAATCGCGGCTCTCGCGGTAGGCCGGCAACAGCCACATGACGAGCGGCAGCGCCAGCAGCAGCAATGCCCAGGGGTGGGCCAGCTCATACATCGGCGGCTCCCCGGTGGTTTTCGACCCAGGCCAGGCAGGCGCCGTGCAGCGCCTGTCTGGTCGCGTCGCTTACCGCAGCGCCCTCGTAGACGCCCTGCGCCAGCAGTCTGCCGTGCTCGGGCGAGAACGGCGGCGACGCGCAGCGCTGGTTGAGAAAGGCGACCCACTCCTGCCCCGACAGGCGCGCGACCTGCTCGCGCGAGTACGCGGCCAGCGCGGTGAGTTTCAGCAGCTTGTTCAGTTCCACCAGGGTGTCCTGCTGCGCGGACTGTGCGATCACCCGCAGCCGCGCGAGCGCCTCGCGGCGATAGCGGTTGCGATACCAGTGCCGCAGGCGGCGCCAGCCATAGCGCAGCAGCAGCACGGCCAGCAGCGCCGCCAGCACGGCCCAGCCCGCTGTTTGCGGCAGCCAGCTGATCGCCGCGGGCGACACCACTTCCACGAAGTCGCCCAGCGCGTAGTTGCCGAAAATATCCGGCAGCGGCGGCGCGCTCACTCCAGTACCCTCTGGCCGCCGAGTTTCTCGCGCAGCTGGTCTGTCACCGGGGTCACGGTGTCGATCGGAATCACCGGGATGTCGTGGCGTTTCAGTTCGCCCTGTACATGCGCCACGGAGCTTTCGAAACTGGCCTCGAATTTTTCGCCCAGGCCCTGGTGCCCCGGGTTGATCTCCAGCTGGTACCTGCCGTCGCTGACCACCAGTTTTTCGGCCCTGGAGATATCGCGTTCCAGCGGGTCGTAGATCAGCGAGCAGATGATATCGTTGTGCTGGCGGATGCGCCGGATGGTCTTCAGCGTGGCGTCGTTCCAGCCGTAGAAATCGGATATCAGCACCACGAGATAGTCGTGTCCGACGCTGCGCTCCAGACTCAGCAGGGCCTGCGCCAGCGCATCCGGATTGCTGCCGCGGCGGGCCGTGACGGTCAGTTCGTTGTTCATATCGGTCAGGTCGCCCAGCCAGCCCATCACCCGGCGCTCATTGCGGGTCGGCCGCGCTTCCACCGATCTGTTGTCGTTGAACAGGATCGCGCCGATGCGGTCCCCGACCGAGAGCACGCGCCAGGCGGTGATCGCCGCGACCTCGGCGGCCACCACGGATTTCATTTTGTGGCGGCTGCCGAAAAACATCGGCAGGCGCTGGTCGACGAGAATCACCACCGGCCGGTCGCGCTCCTCGGTGTATACCCGCACATGGGGTTTGCCGGTGCGGTTGGTCACGCGCCAGTCCATGTTGCGAATATCGTCGCCCGGGCGGTAGTGGCGCAGCTCGTCGAAGTCCAGGCCGCGACCGCGCAGGCGCGAGCGTTTGCGCCCGCTCAGCAGCGAGCGCACGGGCTGCCTGGGCAGGTAGTTGAAGCCGCGCGCGGTGTAGCGCAGCCGCACCAGCGCGTGCAGGTTGGTGTAGACATCCTCGCCAGCGGGAGTGTGCACCTGCGCTCAGCCTACCGCGACCTGCCGGATGATCTCGTCGATGATGTCATCGGCGCTGATATGATCGGCCAGCGCATCGTAGGTCATGATCAGCCGGTGGCGCATCACCGGGTGCAGGATCGAGCGCACGTCGTCCGGGTTGGGACTGTCCCTGCCGTCCAGCCAGGCGCTCGCGCGACAGGCCCGGTGCAGCGAGATGCTGGCGCGGGGGCTGGAGCCGGTGTCGATCCACTGCGCCAGCTTGTCGCCGAATTTATCGGGCATGCGGGTCGCCATCACGAGGTCGACGATGTACTGCTCCACGGCGGGTGACACCTGCATTTTCTGGATTGCGTCGCGCGCGGCGAAAATATGCGACTGTGGAATCATTTCCAGCGTGGTGGCCTGCTGCGCCTCTTCCTCCTGCAGCATGCGAATGATGGCCAGTTCCGCCTCGGCCTCGGGGTAGTCCACTGAAATCTTCATCAGGAAGCGGTCCATCTGCGCCTCCGGCAGCGGGTAGGTGCCCTCCTGCTCTATGGGATTCTGTGTTGCCAGCACCATGAACAGGCGCGGCAGCTCATAGGATTTCCCGGCCACCGTGATCTGGCGCTCTTCCATCGCCTCCAGCAGTGCGGATTGCACCTTGGCGGGCGCGCGGTTGATCTCGTCCGCCAGCACCAGTTCGTTGAAGATCGGCCCCGGCTGGAACTGCAGTTCGGACTTGCCCTGGTTGTCCTGGTAGATCTCGTTGCCGGTCACGTCCGAGGGCAGCAGGTCGGGCGTGAACTGGATGCGTCCGAGCCCGGCCTGCAACACCCGGGACAGGGTTTTGATCGAACGCGTTTTCGCCGTGCCGGGCAGGCCCTCCAGCAGCACGTTGCCGTTGCACAGCAGTGCCAGCGCCAGCGTGCGCACGACCTCGTCCTGGCCGATAACGGAGCCGGCCATTTGTTGCATCATCGATTGCACGGCTTTGAGATCTTCGCTGGACACGGGTGAGCTCCTTCCTTCGCTGGTTTGGCTTGATGTGCGGTCGGGTGTGTTTCCGATGCAGTATAGCGACCTGCGGCCAGAGTTGCTAAGCGGCCCAGGCGCGCTCCGCGCGAAAGCGCTGCGACAGGTAATCCATCTGGTCGGCCAGGATTCTGTCCTTGGCCAGGAAGTGCCACTCCCAGGGGTTGGGTTTGAACGGCACTGCCACCAGGGGCATGTGCGCCTCTTCGGGTGTGCGGTTGTCCTTTTCCCAGTTGCAGCGTTTGCAGGCGGCCACGACGTTTTCCCAGCGATCGGTACCGCCGCGCGAGGTGGGCAGTACGTGGTCGCGGGTCAGTTCGGCGCGCGGGAACTGCCGGCCGCAGTACTGGCAGCGGTGGTCGTCGCGGCGAAACAGCGTGCGGTTGCACAGCGGTGGACTGAAGCCCTGCACAATCCTGCCCTGGATGGCGACGATGGGCTGCAGGTCGATGCGCGAGCGCAAGCCGTCGATGCGCCGGATGCCGCCGAATACCGGCGGCAGGGATTCGCCGATGCCGTAGACGACATCACCCTTGGCATAGGCGGTTACCGCCTCGTGCAGCGTGATCCAGCCACGGGGGTGGCCGGCCAGGTCAAGTCGCAGGATAGTTTGCATCGTCTCCCCCACAATTCTGGGGGTAACGCTACTGCAATTTGGTGTCGACTACAATCGTGCGGATTTACTAATCAGGGGGTGCTCTGGGTGCGGTATTCCAGCGCGAATTCGTCGGCGGGAAGCGGGTCGTCGAAGGCATTGCCCTGGAGCACATCGCAGCGCATGTCGGTCAGTTGGTTCGCAACCGCGATGGAGTCCACGCCATCGGCGACGACCCGCAGCGAGAAACTGTGTGCCAGACTGATAATCGCTTTGACGATGGCGAAATCCTTGCTCGATACCAGCATGCGCTCGACAAAGCTCCGGTCGATCTTCACCTCGTCAACGGGCAGGTCGCGAAAGTGCGCCAGTGACGACGAGCCGGTGCCGAACCGGTCGATAGTAACTGTCACGCCGATATCGTGCAGCCGTGACAGCTGGGCCAGCATGTGTTCGCCGCTGCCGACCCCGAACTGTTCGGACACTTCCACGTTCAGCCGCGCCGGCGTCACGTCGAAGGCGGTCAGCGCGTCCTTGATAAAGTGCAGTATGTCGTCTTCCAGCAGCAGGGCGGGACAGATGTTCAACGCAATGGAAAGGGGCTCCGGCCAGCGCGCCAGGCGGCTGATCGCGGATTTGATCGCCCACCGCGTCAGCGGTTTGATCAGGTCCTCTCGCTCGGCGCGTTCGATGAATGCGTCCGGGGGCAGAATGCCGTGTTCCCGGTGATGCCAGTGGATGATCGCTTCAGCGCCGATCAGGGTGCGGGAGCCCGCGTGCACCTTCGGCTGGTAGTGCAGCTGGAACTGGTTTGTGTCCAGCGCCTGTTGCATCTCCCGCATCTCCGCCGGTTGCCCGCTCTCGTCGCTGCGATTTTCCGCTTCAGCGGCGGCAGAAAACAGGCGGAACAGGTTCTCCGATTGCTTGGCCTGGTTGAGGGCGATACCGGCCTGCTGCATGGCGAGCGCGAGGTCCGATTCCTGGTCGTCGAATTCGGTGAACCCCGCGGTCACGACTAGCGGCAGGGCCTGCCCGAGATGGTAGTGCGGCTCTTTGAACACGCTGTCCAGCTTGGCCGCCGCCATGGCCAGTTCGTCGGCGCTGTCAATGTCGCGAAGAATCACGCAGGCGCGATTGTCGTTGAGGAAACTCCACTGGTCGTTGGATCGCACCCAGCCGGCCAGCCGGTGTCCGAACACATCGTGCAGGACCTGGTTGGTGCTTTTACTGCGGGTGTCCCCGGCATTGCCGTTCGCCAGTTCCACCAACCCCAGGATGCTGTTGCTGCTGGGCATCAGATGAAAAACTCCTCGCTGGTAGTATCGTAGGTACCGGACAGCAGTTCCCGGGATATCCAGCGCTCGCCTTCCGCAGCGATGGCCTGGTCGGCGAGATCCACGATCTTCGGCATGGTGCGTCGCGCTTTCGCACCGTTCAGTACAATCATGATTTCCGGCTTCAGACGTCGGGTGATGTTCTGCGCGGTGACGATTGCGACCTCACCCGTGTTCAGTTCGACCATCGCGCCGGTGGGAAACAGGCCGATGGCCTGTACGAATTGTTCCACCAGTGCCTCCTGGAACTGGTAGCCGCTGCGCTCCAGCAGTTCCACCATCGCCTCATTGGAGGTGCGCGCTTTCGCATAGGGGCGCGGCGTGATCATCGCGTCGTAGGCGTCCGCCAGTCCCGCGATGCGCGCCAGCAGAGGAATGGACGGGCCCTCGGCGGCCAGCGGATACCCCGAACCGTCCAGCCGCTCGTGGTGATTCTCGATGATCTCGATGATGTCCCTGTCGATATTCCGCACGCCGGCTAACAGGTTGGCGCTCATCGACGGGTGTGCGCGGATGATTCTGCGCTGCGCGTCGGTCAGGTTTTCCGCCTGGTCGAGCAGTTCCGCCGGTAGTTGAGTCATGCCCACATCGCACAGCGAGCAAGCCGTGGCCAGCTTTTCCAGTTCGGATCTCGACAGGCCGATCTGTCGCCCGAGGATCACAGCCCACACGGCCATCGCGACACCGTGATAGGGACGGTACTCGATGTTGTCCTGCAGGCGCACCAGCGCGGCCACCGCGTCCTGGTTGCGAAACACGGCGTCGATCATGGGTTTGAGCGCGGCTTGCACGTCGCAGATATCCATATCGCTGCCGCTGCGCAGCCCATGGAAGGTCGCATCCAGCGCCTGGGCCGCTTTCTTGAATGCGACCGCGGCGCGATTGAACTCGTCCTTCAGGGACAGCCGGATAGCCGGTTTGGGTTCGGTATTGGAGACCGCCAGGGTCAGTGGTTGTCGTGCGCCGGTGTAGTCCGCATCCACATAGACATGGTCCACATAGTTGGAGACGTAGTTGATCTCCTCGGCATCCCGCACCACGAAACCCTGTAGGGTGAACGGGGTCTCGAGCCAAGGCCTGTCCAGTTCGGCGACGAACATGCCGGGTTCCAGATTCGTGGCGGAGAGTTTGACCAGTCGCACGATGCACCTCACTTGTTTGTCCTTTCAAATGCAGACTAGTAAGTACGGTTTAGCGTGTCGATTTCAGGATTTCAGAAAGGAGAACTCGGTCACTCGCCGATGGGCGTTTTGTGACCCCGGTCCGGTATGCGCGGCGTGAATGATCCGGGAGCCGCCCCTGCCGGGGCGCTGGGGCCGCCTAGCAGCTCGCGCCCTCGGCCAGGTTACAGCTGCCGTTCTCGCCTTCGGACAGGGTGATGTCGTATTTCTGTCCGATCGGCAGGGGAATAGCGAGTCCGTCGTAATTCACGGCATTGTCTGCCGCCGTGTTGCAGGAGAACGCAATCGTGTAGCTGCCCGCGGGGATAAAGCCAAACGAGTAACTCCAGTTGCCGGTAAGAGAATCCTCCGCCATCGAGGCCACCGCGAAAGGCGCAACCGCATTTTCGGGTATAGACGTCGTGCTCTGCGGGGTGAATACATCCGCCAGGTTCTCGCGCAGCAAGTTCAGCCCGCTGTAGAGATAGACCCTGTTGCCTTTTTCGGGATCGGGTTTCTGGCTGCAGGGCGAGACAGTGTCAAACAAACTGTTCTGCACTGTACCCGACAACCGGGCAGCGCTCGTGTTGTTCTCGATGCGAACCCCGGTTCTGGTCAGCAAATAGGTGTCGTTGCCGTCCTGGTACTGCAGGGCCTGGGCCAGGCCGAACTCCACGGTAAAGGTCTGTGCGCCGGACGCCAGCTCGATGCCGGGTAGCGAGAGCACGCCGCCGGTAACCGAGATCGGCCTCAGGGTGTCGTCTTCCAGCTGCACATAGGACCGGTTGACGCTGCCGGTGAGAATGGCGATCGATACCTCGCTGTAGGACCCCGCAGCGAGCTCAAGCCCCTCGATCACCGGCAGCTGCTTGACGCCCTGGTAGTCCAGCAGGTTCACCTGGAACGAGGACGCATCCACCAGGTCCAGCTCGGGAATAGTGAAGGTGCTGATGACCACATCCTCGACGCCGCTGCGCCGCAGCGTAATCGAGTTTACCTCGATCATCACCTGCTTCAGGTCCTCGGGCAGGGAATCCGACAAGCCGAGCGTTAGCCGCGCGAGGTTGCCGCCGCCTCCGTTGTTGTCGTCGCTACTGTTGCAGTCGAAGCCACAACTGCACCCGCCCAGCGGCAGCGCAAACGCCAGTAGTGTCAGGGCGGGCAGCAGGAGTTTCGTGGCAATATTCATGGGCGGCAATGACCTGTTGATAGTGCGTGAAAGGTTTGCGGACAACGATGGGCATTATGGGCGAAACCGCCTCCGAGTTACAGCGCCGGGGCGCATGGGCAGTGGCCTGGTTTGAAAATTGTTAGTGCGGGCCTGAGAGGCAGGGGTACGCTCTGGACGGTATGACGTCAGGAGGGTCTGCCCCTGTTTGTGGGCGCGTCGCCCGCTGAAGCTAGGCGGAAGTAGAGAGCCTGAGCGGTAGAGGTGCGGTCTGGACCGTGTGGCGACAGGACGTCGCCACCCGAGCCTGCACACGGATGTGCGCTTTTTGGCGCGTCCAGACCGCACCTCTACCGCTCAGGCTCGTACGGCCAATTTCAAACTGAGCAACAGCCTCCGGGTTCATCGGCCCATTCGCTCTTTGTAGGCCTGTGCAAAGGCAATGCTGTCGGCGTTGTCGATCAGGCTGCCATTTGCCAGCTCGGTGGTCCGCGCACTGATTTCCAGCATCGCGCCGCCCAGGTCCTTCGCCGGAATGACCAGCGCGCCCGGCCGCGCCAGCGCTTCGAGCAGGTAGTGCAGCACATTGGCCTGTTCGCTGGTGGGCCGGACAAACGCGGAGCGGTAGCCAAATGTGCGCAGCCCGCTGCCCTCGGCCAGCACCGCCGCCTCGTGTTCCGCGCGGCCCTTCTCCCTGGCCCAGTGCTGCGCGCCGTTCAAGTCCGTTCCCATGCCGGTGACGGAGTGGAATGACATCGGCCCCTCGGTGCGCGCCGCGAGCCAGGCGTTGATGAACGCAATCGGAAAATCCACGTGTATCCAGGTGTAGGTCTCGTCATCCATGCCCACGGAGGTGGTGCCCAGGCCCCAGAGCACGGTGTTGACCTCGGCCAGGATGTCCGCCAGGCCGGAATAATCGGTAAAGTCCTCGTGCAGCAGCATTTCCACTTTTCCCGCGGCCACCCCGGCCTCGATGCGCGGTGAACTGCGCCGTGTCACCGCGTAGACTTTCTCTACATCGGGGTCTTCCACGGCGGCCTCGAGCAGGCCGTCGCCGACCGATCCGGTCGCGCCGAACACCATCACCACCTTATTGGCATCCTCGTCTATCACCGGGTTGGCGGCGGGGGTGATGCTGCCCAGAGTCAATGCGCCCCAGATATCGAGGGCGACGATCAACAGCAGCAGGCCGGCAAGCAGGGCGATGGCGATTTTCTTTGCTGCGCGCATGGCGTGGATTCTCCGTCGGGGTCTGTGCGAGTCCACTATACAGTCTGGCAGCCCGTGTGGCGCTGATTATCTGCGTCGCGGCAGCGGCACTTGCCACGCTTTGTCATGCGCGCGTAAAGTGGTAAAGGTAGCGAAATCCACCGCATAGCGAGCGTACCCGACATGATAGACCTGCACTACTGGCCCACGCCCAACGGGAAAAAGCTCACCATCCAGCTCGAGGAGTGTGGCATTGACTACACCGTGATCCTCTGTGAAATCGGCCGTGGTGCGCAGTTCGAGGACGAATTCCTGCACATCAGCCCGAACAACCGCATGCCGGCGATTGTCGATCGCGCCCCGGCGGACGGGGGTGAGCCGCTGTCGGTATTCGAGTCGGGGGCCTGCATGATGTACCTGGCGGAAAAAACCGGGCAGTTTGGCGGGAGTACCCCGCGCGAGAAATGGGAAGTGTACCAGTGGGTGATGTGGCAGATGGCGAACCAGGGCCCCAAGTTCGGGGAGCGCGGCCACTTCGCGCGGCTCAGGGACAGCCAGGGAGACCAGTCCTATGCGCTGCGCCGTTTCGACGATGAAGTGCACCGCCTGTACGGGGTGATGAACAACCGGCTGTACGACCGGCGCTACCTGGCCGGAGACAACTACACCATTGCCGACATGGCGTGTTATCCCTGGAGCGTCGCCTGGGAGGCACAGGGGATAGATATCGATGAGTTCAGGTATTTCAAACGCTGGCTGAACGCGCTGGCAGAGCGGCCCGCGTTACAGCGGGGTATGGCCGTCGGCAGCGAGCTGACCCAGGATTACTCCAAACTCCCGGAGCAGGAAATAAACCGGATCGTCTCGCTGTTGTACAACCAGCGCGCCCGGCCCGCGCCGGATCACGGCGGCCTGCTGGATTGATCGCATGGCTGTGCCGCGCGCACAGCCGGTGAGCGAGCGCCGCTCAGTCCTGTTGCGGCGCCGCGGGTTGCTGGGTACGGATGACCTGCATGCCGCCCCTGGGTTCCACAAAGAGGCCCTCCGCGCTGGCTGTCATCACGCCCTCGGCGTACATTTCACCGCGCATAAACGTCTTCCGGCCCTCCACCTTTACCAGCCTTGCCTCGAGTTTCAACTCGGTATTGAGCGGCGTACGCCGGTGGTAGTTGACGTGCAGGTAGCCTGTCATCCCGGGTTGTCCGCCCAGCACCTGCGCCATGCCCAGGAACTGGTCGAAGATGGCCGCGACAAAGCCCCCGTGCACGCTGCCGGGCGGCCCCTCGTAGGCCCAGCCGCACTGGCAGGTGCCGAGTGCGAGGTCGCCCTCGATCCAGTTGTTCACCGGCGGCGCAATCGGGTTGCTCCAGCCGGCCATCGGGTTGAGCTCATGGCTGACCTGGCCGAAGTTGCCGTGCTCGCCGCTGGCGGACCAGTCGAAGCGGCCGTAGATGCGCGGTGACCCGCGAAACTCCTCGGCGGTGACCTCGAGCTGCCCGGCGATGGCGTGCATGGTGTCGATGTTGGGCGAACTGGTCACCAGCGCTTCGGTCAGCTGCTTGATGGCATCGGCCACCCGGCGCTTGGCCACCCATTCGTCGTTAAACGGGGGTGTGATGTCTTCCGTGGCAAAGGGGTTGATATCGTCGTTCATCGTCTGGATCCTGGATAACCGGGGTGTAAAAACCAGCCCCAGTGTAACCCGAATCCTCAGTTGATATGGCGCAGCATGAAGGAGACCAGGCCCTCGCCCGAGGGGTCGGTGAGTTCGTAGCCCGGTTCTTCGCTGTAGGCGACGCTCTCGAGACCCACCTCGTCGGCACGTGCTTTAACCGCGAGCGCATGCAGCCCGTGGTGCAGGAACATGTTGAGCAGGTCATTGAAACCGGTCTCGAAGTTGTGCACGTAGATTGGCGCGTCTCCCGCATCCATCAACGCCAGCATATCGACGTTGGCGCGGTAGGCCTCGTTCTCGGGGGTGAAGATTCCCGCCACGCTGTCCACACCGAGGAAGGTCAGCAGGTAGTTGGTGGCGCCGACAGCCTGGGCCACTGTGGGGATGTCCGTGCCACCGAGCACGCTCTCCAGGCCGCTGGTGATCGGCAGCAGCACGTCCTCCCACACCAGCAGGTCATAGGTGGACTGGGTGGCCAGCGCACCCACCGCTTTCACCCGTGTCGATTCGCGCAGCACGGGGTCTTCGCTGTCCGGATCCGCCATGTCGTCGTGCGTCCCCAGCCACAGGCTGGCCCCGGCCCCCGCGGAGCCGCCGTACACGGCGACGTTTTCCGGGTCGAGGTTGAGGCTGGCGAAGTGGTAGCGCATAAATTGCAGCGCGCGCGCCGCATCCTGTAGCGAGGGGAGAACCCCACCCTGCTCGACGATCGAGGACACGCCCTCCGCCTGCGACGGTACTTTCAACAGGCGGTAGTTGATGGTGGCGAACGCGACGCAGGATTGCAGCAACTCGCGGATGGCGGCGCCATTTTCATGAGCGCCCCCCTTGTCGCCGCCGGTGAAGCCGCCGCCGTGGATATAGATGACCAGGGGGGTGGGCGCGTCGCACCTGGGGAGGTAGATATCAAACAGGTTGCGCTCGGCGTCCCCGTAGCGCACATCCTCGGCGAAATCCGCCTCGATGCCGGGCAATTCGATGGGTGCCGGGCTCAGGCTGAGTTCGAGGGCGGGCCGGGTTTCGACCACCACGTTATTGTCATTGTTGCCGTCGCTGCAGGCGACCAGCAGAGAAAGTGCCAGCAGTACGCTGAGTCTGTGCGGGTAGTTCATCGTGTCGGCCTGGGTATCATGTTTGCGGGCGCGCGAATATACAGCATCTCGCGTCATCTGGCGACATCGCCAGTGGTGGTTTACAGTGTTGGAGGCCAGGAAGCGGCATTAAGTTCCAGAATTTGTACTCTGACCCCGATGGAGGAATGCGACTATGAAGATAACCGGTGGATGCTACTGCGGGAACATTCGTTATGAGGCCGACGGCGAGCCGCTGATGCGCGGGTTGTGTCACTGCCGTGAGTGCCAGTACATTTCGGGCGGCGGCGCCAATGTCGCCCTGGCGATGCCGCTCAGCGGCTTTCGCTATACCCAGGGACAGCCCAAAGCGTATTCTCGCAGCGATCTCGAATCACCCGTGCGGCGCGAGTTTTGCCCCGACTGCGGCACCTCGCTGGCCAGCCTGCCCCCGGCTCTGCCCGATATGCTGATTCTCAAGGTCGGCACCATGGACGATCCCACGCTGTACGGTACACCGGATATGGCTTTTTACTGCATAGAGAAGCAGGCGTTCCACTATCTGCCGGACGATCTGCCCAAATTCGACCGATTTCCCGGTTAGGCCCGACCCGGCCCCGTGAGCCATCGCATCGATGTAAGCTGGAGCGGCGGCAGTGTCGCCGTCCTGACGTTCAGCGATCCGGCGCGTCGCAACCAGCTCTGCTGGGCGGCGGTCGATGCGCTGGCACAGCGTCTCAGGCAGTGTCGGGAGTCCGGCGCGAGGGTCGTGATTCTTGCCTCGGGGCCGGACGGTCACTGGTTCGAGCACGCCTGGCGGGGCGCGCCACCGCGGCGGAGATGGTGCTTACCGGCAAGCCTGTGGGCGCGCAGCGCCTTTACGACGTCGGTGCTGCCGGCGGGCCGGACCCCGGAGAACGGGGTATAAGCCCGGCCGGTGTCATAAAACTGTCATCGGGGTGGGAATATGGGCACCAGTTCTCATCCCGGGGTTTGCGATACTATACTTCGATATGCCTTTTTTATACCATGCGCAGGTTGCGTCATTACTACAAGAAGATGATGGTTTGATGACCATTTGATTACATCAATAATTTTTTAAGCAGGAGAAGTTGGTGGACTTTGCGAATCCCTACGCCGTTATAGATATACCGTTACTGGAATTGCTCAGGAATATGGGCATCGGCCTCGTGCTGGCAGTGATATGGGCATTTATCATCTCGCGATCCACCAGGCTGGTGGTGGACCACAACCAGTACCTGCCGATGTTCCTGCTGCTGATACCCGCCATGATCATCATCATCACGATCATCAAATCGTCCATCGCATTGTCGCTCGGCCTGGTAGGCGCACTGTCCATCGTGCGCTTTCGCACGCCGATCAAGGAACCCGAAGAACTGTTGTATATCTTTGTCGCGATCGCGATTGGTCTCGGACTGGGCGCCAACCAGGTCATGGTGACCGTCGTCGGTTTTATCGTGATCGTGGCGGTCCTCGTTCCCTTCGCACTGACCAAGAAGCAGATACTGACCAGCAACAGCAACCTGGTGGATGTGATACTGCATTTGCCGGAGGACAAGTCGCTCGACCTGGCGGATGTTGAACAGCTGTTGAAGCAGCAGTCCTTTACCTACAAGTTGAAGCGTTTGTACCGAAGTGGCGACCGCATAGAACTGCTGATCGACACGCTGCGTATCGAGCTTGCCAGCGTTGACGAACTGCGCCGCGCGTTTGCCGGGCTCGGGGTGGAGTTCGAGATTTCGCTGACCTCCAATGCACGCGTTATCACCTGAGAAACCGGTTTGTCCGCGAAAAGCATTCGACTGGCGCTCCTTCTAGTCCCGCTATTGGTGGCGCTGCTGCTGATTGTGGCGCCAAACCAGCTCAAGGAGGACCTGCAGGAGACGGACTTGCCCGAGTGCACGGAGGATGATCCGCTGTGCGTACTGTCGGGCGATATACTGCGCGATATGTCCAACCTCAAGTGGTCGGTGCAGCGCGAGAAGTTCGACAAGCAAACTTTGCCCATTCTCAACATCTACCTCACTGATGGCGCGCTCAAGAAGCTGTACAAAAAGCGCCAGGAGACGCTGGACAAGCCCGGGCAAATCCTGATCGGCGAAGACGGGGACTGGGTGGACGCGACCGTTATCGCTGACAACGGAGAGCCCACGCATAAACTGAAGGCCGAGCTGCGACTGAAAGGCGACTGGGTGGACCATATTGAACACCCGACGAAGATTTCGTTTCGCATCAAGATCCGAAAACAGGGCTACGTTTTCGGCATGAAGCGCTTTTCCATACAGCATCCCTTGACGCGGGAATACCAGGCTGAACCGCTGCTGATGGATGAAATGCGCCGCTGGGGCATACTTGCGCCGCGCTACAGTTTTGTCGACGTGCGTATTAATGATTATGCGATCGGCGTGATGGCTCTGGAAGAACATTTCTCCAAGGAGTTGCTGGAAGCGCAGACCAGGCGCGAGGGACCTATCGTCATCCTCGACGAAGACCTGATGTGGCGCCAGCGGGATCTCAACGTGCGGACCAATACCACTGGCGACCCGCAAGCACCCGGAAAAGACAGCGCACATATCATCATGCGCGACCTGCCGATCTCGCAGTTTGGCGCGCCGTCCTACGTGCCCGGTTCCACCGCGACGAACAACTCTGTGCGTGCGATGTCTCTGTACCGGGATTTCATGGATGGCAAACTGTCAGCGGGTGAGGTATACGATGTGCAGAAGGTGGCGCGCTGGTGGGTGCTGATGAACACCTGGTACGGCTGCCATGGGCACGCGGCTCACAACCGGCGCTTCTACTTCAATCCCACCACCAACCTGCTGGAGCCGATTGCTTTCGATAACGGTCCCGTACCCCACCAGCGCACTCCCCAGACAGAGAATTGCGATCGCCTGGCTGCGCCCTTCCTGTCGGGTGACCCCGATTTCCAGCGCTATGTTCTGGAGTTTGCCGAGGAGTTGCTGCAGACCTACTCGAGTCCGGAATGGCAACAGCAGTACCAGGAATCCCAGGTTGCGCTGCTGGAAGTGCTGGCAATGGAGCAGATGCCGACGAGGATTCTGTTCACCCGGAACCTGCTCAATAACCTTTCCTATTTTCTCGATCATATGAAACTCCGGTCGCTCAAACGCGTGGTGAACAATAACAGCAGTCCCTTTGTCAGAAAGTGGCCCGACGCACCGCTGTACTCGCATGTGCGGGCCTTTTTGTTCCCCGAGGGTGACGGCATGGCGCTGGAGTTGAAAAATCTTTCTGCGCACCCGCTGTCCAATGTACAGGTCCTTCTGCAAGACGCTGCGGGTGAGGAAGATGTGGTCGCAGAGCTGGCGGTCCTGCCGGCCTACCAGCGCGGGGACGATGTCAACGCGCCCGGGCATATTGTCGAACTGGGTCTCGACCGGCCCTACACCGATGACACAAAGGTAACCGTCTCGTTCGAGCACCAGGGGCAGACGTTGACCGAGATGGCGGTCACCCAGTTCAGGAATCACATTACCGGCTTTGACCGTGACTTCCGGCAGGCTTTGTCTGGCAACGCGGGCGTGCGCCTCGATGAAGCGGACAGGAGTATCGTCTTCGGCCCCGGGGAGCACACGATAGAGCGCAGCCTGGAGCTCGACAAGGGCTGGTCCGTCACCCTGGAGGCGGGGTCGTTGCTGAAAATGGAGAACGGCGCGACGTTGAAAGTACGGGGTCCCTTTTTCATGCTGGGTACCGCGGAGTCGCCCGCCCGTGTGCAGGTTACCCCCATGCCCGGTTTCCAGGGCGTTGGCGCCTGGGGTGGGATACTGGTCTCCCAGGCGGAGTCGCGGTCGAAAGTACAGCATGCCCTGCTGACGGGCATAGGCCATACCACCATTGCCAACCGACAGGATTACTACGGAATCACCGGTTGCATATCGTTTTATGAAAGCGACGTGGATATCGACAACGCCACCTTCGAGAACATGCATTGCGAGGACGCGTTGAACATTGTGCGCGCGGATTTCACCATCACCCATTCGACGATCAGGGGCACGGCCTTCGACGGTTTCGACAGTGATTTTTCTGTGGGGCTGATACGCGACTCACTGTTCGAAGCGACGGACAATGATGCGGTGGATGTTTCAGGTACCTCGCTGACCCTGGAGAATGTCAATTTCAGACAAATCGGCGATAAATCGATCTCTGTCGGCGAGCAATCAAAACTCGACGCGAGCGGCGTGGTCATCGATGGCTCCTCGAGTGGCGTCGCCAGCAAGGACCTCTCCGTCGCCGTGGTCAGGGACAGCACTTTCGATAACATTTCCGGCAGCGCCCTGATTACCTACATCAAGAAGAGCGAATACGGCAGCGCCTCGATTGAATGTATTGACTGCACCTTCAACAACTACACCTTCCTGGCCACCAACCAGAAGGGCAGCCGGATAGTGATAGACGGCGTCACCCAACCGGTTACGAACTTCAACAAGCAGCAGCTCGTGGAGGCAGGTTTTGCCACAGAGTAACAGTTTGCAACGCAATGACTTTCGCTACGAGGTGAAAGTACCTTACCAGCGCGCGCAGTATGTCGAGTTTGAAAGCTGGTTGCGAAGAGCCGGCCTGCACCCCGTTCAACAGTATGCGGACCGGGTGATACATTCGGTGTACCTGGACACCAGCGAGTTTGATGACTATCAGGACAACGTCTCCGGCATCAGCAAGCGCGGCAAACTGAGGCTCCGGTGGTACAACGATGCCGCCGACAACATGGTGCTTGAACTCAAAAACAAGCGTGGCAAGCTCGCCAACAAGCTGATTATCGGGCTGGACAACCCCTCCGGCGCGCTACCCTTTGATCGCAGTGTCGCCAATCGACTGTTGCGCAGCAATGCAAGAAGCCTCGCGGTAGCCAGGCAATGCAATCTCTTTCCCAGCCTGCACGTGCAGTATCTACGTGAATATTATGAAATCGCGCCGGATATCCGCATGACGATTGATCGCAATATTCGCTACCAGAGTCTCTACCCGATCAGGTCGTCGCGCACCCGGGCGTCGCTGGTCGATGTGGTGATCGAATTCAAATACCCCACGAGCAAGTCCAGGAAGGCGGCGCAGCTGCTCGCGGGAATGCCGGGGCGGGTGTTTCGTCATTCCAAGTATGTCATTGGCGTGGACACCGTATGCGCGCTGTAGTCCTGCTCGCCCTGCTTTACTCGACGGTGGTGCTTGGCGGCGATGCCAGCCCTGTCGCGGAACAAAAAAAGGCGCTTGCGGAACAGGCCAGGGAAGCTGCCCGCGGCGTGGATGAATACGCGGCCTACGTGGCCCTGCTGCAGCCGATGCCGCCGGAAAACCTGCGGGCCGACGAAATAGAGCCCTACATACTGTTGGATAAGGGGTGGAGCGCCATCACTGAAAATGGTGTCTGGTCATTGGGCAAGCGCTCATCGATGTATATCCGGCTGGACGAGGGCAGCAGGCCGCGGCAACTGCAGATCCAGGGTGCCTATTTCAACGGCGAGGAGCCCACGCGCCTGTTGGTGAACGGACAGCTACTCAGTGAAAAACCCTTGCTGAATCTTACGGTGGATCTTCCTGCGGGTCTCGAGGATTCTCCCGCCCTGCGAATAGAGCTTCAGCACCTTAACCCCATGTCGCCGCGTGACCTGAAGCCGAGTAACCCGGATACCCGAAAGATCAAGTTCAAACTTGAGCAGATCCGCATTTGGTGAGCCTTTCTCCCCGCCGCAATACTGCGCAGCGATGACAGGCGCTGATAGATATCGGGGTTCGAATCGGAGTACAACGCCTGGAGGAGAGATGACGAAATCCCCGACCCCCTTTTTTTGCAGCCTGCTGCTGGCGCTGTTTGTTCTCTGGAGTAGCCATGGCAGCGCTGACACCTGCCAGGAAATTCCGCATCAGTCGTGTTTCAACCAACTCGCTGTAAACCCCGAAGATGACTGGTCCGACTACAGCTTCGTGGTTGTGGGTCACCTCCGCTCCCGTCCGGGAACCTATGAACCGAACCAGGTAATGCGCTCTCATGTGGAGCGGCTGTTTGGCGATGATCCCGCGTTTGTGATCGCGCTTGGCGACCTGTATTACAACCTGAAAGAGGAAGGGCTGGTGGCGGTGAAGGCATGGGTGAGCGAGAATATTCCGGCCCCGTTCTTCAACGCGGTGGGCAATCACGATACCCAGATTGGCGCTGACCCCTTGCCGGACGGTACGAAAACGCCCGCCAGCCACGATGTCGAGCGCTATGAGCGGGAATTCGGTGAAACGAATTACCATTTTCGGCTGGGTAGCGAACTCTTCATCTTCCTCGACACGGGGCGGGTGCCGATTGTGAGCGGCGCGGCCTGGGACAGGGTGAAGGCTCTGCTGGCCGATGCGGCCGCGGACGATTCGCTGAAGAATATCTTCGTGCTCACACACAAGGTGTTCTGGAGCTATAACAATGACAACCCCGCGATGGAGGTGCTGTTTCGTTACCGCCATCCCATCATGCCGCCGCCGAACTACCGTTTTTTTCTCGACGACCTGAAGCCGCTGCTAGAGCCTCTGTCCAGCAGCAAAAGCATCTTCCTGATTTCCGGTGATATTGGCGGCGGGAGGAAGTATTTACAGACCTTCTTTCTCCAGGAACCGGATATGACCTACCTCGCCACGGGGATGGGCAATACGCCCCGTGATTCCTTTGTAAACGTGCACGTTAAATCCGGTGTGGTGTCACTGGAGAATATCAACTTCACTACCGGCGAAAGCAGTGCGATGGAGAACTTCGGCGTGGAATACTGGGAGAGTTTCTATCGGGATAACCCGGAGCTCGCCGCCAAGGCCGATCAGTTGGCCAAAAAGCGCAAATAGGCGAGCTCGGCACAGGCCCACCGTCAGGCAGGAAGAACAGATCGCGGTGGCCAGCTACGTCCGGCTGTGCGCCTACACCCCGTCATCGCTGTGGCCGATGATAGTGATTGAGCCGCTTTTTTCCGCGGCGACGGCGACCAGGTTGCGCTGTGGAATCGCCACCACGCTCTCCGGTCCTTTGCCGGTCGGTAACATTTGTACAAATACAGGTGCTCGCGGGTCGCTGATGTCGTAGATGACGACAAACGAGCCGCGTTCGGCAACGGCAAATGCGTAGTCGCGTGTGCCGAAACGGGCGGCGGTAATTCCCTCCATCTCGATACCCCTGATATCGGACCGGTCGTCCGGGTACAGACCCAGTTCGCTGGCGCGACGGTCTATTTCACCGCCGTCGTCCCAGACAAATTCGCCGCCTGACGTCCAGATCGAAAAGCCGCGACCCCCAGTCAGGGGCAGTTCGCCTTCATCCGCGCTGAGTATGAACTGCTGGCCGGGCGTAAAACTGATCGCATCGGGAAAACGGGTACCCGCAAGGGCTTCCCCGTCGGCATCCGTGGGATAGCGCTGCACCAGGGACACTTCGTCGTCATTCACCAGGTCTGCCGGGCGCGGGGATACCACGCCGAGATTGAAGGCGCCGACGATTTCGGCCGCCAGGTAATCTACCAGAACGATGCCGTTGTTTTCCTGCAGCGAGACCGCCGCGAGCTTGTTGTCATGAGCGATGCTCACATACTCCGGTTGGGGGTCATCGACATACAGCATCTGTGCGCCGCGCAACAGGGCGCTTTCGAGCGGCAGGGTCGTGAGGCTGTAGTGATTGGGGCGAGCCGGATCAATCGTTACAATCTGTATCGCGCCTTTCGCACTGAGGTCATCGGGGTTGCCCGGCGCATCGTCATCCACGACTTTGCCGTCGACGACAATCATCGGTTCGTTTTCGATGGCGATAATGCCGACCAGCTCGTCACCGTTGGCGGCGACCGCGATGCTGTCGGGATGGTGACCGATGCCGATGAGGGCGGTGACCACGGCGTCGGCCGGGTCGCGCAAATCGATCAATGCGAGCACGCCCGACAGGCGCGGGTCGACCGGCTTCTTACCGGCCTTGTGTTTGCTCGCGTACACCACGGCCATCGCCCAGTCGCCGTCCGGGCTGACACCGACGCTGGTGGGCTCTCCTGGCATATCAAGCGAGCTTACCCGCCTGGCACGGGCAGGGTCAGTGAGGTCGACAACATCGATACTGTTGCGTTCGCTGTTGGTATGCACCAGGAACATGCCGTCCGCCGCCGCCTGCATGATCTCGGCATTGCCATCGACCGTAAACTCGCCGATCGTCCTGAATCCACCGGACGAGGCATGACTGCCGTTTATTCCACTGTGTAACTGCAGCGCGGTGAGGGTGAGTGCCGCGATGACGGCCAGAAACTGATGGGGGATGCGCCGCATGAGAATGTCCCGGTGTCGATTGTCTGTATTGTCGCAGATGGACATTGCCTGCCCGCTTCTGCGCGGCTCCTGTCACAAAAGATTCACGCAACGGCAACCATTTTGACACATGAGTTGCCTACTATAACGCCATGGATACCAAACAGACAGGCCTTCCCGCGCAAACGCGCTGTATCATCACGGCGCTGGTGCTGGGTGTGGCAATGTTCGGCGCCACGCTCGTCATTGAGCGAGCGTCCGTGGGGCAGGGATCGCAAATGGTTGCGGCCAGCGGCTTCAGCAACACGCTCAGCGCGAAGAAGACCTGCATCATGCTCGCCTGGCAACAGCAGTCGGGTGCTCTCGATCGCGCGCAATGCGCCGAGTATCGCGAGCAGTGGGATGCGCGCCAGCAGGCGGTGGCCCACAACCGCTGAGTCTCTTGTCCCGACCGGGCGTGGCCACAGCGGGCCGCCACTTTCTCTCCCGATCTTTCCTCGCAATGTGAACAAGTACGCTGGGGTTATCCCGCGTTTTGCGATAGTCTGGCCGTTCGCGAGAACAGGCAGGGATATAACAATGAAAATGCGTGAAAGCGGCATCGGGGCTGTCCAGGTATTGCTGGTCATTGTGGCGCTTGTCGCAATTACCGCGGTGGCGGTGCCCAAGTACCAGGATTTTGTGGTGCGCTCCAAGATGGCGGAGGCGTTCAGCATCGTGGGCGATACGAAAACGAAGCTCAGGGAGTTTTACAGCGTCAAAAATCGCTTTCCGAGGACGGAGGTTGAACTGGAGTCCATACAGACCGAAATGTTCGCGCCGCCGGAGTTTGTCGAGGGTGTGAAGTTAAAGGGTGAGACGGAAGATCACGATATCGTCATCGAAGTGTACTTCCGCCCCGGCGTCATTCCGGGCGACAGTATCAACGACCAGTACCTCTACGTCGCCGGTGACAGCAGTGCCGAGGTCGGGGTTTCAGTGAACTGGTCCTGCGGCCTCGTTGGTATTGACGAGAAGTACCTGCCCGAGCGCTGCGCGGACTGACGCGGCCTGTCGGCTTCCTGCGCTTCGAGGTGGGTATTGCGCGCGCCATGTTGTGGCGCTACCCTCTAGGCATCACCGAACCATTAACCCGGCTGGAATAGACACAGGCATGGCAGTCACAACGATCAGGCGAATCATCACTTCCACACTGTTTTTTATCTTCCTGACCGGCGCAGGTTTTGCGTTGTCGTCAGAAACGGACATCACCGCGGTAACGGTCGACGGGCGCACAGTGGTGTTGAAAGCGGATAACACCTGGGAGTTTGCCGAAATTACCCAGGGCGACCCGTCCGTCAGCGCGGTGCTTACCGTGACGCGGATATGGGACATGGGCAAGGCCTGCAAACTGCAGTTTCGCCTGCAGAACAACCTGAGCTACAGGATCAGTACGCTGGTGCCGCGCCTGACCGTGATGAACAAGGAGGGCGTGATCTACGACAGCAAGTCCATCGCCTTCGCGTCCATCAAGCCGACCAACGACAAGTACACCGACGTCCAGTTCGAGCGTATCGGTTGCCAGGAAATATCACACATCAGGGTGCACGATGCGGCGCGCTGCAGGATGGGCGACATCGATCAGTGGAATGAGGAAGAGGGTGAGTGCCTCAGCCATATTTACGTCGAGCCCAGCGACCTGATCAACATCTCCAAGTAAGCTGTTCCCGCTGGTCGTGCGCCGGGACCTATGCCGCTACCAACTCGCCGTCTTTCCAGGATTGCAGCAATGACCGGGTGTCCCTGTCCCAGGGATGAAAGCCCTCGCGGTAGAACTCCTTGTAGGCAGGCCATATCCGGCGCAGGATACCGCCCCTGGCGAACAGGAATGTCCAGCCATCGCGCCACAGGCGCAGATTCCACAGTTTCCCGTCTTTCCTGAGCATGTGTACCAGGCCCATCAGCACGTCCATCATCAGGAAAAACGTCGCCTGGCGCATCGCGTTGCGGCGCATCTTCTCGCTGCCACCGACCGCGCGGTAGACGTCGAACGCGACCGCCTTGTGTTCCATTTCCTCGGCCGCGTGCCAGCGCCACAGGTCCTGCATCGCGCCGTCGGCCCTGTCGAGCATCGGGTGATCCGCGCTGAGGGCCGATTCGGCCATGATCGCGGTGATGTGTTCCATCGCGGCCGTGGCCGCCAGCCGCTGCAGTGGAGACATGAAGCGGTAGGCGCGTCGGATGTTGTTCTCCAGGCGCCCCTCCATTACCTCCAGGTCGTAGCCTCGCTGGCGGCACAGCGCTTCGTTGTACCGCTGGTGTTCGCGGCGGTGGAAACCCTCCTGCCCGCAAAAGCCACGAATGTCGTCATTGAGCTTGGGGTCGTCAATGCGGTCGGAGAAATGCCTGACGCTGTCGATAAAAAACTTTTCGCCCAGCGGAAAGGTGATCGACATCGCGTTGAACCAGGCGGTCTTGAACGGGTGGTTGTCAAACCAGTCTCCCGCCAGGCTGCGGGCGATATCGAACTCCCTGTTGCGGGGCAGCACGGGGACATCGCCGGGTGTCAGTGATGCGGTTGACATGTTCTGGACTCCTGCTCAGATCGCCGATTCTCCCAGTGTAGTGCGATTTCAGGCTGGAAAAACAGTCAATTGTGGACAAATTTAGCCCGTGCCGCCCCAGGCGCGCGGCATTTGCATGTTGAGCCGCTCCAGCCCGCCATTGACGCCGAGGATTTCGCCGGTGACATAGCCCGCCGCCGGCGTGCAAAGGTACAGCGCGCCCAGCGCGATATCCTCCACCTCGCCCAGCCGCGCCATCGGTGTCAGGTCGACCATGGTTTGCTCGATCTCGGGCGTAAGTACCGTATTCAGCGCATCTGTTTTGGTGGAACCCACGGCGATGGCATTGACCCGTACCTTCGGGGCGAATTCCTGTGCCAGTTCCTGCGTCAGCAGGGACAGCGCGCCCTTGGCGGTACCGTAGGCCGAGAAGCAGGGAGTGGGCTTGTGGCCGGCGATCGAGGAAATGTTGAGGATATTACCGCCGCCGGCGGACTCCACCATCAGTGGTGCGCAGATACGTGACAGCTCAAAGGCGGTGGTCACGTTGAAGCGAAAAGCGCCCTCGAACTCGCGCGCGGAGGTCTGCGACACCGGCTTGGGCGGAAATCCGCCGGCATTGTTGACGACAATATCGATGCGCCCGAACTCCGCCATCGTGCGTTCGGCCAGGTTCTGTAACTGTGCGAAGTCCAGCACGTCGGTCGGCACCACCAGCGCCCGTCGGCCCAATGCGGTGACCTCCCGCGCCACAGTCTCCAGGTCGGAAACAGTGCGGGCGCCGATCACCACATCGGCGCCGACCTCCGCAAACGCTTTGGCGATGGCCGCGCCGATACCCTTACCGGCCCCGGTAATGACGGCTACTTTGCCGTCCAGTCTGAATTTATCGAGAATTGACACGTGTTACTCCTTTAAAAGCAGGATCAGGGCAATGCTCGGGGGAGCACCGCGGGATGTTGCAGTCGCTGCTACTGCAGGTTGCGATTGATGAACGCCAGCAGCGGACGGATCACATTGTTCGTCTCGTCATCATCGGCGGTGAGTATGTCGAGGTGTGCATAGCCTTCCGATATATACGTCTCAAAGCCGCCACTGACATCGCCGAAGGAGGGAAAGGCCTCGCTCGGGTTGCTCTCATCCAGCACCCGCGGCGTGATGCCGTCGCAGCTCGGCGCCGCACAGGGGCCGATGGCGGCGGCAAAGCGGAGCCAGGATGCGGGGACGGGTGTCAGCCCGTTGCTGCCCCCGAACCCGATCACCGGTATATCGATGTTCGCCGCCTGGGTGCGGTTGTCGATGTCGGCGCGGCCGCGGCCCCGCGGCGGTGGCGCGGAGAGCGCCGTTGTATCAAGCCCGAGCCCACTGGTGACACCGAGGCCGGAGGAAGGGTAGTACCAGTCCAGGAAATTGGTGGCGCCGCGAAAAAACCCCGGTACGATGCTGTTCTCCAGGTCGGTCGCCTCGACCTCCTGTCCCCACTTGCCTGTCTCGGCGAGCGACCGCGGCGGCGGGCCGTTGTCGGTCAGTGCCGCCGCCGGTTGCGCCTCGTTCTTGCTCAGCCATGTCGCGATGCCGTCGACAACGGGCCCCTCAGCACCCACGGAGGTGGCGAGAAAGCTGGCAGCGGCGGCCGCGATGCCGTCATCGTCGATAAACTTGCCCAACAGGGCAATGGATGACGCGGGTGTATTGCCGACCAGCGCGGTCAGGATGCTCAGTTGCGGCACCTGCTCGATCACATTGTTACCGGGTATCCCGTTGAAGTCGTGCTGCAACAGCGAGGGGGTGGTTTCATCGTTGAGGGACGCATCCAGCGCGTTAACCTCGGATACCGCAAAGAGCTGCGTGGACAGCAGCCCGGGAACCTCGGAATAGGCGAGTTCTGGCTCCACGCAGGATGCATTCGCGAACGCACCGCAATCGGCGGCAGCGGTTGCGACGGTGCAGGCGGTTTGGCCGTCGATACAGCGCGGCGCCTGGTCGCGCACGGCGCCGTAGAGGCCCCCGTCGAAGCGCGCTTCGATCAGGTCCAGCGTTGCCTCGTCAACCGGCTCCGTTGACAGGCTGGCGCCGCCTCCTTCCAGCAGGACCAGCCCCCGAAGCTTCCCGTAGCCGGGCTCCGGCGCGCCGCCGGCAAGGTTGAAATCGGTTGCCGCATACCGCGCGGTGTAGCCGGTGCCGGCGGAGTGGCCACCGAGAAAAACATTGCCGCTGCGCGCCGCGCCGCGGGCGGCCTCGACGATCGCGTCGATATCCTGTGAATGTACCAGCGGGGTCCACTGTGCAATGAAGGCGGTGTCCGCATTGCTGTTGTGGAACACGACCCGGCGGTTGGGACCCTCCACCAGTGCCGGGCTGAGCGCCAGCCCCAGCGCATCGCCGAACAGGAAATCCAGCCCGACTACCGGGTCGTTCAGTTCTTCGGCAATGTCCAGTCCCACCGTGTCCTCCAGGTGATTGGAGCGGCGATCGACCGCCCACACCTCCAGCACCAGGTTTGCCTCGTCAGCGGCGCGCCGCAGCAGGTTTCCGGCGAACGGGTAGTAATTCGCGGCGCCACCCTCGAAGCCGGGGATTACCACCAGGATACCATCCGGCTGCATAGCCTCCTGGTCCGACAGAAAGTAGCGTGTGTAGCGGGCCTGGTTAAAATTGATCTCGGCCCCACCAAACTGGCGCAGCAATTTTTCGCTGTTCACCACCACGCCCGGCGTTCCCGGTGTGAACGCCGGAGTGGCTTTGCTGGGGATATTGAAAGTAGCCTGGGAGAGGACGCCGGGCGATGGCTGCTGCGGACTGTCGCTGCCGTCGGAGCAGGCGAGCAGAATGCCACCGGTGAGAACAATGCTGAGGAACCTGGAGATCGTACGCATGGGGTGTCGGGCCGCTTTTTATAATGGTAGCTATGTGTACACTATTGGAGGCGCCGACGCTATCAAAGTTCACAACGGGTCCGGAATATTCGGGTGCGCGGTGTACCTATGCTAACCTCGTAACGAGGGCCCGGGCGGTATGGGCCAATTTTCCTGATGACTACAGGGACGCAATACCATGGGACTATATCGGATATACCTCGCGGCACTCCTGTTCGGCTTCTCCAGCTGGGCCAGCGCCGGGCCGAAGCTTTACGTGTTCGACTGCGGCAGCGCGCAGCTCGATGACCTGGCGATGTTCAATATCAAGCCCGGGGAGTCGGATGTCCGGGAACTGTTTGTGCCCTGTTACCTTGTCAGGCATGACGAGGGCATTCTTTTCTGGGATGGCGGTTTACCCAAGTCTGCGGTGGGCGCTGAACCCGCTGATGCCGCGGCGGGCCCGACCATGCGCTACGACCGCTGGGTCATCGACCAGCTGGCGGATATGGGGCTAGAGCCCGCCGATATCACGTACGCGGCCTACTCCCACCTGCATTTCGATCACGCGGGGGCGGCCAATGAACTGGTGGAGAACACCGTCATCATGCAGCGGGCGGAGTGGGACAATGCGTTCGGCGAGGGGCGGGAATTCGTCGATACCAGCCTGTACGACGGACTGAAGCAGGCCGATTTGAAACTGATAGACGGCGATTACGATGTCTTCGGCGATGGCAGCGTGCGGCTTATCTACACCCCGGGCCACACCCCCGGGCACCAGAGCCTGCTGGTAATGCTGGAAAACACCGGGCCAGTCGCGCTGTCCGGGGATCTGTATCACACGCGGGCCAATCGCGCCCTGCGGCGGGTGCCCACATTCAATTACGACGCTGAACAAACGCTGGCATCCATGGACAAAATGGAGAAATTGCTCAGTGAAACGGGCGCGACGTTATGGATAGAACACGACAAGGCGCTGGCGGACACGCTGAAAAAAGTCCCGGCGTACTACGATTGACCGGCTGCGAGTCAACTGTAATGGCCAACCGTGTACAGCGCAGTCGGGCACGAAATCTGATCGGTGCTGAAGCCGTTGCGTTTTCCCGGATGTTCCGGTCCCGGCCATGAGCGGGGCGCCTGGCGTAAACAGGGTGGCATTGGTGACGGGTGGCTCCAGGCGCATCGGCCGGGCGATCGCCACCCATTTGCACGCGATCGGCTTTGATATTGCGCTGCACTATCACCACTCCGCCGACAGCGCGCAGGCGCTGGCCGCTGAGCTGTGCGCAACGCGGCCCGATTCCTGCAGGCTGTTCCAGGCTGACCTGGCGGATGCGACGCAACTCGACGAGCTGGCCAATGCGTTGCTCGCACGCTACCCGGCCATTCACCTGCTGGTCAACAATGCGTCGCGTTTCCTGCCCACGCCCGTCGCCTCCTGTTCGCCCGCGCAGTTCGACGCCTTGCTTGGCGCCAACCTGCGCGGCCCCTATTTCCTGGTCCAGGGCCTGCTGCCGGCGATGCGCAGCGGGGATGCCAGCGTCGTCAATATCCTGGATGTGCACATGGAGTTCCCGCTGCAGGACTTCAATGTCTACGGCGCGACAAAAGCCGGCCTGGCGGCGTTGACGCGCAGTCTCGCCGTGGAATTGGGGCCGGACATACGGGTTAACGGCATCGCGCCGGGCGCGATACTGTGGCCGGAGGGCGACGACAGCTACGACGCCGCGATGCGTGAAAAAACCCTGCGACAGACGCCGCTGAAGCGCCTCGGGGAGCCGCTGGATATCGCCCGTACCGTCGGCTTCCTGGCGACCGATGCGCCGTTCATCACCGGCCAGGTGATCACCGTGGACGGTGGCAGGAGCCTGGTCAGCTAGCGTCCGCGCCGCTCACCACACCAGCAGGGCCGCGCGCACCACCAGTGTAAACAGTACCAGCGAGGACAGCGTAAACAGAGCAAAGCGTATCTCGATCTTGTTCCACAGCGTCTGGTGCAGCGTGTGCACCACGCGCAGGCCAACGTACCACCACGCCAGTGTGACGTTCAATCCTTCGCCGGCGCCCAGCAACGCGAGCGTCAGCGCCACCGCGTAAAACATCACCGGCTGCTGCAGCAGGTGGTTGTAGTTGTCCGCCTTCCAGCGCACGCGGGGCGGCAGTTCGGACATCTGCTGGCCGTTCGGCAGGTTCTGGTCCAGTGTCATGCCGGCCTTGCCGATGGCCGGGATACGCGTGATATACATCCAGACCCACACGACAGTGGTCAGCATCAGCAGCGCGACTACCGGGGACAGGATTTCAGTCGATACGGGCATGGGGATTTCCTCCTGGGCGGTTAATTAGTGTTGTAGCAGCAAACTGTGCCATCCGCGCGATGCAGTATTAGATACTTGCACCGCGATTGTCCACCGTGGCCACTTGCGGATAGTGTCTAAGTTTGAGCGTTGACTGTAAGAGCCTGAGAGGCAGGGTGCCGGTCGGGACCGTGTGGCGACAGGACGTCGCCACGCGAGCCTGCACAAGGACGTGCGCTTTTTGGCGTGTCCCGACCGGCACCCTGCCTCTCAGGCTCTCGCCGTAGGTCAACGTTCAAACTCGGACCCTACCTGCCGCCGCACAGGTTCAGGCCGGGTGCGTCAGGCCGCGGAAAAACTCCAGCGCGCCGGAGCGCAGGTTGCGCAATGAATAGCCGCCCTCCTGCACGACCAGTGTCGGCAGGCCGGTATCGCCCAGCATCCTGCCGATGCGGTACATCCCGCGCGGCGTGACGTCAAAGGTGCCGGTGGGGTCGCCCTGCATGATGTCAAAGCCCAGCGACAGCACCAGGTAATCCGGCCGGAAGGCGCGGATCACGCCGAGCGCCTTGTCCAGCGTGTCCGCGTAGTTGTGGTCATCCACGCCGGGGTACAGCGGGAAGTTGCGGTTGTAGCCTTTGCCCTCGCCCTCCCCGCGCTCCTCGGCGTAGCCGGAGAAATAGGGGTAGCAGAGGCGGGGATGACCGTGAATCGACAGCACGTAGACGTCGCTGCGCCGGTAGAAGATTTCCTGCGAGCCGTTGCCGTGGTGGTGGTCGATATCCAGCAGCGCGACCCGGCCGGACCGGGACAGGTAATGGGCGGCAATCGAGGCGTTGTTGAAATAACAGAAGCCGCCGAACACCCTGGATTCCGCGTGATGGCCCGGTGGGCGACACAGCGCGTAGCACAGGCGACTGCCGCGGGCGACGCGTTGCGCCGCGGTCAGCGCCACGTCCACCGCGTTGCGCGCCGCGAGATAGCAGTTGCTGGTGACCGGGGTGAAGTTGTCGATACAGAAGTAGCCGGCCTGGTTGTCCCAGGATTGCGGCACGCGGTCCGCGTGGCGCACGGGAAAGACATTCGGGTACAACAGCTTTCCCGGTCCCAGGTTCTTTTGGCCCAGCTTGAGGAACTTCACGAGTTCGGGGTGGTGCACGGCCTGGATATGCCGCTCGGCGAAATGGCGGGGTTTCAGTGATTTCATCGGGATGCTGTCCAGGCCCTTGAGGATGGCGTGCACGCGGGCGGGACGCTCCACGTAGCCTTTTTCCTTCAGGTGGTGGATCTGCAGCGCGTCACCGGTGGTGACAAACTCCAGCGGTTTCCGCCCGGCTTTCTCGTCCTCGTGTTTTTTCTTTATATAGCGAGGCGGCCGCAGCATTACCGGGTCGTCTTTTATTGAATCCAGCACCAGTTTGAGTTTGGCGTCGTCCGCATCCATATTGCCCTTGACCGCCAGCATGCGGCGCAGGAACGCGCGCAACTGTTTGCGGGCGAGCGGAATGCCCGTCTCCAGGTCGTCGAATACCAGGTAGGTGAACGCGCCCGCATTCGCCTTGTGCGCCGTGCTTTCATAGGCGGTATTGGCAATCGGTCGCGCGCCGAAGCGTTCGTAAAAGGCGAGCCGGCGTCGGTTGCCGGCCAGTTTGTTTTTCTCCAGCAGCAACACGGGGTCATCGGTGGGCACATCCAGGAACAGGCCATTGGCCTTGCGGTGCCAGAACCACTCGCAGGTCGCCTCGTACAGGGCGCTGCCGTACCCCCGGGTGTTGCGATTGGGGTTGCTGGCGATGTAGTCCAGGTAACCGTAGCGAATCCTCGGGAAGTAGAAGCTCAGCGCGAATCCCAGGATGCGTTCCTTGTGGCCCTCCGCCACCAGCAGCACCACTTCAAAATCCTTCTCCTGGGGAAACTTCATCATCGCGGCAATTTTGGCTGCGTACTCCGGATAGTAGTCGAACGCCTCCTGATAGATTTTCAGCACGGCGGAGACAGCCAGCCGGTTCTGGTGAGTGGAGGCGTCGTGAATCTGGCGAATTCGAAACATGGTCAGCGTGTCCGAAGAGCGTGGAGCCGTATTGGAATCACGGGTCGGGGCTCGAGCCCGGGGCCCGGTACTTGTGGCGCGAGTATAGTCCCGTCTCCAGCATGTCCAGCATGTAATTATTCCACAATTGATTTATTAACCTGCGCCGGGCAGAAGTGGCAATATCGCGAGCCTTGATGCGCGGTAATTCAATTTGCCGGCGTTGTGGTTTATGGTGTCCGCTCGCCAACCCGGGCGGTTCTTGCAGCAAGGAGTCCTACGATGTCCAGACGATCCACTAAAGCCACCAACGAGAGTGTCCGGCCGATCCGGACCCTGGGCCCGGTCTCCGATCTGGAGCGTCATCTGCCCAGTGACTGGTGGAAAACACTGTTCAACTCCGTGTACCTCAAAACGGATGGCGACGTGGTCGAGAACAGCGAAAACACCCGGGCTGAAATCGATATGCTGATCCAGGCCGTGGATATCGACGAGGACTGCGAACTGCTGGATCTCTGCTGCGGGCAGGGCAGGCATGTGCTGGAACTGGCGCGTCGGGGATTCAAACACCTGCACGGCTTCGACCGCTCGCAGTACCTGGTGCGCCTGGCGCGTAAACGGGCGCGCAGCGAGGGTTTGCGGGTCAAATTTTCCGAGGGCGATGCGCGGCGTATCCACCTGCCGGAAAACAGCAAGGACTGCGTGATCGTCATGGGCAATTCATTTGGCTATTTCGAGCGTGAGGAGGACGACCTGGAAGTGCTGCACAGCATCATGCGCGTGCTGCGTTCACGGGGCAAACTGGTGTTGGACGTGGTCGATGCAAACTGGATGGCGAGCAATTTCGAACCGCGCACCTGGGAGTGGATTGACCAGGAGCACTTCGTCAACCGGGAGCGCACCCTCTCGTCCAACGGCAAGCGCATCGTCTCCCGCGAGGTCGTCACCCAGGCCAATGTCGGTGTGATCGCCGACCAGTTCTACGCCGAGCGCCTGTACAGCGAAGACGAGCTGCGCTCCATACTCTCCAATCTCGGCTTCACCGACATCGTTTGCCACGGCTCGCTGCAGGCGGATTCCACCCGCGGGCACGACCTGGGCATGATGGCCAATCGCGTGTTTCTCAGCGCCACCGGGCCCGAGAAAAAGGCCCGCGTGGCGGTGCCGGTACCCAAGCGCGCCGTCACCGTGGTAATGGGTGACCCGCGTCTGCCGGACACGGTCAAGCTCAATGGCAAGTTCAACGAGGAAGACTTCCATACCATCCAGGTGCTGAAGGACGCGCTGGCCAAACTGGGCGATTTCGAGTTCAGCTACATGGACAATCACAACAACCTGATACAGAAGTTGCTGGATAACCCGCCGGGCTTTGTGCTGAACCTGTGCGACGAGGGCTACCACAACGATGCCAGGCTGGAACTTCACGTGCCGGCGCTGCTGGAAATGCTCGGTGTTCCCTATACCGGCGCCGCACCGGGGTCCCTCGCACTGTGCTACGACAAGGCCAAGGTGCGCGCCATCTGCGCGGCCATGGATATACCGGTGCCGCTGGAGACCTTCTACAACCCCAGCGACCAGGCGGCGACCCTGCCGTCTATCTTTCCGGCGCTGCTGAAACCGGCCTGCGGCGACAGTTCGATCGGTATCACCAAGGACGCCGTGGTGCACGATGCCGCGAAGCTGCTGGACTACATGGGGTATTTGCGCGAGACCCTCCCCGGTGTGCCGATCCTGATCCAGGAATACCTCACCGGCGCCGAGTACAGTGTCGGCCTGGTCGGCAATCCCGGCAACCTGGAAGCGCTGCCGTTGCTGGAAGTGGATTACAGCGGCTTGCCGGAGGACCTGCCCAGGATTCTGTCCTACGAGTCGAAGTGGATGCCCGACTCACCATACTGGACCAGGATTCGCTATCGCGAGGCGCAGGTGGATGAAGAGACGCGCAACCTGATGGTCAGCGCCTCTCGCCAGTTGTTCGAGCGCCTGGAATGCCGCGACTACGCGCGCTTCGATTTTCGCTGTGATGCCGCGGGCCAACCGAAAATCCTTGAGGTGAACCCGAACCCGGGCTGGTGCTGGGATGGCAAGTTCAACCTGATGGCCGAGTACGCGAACATGGAATACAGCCAGCTGTTGCGGATGATACTGAACGCGGCCCTGGAGCGTACCGGCCTGCAGGCGGTGGCCAGCGAAACGCTGATACCCGCGCGGCACTAGCGTCGCAGTATCGGTCAGGGTGGGATGAACGCGCAGGGCATCGACGCTTACCGCGAACTGGAGACGGTATTCGCGCAGTATTATTACCTGAAACGCATCGATTCCGTGCTGCAATGGGACACTGCGGTCGTGATGCCCGCCGGGTCCACGGATGCCAGGGCCATGCAACTGGCGGCATTGCAACGCAGCATGCAGGCGGTGCTGGCCGATCAGAGGGTGCCGCGGCTGCTGGACGATGCCGTCGCGGCGTCGCAGCGCCTGTCGCCATGGGAACAGGCCAATCTGCGCGAAATGCGCACGCTGTACGACCGCACTGTCGCCCTGCCGGATGCATTGCGCAGCGCGCTTGCGCAAGCCTGTGTGCGCTGCGAGTCGGCCTGGCGCGAAGCGCGGCAGGGCCGGGATTTCAACGCTTTTGCGCCGCGTTTTTCCGCCGTACTGGAACTGGTGCGGGAGAAAGCGGCCTGCCTTGCCGACATCGGCGGGTGCGAGCCCTATGAGGCGCTGCTGCGCGAGTACGACAGCGAGCGTACGCTGCAGCAGTGCCAGACCCTGTTCGACGCCCTGCAGGACGCGCTGCCGCCGCTGTTGCTGCGAGCGCAGGATCGGGCGCGGCAAGTGCATCCGGTCCGGCCCGTACCGGCACTGTCGCTGAGCAGGCAAAAGAAACTGTGCCGTATGGTGCTGCGCGACCTCGGCTTCGATTTTCAGACCGGACGGCTCGACCAGAGCCTGCATCCGTTCACCGAGGGCGGCTTCGAGGATATCCGGATTACCACGGCGTACGACCGGCGCAACGCCTGCAAGGGCCTGCTCGGCGCGATACACGAGTTTGGCCACGCCGCCTACGATGCGGGACTGCCCGCGCGATGGCACAGCCAGCCAGTGGGCCGTGACAGGGGTATGAGCATGCACGAGGGCATGGCCCTGTTCTACGAGATGGCGCTGGCGCGCAGCCCCGGTTTCATCGACTACCTGGAGACGCTTTTCTCCAGCCAGGGATGGCCTTTCGACCGGGCGGCGTACCGCCACTATCTGCTCGGTGTAAAGCCGGGCTGTATCCGCATCGACGCGGATGAACTCTCCTACCCGGCGCACATTGTATTGCGCTACCGCATGGAGAGAGCGCTGCTGGACGGCACGCTCGATGTCGCCGATATCCCGGAATGCTGGAACAGCCACATGCGCGATTTGCTCGACCTGCAACCGACGACGCTGGCCGAGGGCTGCCTGCAGGATATCCACTGGTCAATGGGATTTCTGGGCTACTTTCCGTCCTACGCGTTCGGCGCGGTCTATGCGGCGAACCTGTATGCAGGGCTGGCGCAGGAAGACATGGTGGCCGGTCGGAGCCAGCCGCGCGCGGCCGATTTTGCCGGTCTCAATGCGTGGTTGCGGCGCCATATTGCCGAACACGGCGCCTTCCACCCGGAAAGCGCGCTGCGGAAAACACTGGGGCTACATGATGTGCCCCGCTATCTCGGCTATCTCGAAGCGCGCTACTGCTGAGGTCTACTGGTTAAGATTGGCGTAGATGGTGAGCATCTCCCCGTTGCGCGCGACCTCGACCACGTCGAGACTCAGCCCCAGGAACGAGGGCAGCGGGAAGCTGCCCAGGCCGCCGGCCAGTGACGGCAGGAATGACCCCACCACATGTGGCAGCAGGGCCTCCACACTCGACAGGTCGGCACCGATAGGGTTTTCCACCGACTTCACCTGCACATTGAGGGGGTCGGGCTCTGCGAGTGCGAACACCAACGAACCCGTGCCCTCATCGACGGTGAGATCGATTCCGACATCGGCATCGAGCATCATTTCAGCCGCTTCCAGTACGCCCACCTGGCCCTGGAAAGTGACATCCACAAGGACCTTCAGGTTGAGCTGTGCGATTTTAAGCAGGGCCAGTTCGCCGCCGGGGCCGGGTGCTCCGGTGATCAGCGGGGCGATGGTCGGTTTGATCGCGATGCGCGCCGGGAAACTGGGATCGAGGCCCCCGAGTTCGGGCAGGAACACCTTGAGCAGCCCCACCGTCAAAGGTAGCGGCACGCCTGTATTGAACAGGTCGAGCTCGGAGATGGTCGCCACCAGCAGGCCGCACTCGACCATCGAGCGCAGAAGCTGGTTAAAGCCGGAACTGGAGATACCCATGCCGATCTCGTAGGGCGTGCCGCCCGGCGTGTTGCTGCCGAAGCTGGGGAACGGCTGCGCAACGTGGTACGAGGCCGTCAGGTCGGGCGCCCCCTCGGGCGGGTTGCACTCCCCGGGCGCGGTGCCGTAGTTTGTGATGAAGCGCGCGTTGGACCCCATCGTGATGCCCCCGGTGGTTTCCTTGACCTGGAAGAACGGCGCGTCGAGTTGCGTGCTCAACGCCTGGCCAATGGAACCGGAAACGTCCACTCCGGCCAGAGCGCCTTCCACCGCAGCGGCGATGGGTGTGTTGTTGTTGCCATCGGTGCTGTTGAGGAAGCCCTCCAGGCCATCCTCCACCATCGGCCGCACATTACCGACAATCAGTTGGATGAGGTCACCGATAAGTGGTATATCGCAGATGCCGCTGGTAAATTGCTGGCTGAAGTTGGTAAATGAAGTGGAAACCCCGCCCTGCTGGAAAACGTCGACCCTGGTGGGTGTGGTGCCGTCCGGTTCCAGGGCGTAGTTGCCGCCGAGGTTTACCGTGCTCGCTCTCAGCCTCAGGTCGCAGTTGGGCGCCAGCCCGGACCCGTCGATGTAGACATTGAGTTCCAGGTTGTTCAATACAATATTGGCGCGGACGTTGTTGAGCTGGGGGGTAAAGTCCACGCCAAACCCGGAAATGCTGGGCTTCGGGTTGGCAATCTTGATCGTCGCGCGGCCCAGGCAGGTACCAAACGGCCCGCCGATCACACAGGTGTTGTTGACCACGACTGTCCCCGTCGGCATCAGGGTTGCCGGGTCCAGGTCCACCAGGCTGGCGACCACCGGCTCGAGCGAATCCAGGCCGGAGGCGTTGATCTGCAGCGCGATGGCCTGTGGCGAATACTCGCCTTCGGGAATCGAATCCCCGGCGATGACGACAATGCGGGCGCTGTCGACAAAACCCTTGGACACCTCGAGAATGTCGGCCTCGATCGGGTTGAACACCTTCAGGGGGTCGAGCAGTATATTCGTGCTGTAGCTGCCGTCGGGCGCAATCGGTATCGGTGAGCCGTTGATCTCGAGCCGCATATCGTCCACGTCGAGCGGGAAGTCCTCGGGTGTGGTGCTGAACACATTGCCGCTGACGGTTACCGTGGGTGCCTCGATGAAGTCGCCATTGTCGGGGTCCTCAATGTCCACGCGCATACAGCCGGTGATCACGGTGCTTGCAAGTAGAAGGGCGGAAGTCAGAAATCTGGGTAAGCTATTGTTTATCAACATTATTATGCTCCTGAAACAAACGAATTCTCGCCTGGAGGGCTGTCTTATAACCCCACGTTGTTACAGTTATAACCAAAAGTCAACCAGCAATGTCGCAGAGTGAGACCGGGGTAGAAAAGTCGGAATTCATCGTTGATTGGTACACCACCCACTCCGCCTGCATGACAGAGGCGCCTAGATCCAGCGTCGTACCGCGCGGCAATAGCGCTGATACACATCGCCATGCTGTTCTTTCAGGTACTGCTCCTCCACGCGCACCTGTACCTGCACCAGCACCATGTCCAGCATCATGATGAGCAGGGTGATTGCGTTCGGCAGCAGCAGGAAATAGCCGATCACACTCAATACAATGCCCAGGAAGATCGGGTTTCGCGAGTAGTGAAACAGGCCGCTTTGCACGAACGCCGTGACATTTTCGTAATCCACGCCAATGCGCCACGACTCACCCATCTGGCCCTGCGCGATCACCATCACGACAAGCGCCCCGATCATCAGTGCCATGCCCAGGAGCTGTAGGGAGACATGTTCCAGCCAGTGAAACGGCGCGAGCAGCGCGTATGTTGAAGGGCCGAGCAGATACAGCGCCATGACCAGCAGGCTGGCGAGGGGCAGCAGCCGGAAGTAGGTGTTGGTGACTTCCTCGACGCCGGTGTTTTTCATCAGTGTATAGGCGTTCAGGCCGGTTTTCTTCCAGGTTCGCCAGGTGCGCCATAAAAATGCGACACCGAAAAACAGAAGAAAGTAAACGGGCAGGAAAACGGTAATCAGCGGTTTCATAACATACTCCTCGTGACGTTCGGCAGTAACTCTGCACCTTCCCGCCGCTGGAAGGTCAAGCGTTCGGTTCGCGCTGCCTGCTCAGCGGGCGTTGCGTCGACAGGTGAGACGGGCGTGATTTCCACTGTGATCCGACACCCAGCACACGGGGCCGGGTATGCTGCCGCAGGCGTCGGAGAAGGGATTGGGTTCGGCGGCGAACAGACCGGCGTCACTGAGGGTGTACATGCCGCGCTCATTATCGGCGGGTGAAATGACGCAGTTGCCCGCCCCCTCTGGCAGGGCGATAAAAATGTAATCGATACGGCGATCGACATTGAGCGAGGGGGACTCGAGGTCGTGTAAGCGACTGTCGCGGCCGGACGTGCAGCCGAGGCCGGTGGCGCTTTCACATTCGGGCTGACCGGCAGCGAGATGACTGTCCAGCCAGCCGCGGCCGGTCATGGCCAGGTATTCGGAACTACCCGGCTCGGCGTTGAAATCGCCCGCGATCAGGGCCAGGTTTTGCGCTCCGCGGCTTTGTTCCACGTACAGCGCCATCTGTTGTGCCTGGCAGGCGCGCACGGTATCGTCGCTGTCACATTCAGCGGGACAGGGCACGCGCGGCCCGATGTCGGTGCCGGGTACGAGTTCGCGGAACGAGTTGCAGTTGTTGGCGCCCGCGTCGGAGCCCGAGGACAGGTGGGTGGTATACACGTCGACCTCACCCGCCGGGTGATCGATGCGGACATGGAGAACATGCCGCGCGAAAAGCTGGAAACCATTGGGGATATCGTACAGGGCGTTGTGCAGGACCTGAGTCCCCGTGTGCAGGACAGGGTAACGGCTGAGTATCAGTTCCTCGTCGGTTTCGGACGTCAGCACCTCGAGAAACGGCTGGTACACGAGTTGGTAACTGAATCCGCATCCCGCGGCGAGGACGGGCAGTTCAGCTTCTAGCAGGGCAACGATGGACTCCAGCGGCCCGACCTGCTCGGTGGGCGAGCGCAGCAGGTATTCCCTGTTGACGACTTCCTGCAAGGTAACGAGGTCTGGACAATCCCGCGCCAGCAGGTGTTCGCGCAGCAGCGCGATGCGCTCCCGCACACGGCACTGGTCACCATCACCGGGCGTGGGCGGGTCGCAGTCAAACCCGTGCAGAATGTTCAGGTTGGCCAGCGTGACGGTATTCGCTGCGATGCCGTCTCTCTGGCTATCGCCGTCGCTGCAGCCGCCGAGGGCGAGCAGCGCACTTAATGCCAGGCCGGCAAAGCGACCGGCGACACGCACAGTGCCGACGTGCAACATGGCCATTGCCTGACCGCGACCGGTCCGGCGTTGCCTGTCACCTGGCTCAACCCGCTTGCCCGGCATCCCGCATCGATTCCAGCTTGCCCTGCCGGACAAACAGAAACAGGGGAAACGCAAAGGCGAACGCAACCGAAAACGCGAGGACGATGTAAATCCAGAAAAAACGCAAGCCCAGTCGCTTCGATTCGAAGAAAATCCACAGCAGCCCGGCAATGCAGGCGATGGCCAGGTCCCAGCTCAGCGATGCGGAAGCGGCATTGTTGGCGCCCGCGGCGATGAATTCGCCCACATCGAAACTGCCGCCGGACTCCTCGATAAACTGCAGGTTGAAGTACCAGGTCATTACCAGCCCGGCGATGGCCAGCGCCAGGTAGAGTATTCGGGGGAGGCTCATGCGGGCCCGTCCTGTGTGTTCCGGTCGACTATGCGAGTATACGGCATTTGATCACTGATCCTAACGCGATCGGCTGGATATGTCAGGCGCGAGGGCCGGGCAGCGGTGACGCGCGGGCCTGGTCGACTCAGGCTACTGGGGGCGGTGCGGGCGGCGCGTACCAGGAATCGGGGGGCACGACTTTTGGCTGTTCGGGATCGGCCACGTAATTGGGCGACATGATCTGCACGGCGTGCTCGTTGAACACATCCTGGATATGGCCGTGCAGTGCGCTGTAATGGCTGTTCATCGTACCCGAGTTGTCGCTGAACACGTTGAGCTGGTAGACAACCGTGAAATCCCCCAGTGATTTCTGCAGTACAAAGGGCGCGGGCTCCTGCCGCAGCCCTTCCGTGCGCCTTGCCGCTTCCAGCAGCATGGCCTCCACCTGTCGCCAGGGTACGTCGTAGCCGATCCCCACTTCGGTGTGCAGGATCAACCCCGGGTCGCGCTGGAACGTGGTGTAGTTGACGATCGGGCTGCCCAGCACCAGGGAGTTCGGTATATTGATTTCCTCGTTCTTCAGCGATCGCATGCGGGTATTGAGCGTGCTCATTTCGATCACGATTCCCTCCTGCTCGCCAACGCGGATGCGATCGCCCTCGCGAAACGCGCGGCGATAAGTCAGGCTGTAGCCGGCGATGATATTGGCGATGAAGGAGGACGAGCCGATCGACAGCACTACGCCGAAAAAGATACTCATGCCCTTGAACGCCTCCGAGTCGGAGCCGGGAATATAGGGATAGGCCATGACCAGCGCAAACACGATAACCACTACCCGAACGATACGGTATGTCGGCATCGCGAGCTCCGGCTCAAACCGGGCAAACCGGATCCAGCCGCGATGCACCCGCTCGAAAAATGTGCGAATCGCACGCAGCGCGAACTGTACGACAAAAAACAGCACGGTCAGGAAGGCCAGGTCGGGCAGTGAGGCGAGAAGACCCAGCCCTATCTCCTTGATCGGCCCCAGCACCAGCAGGAAAAGCTGCGCTGCCAGCGGGCGAGTCCAGGGATAAAGCCCCAGCGCGGTCTCCAGCCAGATGATAACCAGGGCGAGCAGCGACGCTGTGCGCATGAAGTTCAGTATTCCCCGCAGCCAGCTGCCGATCTGCCGGGCATCCAGGACTCGGTGGGAAGCCTGCTCCAGCTTTTTGATCCTGCGCTGAACACGTCGCTCAAGGATCCTGTTAAACCAGCGGAACAGGGCGAGAATCGCCCAGAACAGGACTGCCGCAGCGACACTGATAACGACCAGGATAACCGTTTTCTGCACTAGCCTGTCGGTACTGCGTGATGCCCTGTATTCCTTGATTGCTGTTGCTATGCGGTCTACGGCTGCGCCGGCGACGAGTTTCAGAGGGACGCCCTCGATCTCGGCATCTGCCGGGAAAAACACGACAACCGCGTGCTCTCCGTAGCGCACGGTCATGCGGTCCTCTTCGACGGTAACCGTGCCGCTATCGGCGTCGATGGCCGGGTCTTGCGCTACCTCGACAATGTTTTCCCGGACGCCTTCCGCACGTTGGCTTGCCGGTAACGCGGAGATACCCCGCAGCCGGAACAGGACTTCACCGTCCAGTGTAACCGGTGCGACAGTGACCGGGTCTTGCGCAACGCTGGAGTATGTATTGTCGGCTACGGCCAGGCAGGAAATGAGTACGTTACCGGCGAGCAGTAACTGCAACAGGAACCTCGCGCGCATCATCTTCTCCCGCGGTATGTGATGGCATACGTTTGCGCAGCGGCGTACGCAGAGCCCAATCCTGCCCCGGCTTACAGCACCCGGTTATTAGTTTCGATCAGCGAAAGTGCGCTACCAGCCGGTAATTTCGAGGCCCGATCGACCCAGGCCGCAGTTGCCGTCGGCTTTTCGCACTATGGCTTCGGCGGCGCTTGCGTCCGCTACGTGCTGGAACTGGTCAAGGCCCGCCTGAAACTCGGTCGAGGCGATGGTGGTATCCACAATGCCGGTCCGGATGACATAGCTCCAGGCCAGCCACAGGTCTGTCCTGGACATGCCGCTCACCTCCCTCGAAGCGAGCCCCCCGACCACGAAACCCTTGCAGTACTCGGGCGGTTCCTGCGGTGCGGGATCCTGCCAGGGCCAGTTCATGGCGCTGGCGCCCGCCGTTGCCAGTGTCAGGAGAAATGCGAGAAGTAGTCTGGTCATGCCGTGGCCTCTTACAGGGGAGATTTCAGCGAATCCGCCTAGCGGTGATTGGGGTGAGTTATTCGGCGCTGGACGTGAGCATCGTCCGCTTCACGGATAACCTGGCGATCAGCCGCGTCTGGCTGCTGCACTACCGGCGCGTCAAAGTCGCCCACCTCGTCGGGCATCTGTGCGTCGGAGTCCCCTACCTGGCGAGGCATCTGGGAACTGGCGTCACCGATTTCCCTCGGCGCGGCCGGATCCGTCCGCTCAAACGCCCGCTCACGGCGCAGTTCCTCATCGTAGACGTCACCCAGGTTGTCGTCGCCATCATGGATAATGACTGTGCGGTTTTCTTGTTGGGGCGCCTGCTCTTCTACTACGGATTGCGGCGCCGAAACCTGTTGCGGTGCTTCCGGCGGCGCATCGATGATATTGGTCTGTTGCAGGTTGATCGCCTGTGCATCCGGGTTGGGCGGTGAATCGGTGAACTCCGGGTTCCCCTGCGCGTCGGTGGTCTCGTAAATCTCGGCCCATGCCGCGCCGTGCACTGCCAGCGCCGCCAGACACAGTGTGAAAACCTTCAGATGTCGCATGTCCAATACCTACCGGGGGTTGCCTGCGTTGATCATAGAGGATTTTGCCGCGTCGCGACAGTTGTGTGGGCGGTTGGTAGTGCTCCAGTTTGAAATCAGTCGCCCTCTTCAGCCGCCCGCTGGCGTTCCTTGCGTTGTTCCTCCTCGGCCAGTGCGGCCTTGATCTCCAGCATGACGCTGTCGACATCCGCCGAATGCGTGTCGACAGCGAACTGCCCTGTGAGTTTCAGGTCGGGGTGGAGTGCGCCGTCCTCGTACAGGGACCACATTTCCTGCGCGTAGCGGCTCTCCCGCAGTTCCGGTGCGAACAGGCCGTAGTATTCACTCATGTTCCTGACGTCCCGCTCCAGCATGCTGCGGGCGTTATTGTTCGCCGCCGCATCGACCGCCTGCGGCAGGTCGATGATGACTGGTCCGTCTTCATCGACCAGCACATTGAACTCCGACAGGTCACCGTGCACCAGGCCGGCGCACAACATGCGCATCACATACTGCATCATCAGCGCGTGGTCTTCGCGCGCCTGCTCTGCCGACATGGAGACCTCGTTCAGGCGCGGCGCGACATCGCCGTTCTCATCGGTAATCAGCTCCATCAGCAGCACGCCATCAAAGCAGCCGTAGGGCTCGGGCACGCGAACGCCCGCCCGGGCCAGGCGATACAGCGCATCGACCTCGGCGTTCTGCCAGGTGTCCTCCAACTGCTTGCGCCCGAACCTGGAGCCTTTCTCCATGGCCCGCGCGCGGCGGCTGTTGCGTACCCTGCGGCCCTCGGTGTACTGCGCGGCTTTCTTGAAGCTGCGCTTGAGGGCGTCCTTGTAGACCTTGGCACAGCGCACTTTGGAGCCGCAGCGCACGATGAATACATCGGCCTCCTTGCCGCTCATCAGTGGGCGAATAACCTCGTCTACCAGTCCATCCTCTACCAGGGGCTGCAGGCGTTTGGGGATCTTCATTGCGTGTTCGTTCCACTTTTGGCTTGTCCGGGGGACGGCTATCGCTTACGGCTGGCGCTCAATCATGTACTATGCCTAAAAATGTCGTCGCGATGTAGAAATTTTCCGCGACAGCGCATGGTATTCTGCTGTTATTGAAGTCAGGGAAGCAAGTTTGTGCAAACGGTTGTGATTGATGAGCCCCTCAACGTTTTCGGTGAAACCCTGTTGTCGTGTAGTGAAGACCCGCTCACGGGCTTTCTCCGCGACGGCTGTTGCAATACCAATGACCAGGATGTCGGGTCTCACACCGTCTGTGTCCAGGTCACTGAAGCGTTCCTGCAGTATTCCCGCTTCGCGGGCAATGACCTGAGCACGCCGATGCCCGAATACGGGTTTCCGGGGCTCAAGCCCGGCGACAGGTGGTGCCTGTGCGCGTCGCGCTGGCTGCAGGCGCATGAGCAGAATATGGCGCCCAAGGTGTTCCTTACGCGCACCCATATTCGCGCGCTGGAAACCGTGCCGCTGGCGGTGTTGCGCCAGTATGCGGCCGACCTGAACTGATTCTTTTCCGCAATCCGCACCCGTGGTCGGGATGCGAGTAGGAGAAACCATGCTGGCAGCACCCCTTCCCACAGTGGAACTGAATCCTGAAACCGCCCCCGTCGCCGTCGTTATCTGGCTTCACGGACTGGGCGCTGACGGCCATGACTTCGAGCCTATCGTGCCCGAGCTTCACCTGCCGGCGTCCCTCCCGGTGCGTTTCGTCTTTCCGCATGCCCCCGAGATCGCGGTAACGGCATTTGGCGGACAGCGTGCGCGGGCATGGTTCGACTTCAATCCCGCGGGCGGCGCCGACCTTGCGGGAATGAAAAAGTCCGCCGCCCGCGTACGTGACCTGATCCAGAACGAGATCGACAACGGCATGCCGGCGCAGCGTATCCTGTTGGCAGGGTTTTCGCAGGGCGGCGTGATGGCCTTTCACACCGGCCTGTACTACCCTAAAAAACTGGCCGGAATCCTCGCGCTGTCAACGTTCTTGGCAGAGGGCGAACAACTCGCCGCCGGCAAGTCCGGGGCCAACGCGGACATTCCGATCTTCATGTGCCACGGACAGCAGGATGCGGTGTTACCGATGTCCCTGGGCAAAGCTTCGCATGAGACGCTGGAGCGCAGCGGGTATGCGGTGGAGTGGCGTGAATACCCCATGGGTCACGAGGTATGCCTGGAAGAAATACAGGATATCAGCCGGTGGCTGCAGCGTGTCCTGGGACCGCCCCGATAGCGCTTCACGAAATGCCCGGTTCCGTCGGCTGGCGGCCGTAACGAGGAAACACCATGTTGACACTGAAAAACCTGGGTCTTGCATTCGTTTTCCTGTGGTTCATGGCCGGTGGAATTGCACATTTCACCCACACCGGGTTCTTCATGTCGATCATGCCGCCCTATATCGGCTATCACAGGGAAATAGTCTATGTAAGCGGCGTGTTCGAGATACTGGGCGCCATCGGTATTCTGTTGCCGGCGTTGCGGCAGTGGGCCGGCAACGGGCTGTTGCTACTGGTCCTTTGCGTCTCGCCTGCGAATATCCACATGTGGTTGAACCCCCAACTGTTCCCCGACGTCTCCCCGGTGTTTCTCAGCGCCCGCCTGGTCGTGCAGGTACTGCTGCTAGTGTTGATCTGGTGGTGTACCCGCATGCCGCGACGGGAGCTGGGACGCCAGTATCCCCAGTAATTCCGCGGCCGGCAGTTCGCGACACCCCAGGGTATTCTGGCCGCTCCACAGGGGGGTGAAATCGTCGCGGCCTTTTTTTTCCGCGGCGGCGCGCAGCAGCGCGACGGGACCCGCCGCCGACGGAAACGCAGTGGCTTCGCTGCTCATCGGTCCCAGTTCACGCACCAGACGGTTGACGATGCTGCGCGCGGGTCGCCCGGTAAATACGTTGGTCAATGCGGTGTGATTTGCGCTTTCGCTGGTGAGCGCCTTCCTGTGCAGGGCGCCGGTCTTCGCTTCGGGACACAGCAGGAAGGCGGTGCCGATCTGTACGCCGGCGGCTCCCAGCGTCAAGACAGCGGCGACGCCCGCGGGACTGGCGATGCCGCCGGCTGCAATTACGGGGATTGACACTGCCGCACACACGCGTGGGACCAGGGCCATGGTGCCCGTTTGAGTGCTCATGTCCTCGGTGAGAAACGAACCGCGATGGCCCCCGGCCTCCAGTCCCTGCGCGATGACCGCATCCGCGCCATGATCGGCCAGCCAGCGCGCCTCATCCACGGTTGTGGCAGAGGCCAGGACTGTTGTCCCCCACGACTTGAGGCGGTCGAGATGCGAGGGCCTGGGCAGGCCGAAGTGGAAACTCGCGACAGCCGGTTTGAAGCGCTCCAGTACAGCCAGCGACTCGTCGCCAAATGGCTGTCGGGAAACTACCGGGCTTTCGCCGGGCGGCTCGAGGTCGAGCTCATGGAAATAGGCGGACAGGCACTGCAGCCACTGGCCTGCCTGCCGCGCAGCGACCGCCGGTGGCTCGTGGCAAAAGAAATTCACATTGAAGGGCTTGTCAGTCAGGCGTGCAAGGCGTTGCAGTTCCGCCTCAAGCGCGACCGCATCCAGCATCGCGCAGGGCAGTGATCCGAGGCCGCCCGCGTTGGATATGGCCGCGGCCAGTTCGGCATCCTGCACCCCCGCCATCGGGGCCTGGATGACAGGAATGTCGACTCCCAGCAGTTGCCTTAAAGCCTCCATCCCGGGTTGTCAGGCGTGCGATACCGCAACGGCTTTTCGACGTTGCGATCCACCCAGTTTCGCCAGGTCTGAAAGCACATCGATAAACGCTTTTACCGATGCAAGCGGCGCAGATTCTGACATGGTGTGGTAGCCCGAGGTGGGTATTTGCAGGGTTGTTCCGTCCACCAGGCTACCGGAGGCACTGATAATTCGTCCCATCTCTGTGGAGCCGAGCGAGCGTGGATCTTCCCCCTCGGCGCGCAGGCGTACGTTCAGTGCTTCGATGTAGGCATCCTTCATCTGGTATCGCACACCGCGACCGTCGCACAGCTTCGCCAGCTTTTGCGTGAGCTTCGGATTGAACTGCGCGTTCGCATCCTTGTTGCGCAACACCAGCTGCTGCTGCGTCGCCGCCTCGAAATCCGGGTAGGGGCTGGTGTCGACCACAATGAGCTGGTTGGCCTTTTTGCCAAATCGACGAAACCACTCAAGCAGGTAGCGCCAGCTCTTTCCCGCCTCTTCCTGCGAGGTGAAAAAGACCGTGCCCTTGAAACCCTGCTCGAACAGGTAGACCAGCGCGGCGGCGGTCAACACATTGTCCAGCTGGCCCACCAGAGCCTGGTCTGTAATCTTCAGTGCGTCGGCAAACGCGACCGGCGTGCCGGCGACCAGGTGTTCCAGCCCCTGGACTTCAAAAATCAGGTTATTGCGGTACTCGCAGATATAGGCGCGCGTGATTTCACCGCGCCCGCGGTACATGCCTGACCAGGGCTCGTAGGCGTAGACATGCTCGGCGCTGAATCGGTCGACGATTTTTTTCATCAACTGCTCGCCAACGGAGTTTCCCAGCAGGTCCGAGCGGGACCCCGCGACGAAGGCGGCGTACTGGAACTCATTGGGTCCGGTGCAGATCAGGCCGTGGCGATCGATGTGTGCGGAGAGCATCAGGCTGTCCGGCCTGCTGCCGTGCGCCACGAGCAGCCCCTCGTACCAGGTAACCTGCGCGCCGCGTTCTTCCAACTCGCGCTGCAGTACCCGGAAAAAACTGTGTTCCGAGCCGACCACGCTGGGCTGACGGATCAGCAGCGCAAGCAGTTCCAGGAAGCCCGCCGGGAGATCGGTGCTGCGCGTGACCGGTCCGGAGCGCGTTGCGTGCGCGGCGTCAGGCTTCATCGTGGTGTATTCCCTCATTCAGGTAATCCAGATGCTCCAGTATAGCTATCGCTTGTCGAAAAAGAGACAGGTTTCTGGCGCAGGCTTTCGGGTGGGTGTCGATTGGTATAGTCTCGATGCCGGTTTATGCGCGGGATACCCGGCCGTGAGTCCGGTAAGGCCCGGGCGCTCACAGTGGTTGCGCTGCATACGGTGGCCGCCTCCTGTCAGATGAGGATGCATGTTTCGACTTTTCTTTCCACCCGCGGGTCTGGTATCGGCCGATAAAAGATTGCTGTTGCTGCTGGGCGCGGCATTCTTTATCGGCACATACGACATGGCGGTGCTCAGCCTGGCCCTGCCGAACATACAGACCAGTTTTGGCATCGCCGAACAGGACCTGGGGAATGTCATTGCCGTGGCCAGGCTGGGCGCACTGCCGGCGATCGTGCTGGCCCTGTTGTCCGACCGCATCGGCCGCCGCCGTCTGTTGATGGTGACCCTGCTGGGGCTTTCGATCAGCACCGGCGCCACGGGCTTTGCGCGCACTGCCGGCGAGTTTGCCGCGATCCAGTTTTGCGCGCGGGCGTTTGCCACGGCCGAGGAGATTATAGCGGTAGTGTACGTATTGGAGATGCTTCCGGCGCGGCATCGCGGATGGGGCGTGGGCTTCCTGGCAGCCATGGGCGGCCTGGGTGCGGGCCTGGCCTCCCTGTTGTATGCGCTGGTCGACTTCTTGCCGGGCGGCTGGCGCGCTCTGTACATTCTTGCCGCGCTGCCCATCCTGTACCTGGCGTGGTTGCGTCGGAGAATTCCCGAATCCAGCATGTTCGCGCATCGTGAGCAGCGCGATGAAGCCCCCCTGTTGTGGCAGCCGTTCAGGGAAATATGGTGCTATCACCGGCGGGAGATGACGGCTGTCGCCCTGATCGCGTCCGCGTTCTGGTTCCAACTCGCGGCCACCCTCAATTTTATGTCGAAGTACCTGCAGGATGTTCGTGATTTCGCGCCCCAGCAGGTCAGCCTGATGTTCATCGTCGCCGGCTCGATTGCCATACTCGGCAATACTATCGCGGGGCGTCTGTCGGATGCGTTCGGGCGACGGCCGACGCTGATTGCCATGTTGTTGCTGCACTGCGCGGCCACGATCGTCTTCTACAATACCGGCGGCGGCCTGCTGGCCGTCGCGTGGATCGCGGCCCTGTTTGGCTACTTCGCTGTCGAAGTGATGGTCAACGCGACGAGCGGAGAGCTGTTTCCCACCGCCTGCCGTTCGACGGCTTCCACGGTGCGTTCCATCTGTGCGATGTTTGCCGCGGTGGCGGGCCTGGCCGCTGAAGGCCTGCTCTATGCCGCGCTCGGAAGCCATCCCGCGGCTATTTCCGTGCTGTGCCTGAGTTCACTGCTCGCGATCCCTGTGGCCATGCTGATGCTGCGAGAAACATCCGGAACGCCCCTGGTCTAGCCCGCAATGCCCGCCCGATTGCCAGCGACACAACAGGCCCGCCGTGAAAATGGCTGAGCCATGCGGTCCGGCAATACCCGGGTAATTCGAGATTTCTGCAAAGAGGTGTTCATCCTCCCGTGATTGCCGTTTACACTGGCGCGTTCCGGTGTTCCAACAATACGAACTGAACGTGATTTATGAGAGCCGTCTCTACTGGCCAACGGGCAATCCAGGAAGAAGTGCGTAAGCCTGTGCTTTGCATCGCCATTCTTTCGGCGATGGCGTCGGAGTTGAAACCGATACGGCGAGCGCTGCGAATAGCCGGCAAGCCGCGTGAGGGCGAGGCGCACTGTACCGGAACATACAAGGGCGTCACAGTGATCACCGCCGTTACCGGCGCCGGGTTGGCTGGGGCACAGACGGTAACCGAAGAACTCTTCGCACGCTTCGGCACCATCGATCATGTCTTTGTCGTGGGGCGCGCGGGCGCCTACGATCTGCGGCTGAAGATCGGTGAAGTAGTGATCCCTGAGGCAGTGGTCGATCAGCGCGATGGTATTGCGCGGCGCCCGGTCAACCTCAGTGCCCGCGCGGCCTCGGGTGTGATCTACAGCTCCACCCGCAATGGCTACGATCATCGGACCATTGACGATTTAAACAACAATAACGCGTCCGTGGTCGACACGGAATCCGGAGCTGTCTCGGCGGTATGCGAGCGGTATGGATGTCCGGTCACCATCGTACGGGCCGTCAGTGACCAGGTGGACCTGCTTGCGGACGCTGAAGATGTGATTCCCCCGGCCAGCCTGCAGGATTTCCGGGCTGCGGTACTATTTGCGCTGCGGCGCCCGCGGCGGATCGCATACCTGTTGGCGCTGTTCCTGGGGGTGAAGAAAGCCATCGCAGCCGCGTCCGGCGAACTGCTGAGCAATATTGAAAGTCTGCTGCAACCGGCGCTATACCGGGAACAGCCCGCAAAAGCGCGCCCCCACCGCTAGCGCGGTTCTGGCCTCAGCCGTCGCGAAAGCGCTTGAGTTGCTGCTCGAAGTGCTGATTCTGCCGCTGCAGCGCTTCGTTTTTCTGTAGCAGATCGATCACCATGGCAACCGCGACCCAGTCAATTTCCAGGTCGGCGTGCAGGCGTACCGCCTTGCGCAGCCAGTGAACGCTGGTGGTATCGAACACCCAGTCGCCGCTGTTGTGCCCTGCCAGCGGGCGGGCAATGCCGTGCTCGACCACTTCCACGATCAGTTGCTCGGTGAGTTCCTCGTACTGACACAGTTCGCGCAGTGAAATGCTTAACACCAGTTCGGTCATTGTCAGTTACCCCACTGAGCTCTTGGATCAAAGCCCGCTTTCTCGGACAGTGATTCCCACAACGCCCTGGCTTCGCTGTTTACTGAAGGCGGCATCACGATTTTCAGCAGGGCGAACAGGTCGCCCCGGCCGGTTTTTGTCGCCAGGCCCTTGCCCTTGATGCGCAATCGCTGACCTGCCTGGCTGTTCGCTGCAACCGTCAGGTGAATCTTTCCCGTCAGCGTGGGAACGGTAATCTTCGCCCCCAGGGCCGCCTCCCAGGGCGCCAGCGGCACGGTCACCACCAGGTTGTGTCCCTCGACATCAAACAGTGGGTGCGGAACCAGCCGAATATGCAGGTAAAGGTCGCCGTTGGCGGCTTCGCCATGGCCCGCTCCGCCCTGTCCCTTGAGGCGAATGCGCTCGCCATCCTGCACACCGGCCGGGATTTTCACCCTGAGGCTTTTTTTCACCTCCTTCATCTGGCCGTTCTCGATAACCGGGATCAGGTACTCCACCAGCTTGGAGGTCTCCTCCACGGTCTCTTCCAGGAAGATTGGCATCTCGATTTCTGCATCCTGGCCCCTGAAGCCCGAACGCTGGCGGCGGGGGTCGGGACCTGCGCCGCCAAAAATGGAATTGAAAAAATCGGAAAAATCGCCTTCGAAGTGGCCGCCGCCTGCGCCGCTGAAACCACCGCTGCCCTGCCAGCCGGGCGGGGGTTCAAAGCCGCCCGAGCGCGATGCTCCGCCGTACTGCCGCAACTCATCGTACTCGGCCCTGCGTCCGGCATCCTTCAGTACTTCGTATGCTTCCGCGACTTCCTTGAACTTGTCCTCCGCTCCCTCGTCCGGGTTCACGTCGGGATGGTATTTTCGCGCCAGTTTCCGGTAGGCCGTCTTTATCGCCTTCGAATCGGCATCGGGCGGCACACCGAGAATTTTGTAGTAGTCTTTAAAGTCCATAAAGCGGTCCAGTACAGTGGGGGCGAAACCGGCAGGCGCGGGCTACAGGCCGGATGATGACGCTGCGCGCGCGACCCGAATCGCTGCCCTATTGTAATCATTCTGCCGGTATTTCACAGACTCCGCGCTGCTTCGCCAGCGGCCTCCCGTTCATGTCCAGCCCTTTCGTCTGAAGTACAGGTACAGCGTTCCTGAAGTGGCGATGAATACCAGCCACACGGCCGGGTAGCCCCAGGCCCATTTGAGTTCCGGCATCCACTCGAAGTTCATACCGTAAATACCGGTGATGAACGTGAGGGGAATGAAAACGGATGAAAATACGGTTAGTACTTTCATGACCTCGTTCAGCTTTCCGCTGATACTGGAGAGGTATATTTCAAGCAGGCTCGAGAGAATTTCCCTGTGGGTTTCGATAGATTCTATGATGCGCAGGACGTGATCGTGTACGTCTCGGAGGTAGATTCGTGTACTCGGGTCGATCAGGCCGGATTCACAGCGCAGGAGCCCCGCGGTGAGGTCCCTCACCGGTGAAATGAAGCGGCGCATGCGGATGACTTCGAGTTTGATCGCGTGAATTTTCTCCAATAATATCGGCGTGGGCAGTGAAAATATTTCATCCTCGACAGTTATGAGCGTTTCTTCGAGCTGATCCATGATGTCGAAATTCAGGTCGATGATTCCATCCAGCACCGTGTACATCAGGTAGTCCGACCCCCTGCTCCTTATGCGACCCCTGTTTTTCTCCAGGCGCCTGAGCACCGGGTCCAGCAGCGTGTCGGCCTTTTCCTTGAAAGTGAACACAAAGTCCTCGAACACCACCAGGCTGACCTGCTCTTTCAGGATGGCGAAATCGCCGCGTTCCGGCATCAGGCACTTCAGCACGACAAAAAGATACTCATGATGTTCTTCGAGCTTTGGCCGTTGATGCGTGTTGAGAATGTCTTCCAGCACCAGTGCGTGAATATCGAAATGCTGGCCGATCGTCTCGATGATGCCGGCGTCCGCCAGTCCTTCGACAATCACCCAGGTGAGGGATTTCTTCTCGCGATAGGGCAGGATGTCGTCCACCGAAGCGACGGTGCGTACCTCATGGTGCGAACTGCCGTAGTCGACCAGCGTTATGCGGGTGTCGGCCTGGTGAACATTGCCGACGTGTATCAATGAACCTGGCCCAAGGCCTTTTTTCTCCGACGCGTATTTCAGTGATGTAGTCATGGCTAATGTCCGGTGCGCAAGGTGTTAGCTGAACCAGCGTATTTTCTTGTAATCGAAGTTTCCCTTGATCGTGGGTTTGACGATCTCGAAATAGGGTGACAGGTCAAAATCCCGTGGTGTGAAATGACTGAAATGCCGCGATTCCAGCAAGTCCTCGTCGCACTGCGCCGGCGCGTCACCCTCGCTGACCTGCCGGTGCTGCGGGAGAATCGGATACCTGATTGACTGGAATGCCTGCGCGATCAGCGTGGAACAGATCGCCCGTGTGGGATCTCCGCTACCGAGTGCGATGAGGTGACGCCGGAACTGCGAGGGTACCGGTGGCGTGGGTAGCAGGTAGCGCACAAGGTCAAGTATGTTCTTGGTATCGTACTGGTGCCCCAATCGTTGCAGGCAGAAATCCACCGTGGCGACTCTGTCATCTGCGCTGAGACTGGCCGCCCTGCAGATACGCAGATTGTACCCCGCGTACTTTGACAGCGGTGAGCGAATCACGCCTTCCACCAGGTCCGCCTCGACGACAGAACCCGTGCCAGTTTCGTCGGCGCCCGTGAACATGCATACATGCGACCAGGTGGATTGGGTCAGGTACTTGATCGCGGTGCTTACGCGACTGTTCCCCTCGACCAGCAACAGGTCGCCCGGCTGCAGGCATTCGTCCAGTTGATCCTGCGTGAGCACGGAGAAGCGCTCATAGTTGCGATGAGGCCTGGTCAGGAAACGCGCCAGGTATGATCCTAACTTCCGCTGCAGGGTGTTCATGTCATTCCGGGTCGGGTATGGATAGAACAATCTCGAAGTCGGTCAAGGATAGAGTGCTGTCCCGGAAAAAGCCATGGGTCTGATTCACCGTGTGTGTTTGCGCGGTACATTTGCCATGGAAAGCGTGATGGAAAAAGCTGATTAATCCGCTACACTGGTAAGCAGCCGTGTTGTAAGCGGAGCGGGAACATAACACTGATTGGTAAGGAGAGACTAGTAATGGCAACGACTAAAGCTAAAGCAAAATCTAAAGCCAAGGCCACTCGTAAACGCCCGGCTAAGAAAAAGACAGCAAGTAAAGCGGCATTGAATCTCGGTAAGTATATGGACGAGATCAAAATCGGAAATTACACATGGGATGATGTTTTGAAGAGTACCGGCAAGAACATGGACGCGGTCGCGCAGGCGAACCGGGCGATCATCGATGGGTACACGGACATCGCCAAACGCCAGTACGAAATGTTGAAGGGCTTGCTTCAGGAGTTGCGTAAGGTCAGGGGTGACCGGGACGAGGTCGTCAGGGAGTTGAAGAAAGTTATCGAGCGCGCCAGGAAGGATGTGCAAGTGCTGCAGAAGATGGCGAGCAGTACGAACTCCAAGGCCCAGAGGATCGTAAAGAAACGCGCGGAAGCCAACCTGAAGGCGTGGAAACTGCTGGTGGCTGAGGCCAGAAAGTCGGCCAGCGAGAACATCGCGGCGATTGAGCAGACTGTCACAGGGAAAAAACCGGCTGCGAAGAAGAAGCCCGCCGCGAAGAAAAAGGCACCGGCCAGGCGCAAAGCGCCCGCAAAGAAGAAGGCGCCCGCAAAGAAAAAGGCCGCCGCGAAGAAAAAGGCGCCGGCGAGGAAAAAGGCAGCGCGAAAAAAAGCCGCTCCCAGGCGTAAGGCCGCCTAAGGCCGGCGAACTCCGCGGGGACGGAGAGAAGCTCCCGGTTCCACGGTTAGGCGGGTAGAGCATCGCTGGCCGGGAGTTCAGTTGCCAGCCCGGCTCGGTCCGGGCTGCCTTGAAGACAGCGGGCGTTGCGGCCAGTCCATCGTGGTAAGACGCCGGTTGTACATGCCCCGGCTGCAACAGGAAACAGCAATCTCCACAGGTCACGATCTATTCCGGAGCCGCAGGCTGGATGAACAGGGAGCCGCTATCGACCACTGTCCCGTTCACTGTTGCCTGCACCGGCATAGCGACGTTCGCGTGTATGGATGCCCTGATGAAGGGGCTTGCAATCGACATGGGCGCCTACAATGCGCTGTTATGGCGCACATCCATTTCACTGCTGCTGGCGGCGCTGCTTTTTTTCCGGAAAACGACGCGCTGGCCCCGCCTCGGCGTAATCCAGTTGCATGTCTGGCGCGGGGTGGTGACATCCCTGATGGCCTTCCTGTTTTTTTGGGGGCTTGCCTATGTGCCGCTGGCCGAAGCCATAGGTCTGTCATTTATAGCACCGCTGATTGCGCTGTACCTGGCCATGGCGTTGCTTAAAGAAAGGATCGGTCGCGCTGCGATATTGGCGTCGCTTATCGGCTTTGCGGGCGCGATGACAATCATCGGCGGACGCTGGAGCGGCGCGTACAGTGAGGATGTGGGTCGGGGGATCGCCGCCATCCTGATGTCCGCCGTCCTCTATGCGTATAACCTCATACTGCAGCGCCAACAGGCACTGCTCGCGAAACCGGTGGAGATCGCGTTTTTCCAGAATGCGACCATGCTTGTGGTGTATCTTTGCGCCGCGCCTTTTTTCGCGCTTGTACCTGCGTGGGCACAGCTGCCTTCGCTCGCCGGTGCCGCAATCCTCGGCATGGTCTCACTGCTGCTGCTTTCCTGGGCTTACGCGCGCGCGGAAGCCAGGATACTGATCCCCGTTGAATACACCGCGTTTATCTGGGCGGCGTTGTTTGGCTGGCTGGTGTTTGACGAGACGGTTACGCTGGCCACGCTCTGCGGAACGGCACTGATTGTCATCGCCTGCCTTGTCGCCGCGCGACAAAAGCCGGGCCCGGTCGACCATGTGGAAGCGACGGCGGTATAGGGTGCATTGATGAACAGCCTGGCCTGGTCGGAGACAGTGATGGTATTCGTGTTGGCTGCTTTCCTCGCGGCACCCACAATCGCTGAAGACTGGGAGCCAGTCTACAGTGCAGGCAATCTGCGCGTGCACAAACGCGACTACGCGGGCTCGGCGCTGGACGAGATCAGGGGGGTGGTGAGGGTGAAAGCCTCACTGAATGCGGTGATGGCGCTGCTCAAGGATGCGCCATTCAATCGGCACTGGGTCTATCGCAGCGGCGGGGCACGCATTCTCAGGGAGCGTGGTTATGCACAGGCCTATGTCTATGGCGTGGTTGATGCACCTCCTCCGATGAGTGATCGGGATACCGTGGTGCGCTTCGACTACCGACAGGACCCGGAGACGAACGTGATTACCGTTGCTATCACCAACGTGCCCGACTTCATCGCGGTGAAGGCGGGGTTGGTCCGTGTACCCGATATGGGTGGATTCTGGCGCCTGAAACCGGAAGCCGACGGCTGGGTGGAAGTGACCTACCAGATTTACGGCGACCCCGGCGGCTGGATTCCCGCCTGGCTCGCTAACCATGCGGCCGTGCTGTCGGTGAGATACACCCTGTCCAATCTCGCCGGGGTAGTCGGGCGCTATGCGAATGCCCGCAGTGAGTTCGTCTCGGAGCCCCGCCAAAGCGTGGACGGGTGAATTGCTAGCGCACGTAGCCCGCAATTGTAATGAAATGACAGGCCGAGCCCACCAGCACGAAGAAATGCCAGATCCCGTGCGCGTGGCT
>JAUICG010000044.1 GCA_030427485.1 Gammaproteobacteria bacterium
GAACTCAGAAGTGAAACGATGCATCGCCGATGGTAGTGTGGGGTCTCCCCATGTGAGAGTAGGTCATCGCCAGGCTTTAATCAGAAACCCCGCAGTACAAACGTGCTGCGGGGTTTTTTTATGGATCGCGGGGCCGTTACACAGGCGATGCCGCCATTGAGCAGGGTTTTTACGTTAGAATCCTGTTCAATCTGACATCGAAATTTTCGGCGTACACCCGCATGAAGATAGTTTCCTGGAACGTAAACGGCCTGCGCGCCGTGATGAAAAAGGGTTTTGGCGATATTCTCGACACGCTGGATGCGGACATAGTCTGCCTGCAGGAAACCAAGGCCCAGGACGACCAGGTGCACGCTGCCCTCGAGGGCATCCGTGGCTACCACGTCTACAGCAATGCGGCTCTTCGCAAGGGCTACTCCGGCGTGGCGATTCTCTCCCGAAGTGAACCCCTGGCAGTGAACGCCGGAATAGGGCGGGAAGATCACGACCAGGAGGGACGGGTCCTGACGGCAGAGTATCCGGATTTCTATCTGCTGACCGTCTACACTCCCAATTCCGGCAACGAACTGGTGCGCCTGCCTTACCGCGAAGCCTGGGACAGGGAGTTTCTCGCTTTCGCCAATAAACTGGCCAGGAAAAAGCCCCTGCTGCTGTGCGGCGACTTCAATGTCGCCCACCGCGAAATCGACATCGCCCGGCCGAAGGCGAACTACAACAAGAGCGCCGGTTACACCCAGAAAGAGATCGACGGCATGGATCGCCTGATCGCGGCCGGCTTTGTCGACGTCTTTCGCCACCTGCACCCCGGTATCGTGAAGTACAGTTGGTGGAGTTACCGCGCCGGGGCCCGCGGCAAGAACGTGGGCTGGCGGATCGACTACTTCCTCGCCACAAAATCCCTGGTCCAGAGGCATCTTGAGGAGGCCGAGATTCACACAGAGATCATGGGCTCCGATCACTGCCCGGTGTCCGTGCGGTTGCGCTAGAAAAAAGCCACCGCAGGGGTGGCTTTGAACTGGCTCAACCGGGTGCGTGTCATGCGCCCCGCCCCCGGCTGGTTAGCGCTTACCTTGGACCGACATCCTTCACTCCAGGTCGAAGCGGTCGGCGTTCATTACTTTTGTCCAGGCGGCGACAAAGTCGTTGATGAACTTGTCCCCGTTGTCGTCCTGGGCGTAGACCTCGGCGTAGGCGCGCAGAATCGAGTTTGAACCGAACACCAGGTCGAGCCGCGTCGCCGTCCACTTGACCTTGCCTGAAACACGGTCGCGCACCTCGTACAGGCCGTCTTCCGTCGGCGTCCAGGTATTGGCCATGTCGGTGAGGTTGACGAAGAAGTCGTTGCTCAGCACGCCCTCGCGGTCGGTGAATACGCCGTGCCTGGTCCCGGCATGATTGGTGCCGAGTACGCGCATGCCGCCAACCAGCACGGTCATCTCCGGGGCGGTCAGTCCCATCAACTGGGTGCGATCGAGCATCAGTTCCTCCGGCTTCACTACATAGTCCCGCTTGAGGTAGTTGCGGTAGCCGTCGTGGATGGGCTCCAGCGGCGCAAAAGACTCCGCGTCAGTCATTGCCGCGCTGGCATCGCCGCGCCCGGGGGCGAAGGGCACGCTGACGTCAAAGCCAGCGGCCTTTGCCGCCTGTTCCACGCCGACATTACCCGCCAGCACGATTACGTCTGCCACGCTGGCGCCACTGTCGGCGGCGATCGGCTGCAGAACGTCCAGCACCCTGGCAAGTCGCTCGGGCTCGTTGCCCACCCAGTCCTTCTGCGGCGCCAGTCGCAGGCGCGCGCCGTTGGCGCCGCCGCGCATATCCGAGCCGCGGAAGGTTCTTGCGCTGTCCCAGGCGGTGGCGACCATCTCGCTGACGGTCAGGCCGCTGGCCGCGATTTTCGCCTTTAGCGCGTCCACGTCGTAGCCGGTGTGGCCCGCAGGGACCGGGTCTTGCCAGACAAGATCCTCCGCAGGCGCATCCGGGCCGATGTAGCGCGACTTCGGACCCATGTCGCGGTGGGTCAGCTTGAACCAGGCCCGGGCAAACACGTCCGAAAAGTACGCTTGGTCCTTCGCGAAGCGTTCAGAGATCTCCCGGTACGCGGGGTCCATTTTCATCGCCATGTCGGCGTCGGTCATGATCGGGTTGTAGCGGATAGAGGGGTCCTCCACATCCACTGGCTTGTCCTCTTCCCTGATAGCGATAGGCTCCCACTGCCAGGCGCCGGCGGGGCTTTTCTTCAACTCCCATTCGTAGCCGAGCAGCAGTTTGAAATAGCCGTTGTCCCATTGGGTCGGATGCGTGGTCCACGCCCCTTCGATACCGCTGGTCACTGTGTCGCGGCCACAGCCTTTACCCTTCGGATTGCGCCAGCCCAGGCCCTGTTCCTCGACATCGGCGCCTTCCGGATCCGGGCCCAGCGCAGCCGCATCGCCGTTACCGTGGCATTTGCCGACGGTGTGGCCGCCGGCGGTGAGCGCCACGGTCTCCTCGTCGTTCATTGCCATGCGGGCAAAAGTCACGCGTACGTCGTGCGCGGTTTGCTGGGGATCCGGTTTGCCGTCCACGCCTTCCGGGTTGACGTAGATCAGCCCCATCATTGTCGCCGCCAGCGGGTTGTCGAGGTCGCGCTCGCCTGAATAGCGGCTGTTGGGGCTGTCTGATGGTGCCAGCCATTCCTTCTCCGAGCCCCAGTAGGTGTCTTTCTCCGGGTGCCAGATGTCCTCGCGCCCGAATGCGAAGCCGTAGGTTTTCAGCCCCATCGATTCGTAAGCGACTGTACCGGCGAGGATAATGAGGTCGGCCCAACTGATTTTGTTGCCGTACTTTTTCTTGATCGGCCACAACAGGCGGCGCGCCTTGTCCAGGCTCACGTTGTCCGGCCAGGAATTGATCGGTGCGAAGCGCTGGTTGCCGGTGCCACCGCCGCCGCGACCGTCGGCGATCCGGTAGGTGCCCGCAGCGTGCCAGGAGAGGCGGATCATCAGGCCGCCATAGTGGCCCCAGTCGGCCGGCCACCAGGACTGGCTGTCGGTCATGAGGGTGCGCATGTCCTTCTTCAGGGCGTCGAAATCGAGCTTCCTGACCTCGTCGCGGTAGTTGAAAGACGCGCCCATCGGATTGGTTTTGCGGTCGTGCTGGTGGAGGATGTCGAGGTTCAGCGCCTCCGGCCACCAGTTCATTTCTTTTGCGCTGGCGGTATTGCCGCCGTGCATGACCGGGCATTTGCCCGCGGAAACTGCTTCGTTCATGGTCTTGTCCTCCGGGTAAATCCGGCCGGTTGGCCGGGTGCGGTGGAATCGCCACCGCATTCGTTGAGAATCGTCGAGCGGGGTGTCCTCCAGTCGGAGGCTGACCTCAATGGCTGTCACCTGCTCCCTTCGTTGCGCGCCATGGCGTCAACGTAAGGGTTTTGCGGCAATAGTTAAAATTAAAAATCTAAATGCGAGCGATAGATAAAGCTGATGAAATTACAAGGCATCCAATTGGCTGGTTGAGAGCGGCTGTCCTCGCTGATTCTGCGGACCGCACCGGCCGAGGAGGGATGCACTGTAGCCATGCTTTTGAAGCGGATGCGCTGCACATCGCTGCGGTTGCCTTTATGAAGCACCCATGCAGCCAGAACTCCGGGACATCTTGCTTCAGTGGCCTGCGACCAGTGTTCGCATCATGTCCAGCTCGTCTGTAACGTCGGGTGGTATATTCGTACCGCCCGAGCCTGTGAACAACACGGTCACGATCTCTTCGTATTCCGCAAGGCACTTTTTCGCCACCGGGCTTTGCGGGTAGTCGAGAACGCATTGCTTTAGGTAGAGCCCCGGGAGGAAGTGCGGCGAGGAGTAAATGTACCGCCGTTCGCCGAAGGATAGCCAATAGTAAATATCGGGTTTCAGCGGCGTTTGTGGATGCTCGTCCAGGTACTCGTACAGTACGCTGGAAAACTGTAGCCACGCGAGGACTTTTTCCGGTGTCCCCAGGTTGAAACCCCCCGAAGCCTCTTCATCAATTTGCGCCTGTGCATAGCTTCGCAGAGCGGTATCCTGTTGCTTCGTGAACCGCGGGTAGGGCTCGTTGCCGAGGGCATCTACCGCCGCGATATAGCCGTCGACCTGTTGTTGGAAAGGCGCTGGAAGTTGCGGGTTCCCTCGGTCGTTGCGCAGGGTTGCCGACAGTCCCTCCATATCCCTGGCGACCCGCGTGTAGTAATAGAGCTGTCTGTGCAACGCCGTTTCCAGCGCCCGTGGCTGGGCGCCATTGCGCGGATACCCCTGTATAGCCTCGCTGTACAGTTTCAACGCGGCATCAAAATTGCGAATCAGGAACAGGAACTCGGCCTCTGCGAACGGATCCTCGAGCACTTTGTCCTCGTTTGCCTCGGTGAACCCGGTGGACACGGCGGGCAATTGCGTGTGACAGGCCATGCAAACACCGAGAGTCGATCGCAGGCTTGTCAGGGCGTAACTTTTATTTCCCGTAGCAAAGATGACCTCGATTTCTTCCAGCTGACGGGTGAGGAGTGCGCCCGGCACCTGGAAGCCCGTCTGCGTGATTCGCTCCTCGTGGTTCACTGCCCTGCTGAGGTCCGTCATGGTGCCCAGCGCCCCGGAAATTTCCCCCGCGTTCGCGGCGTCGGTAAAGCGGGATTCGGAGGCCATGTACGGCTTCAGCACAAAGACCTGCTCCATCAATTGGTCCATGATGTCGCTGACCTCGGCACGGGCCGGCGCGATACTGCCGAGTACCGCCAAAAGTACGAAAAGACTTCCAGGAGAAAAGCGGCGCAAGAACTGGTACTCCTATACGGCGTTTGCGAGATGCCCACGAGTCGAGTGCGGGGTGTTTGGGGGACAGTTTAATTGCACAGCCTTGCAAAAGTCGATGCGGGGGCAGGGCAATGACCGCTGGAGGCGTCATGTGTAGCGGAGGTAAGCACCCGGAGATTTTTTAAGTCTCAGGGATGACCGGCACCGGCGTGAAGTCAGCCCGGACTTCTCTTCAACAGTCGGCGAAGACGACTACGCAGCCGTCTCATCAGCGTTCTGTCATTGCGGGATTCGCGTTCCATGCGCTTTACTTCTTTTTCCCGGAGTTCCGAGATGCGGCTCACGTTCACGATGTCTTTGTGCCTGGCCACGCATTTCGGCGGCTCGACAGGCGCGCGTTCGAAGACAACCGCCCCGGAGTAAAAATAGATGCCTTCGGTGCTGTTCGTAAACGGCGTTGGCTCCATATTGTCATCTGTCGCCCAGTAGGCATGGAGTTCGTCCACCAGTCCCTTCGCGTACTCGATGAACGTATTTGCACCGCCAACCTTGCCGGAGTACTCCCGCCAATAGCTGGTAAAGGCGTCTTCGCAGACATAGACCCCGCGTTCCGTCATGGTCGGATAGAGCGTCTCAAAGCTGCGTATCTGGTGGTCCATAAAATGACTGCCATCATCGATGACGATGTCGAAAGGGCCGTGCTGGCGCACGATTGACAGCAAAAACTCTTCGTCATCCTGCGAGCCGATGTGCACAAAAACGTCATCCGCGACGACGTTGCGCGCATTGGGATTGATATCCAGGCCGTGAATCTCGCAGTCGGCTCCGAAGTAATTTCGCCACAGCAGCATGGAGCCGCCCTCGTTGATTCCAATCTCGAGGATGCGCATGCGCGTATTTCTGAATCGTGAGAAGTGCTTTTCGTAGACGTCGAAGAAGTGGTCTATCTTGAGTATGTAGCGGCCAGAATGCCCTTCAAAAACTTTTCTCAGCGACATAAATCCTGCTTGTCTTGTTGATGGAAACCGGACTCCAAAGCAGTTGATCCGCAGACAGGGAAATAGCGCGATCCATTTCCCGGCGGTGTATTCGCATACTCAGGCTAGGGGCTGTCAGTGGCAAACGGCTTGATCCTATTGGCCTTTGCGGTTTTAATCAAGCGCTCGTCTTCTTCTCCAGCCCCGTTCAGTGCCACCGACCTCCAGTGATGTTTTTGGTGGAAGGGATACTGGGTCCACACCTAATCTGACAGGCCGCGAACGTTCAGGCCCGAGTTGCTACAGGTGGCGCTATTCTTCGTCTATAGGGTAGTCCAGCCCAGCATACAGCTTGGCATTGGCAATGGCCGCGCAGTCTTTATCGCTGACTCCGGCTCTCTTCAGGTGCGCATCCCACTGGGAGTCGACAATCGCTTTTATGTCGCCTGCGATTTTTTCGGCTTCCTCCCTTTCCAGTAGAAAGCGGCCGTGGCCGGACACGATATTGGCGATCTTTGCCGTGCGGCCATGCAGGCCGCATGTCATGGCCAGATCGCGATTATCTACCGCGATTGAGGGCATGGGCGTCAGATCATAGGCGGGACTCAATCGCCAGTGTCTGTCCTTGGCCAGTATCGCGTGGTTGCGCGGATGATCATCAAGGTTGGAAACGCAGGCGTTGAAGATGATGCGGGAGTACAGCTCTTTCAAATCCGTTTCGGGCTCGCTGCTAACGCGCCTGATCTCGTCGGCCAGCACCAAATATGACCAGTCAGCTTTGGCGGCTGGTGTTTCTTCGGATTTCAGCAAGGTGAGGGCGCTGACCATGCGATGCCTGCGATAGCCATCCTCGCCCTTGTCACGATCAAAGCGGCGCACCAGTAATACGTCCTTGCCCGCAACACTGGTGAGCTTGTTATCGGCAACGCTCAGCCCACATTCGCTGGCCAGCGTTAGAAATGCGTGCTCGACCCTCGGATTGTTCCATTTATCGTGCGGGGTGGAGAATTTGGCGATCCAGAGGCTATCATCGCTCTCGACCACGGCCTTGGGGCGCGCGCCGCCCATGGACGTGCCGTCGATCATAAGTTCTTGAATTTGTATGTTTTCTGCACTCGCCTCGACGCTCTCATCATCGCTGAGAATGGCCTCGGCCTTTTCTTGCAGGCGCTCAAGGTCCAGGGTCTGGTTGTATTCCCGCTTCGGAGCGGGAGGGGTGGCATTGAGGCCAAAGCCCAGTGCTCCCGCGCGATCATCCGCGCCGAGCATCAGATAATCGAACTCATCAAGTCCGGTCTTTCCGGCGTGTTTCTCAATGACGCGCCGCCCCCAGTAATCAGGCATGGCATCGCGCAGCGCGCCGAAGAAGCCATTCATTCTCGCCGTTTCGAATTTCTGATCGCTGAGCTTTAGCTCTACCGGATCAATCTCGACAGCGTTGTTCAGGGCCAGATATTTCTTACCGTAGACCAGCTCCCCGATAGGCTCGCCGTCTCGGGTTTTGTCTATGCGGAGGCGGGCCGCCGTCACAAAGTCGATTTCGTCAGGCAGCACGATATAAACGAAACATTCTTTCGGATAGCCCTCAGAAGTCATTGTCTAAATCCTTCTTGCGCTTGCCTGCCGTTTTAGGCGCGCGGGCTTTTTCCAGTATCTTGCCTTCACTATCATTATCGGGGCTAGCCACGTCCTTCATGTCTTCGAGCAACCCCAGCGCCCATAGTGCGCCCATATAGGAGGCTATTGCCGTGCTCGGCTTGCCTTTTTCTATATCCGAGAGGACATAGCGCGATACCCCGACCTTCTTGGCCAAGTCTTCAAGGCGCAGCTTGCGCCGCAGGCGGGCGGTGCGTATGTTTGCGCCCAGCTTGCGTAAGCTCTCTTCGACTGCCGCAGGCGGGGCTTTTATGATCTTGCTGGTTTGTGGCATGGTGTCGCGTTGCTTTCAATCAACATAAATGGGTTAAATGTTGCTCTAAACCAACATAACATTGACAGTTTCGCTCTGTCAAATGTAAGATGGTCCTTGTGTTGATTTAAACAAACTTATAGTTCTTATATGTTGGTTAAAGCCAACATATTAGCGAGCTTCCACCAAAGGTGGCCCGCAGTAAAAGAGTAGATTTAACGGTGTGTACATAGCTGTGTACACAAATGAGGTATCGGAAGAATGTCTTCACGCGTAATTGCAGAAGAAATAAAGAAAAGACGCACGTTTGCTATCATCTCGCACCCCGATGCGGGTAAAACCACTATCACGGAAAAACTGCTGCTGCTCGGCAACGCCATTCAGGTTGCTGGAAGTGTAAAAGGGAAGAAGGGACCGCATGCGACCTCCGACTGGATGAGCATGGAGCAGGAGCGGGGAATCTCCGTTACCTCCTCGGTGATGCAATTCCCCTACCACCAGTGCACCGTCAATCTGCTGGATACCCCTGGACACGAGGACTTTTCCGAGGACACCTACCGCACGCTCACTGCCGTGGATTCGGCGCTTATGGTGATCGACGGCGCCAAAGGCGTGGAAGACCGCACCATCAAGCTGATGAATGTCTGTCGCCTGCGCGATACGCCGATTTTCAGCTTCGTAAACAAGCTGGATCGGGATATCCGCGACCCGATCGAGTTGCTGGATGAAATTGAAGCCGTACTGGAAATCCAGGGCGCGCCGGTCAACTGGCCCATCGGCATGGGGCATGATTTCAAGGGTGTGTACAATCTGTACACCGACACGATCCACCGGTTCACGTCGGGGAAGGGCAGCGTGTTGCCCCCCGATGTGCGCATCAGTGGTCTCGACAGCGAAGAGGCGAGGGCGCTGCTGGGTGAAGAGTACGACGATTTTTGCGAGCAGATCGAACTGGTACGCGGCGCCAGCCACGCATTCGACCTGGATGAATTTCTCGCCGGCAGATTGAGCCCGGTGTTTTTTGGTACCGCCCTGGCCAATTTCGGTGTGCGGGAGATGCTGGACGACTTCGTGCAGTGGGCGCCGGCGCCGCAGGACAGGGATGCGACTGATCGCACGGTGGCCGCCACGGAGGACAAGTTCAGCGGCTTCGTTTTCAAGATACAGGCCAATATGGACCCCAGGCACCGCGATCGGATCGCCTTCCTGCGGGTGTGTTCCGGCCGCTACGTCAAAGGAATGAAAATGCAGCATGTGCGTATCGGCAAAGATGTGAAAATCGCCGACGCAGTCACCTTTCAGGCAGGCGAGCGGGTGTTGGTGGAGGAGGCGGTGTCTGGCGACATCATCGGCCTGCACAATCACGGCACTATCCAGATCGGCGATACATTCACCGAGGGTGAAGCGCTGCAGTTCACAGGTATCCCGCATTTTGCCCCGGAACTGTTCCGCCGCATTCGCCTGGCCGACCCGATGAAGTCCAAACAATTGCAGCGCGGTTTGCAGCAGTTGTCGGAAGAGGGATCGACCCAGGTGTTCTCGCCGATTAACTCCACAGACCTCGTAGTGGGCGCGGTGGGGCCACTGCAGTTTGACGTGGTTGCCTATCGTCTCAAGGACGAGTACAAGGTCGAGGCCCGCTACGAACCGGTGAATGTATACACCGCGCGCTGGATCAGCTGTGATGACAGTCGCAAGCTGGAAGAGTTTCGCAAGAAAGCCGCCGAACACCTCTCGATAGACGGCGGTGGCCATCTCACCTACCTGGCGCCGACCCGGGTCAACCTGTCGTTAATGGAGGAACGCTGGCCCGAACTGGAGTTCAGGGCCACGCGGGAACACTAGGCCTCAGGCCAGCAGCTTTTCTATGTCCCTGGCGATGGCCTTGGGGGTGTCTTTCGGCGCGTACCGCTTGATGACGGTACCGGAGCTGTCGATCAGGAACTTGGTGAAGTTCCACTTGATGCCTTCCGTGCCCAATGCCCCGGGCGCAGCTTTCTTGAGGTGCTTGAACAACGGGTCGGCGTTGGCGCCGTTGACGTCGATTTTGCCGAACATCGGGAAACTCACCCCGTAGTTGAGCTGGCAGAATTCCATAATCTCGTCATTGCTGCCCGGATCCTGCTTGCCGAACTGGTTGCACGGAAACCCGAGAATTTCCAGCCCCCGGTCCTTGTACTTTTCATACATTTCTTCGAGGCCCCCGAATTGCGGTGTAAACCCGCACTTGGAGGCAGTGTTGACCACCAGCAGCACCTTGCCCTCGTAATCCTTCAGTGACTTCTCTTCCCCGGTCGGAGTTTTGCAGCTGAATGCGTATACGGAATTGCTCATGGTGATATCTCCGAATCAGAATACTCAGGCTACCTGGGCTTGCTGGAAATGAACCTGTTCCATCAGGAGACTCAGGCGCTTGCGCTGCATTTTGAGAGAATATTCGAGGGTTTTCAACTTGGTGTGCAATGCCGCGTTTTCCCATTTTTGCTGCAGGTGGTGCTTGCCTTCTTCGAGCGCGCCGCTCAGTTGCAGCTTGGTGCGCTCGTAGCGCTCCGCCTGCAGGGCAGTCCACTGGTTGATGGAGTCGGTGAACAGCTGGTATTCACGCTCCAGCATGGCCCGCAGTGATTCGCTGCCTTGCGCCTGCTCCAGCTTGTTGCGGGCGCGCAGGAACGCCGTGTCGAGAATGGCGCGCTGGATTTTGAAGTCGGAGACGCGATTGAGGTTCCGGGCGAGGCCGACCCGGTCGCACAGGGCGATCATCCACTTGGTGGGGTCCCACTGCCACCAGCGTATGCCATTGCGATAATCCGCCTGGAATATGTGATGGTAATTGTGATAGCCCTCGCCATAGGTCAGGAACGCGAGAAATCCGTTATCCCGCGCACTGTTGCTCTCGGTATAGGGCCTGCTGCCCCAAAAGTGGGCGAGCGAATTGATGAAAAACGTGACATGGTGGTTCACCACCAGGCGCAGCAGCCCGACCAGCAGCAGGGTACCGATGATATCGCCGTGCCAGAGGCCCAGCAGCAGGGGCAGGCCCACATTCATGAACACGGTAAGCGCCACGTAATGCTTGTCCTGCCAGACCACGATGGGGTCACGCTCCAGGTCCCTGGCATTACTGAAATCCGGCTCGTTACTGTTGTACTTGCGCAGCATCCAGCCCATGTGACTGAACCACAGGCCGCGCCCCGCGGAGTAGGGATCGAGCGTATTGTCATCCACGTGGCGGTGGTGCCTGCGGTGATCTGAAGCCCAGATCAATATGCTGTTCTGCAGTGCGCCGGCTCCCCAGAACGCGAAAAACCACTTCAGTACCGGGCTGGCTTCATAGGCGTTGTGCGACCAGAGGCGGTGATAGCCGCCGGTAATCGACATGCCGTTGAGGTACAGAAACGCGAGTGCCCACAGCCACTGGAAACTGTCGTAACCGTGGTAAATCCCCCACAGGGGCACCAGTAGCAGCGCGGCGCAGGGCAGGCCAACAAAAATGATGACATTGACCATGTTCAGTGGGGGTTTGCCGGTGTCGTTCGTCATGGAAGTTAGCGAGTCTCAAATTGCCCGAAAAGTCCGGTATTGTTCGCTTTTCAGGAGGTTATAGTCCAGTGGCGCGATAGCGCCCGCCAGTATTGGCACCCGAGGTAGGATAGCACGTATTGGGGGATGTCCGTCTAACAGTTGGCCAGTCTGAATTCCCTGACTATCAGTACGCATATTCGTACGACAGCGATTCTGCCGTGGAAGTTCCGTGCGCACACGCTCGGCCTGCCCGGTGCCTGCCCTGTACTACCGCCCTCCGGTATTCGCGGCAGGCAATTGGCCGGCGATGCGGGCTACAGCTTCTCCAGATAGGACTGATACTCCAGCAGGGTGATGCGCTTGCGGAATTCTTCCAGTTCCTGCTGCTTGGTGAGTGTATAGATACGTTGCAGCTCCGTGCCCAGGCTGTGATGAATAAAGTCCGATTCGCTGAACAGCTTCACGGCGTCGGGCATATACACCGGGAGCCGCTGGCCCTCCTGCGCATAGCCGTCACCGGTGGTCGGTTCGCCGGGAGAGAGGTTTTGCTCGATACCGTCGAGCATGGCGGACAGCAACACGGCAAACAGCAGGTAGGGATTGGCATCCGCACCGGCCACGCGGTGTTCCAGTCGACGTCCCTGATGATTGCCGGCGGGGACGCGCACCGCGACCGTGCGGTTTTCGTATCCCCAACTCGGGAAGACAGGGGCATGGCAGCCGGGCTGGAAGCGACGATAGCCGTTGAAACTCGGTGAGAAAATAGCCATCGAGTCCGCCATGTTGGCGAGACAGCCGCCGATGGCGTTGAGCAACAGCGGCGAACCCTTCTCGGTGCCGTCATCGAAAACATTCACGCCGTTTTCGTCCAGCAGGCTGCAGTGCACATGCAAGCCATTACCCGCTTCCGTTTCAAACGGCTTTGGCATAAAGCTGGCAATCAGGTTGTGCTTGGCCGCGACTCCCTTGATAAGCCGCTTCATCATCAGCACCTGTTTCGCCGCCAGTACGGCGTTATCCACGTGATGCATATTGATTTCGTACTGTGAAGGAGCTGATTCCTTGGCCACGCCATCGAAGGGAATGTCCTGCATCTCGCAGGCGAGCCGTAAATCCTCCAGCATGGCCTGGTGGTGGTTGAGCACGTCAAGGCCATAGGTGTTGCCGCCTACCGGCGAGCCGCCCACCGGCGACGGGCAGGTGTGCAGCGGAACCGAGTCGTTCCACTCAACGAGGCTGAACTCCAGTTCGGCGGCTACCACCGGCCGCCAGCCGGCGCTGTGAAAGCGCGTAAGAACCTGCTTGAGTACCTGGCGCGGATCGCCGGCGTAGGGCGTGCCATCGGTATCGAACATTGAGAGCATGACCTGCCCGTGGTTGCCGTCGGCGGCCCAGGGTGTCGGTAGCAGCGATCCTTCCACCGGACGACAAATGCCGTCGGCGTCGCCGCTGGCAAATACCAGCTGCTCCACATCGCGCCCCCAGATATCCAGGCTGAGTGCGGTCTTGGGAAGTTTCAGTTCGCCGTCGAAGATGGTGCTGAGTTTGTGGCGGGGGACCCACTTGCCGCGCATGATCCCGTTGCAGTCGGGGAGGAGCGCCTCTATGGTTGTAATCTCAGGGTGAGCCCGCAGGAACCAATCGGCTTCAAGCGACATGCATCCACCGTACAGTCATTGGTAAGCCCGCACTATCCATTGTTAGCCGGGGTCACTCAATACCCTAGTTGGGGCAAACTGCAATCGCTTTCCAGCGGTTGTAAATGCATGCTCCAGTTCCTCGTTTCGCCCGGCGGCAGCACCGGCTGAATCAAGCTCAGCGAGGTGACATGTAGATGCTGAGCGGGTCCTCCCCCGCGGCCTCCCCCATGCAGGACATCGCGTTCAGGAACAGGGAGAAGAGGTCGGTTTGTGAGCTCACGTCCAGCTTGCGATAGATACTTTTGCGGTGCCTGCGCACCGTCTCCACGGCGATATCCAGGCGCTCCGCTGAAATGTGAGTGCCGTAGCCGCGCAGCATGAGTTCGAGCACGTCTTTCTCGCGGGGAGAGAGCAGGGATGCGCCGAAGGTACGAAACGCGAGATCGATCTGGTAGTTGATGCCAGGCTGGATCAGATTTGTCGCCGCGAAATCGTTGTGCTCGGTGTGACTCTTGAGTAGCTCCGACACCGGCTCGGCGAGGAGATAGAGCGACTCGTACTCCTGGTCACTGAACGGCGCATTGTCAGCCAGTCGCATCATGCTGAGGTTGATAACATTGCCGGCTTGCAGTTTTGCCAGGTATACCGCTTCGTCACAGGTGCCCGTATCTGCGTAGTAATTTCTGTAGTAGTCCGATTCCTGCAGTTTACCCATGGTGATGCGTGACAGCCGGTAGATCTTGGATCGCGGCCGATCCATGGAGGCCTGGTAGAACGGGTCCTCCCGGTAGGGACCCTCCAGGTACTGGTCTATCTGGCTGGCCACAGCGTGTTCGGGGATGCCGTGATAGAGAATTCGGGGCGGCAGGTCCCGGTGGTACAACCAGACCTGGGGGTAATCAATCTTGACCTGGCTATTGATGGCCTCGACGAGCGTGGGGAAAAACTGCTCCGTACCCAGCGCCGCAATTGCCCGGGAAATATCCCTGTTCCACTTGCTCAGTTGATTTACATTTGTCATTTGAAGCTGTGTTTTTTATGGGTAGCACTTTTACTACATAGTGATGAGGCATCAGAGTCTTGTCAAACCCGAAGACCAACTAATTGCGTGCGGGCGGCGGTTCGCGGTAGCCGCCCGGCGCCGCGCGGCTGGTCGCGGGCGCCTGCGAAATCCTGGCCCGGGATAGCCCCGCCTATAATTGCCCATGGATTCAACGGCTTGGAGGCAGTTGATGCGGATACCGGCGGCGCCTGGTTCACGCCGGCGGCAGCGATGCGGTATGCTGTAGCAATGTTCAGGAGGGTACGTTTGCCTTGTCAAAATTGGTGCACAATTCAGCCTTGTACAATGAGCCGGTGCCGATGGCATTTACCAGGGCGCTGTTGGCCCAGGCGCGGGCCTACAACCGGGACCTGGACGCCATTTTGCGCGCTGCGCGGTTTCCCTTTGACCCGTTACGCCAGGACGCGCAGACGGTTTTCGTCTCGCGCGAGCAATACTCCCGCTTGTGCCTGGAACTGATTCGCGCACTCGGCGACGAGTCCGGTGGCGTAATGCCGGACGTACAAACCCCGGTGGGGACCACGAGGCTGATCGCCCTCAGTATGATCAATAGCTCCACCCTCTCCGGCGCCCTTCACCGCGGTATCGAGTTCAATCGGGTGTGCCGGGTGCGCCATGGGGCGCAGGTCATCAATGAGCTTCACGTCGATGAGAGCCGCAAAGAGGCGACGCTGACCTACCTCTGTGGCGACGACAGGCCAGAGGTGCAGCACAGCGTACTGTGCAACCTCGCGATGTGGATGCGCTTCTGCGGCTGGTTGATCGACCAGCATATCGACGTCACGAGCGCCCGCTGCGCGGGCCCGCAACCCGATTTCATGGAGAGTCTGCGGCATTTTTTTCACTGTCCCCTGGAATATGGGCAGTCGGTGAACTCGGTGACCTTCAGCGCCCGGCACCTGGAGTCCGAACCGGTGCGCGACGAGGAGGACCTGGGCGAGTTTCTCAAACTCGCGCCGTACTACGTAGTCATACAGCCGCAGGCCAGTACGCTCACTATTACCCATCGGATTCGCGATATCCTCGGCAACGATTTCCGCCGCGAAATGCCCAGTTTCGAGGAGTTGACCACGCTGCTCAATATGTCGGCGCGCACGCTGCGGCGGCGCCTGGAGAAAGAGGGGACGTCCTACCAGCGCATCAAGGACAATGCCCGGCGGGACGTGGCCATTTCAATGCTGAGCGGGGACGGGCTCACCGTCAGTGAGGTAGCGGAGCAGGTGGGATTTTCCGACCCCAGCGCGTTTCATCGCTCGTTCAAGAAATGGACCGGCCAGTCTCCCGGCAGTTATCGCTAGCCTGCATCGTGCCCTGGTGCCCTTTGCTGAGTGCAGCAGACTAGCCCAGCACGCCCTGCAGAAACGCGATGATGTCACCCTGGGGGATCAGTTGTGACTCGGTACCGCGCCGGTTCTTGTACTCCAGATTGCCGTCGGCGAGCGCCCTGTCGCCGATCACGACGCGATGCGGGATGCCGATCAGCTCCATATCCGCGAACTTGACCCCCGGCCGCTCATTGCGGTCATCGAGCAGTACGTCGACCCCGGCGGCTCGCAATTGCTGATAGAGCTCCTCGGCGCAGTCGGCCACGGCGGCGGATTTGTGCAGGTTCAACGGCACGATGGCCAGTTGAAACGGCGCCATCGCCTCGGGCCAGAGGATGCCGTCGGCATCGTGATTCTGTTCAATCGCCGCGGCGACGATGCGGCTCACGCCGATACCGTAACAGCCCATGGTCACAGTGATGTTCTGGCCGTTTTCATTCAGTACTTTGGCGCTCATCGCCTCGCTGTACTTGGTGCCCAGCTGGAAAATATGCCCCACCTCGATTCCGCGGGTGATCTGTAGCTGGCCCCGGCCGTCCGGGCTGGGGTCGCCGGCGACAACATCGCGCAGGTCTGCAACCTGCTCGAGTGGGCAGTCTCGAAGCCAGTTGACGCCGGTAAAATGTTGGTCGTCTTCGTTGGCCCCACAGGCGAAATCCGCCAGCTGTGCCGCACTGCGATCGACTATCACCGGAATATTGAGGCCGACAGGGCCGAGGGAGCCAAAGCCGGCGTTGCAGACAGCGCGTACCCGTTCCTCGCTGGCCATTTGCAGTGGGCGGGCCACCCCTGGTACTTTCTCGGCCTTGATCGCATTCAGCTGGTGGTCGCCGCGCAGGACCAGCGCCACCAGTGTGCCCTCCTGCTCACCCTCGACGACCAGCGTCTTCACGCTGTCAGCGGGGTTCTCGGACAGGAAGTCAGCCAGCTGTTCAATGGTCCTGATGCCGGGGGTGGCGATTTTCTGCAGTTCACTGGCGGGCGCGGCGCGCTCTTCTGTGGGGGCCAGCGCTTCCGCCATTTCGACATTCGCCGCGTAGTCACTGCTGTCGCTGAAGGCTATCGCATCCTCACCGGAGCTGGCCAACACGTGAAACTCGTGGGAACCGCTGCCGCCGATACTGCCGGTATCGGCAATTACCGGGCGAAATTCCAGCCCCAGGCGCGCAAAAATCGTGGAGTAGGTGGCAAACATGAGCTGGTAGGTTTCCTCCAGCGACGCCTGGTCTGTATGAAAGGAGTAGGCGTCTTTCATCAGGAACTCGCGGGAGCGCATGATGCCGAAGCGGGGTCGGATTTCGTCGCGCACCTTGGTCTGGATCTGGTAGAGGTTGAGCGGCAGTTGTTTATAGCTCTTGACCTCGTCACGCACCAGGCTGGTAATCACCTCCTCGTGCGTGGGGCCCAGGCAGAATTCCCGCTGGTGCCTGTCGTGGATGCGCAGCAACTCGGGGCCGTACTGTTCCCAACGGCCCGATTCCTGCCAGAGCTCGGCGGGCTGTACCACGGGCATGCTGACTTCCTGGGCTCCGGACGCGTCCATTTCCTCGCGCACGATAGCCTCCACCTTGCGCAGCACGCGCAGTCCCAGCGGCAACCAGGTGTACAGACCCGCCGCCAGTTTGCGTATCAGCCCGGCCCGGAGCATCAACTGGTGACTGATAACCTCCGCGTCCGCGGGCGTTTCTTTTTGCGTTGCGATCAGGAACTGGCTGGTGCGCATGGATTATTCCGGTGTGTTGAGGATGAACAGGGCGCCTAGTTTACGTGCGAATAACTTGAGCGTACAGCGCTTACGTGGAGCGCAGCTACCTGATATGAGGGACGAATTTTGTCGCGTCGGGCAGCGCGTATTCGAAACCCGATTTCCCCAGGGTGGGCGCCGATTAGCCTAGTAAAATAGGGTATTTTGGGTGCAAACGTAGAAAACACTTGTATTACAGCGTTTCCTGATTTATACATTGCCCTGCAGCTTGCAGCAGGGTGTGTTCGCCTCGTTGGTGAACACCCGGTTTGGGCTTGCAGAGGGACTCACTTAAAATTTTTAGGGAAGGTTGAAAACAACATGGCAACTAAAAAAGCAGCTAAAAAAGCTCCAAAAAAGGCAGCAAAAAAAGCCCCGGCAAAAGCAGCACCAGCGAAGAAAGTAACAGCGATCCAGACCAAGATGACCAAGAGTCAGATCGTCGCCAGTCTGGCTGAGAGCACTGGCCTGACGAAAAAGCAGGTCAGCTCGGTGATGGACGAGTACGATACGCTGGTTCATCGCAGCATCAAGAAGCGATCTGTGGGTGAATTCACCGTGCCAGGCATGCTGAAAATTACCACAGTGAGCAAGCCCGCTCGCAAGGCCAGAAAGGGTATCAATCCATTTACTGGAGAAGAGACCATGTTCAAGGCCAAGCCGGCGAGCATCGCCGTAAAAGTCCGACCGCTGAAGAAGCTGAAGGAATTCGCCGCTTCCTGAGTGGCGTGACGGGTCAGCTTGCTCCGGCAAGCTGACCGATGCTTTTCTGTCTCGAGCGCCAGCCGGCGCGGGGGCACCCTGCTCTCCTGTTCACCTCTTTGCGCGCTTGGCCTGCACGTCCGCATGGGTTAAAATCCGCGCCTCAATTTTTGACTTGAGCCTGCGAAATCTACGCAGGTAGGAACATTTCATGCCGATTTACGAGTACCAGTGCCAGGCTTGCAATGAGCAATTGGAGGTCATGCAGAAAATGGCCGATGCGCCGCTCACCGAGTGTCCTCAGTGCGGCAAGCCCGCCCTGAAGAAGAAAGTCTCCGCTGCCGCATTCCGCCTGAAGGGCAGCGGCTGGTACGAGACTGACTTCAAAACAGGTAACAAGAAGAATCTCGTGGGTGGCGCCGACAGTACCAGCGGCGGTGGGGATAAGCCTGCGGCAGGCAGTTCTGCTGAGGGTAAATCCAGCGAGACCACGGCCAAGCCCAGCGAAGGCAAATCAGTCGACAGCAAAAAGACAGCCTAGCCCCGGGCCCCGCGGGGGCCGGGCCTGCAATTCAAACGGAATCCAGACTATGCGCAGTCATTATTGTGGCGCCTTGAGTACAGCCAGTATTGACGAAACCGTCACCCTTTGTGGCTGGGTCGATCGCCGACGGGACCACGGGGGCGTGATTTTCCTCGATCTGCGCGATCGCGAGGGTATCGTGCAGGTAGTCTTCGACCCCGATACCGAGGAGTATTTCAAGCGCGCCGACAGTGTGCGCAGCGAATTTGTGCTCAAAGTCACCGGCAGGGTGCGCGCACGCTCCGATGCCACGGTCAATGCAGCGATGGCCACCGGCGAGATTGAAGTCCTCGGCAAGGAGCTGGACATTCTCAACGCCGCCGCGACGCCGCCTTTCCAGCTGGATGAATACACCCACGTGGGTGAGGACGTGCGTCTGCAGTACCGTTACATGGACCTGCGCCGTCGGGAGATGCAGGACCGCCTTATGCTGCGTTCGAAAATTACCAGCGCAGTGCGCAACTTCCTCGACGCCGAGGGTTTTCTGGATATTGAAACCCCGATACTGACCCGGGCCACGCCGGAAGGTGCGCGCGACTACCTGGTGCCGAGCCGCACGCACCCGGGCCAGTTTTTCGCGCTGCCGCAGTCGCCGCAGCTGTTCAAGCAACTGTTGATGGTTTCCGGTTTCGACCGCTACTACCAGATCGCCAAGTGTTTCCGTGATGAAGACCTGCGCGCCGACCGGCAACCGGAGTTCACCCAGATCGATATCGAGACGGCGTTTCTTGACGAGCGGGAGATTATGTCGATCACCGAGCGCATGATCTGTGAGCTCTTCAAGACAGTGCTGGATGTGGAGTTGCCCGCGTTCCCCCATATGACCTACGCCGAGGCCATGGAGCGTTTCGGTTCCGACAAGCCCGACCTGCGCATCCCGCTCGAACTGGTCAGCATCGACGACCTGATGCAGCAGGTGGACTTCAAGGTGTTCCGCGGCCCGGCGGACGACCCCGCAGGCAGGGTGGCGGCCTTGAAAGTGACCGGCGGCACATCCATCAGCCGCAAGGAAATCGACGATTACACCAGGTATGTGTCCATTTTTGGTGCGCGCGGCCTGGCCTGGATCAAGGTCAACGACATCGCTGCGGGTGTAGAGGGGCTGCAGTCCCCGATCCTGAAATTCATGCCAGATGAAATTATCGCGCAGATGATGGCGCGGCTGGGTGCCGCCGACGGGGACATCATTTTCTTCGGTGCGGACCGCGCCCAGGTGGTCAACGAGGCACTCGGCGCGCTGCGCATCAAGGTTGCGGAAGACCAGGGCCTCGTGGCGGATGGCTGGGCGCCGCTGTGGGTTGTGGATTTCCCAATGTTTGAAGAGGATGGCCGCGGCGGTTGGACGCCGTTACACCATCCCTTCACGGCTCCCGCCTGCGACGCGGCGCAACTGGTCGCCAGCCCCGGCGTCGCGCTGTCCCGCGCCTATGACATGGTGCTCAACGGCACGGAACTGGGCGGCGGCAGCATCCGTATCCACCGACGCGATATGCAGGAGGCCGTGTTCGGCATCCTGAACATCGACGCGGCCGAGGCAAAGGAAAAGTTCGGTTTCCTGCTCAACGCACTGCAGTACGGGGCGCCGCCGCACGGCGGACTGGCGTTCGGCCTCGATCGCCTGGTGATGCTGATGACCGGGTCGAGTTCCATTCGCGATGTGATCGCATTCCCGAAGACGCAGAGTGCGGCGTGTGTGATGACGAATGCGCCGGGGGATGTGGGGGCGGAGCAGCTCAGGGAGCTGAATATTCGGTTGCGGCAGACGCGGGAGGCAGCGTCGGAGGAGTAGCGTCGGGAGGCCGGGCTTAAAAGTGAGCTCGGGAGACAGTACTGCGCTGGGCCGATATCATCTGCTGCTGGGTTTGCGCCAGGATCTCCTTATTACAGTTTCTGCGCATGGAGTTTCCGCCTGGACCCGCCAGACCTCCTTTCTACCGTTGGCCAGAACTCATCCCGCCCAATGCTGTCGATCTCGCGCTGTAACATTGAATTGCACGCTCTCATTGACCAGTTTCCGAATTAAAGTTCCAGTCATCTCCTCGCTGATAGCGGTTTAACCCACATCTGCGCCTCTTTCCGAAATACCACGAAAAAATGCTGCCTCTCACCTACAGACCAACACTGTAAATTTGTACATAATAGGCAGCGGGCGCAGTGGGCGGGAATCGGTATGTCGCTAATCCTGGGAATTGATCCCGGATCGCAGAAAACAGGCTTTGGCATTATCAGCCATGTGTCGGGGCGCAGCGAATACGTCACCAGCGGGGTGATTCGCTTGCCCGGCTGTGAGTTACCCGAGCGCTTGCGTGTCATTTTTGATAGCGTGACAGAGTTGATCGGCCTGCACTGCCCGCAGGAGCTGGCGATTGAGCAGGTGTTCATGGCCAAGAGCGCCGGTTCGGCGCTGAAGCTCGGACAGGCGCGTGGCGCGGCAATCGTGGCGTGTGCAGCGCAGGGGATGCCGGTGTCGGAGTACTCGGCGCGCCAGATCAAGCAATCCGTGGTCGGCACGGGTGCGGCGGACAAACTACAGGTGCAGCATATGGTCAAGGTGCTGCTGAAACTGCCCGCGACGCCGCAGGAGGACGCGGCGGATGCGCTGGCCGCGGCGTTGTGCCACGCGCACACCCGACACGGTATGATCCAGTTGGCCGGCGCCACCGCGGTGCGCCGGCGTCGAATTCGCTGACAGGGCGACCCGCATGATAGGTAGAATCCGAGGCATTCTTGTCCACAAGCAGGCTCCGCTGATACTCGTGGAAGTGGGCGGTGTCGGCTATGAGTTGCAGGTTCCGATGACCACCCTGTTCCAATTGCCGGCGCTGGGCGCCGAGGTGTCGCTGGTGACGCATTTTGTGGTGCGTGAGGACGCGCAACTGCTGTACGGGTTCGCCGAGGAAGCGGACCGCAGCCTGTTTCGCCAGTTGATCAAGGTCAGTGGCGTGGGCCCCAGGCTCGCCCTGACGATTCTGTCGGGGATGGATGCCCGGAGTTTCGCCCGCTGTGTGCAGCGCGATGACATTTCCTCGCTGGTGGCGCTGCCGGGTGTGGGTAAGAAAACGGCCGAGCGCTTGCTGGTGGAAATGCGCGACAAGCTCGATGACTGGCTGCTGCGGCCGGACGGCGTGGACGGTGAATCGACGCCCGATGCGGGCCTGGCGCCGTATACGGATATTGTCGCGGATGCGGAGGGCGCGCTGATCGCTCTCGGTTACAAGCCGCAGGAGGCCAGCCGCATGGTAGCGGCGGTGAACGAGGACAGCGTGGTGCAGAGTGAAGAATTGATTCGCCGGGCGCTGAAAGCCGCGGTGAGAGCATGAGGGCCTGCGCATGATTGAAACGGATCGCCTGATCGCACCACAGTCCGCGAATCCGCGCGAGGATATCGTGGACAGGGCAATACGCCCGAAGGCGCTGGACGAGTACGTTGGCCAGCAGGCCGTCAAAGAACAGATGACGATTTTTCTGCAGGCGGCCCGGGCGCGCAGCGAGCCGCTAGATCACACCCTGATTTTTGGCCCGCCCGGCCTCGGCAAAACGACCCTCGCCAGCATCATCGCGCACGAAATGGGGGTGTCACTCAAAACCACCTCGGGTCCGGTGCTGGAGAAAGCGGGAGATATCGCCGCGCTGATGACCAACCTGGAGCCCGGCGATGTGCTGTTCATCGACGAAATTCACCGCCTCAGCCCGGTGGTGGAGGAAATCCTCTACCCGGCCATGGAGGATTACCAGCTCGATATCATGATTGGCGAGGGGCCGGGGGCCCGCTCGATCAAGCTCGACCTGCCTCCGTTCACGCTGGTGGGCGCCACCACGCGCGCGGGGCTGCTGACCTCGCCGCTGCGGGATCGCTTTGGCATTGTGCAGCGCCTGGAGTTTTACGAAGTGGCGGACCTGGCCCATATCGTGGAGCGCTCGGCGCAGATACTGAAGATCGGTATCGACGCCAAGGGCGCGGCGGAGATCGCACGGCGCGCACGCGGCACACCGCGCATCGCCAACCGGCTGCTGCGCCGTGTGCGGGACTATGCCGAGGTCAAGTCGAATGGCCATATCACCGATGCCATTGCCGACCGCGCCCTGGATATGCTCAGCGTCGACCAGAAGGGGTTCGACCACCTCGATCGCAGGTTGTTGCTGGCCCTGATTGAAAAGTTCGACGGCGGCCCGGTGGGGGTGGAGAGCCTCGCCGCTGCGATTTCCGAGGAGCGCGGCACCATCGAAGATGTGCTGGAGCCCTACCTGATCCAGCAGGGCTACATCCTGCGGACGCCGCGGGGCCGTATGGCGACGCGCGGCGCCTACCTGCACTTCGGCCTGCCCGCACCTGCCAGTGAGGCTACCAGCGGCAATCTTTCGCTGGATCTGGGCGATGGTGACGAAACGCCGTGACAAGCGCGGAATTTTCACACAAGTTGCGGGTCTACATTGAGGACACGGACGCGGGTGGGATTGTATATTACGTCAATTACCTCAAATTCATGGAGCGGGCGCGCACGGAGTTCATGCGTTCGCTCGGTTACGGTAAAGACCATATTTTCAGTTCCAACCTGATGTTCGTGGTGCGCGACGTGGCCGTCAGCTACTCGCTCCCCGCGCGCCTGGATGATGAACTGGAGGTCACGGCGGAAATTGCGCGGGTGCGCGGCGCCGGCATCGTGTTTCACCAGTGTGTCAGGCGTGGTGCAGAAGAACTGGCGCGGGGCGAGGTGACGGTTGCCTGCGTCGACCGGGTACTGGTGAAGCCGCGCCGATTGCCGCCGGAGATGGTGGCGCGATTGCAGTTGCATAAACAAGTAGAAGCATAAGTCTGAGAGGGACGGGCGTTGGAAGAACAATTGGGTTTGCTGGACCTGGTATGGAATGCCTCATTCACGGTGCAGTTCGTGATGGCCATATTGCTGCTGGCCTCGATGGTATCGTGGTACATGATAGTCAATCGCTATCTTTATCTGCGCGATGCCAACGATGAGATGTACCGCTTCGAGGAGCGCTTCTGGTCGGGCGTGGATCTGTCGCAGCTTTACCGCGAAGGCAATGAGCGGGCCGCCGACGGCTACGCGATCCTCGGCATGGAAAGTATTTTTCGCGCGGGCTTCAAGGAGTTTTCGCGGCTCGTGCAGCAGTCGGAAATGGACTCGGAAGACCTGATCGAGGGCGCTCGCCGTGCGATGCGGGTCGCGGCCATGCGCGAAGAGGAGCGCCTCGAGCGCCACCTGGCGTTTCTTGCCTCCGTGGGTTCCACCAGCCCGTATATCGGCCTGTTCGGTACCGTGTGGGGGATCATGCACTCGTTCCGCGGGCTGGCCAATTCCACGCAGGCCACGCTGGCCACGGTGGCCCCGGGGATATCGGAGGCTCTGGTCGCAACGGCGATGGGGCTGTTCGCGGCTATTCCCGCCGTTTTGGCCTACAACCGCTTCTCCTCCAAAGTGGAAGTCTTCGTCAATCGTTACGACACTTTCATGGATGAGTTCTCCGGAATTCTTCACCGGCAGGCTTTCGCGGTCCGTTCGCGCGAGAAGAAGGCAGGGTAAAGCACCATGGCCGGCAACCGAGGCAAGCGCAAACCGATGGCGGACATCAATGTGGTGCCCTATATCGACGTGATGCTGGTGCTGCTGATCATTTTCATGGTCACCGCACCCATGCTGATGCAGGGGGTAAAAGTCGACCTGCCGGAGGCCACCGCGGACCCTGTGGAGAACCAGGACAGCGAGCCGGTCATCGTGTCGGTCGATGCGGCCGGACAGCTATTTCTCAACCTCGGCCAGGAGGAGCAGGTGCTGTCGCTGGCAACGATCAAGGAGCGTGTCGCCGCGGTGATGCGCCGCAAGAAAGACACACCGGTGTTGATCTGGGGTGACCGCGACGTACCCTACGGTGAGGTGGTCACAGTGATGGTTGCGCTGCAGGAAGCCGGTGCGCCCAGTGTCGGGCTGGTGACTGAAAACCCCCGGTGAACACTTCGATCTATGCCAAGCCGATAATGCCGCGCATCGTGGTGCGGCCGGCGCTCGCCACGCTGTTGATTCACGGGCTGTTGCTGTTTCTGCTCACCGCGAACTGGATCAGCGTCGACCGCGAGCGCATCAAGGTGAAACCGCTGCCGAACCTGGTGAACGCGCGCCTGGTGGATGTCAGCGACCTGCAACCCAAACCCAGGCCGGAGCCGGTAAAACCGAAACCGGAGCCACCCAGGCCTGTGCCGAAACCCGAGCCCAAGCCGGAGCCGCCCAAACCGAAGCCCGAGCCGAAACCGGAACCGCCGAAACCGACCCCCCAGCCTGCGCCAAAGCCAGCGCCAAAACCGGCGCCCAAGCCCGAACCGGTAAAACCCGAGCCCAGGCCGGAGCCGCCCAAACCGACCGCTGCGCAACAGGCCAGTCGCGACGCGCTGGCGCGTATCGCCCAGGAGGAGTTGTCTTCAACCTCGAACCAGCCGGCCGCCGAGCTGACGGCGACCGCTGACGAAATGTCCGCCAGCTTCGCCGCGTTGATCAAGCGCACGGTGCAAAGCTACTGGAGTCGTCCGCCCAGCGCGCGCAATGGGATGGAGTGTGAGTTGGAGGTACAATTGGTGCCCACGGGCGAAGTGGTCGGTGTCAGGGTGATAAAAAGCAGCGGGAACGCCGCCTTCGACAGTTCGGCGGAGAACGCTGTGCGCAAGGCGGGCGCCTTCCCGGAACTGCAGAAATTGCCCCCCGGGGAATTCGAAAGAAAATTCAGGCGTCTTAACTTGATATTCAAACCAGAGGATTTACGGTACTGATGAAACGACTACTTGCTGTATTCACCGCGCTTGTACTGGCGGCGCTGGCCACCGGCGCCACGGCGCAGATCTCGATCGTCATCGACGAGGGAAATCGCGACGCGACGCCCATCGCAATCGTGCCCTTCGCCCGCCAGGGAACGGGCTTTCCGCAGGAGGATCTGGCCGAGATTGTGGATGGCGACCTGGCGCGCAGCGGCCAGTTTCTGCCCGTGCCGCGCACCGATATGCTGAGCCGTCCCAGCACGGAATCTGAGGTGTTCTACCGCGACTGGCGGTCTATCAATGCGCGATACCTGCTGATCGGGCGGGAGTCGATGAACGGCCCGCAGTTACGGGTGGACTACGAACTTTTCGATGTCACGAGCCAGAGGAAGGTCTTTTCCGGCTACGAGGCAGGGCCGGTCAGCGATGCCCGTATGTTGGCCCACCGGCTCGCCGACGAGATTTATGAGCACCTGACCGGCGTGCGCGGCGCGTTTGCCACCAAATTGCTGTATATCTCGGTAAGCCGTAATCCCGGAGGCAAGGATTACTCCCGCCTGACCATGTCCGACTCCGACGGCGCGCGCCCGATTGTGCTGCTCGAAACACAGGAGCCACTGCTCGCGCCAACGTGGTCGCCGGACGGCAAGGAAATCGCCTATGTCAGCTTCGAGACCGGCAGGCCCGCAATTTACCGCCAGGAACTCGCCACCGGTCGCCGCCAGCAGTTGACCAACTTCAAGGGCCTGAACGGTGCACCGGCCTGGTCGCCCGACGGAAAAACCATGGCGATGACCTTGTCCAAGGACGGCAACCCCGATATCTACCTGATGGATCTGGCGACCAGGCAACTGACGCAGGTCGTTCGCCACTACGCGATCGATACCGAGCCGACCTGGATGCCGGACGGCCAGTCCCTGCTGTTTACCTCCGACCGCGGCGGCAAGCCCCAGATCTACCGTTACGACCTGCGCACGGGCAAAACCGAGCGCGTAACGCATGAGGGCGGCTACAATGCCCGTGCCCGCGTGTCGCAGGACGGCCGCAGCGTGGTGATGGTGCACCAGCAGGATGGACGCTTCCAGATCGCCGTTCTGGACCTGGTAACCAATCGACTGACGCCGTTAACGTCGACCGAGCTGGATGAAAGTCCCAGTATCGCACCCAACGGCTCTATGGTATTGTACGCCACCAAATACGCAGAGCGCGGTATTCTCGCGGCAGTCGCTGTGGATGGAGACGCTAAATTCAGGCTGCCGTCCCGCGAGGGCGATGTGCGGGAGCCTGCGTGGTCCCCCTATCTCAGCCGCTGATGAGCAGCCGGATGGGTAGCTGGAAACGGCGTAAATGCCTGACAATCAACCAAGTAACATTTAGGAAGGAAAAAGGACTATGAAACATCTGTCTACCTCGGCCAGGACCGTTGCATTGCTGTTCTGTGCAGCCCTGTTGGTCGCTTGTTCCGGTAGTGATACTACCGAGCAGGACGAGGCGGCGGCCGCTGCAGCCGCGGCTGCAGCAGCCGCACATTCAGCGCAAGAAGCCGCCTCTGCAGCGGAAATGGCGCGCCTTGAAGAAGCCGCTGCTGCCGTGGGCAATGTATTCTATTTTGAATACGACAGCTCCACCCTGACCCCGGAAGCGCTCAGTGCGGTGAACGCGCATATCGCTCTGTTGCATCGCAACACCGAAAGCATCCGCCTGGAAGGCCATACCGACGAACGCGGTACGCGTGAGTACAACATGGCGCTGGGCGAGCGTCGCGCCAATTCCGTACGTGACTATATGGTGGCCAACGGTATCTCCAGCATGCGCATCGAAACCATCAGTTACGGCGAAGAGCGTCCGGTCGCTTATGGCACCGGTGAAGCCAACTGGGCGGAGAACCGCCGTGTAGAGCTGAAGCCCCAATAAGGTAAGCTATGCATTTATCCCCGAGGAAATTGCTGGTAACGAGCGGGCTGGTCATCCTGACCGGCCCGTTCTGCTTGATGGCCTGCGCCCAGCAGGGCTATGTGGATGTGGAAGCCGAGCGGGCGGCGGCGCAGGCGGCGGGTACCACTTACACCCCCGGTGCCGGCAGTGCGGCGCCTGTCAACAATGACCCCTACGGCGCCCAGCCGGCACAGGCATACCCCGCTACCAGTTACGGTGTCAGTAACGCGCCGGCGGCCACATCCGGTATTGCGCCGGTGTCCTCCGCACCGGCACCCGCTGCCACCTCGGCACCGGTAACCGGCGGCGCGACCGGCGGGTCGGAACTGGGCAACCTGTTCCTGCAGATCCAGCAGTTGCAGCAGGAGGTGATGCGCCTCAATGGCCGGGTAGAGGAGCAGGCGCACGAACTGAGCACGCTCAAGGAACAGAGTTTGCAGCGGTACATGGATCTGGACAAACGTATCGGCAGTGGCACCGCCGCGCCGGCCAGTAATCCAGCCGCCCAGTCTTCCAGCCCCGCGGGTGCCGAGGCGATCAACGCCGCCGGCACACCCACCGCTCCCGAGACTGTCAGCACCACGCCCGGCGTAGAGCAGCCGGGAGAGGCTGATGCCTACCGCGCGGCCTACGCGATGGTGCAGGGGCGGCAGTTCGAGCAGGCCATCCCGGCCTTTCAGCAGTTCCTGCAGCGCTATCCCGGCGGTGTCTACGCCGCCAATGCCCATTACTGGTTGGGTGAATTGTACCTCGTGAAGCAGCCGCCGGACCTGGAAGCGTCGAGGCAGTCTTTTGCGCTGCTGCTGAGCCAGTACCCGGAGAACAGCAAGGCGCCGGATGCCCTGTACAAACTGGGTAAAGTGCAGTTTCTGAAGGGCAATCGTGAAAAGGCCAAGGAATATCTGGATCTGGTGATTGTCCAGTACGAGGGTACCAATAACGCCGTCGTGAAACTGGCCAGGGATTTTATCGCCCAGAACTATTAGGTCTGCGGCCCCGTGACTGCTTCCTCTCCCGACAGTACTTCCGGCTCACCGTCCCGTGGCGGCGCGCCGGCGCACCCGGCAAATGCCGTGCGCGCCGTGCGCATCACCGAAATATTCTATTCCCTGCAAGGTGAGGCGCGCACCGTGGGATTGCCCACGGTTTTTGTGCGTCTCACCGGTTGCCCGCTGCGCTGCGTGTACTGCGATACCGAATATGCCTTCAGCGGGGGTGAAATGCAGGCCATCGATGCGGTGGCAAGGCAGGTCGCCGCCTACTCGCCGCGCTACGTGACAGTGACCGGCGGGGAACCGCTCGCACAGCCCAACTGCCTGCCATTGTTAACGACGCTTTGCAACGCCGGCTATGAAGTGTCGCTGGAAACCGGTGGCGCGATGTCGCTGGAAGGCGTCGATTCGCGTGTTGTCACCGTGCTGGACCTGAAAACGCCGGCTTCCGGGGAGTTGCAGCGCAACGACTACAGCAATATGGAGCGATTGCGCGCGCACGACCAGGTGAAGTTCGTGATTTGCGACCGCGCGGATTACGAGTGGGCGCGTTTCAAACTGGATGAGTATTCCCTCCACGAGCGGGTCGCCGATGTGCTGTTTTCTCCCAGCTTCGGCCAACTCGAGGGACGACAGTTGGCCGAGTGGATCCTGGCCGATAACCTGCCCGTCAGAATGCAATTACAGTTGCATAAACTTTTGTGGAATGACGAGCCGGGGCATTGAGTACGATGGCTGAGCAAAAGCGCGCGGTGATTCTGGTATCGGGCGGGCTGGACTCCACCACGGTTCTGGCGATGGCGCGCGCCCGGGGGTACGCCTGCTACACCCTCAGTTTCGATTACGGCCAGCGCCACCGCGGTGAATTGTTCGCGGCCGAGCGCGTCTCCGTCGCGCTCGGCGATGTGGAGCACAAAGTCGTCAAACTGAATCTGGACAGCATAGGCGGCTCCGCTCTTACCGATATGTCGATAGCCGTGCCCGAAGAAGCCACCGAGGGTATTCCAGTCACTTATGTGCCGGCGCGCAACACGATTTTCCTGTCGATCGCGCTTGGCTGGGCCGAGGTGCTGGGCGCGCACGACATCTTTATTGGTGTCAATGCGGTCGATTATTCAGGCTACCCGGACTGCCGGCCCGAGTACATCGCGGCCTTCGAGGCCATGGCCAACCTCGCCACCAGGGCCGGTGTGGAAGGGCAGAGAATAACCGTGCACACGCCGCTGATGAACCTCGGCAAGGGCGAGATTATCCAGGCGGGCGCGGCGCTGGGCGTGGATTACGCGCTTACGGTGTCCTGCTACCAGGTTGCTGAGGATGGTCTGGCCTGTGGCCGCTGCGACAGCTGTCGTTTGCGTCGCCAGGGCTTTCTCGATGCCGGAGTGGACGATCCCACGCGCTATCGCCGGTACCCCGCGGATGACCGCTAGTGTATGCTAGTGAACAGGTACGAACTGTCACGAGGGCTCCATGCAGGACTACGAAATCAGGCGAGAAATACCGGGCGCGGAGGTAGTGTGCGTCTGTCGGCAGAAGTCTGCCGCGCCTGTTGCACAGGGGACGTTTTCAATAGCACCACCGGATACACACCATGACTGAATCGATCGGCATCGGGACGCCGCGTCTCGTCTGCCTGCATATTCCCAAGACCGCCGGCAGTTCCCTGCGCGAGACCATCAAGGTGGTGTATGGCCCCGAGCGCATGCACTGGTTTAATGAAGACGATGGAATTCTGGGTCGGCAGCGGTTCAAGGAGAGCGCCGTCGCCGACAAGTTGTTCCTCGGCGGGCACCGGCCGCTGAATTTTTACCCCGCAGGCGCAGTGCACCTGTACTTCGCCGCGTTGCGCCACCCGCTGGAGCGCGCCCGATCACTGTTCTCCTATTTTACGCGCCCGGAAGAAGGTGGCTCTGAAGGCAATATCGCAGAGCGTCAACGGCTCAAGGAACAGTGGGTTCGCCAGGGCATCGTGCCGCAGAGCCTGCTGCGCAGCATAGAGCGCTGTAAACCCTTCAGGGAGGCGATCCACAACGAGCAATGCCGTTATCTGAGCAGGGGCGCGGCCACCCTGGAAGCTGCACTGGAGACACTTGCCGGCGGCAATTTCCTCATTGGTAATTCCACTCACCTGGGCTCCCTGCTGGATACCCTGGGCACGACCTTCCACTGGCCGGAAACACGCGAAGTGCGCACCAATATCTCGGTGTCGAGCGGTGAGGACGACATTCTGTCGGAACCCGGGGTTATCGAGAAGATACTCGAGTACGGCGCGGAAGATATGAAATTGTACGACTATGTGCAGCAACAGCACGGCGGTCTGTACTGCAATATGCCGGACCGGGAAATGCTGCTCGACAGCGCGCTGCGTTTCACTGACGCCCGGCGGCGCGCACTGTCCGACTTGGCCTGGCGCAAGATCGAACTGAGCCCGGTCGACCCGCAAGAGAGCGTGCGGCTTGGCAGGACGTCTTTCAAGCTGTGTGTGCGCAATGGCTCACGGGAGATTCTCAACCCGGAATGCGAGAACCGCATCGCCATCAGCTATATGTTTCTGGACGAGCACGGTGAAGTCATAAAGCGTGACACCCCGCGCACATTACTGGAAACTGTGTTGGGGCCCGGTGAGTCCGTCGAGGTACCTGTCAAACTGGTCGTTCCGGAAGACCTGCCCCGTTCTCCGGCGGGGGTCAGGTTCAGTGTGATGGTAGAGAACCGTTTCTGGCTGTTTCGCAGTTGTCCCGATCATGCACTGGATATTCCGGTGATGCCGGCCTTGAGCGACAGTACAGTTGTCGGACAGCGCGCGCTTTCCGATCTGGCATGGCGCAAGATCGAACTGAGTCCGGTGGATCCCGGTGAAAGAGTACGGCAGGGCAGGACGTTTTTTAATCTTCGTATATGTAATCGCTCACGGGAGTTTCTTAACCCGGAATACGAGGACCGTATCGCCATCAGCTACAAGTTGCTGGATGAGCAGGGTAAAATCATTGAGCGTGACACCCCGCGCTCACTGCTGGAAACTGTGGTGGGGCCGGGTGAGTCGGTCGAGGTACCTGTCAAATTGTTCATTCCGGATGACCTTCCCCGCTCTCCGGCATCAGTCAGGTTCAGTGTGATGGTGGAGAAGAAATTCTGGCTGTTTCGCATTTGTCCTGAACACGCATTGGATATTCCGGTGGTGTTTGCCTCAAACGGCAGCGCGGCAGTTTAGGGATGGGCGCTCAGGCTGCTGCCTTCATCTTTGGGGTGCTGCATCAAGGGATTTCATGCACTATTGTTGAACTGGTACGGACCCGGGCGAGCGCTTCGGTCCCTTTTTCGCGAATGGAGGGCGGCCGGGTGGATCGGGTTGTATCACAGCCGTGCACTGGAATCGTTGCAAGTTATAGTACCTGGGCATACCTGTAGCCGACAACCCGGCACCTGACTTCGCAGCGTAGTGTCGGATGTCCAGTTCAATGATGTAGGGGTACGTCACTCGCTCAAGCGGAAGGAGGAAAGCGCAGGCCGTGAGATTATACTCGCCTTGCACTTTGCCATTGATCAAAACAGTTGAGAGTTCGTGGATGTCTTCACCGTACTCTCCGGCTAGGGCGAACCGGAGATAGCGTTTGGGCGGTGTGAAACACTCCAGATTTATGGCTCCGCGCAAAATACATTGCGAACCCGCCCACCACTGGTCTCGCGCGCTATCCCGCGACCATCCTTTATCTAACAGGGCAGCCATGGGGATATCGTAGCGTTTGCAAAGTGCCAGATTCATGTAATTGACGCTTGCAAATCGTAACAGTTCAGCCTCCTTTGCCTGTGTTATCGGGCAGCCGAGAGCGGACTGTTGTGCCTCGCCATTCCAAACGGGTTTATTCGCCTCGATCAACTTCTCTGAGACGCCGTACTCATCAGTAAGCGCCGTGTTTGAACGGAGGAAGTATTTTCGACATTCCTCCACCTGCGCTTCGCTCAGGAAGTAGGAACTGTGGCGGGAGTCATGTACACCACGTCCAACCAGTAGCAGTTCCACCAAACGATACCGTTTCCAGGCATTTACCGGCGCATTTATCTCCGGGTAGTGTTCCTCGATTGAGGCCAGAATCCTGACCTCTTCAATCCCGAGGCTCGGGTTGATCTCGCTGTCGAATATAGCGATGTCGTCGAGATTCAAATTCTCGGACAGTATGGAAAAGAAGTGATAGACAATGTTTTTGCGAGGGAATTCGTCGCGGTCGTAAAGTGTAATATCGAGTTGACAGCCAGGGAAATGACGCTCGAATTTTTTGGCAGTCTCGTAAAAGTTCCGCGTTGCCGGTTGAGTATCAATCGTGTTGAATAGTTCGGCCGCGCATCGTTCGTGGGATTTTATTTGCTGCAAAAAACCAGTTTGTATCAGTTCGGCCTGCTCGCGGATGTAAAAGATGATGTGAAAGTTGCAGCGAGGAAACATACTCGCGAAGCGCGAAAGTATCTCCTCATTCAGTACATGTATGCCCTCCCAGGACATGAGCACACTATCGCCTGCGGGTTGTGTATCTATCTCTGCAACGAGATTGTGGGCATTCTCGAGGGTAAAGTTTTGGAAAAACAAACCGTGATGCCCCAGACCCGCAGCTCTGCCAATAAGCGGTACGTATATTCCATGTTGCAGCAGCAACTCCCTGTTGGCGGCCAAGTGAGCCTGTAGCGCGGTGCTGCCCGCTTTATCCGAGCCAATATGGAGGAAAAATTGCCTCGGATATTTGAGCACTGCGCCCGCTGTCATACGCCACCAGTATTCTGCCGATATGAAAGAACTACGGAACTGAAGGTTACATTAATAGTAAGAAAAATACAGCGCCGCTTCACAGAACCACCGATATGGTAAAGCAATAGATTGGTGTCCGCTGGTTCTGGAAATTTCCAGATACGTCTCTGACTGTTTCCTGGTGAAGTATTGCGGATGTTATGCCGATGATATAGCCGCTCCTGATATATCCATGGTTATATCCGTGACCGGTATTTTGGGTGTACCTGTCGCAGGATAGCACCCTGCCCAGAAAAGCCATGGAGTTCGCTACTGGCAGCAGGAACAAAATTTTCCTCAACAAGCGAGAGTTTCTGGCGCAAATTCATACTAGACCGTGTTCCTTCTGGTATCGGTAGCTAGGTGGATTGAGCCGGTGGATTTTGGTCTTTTGGTCACCTCGATTCGGTCGGTGTCATCTCGGTGTCGAGCGGGGAGGACGATATTCTGTCGGAACCCGGAGTGATAGAACAAAGACTGAAGTACGGCGTCCAGGCTGGTACCATTGCATACTGTCAGTATGACTACCTCAAAAAAAGCACTTGAGTTTTCAGCGCAAATCCGTACCATACCGTGCTCCTTCTGGGGCCGTTAGCTCAGTTGGTAGAGCAGTTGGCTTTTAACCAATTGGTCGCTGGTTCGAATCCAGCACGGCCCACCATCTAAACGATAATGCCACCCTTGCGGTGGCATTTTTCGTTTAGCAGGCGGGTCCGTCTGGAGCGGACCACCGTTCGAAAAATAGCGGCAGCAATTTTGACTCGGAGTCGCACACGACACGCAGCGCAGCGCCGGCGCCTTTAATCCTTGACACTGCGATTGCGACCGCCACTGCTCTCGTGTACATTTGAAACGTTGCACGTTTTGTTGATCCCCTCGAGACTACTGCTGTGTCGCTGAGCCCCGAAGCACAACTGATGCGGCGGTTCCTGGTCTGGACGTCCATCGCATTATCATCGGCAGAGTTGCTCGTCTTCATTCTGTGGCTTTTGTACGGCACCCGCACGGCACTGGCGATGCTCGTGGTAATCCCTGTTGGCGGCCTGTTGAGCCTCAGCTACGCCTACCGTCTGGCCGGACAGAATCGCGTCGACGCCGCGGTGTTCGTGACTTCCGCACTCATCTGGACGGTGGCCCTGATCGCCGGAGCGGCGCGCGGTGGTGGACTGCTGTCGGTGGCGGCGCTGCTCGCACTGGCACCGGTGGTCATGGGCGTCGCCTACTCTTCGCGGATCGCCATCCTGCGAATCATCCTGATCTCGGTGGCCGTCTGTGCGGCGGCGTCGGTGCTCAATACCTTCGACAACCTGATGCCGACACAGATCACCGAGGCCAGCATCCGCCGGGTGGAAGGGATCGTCGCAACGGTCTTCGTTGCTCTCTTCTCCTTTTCTCTCTGGCACACGGCGTCCAGGCTGCGCGAAAGCCTGGCGCAGATGCAGGAGTCGAACCGGGCACTTGCGGAATCGGAACGCAGCCTCGAGCGCAAGGTCGAGGAGCGGACGCGCCGGCTGCAGGACGAACTGCAGGTGGCTGCCCAGTACGTGCGCTCCCTGCTGCCGCCGCCAATCACGGACGATCGCGGCGTGTCGGTGCACTGGATATACGAGCCCTCGACCGCACTCGGCGGCGATGCTTTCACCTATCTCCGCCTCGATTCGGAGCACGATGCGCTGGCGCTGCTCGATGTCTGTGGTCACGGCGTGGGCGCCGCGTTGCACGGCGTGGCCGCCATCCAGGCCCTTCGTTCACAGCGCCTTCCGGGGATCGACCTGCGCGACCCCGCGCGCGTCGTCGCGGCGATGAATGAGGCCTTTCCGATGGAGGAACACGGCGACCTGTTCTTCTCGCTCTGGTACGGCGTTCTCGACCGCTCGTCGCGGACGTTGCATTACGTGAGCGCCGGGCATCCGCCAGCCCTGCTCATCGAGCAGGACGAATGGGGAACCCCGAGGGTGCAGGAGCTGAAGACGGACGGACCGTTGATCGGTATCCTGCCGGGCGTGTCTTATCAGAGCGCCAAAGTGCAGTTGGGCAGCGACTGCGAACTGATCGTCTTCTCCGACGGGGCTTACGAGCTGCCGCAACCCTCCGGTGGCATGTTGCCGTGGCCCGACTTTGTCGGCGCGGTGGCCAAAGGGCCGGCGGGCCATCCGCTGCGACCGAGTGAGATTCTCGATTTCGCGCGCCAGAAGATGGGGCGGCAGCGGCTCGACGACGACTTCTCTGTGGTCAATGTGAGCTTTCGCAGTGCCGCCTGACAGCGCCGGCAATCAGCCTTGGCTTGCGAGCTTTCGCGCATCGGCCTCATCGTCTGCGATCAGGAGCAACTGGCTCAGGCCGGCGACGTCGAGAGCGGCCCGCACGGCTGCCTGGGGCTCAAGCAGCACCAGTTTCAGGCCTCGACTTCGAAGTGCCCGCGCGGCCGTGACGAACATGCGCATTCCCAGCGAGGCGAGGAAGGGGACACCCTGCAAGTCGACGATCACGGATTGACCTGAAGCCGAGGTCGCCGCTGCGAACGCCGACTCGATCTCTTCCGTGCCCTCCAGGTCGAGCCTGCCCGTCAGGCTCAGTAGCTTGATTCCGCCGCTCTCGTTCAGTTCCAAATTCATCCTTACAGTTCCCATATAAGCCCGATCTAGAGTCTAGAGGGCGATTTCCAAGTCAAGGCGATTGAACCCGTCCTCCCGACGGTAGTCGAGGCGATCGACGATGCCTCGAATGATCCCGATGCCCAGCCCGCCCGGCTCGAGATCGTCGAGCGAATCCGGCAGGGGAGCGGCCTCACGCGCGGTGGGATCGAAGGGTCGCCCCCGGTCCCGAACGACGGCGTGGATCGACCCCGCGCGACGCTCGATCGTGAGCCAGATGCTGTCCTCGTCGGCCGGCGGGCCGTCGAAGGCGTAGAAGACGACGTTGGTCACCGCCTCCTCGAGCGCGAGTGCCAGGGCGTTTGCGACGCGCGGTTCAAGCGACTGCGCCTCAGCGAAACCCTGGATGGCCGCAGAGAGCCGCCGCAGCTCCCGCTTCGACCGGGCGAGCTGCAGCTCCACTCTGGGGTCAGTTTTCATGCCTGCGGCGCGCCGAGCAGGGCGCTGACGTAGCTGGAGCCGAAGTTCGAGCACTCGAAGGCATGCAGGCCCAGTTCCTCGCCGAGATCCTTGAAGGCGGCCACGCCGCGCACGGAGTTTCCCTTGGCGTCGAGCCGGGGCGAGAAAGAGCCGACCGCGATTTGCCGGTTCACGACCCCGACGACGCCACCACCCACGCCGCTCTTGGCCGGTATGCCCACGTCGTAGGCCCAGTGTCCTGAGTAGTCGTACATGCCGCACGTGAACATCACCGCAAGCGTATTGCGCACGGCAGCCAGGTCGAAGACCTGTCTGCCAGTAATCGGGTTCTCACCGATGTGCGCGAGCGTCGCTCCCATACAGGCGAGATCGCAAGCAGTCACCAGGATCGAGCACTGGCGGAAATAGGCGTCGAGTACGGCATCCACATCACCGTCAATTGCGCCCGCGTTGCGCAGGAGATGGGCGATCGCACGGTTGCGATGCCCGGTTTCGCTTTCCGAGCGGTAGACGGCCTGGTCCATCTCCAGACGCCGACCGGCAGCGGCCGACAGCCGTTCCAGAATGAGTTCGAAGGCTTTGCCCCCGGTGGCCTGGTGAATGATCGCCGTGGCGGTGATGGCGCCCGCGTTCACCATAGGATTGAAGGGACGGTTTGTGTGTGGATCGAACACGATTGCGTTGAACGCGTCGCCACTCGGCTCGACCCCGACCCGTTCGAGCACCGCGTCGCGCCCGACGAGCTCCAGCGCGAGGCAGTAGACGAAGGCTTTGGATACTGACTGGATGGTGAAGGGTAGCTCGGCATCGGCCGTTGCTATGAGCCGTCCGTCTACCGTGGCGATTGCGATGCCGAATGGATCGGGTGCGACTGCGGCCAGTTCCGGGATGTAGTCGGCGAGCGCCCCATTGCGATTCCCGAGATGCCGGGCGCGCGTGGCCTCGAGAATTTCACCGAGCGGGCCTCGGTCCGCGAGACACGGCGCGGGCCTGGGCGCCGTTGCTCGGTCATGTTCTTCTGCCGACAGCGTCATCGTCATCTGTACACCTCGTGGCCATCCGGTTTCGAATACACGGTTGCTCAGGCGAGCTCCGTCTGCCGGCACGACTATCGTGACGGACAGGGCATTCTCAGCGGGCGACCTGGCAGGCTAGCAAACGAGACGAGTCGCGAAGACCCCGTTCAGGGTGCGGGGTTCCCGCGTATTGTGACAGCAAGGTCATCCGAATATCAAGCGGGATGTGGGATTTCCGTCCAGCCTGACTTAGGTGTTGTGTTGACGACCCGGTAAATAGTTGCAGCGCCATCTCGACTCGACCGAGGATTCGCAACAGGCCACATGCCGAGCTGGCGGCAGAAGGCGCTCCGGTGACGACCGGTTACTTTGCGTCGTCGCGCGAACGATCGAAAGCATCGACGTAATCGAACGCGGCCGTTACCGTCTCCACGTAGCCCTCTGTGAATATCTGGCGCATCGAGCCATCGGTGACCACCAGTGCCCGGTTGTCACGCACGGCCTGGAGGCACAGTTCGGCGACTTCCTCCGCCGGACGGAAGTGCAGATCCGCGGCCTGGAAGAAGCCCTCTGGAATTTTCACGCCGCCCTCTTCAGGCCCGCCGAACTGCGCCGGGCGATAGCGCGCATTGTTGTCCTTCATCCCGCTCTCAACGCCGCCTGGGCACAACACCGTGCAGCCGACACCCGCTTCCAGCGCCTCGATGCGCAGGTTCAGCATCGTGCCGATAATGCCCATCTTCGCGCCGGAGTAGGGCGCGTGGTAAGGCACCCACGCGGGCAGCAACCCGGCCGCCGATGCGGTGGCGAACACGTGCCCGTCGCGAGCCTTCGCCATATCGGGATAGAACGCCATCAGGCAGTTCATGACGCCCATCAGGTTCACCTGCACGATCCAGTCGATGTCGTTCTCCGGCATTTTGTCGAGGTATTCGAAACTGGTGGCGCCGGCGTTGGCGAACAGCAGGGACACCGGGCCGAGTGCACCGGTTACCGCGGCCTTCATTGTGTTGACGCTGGTCCGGTCGCAGACGTCGCAGTGTACCGCGAGCGCGATGCCGCCGGCAGCGTTGATCTCGTCGACGACGCGCTGTGCGTTGTCGAGGAGAATATCGGCTACCGCAACTGATGCGCCCTGTTTCGCCAACGTCACCGCGAGACCGCGCCCGATGCCGCTGCCAGCGCCGGTTACCACGGCGATTCTGCCCGCTATTTCAGTCATCGCTCACCACTTCCATCAATGAATCGCTAACCCACGACCTGCTGTTCGCGCAGCGCGCGGATGGCCTCCTCGCTGTAGCCCAATTCGGCCAGGATTTCGTCGCTGTGCTGCCCGATAGTGCCGCTCGCGAAGCCGCAGCCGGAGGGTGTTTTGCTGAAGTGCACGGGGTTTTTCGGTTCCACTATCGCACCGGCCAGCGGGTGCTCGCTT
>JAUICG010000045.1 GCA_030427485.1 Gammaproteobacteria bacterium
TGATCGAGTCAATGCCGAGCTCCGCTTCCAGATCCTGCTCCATGCCCAGCATGTCGGTCGGGTAACCCGTGCGCTCGCTGACTATATCCAGCAGCAGCTTCGCGACCGCATCGCGGTCCATGCCGGCGGGCGCGGGCGCAATCGGCACCACCGCTGCCGCCGGCGCCACCGCAGCCGCCGGTACAGGCGTATCGCTGATGGCCAGCCTGTCGAGCAGCGCGTTCAACGACTTCACGCGCGTCAACTCCTCCATGCTGGCCTGCATGCTCTCCGCCATCGCCGCCGGCACCTGCTTCTGCAGCGCGCCGACAATCTCGACACGCTTGATCGAGTCAATGCCGAGCTCCGCTTCCAGATCCTGCTCCATGCCCAGCATGTCGGTCGGGTAACCCGTGCGCTCGCTGACTATATCCAGCAGCAGCTTCGCGACCGCATCGCGGTCCATGCCGGCAGGCGCGGGCGCAATCGGCACCACCGCTGCCGCCGGCGCCACCGCAGCCGCCGGTACAGGCGTATCGCTGATGGCCAGCCTGTCGAGCAGCGCGCTCAACGACTTCACACGCGTCAACTCCTCCATGCTGGCCTGCATGCTCTCCGCCATCGCCGCCGGCACCTGCTTCTGCAGCGCGCCGACAATCTCGACACGCTTGATCGAGTCAATGCCGAGCTCCGCTTCCAGGTCCTGCTCCATGCCCAGCATGTCGGTCGGGTAACCCGTGCGCTCGCTGACTATATCCAGCAGCAGCTTCGCGACCGCATCGCGGTCCATGCCGGCGGTAGCCGCCACTTCTACCGGGGCGGCAGCGGGCGCCGGGGCCGCTAGCGGTTCGACCGCTGGCTGCGCTGTTGGCGAAGTAATCGGTGCCGGCGGTGCGGTAGCAGCCGCGGCCGGTGATAGTGCGTTCGATTGCACCCCGCTGGCTGCAGTGCCGCTGACTGTCGCTGCGGTCGCAGGCGGGGTGACAGCTGCTGACGCCTGCCCCTGCATTGGCATAGCGCCACTGCCGCCGCCGAGGAACTGGGTGATCACCCGTTCCTGCAGGGACAGGAACTGGCGCATCGTTTCCTGGTAACCGGCAAGCGCCGCATTGCCCAGGCCGGGGTCGACTGCCGGAGCTTGCCGCGGGGCGGCCGCGGCCGGCGCCAATGGCATCGCCGTCGCGGGGGGCGTCGGTGCGGATGTCGCAATTGCCGGCGGCGGCGCCGGTTGGGAAACGGGCGCCGGCGCGTGTTTTTCAAGGTAAGCACGGTGCGCAGCCTGGCTGCTTTCCAGGGTGAGCGCAGGCAGCTTGCCTGTCTGTCCCTTCGGTTCGGATTGCCTGCGCGCACAACCGCCATCCACCAGCCAGGTGGTGGCGGGCAGTTCGGCCGGACGCGTCGTCTCGGCGAGGCGCTGCAGGTTAAGTTTCTGCACATGCCTGGTGGCGAACAGCGCGGCAATGTCAAAGCCGATGCCACGAGTAGCGAGTTGAGCAAGTGCTATCAGCAGACCACGCATTCCACCCGCCTGGCCATCAAGCGCAACGGCTGTATGCTCACGGCCTTCCAGTATCTGCCCGACCAGTTTGCTGAGTATGCTTTTTGGCCCCAACTCGATGAAAGTGCGCGCACCGTCCGCGTACATCGCATTGATCTGTCCGACGAACTCAACCGATGACAACAGGTGATTGCTCAGTTGATCGCGAATCGAAGTGATCTTGCTATCGTAGGGGGCTGCGGTCGAGTTGCTGTAAACCGGCAGGGAAGGACGCGCTGCCTTGACCTTGCGAATTGCCTTTGCCAGCGGCGCCTGCGCAGAGGCCATCAGCCCTGAGTGGAAGGCGCCCGCCACGGGCAACAGCTGCGCGTTGATCTCATCGCGCTGAAACTCTTCCACCAACTGCTGAACCGCGGCAGTAGCACCGGAGATAACCGTTTGCTGCGGCGCGTTATGATTGGCAACCACCACATCGTCGTATTTGGCCAGGCGGCTTTCCACCTGCTCGCGCTCCAGATAGACCGCGGCCATGGTACCCGCGTCATTGTCGCCGGCCTGTGCCTGCGCCATGACACTGCCACGGGTTTCAGACAACATCAGGAAATCTTCGCGCGACACGACACCAGCGGCATACAGGGCAGTATACTCTCCATAACTATGACCGGCCGCCATGTCCGGCTGCAAGCCCAGGCGTCGCGCGAAATCGAGGAAACCGCTTGCTACAGCGCCTATCGACGGTTGCGCAACATGCGTGTCGGTCAGCCGTTTCAGCTGTCGACTACTTTCCTCCTCGCTGAACGCGGCAGGTGGATAGATGAGGTCGCTGAGCCGACGATCATAGCTGGCTCGCAATTGGTGGTCTGCCGCTTCCACTGCCTCGCGAACTTCCGGCAGGTACATTGCCGCTTCACGAGCCATATCCGGATACTGCGCTCCCTGACCCGGGAAGAGGAAGGCAATCTTGCCCTGTGCGCCCGGATCGAGATCCTGGCAGATAATATGGGGCGGCAGGGGTCGCTGGGAGCCGCCCCGGCAGTAGTCGATCAACGCATCCAGTGAGACCGCGAGCTTTTGCAGGTCTTCCGTAACAATCGCGGCGGCAACACCCTCGCCCTCCATTGCTGCAAACGCCTGTGCATAGCTAAAGGCCAGGTCCCGCAAACGCGGCTCAGCTCCCGCCTGAATGGCATCGCGCAGGGTGGCAAGTTGTTTGTCGAGTAACTCTCGGCTGCCTGCACGGAACAACAATAATTCACAGGGCCAACTCTCGGCGCCGTCTTGTACCGCGGTTTGTCGGTACTCTCCGGTGTATTCTTCCAGCACGGCATGAATATTGGTACCACCGAAGCCAAATGCGCTGACACCCGCACGGCGTGGATAATCCGGGTGGCTCAACCAGGCATGCGGTTCTTTCAGCAGATAGACCGGGCTGCTGTCCTCAGCAACCGGGTCGATGGGCAAATCCACACCCATGTGCGGCGGCAGCACCTTGTGGTGCAGTGATAGCGCCACCTTGATCAGGCCCGCGACACCGGCAGATGCCTTGGTATGACCAATCATGGTTTTCACAGAGCCAATCACACAGGATTTCGGCGGGGTGTTGTGTTCGCGAAGCGTGCGTGTAACGGTCTGGATCTCGGCATTGTCGCCCACCACAGTACCGGTACCATGCGCCTCGACCAGACCCAGCGTATCCGGCATGAAACCCGCCTTGTTGTAGGCACGGCGCAGCGCGCGCATCTGCCCCTCAGGCAGCGGTGCCGTGAGACCGAGCGCCTTGCCATCACTGGACGATGATACCGCCTTGATCACCGAATAGATCCGGTCGCCATCGCGTTCGGCATCCTCCAGCCGCTTCAGGACAACCACCGCGAGCCCCTCGCTGATGACAATTCCATCGCCGTTTTTGTCGAACGTGCGCGCCACGCCTTTTGGCGACAGTGCCCCGGTCTTGCTGAAGCACATGAAACCGAACGGGTTTTGCACGGTATCGACACCACCGGCTATCGCGACATTACTGCGCCCGCTTTCCAGTTCGTCCACCGCCACCTTGACGGCTGCGAGTGAGGAGGCGCACGCCGCATCGATGGTGAAGTTCGATCCGCCGAAATTGAAGCGATTGCTGATGCGCCCGGCGACCACGTTCAGCAGTGCACCGGAGAAGGACTCCTCAGTCCACTCCGGCAACCTGTTCCACACCTCATCCGAGGCATTCTCGACGAAATGCGGAATCTCGGAACGCACCGCGTATTGCTGACCGAGATCACCCAGACCGCCGCTCGCTCCGAGAATGACCGACGTGTTCTCGCGGTCAAAGTCGCCATTGGCGTAGCCGCTATCCTCGAGCGCGCGGCGCACCACTTCCAGTCCCAGTAATTGCATGGGTTCTATCGACTTGAGGGAGTTGGGCGGGATTCCGAAGCGCATCGGGTCGAACGGCACCTCATCAAGAAAACCGCCCCAGCGTGAATAGACCTTGTCGCGGGCGGTGCGATCCTCGTCGAAATACAGCCGCCAGTCCCAGCGGTGAGCCGGGATCTCGATGATCGAATTCACCTTGTTGATGATGTTTTCCCAGTACTTCTGTCCGTGCTGCGCACCCGGCAACAGTGTGCCGATACCAATCACGGCGATATCAGCGGGCTTCTCCTGCCTGGTTTGCTTGAGGGTGGGCGCATTAAACTGATCCAGCCACTCGCTGCTCGCAACAGAAACATCCCGATGCAGCTCCTCGATGTCGACTACGCTGTGGCGCATGGTCGCAACCTGGCCGATCATGTACATGCCTTTCAGCAGCTGTTCTTCGGCGTCGACGTCCCGGATCCCCGCTTCACCACGCACCAGGCCCTTGGAGGCAATCCGCAGTCGCCCGAGGTTCAGGTCTTCCAATGTGTCCTTGATGGCCTCGGCAGATTCGCCATTGGCAAGCATTTGTCGCCTGGTCGCGAAAAATTCGTGTGCAAACGGTGTAACCGAGCAGCGACTCGCATGACCGGGACCGGTTTCGAGGTTGATTGTGCGTTCACAACTGAGCGCCTGCTGCTGGAAACCGCTGACAATCGTACCGCTACTGACTATCTGCTCGGTAAACAGGTAGGCCGTGCCCATCAGGACACCGATTCGCATGCCCCGCTTCGTCAGCGGCGCAGCCATGCTGGCGATCATGGCGGCGGAACGCGCATCGTGAATACCGCCGGCAAACAGGATGTGCATTTCCTTGTTGTCGGTGCCGGCCGGCATCTCGTTCAGCAAGACGTTGAGCATCTGCTCCCACAACACGAAGCTCGACAGTGGGCCGACATGACCGCCACACTCACGACCTTCAAAGACAAAGCGACGCGCGCCCTGTTCGACAAACATCTTCAGCAATTGTGGCGATGGCGCGTGCAGGTAGGTGGCAATACCGCGCTTCTCGAATTGGGCGGCCTGATCCGGGCGGCCGCCCGCAATCAGTGCAAATGCCGGTTTTACCTCATTGATCGCGGCAATCTGTTCCGCGCGCAACTGCTCCGGCACGAAGCCCAGCAGGCCGACGCCCCAGGGACGATCCTGCAGCAATGCGCGAGTTTCCCTGAGCAGGTCTGCAACCTGTTCTCCACGCATCAGCGCGAGCGCCAGCATTGGCAAGCCGCCCGCACGCGATACGGCGTCCGCAAACTCGGCCTTGTCGCTGACCCGCGTCATGGGCCCCTGTACGACCGGGTAGCGTGTACCATGCGACTCGGCGAGTGCGGAGTCCGGGGCCAGCGGCGAAAGTGTCCTGGCGTCGGCAATGCTTTCTGCCGCACTGTGCTGCAAGGCCTGGATCAGGCGGCCTGTCGTCTTGTAACGATCACGCAGCGCGGCAGCCAGGCCGATTGACTGGCCGACCGGCCAGGCGCGAGTACCCGGTTCACCCCAGCCGATGTGTTCGCTCGCCTGCTCTCGCCACTGTTGTGTTGACCACCCTTCAATTTCCGCGGTGTTCGCAAGCTTCTGCAGCTCGCCGATGACCTTGAACCCGGGACGGGACAGCACCCGGCAGACACTGGAAATCTGTTCGCCGATGGCAATCGCCTCCTGTCCACTGAGCGCCTCGAGGTGCTGGCGCCAGGCCGCGGGCAGCGGTGATTCGGGCATCAGCAATAGCTGGTCGTCCAGCACAATACCGGCTGCACCCGCCACCTTGCAGGCCGCCGCGGTGTGAATACCGACACCGCCATGCACAAAAACCGGGTGCTCCTGCAACGCGGTGATTTTTTGCGTCAGGATAAAACTGGAGTCCTCGCCACTCCAGCCAGCGCTTTCATGGCCGCGCGCGACCACGCCATCTATCTCCATGCCGGAGAGATCTCTTGCCAGTTCGACGCTGGTGACCTCTACCAGCAGCCGACGTGAATTACTGGCCGGCAGGGCGCCAACAGCCTTATTGATCGACGTTATGTCATCCGCTGCCAGCAGCAGACAGTGCGGCCTGTCGGTGAGCAGGTCGAGCAGTGCCGCCGCCGCGGCAAGTTGGGGCGCACGAAGACGCAGACCGACCTGCTGGCCTTCCCGGACAGCCGAAACCAGGCCGGCAAGCGTTGCCGCAGCGGCAGCCAGATCGTCGCAGTACTCACAGTCCAACAGGCCGGTACCACCGGCGCGAGCGGTAGCAATAGCGATACCGGCTTGCTTCAGGCTGACCGGAGTGAGCGAGAGACACTCGAATCGATTCTCATTCATCTCTCTTGCTCCCCAACAATCCAGTGTTAGTAATCACTCTCATTTTATTGCCTGTCTCCATAGCCGTACTCGCGCAGAATCAACTAGATAACACAAGCTGTCATCGCTGAGTATTATTATAGGCTTGGTCGTGAAATTAGTGTGACAGAGGTCTACATTGCGCAAGGTTCATGCAATAGTTATGCAATATTCTTGCCACGCCAGCAGAATCAATACCCCGTGACTGCGAATGGCGAAAAAAAACGGGTGAGTGTAAAAAAAGCTGACACCTGGAACCGCGCTTGCCGCGTGATCAAAGCGGGCGGTTACGCGCAGCATGATCGCGTAGCCTTGCTGACTTTCAGGGGTGAAAGCACGCCCCTGGCACTCCCACTTCACTTCTAAGCCCTTGATAACTCCCCGGATCCGGAGCTTCGCGATTCATCGAGGTGGCGGGTGAAGCGGCTTTATCCGTCTGATACCTGCGCAGCCCTCCCCGGCACGCAAGAACAGGTTTGACGCGCCCGGCTGGCATCCGGGTCGCAACTGTTAAAACTGTACAGTTCCTGTTGCATGAACAGGTGATCACCCCGGAGCTACGTTTGCAATTGCGGATTTGAACATCGAAGCCACAATAGCGGTGCAGCACCGATCCATCATGGTGCATTCGATAACCGGTTCTCATCTCTGCAAGTCGTCCGCTTGACACCCGCCACAGTACACGACTAACCTGACCCAGTAAGGCTGTAGCGGTACAAACTATGCGCAGGATCGGCCGTAAGCGCTTCTATTACAGGTTTTTTTGACGTTTCGGCCGGTACCTGCAGTCGCTATACCAGACGATTATTACGGCAACAGGGGCGCGATTCTTCCAGCTGACTCACTGTAGTTTACACGCGCAATAGCGGCGTTAGTGGCGCAGCTCATGAATGCATGAAAGCCTGATTTCACCTCATATTGATGACCTGACCGAGAGATACCCAAATGGCCGCACTGGACACGAAACTCCGCAAGCATGTTCCGAACCAGGGGAAAAACCTCAAGGCCGTCATCAAGCATATGCGCGCAGGCGACCTCGACGAGGCGGAGAAACTGTTGCTTGCGGTTCTCGACAACAACCCCGATGCCGGTTTTGCGCGCATGCTCCTCGGCAATATCCACTACAAGAACAAGAACTACATGGAGGCACTTGAAGAGTACCAACGGGCGCTGGAACTGAGTCCCGATCTCACGCCCCTGCCGCTTATGATGGGCCTGACTTATCGCGCGATGGAAGATACCGACAGTGCGCTTGCACAGTTTGATCAGGCGCTGCAACTCGACCCGGGCCAGATGAAAGTCTACCTGCAAATGGGCAGGACCCAGATAGGCGCCGACCACCTCGATGACGCCCGTGAGACTCTGGACAAGGCACTGAGCGTCAACCCCGATTCCATCTCGGCACGCCTGATGTCCATTGAACTGCTGACCCGCAATAACGAGTCAGACAAGGCGATGGCAGAATTGGAAAGAATGGCCAGCGAGCGTCCCAACCTGATGGTCGCGCACAAGATGATGGGCATGTTGCATGCGAAAGCGGGCGATACGGACAAAGCGAAGGGCTGTTTCGAGACCGTGATCAAACTGGCTCCGGACCAGGTGTTTGGCTACGTCGTACTCGGCAACCTGTATTTCAAGCTGAACGATCTCGACAACGCGGAGAAAACCTTCCGAGCCGCATTGAGCATCAAACCGGACTTTAAAGGCGCCAGATACCGTTTGGCTGACACCCTGATCGCCCTCGATCGCGACTCGGAGGCACTGGCTCTCCTGCGCGACATCGTTGACAAGTCGCCCAGGAAAAATGCTGCCCACCAGCGCTTCGCCGCCATTCACGCGAAACTCGGCAAGTTTGACCTGGCCATGAAAGAGTGTCGCTTTGCACTCAAGTTCGACGAGTCCATTCTCGAAAGTGACCCGGAAATTGCAGCCATCCTGGACGCAACGCCCGATGACCCCGCGGCCGCTGTGCGAAACTTCCTCGGCCGGCTCGAGGACATCCGCCGCCAATCAGGCAAGGATCGCCACATGCGCAAACTGCGTAAGGGCGCGAACAAGCGCCGCGTCGGTAGAGGCCAGCGAGCTCAGGTGTAGCCGAAGCGGGTCGCGAGATCCCTGACCTCCGGCGAAAAACCCTCGATATCGTCGCGCCAGCTCAATTTGCCGTCGAGACTGACGTCTTTCACCCTGTAGGGCTTGAGAACAGGGTCTTCAAGGAACTTGTGATCATTCCCCATTGGTGCGTTAACCGGGCCGATCGAGGCAAACGGCGATCGCTCGGGGTGCTTCATTTCCTCGATGGCTTCGTTGTCTGTTCTCAAACCCATCCACTCGGAAATCTCGGCCAGTTTTTGATCAAGGTTCAGCAGCAGGTCCTCTCCACGCACCTGCAATTTCCTGTCATCGGGAATGGCGGACAGTGCATCGACAATTCTGCTGTTGATGCGATACCAGAGTAACTGCGGGTCGGGTGTAGGCGGGTTGGTCGAGTGATCGTAGATTCCACGGGCGATTTGCCAGTCGCGCTTCTCCATAAGTTCCATCATCGACAAGCCGTGGCTGCGCGGATGACGCGTCAGGTGTATAAAGCGGGTGTCCGGAAACGCGTTCACTGCACGACCCAGCATTTCATTATTCCAGACGGTGGTGATACTTTTTTCCACCACGATCTTCGGTGCGGCGCGGCGCATAATTTTCTCGAAAACACCGACCGTTGATTCATCGCCGTGGTTCAGCACCCATTTCCTGGCAAGGGACACCGTCCCCCGGGTCTGCTTGCGCAGGAACAGCTCAGCGATAACGCGCAGCAAGCCGTCCCAACGGCGCCCTGTACGGTGTCCGTCCGAATCGAAGTACCTGGTGAGTGCTTCGAGATTGTCAGCGGCAAACAGGTTGAGCTCCGGCAGACCATACATCTGGGGATGTTGACCCAGCATTGCAGAGGTCACCGAGGAAAACGAACGCGGTGGTGCCAGTATAATCAATGGATACATGGCAAAAAAAAGCTTCCTTGTAGTTCAGCCCTGCGGACTGTAGCCCGAGTGATGGTTACCCGGCAGGGCGCGCGGTGCGCAACTGTCGAATCAGCAGATTTGTGTTTTGCAAGGCGTGTTGTCCGCAGGGATTCTAGCAGTTGGCCCGAGGACAGTTCAATCGCACAGCAGATCCGCCCCCATCCGTGCCGCGCGGTGCTTTCAATGTTAACGGTTTCCACTGTACACTGCAGTTTCCCGGTTGGGCAATCGGGCAGTTTTACATCATTACGCCGACAGGTTTTTAACACAGATGCAACTATCCAACCTGTTTCGATTGCCACCGGCATGAATTTACCCCCGCTATTCTCCGCACGCCTGCTGCGCTCCCTGCGACACCGCGAATTTCGCCTCTACTTTACCGCGCAGGCGATCTCTGTTACCGGCACATGGATGCAGAATGTTGCCCAGGCATGGCTGGTGTACCGGCTGACGGGCTCGAGCCTGATGCTGGGCCTGACGTCTTTTGCCGGCCTCGCCCCGATACTTCTGGGTGGGCTCTACGGCGGCGTGCTCGCTGACAGGATTTCGCGGCACCGTCTGTCAGTGCTGAGCCACCGTATCGCGATGTTACAGGCCTTCGCGCTCGGTCTGTTGACCCTGTTCAAACTGGTTGAGGTATGGCACGTGATTGTCTTTGCGGTCATCCTGGGGACAACCCATGCATTCGGAATGCCGGCGCGACACGCCTTTATTTCAGAGCTCGTACCCAGGGAGGACCTGACCAACGCAATAGCCCTGCACTCCACGGCATTTAACGCAGCGCGATTCACCGGTCCCGCACTGGCGGGCTGGATAGTCTATTTGTCCAATGAGGGCCCGGTGTTCGTGATAAACGGTTTCACCTACCTTTTCTTCCTGGTAGTGCTGCAACAAATCTCACCGCGCCAACCGAGCAATGAAACCAGTGGCAAGTCCGTTACGTTCTGGATCAAACAGGGCGCCTCTTATGCATGGCAGCACATCAATATACGTGCGGCACTGTTTATGGTAGCGCTGGCCGGCCTCGTCGGTACGCCCTATGCCGTACTGATGCCAGTGATCGCTGACAAGGTCTTTCATGGCGGACCGGGGACTCTCGGCATACTACTCGGCGCGTCCGGTATCGGCTCGCTGCTGGGCGCCCTGGTGCTTGCGAACCGGGGTACCATGCAGGGCCTGGACACGGTCATCGGCGCAACCGGCCTGCTCGCGGGTATCGCCCTGATGCTGTTTTCCGCCACACAGACCCTGTGGGTGGCAATGCCATTACTCGCGCTCGCGGGATTCTGCCTGACCACGCTGGTAGCTTCCGGCAATACCCTGATACAGCTTATCGTGCCGAACGAACTCAGGGGCCGCGTGATTTCGCTTTTTTCCGTCGCCTTCATCGGCGCCTCGCCCATTGGGAACCTGATGGCCGGCGCCCTGGCGGAATCCATCGCGGTCACCAATACGGTGCTGGTCTGTGGCGCAATCTGCGCGCTGTTGTCGACGGTGTACCTGCTGACGGTGCCGCGAGGCACAGAACTGTAACGCCAGGAGAGCTGCAACCTGGCCAGTTGCAGTCGTCAAGGCGCTACACCATCATCGGTTCACTTCACCGGCGAAGAAATCCAGGATGGGTTCGTTGTACGCATCCTGCCACAGGTGTTTGAATACATCTTTCTTCCCGCTTGCGGGAATGATGTACGCCCCGCTATCAACATAGCCCTCTTTCACCAGCATCTTTCCCGCTTTTTTCATGCACGATAAATCCACAATACCATCAGAGGCGTCCTGGAATTGCTTGAACACGGGTTTGGTGCGCCCGTCGGCACCCGGCCAGGCGGATTCGCCCGGATACGATGGCGCCTCGCAGGCATCGTCCTCAATAATCTGCGCGTTAGTCTCCCTGTCCACCAGGATACCCTTCGCCGATTTGCGCCTGGACAGGGAGGTATCGCATATCGGGTCTGTGCCGTACGGATCACCGGCCGATACCGGGGCGAACGCTGTAATCCTGTCCGCAAAGTAGGTCGCAGCCCGAATAGTCATATACCCACCAGTCGACAGGCCGGTCATAAACACGGCCTGCGAACTTCCCGCAGGTCGCTTCGACGGAATCACGTCATCGAGGACCTGGCCGATATAGGGCAGGTCGATATTGGGGCGTTCCAGGACTGAAAAATCAAAACGTTTACCGCAGACCCGTCCCTGCGCATCGGTGACCACGTCATCAGTGGATTCAAGCACAATCACCGCAAAACCCCGGGCAAGCGCCATTTCAGTAAACGCGATTTGCGGTTTCACCATACGCCAGCCACTACAAAACTGAGCCGCTTCACCGCCTCCACCGTGCAGAACCATAATGACGCCTTTCTGCCACTTCCCTTCCGGCCCCTTGTACAGCAGGCTGCGCTGCCGGCCCGCAACGTCGAGGGAAATCTTCTGCCAGCCATCCCTGATACACCTGCGCTCGGCCCAGCTCGCGCCCTTCTCGCTTTTATCTGCCTGGCGGGAATCACTGCCTGTCGCGGCATTACCGGTCGCGCAGCTACCGACGAGGGAAAAAATCACAGTGAACAATATAACCCGGTAACAGTGTGCTTCGATCACCATATACTTTGCCTCCAGCAGGGTCCGCTCGCAGAGTCGCTTGTCGACGGAAACAGCCGTCGCTTACAATGGCCACGGGACCAGGCAGAACGGATTGGGCCCGCCCCGTGATCACCCTGGCGCGCTTCCCCGGGTTGCGATGAAGCGGGCCAAAGTGTCTGGAATTCATGCATTCAGCACTGCAATGGTGGCCCGGAGCCAGGGAACATGCAATACACTGATCAAGGACGATACCCCGGGGAGCAGCATTTTTCAGTCATTTCCCGGAGTGGAGGCGGCACACGGGATGAGTGGTGATTCACTTGAGCGCGCCCTGGCGCTGGCCGGGGAATACCATGCCAGCGGCGTGGTGATCCTCCATGACGGCAGCATCATCACGGAGCGCTACTGGGGAGATTGGGACGCCGAAACAGGCGGTATCATCAGTTCGGCGACAAAAAGCATCGTCTCGGTCCTCGTCGGTCTCTGCCTGAGCGACGGTACGATAGACAATCTCGACCAACCGCTGGCCGATTTCATCCTGAAGTTCAAGATCAAGCCCAGGGACAGGATAACCGTTCGCCACCTGCTGAGCATGACCAGCGGTCTGCAAAAACCGCCCCTCTGGCGCATGCGGCCCGGCATGGTGCAGAACGAGCGGGAGTTCGCCGCGAGCCTGCCGCTGCAGCATGAACCGGGTACGACCTGGGACTACAACACCATTGCGTTTCGCATTCTCTTCCAGCTTATCCAGGAGGCCAGCGGCCAGACGCTCGCCGAGTTTACTCGCCTCAGGTTGTTCGAACCGCTTGGCATGACCTCGTCCCACTGGCGCACCAGGGAGTTCAGCAGCGTTCCCACCTACCTGAATCTTGTCTGCTCCGCACGCGACATGGCCCGCTTTGGCTTGCTGGTCCAGCAGTATGGCGGCTGGCAGGGGCAGCAGCTGGTGAGGCGGGATTTCATGGAAACAGCGCTGCAGCCAAGCCAGACGTTCAACCCCAATTTCGGTCTACTCTTCTGGCTGAACGGTCCCAAGCGCCGCCTGCTACCCGATTGCCCGGCTGATACCGTGATTGCCATGGGGGCCGATGATACACGCATTACCATCATTCCCTCGCTGAAGCTGGTGGTCAGTCGACTGGGTAAACGGTTTACCCCGCCGAGCGAACTCATGCGCCACGAACACGGCAACCCGGAAGGTTTTCACAACACCTTTATGCGCATGATTTGCCGCAGTATCGACGACTCTCCCTTACAACAGAACAGCGGCTCGGCGGCGTTCGCGGGCCCGATCACATAATATAGCTATAACTACCTAATAATACTTGCCGCGCCATCTGTACCGCCACAATCTACCTGCTATGATGCTGGATATGCCCTGAACAACGCTGGAACTAGGGTGGTGAGTCATGAAACGTGCGCCTGCTTCAACACATGCCAATGGTTATTCTGCGGTGTTCCGCGATTGGCGGCTGCTTTTTCTACTGTTCGCCAGCCTGTGCCTGCCGCACATCGCCAGTGCCGACGTGACGGGTAAACTGCTGGTCACGCCAACGGTGGCACCCGGCAATCCGGTCGCTGTACAACTGAGAGACGCCGACCTCAACACCCACGCGGCGACACCGCAAAGCATCAGCCTCACGGTGCTGAACAATGCCAGCAATGAAATCGAGACTGTCACCCTTGTCGAGACCGGTAACAATTCCGGTGTGTTTGTCGGAACGCTGCAGACCCTTCTGGGAGTCGCTGCCGGTTCGAACAATGACGGCCTGATGCATATCGGCCCTGCCAAAACCCTTACAACCACTTACTTCGATGCGCGCAACAATAGCGGCGTCAGTACGACCACCACTGCAGTGACTAACGCGACCGGCGGTGCGGATTTCTTTGCCAACTTCCTTAAGCAACCCGCCTACTATCTACCGGTCTTCCCACTCAACGGTGAACAGTTCGGTGGTGACCTGACGGCCAGCTACTACCAGTTCTATGTACCCGCCAGCGCGGGCCGGGAGCTGTTGATCCTCGGCGAATACCCGCGCGCGCGGTACTTTGCCGTCACGGTATACGATGACCACGGCGCCATCATCGACACCCTGTACGATGCGCAGATCGCCCCGCTTAAAGCGAGCGTCGGTAACCCCTTTTCCGTCGGCGGGCCCGCAAATAGCGAGGACATCCTTTACGCGATCCGTGTGCAGCTGGCAGATCAACTGGTACAGACACCGCAGGCCGGCTGCCAGTTCACGGGCGTCGATGTTCACAGCAATGTACTGGACGGGCGCTACCGCCACTCCGCCGGTAACCGCTACTCAGGCGACCAGACCGGTTTCATGACTACACTGCAGGACGGCAGCAGCATTACGCACGATGACAGCACTGACAACGAGGGTGTCTGGGTCATCATCCGCACCTATCTGGCAGAGGAAGATGGCGTTACCGGAGCGTTCAACCTGACGACACCGCTGGTGTTCCTTCGCGATTCAGCAACGGGTTGCGCCGAGAATATGTTCAAACTGGCCGGTCGCGCGCAAACCAATCCGAATGAAAGACTGCCCCGCAGCGAATGGCCCAGTTTTTATTCGACCATCAACTTCGCGCAGATGGCAGCGCACGATCAACACGAAAAAGACAGCTCCCCGCTCACGCCGTACGGTCTGGACCCCAACAACCGCGCCGCCTGGTATGGCGGTTCCGAATATATCCTCGGCGATAACCCGGATACCGGTTATCTCGCGACGTCTGTCGGCAGTAAGGGCGCTCCCGATCAACTCAACCGGGATGGCAGGGTCATGCGGGTGCGTTTCCGACTACCACAGGTGCCCTGCCAGTCACCCGCCTGCGCGCTGACCGGCGCGGAGGAAATGCGCTACTGGGGTCTCTCATTCGTCGAGGGCGAACGGCATGTGTTCGCCTCAATCTCGGACCTCGACGTCAACCCCGATGAAAACGGCTACGTCAACCTGATCATCACGTTCGGCACGCCGCTGCCACCGCGCATTACCAGGTTTTTTGGTTACAGCGTGCTCGAATTGCCTGTGGTGCCGCTGCGCCTGATCACCATGCGCAATATCATTCCGGGCGCAAACTTTTCCTGCGCCGTCGATATCGTTCCGTTCAAAACGAATGAACACAACGAGCAGAATGGTTATCTTGGAGAATATGCACCCTTCATTGACTACCTGCTTCCAACTGACCTGCCCATCTATGCCGTACCCAGGGTGGAGGCCGGTTCCTGCCAGTAAACCGCAGTCACAATGGCACGTGTTTTGCTGTATTATCCTTCCATCGCAGAAGAGGGATGCGCGATTGATCAATTTGCACACAAAAGGTGCAAATTGTCCTCGCCGCAGGCAGAACCATTGTTTTCGCACAGTGACACCAGACAGGACTAAACGCGGACATGAATAACATCGTATTTATCATCATGGACAGTTGCCGGCTTGATTCATTCATGAACGCCAACACACCGAATATCGATCGTATCGGCAAGGTGGAGAAACGCTATTCCTATGCCTCGTGGACAGCGCCCTCACATTATGCCTTCACTATGGGCATGCTGCCGCATGCCAGCCCGACAGAAATCTACGCCTCCGAAGTCTACAAGGAGGAATTCGCTCTCTGGACAGAGCGGACCGGCAGCAAGGAGCTTGCCTTTCGCGATTTCCTGCCGGAACTGTCACTGCCGAAGGTGCTGTCGAATCTGGGCTATGAAACCATCGCCCGTGTTTCCATGCCGGTACTGAACCAGTACACGCTTATCAACCAGCACTTCGACGATTACAAGCTGATGGACAATCACAATAATTTCGCCGGGATGGTCGAGGAAATCGAGTTTGACGAGCACATACCGAAGTATTACTTCCTCAACCTCGGCGAGACCCACTACCCCTATATGCTGGAAGGCGATGACCTGCCCCGCATCTCCGGTGTGCACGGCGTATTTAAATCGCTGGGCGGCAGCAAACCGAAGAATACAGCCAGTTCCGATCACTTCTTCGATTCCGCGCAAATGAAAATGCTGCATGACCAGCAGGTCACCTGCGTCGAGTATATCGATGGCTATGTCGGCAAGATCATGGACAAGGCGCCGGAAGATACCTACTTCATCGTAACCGCTGACCACGGCGAACTGTTTGGTGAGAACGGCTATTTCGGTCACGGTCCCATCATGCATGAAAAATGCTTTGAAGTGCCGTTCGTCGAAGGCAGGCTCGGTTAGGCGCTGCTACCCGCAATACCCGGATACAACAGACTGCGGGTGGAGGGCTCCCCCCTACGATCCTCCTACTTCAGGAATTTGAAGAGACTGCGCGCGACAAGCCCCAGCTGGTCGCGCAGTGCATCGTCTTCCGTTTCCGAGACCAGGGGGTGCATCACCGCGCCGCCGATTGCCGTGACCAGCATCGCCGCTGCGACGCGCGCTTCAGTGTCCATCCGGTTGCCGGTCAATAATCGATCCAGACGCTCCATCACACGCCGAAACGGCGGGTGTTCCTGAATCAGGCGCAGCATGACCGGATCCTGCTGGATGAAACTTGCTGAGCGCCGGCGCAACACCGCAAGATCAATCAGTCCCTCAACCAGCGCTTCATAGCTGCGCAATCGCGACGGTTGCGCCTCGGCGGTATCCATCAGTTCTTCCAGCCGGTCGAATATCAGGCTGCCGAGAGCGTGAACGATATCCTCCTTGGCCTGGAACTGGTGATAGACAGCGGCCTTGGTCACACCGAGCGCTTTCGCGATCATCTGCAGCGAGGTGCCGCTGACGCCGTGGGCGCTGAACAGCTCAAAGGCGACTTCCAGGATGCGCAGCTGTGCCGGGCTGAACGTTTCAATACTGGCGCGGCCGGTATTCAAGCGACAGGGCGGCCATGCAGGCAGCTGCCGCATAAGCTGGTGGGTGGTGACAGGATCGGATACATGGGGCGAGAGTATGTGTTCGCCGACCCGCTGTCCAGCCGCCTGGCCACAGGTGTGGGGAAATGAATTTGCATCTGGATAGCCGATCGGCTATCTTTACTCCGGCAGGCGCAGAGGTGGGCAACTATGAGTACGAGAGGACAGCTTTTGCTGTTGTGGACTACACCGGTCGCCGGTGTCCTGTTTCTCGCTGCGTATCTGATGTTTCCCGGATTTTCTCCCCCGATGTCGCCGACCATGACGCCCGAGGAAGTAGCCGCATTCCTGCAGGCCAATCTCACGGCCACGCGCGGCGTGGTTATATTCGTCAATCTCATAGGCGCCTCGCTGGTGCCCTTCTTCGCGTGCATCGCGGTGCAGATGCTGCGCGTGGGCAATTCCAGCCCGGTGTTCGCGTACTCCTACATCATCTGTGTCGGGATCGGGCTCACTGCATTCATCCTCGCCGATTACTGCTGGGGCGTCGCGGCCTACCGGCCCGATCGCGACCCACAACTGGTGAGTCTGCTGAACGATATGGCCTGGTTCTTCTTTATCGCGCCGGCCGGACTGGTCGTCGTGCAAAACCTGTGCCTGGCGGGCAGCATCTACCTCGACGCGCGTCCGAAGCCGGTGTTCCCGCGCTGGGTCGCGCATTTCAATGTCGCCACCGCTGTGCTGATGATCCCCGGGGCGTTCGCAATTCTGCACAAGGCGGGGCCGCTGGCCTGGGATGGCAGCCTGTCGTTCTCGCTGCGGCTCGCCACGTTCGCGGTCTACGTCGCAGTGATGTTCTTCGTGCTGCTGCGCGTCGTGCAGCAGCCCGTAGAGAGCGAGGGGGTATTGCTGTGAGCGAGTCGATCCTCGCGGCGAACCCGGCGACCCGCGAGGGGCGGCCCTGGTACCGGAACCGGAAACTGGATCAGTACATCTGCTTCTGGTCCGTCCCCTTTTTCTATAACCTGTTCGGCCTGGTGTTCGTGCCGCTGAGCTGGATGATGCCGCCGCGCTCGCCGACCAGCGACATCGCGGACGTCATCGCCTTCATGCAATCGCCCAACCTGCTGATCGCCTGCACGATTCTCACGCTGGCCATCGGGCTGTCTGCCGTCGGGAACGCCTGCTACATGGTACAGATGCGGCGCATGTCAGTGAGCCCGGTGTTCCTGTTTGCTTTCATGGCCGGCGCGATCGTCGGCGCGGTCGTCGGTGCACTGTTCCCGATGTTCTGCTTCGGGCTCGGCGCGTTCCGCTCCGGCTACGATCCCGAAATCCTGCAGATGATGTACGACTTCGGGTACCTCTCGTTCATCGGCTCGCTGGGCTGTTTCGTACTGAACTGGGGGATGCTGGGGCTCGCGATCCTGCTGGACAAAAACAACATCCTGCCGAAGTGGCTGGGCTATTACGTGATCTGGCAGTTGATGACAGAGTTCTTCGTCGCCACGGTGTGGATCGCGCATGACGGGCCCTTCGCGTGGGACGGGCTGCTGGCGTTCTGGTTCAACATGGTGATTTACGTGCCGTGGCAGATCATCGTCTACGTGTGCATTTTCCGCGCTATCCGGAACCAGCCCGAAAACGAACTGCGCAACGCCCGGTTCAAACCCGGCGCGACGTACGCCTGACGCGGAGCCGGGACAATTCATGGCGATAACGACCGCAGACGCAGAACCACTTCCCGATACGAACGGGAACACCACTGCACCCGGCCTCGTGCCCGGGGAAGCCAGCATGTGGTTCTTCATCCTCGGCGACCTGCTGATCTTCGGCGTCTATTTCGTCTGCTACATGGTATACCGGGGCGAGCACGCCGGGTTGTTCCTGCAAAGCCAGCGTCACCTCGACCAGGGCATCGGCATGAGCAACACAGTGGTGCTGCTCACCAGTTCGCTGTTTGTCGCGCTGGGAACGGAAGCGGCGCGCGCCGGGAAGGCAGCGCGCGCCACACGCCTGGTCGGCATCGCCTTCGCATGCGGCGCAGTCTTCCCGATTCTGAAGCTGGTCGAATGGCTGCCCAAGCTCGGCGCCGGCATCACACCGGGCGAAAACCTGTTCTTCATGTTCTATTACCTGATGACCGGCCTGCACCTGGTGCATGTGCTGCTGGGGCTGGTAATCCTCGGCTTCGTGCTGCGCAGCCTGCGCAGCGCGAGCACCCCGAACATGAAGTTTATCGAAACCGGCGGGATCTACTGGCACATGGTCGATCTCTTGTGGCTCCTGCTGTTTGCGCTGTTCTACCTGATCCGGTAACTGATGAACGCTTACCTGCGCAATCCATTGACCTACGTCTGGGCCCTGCTCACCGTGGTGACGGTCATCTCATGGTGGATCAGTCAGGGCGCCGATGGCGGTTTTCAGACCAACCGGATGGTTACGCTGGGCGTATTGATGATCGCGGCTCTGAAAGTGCACCTCGTCATGCGCTATTTCATGGAGGTTCGCCGCGCCCCGACCTGGCTGAAGCGCACCACCTTCGGCTGGCTGATGCTGCTGTTTTGCCTCCTGTGCGGGTTCGGTCTCGCCTACGCGTGACACAGCCACGGGAAAATGCCCGTTCACTACAATACAGTATCAGGGGGCCCTCACATGATGCCAAAGCGAGTACCGCTGCTGATCCTGCTGGCGCTGGCTACCCCCTCGGGCGTGGCGGCGCAAACGGCCGGCGTCACCGCGCTGGAGGAGGTGGTTGTCACCGCGCGGCGCAAGGCGGAAAACCTGCAGGACGTGCCGTTGTCGGTCAGTGCGTTCTCCGCGGCGGACCTCTCGCGCGAGTCCATCACCAGCGCACAGGACCTGATGGGCAAGGTCGCCTCCTTCGTGATCGGCCCCAACGCGACGATGCGCAACGCGGAAGTGCCGAACATCCGCGGTCAGGGCGCGACCTTCGGCGCCAGTTCCGGCGTGGTGATGTACTGGGCTGAAGTGCCACTGCCGGCCGACTCGTTTACCAACAACCAGGGCGGCCCCGGTATGTTCTTCGACCTGCAGAGCGTGCAGATCCTCAAGGGGCCGCAGGGAACGCTGTTCGGCCGCAACACCACCGGCGGGGCACTCCTGCTGGACCCGGTTAAACCCCAGGACACGTTCGGCGCCCGGGTTCAGGGCGATGTCGGCAACCATAACAGCAGCGGCCTGGAAGGCGCGCTCAACCTGCCCCTGATCAGCGATCGCCTGCTGCTGCGCGTCGGCGGGCAGGATATCCAGCGGGACGGGTTCACCACGGATGTGATTACCGGTGAGGATTACGACGACAGGGATTACTGGACGGGGCGGCTGGGCCTGACCTGGCGGATAACCGACAGGATCGAGAATACGCTCCTCGCCTACCGCAGCAAGCGGCGGGAAAACGGCACCGGCAACGTCATCGACGCGATGAATTCCGAACAGATCGCAGCCTTCCTCTCCGCGTACACCGGAATCCCGCTCGATCCCGGAAAGCCCGCCAATGACCAGTTCGGCTGCACGTTCTTCAACAGCCAGGCGCCTTCGACCAACTGCGGGCAGGATATCGTCGCCGAACAGGATGCACGCGATATCCGCCATGTGCAGTTGAGCGCGGCGCCGAAGGACAAGCTGAATACCGGCGCGATCATCGACCAGTTCTCCTGGGAGATCAGCGACGCGCTGACACTGCGCAATATCGCCAGTCAGAGCCGCTACAAACGCAAGTTCAACTGGGACCAGGACGGCAGCCGCGCGGCGATGAATGACCAGATTGCGGCTTCGGCCTACTCGTCCGACACCGAGAGTACCACGGACGAGTTGCAACTGCTGGGCGAGCACGAGGAACTGGGCGTCAGCTACGTCCTCGGCGCGTACTACCAGAAAGTCAAGCCCGCCAGCGACCTGGTGAACCAGAGCAGGGTTCTGTTCGCGACCACCACGCAAACCAGTTCGATCAGCACGCGCTCGCGCGCCGCCTATGCACAGGCCACCTGGGAGCTGGGTGCGCTGGACAACCGGCTGGACGGCTGGAGCGTCACCGGGGGCATTCGCGAGACCAGGGATGAAATGTGGGGCAATTCCGAATTCGTGACACCGGTTTTCACCAACGTCGTGGATGAGGATATCAACCAGAACGCGACGACGTGGCTGGGCAGTGTCAGCTACCAGACAGACAGGGCAATGGCATACGCGAAAGTCGCGCGAGGGTACAAGTCCGGCGGCTTCACCGGGCTCGCGCCCAACCCGGCCAACACCGTTTTTGAGCCGGAGTACGTCACCAACTACGAGGTGGGCGTCAAGTCGGATATCGAGGTCGCGGATCGGCCGCTGCGTCTGAATGCGGCGCTCTACTACAGCGACTACAAGGACATGCAGCGCACCTCGTCGGAGAGCTACGAGGGGGCGTTCGGCGCAACGACGTTCAACGCCGGAAAAGCGGAAATCCGCGGTTTCGAACTGGACGTCACCGCACTGCTCACCGATCGCCTGCGGCTCTGGGGCAACTACAGCTACACCAGGGGCAAATTCAAGGAGTTCGTGGTTCCGCGCAGTTCGATGACACCGCAACTCGATTGCACCGGCAACTATATCCAGGATGGGGCGCCCGCCGACTATGCCTGCATCCCGTTCACAGATACACCCAAAAACCAGTTCAGCCTGAGCGGGGCCTACGAACTGCCGCTGCCGGCGAGCGTCGGCACGGTGGATGCGGCACTGACCTACGTCTGGGTCGATGACCGCTTCACCTCACCGATCACAGTTCCGAGCGCGGAGCCCGGCGCCTGGCTGGAGTCCTTCAATCTGCTCAACGCCAGCATCACCTGGCAGTCGATCTACGGTTCTCAGTTTGACCTGCAGCTGTGGGGCAGCAACCTGACCGACAAGGAGTACCGCATCTCCAACAGCAACGTGTGGAACGAGCTCGGCTACAAGAACGCCATCTGGGGCGAGCCGCGTATGTACGGTGCCAGGCTGACTTACCGCTGGGGAGAGGGCTGATCAGGCACCGACACTTTCCAGCCAATGCATTCCGGTGTATATAGGAACGCGGAAAAAAGCTGGCAGGAGAATCAGGTGACATACTGTTTGGGCATCAAGGTTGATCAGGGCATCGCCATGCTATCGGATTCGCGCACCAGCGCGGGTGTCGACAACATCAGCACCTACAGCAAGATGTGGAAGTTCGGCGTGCCCGGCGAGCGCCAATTCGTACTGTGCAGTGCCGGCAATCTCGCCACCACGCAAACGGTGATCGCCGCGCTGGAGCGCGATGCCAGGGAGAACGCGGCCCAGAGCCTGCTCACTGTTCGCGATATGACCGAGGCATCCGAGTACATTGGCCGCGTCAATGTCCAAAGCCAGCAACAGAATACCGGCGGCGGCGCCCTGTTTGAATCGACTTTCCTGTTGGGGGGTGAAATCGCCGGTTCAGCGTATGGCCTGTATATGATCTACTCCGAGGGGAATTTTATCGCCAGTTCGGCGCTTGCGCCGTTTCTGCAAATTGGCGAGACCAAGTACGGCAAGCCCATCCTGGACCGGGTCATTGAACAGGATACACCGATCGAACGCGCCGCCCTCTGTGGACTGGTATCGATGGAGGCGACGATACGCAGCAATCTGGGCGTCGGGCCGCCGGTGGAAATCTACCTGCTGGACAAGGGTAAATTGCAACCGGGCCGCTACCTGATTTTCAGCGAGGATGACAACTACCTCAGTTCCCTGCGCCAATCCTGGAACAAGCTGATGCAGGACTCGTTTGATCAATTGAGCCCGTTGGTGTTCCCGACCTGAATGCGCCCCGGAATGAGTGGCTATTTTCCGCGCTCCCGGTACAGCGCTTCTGCCCGTTTTTTCAGCCCCGCGGCGCAGTCGTTAAAGCCCTTCTCGACGAGTTTGCCCATTTGTTCGAGCATCTGCGCGGCGAACTCGCCACCGAATTGATCAATGCTCACATAGCGGCAACTGGTTTCATCGATGGGCGTAACCCGTTGCGTGCGGTCGGCGTGCACCGGGTCGCCGGGCTTGTTCTCCATCGACCAGACGATGGTGTGTATGGGCTCGATCCGGGTGATGTATTCCACCTGTAACTGCGGCCCGTTACCCAGGTCGACCTGCATCTCCAGCGGCGACCCGACCACCGGCTCGCCCTTCATACCGGGACAGAAAGTATTCCACAGCCCGTAGTTGTCGAAATCCAGAATGACATCCCAGACGATCCGGGCCGGTGCGTTGATGGTGATCTCCTCGCTGGAGACACTGTCTTCGGTAATCACTGCCTGACACCCTCCTCTTCTATCACTAATTTCCGAAACTGACTCCACCGTTCACCCGCCACGCCTGACCGTTCACCCACTCCCCATCGTCCGACAGGAGGAACGCGACTGCGCCGGCAATATCCTGAGGTGCGCCGTGCCGGGTGCTGCGCGCTCCCCGGAGCATCCAGTCTTTCATCGTCTGGTCCATATTGGCGTCCAACTGCTCGGTGAGCACAAACCCCGGTGACACCACGTTACAGCGAATACCCTGCTGGCCCCATTTCGAGGCGATATGACGACACAGCGAATTGATCCCCGCCTTGGACGCAGCATAAGCGGGCCGCTCCGGCTCGCCCGCTATCGCCGCGTCCGAGGATGTCAGCACAATGGCACCCGCGCCCTTTTCCAGCATCGCAGGCAAGACCGCGCGCAAAAGCTGTACCGTGCCCAACAGGTTCACCCGCATTGTGCGTTCCCACACCGCGCTATCGTTGCTGAGAATATCGCCATCGATCAGGATTGTCTGCAAATCGGCGACGTTGGCGAACAAGCCGTCGAGACGGCCAAAATGAGCATACGCAGACTCAACAAGGTTGTTGATGCTGGCTTCTTCGGCCTGGTCGTATTCCCAGACCGCAATGTCGCCGCCCGCGGCAGTCAGTTCAGCAGCGAGCGCTTCCGCGCCGGCGATATTGAAATCCCCGATGCCCACGAGGGCGCCTTCCGCGGACAGGCGTCGCGCGGTGGCCGCGCCAATGCCCGTGGCCCCACCGCAAACCAGTATGGCCTTGCCCTGCAGGTTTTTCATGACTTTCCCCTATCCGGTAACACGCTGCCCCATGGTACACAAATGGGCATTTGAGTCGACCAGACGGATGTGCAAGTATCCATACCGGCAAGCAAATATACACAACAAGAAATAATCCGAAGCCCTGTGAGAATCAGACCATCATGAAAATCCTCGCTTTTTTTTGGAACAGAGTCACCGCGGCAATCAGTACGGTGCTGCTGGTGCTGGTGCTCATCGCGCTGTTTTCAGGCTACCGGCTGGCCACGGGCGGCCAGACCGATAACGCGGCACGCCTCGAGAACAAGCGGGACTACCTGGCACACATTGCCGGGCGCGAAGTGAGCGGAAAAGCTGCGCCCAATATCGTTTTCATCCTCTACGACGACATGGGTTACGGCGATATCGGCGCTGGCGCCGAGGGAAGCGCAATGATTGCCACACCCAATATCGATCAGCTCGCCGCTGGCGGGGTGGTACTCACCGACTTCCACTCGCCCTCGCCGGTATGCACCCCGTCCCGTGCCGGCTATCTCACCGGGCGCCTGGCGCCGCGCGCCGGACTGCCCAACGTGGTGTTTCCCTCCAAAGGCGCGAGAAACCGTATCGTCGGCTCCCTTATCGCGGGCGATGCCAATGTCCGCCTGCCGTCCGAGGAAATAACGCTGGCGGACCTGTTGCGGTCCGCCGGATACGCCACCGGAATGGTGGGCAAGTGGCACCTGGGCGATGAGAGCCCGTCCCTGCCCAACGACATGGGCTTTGACACATACTACGGCGCGCTCTACAGCAACGACATGCAGCCCTTTGCACTGTATGCCAACCGCGAGATTGCGGTGGAAGCCCCGGCCGACCAGCGCTTCCTGACCCAGCGCTATACCGAGGCGGCGACCGCGTTTATCGAGCAGCATGCCGGGGACCCCTTCTTCCTCTATTTCGCCCACAACTTCCCCCACGACCCGCTGCACGTGCGCGAGGAGCGCAGCGGCACATCCCGGGCCGGACTCTATGGCGATGTACTGGAGGAAATCGACGACGGTGTCGGGGCGATTGTCGCCGCACTACAGCGCACCGGCAATCTCGACAACACGCTCATCATCATCACCTCAGACAACGGCCCCTGGTATCTCGGCGATGCCGGCAACCAGCGCGGCCGCAAGGGCAACACCTTTGAAGGCGGCATGCGCGTACCGTTTATCGCGCACTGGCCAGACGCGATCGCACCCGGCCGCATCGAACAGGCGATGGCGATGGGCATCGACCTGCTGCCCACTGTACTGGAGTTGTTACAGCTGCCACCACCAGAGGACCGCCAGCTGGACGGCCGCAGCATCCTTTCACTGCTGACGCGGGGCGGGCCCTCGCCGCATGACTACCTGTACTACTACGACGGTGAGACGCTGTTCGCGGTGCGCGACCAGCGCTTCAAGTATCGCGCCCCGGCCGGGGTGTTCTACGGGACCGACCAGACGCCGGTAGCTTACGCGGCACCGCAGAAGGAATGGCTGTTTGACCTGGCGGGAGACCCGCGCGAATCCTACGATACCTCGGATCGCAACCCTGAGGCGTTGAAACGTTTGCGCGCGGCCTTCGAGGCCAAGGCACGCGAGATGACGGAGAACAAGCGCGGTTGGAAGTAGGCGACGTCGTATTGCATGCCATGCTTCACGTGTGTGGTTTCCTGTCTGTTCAGTTGGAAGTTACCCAGATCGGCGAAGAGTACGCGCGCTCCTGGATGGTATCCGGGTGGTCCGCGGCGTGCTCGCGACCCAGCGAGATGGCATCCAGCAGCGAGTGCCTTGCGGTGGGTATCTGGATTACCCGGGCATAGTAGAAGGCCGGCACCCCGGGCGTGAAGTCCGGATCCCGCCAGCGGGCGCTCAACTGCGGTGCGCCGATGCTGTTCTGTACCTTGCCGGTACGCAAGTTCACAGTATTGCCCACCGCCGGCAGTTTGCCGTTTGCCCCGGGCTGGCGCTCGCCTGACCAACTCACGTCATAGATCGCCTCGCGTTCGTTCCCGTCGGCGTCCAGCCAGCCCTTGATGATCTGGATGCGATCCAGGTTGGCGCCCACCGGGTCCTTGTCCGCCAGCACCAGGAATTCCGGTGCGCCCGCGGGGAGCGTGACTTCGCCACCCATCGGTACGCCGCTGCTGGTGGCCTGGTTGTAGAGATCCGGCGCGGCGACATCGAGCTCGCCGAAGTCCGCCGCACCAAAGAACTGCAGGCGGATGCGTGGACCGGTAGTGGCATAGACTTCCCGGCGCTGCAGCGCCGCCATGATCGCTTCACGGGTGTTCTGCTCGGCCCACACCGCGGCGAGGCCGGAGGCCGACATGGTCCAACCGTCGGGGCCGGGTGCGTCGTTCTCCCAACGCGGCTGCTTGTTCTCGGGTATGGAGTCGGTGGCGAGCTTGCCCCAGAAGTTGTCCTCCTCGGCGCTCGACACCGACACATGCGAGTCGGTGGAGCCGATCACGCCGAACTGGTAGGGGTTGCGGCCGTGCTCCCGTTCCAGCGACAGGCCGCGCTTCAGGGCGGAGCGCACATAGTCGCCGGGCCGGGCGACATACTCGGTGTAGTGCGGCGTCAGGTAGAACGGGAATTCCTCGAAGTCGGCGAACTCGTCCTCCGCCGATAGCGTGGGGTGAACTTCGGAGTCGCCCTTGATCTGCGTAATTTCCACCACCGGTTCGTACTTCCTGCGCAGCGCGATGTAGTCCGCGTCGAAGGGCGTGCCGCGCAAGCGCGTGGTATCAAACATGAAACCCTTGGAGACGTTGGAATTGTGCGGAATGGCGAGGAACCGTGCCCCGGTCGCCGCGCTTTGCTCCTCCAGCCACGCCCACAGATCCTCGGGGTACATGCTGTCGAGCAGGCTGAAGGGCTGGTAGGTCTGCGCGGTGGTTTTGTCCCCGTCGGTCAACACCACCCGGTGCAGGTTCGCGGCGCCGGGCATCGAACTCCACTCCCAGCCGATGAAGGTGGTGAATACCCCGGGCTGGTAATACTGGTCAGCCAGTTCCGCCTGCGAACGCCAGGTGTCGACGCTGGCCTGCGTCATCGGGGGCAGGATGCTCGCGTTATCACCGAGGCCCTCCTCTCCCGCGGCGGTGGCGCGCACGTCGCCGGGCTCCGGCAGCACCTCGAAGAACAGCCGCATGGCATCGCGCTGATCCAGCGCGCGGTTCAGGTACCACGCCGCGACGCGGGCCTTGAGGCTGTCCCACAGCCCCAGTCCCGAGGTGTCCACCCCCTGCTGGTGAATGGTGCGAATCACGCCCAGGTATTCCGCGTGGTCGGAGACCACCAGGAAGTCCAGCGGCGTGGCAATCTGCACCCGCGCCCGGTGATACGGATGGATCACCGGCTCGCCCATGGCGAACCGGTACGCCGTGTTCGGGTCCGCCGTATGGTTGTTGTTCATGTAGGCATCGGGCGAGTAACTGGTATGCAGGTGGGTATCGCCCCACAGCAGTTGCCGGTCGGCAGCGGCGACCGAGAGCGGCAGGGTAAGGGCGGCGGCGAGGGTGAACAGTCGCATGGTTTGGTCCTCTGCGTTTTTATATAGCGGCAATCATAACCGGATTGCCTATGTATGTCGGCCCGGCCATGCCACGTGAAATGGCGGAGAAAAAACGGGGTTGGACGCAGGCGGCGCCGTGTTATGCGGCGCGGTGCTAGCAATCTGTGGCATACGCCCTTTTTCTGTCATTGTAGGTCGTTATCGTGCTCGCGACGATGTCCTCGTCGTACTCCCGCAAACCACTCAACAGCATATGCTTTTTTCCGCGACCGACGATTTCACCCCCGTCCTCGAGGTGAAACGCCAGCTCGACGCTGCCGCGCCGGCCGTTGATCTCAAGCCGGTTGTAATCGCCCTGCAGCAGGGGATTGGCGATATCCAGACGATCGAGATCGATCGACATGCTCTGGTAAATTACCATGGGGCGCTCCGGACTGATCATCATGCGCTGTTCAGCGAGCAGCGGCACCAGGATATGCGGGAAAGTCTGGCCAGAGAATTCCACATAATTCTGCGTCAGGTTTTGAATCAGTGATTCGGCGCGAGACATTTCGCCCGCACGACTGACCCGCAGGTATTCACGCCCGTCGATGCCGTTTATAAGCAGTTCTGCAGATGGCGCGGGCAACACGAGTTCCACGCCCGCGGAAACCATGCCCGAGAAAACAAACTCCATATGTTTGCTGACGCCGTACCGGGCGAGGATGACGGCAAACAACAAATCCCCGGGGATACAAAAGCGCTTGGCGTCAATATCGTGCAGCGGATTGAAGTCATGCGCAATCTGCTTCGCGAAATTACTGCCCTGTTCGCGGGTAAAACAGACGCGCCCGTCGGGTTCGCTGAAGAACTGATCGATGATCATGATAGCCTGCATTTACCTGTTGTTGTGGGAGTCATTATGGAAGAAGCGCGCCAGGTACTCGCCCGCAGCGGCAGATCGCAGGTCCTGCTGTCACCGGATTCAAACAGTTCAAACGCCTGTAACCTTGGCTGCAGGGGTAGCGCGGGCAGCCAGCAGATCGCCAGCCGGTATCCCGACAGCAGGTCCAGCAGACAATATTGCGCCGCGGTGGCATTGTCGGGAGTCGTCACCGCTATATGCCCCCACGCGGATACGCCATCGCTGTCGAACGCCAGCGCAAAACCGCGGGAATCCAGACCTGACACCAACATCGAACCCCGGGCTTTCACCGCCGCCTCCTTGAGCGTCCAGAAGTCGTAAAACCGGTCGCGCTTGCTGGCATCGCAGCAATCCGCCAGCGCCGCGACCTCCTCTTCACGAAAAAAACGCCGCGCCAGGGTCATCACCCTGCGAGTGGGTTCACAGGCCTCGAGATCAACCCCGACAGGGATTCCCGCGGTCACGACACAGGCCAGCCACTCGCCGCTGTGGCTCAGATTGAAGTCCAGTGCGCGTCGTGCACCCAGCAGGTATGGCTTGCCATGCTGGCCGACAGCGAAGCGCAAGTTGCCGGGCTCAACCCCGGCATAGCGAGCGAGCACGCGGCGCCTGAATTCGTCGGAACTGGCAATCCGGGTACGTGAACAGCACCAGATATGGATGTCTGGCTCATCGAGGCGCAAACAGGCTGCACGAAGCGGAACGGGCTCGCGTTCAGAAACGCTGGATGGTCTTGCCAATAACTCTGTCACGGACTTTCCAGAACAGATTGTCGGGGTTGACCACGACGATGAACACTCGACGCAAGCGGTCATCCGGGCTGTTTATCGGTCGCACCGCGTGCCAGGCGTGATCGGTTCGCTTGAGCAGGGCGCTGTAATTGCCGATGGACTTACACTCGGTAATGCCGTCGAAGTCTTCCAGCGCGGGCGCGGAGTTGTAGTCCAGCCGGCCGCCGTCATCCAGCACCAGGGTGGCGCCGCCCCAGGCGGGGTCCCAATCCTCATCCGAGTTGAAATAAAACAGGTGGGAACCGTGCTCACGGCTGGAATCGCAGTGCGGTGAAACATCCGCGCCACGCGGGGTGTAGTGCCAGTGGAAGCGGAACTCCGCCTTCTTCGCCCCCAGCAGGCGCTCGATTTCATTGCGATAGGCGTCGGAGCAGAGCTCGCCGATAAACTCCTTCCACGGTTTGGGCACCGGCATATCCGGCGTGTATTCCAGCGAATAGCGATCGTGGGGCGCCTGCCCTGCGCGCCGCTCATAACCGAACTTCTGCTCGAACATGTCCAGCGGCGGCATATTGGCCAGCAAGTCCTGGAATCCCTGGGCTGTCAGCACGCCCTCGTCGTTGTAATACGGATACGGCCTTGTCGCGGCAAACTGCTCGGTACCCAGATTGCGCAGCTTTTCGATATTCAGGTATTTCATGCGGCCCTCACTTGTAAATCGGGGGTGCGCTTTAGAACCTCGAACGCATCGTGTCGCACGTGGTTCTTGCGCATCTCATCACGCACCAGGTCCTCGCTGACATGACCGACCTGCAGGCATTCTTTCAGCAATCCAAAGAACAAGTCCTGCTGCGCGCGATCCGGATGCTCGCGGTAGCGGCCCAGTAAACCGTACTCGCCAAACACCCTGGCGCGCAGGCGATTGACGGTCGCCAGCAGGGGCTTGTCCTTGAACTTGTCGGCCGGCGTGTAATCCACGGGCAATCCGGTTTTCCATGGCTGCGTCCTGCGCTTGGTGTTGTGCAGCAGTCGCGTGTTGCCGTCCAGGTGATCGAAATCATTCCAGCAATCCGGCAGGTAGCCTATATTGGCCGGGTCCTCATAACCCAGCACCATCCACTCCTTGTAATCCTTTTCATTGCGGAAGAGCTGGCCGAACTCTGCCTCGGCATCCCAGTGCCGCAGGCGGGCGCAGTCGAGCAGCATCACGCTGGTGGCCACCTGCGCGCGCTTGTCCTCCTTGCCGGAGCGGTGGCGCCCCATCACGGCGGCGCCCTGCATGTCCATCGCCAGCAATTCGTACACGTCCCCAACTGCGAAAACATCCGGGTCCGTAACCACGGCCCGACCCTGCCAGTTCATCAGCCTGGGCGGCAAAAAGCGCAGCGGGGTGAACGACTGCAGGTCCTCCATATGCCAGACCCGGGTGGTACCACCGCGCAGGAAACTCTGCCCTTCCCTCGCGCGCAGGAACGGGTAGTCGCGCGTGTGGATGAACTTCACGTCAAATTTATCGGCGTGGGCCGAGTTGCGACGGAAGGAATACTCGGCCACCAGCGCACCCAGCCACTGCCGCTCGTTGGTGTGAATATAAACGCATTTATCGCTCAAGCGACTACCCCGCCTCAGCGCTGGTATAGCCGAATACCGGCATCAGCCTTGAATCTACCATCGCTTTCAGTTCCGCGACTTGATCGTCGTCAAAATAGTCACGGTAACCACCGACCTTGGCCTTGCGCACCTTGAAGGTGTTCGGGTCATTGACGTCTTTCGCCTGTACACGGCTGCCGCTGCGCCAGAAATAATTGTCCTGCTCCTTCTTGCGCAGGTTTTCCACCGAGGCGAACTCGGCGGTGTCGCGCAGGTATTCGGGATTCGCCTCCATGCCAAGGAACTCGACGATACGCGCCATCTCCTGTTCGGGATTCGCCCGCAGGTCCTCGTAGCGCACCACCAGCAGGTGCTTTATTCGCGGCAGTTCGCGGGCCCAGTTGTTCAGGAACTCGATAATATGCGCAAGCCCCTGGTCCTCGCCCTTCACAAACTCGTAAACCGAGATATCCGCCTCGTGTGGCGGATACTTGTTCATCGCCTTTTTCTCCGGCCGCATGCGGTATTTCCACTGAAAAAACTGCGAGACCGCCACGTCAATGGGGTTGCGCACCAGCAGTACCGTTTTCTTGTCGTAGAAATCTCTCTTGGAATCGACATTGCCCGTGTAACCGCGCAGATAGTTGTCGTGGGTAAAAAATATCTTGGGGATGTTCTTGTCCAGGCGGCTGAAATTATCAAAACCCATCAGGATGTTGTCGGGCAGTTTATATACCAGCTGGTAGTAGCGGGAGATCATCACGCGCACCCAGGTACGCCCGCTCTTGCCGTAGGAGGCGAAGATGTACTCACAGTGGTTATACTTCCAGAACTCTTCCTTGCCACGGCGCCAACGCTGCAACTGGTGCGCCCTGGCCTCTGGCAAAAATACCGAAATCGCGCGCACCAACCATTTGATTAGTCGCTTGATTATCATATGCATGTAAAATTCCCCTGATCAGGGCAGATATAAGCGGCGAAGGGTATAGGATGCCCCGCCTATTCTCAAGATTGTCTGGTATTTTTAACGGCTTTCGCTCTCTCTTCGCAAGCGATTGATTTAAAAGTAAAATACTGTGCAATACGCACTCGGGCGAATCGTCATCAAGCGTGTATAATTGCTTGCGGTCACGCGCCTGCTGGCGGCCCGGGAACTATTCCGGTCGGCACGGCTCTGACCTGAAGTCACCCTGTTTCGACACTATGGTTACCCTCCATGATGAAGCTATCCAAATTGCTCGCCGTTTTATTCACCCTCTCGCTGGCGCACCTGTCGCAAGCGACCGGGAACGGAGCCCCTGCGCTGCCGGGTTGGCAGGTGCTGGAGTACGAGCAAAAAGCGTTCTGGGCCACCGCCCGCTCGCGCCTGGAAGTCCTGCCGGTTCCCGCGCAGCCCGGCGTGTGGGTACTCGATGTACTGAGTTCGGTAGTCGACAATTCCGAGAAATTGCAGGTGCGCTTTGATGCCGCCACGGGTCGGGTCCTGTCCCGCGCCCGCATCAGCAGTGGTAAAGAGCAGCGCATGAAGTCCTATAAGTACGAGAAGGATTTCATACTCCGCGAGCGGCGCAACGCCCCCTCCGGCGACAGTACGCCAGCGGATCGATGGCCGGTCTCGAATACAAAATACCTGGAGTACCCGCCGTCGAGGGGCGACACCATCGTCACCAGTCCCTATATGCTGGTACTCCTCGCGGCGCGTTTGCAGGCCGAGGGGCCGAATAAGTCCATGGACGTCATCGTGAATACCGATTTGAATTTCTACCGCGTGAGACTCACCAGCGGCAACGGCATTCCGGTTACGGCCGACTACGAGGTCACCGGACAGGACCCCGTCAGCGGCGAATTCGACACCATTGCCGTGGCTATACAGGCCAGCCCGGAGGGCTCACTCGCCGATGACGATGATTTCAGCGTACTCGGACTCGACGGTGAGATCATCCTGTTCTTTGACTCGAAAACCGGTTTGCCGCTGCAAATCCGCGGCGACGCCCCGCGCATTGGCAGCACTGAAATCAAACTCAAGTCTGTCACGATGAGGGCGACGCCGCAGTGAACCCGCCGGCCAGTCCGGTAGGTTTAATCAGCAACCCCGCCAGCGGCCACAACCGCGACCAGTTTGCACAGATTCGTTCACGCATCGACGGGCAGGCGGGCATACATCACCGCATTACCAGCAGCGCGTCGGATATTGCGCCGGCGCTGCGCGATCTCGCCGCCCTGGATATTGGGGTGCTGGCCATCAACGGCGGCGACGGTACGGTATCCGCCGTGCTGGGCGAATTACTGGAATCCGGTCTCTTCGACCGCCCGCCGCTGATTGCGCTACTGCCCGGCGGCACTGCCAACATGAACGCCGGCGATGTCGGCGTGCGCGGTTCGCTGCGCAAGGCGGTCAGCCGCTTCTGCCAGTGGTGTGAGGGCGAACGCGAGACCGCCGGGAAAGTGGCGCGGCGCTCCCTGATGCGGGTTGTCACTGACGGCGAGCCGACACCCCGATACTGCATGTTTCTCGGGGGCGGCGCGGTCATACACGGCACCGAGTACGCGCATCGTGAAATCCACTCCCGCGGCCTGCGGGACGATCTGAGCCTCGCGCTGGGCACGGTGCGCACCGTGTGGGGTGTACTGCGCAACGACCCCGCGTTCAACCGGCATGTCGACATCACGCTCACGCGGGATGACAATGAGCCGGCACAGTACGACACCCTTATTCTCGCCGTGAGCACCCTGCAACGCCTGTCCTTCGGTATGCGGCCCTTCTGGAGCCGGGAGCCGGGCGCCATCCGCCTGACCCTGATGGAGCAGGGCTGCACGCGTTTTGCCCGCACTTTTTTCTCCATCGTGCGCGGCCACCCCAATCGCAATGCGGTACCCGCGAGCGGATACCGCAGCCACAACGCCGACCGGCTCGGGCTGGCGATGTCCGGTAAAATCAATCTCGACGGCGAACTGGTGGACGTTGCGCACAACGCGCGGATCACCGCCAGCCCTCCACTGGAGTTCCTGCGCCTGTGAGCGCCTACCCGGCTGTCAGCGGCCCGGACCCGGAGCGGGATCCAACACTTGCCGCGCTGCTGGCACAACTGCGCGCGCGCCATCACGACGCCGTGTGCTGCACCCTGGTGTACGGGTCCTGCTTGCGCAGCGGCGATATCTATGACGGCCTGCTGGACCTCTACCTCATCTGCGACAGCTATCGAGCGGCCTACCAGCGGACGCTGCCGGCGGCGGCCAACTGGGTGCTGCCACCCAACGTGTTCTACGCCGAACAACCTGCAGTGGAAGCCGGCGAGGCCGGCCGGATTCTGCGCAGCAAAGTCACGGTCATCTCGCTGCGCGACTTCCAGCGGGGGTGTTCGCCGGCATGGTTTGAATCCTATATCTGGGGCCGTTTCGCGCAGCCGACACGCATCCTGTTCGCGCGCAATACCGGGGTGCGGGCGCAGGTGGAGGATTGCCTGACGGATGCCGCACACACGCTGCTGCGCAACGCCCTCCCCGTGCTGCCACCCCAGGGCAGCCTCACATCGCTGTGGGAGCGGGCCCTGGGCCTGAGCTACGCCTCGGAACTGCGCACCGAGCGCAGCGGTCGGGCACAGGAACTGGCGCAGTCCTCACGGGACTTCTATGCCGCCCTGACTCAGCATCACGCGGCGCGCCTCGGCTGCGGATTCACGCTCTACCAGCACGACGGCCAGTGGCAGTACCGCAGCCAGCCCGGCCGCTTGCAGCGCAATATCGCAACCCTGGCATGGGCCGTGCGACGCGGCCAGGGCAAGCTGCTCTCCATCCTCAGGCTGGTCAAGGGCCTGTTTACCTTTGAGGGCGGGCTCGACTACATCGCCTGGAAACTGGAACGCCATTCCGGCGAGGAAATCCGCATCCCCGACAAGGTCAGGCGCGCGCCACTGCTCCACCTCTGGGCCTTCTTCTGGGGCCTGTACCGCCGGGGTGTCTTCAAGTAAACGGCCTCATAGCGGGTACTATTCACGCCGAAAGCATGCCGCCAAAAATGGAAAAACGGGCTATATTCCTATATAGTTTGCGCCCAATAGAATCACCATCCGGCAGGCCCGGCAACCCCATGAAAGCCAGCGTATTCATCCAGACCAATCACAAGCAAATCACCGGCGCGATCGTCGCCGAACACGCGCTGCGCCGCTACTCCAGCAATAACGACAAGTTCGACATACAGATCATGGACACCCGTGACTACCCGTTCTTTGCCGCTCGCGAGGGCCAGGAGTACCTGCGCGATGGGGTCAAGCGCACCTGGATGAACGATGATTTGCAGTCATTCACCCCGACCCGTTTCATGCCGCCGAAACTGATGGGCTACGAAGGCCGCGCGGTGGTTATCGACCCCGATATCTTCGCGGTCACCGATATCTGGGAACTGCTCAGCCGCGACATGCACGGCAAGGCCATCATGTGCCGCATGCGCTCCGGCCCCAAGGGGCTGATCGACAAGTGCATGGCCAGCAGCGTGATGCTGCTCGACTGCGCCAGACTGACGCATTGGGATGCGCAGAAGAAGTTCGAAGCCATGTTTGATTTCACCCAGGACTACCAGCCCTGGATCTGTTTAAAGGAAGAGGACCGCGACACCCTGGATTTCTTCGAGTCCGAGTGGAACGACTTCGACAAGTTCACGCTGCAGACCAAAATGCTGCACACCACACGGCGCAAGACCCAGCCGTGGAAAACCGGGCTGCCCACCGACTGGCGTCCGGCGGAGCGTTTTCGCCTGTTTCCGCCCGCCGCGTGGGTGATGCGCGCGCGGCGCAAGCTGTTTGGCGAGTACGCGTTTCTCGGCAACTACAAACAGCATCCCGACCACAACCAGGAAGTGTTTTTCTTCGGCCTGCTCAAGGAGTGCGTGGAGCAGGGCAAGATCACCGAGGACTTCCTGCGCAATGAAATGGCGCAAAACCACGTGCGCCACGATGCACTGGAGATCCTGGCGAAAACACCGGATCTGCCCCCCGCGCCGCTGCACCCCCTCACTGCGATATCACAAGCCGCCTGACCGCCTGTACGGCACGCCGCAGGTCGGCGCGCGCGAGGGAGTCCTCTTCGGGCACGGCCGGGGGCGGCGCCTGCAACGACTGCTGTAACGCCTGCGCCGCGCTGGCGACTGTTTCCGGCAGCAACCACTGTGCCCGGCCCGACGCCACCAGCGCATCCTGGATTCTGCCGATATCGCGGCGCATCCGCTGTGGCCCGAAACGCATCGCCAAACGGTGACTGAGCGGCTTGCGCCGGTAATTGTGCGGCAGCCGCCACCAACGCCCGGAGTCGCCGACATCGAAAATATACAGTGGTTTACCGGTATCCGCGGCCTCGCCCAGCATGGACATGGACTCCCCGGTAACGACAAAGGCATCGGCGAGCGCCAGCAGGCCCCGATAGGGATTGTCGGCGGGCTCTCCCCAGCGATGACAAAGAAACGGCGCCTGCAATTGCGCCTGCATCGCATCGCCCGCGGCGCGCGGCGTGCGCGGACTATCGGTGGCCAGCACCGCGCCGCCCGCGCCTGACGCCAATGCCTGGGCCAGCCTTCCGAGGCGTTCGCCCTTCTCGGGCGTCATCACAAAGCGGCCGCTGTCGCCTCCCATCAGTACCGCCACCCAGGGGCGCGGCAGATGCGCAAACCGCGGCCGGAAGCGCCCGGCCTGACTGATATCCTCCGCGGTGAAACGGTGCAGCGGCAGGCTGTTGTGCACAATATTCGCCTGCCGGGGCAGGAAATACTGCGGTGTGGTGACGATCAGGTCCCAGGCCGAGAGGGGCGCCCAGGGACGGCCGATATGCACCAGCCGGGTCCTGCCGCCGGACTGCCTTTGAATCCAGCGCGCCACCGGCTCGTTGCGACGTCCCGCGCTGATCACGATATCCGGCCAGGGTGGCGCCAGTTCGCTCGATTGGACCCGATCGATACCGGCCAGTGTCGCCCGCTCGCCGAGATGCACCAGCAGTTCCCAGGAGCGGGCGGCTATATGCGTCTCCCGGTACCCCCAGCCGAGTTCATCGGCCAGCGCTCGCACCTGGGTATTATCGCCGGCCTTCTTGCCAAGCAGACACCAGACTGTGACAGATCCTTCACCCACGCGCCTTCCTCGTCAGGTTTTACGCGATATACGGCGCGCCGCCGGGGAGCATCGCTCCAAAAATTGCCAAAGCCAGTCGTTTGTGGAACAACGTGCCGGCGGTAAACTATCCTACAGATTACTTGCGGGAAGAAACAGTTTGAAACCCACCGTCTTTATACACACCAATCACAAGCAAATGCTGGGTGCGCTGGTAAGCCGCTATTCGCTGCGCAAGCGCTCCGCACACGAAGACAAATTCGATGTGAAACTGGTGGAGGTGAAAGATTACCCCTGCATGCTGCTGCGCGAGGGGCAGCTGTACCGACGCGACGGTGAGATGAGACCCTGGCTGAACAACGACCTGCAGTCGTTCACGCCGCTGCGTTTCACCCCGCCGCAGCTCATGGGCTACCAGGGGCGCGCGGTCGTCATGGACCCGGACATCTTCGCCATCGGCGATATCTGGGAACTGTTGCAGCGCGATATGGACGGCGCCGCGATCATGTGCCGTCCCAAAACCGGCCGCAAGGGCCGCAATGGCGCCTTCGCCAGCAGCGTGATGCTGCTCGACTGCGCGAAGCTGGAGCACTGGCAGTTCGAGCGCGATTTCTCCGAGATGTTCCAACCGGTAAAGCGGGATTACATGGACTGGGTGTCACTCAAACTGGAAAGGCCCGGTACGATCGGCGCGCTGGAAAGCCAGTGGAACGATTTCGATCATCTGGACGAGAACACCAAGCTGCTGCACAACACCAAGCGCAAGACCCAGCCCTGGAAAACCGGCCTGAAAATCGACTACCGCCCCGCCGATACCTTCCGGCTGTTTCCCCCGCGCCACTGGTTGCGCCGCGGTCGCCGCGCCCTCTTCGGCGACTACAAGTTTGCCGGCACCTACGACGCCCACCCGGACCCGAAGCAGGAGTCGTTCTTTTTCAACCTGGTGCGCGAGGCACTGGATGACGGCGAGTTCACGGAATCGATGCTGCGTGATGAGATTGAACAGGGGCATTTGCGGCCCGATGCGATGCAGCTGATCGGGGCGTGAGGCGCGTCCCAGGTGCCAGCAGCGCTCGACAGATTACCTATGGCGCACAAGTCAGATTTTCTCGGCGAGCGGCAGGGGAATGCCCCTCCCCTGAGGAACGGTTCAATGGCAGCAGGCCTTCGATCTACTTGTAGTTGAACAACGGATCCAGCGTCTCGGCGAGGCGCCGGTCAATCGCCGCGACTTCCTCGTCG
>JAUICG010000046.1 GCA_030427485.1 Gammaproteobacteria bacterium
CGGGTCAGACGTCTTCAGCAGAGCAAGTTTCAATAGCACGCGCGCGCGGGCGGGATTCAAATCACCCGCAGCGACTGTGCCGGTCTCGTCGTCATTCACTTCCACATTGCGCCCTATTGCGCCACTGGTCACTCGGCTCGAGCGTACCACGACCACCCCATCGGCGATGGCGGCCTTTACCGCCTCCAGCGCGGGTCCGGTCATGTTGCCGTTGCCCACACCCGCCGTCACAATGCCCGTGGCGCCATTGTCCACCGCGGCCGCGATCAGGTCCGGCGAGACGTCGGCGTTGATATAGATCACATCGACCCGCGGCAGTACTGTCACCCCCGCGACGGAAAACTCGCTGCTGTTCGTGTGTCGGCGATGCGGTGTGCTGAACCAGCGATTCTTGCCGTAGAGGGTGACTCCGATCAAGCCGTACTCGATGGACCGGAAGGTCTGCACATCGGTGGTGGAGGTTTTGGTAAACGCCCGTGCGCCGTGGATGTCGTCGTTCGCCACCACGAGAACACCGCGACCGGTGGCACGGGGGTCAGCAGCGACCGCGACAGCGTTAAAAATGTTCAGCGGCCCATCGGCCGACATCGCGGTGGAGGGTCGCATCGCGGCGGTCATCACTACCGGCTTTTCGCTGTTGGCCACCAGGTTGAGGAAGTAGGCCGTCTCCTCCAGCGTGTCCGTGCCGTGCGTGATGACGATGCCGTCCACCTCCGGTTTTGCCAGCAGCGCATTGACACGATCGGCGAGTTGCAGCCAGATCGCGTCGCTCATGTCCTGGCTGCCGACATTCGCCACCTGCTCGCCGCTGATGTTGGCCAGTTCGGCAAGTTGCGGTACCGCGTTGATCAGTACATCCACGCCGACCTGCCCAGAGGTATAGCCAGCCTGGGTCTGGCTCTCTGCCGAGCCGGCGATGGTGCCGCCGGTAGCGAGGATCACAATGTTCGGTTTATCCTCCGCCACTACTGAAGTGGCGGCCAGTAACAGCGCCAGCAACAACGTGGCAGAGCGTGACAGGATTTTAGTTTCCATAGTGGGTATCTCCCGGTAAGTCCATCATCTGGTATCAGGGGCTTGTCGGCTTGCGGCCAGTCAGTTTTTCGGGATTCAGCAGTTCGCTGATCTGCTCTTCGCTGAGAATTTGCTGTTCGCGGATAATCTCCAGGATTCCCTTGTTGGTGCGGTAGGCCTCGGCCGCCAGCTCCGTCGCGCGTTCGTAGCCGATAACGGGGTTCAGCGCGGTCACGATGCCCACTGTGCGCTGGATATGGTGATCCAGGGTGGCGTCATTGACCGTGATACCATCGATACAGCGCTCGCGTAGCGTGCGCAGGGTATTGGTCAACAGGCGTTGCGAATCGAGTATCGCAATCGCCTGTAGTGGTTCGTAGGCATTGAGCTGCAACTGGCCGTCCGCGGCCGCCATGGTAACCGAGGTGTCATTGCCGACCACGCGATAAGCGACCAGGTTGGTCAGTTCCGCAATCACCGGATTCACCTTGCCCGGCATTATGGAGGAACCGGGTTGTACCGGCGGGAGGTTGATTTCGCCAAGGCCGGCACGCGGTCCCGAGGAGAGCAGTATCAGGTCGCGGCCGATCTTGGCCAGTTTGACGGCAAGGCTTTTCAGTGCGGCGGATTCCGCGACGAAAGCGTGCTGGTCCCAGGTGGCGGCAAACAGGTCGTTGGCCAGCACGATGGGTTTGCCGGTCTGCTGCGCGAGGTACTCGGCGGTCTTTAGCGCGTATACCTCGGGCGCGTTCAGGCCCGACCCGATTGCAGTGCCACCCATGTTAATACTGAACAGTGGCTTCTCGGCTGCGCGCAGGAAATCGAGTTCTGTCTGCAGCGCCACGGCAAAGGCGTGAAACTCCTGTCCGACGGTCATCGGAACCGCGTCCTGTAGCTCGGTACGGCCCATTTTCAGGATGTCGATAAACTCGTCGCCTTTTTTGCGCAACGATGCGATCAGTCTTTCAGCCTCAGCTGTCAGCAGGTCATTGTTATTGAAAATGGCGACCTTGAGCGCAGTGGGGTAGGAGTCGTTGGTAGACTGCGACATATTGAGGTGATCGTGTGGCTCTATCACCGTGTAGTCACCCAGCTTGTGTCCGGTCAGTTCGAGTGCGATATTTGCCATGACCTCGTTGACATTCATGTTGGTCGAAGTGCCTGCACCACCCTGGTAGGGGTCGACCGGAAACTGGTCGAGGTAGTTTCCCGCGATGAGCGCCTCACCCGCCTTGATTATGGCATCGCGCACCTGTGGCTCCATTTTGCCGACATCGGTGTTCGCTCTGGCGGCGGCCATCTTGGTCTGCGCGAAACCGGCAATCAGTTCCGGGTAGTCCTGCAGGGTGCGGCCGGATATCTGGAAGTTTTCAATCGCTCGTGCAGTTTGCACGCCGTAGTAGGCGCTCGCTGGCACGGCTTTCTCGCCGAGCAGATCGTGCTCCATCCTGACCGCGCCTGTCGCATCCTGCGCTGCCACAGGGATTGCCGCAAGCGCCATCACGAGTGCGACGCTGCGGGTGTAGGTTCTCAATTGCATGGGGTGCTCCTTGCTGATCAAACGTGTTGATTAATTTTTCAGTTTGCCTGCAACAACAGTGCTGCCAGCGCCAGCGCAGCGAGCGTTGCGCATAGGGTTGTCACCAGGCCCGGCAGCATAAAACTGTGATTCAACAGGTACTTCCCGATGCGTGTCGTGCCGGTCGGGTCGAAAGATACCGCAGCCAGCACCGTGCCATAAGTCGGCAGGAAAAAATTACCGTTGACCGCGGGGTAGACGCCGACCAGCAGGTACGGCGGCATCCCCATCGCCACGCCTACGGGCAGGAGAATCACCACGGTAGCTGCCTGGCTGAATAGCAGTATAGACAGGATGAACAAGCCCAGCGCGAATATCCAGGGGTAGGTCTCCACGAGCGATGAAATAGTGCCGACAATGGTTACCTCGTTCGCGCTAAAAAATGAAGAGCCCAGCCAGGAAACCCCGAGAATGGAGATGACGGCTACCAGGCCGCCGCGCATGAGTTTGCCGCTGACTGCAGTCGCCGGATTTGCCCTGAACAGCAGTGTTATCAGGCCGCCGGCGGCGAGCATCACGATCATGATGATGCGGCCCATATCCACCGGGGTCGAGACAATATCACCCCCGACCAGAGTTTCGCGGCCGGGTCGCAACTCGGGGAAAAGGCCGAAGAGCACCACCACGCTCACCGCGAGGAGGAAGGTCAGGCAAGCGCCTCGCCCGCGATCGGCGGCATCGGACGACACTGCATTCACGGACTTTTCGTGCTGTAGCATCGCGCCGGTAGCAGGATGTAACCCGGGTTCATCCGGCAGTTCCCGGCCCTTCCAGGCGACCGAGAGGGTGCCGGCGGCGACGCCGATCAGCGTCGCTGGCAGCGTGACCAGTAGAATCTGCCCGAGGCTGACGCCCAGCGGTGTGAGCGCTGCCAGCAATGCGACGGTCACCGCCGACACCGGTGATGCTACGAGCCCGTGCTGCGCGGCAATCACACTCATGGACAGCGGGCGCTCCGGTCGCACACCTGCCTTGGCGGAAACCTCGGCAATGACCGGTAGCAGCGAGTAGATGACGTGCTGGGTACCGGCGGCAAAGATCAGCAGGTAGGTGATGAAGGGCGCGATGAAGGTGATATGGCGGGGATTGCGGCGCAGGAGTCGCTCAGCGGTGGCGACCAGGTAGTCCATGCCGCCCGCCGCCTCCATCATCGAGAGCGCGGTGATTACCGCGAGTATCATACCGAGCACCACCGCCGGCGGGTTGCCGGGGGGCATGCCCAGCACCAGCACGAAGAACGCGAGCCCGATGCCAGAGACCGTCCCTAGCGCAATACCGCCAAGGCGTGCGCCGGCGACGATGCACAACAACAGGATACCGAGTTCAATCCAGAGCACAGGCGGTGTCCGTAGTGGTTAGTCGCCCAGGGTCAGCCGATTCACCTTGGGGTGCGAATCAGTTCTCGCTAGCGCCGCTGACCTCGACCGCGATCGAATTGGTCACGGTAATCAGCAGTTCGTCGCCGACGGCGACCTTGTCCAGGTTCTCCGGGTTGTTCACCCTGACAGTCCTGGTATTACCTTCAGGGCCCTTGAGGTCGACTGTTCCAGCGGCCTTGTCGATTGCTTCCACGGTCGCCACGAAGGACAGCTCGCTGGTCGCGGCGGCCGCGGGCTTCTCGCCCGGTTGCGCGGTATCCATGACTGCCGCCGCAGCGACGTTGGCATTAGCTTCGCCCGGTGCCAGTACTTCAAATGTCACCGATTCATAATAGGTTACGTCGAGTCGGTCACCCACCGCTATCTGCGGCAGGTTTTTAACCTCGTCACTGACAATGATCACCTGCGAGTCTCCCTGCGCATCCATCAGCGTGACTTCCCGCTTTTCCAGGTTGACGGCGGCAACGGTGGCGCTCAGCGTGATCAGGCTCTCTGAGCCGGCCATTGCATGGGTGCCATCCGACCCGATATCCTTGGCAGGCTGCGCTGCAGTTGAAGCAAGAGTCAGGGCGAACAGTGGGGCAATGATAAGTCTGGTTCTCAAGGTTGAATCCTCTTTGGCCGACAGGGTGGGAAGCGCCGGGGTGAGGCGCTGCGGGAAGTATAGGGCTTCTTTCCATTCTACGCGAGATGTGAACGATGCAAGTGGCTGTTTGCCGGGTGAAGCGTTCGGGAGTCCACGGTGATGACGGTGGCCTGCGACGACTCTGGCGACTGGATTTATCTGTCTGTTAGGGTATAACCTGAGACAACGGCGCCGACCCATTGTATCGGGACAGATTATCATGATGGCAAGACTCGCTTCGACAGGACGTTCATATCGAAAGCCACCCCCCGTGTATTGCAACAGGCGTGTATCGCCCGGTCGATTCATGCGCTGCCTGCTGCTTGCGCTGTCACTGACCATCGCCGCGCAGGCGGTCGGTGATAGTCAGCGTCTTCCCGGCAAGTTCGTCTGGACGGAACTCGTTACCTACGATGTGGCGATGTCGGAAACGTTTTACGGCCAGTTGTTCGGCTGGCAGTTTGACGAGGAAGGCGATTACCGGGTTGCGTGGCTGGGCGAAGAGGCCGTCGGTGGATTGATATACCGTGCGCGAGTAAACCCGGAGGGCAAGTCGCGGTGGATTGCCTATGTTTCTGTTGAGGACATGGGAGCGGTGAAAACCGCGCTGCAGGAAGCCGGTGCCGAGATACTGGCGGATTCCCGGCAGGTCGCCGGGCTGGGGGAACTGGTGGTTTTTGCTGACGGTGAGGGCGCCGTGTTCGGTGTGATTGACACAGCGGTTTCCGACCCCGGCGACTATCTGGCTGATATCGGCGACTGGATCTGGATCCAGTTGTTCAGCCGGGATGCGGACCGGGCCAGCCGGTTCTATGAGCTTGTGGGTGGGTATCAACGCGTTGAAGTGGCCCAGAGCCTTGGCACCTGGCTACTGGTGCGTGAGGGCTACGCCCGGGCTGTCGTTTCAACAATAGCAGCGCAGCATCGGGATGCCAGCCCCGCGTGGGTGCCCTTCGTGCGGATTGCGGATATGCGGGCTACTCTGGACAGAGTGCACGCCCTGGGCGGGAGGACACTGGTTGCACCGCGTGCGGACCTGTATGACAACCGGGTGGCATTGATCGAGGCACCGGACGGTTCGGCGGTGGGTGTGCTGGTCTGGACGGCCGCTGATGACGAGGAGGCCGCGCGATGAGAACTTTTCTCAGAGTATCGCTGTTACTTCCCTTCCTGGGCGGCTGTGCCGACCTCGGTGGTAGTTACAGCTCGGGGTATACTGGTTATTACTACGATCCCTGGTACTACCACGGGCATCATTATTACAACGACGTATACGTGCCAAGCTATCCGGACCGTAATCCCGATCGACCCGATAGCCGGCCGGTGCGGCCCACCCACCCGATTGCGAGGCCAGACCGGCCGTCCGCGAGGCCTCTGCCCTCCATACCCCATCGGGCACGCCCGAGAGGCGCATCATTTTCCGGCGGTTTTTCCCGCGGTGGCGGTATGCGCGGCGGGCGTGGACGCTAGCCGCAGCAGGTGATTGGTGAGCGATGCAGGCTGGGTAAAGTGGTTACCTCCTGCCCCCGCCCCCCGCTCTGGCAGGCGCCGAGCGCGACGGCAGCGGGTTCACCCGGGGCCGGTTCCCGCCCTCTTTTACGCGATCACGCAACCTGTCCCCGGCGGTTTCCCGGGAACTAACATCCCAGTCTTCCTCACCTCCAACCCGCTGCGGATACTCGTCGTCCAGTGTTGCCGCACTGCTCGAATCCGGCCTGTGTTCCGGGCCTGACGCGATCGGAGCCGGGGGGCGCACTTCCACCGGGTCAGCGGAGTTGGTGGGTTGCAGGTCGATCTGTTCCGCGTGCGGTGTCGGGATGCTGCTAAAGACCGGGTTGCCCTGTGCATCAGTCGTACGGTAGATCTTATCCTCGGCAATGGTCTGTAGCGAGGCAAGTAAAAGACAACCGAGTACCGTGAGGTGTAGTTGCATGACGTCTACCTGTTGGTGAAAGCGATTCCGACGTATCGCGTTTGCCGCGCAATGGGCCTCGGCAGACGATCCACCAGATTTACTGTATCCTGAAGCAGGTTCTCGCGTGCCGTCAATTTTGCATGGCGGGCCTGGAGAGCGCGTGAAAACCCTCCGCCGCGGACAGCGGAATCACCAGGGTAGAGCGGGTGCCGCCTCCGGGAACCGTGTTGATATCAAGCCGGCCATTGAGCGGAATCAATTGCTCCTGGATGCTGAGCAAACCGAAGGATTTGTGCTGCAGTACATTCTCCAGGTCGAAACCCGCGCCCTCGTCGGACACTGTAACCTCCAGTCGCTGGTCCAGTTGGGCGATGCTGACATTGGCTTTGCGCACGCCCGAATGCTTGCTCACATTGAACAGTAGTTCGCGCACCGCTCGAAACAACACGCTGCTGACGTCGGTGGACATCGGCGTCGCCGGGAGCGAACCGGTGACCACCACCGGCAAGCGATGGTTCTCCTCCATCCAGCGTCCCAGCCACTGCAGTGCTGTCACAAATCCCTGTCCGTACAGAATGGGCGGAGCGAGTTCCATGGTGAGTGATCGCGTGCCGTCCAGGGCCTGCTCCAGTATTTCCACCACCTGCCGGCCGATCTCGTCCGGGTTGGCACTGTGCAGGCCTTCGGCCAGCATTTCCGTCTTGATCTTTGCCGCCGCGAGTAACTGCTGGTGGTTGTCGTGTAGCAACTGCGCTATGCGTTTCCGCTCTTCTTCCTCTGCGCGGGTCAGTTTCTGTGCCAGCGTGCGAAACTGGACATTGCGCTGTTGCAGTTCAGCACACGCTTCTTCCAGTTCTTTTGTCCGTTGGGCGACCCGCTGCTCCAGCATCTTGTTCAGGTTGGCTGCCGCGGTCTCCATTTGCTTGCGCTGCGTGATATCGCGCGAGATCGCCTGTTCATAGGATTCGCCACCCAGTGTGAATGTGGTCAGGGTGATCTCCGCAATAACCGGTGTGCCGTCAATGTTCGTACCGTGCCACTCGTAGACCTGGGGTGTCCCCGAGCGTGAAGCCGCTACCATTTCCCGCAGGAACTCGAAAGAGTCCTTTCCGCCCGGTTGCGTCGGCTGCAGGAAATCGGAGAGCGGCCTGGAAAGCACTTCCTCGCGCGAGAAGCCGTAAAGCGCCGCCAACTGGTTATTGCAATCGATAATGCGGAAATCCTTCACTATCGCGATGGCATCGCCGGCGTTTTCAAAGAGCGTGCGAAAGCGTACCTCGCTGTCGCGCAATTCAGCCTTCATCGCCTCTTGTTGCGTGATATCCACCACGGTGGCCGCATAGTACTGAACGCTCTCATCGGGCGCAGTGATCGCAAAGGGGTTCACGATCACCGGGAAGCGCTTCCCGTTCTTGTGCATGAACGTCAATTCAACCTGCGCGAGGTCGCCGCGCAACGTTCGCGTAAAAGCCGCCCGGATGTGGTCGCGCTCCTCGGGAGGCCAGTAAAGATGATCGGGACTGAAGCCGACGAGTTCCTCGGCGGAGAACCCCGTCATTCGACACAGCGCGGGGTTGACGTCCACGTGAACCCCGTTCAGGTCCACAATCGAAAAGCCATCCTCCATGCACTGGAAGGAGAGCTGTCTTAGCGTCGCTTTTGAAATCGCCTGTACCTGTGGCGCTGCCGGCGTTTCGAGGCTGCTGTCGGGATGATCGCTGTCCGCCATAGATGCACTGTATCGTTATATCATTGCTGTATATCCCCGCGCGGCGATGGCGTCCGAGCGGTTTGGTGATCCACTGTATCCTATTGTATACCTAATGCCTGTATGGCGACGGGACTTTTTTGCCTGCTGGCGGCAGCCCTGTGTGTGGCGCGGTACGGGATGCTGCTGGGCTGCTCGCTTCGCCTCGGCGGCGGATATGCAGCCATCTGCCGTTTGCTGGGGTACACTTGCAGGCTTACCATTGAGACTGGAGCGCCGGAGAACAGCATGTCTTACAAACGTATCTCGATTGACGAAGCCAAAGTACTGATGGAAGCGGGCAACGCCACCATAGGGGATGTGCGGGCCGCAGACGCGTTCAATGCCGGCAGCATCGCCAACGCGATTCATATACAGCAGGAAACCCTGGAAGAATTCGTGGCGAACGCGGATAAGGACAAACCACTGATTCTCTATTGTTACCATGGCAATTCCAGCCAGGGTGCGGCGAATTATTTTTCCGAGCAGGGGTTTCTTGAGGTGTATAGCGTTGACGGCGGCTACGAGGCCTGGCGACAGAAATACTAGCCGGCTCCCGGTTTGCCCCGCAGCAGATCCCTGGCCAGCGCGCTTCCGACCGCCAGCCACCGAATTGAGCGGGCTTGCCTAACCGGGCTTGCCGTCCGCCCTGGGGCGACTCAGTACCGGAACATAACGCAGCAGAAACAGCGAAAACGCGATAATCCATAGCAGGGCGGAGAGCTGCCAGGCCCGGAGCGTGAATGCGACGTCCAGCAGCGGCAGTGCAGCGCGCACAAGCGCGGCGACAAACACCAGCCCGAACGCGAAGGACAGGTATGCCGGTACCTCGAGAGGGCGGCCCGTATGTCCCAGCGATACCCGTGACATCATCGCCAGGATCATGCCGCCGATCGTGCCTATCGCCAGCAGGTGGATCACGCTCTTGCTTGCAACGGGGTCTGCGCCAACGGCGGCCAGCGCGAACAGGGCCAGGGGGATGCACGAGTAGCTGAGGTGCATGGACCACAGTAGCGGTACGGACAGTGTTTTCCAGCCCTGCCAATGGGCCAGGCGGATACTGTGGATCAGGCCGGCGACGAGGCACAGCGGCGCCAGCGCCACAGCGGATCGTTCCTGTGGCCAGAATACCAATACCAGCCCGATCAATGCGGTACTGCCGATGGCCAGGCTCTCGAACCAGAGCGGTAGCGGGGTAATCTTCAAGCCCAGCCGGTTGCCGGTAAACAGGGGGGTCACCCGGCCACCGATGATGACCACCAGTACGGTGATCATCCATACCGCCCCGTAATGCAGGCGTACGCTGAGCAGCGGGTCGTCCGCACTCAGGTAACTCCCGCTACTCAGCAGTGCCAGCGCCAGCAGTACCGGCGGGAACAACATATTGCGCCACTGTTTAACCGCCCACACGCGCAGCGTCAACTCGTAGATGAGAAGCCCGATAAACAACATTTCCGCCAGCCAGGCCAATGGCAATTGCCCTGGCAGTAGCCAGAGGGTGAGCCGCGCGATCAACCAGAGCCCGAACAGTACTTTCAGGCGCCAACCGGTGGTGCCGGGGATGCCGGTCCAGGTTGCCACCGCCGACAGTAAAAAACCGGCTACCACGGGCATCGCAAAACCGAAGACCATCTCGTGGGCGTGCCACCAGCCGGGAAACAGGCTGAAGTCCCAGCTCTGCGGCTGCCACATCCAGTATAGCCAGCGCGCCATGCCCAGCACGGCGAAGGCGCCAGCCAGCAAGAAGCCCGCGCGAAATGCCAGGCGCCATAGCGGCGCTTCCTTCGGTGTTGTCCCGGATAGATTGCTCATTATGCGGCGGACCCTTGCTCGCGTAGCTCCGGTCGAGAGAGTACCGCAAGTAGCCTCGTCGGAACACCGGTTGCCCGACCTGCTTTCAGGCGCGAAGACCGCCTGTCACCGTTGCCCAACTCGATGGCACGGTAGCACATGCGCCGGGCCGCGCTGTGCTTTAGTATGGATGCCCGAAATTTCATCTACCGTTGCGAGATCTCCCTATGGCCCTGGACTTTGACAGTGCGCGGCTCCCCAATCCCAACCTGCGGGAAGAGCACCACGAATGGCGCAAACAATTGCGCAAGTTTATCGACACCGAGATCATGCCCTACGCAGAGAGCTGGGACGAGGACTGCCATATACCGATCGACTTGTGGCCGAAGGCGGCCGCTGTCGGCTTGCTCGGACTCGGCTACCCCGAGGAGTTCGGCGGAACCAGCGAGGGCATTGATTGCTGGCACAGTTGGATCGCCAATGAGGAACTGGCGCGCATCGGCGCCGGCGGTATTCCCGCCAGCCTGATGGTGCATGGGATTGGGCTGCCGCCGGTAATCAACTGGGGCTCCCAGGCACTGAAGGAGATGGTGGCGCCGCCGGTACTGGCCGGCGACAAGCATATCGCGCTCGGCATTACCGAACCCGGTGGCGGTTCCGACGTGGCGCAGTTGACGACCTCCGCGGTGCGCGACGGGGATCACTACATCGTCAATGGATCCAAGACCTACATCACCGGCGGCATGCGAGCCAACTGGGTATCCACTGCCGTGCGCACCGGGGGTGGCGGCGCCCGGGGTGTTTCCATGTTGTTGGTCCCCACTGATGCCGAGGGGTTCAGCCGCACGCAACTGGACAAGAAGCAGGGTTGGTGGGCCTCCGATACCGCTACCCTGTACTTTGACAATGTGCGGGTGCCGGCGACTAATCTTATCGGCGAGGAAAACCAGGGTTTCCTGGTGATCATGACCAATTTCAACAGCGAGCGCATGGCCATGGCGGCGGGGATGGAGGCGCTGGGCAGGGTGTGTCTCGAAGAGGCCGTGCAATGGGCGCGTGAGCGGAAAACCTTCGGTCAACGACTGGCGGACCACCAGGTGATTCGCCATAAAATTGCGCAGATGAAGCAGAAACTGAATGCCACCCAGGCCTATATCCGTATATGCTTCGAAGCCATTGAAGCGGGTAACGCCAATCCGGGCGATATCGCGCTGCTCAAGGTGCAGGCCAGCGAGACCATGGAGTTTTGCGCGCGCGAGGCGATGCAGATACTCGGTGGCATCGGCTATATGCGCGGCGGTCGCGTGGAGCGGATCTACCGCGAGGTGCGGGTCAATGCCATCGGCGGCGGCTCCGAGGAAATCATGCGCGACCTGGCCGCGCGCCAGTACGGGGTATAGTATGAAATTGTGGCATTGCAACAGCGCGCGCTCCCTGCGTCCGCTGTGGACACTGGAGGAGCTGGGGCTGGAGTACGAGGTGGAGATCCTGCCGTTTCCGCCGCGCGTGTTCCAGCGCGAGTACCTGGAAGTCAATGCGCTGGGTACCGTGCCCTATTTTGTGGACGGCGACACCCGTATGACGGAGTCGGTGGCCATATGCCAGTACCTGGTGGATCGCTACCGGCGCTACGATTTCGGGCTGGAACCGACACACCCCGAATACGGTGACTATCTCAACTGGCTGCACCACGCGGACGCCACCCTGACCTTCCCGCAGACCATCTCGATGCGCTATTACTACCTCGAGCCGACACCCGAGAAGCAGGCGGTGGCCGACGACTATGCCAAGTGGTATATCTCCAGGCTCAGGCGGCTGGACGCCCACCTCGAGTCGCACGAATACCTGGTCGACAACCGCTTCACCATCGCCGATATTGCCGTGAGCTATGCCCTCTACCTGGGGCGGGCAATTAAACTGGACAAGCGCTATAAACCCCAGACCGTGGCCTACCTGGAGCGCATGATGGCCAGGCCCGCCTTCCAACGAGCCGATCAACAGGGTGAGCCGATGAAGCTTCCCAACACGGAGTCCGAATAATGAGTGCCAGTGAAAAAGAACTGCAGGAGTTCCGGGCAGAGGTTGCAGCCTGGATGAGAGACAACAACCCGGCCGACCCCGGCTTTTTGTTGCCCCAGACGTTTATGGAGGTCGGTGACGAGCGGCAGCTCGAGTTTCTGCGCGAGTGGCAGCACAAGGTGTGGGCCGCCGGGTACCTGGGGATGGCCTGGCCAAAGGAGTACGGCGGCGGCGGGGTGGATGCCGTTTTTCAGAGCATTGCCGATCAGGAAATGCGTCGTCACGGTGTGCCCATCTGTTTCAATGTGATTGGACTCGGCTGGGCTGGCCCGCTGATTAACGACATCGGTACCGAGCAGGAGAAAGCCAGGTATCTTAAGGGCATCCTCAATGCCGAGGATGTCTGGTGCCAGGGTTTTTCCGAACCCGAGCACGGATCGGATCTCGGCAATGCGCAGACACGAGCCGTGCGCGATGGCGACGAGTATATTATCAATGGCCAGAAAATCTGGACCACCATGGGCAACTTTGCGAAGTACATGATCTTGCTGGCGCGCACCAACCAGGATGCGCCGCGCAAGTATGACGGTCTGTCCTACTTCCTGTCGCCGATGCAGGTGCCGGGCATCGAGACGCGACCCATTCGCAAAATCACCGGCGAATTCGGTTTTACGGAGACCTTCTTCACCGATGCGCGTATTCCCGCCGACTGCCTGATGGGAGAGGAGGGCCAGGGTTGGAAGATCGCCATGCAGACGCTGCAGTACGAGCGCGGCGCCGAGGCCGGCGCCGCCGGTGGACAGGCCATGGTGCGCGTCACGGTGGACGACATGATCAAGCAATTGGAGGGCGTCAAGCGCGATGGCGAATCGGTGCTTCGCGATCCCGTGGTGCGCGACCAGTTGGTGCAGGCCATCATGGAGGAAAAGGCGATGATACTCGGCGACAGGCGCGCCCACATCGGCGCATTGACCACGGATTACCCCGGGTCCCTGCCGCTGTCGAACAAATTGCGGGTCACGGAAATGACACGGCGTATGCGCCAGTTGGCGATCAACCTGCAGGGTGCGCAGGGAGCGCTCTACGTGGGAGACGATGAGGCGCGCCAGGGCGGCTTCTGGCAGCGCGCTTATTTCAACAGTTTCTCCGCCACCATTGGCGGCGGCACCAGCCAGGTACAGGCCAATATCGTCGCCGAGCATATCCTCGGTTTGCCAAAGTAGGGAGTTTTTATGTCAGTCTTTGGAAATACCGCCCTGCAGTTCAGCGAGGAGCAGGCCATGCTGCTGGATGTGGCGCGGCAGTTTTGCCGGGATAAATCACCCATCGCCAGCGTGCGGGCGCAGCTGGAGACCGGGACGGGTTTTGACGCGCATCTGTGGGAAGAAATGGTGTCACTGGGCTGGACGGGTATCGCGCTGCCCGAATCCTGTGGCGGCTCGGGTATGGGAGTCGCGACCCTGGTGCCGGTTGTCGAGGCGATGGGGCGCGCCATGTTGGGCACACCGCTGATCAGCAGTGCGCTCGCCGCGCAGCTGTTGTTGCGCAGTGGCAATACTGAACAGCGCGAACGCCTGCTGCCCGCCATCGCTGCCGGTGCGCCCGCGACGATTGCTCTGCTCGAGGACATGGACTGGGGTAACGAGGCGGTAACGCTGGCGCTGGATGAAAACGGCGTGTTGCAGGGCGCCAAGAAGTACGTGCCCGATGCGGCAGTGGCCAGCCTTCTTGTGGTGTCCGTGCAGCACCGGGGCCAGTCGGCGCTGGCTGTTGTCCGCGCCGACCAACTCGGCACGCACGCACTTGCCCATAACACGCTGATCGACCAGACCAAGCGCTCCGCCAACGTGGATTTTACGGGTATCGAGATAGACGCGAAAGATATCATCGCCGGGCCGGGGGTGGCCGCCGCACTGCGTGACGTCCGCTTGCTGGGCGCGCTGCTGGTGGCAGCCGAGGCGACCGGCAGTGCCGGCGCCTGCCTGGATACCGTTGTGGAGTACCTCAAGACCCGCAAGCAGTTCGGCAAATTGATCGGCTCCTACCAGGCGCTGAAGCATCCGACCGTGGACATTCTTACCGCGACGGATTCGGCCCGATCGTTTATCTACCACGCCGCGACGCTGGTGGGCGACACGGCACTGGACGTCGACGCGGAGATCGCCTGTCGGATGGCGAAGGCGCACGCCTGCCAGACCCTGCTGTACGCTGGTGACCGGGCCGTACAGTTTCACGGCGGTATGGGTTTTACCTATGACTGTGATGCGCAGCTTTACATTCGCCGGGCGCAGTGGAGCCAGCAGCAGTTCGGCGATGCCCAGCATCATCGCAAGCGCCTGGCCACGCTGCTTCTCGACTGAACTACCCATGAAACCGGCGCCTGAATGCTTTTTTGCGCTGCCGGTTGACATGCCAATCGTATATAATGCTCGCCTTCCCTTCGTTTCCGGCTAGAAATGCAGTGTAAATGGCAAAAAAGAATCGTGGCCTGAAGAGTAGTGCCCTGCCCCGGACACTTGCTGTCTCGCTCGCCGGCCTTCGTGCCGGTAGCGCGCTGGCCGTCGATGGTGTTGTACAGCGGGTAATGGGCCGCGGTGTCGACGACGACGATTCCGAATTCGCCCGTCGGGAGGCCCGGCGTTTCGTCCAGGAACTGGGCAAGCTGAAGGGCACCTATATCAAGATTGGTCAGATGTTGGCGCTGTTTGGCGCACAGTTCCTGCCGCGGGTACTGGTAAACGCGCTGCGCGATCTTTCCGACCAGACCGAACCGTTGCACTGGGACGCACTGGAATCCTCGGTGCGTGACAGCCTCGGTGAACGCTATACCGAACTGGATATCGATCCGCAGGCTATTGCCGCGGCATCGCTGGCACAGGTTCACCTCGCCAGAATTCGCGCGAGCGGAGAGTGGATATGCCTGAAACTGCAGTATCCGGGGCTGGCACAGGTGATCGATGCGGATTTCGATGCCGTGGTCCGCATGTTGCTGCTGGCGCGTTGGGTGAAGGCCGGCCGTGAACTGGATGATTGGCTGGCATCCATGCGCGTGCACCTGCACAACGAAATCGATTACCGCCGTGAAGCGACCTACACACTGAAAATGAGTGCGCTGGCAGCGAAGGTGCAGGGCGCGGCTGTCAGCTACCATGTGCCGGAGTTGTATGCGCAGTACAGCACCGATTCCGTGTTGGCCATGGAGTATATCGAGGGCTTTTCGGTGGCGGATCCCGACATGGCCAGGCTGTCGCTGGAACGGCGCAACGCGCTGGCCAAGGGTATGCTGGAGCTGTTTTTCTATGAGTTGTACGAGTGGGGGCTGTTGCAGACAGACCCCAATTTTGGCAACTACCTGCTGCGCGTCGACGATCGTCGCAAAAAGTCGGCACGGGACGAACTGGTGCTGCTGGACTTCGGCTCCGTACTGGAGTGCCCTGAAGACTTCCTTTATCACCTGCGGCGGACCATCGATGCGGGCCAGCGACGCAACAAGCCCGAGATGGTGGAAGGCTTGATCGGACTGGGCTGCTTGCGACCTGACGCCAGTGAAGAGGGGCGCATGCTGTTCGCCGGATTTTGCCAGCACCTGTTGGAGCCCTTGCGACCGCCGGAGCGCCTGCCCCCGCAGTACCTGAATGACAAGGGCGAATACTGCTGGGGCAGGTCGCAACTGATGCGACGCGCGGCGGCGCTGGCGGCGCAGTCGGCAATGACGCGTCACTTTACCACCCCTTCACGCGATTTCGCGCTGATCGCGCGAAAGCTGACAGGCGTGTTCAATTTTATCGTGGCGCTCGATGCCGAATTCAATGCGTATGAAATAGTCCAGCCGCATATCCGGCGTTGGCGGGAAAGAGAGCGGCGTGGCGCGAAATAATAAGGGTAAGGACGACGGCTCCAGGGCGGTACCGACTTCCCGCGCGAGCCGCTTTGCACGCATGGCGCGCATCGCCGGCGGCGTCGCCGGAGGTATGCTCGCAGAGGGCTCGCGACAGTTGCGTGCAGGAAAGCGCCCCCGTGCGAGAGACATGCTGCTGACACCGGGCAATGCCCGGCGCGTGGCGGAACAACTCTCGACCATGCGCGGCGCCGCGATGAAGGTCGGGCAGATTCTCTCCATGGATACGGGAGAGTTCCTGCCGCGGGAGCTGGCCGATATCCTGGCGCGATTGCGCGACGATGCCCGCTATATGCCGGCGCAGCAATTGCAGTCGGTAATGCGGGATGCCTACGGCGAAGATTGGGAAACCCTGTTCTACGACTTTGAAATGAAACCCCTGGCCGCGGCATCGATCGGCGAGGTACACCGGACGATCTCTCCGGACGGCCGCGAGATAGTACTGAAAGTACAGTATCCGGGTGTCGCCGACAGCATCGACAGCGACGTGGACAACATCGCCGGTTTGCTGCGATTGTCGGGCTTGTTGCCCGAGGGGCTGGATATCCAGCCCTTACTGGAGGATGCGAAATGCCAGTTGAAGGACGAGGCCGACTATCTGAAGGAGGCAAAGTACCTGCAGGCCTTCGGCGACCTGCTGCGCGATGATCCGCGGTTTCTGCTGCCGGAAGTGCTCCCGGAGCTGACTCACCGCAATGTGCTGGCGATGACCTACGCCGCCGGCAGCCCGATTGATTCCGTGGTCGACCTGCCGCAGGCAGAGCGCGACCGGGTGATGACTGCCCTGATCGAGTTGATGTTGCTTGAACTCTTTGAACTCAGGATGGTGCAGACCGACCCGAATTTCGCCAACTACCAGTATCGCCGGAACACCGGCGAGATTGTGCTGCTGGACTTTGGCGCCACGCGTCGCTTCAAGGCGGGCTTCGTCAACAACTATAAAAAACTGGCCCGCGCTGCGATCGCGGGAGACAAAGGGAAAATGGCGGCCGCCGCCGGGCGACTCGGGTTCTCCATGGGAGAAGCGGACAGCCAGTACCGCGAGCTGGTGCTGGAGGTGTTGATGCTGGTACTGGAGCCGCTGCGCACCGATGTGGACTACGATTTCGCCCGTTCCAGTATGGCGCGAGATTTATCGGCGCTGGCGGAAGAGGTCAGGGACTACCGGGATTTCTGGCGGGCGCCGCCGATCGACGCAGTCTATTTTCACCGCAAGGTGGCGGGCATGTACCTGCTCGCCACCCGCCTGAAAACCAGGGTCAACATACATCGACTGGTGCAGCGCTGGCTCGCGTGAGCGGGTCAGGCCTTCTTGCGTTTCTTCCTGCCGGTCAGGGCCGCGTCGCGCAACTCCTCAAACGACGCCTGCAGGCATTCGGCGTAGAATGCCGGGTCCGGCAACATATCCCGGCAAGCCGTGAAGGACAGGCTGATGGTTCCCTTCTTGTCCTGCACTGAACTGTAAACGATGTGGAACAGGCCGACATTGGGCATCAAGGGTCCGAGACTGATGGAATCGATCAACTCGGCGCCACACATATAGAGCTGGAATGGCGCGCCCGGCACGTTCGTGACGATCGTGTTGAATACGGTGCTGGCCTCGGCCAACCCGGTGGCACTGGCCGTACGAATGGCCAGTGACAGTACATTGCCCGGCATCACGTCCGTGAGGTCGACCGCAAACCGGGGCCCCAGGGCTTCAGCGTAGGCCTTGGCGGACTGGGCCTCCTCGTGTACCGCGGCCAATCGCTCGCAGGGGTCCGCGATATCGCTGCGTAAGCTCACGTTCATGAAGCCGACCATATTGCCGCCGGCGGCGCGCTCCTCGACGGAGCGTACGTCGATGGGGCAGCCGGTGACCAGCGACTGCTCGGGCAGTTCGCCCTTGCTTTCAAGATATTTTCGCAGCGCCCCGGCGACGATGGTCAACATCACATCGTTGATCGTGGTTCCGGGTTGGGTGTTCTTGATTGCCCGTACTTCCTCGAAATCGAATTTGCGTGCCTCGACCACCCGATGCCGGGAAATCTTGCCCTGGAAGCGGGTTTTCGGTTTGTTTTCGAGGTTGTGAAATTGCTTTTCCTGCCTGCCCTTGCGCAAACGCATGAATGCGGGGCCGGCATCCTTGAGCATGTCGATGACCTGGCCGGGTTTGCGCCAGGCATCCAGGTAGGCCTTGCCCAGCATCCTAGGCGTGGAAATTCTCTCCACAATCCACGGCGGTGCCTCGCCCACATCGCGGGTCTCCGGGGTCAGGTCATGCACGATATTCATGAACTGGGTGCCCGTGGCGCCGTCCATCGCGCAGTGGTGGACTTTCATCAGCAGGGCGAAGCACCCGGGGGGATAGCCCTGGATATTATTGAGCCCCTCGATCACATAGATCTCCCACAGCGGCTTGTCACGGCGCAGTGGCTGCGAATGAATGCGTGCAGTGAGAATACACAGTTGCCGCCAGTCGCCCGGTTTGGGCAGGGCGATGTGGCGCACGTGGTATTCCATATCGAAATCCGGGTCTTCCACCCAGTAGGGGCGGCCCAGGTTATAGGGCACAAAGGCCAGTTTGCGCCGGAAGATTGGAGAGAGATGGGCGCGGCGCTGCAGCATGTCGAGGATCTGCTTGAAGCGTACTTTGCCGCCTGGCGCCGTGGACTGGTCATAGATGCTCACACCGCCGATGTGCTGTGGCAGGCCGTCCAATTCGGCGTGCAGGAACATCGCATCCTGGCCGGATAACTGTTGCATACACTGTTCTCGCTATATGGTTATTATTGTCCCAAGCATACTGCCGTCATTTCTGGCGTCAACTGGCCCAGGTACTTCGAGTAGGCGGCAGGGGAGAAGGGCCTGCCGAGAAAATCGGCCACCAGGTCTGCGGCGGGTTTGCTGCCGGCCGGGGCCAGCACCTTCTCGCGGTAATCGCGCGCTGTGGCCCTGTCGCGCAAGCCGCGGCGCTCGAAGCGGCTCAGCAGGTCGATCGCGATGGCCTGCGACCACTGGTAAGTATAGTAGTTGGACGCGTAGCCGTTGAGGTGGCGGAAGTTGTTGTAGAAGTGCGTATCCGGCACGTAGGGGTAGGGCGAGTACTGCGCCTGCAAGGCCCTCATCAGGGACAGCAGTTCGAAGCTGTCGGGGTCGCGGTTGTGGTACTCAAGTGACAGGCTGGCGTAGAAAATCTGCGCGGCGGTATTTGCCGCCTCGCCGAAATGCCGGGCCGCGTTCATTTTCTCCACCAGCGGCGCGGGAATGGTTCGCCCGTTATCATCCATCGCTATTTCCTGTAGCGTCTCATAATCCCACGCCCAGTGCTCGAGCATCTGCGAGGGTGCTTCCACAAAATCCCTCTCCATCGACATGCCAGAGATATCGAACCATTGCTGGGTGCCGGAGAACATGTTGTGCAGCAAATGGCCGAATTCGTGCAGGAAAGACTCCACCTGGCGGTGCTCCATCAAACCTCGCGGGAAATTGGTGGCCATCCCGGACAGGGGTATTTGGCGGTCCTTCAGCCCCCTGCGCAGGGCCCAGTGCGCGGCGTGTCCGTACTTGTTGTCCCGCGGGTGCATGTCGAGGTAGAAGCGCCCGATGGGCACGCCCTGCTCGCGCATTTCCCAGGTGGTGACGTCCGGGTGCCACGTCGAGGTGTGCCAGGGCACGATCTCCACGCCGAACACATCCTCGGTGAGCCGGAAGATGCCCGCCTGCACCCTGTCAAAGTGAAAATAGGTGCGGACCTGCTCCGCGTCCAGCGCGAAATCCTCCTGTCGCACGCGGTTTTCCAGCCAGTAAACCTGCCATGCCTGCACCTGTTGTGCTCCTGCATCAACCTGGCGCAGTCGCGCCAGCAGCGTGTTCACATCGCAGTCGGCAGGTTTTTTAACGGCACCGTCCAATTGCGCGAGAAAGCGCTGGACGGCCTGCGGCTCCGCGGCCATCAGGCCGTCCATTGCCAGCGCGGCGTAGGTCTCGTACCCCAGGAGCACGGCCAGTTCGTGCCTGCGCCTGATCAGCGTTTTCAGCGTCTCGCGGTTGTCCGGCGTGGCGATGTTCTTTGCCGCCTTGAAGAGACGGTAGCGCAAATCATCGTTCACGGCGTATTTCATCACCGGCAGGTAGTCGGGGTAATCCGTTGATACTAGTATGGTGCCCTGTGCATTTTCCGGGTGGGAATCCAGGAAATCCCGGGGCAGTCCGGCCAATTGTTGCTCGTTGGTCTCCACGCTGCGTTTATCCATGCGGATCGCTTTCTCGAAGGCGCTTCCCAGCCGGGTGATTTCAGTGATTAACGCGCGTACCCTGTCGCGCGTGGCTTCATCGCGATCAACGCCCGCCTGGTGAAATGCCCTGAGTTTCCTGTCGATCATGAAACGCTCCGCGGCACTGGCCCCCGTCAAATCGATGGCCGCCACCCGGCGGTAGAAAGTCGGGGACAGGTTCACCCCGGCCAGAAAATCGTTGTAGCGGGCGATACACTCTTCCGCCGCAGTCTGTACCCGTGAGTCGGGGTGGACGGCTTTCATGTACCAGGCGTGTTCGATGCGCTGCAGGTCGATCATCATCGCATCGTAGGCACCAAAGACACCTTGCAGGCTTGCGGGTTCAGGGTCGAGTTCGATCGCAGTGAAGGTAGCAGCGGCGGTCGCCAGGACCTCCTCGCACAGCGCGGTGAACTGCGCGGCGGTCTGTTTGAAATCCCATCCGTCACGCGCGCTGGATGTGTCGCTGCCCGCCCATGCGGAACGTCCCATGATCAGGCAGAGTAGCATTGCGATATAGGCAACGGTTCTGGCTGTGTCCAATGTTGTACCCCCTGGCAGGGACGATGGGACCCGCGCGCACGCCTGTCGCCCGGTCCGGTCATTCCCCTGTTGCACTACCTGTGTATTCTACCCTGTAAAAAAAAGCACTGCCGGTTACCCTTAGGGGCCGACAGTGCTGGAGTGTTCCCGCGTCAGGCGGCGGGAACGACCTGGGGTTCTTCGCTTTCCGATTCGCGCCGAATGCGAGCGATCAACGGTACCAGGACCACCGCCATCACCGGCGTAAATATCGCCAGCAGTATCAGCAGCGTCGAGGTCACGCCAAACCGATCCAGCGCGAAACCCAGCAGCGGTCCGGTGCCGATGAAAACCGCCCGCACCGCCAGGCTGACCAGTGAGTTGACGGTGGCGCGGAATGTCCCGGGCACGCGCCGATTCAGCGCCTCGTAGAACAAGCTCATGCTGAGCCCTCTGGAGACCTGCAGCGCGAAGCCGAACATCACGCCTATCCAGCCAGCGCCCAGCGCCATACCGAGCAATCCCAGTACCGGTAGAACGCCGATCAGGCACAATACACGCTGTGTGCCCAGGCGCTGCTCGAGCGCACTGGCGAAGTTGGCTGATACGCTCACGGTGAGCGCGAAAGCCGCCCAGATGTAGCCATTCCACTCGATGGGGACCCCCTGGAACTCCCAGTATTTCTGGTAGATCCAGAACACGTACACCGCCAGCAGGCCGAAGGCCGCAATGGCGAAGGCGGTCCACAGCACCACGGGTTTGCCAAACAGCAACAGTTCCAGGATGGAGCGCGCATTGCCACGGTGGTTGACTTCCAACACCGGCCGCGGTACCTCCACCAATGTCAGCGCCAACAGCAGCGGCACCATGCCGATAACAGTCTGTGCGACAACCACGGCATCGAGTGACCACAGCAACAACACACTGGCCATGATCCCGGCGATACCGGAGGCGGCGGCTTCAACGGAAATCAGTCGGCTGAGCGATTTACCGGCTGTCCCGCCGCCCTCGGCCCCCTCTTCCTGCAAGTACACTTCCGTGTCGTAGAGCAGCGCCAGGTCCGCCCCGGATATGAGGCTGACCGCCAGGCCGATAAGGACTTCAAATACCAGGAAGTCGACAAAGCTGTCCGCACCCAGCAAATACAGGAATCCGCTTGCGAAGAATACGGAGCCGAGCAAGATGGCGCGCCGCCGGCCCCAGATATCTGCGATATAGCCCGAGGGTACTTCGAACAGTGCGATGGTCAGCGCAAACAGGGCCTGGGTCTGCAGCACCTGATTCATGGACAGGTCGTGGCCCTGCAGCAACGGCACGAATACAGGGTTAATCACCATCAGGCTGTTAAAAAAACCCAGCAGGTAGATGTTGCGGATATTGTTGCGTAGTGACCTTTTCACTTTCCTTGTCCCTTGTTGTCCGGGACCCTGAAAGTGGAGGCATTTCTTGCGGGAATAAAAAAAGGCCTCCGGAATCAGGGTTCTCGGAGGCCTTTTCTAAACAGTCGTTACATCAAGTGCTTCCAAAAACCTCGCGGTCTGCCCACAGGCAGGCCGCCGGCATCACGACAATTGAGTCGTGGCGCTTACAGGTGCTTGCTTGTGTGAAAAATGTGCCCATGATGTTCACTTTAAAATCGAAGAATACACAGTGCCAGTCGGCAGCTGCGTATAATGCGCCTGCTTTGAAGCTACGTCAATCAAAGAATTCGACAGGCGGTAAATTTCACAACTTTGTAACGCGGTATATATCGGGATGGCGCCGCGTGCGGCGTGCGGTTAACGGGGGTTCCCAATGCGGGCCTATTCGCGCTACTCTTTCAGACCCTGTACAGGAGAGATTCGATGATAAAAAAGTGTGTAAGGATGACGGTGCTGTATCTGGTGGCTGCGGTGCCCGCGATCCACGCCAATGAAATGGCTGATGCGGCGGAATCCTTGTGTGAGAAAGTGAAGTCTTGTGCCCTTGCCCAGATGGCGGAGCAGGACCTCTCGCCCGAGATGCGCCAGATGATGCAGCCCACCCTGGACGGCATGTGCGCGCAAGTGCGGGGCAAGGTGGGCGATGTACCTACGGGGCACCCTTTGTACAAACCTGCCGTGGCCTGTCTGGACAGCATGAATGCGCTATCATGCGAGGAGATGCACAGTTCCGAGGGTGCGTTGACGCCGGCCTGTGAGGAGTATGAAGAGTTGGCTCGCGCAGCAGGCGAAATGGAATAGGACATTGTCTGTCCTGGCCTGACCCATTAAATACAGTTCGGCGGAATAAACTTGCCGACCCGGCGTGACCGGTTCGGCTCTGGAGTAAGTCGGTGCTGATCCCCGTTGGGGACAGCGTTCGCCGGGTCCACGGCAGACCGGGTAAGATTCTGACGGCATTCAGCACCTTAAGGCCCGGTGTGGCCAGAACCAATAATAGTGGTATGACTATGCGAAACTCTCTTGTCCGGTTCATGTGTGTGTCTTTCCTGGCACTCCCGATTTTTGCCTGTAGTAACGGGAGCAATAACAACAACGGTGGCGGCGAGACCGTGGTGACTCCGCCGCCACCGCCGCCAGTTCCAGCCAATGAAGACTCGGTGTTCGAAGTGGCAAATGGCTGTTTTGCGATATCACCGGACGGCGGTGAGGGTTTTCTCGCCACCGTTGACTATCCTTTGCGCGACGCGGACACCGGTCAGGTAGAAGAGGTTTCTGCCGCTCTCGAAACGACTGCTAATGCCAGTCGCTTTCTGTTCCGACCGTCAGATCTGGGGAAATATCTCCTGTATGACGAGCGCGAAATCTACCTGACATCCGATGGTGAGCGTCTGCTGGCGCAATCAACGCTTGCGTTCGATATGGCGGAAGTCGATGGTGAGGTGGTGATAGAGGACCGAATGCAATCCGAGGGTGAGTGGCGATTGCTGGCGGCGCCTGACGCCCGATTCATGTTACAGCACATAGCGTCGGGGATGTATATCGGCGCAGATGGCGCGATGGTTGGCGAGGGGGATGCCGTCGACCTGGAGTTGGTCGAGCAGGACGGGTGCGCGACTTTTCCCGAGTTGTCACTCGATGCCAGCGGCGATATTACCCATACCGAGTTCGACGATGGTTCACTCTTCGGCTTCGTGGAAACGCACTCACACCTGTTCTCCGACCTCGCCTTTGGCGGCGGAGGCGTATTTCACGGCTCGCCGTTCCATCCGCTGGGTGTAGAGCACGCGCTGCCCAGTTGTGAGTTGAATCACGGGGTCGACGGGCGCAAAGACTTCATGGGCGCCACGTTCAATGAGGGCGTGGGCGATTTTAATAACCTGCTCCCGGCGATTGCGATTGGCCAACTGCCGCAGAAGGACCACGATACCGACGGCTACCCGACGTTTACGTCCTGGCCGGCCGCGCCGCGTAGCGCCACCCACCAGGTGCAGTATTACAAGTGGCTGGAACGCGCCTACCTGTCCGGCCTGCGACTGCTGGTGCAGCACGCTACGACCAACCAGGTGCTATGCCAACTGGTTACTGGCATTGGCGCCAATCCCAAGCGTTACGATTGTAATGACATGGTCGCCGTGGACAGGATTATCGAGGCCACCTACGCGCTGGAACGCTATGTCGACGCGCTGGCGGGCGGGCCCGGCAAAGGCTGGTTCCGCATTGTGTTCAGTCCTGAGGAGGCCCGTGAGCAGATCAAGGCGGGCAATCTGGCGGTGGTCCTGGGGATAGAAACGTCTGACCTGTTCGATTGCTTCCTGGTGCCGTTTGGTGAGTTCAGCAAATGCACCGAGGAAGACGTCGTGGCCAAACTGGACGACTATCACGCCAGGGGCGTGCGTGTCATCTTCCCGGTGCACAAGTTTGACAACGCTTTTTCCGCCGGCGATGGCGACAGGCGCGTAAGTGACATCGGCAACTTCGGCCATACCGGGCATTACTCGAACTTCGTGTTGTGTCCCCCGGAACTGTTGACCTTCCCGGGCGGTTTTGACAACGGTGGCCTGAACTTCGCCAACCTCAATCAGCCGCGAGCGGTCTACGATTCGCTACCGCCGTTCGATATGAGTGGTTTTGACGAAGACCCGATTGGCCTGTTGCTGCCCAACATCGGCCTGCTGGGCGGCGGACGGCTCGAGGGAGATTACTGCCAGAATCACGGGCTTACCGATCTGGGCGAATTCCTTATGCGGCAGTTGATGAACCGGGGCATGATCATCGAAGTCGATCATTTGCCGAGAAAGAGTTACAAGCGCGCCTATGAAATACTGGAACAGTATGACTATCCCGCCGTAGGCAGTCATGGGCGCCACAACAATGGGCGGCTGTACCAGTTGGGCGGTATGTCGAAATTCAACTTCGGCCGTTGTCGTTCAAGCGATACGCCCGCCACGATGGATGATGGTCTGCAAGGACGGCTTGCGTTGATGCGTGATGCGGGCGCCTTCGAGGCGGAGGGATTCGGTTTTGATCTCAACGGTTTTGCCGGTGCACCCGGGCCGCGTTTCGGTGAACACAGCGGTTGCTCGGCGCCGCAGTCCGACCCGGTTACCTATCCTTTCAAATCCTATGCTGGTGACGTGACGCTGGAGCAACCCGTGGTTGGCGATCGCACGCTGGACTTCAATACCGAGGGCATGGTGCATCTTGGCCTGGTTGCGGAACTGATTGAAGACGTGCGCCGCGATGGCGTGACCGACGAGGAACTGGAGCCGCTGTTCAAATCGGCAGAGGGCTACATACGCTTGTGGGAAAAGTCTGAACGCCGCGCTGCAGAGATCGGGCAGCAGATGCCATAAAGGGTGAGAATGTTGACTGACGACAGTTTCTGATCCACTCACTGATAAGCTTGCTGTTAACTGTGTTTCGTATGTTAAACGTCAGATTAATCGGGTAAGAAATAGACGAAAATGAAGAACGTCGAACGCTTGACTAACTTGCCGCAGGGCTTCGGCATCGAGTGGATTTCAGGGCGCCATTTCAGGCTTGAGGGCTATAGCTTCAGTCTTGCCGTTTCTTTTGACCAGGTTGCACGCTCTGTTCCCGTTGCAGACGACTATCAAGACAATGTTTTTTTTCTTCTCAAGTCGACCGATATCATACAACGCTACCTGGCGTTTTTTCGCGAGAAGATGCCGAAAAACATCGTTCAGCTGGGAGTTTTTCGCGGGGGCAGTGTCGGCTTCCTCAGCCTATTGGCCAAACCTGAGCGCTTGCTTGCGCTAGAACTGGATACTGAGAAGCAGGAATTCCTGGATAGCTTTATCAGGCACGAGAGTCTGGAGGAGAGTGTTCGTGTAGAGTACGGCGTTGATCAGGCCGATTACGCAACCGTGGATCGTCTTGCGAGAGAATTCATTGGTGATGGCCGTAGCATAGACGTTGTCTTCGATGATGCATCCCATATGTTGTCCTCCACGCGCGGTTCATTCGAGGCGCTATTCCCGCTACTCCGCCCCGGTGGAGCCTACATTGTGGAAGATTTTGCGACGGCCCAGATTCTTGTCTCCAGTAGTTTCCAGCGTGCTGTCAATGGTGGCGAGTCAGAAAGACAGGTTTTTAATCACCTTCTGGGTCACAGCTTGCAGGCGGATCGCAGGCCGCTTCACCTTCTTGCAGTCGAGGCCATGCTGGCCTCCATCTCGGCTCCCGGCATTGTCGAGAGGGTGGTCGTGGACAGGCAATGGTTAAAGATTATTCGCGGCAGGAAAGAGATTGATTCCTCCCGACGATTTGATCTGAAAGTACTTGCCGATGATCGCTTTGGCTTGCTGGACAGTCGGCCGGATGACGTACTGCAAAACTATCTGGATAGCCAGAAATCATCTGGCTGACAATTCACCATTCAATGCGTGGCGAGCACCCTAAACACAAACTGACTCCGATGGCCTGCCCGAGGGAACTGGCCGACGTCGACCTGTTCGGCCCCGGCGCGCAGGAGCATTGGTACGAGGCGTATCCGATATTGCACAAGGCGGCACCGGTACTGGTTCTGCGGGGAGCGGGCCCGGATGGCGCAAGTGATGTTTTCGTACTGAGCAGCTATGCCGATATAGAGCGCGTGGTGAAGGATCCCGAGCGTTTCAAACCGGTAATGAGCCAGTTGGTGGAAGCGCTGCAGGCGCAACTGGACCGTGGCGAGCGGCAGCCGCGGGATCCCGCGCGCTTTGACCTCGCGCTGGACTCGGTGCGCACGCTGCGTCCGACCATCGAGCTGTGGCGGGCGCACCGCCAGGAACTCACTGATCCCTGGGTCGGGCCGGGCGCCAGGCGTCATACGCGTATGATCACCCGGGTGGCTGACGAACTGATCGACCGCTGGATCGCCAGGGGCACCGGAGATGGCGGCGGCACGGTTGAGTTCATTGCGGAGTTTGCTCGACCACTGCCGCAAATGGTGATGGGCGGGGTACTGGGTTTCCCCGACGGGGATCTACCCCGGCTTGCCGACTGGGGGTCGGCGCTGGTAATGCAATACGTCCATGGTCGCGGCCCGCTTAACCTGCTTAGCGAGGAACAGGCGGTGCAGCAGGCGCAGCGCCTGGAGGGTTTTGCGGAGTATCTCGCCGAGCAGGTGGCCAGTAAGCGTCGTGATCCGCAGGACGATATGATCAGTGCGTTGACTCAGACGCACTACCAGGCGCTGGATCGCAGGCTCACGGATGAAGAGGTCTACGGCATAGTTTACTTCATGGTGCTCGGTGGCCTGGAGACCACGCAATACGCGCTGGAGGCGCAGGCGCAGCTGCTTTGTGAATATCCCGCGCTGTTCAGTCGGCTCAGATCGAACCCGGGTGAAGTACGCGCCTTTATCGAGGAGGCAATGCGTCTGCGGGCGCCCACCCAGGGCTTGTCCACCCGCATCACCACCCGCGATGAAGAGTTCCAGGGCGTTCATGTCCCGGCCGGTTCCGTTCTGCATATTCGCTTCGGTGCGGGCAATGTCGATCCCCGGCAGTACGCCAGCCCGTATCAGCTCGATTTACAGCGCAAGTCGCTGGGCAATCACCTGACATTTTCACAGGGGCCGCGCACCTGCCCGGGTGCGGGTATATCACGCCTGGAGCAAACCATTGCCTGGGAGCGGTTGTGCACTCGACTGGCCAGCCTGAAGTATGCGCCGGGCAATACTTTCGAACACCAGCCGGGAGTGATGCTGGGTACCCTCGCGCTCAGTTTGTGCTTCACTCGCCCTGCGGGACGGGCGCGTTAGCACGCGCCCAGCGATGCGCGTCGTCACTGCTGACCCAGCGCACAGCGTTGTGCACAAGCTGACGAAAATGCGGGTTGGCCATGGCGCTGGCGTCGTCACCGCCCTGCAGGTACACGATCGGGCTATTCCCCCAACGCTTTGCCCAGCCGACCAGGCTGGATCCCGGTGGGTGCGACCAGCCTTCGCGGCTGTTCATCTGCCCGGCGACCGCGCTGGCCGCTGAATAGAAATGCCGATCTGCAAAGGTGTAGTCGCTGCGCAGGAGAGGAATGACGTCGTCCTCGAACACCGGGCAGAGATACAACTCGTCCGTGATATCAAAGTGCTGCGGGATGCCCTCGGTCACCGGGTGTGCGTCGATTTTACTCACCCGGTGGGTAACGCGGTGGCAGTAGCCGGAATCGGGCCAGTGGTTCCCGCGCAATTGCGCCGGACGATAGTGAAAACGCCCACCGATGATATCGGCGTAGAGCGGCCAGGCGGGCCAGGCCGCGAGTGCGTGGTGTAGGAAAACGATGCCCATGCCGATGTCCAGCATAGCGAGGTAATTCCTTACGTGTTCGGGGCTGGGCGCCACCGCGTGCGCGGTGCCGTCTGCACGGAAGTCGACGCCGGGCATGTCGTAGCAGAGGATTGCGTCGAAATCGTGCGCTGTCTGCGGACCCAGGCAGTGTTGCGCGAGCGGTTGCTCAACATGGCAGACATCAAATTCGTCCAGCCCGTTGAGCAAGGCGGTGAATGCCTCGCGGTCGTAGGGGTGGCCGCGGGCAGTGGCCATCAAGCGGGCGGGGGCGCTGTAGTTGATGATGCTCACGCCGGCGCCTCACGCATCCTGGTGAAGGACTCTTTCCTGCATATAGAAGGGCGTGTCCGCCGTCATATCGAATACCGCCGGGCACCCTTTGGAGATTGCGTTCATCATCAGCAGCAGCGGCTTGAGGTGCGGGCCGAGCACGGGTTTACCCGTGTTCAGCAGGCCGACCGCGATATCGCGCTGCGGGTCTGCCCAGCACATGATGTTGGCGTAGCCGAGGTGGCCAAACGCGTACTGCGTGTCCAGGCCGTAGATACCGATGGGGGCGCCACCCAGCATAAACCCGGCGCTATAACGCATCGGTAGCATCAGTGACCGGTCCAGTTGGAAACCTCCCAGAGAGCGGGTTGCCTGGTGGACGGTGAGCGGGTCGAGGATACGCCGGCCCTGCCACTGGCCCTGGTTCAATAACATCTGGTAGAAACGGCTGATTTCCTCGGCTGTCGCAAACAGGTTGGCGGACGGGATGATGGCTTCATAGAAGCGGGGATCGTTGGTCATCGCGATTGCCGTGTCCGGAGTCGCACCCAGTACTGAGCCGAGCGCGCGATCAATCAGTGCGCTATTCAATCCCGTTACCGTATTGACGGCGACATGCGATTGGTCCTGCTTGTTCAGGCCGTAGCGGAAATAGCGCATGCCCATCGGTTTACTGATGTAGCGGTGTAAATACTGCTGTGCATCCAGCCCCGTGGTTATCCTGATAAGTTCGTTGAATACAAAGCCGGAGGTCAGTGCGTGATAGCCCTGCACACGCGCGTGTGTATCAGTGGATGCTGCGTCGCAGATCAGTGCCAGCGACGCTTCGTGGTCATACAACAAATCGAGATCGGTTCCCGCGGGAATCCTGGCGATACCGCTGCGATGGGTCAGCAGCTGTAATACGGTGATGCTGCCCTTGCCCTTGGCTGCAAATGCTGGCAGGTAGTGACTCACGGGATGCAGCAGGTTGATTTTCCGTTGCTGCGCGAGCAGGTGCATCAGCGTTGCGGTGACAGCCTTGGATGCCGAAAACAGGCAAACGGGGGTTTGGAGGGAGGCCACCGTGTTGTCGCGGCTGTAGCCGAGACTGCGGTTGAGCACGATCTTGCCGCCGCGCCGCAGGCACAGTGAGAGCATCGGATAGACACCTGAGCGATAGAGGTTCTCGTACGCGTCCTGGATGCGCTTCAGCGATTCCGGGCTGAGGTCGGCTTGTGACGGCGTGACCTCGGCGGCGCGGTCGATATCCTCGATGTCCGTAAGGTCCCGCGGTACGGGCCTGGACCGGTAAATCTTGTGATAGACCTTGTCACGGGATTTACAGTAGCTGGCCAATGGATACCTCAGTGGAAGGAAACTGGACTATTGATGATATAGCACGGGATCAGCAAACCCTTGATCTGCCGCAATATGCGGGTCCGGGACCATCGATTACTGCTCAAAAGCATCGATATTCACACGAAAAATCTCGAAGGGCGTTTCAATCGGGCGCAGCAGCACAAAGTTCACTACTTCGCTCTTGATCACGTAGAGTCCGGACTCGGCAACGGTCGCCGTGGACAAGCCGCTGATCTGCGGCACATTGACTACTTCCCCAGCGCTGAAGTCCACGTTGGGGCGTACCCGGCTGACGCTGCTGCCGGACACCGCGTAGAGATCGCCCGCCAGTATCGCAAGACCATCGGGGGAGGGCAGTGTATCGCCGCTCAGTGTGACGGGAACGATGGCGTCGCCGTCGGGCAGGCTGACGCGGAACAGGGACGGCGGCGCGAACCTGGCGACGATCAGCGCAGCGCCATCGGGGCTGATGGCGATACCGTTCAGGCCGAGGCTGAGGCCGGTAACATCGGTGAACCGGGGGTCGGTGGCGAAAATCGCGCCGCTGCCGGTGTCCGGGTCGAGCCGATAGAGGTTTGGGTTGGCCGGGTCGGTGACATAGGCGATGCCAACGCCGTCCAGCACCAGGTCGTTGCACGACCCGCCAGGGCTTATTGCCCCGAGGAAAAACTCCACGCTCAACTCGGCGGTATCGAGATCAAACACCCATACCCGGCTGTCGCCGCCATCGACCCCTTGCGCACAGGCCCACAGACGCCTGCGCTCGGCATCGACTTTTGTGCCGCCTACCTGCGCCCGGTTGTCCGCGGGGTGAAAAACGGACTCCTGTCCCGCGGCGTCTATTTTTACGATGCCGCCCCCCTGCAGGCTGGTGGCGTAAAACATGCGCTCACGGGGATCAAATGTGACGCCTTCCGGAATACTGTCGGGGCTGCTGAGTTCATAGCGTTCAAGTAACGGTGTTACCGGGACCCCGGACCCTCGGGAATCGTCGGAATCGCTGCAGGCGGCGGTCAGGGCCAGGACACCGGCAGTGAGAAAAGTCTTTATGCGCATTGAGATAGTTCCCTGGATCAAGGTCGCTTCAGTTTGAAACTGAGGGGCGGTCGGCGAGAGGCTACCAAGGTTCTTGCCCAATCACAAAGGCTGTTCACGCCCGCCCGGTTCCGCTGGAGGCGGTACTGCCTGCGCACCGGTCGGCGCAGCGGCGAGCAAATCGTAACCCCAGGCGCTGATTGTGTCCCGGTGCTCAATGAATATTTCATTCATCGCGGCGATGTCGTCAGCGCTCAGAGCGGCGATCTTCTTGCCGTTCAGGTTGGTGATGGGGCGGCTGAGTGTGCCGTCGATGGAGTGAATTTCGAAGTTTGCCTGCTGGTCGATGTCGGCCAGTTCCCCGGCAAAGTCCGCCAACCGGGTACAGGCCCTGGCCGGGTCTTCCACCAGTGATTCATAGGTCATCACCAGTGCATCGTCCAGTTCGCGCGCGTTGTCCAGTTGTGTGCGCAAACACATCATGGAGAAGTTGGCGGCGCGCTGCACCGTCCAGTTGTTATGCCGCATCAGTCCCTCTGCCTGCGCGTAAGGGTTCCTGACCATGATGATGAATCGCACAGGCTGGAAATGCCGGCGAATATGGCGTGTGCGAATCATATTGGGCGGACTCTTCTCCAGTAGCAGGGGCTTGTCCCTGTCCCAGTATGTCTCCCAGACTCTCTTGATGTCGGGCCAGGGCAGTTCCGCTTCAGCCTTCCAGGGACTTTCTCGCATGATGTCCTTCAGTTCCGGCAGGAATTGCCCCTCTGACGGCAGCGAAGAGACATTCGCCGAGGTTGACAATAATTTCCACAATAGCGTCGAGCCGGAGTAGGGAGGGCATAGCAGGAACAGGTAGGACGACATGGGTATCCGCCAGCGGTGTATTCAGCGAAAACTTGATTTAGTCTGCACACTAGCAGAGCATGACAGCATGTTCCAGAGCCCGAGAACTACAGGCAACCGATTGAGGAGAAACTTATGGTGGGTGGATTTGGTATAGGTGCGGTCGCATTCCTGGCGCTGGCGATCATTACCGTGCTGGCGGGCGCCAAGATGGTACCGCAGGGGTCAGCCTGGACGGTCGAGCGGTTCGGGCGCTACACCAAGACCCTGAAGCCAGGACTGAACATCATCGTGCCCTACATCGACCGGATCGGGCATAAGGTCAATATGATGGAAACCGTGCTGGATATCATTCCGCAGGACGTCATCTCCAGTGACAACGCGATGGTGACCACCGATGCCGTGTGTTTCTACCAGGTACAGTTTGCCGAGAAAGCGGCCTACGAGGTCAACGACCGTGATCGTGCGATGCAGAACCTGGTGATGACGAACATCCGTGCTGTAATAGGCTCCATGGAGTTGGACGCGATGCTGTCCAATCGCGACAAAATTAACGCTGAACTACTGGCAAAAGTGGACGAGGCGACGACACCCTGGGGCATAAAGGTGACGCGCATCGAGATCAAGGATATCTCGCCATCGCTGGACCTCGTGGAGTCCATGGCGCGACAGATGAAGGCCGAACGGGAGAAGCGCGCCACTATTCTTGAGGCCGAAGGGCAGCGCCAGGCCGCGATCCAGGTCGCGGAAGGGCAGAAACAGGCACAGATTCTGGCGGCGGAGGGTGAACTGCAGGCTGCGATGCGCGAAGCCGAGGCGCGTGAGCGTCTGGCCGAGGCCGAGGCAAAGGCCACGCAACTGGTCAGCACGGCCATCGACGAGGGCAATAGCCAGGCGATCAACTATTTCATCGCCACCAAGTACACCGAAGCACTGGGGCAACTGGCAGCCTCCTCCAACAACAAGGTCATGATGATTCCGCTGGAGGCCGCCAGCCTGATCGGCTCTCTCGGCGGGATAGCGGAGTTGGTGAAACAAACCAGTAAAACTGACGACACAACTGCCTGAACGGGGGTGCAGCGTGGAACTGTTTGACCAATTGCATGCGTGGCACTGGTTTGTGCTGGCAGTGGTGCTGATAGTACTGGAACTGACGACCACTACCGGTTTCCTGCTCGGTATCGCTTTTGCCGCATTGGCACTCGCGGGGGCCCTGTGGCTTGTTCCCGACCTGTCATGGGACTGGCAATTCCTGGTATTCGGCGTCCTCTCCGTGCTGCTGACTCTGTGTTATCGGGCTTACTTCAGGCCGGAAAAGGATGTGAGCGAGGACCCCCTGTTGAATGACCGCGCCGCACAGATGCTGGGCAAGTCCTTTGTTCTGGGCGTTGCACTGGACCGCAGCGGTGCCGATATGATCGGTGATACGCGCTGGGCGCTGCGCAGTGATGTCAGGATAAAGAAGGGGGCCCGAGTGCGTGTTGCCGCCGTTGAGGGGATGGTTCTGATCGTGGAGGAAGTACCTTGATGAGGCTGTGAAGGATGTTTCGTCAGGCGTCGGGGACTGTCCCTTCGGCAATGATAACCTGCACGCGCGCGGCGTCTTCACGCAGTTTGTGAGCCGATTGGTATTGGGGTGAGTTGTACCACCGCAGCGCCGCCTCCATGGAGTCCCATTGGGTAGCAATCAGGTATTCAGTCGACTGGCCTTCCATCACCTGTAGCGCACCGGGCCTGATAACAACCAGTCCGCCGAATTCTTCCACGGTAGGATGTGCCCGCTTGCGATATTCAAGAACTTTTTGTTCGTCGAATATTTCAAGGTAGTTGAAAATTACATACGCTGTCATACTGTTCGTTCAGCCCATATAAACCGCTTCGCAGCAGGTGCCCTAGTCGGGATCACGTTGTATTCCCTGGTCAATCCAGTGTCCGATGGCCTGACATTCCTCCAGCGTCGCATCGGTTGGATGCGCGCTGCCAAAGTTGATATCGGTGGCGTATTGTCGATCAGTCCTGCCATCCAGTCGCTCTCCCATGCACTTCCAGTACAGAAGTGAATTGCGGGCGAGTTTCGCTACCCATTTACTGGTATACGGGCGAGGCAGGTTAAAGGTCCCGTTGCCGACGGGTTGGCGAGTCATCCAGGCCCAGTCGATCTGCTCGTAATCCCACGCCAGGCGCGAGTCGAGCAGGCCATCGGCATTGTTCATGTCGGTGTGGCAACCGCTGCAGCGCCTCTCGAAAATGGGCTCAATGTCTTTCCAGGAGGTGCGAAAGCCATTGTTTGGCGCCGGGTGATTGCTAGCGGCGGCCAGGGTGCGGGCAAAACGCGCTTCAGCCGACTCCCCGATCTGCGCCGCACGTTCCTCCGAGTGACCGTCGTGACAGCCGTGACAGGTGCGTGTTTCGCCGCGTCGCAGCGAGTGCACTTTGTCATCGTGTGCAATCGTCATTTTATTCTCGTCCTGGCCCAGTATCTGGATTGGCGTTTCGCAGGGTACTTCCATGCGCACAGAACCATCGTCTTCCAGTTCCTGGTAGCCCCAGGTGGACACGCTTTTGAATCCGTGGTTATTGGTGGTTCTACCGAAGGTCGCCTGATTCCCGTTGGAGAAACTGAGGTCCCACATCTCCACTTCATACACGGTGAGATACTTCAACTGATCAGCGAAGAATGACTTGTCCTCGCTGTTGACAGCGCAACCCTGGGAAGAACACTGTTTGGAGAGAGTCTCATTCCAGTCATACGGGCTGACGGGTTGCAACTCCGCGGCCCGGGCATCGACCACCTGCAGGAAGCAGCGATTGCCCTGCAGTCTCCTCGGACGCTCCGGTGCAGGCTGGTCCCACAATGATTGATAGTTGGTAATGGCGTCGGCATCGTAGATCTGCCATTCGTCGCCACCTGCGAGTAAGGTCATCTGCGCAGGGTCGAAGGGATCTGTCACCTGGTCCACGTGGACGCGGTATATACCTTTCTGGCAAAGGGGTTCTCCGCCCGTCCAGCTGCGGTTTGAGTGCTCCACTTGCGCGGCTTCGTAGCAATTTCCCCGCGCGTGGGTCAGCATATAGTCATCCGTGCCGGGTAGCGGGCTGGCATAACCCGCTTTACCCATGGCGAGACCTGCGCCATTGCGGCGTACGGCGGTATCCTGGTCATTGCCGTACGGTGTAAGCGCGATGAAATCACTGGGTATATAGGCGCCGGATCCCTCGGTCCCGCCGTTGAAAACATGGTGTTCGAAATTGTTGAGCACTGATACCCCCTCGATACCCGGCCCTTTATAATCCCACCCGTAAATGATGCCCATACTCCCGGTGTGATTGGCGCGGTAGTAGTTGGTGATGGCGAGATAATTCTTGCGGATCTCCGCGGCCGAGCGGATAGCGCGCAGTTCCGAGGCGCTTTCACCGCCTGATACGTCGGAGCTCAGCCAGGCCGAGGTTTTCAGGAGTGGTGAATGGTGTCCGTTGAGCACAACGTGCCCACCGGCTCCATTGCCATCAACCTGGCAGAGCCACCACTTGTTCACCTCGGTGCCCGGGCTGTTGGTATGACGGAACCTGGAGTCGAACGCTTCGTTTGCGTGTCCGTTCCAGCATGAGTACAGGATGTCGCCATTTGTCATGACCATCGGGGACAGGGCCATTGTTTCATGCGGGCTGATATTGCGGGCATTAGTGCCATCGATATCCATGGTCCATATCTGCATCGACCTGCCTTCATTACCGTACCCGTAGAACTGGGAAACGCCGTATTCAGCGTTGAACCAACGTTTGCGTCCGTCGGGATAGGTGCCGCGGTGCTGGCTGTACTGGCTTTTATGCGGGTAGGTATTACCGCGATTGCTGGAAAATACCAGAGTGTCATTGTCCAGCCATTCAGGCTGGCGATCGATAGCATTGGCAGGGTGGTTGGGAATCGGGGTGCTCACCCCGGATTCAATATCGTAGATGAACAACTGTGCATGGGTCAGGGTATGTATGTCATAAATACCCAACTGGAGGCTGCCAAATCGTACTTCGGTCAGATAATTGCCGTAGCCGACAGAGTAGGCAATCAGTTTGCCGTTGGGGCTGACCCGGGCTTCCTGCGCGACGCAGATTTCCTCCGATGTAGTGCAATTGTGGATAACCCGTTTATTGCCCTTCAGATCATCGATGACAATGTCAGCCTCGGCAATTCCCTTATTGATTCTTCCCACATCGGATACGTGCTGCCAGTTTGAAGCATCGGCAATGGATGAACCCGGTACAGGACTCAGCGCCCGTGGATGACGTGTGTAGACGATGCCGTCGAAAATTCCCGTAGCTTCGGGCTCAGGCTCTGGCTCTGGCTCAGGCTCAGGCTCAGGCTCGGGCTCGGGCTCAGGCTCGGGCTCAGGCTCGGGTTCAGGCTCGGGTTCTGGCTCGGGTTCAGGCTCGGGCTCAGGCTCAGGCTCGGGCTCAGGCTCGGGCTCAGGCTCGGGCTCAGGCTCGGGCTCAGGCTCGGGTTCAGGCTCGGGTTCAGGCTCAGGCTGCGGCTCAGGTTGTGGCTCGGGCTCAGGCTCCGGCTGAGGTTCGGGTTGTGGCTCGGGTTGTGGCTCGGGTTGTGGCTCGGGCTGCGGTTCAGGCTCGGGCTGTGGCTCGGGCTGTGGCTCGGGTTGTGGCTCGGGTTGTGGCTCGGGCTGTGGC
>JAUICG010000006.1 GCA_030427485.1 Gammaproteobacteria bacterium
CTGGGCGGCGTGGATCGCTGCGTCACGGAATTTGTCCGCGTGACCGAGCGGCTGTTGCCACCGCGCGTGTTCCACCGCTTCTGCCCCGAACTGGCCACGGGCGGGCATACCGCATCAGGCGTGCCGGTTTTCGTGCAACTGCTGGGCGGGCAGGCCGCGGTGATGGCGGAGAATGCTGCGCGTGCGGCGGAACTGGGCGCCTGCGGGATCGACCTGAATTTTGGCTGCCCGGCCAGGACGGTCAATCGCTCGGACGGCGGCGCGATCATTCTGCGTGAACCGCGGCGTGTGCACGATATCACCGCTGCGGTACGCGCGGCGGTGCCCGCGCAAGTCCCGGTGACGGTGAAAACCCGGCTGGGTTTCGAGGACAAGGCCTTGTTTACGGACATCGCCCTGGGTATCGAGGCGGCGGGCGCCAGCGAACTCACGGTGCATGCGCGCACCCGGCGCGACGGCTACAGGCCCCCTGCGTACTGGGAGTCGATTGCCGAGGCGCGGGCACGGGTGTCGCTGCCGGTGATCGCCAACGGCGAGATCTGGAGTGTGGAGGATGCCCTGCGCTGTCGCACCATCTCCGGCTGTGAGGACCTGATGCTGGGGCGGGGTGTCATCTGTCGACCCGACCTGCCCCGCCTGATCGCCGCCGCGAACGACCGGGGCGACACCGTGGAGCCGCTGGTCTGGGACGACATTACACCGCTGCTGCTGCGATTCTTCGAAACAACACTGCTGCATTACGATGCCTACTGTGCCGGCAATCCGTTGAAACAGTGGTTGGTATATATGCGCGCCTACTTCCCCCAGGCCGGCCAGCTGTTCGAACATGTCAAACGCCTGCGCGACCCCGATGCTATTCGCGGGGCATTGCAGCAGGTACAGTCGTCATCCGGTGCGGATCGCTGCGCCGCCTGACAGCGTCCGCTCGGTTCAGTTCGGGAACAAACCACGGTCACTGAGCACCGAATAAATGCCTTGTGCCAGCTCCTCGTACCCCCGCGCATTGGGGTGGATTTCGTCGGCGCGCAGCGCGCCATCCGAAAGCACCTGCGAGAATATATCCGGCACCAGCACCACACCCTCCTCCTTCGCGAGTTCGGCGTAGATTGGGGAGTCAGCGAGCGCACCGACACTGGCGCGCAGCAGTGACAGGCGCGGCACTGACACCAGTGCCACCTCGGCGCCTGAAGCGCTGGCTGCGCGGATGATTTCCCGCAGGAATTCCTTTACCTGCTGCGGCCGGGTTTTACGAAGAAAATCGTTGCCGCCCAATTCAACGATCACCAGGTCCGGACGATGCTTGGCCAGCAGCGGCTCCAATCGGCCGACTGCCGCGCGTGCGGTATCGCCGGAAACACCGGCATTGACGACCTCAAGGCCGGTTAACGCCGCGAGGCGGCTGGGATAGTCTTCGCCCGCGGCGGCACCCACGCCGAAGGTCACGCTATCGCCGAAGGACAGCACCACCGCGTCGGCCGGCAGCCTCTCAAATCGGGCGGCATCGCTACAGGCCAGCAGGCAGGCCAGGCATAGTGCCACCGGGAAGAAGCACCGTGGGACGTAACAATAGCGGGAGCAGGACATGGCGGAAATCGTACCATATCCGCTAGAACGTGGCGCCCAGGCCGACGGGCAGGCCAAACTGCAGGCCAAACGCCGGATCGCCATCGTCCGTCACACCTATAAACAGACCCAGTGGAAACGGCAGTTCGTAGCGTTCATCGAACAATGCGCCGGGGTAAACATTGGCACGAACGGCCAGGCCCTCGGTGCCCCTGACGATCAACGAGGCCAGCAGGCTGTTGTTCCGGTCGTAGAACGCACCGGCGCTGGCGCGCACCTTATTGGGATTGATGGACTCGGTGGACACACCCAGGCCCCAGGACAGTTCATCGCCGCTCGCCATGCGATGGGACAATCCGAACAAATTGGTAATCCCCAGGTACGCGAACAGGCGCCTGTCCTCGGTAGCCAGCCAACGGGGACGCACCACGTAGTTCATGCCGACATTGAGCAACTCGTTCTCAGCCGCGTCATACATCGTCAGGTGAGGCCATTCGACGGGATCGAGTTCTTCCTTTATCCAGCGCGCCCGCTTGTCCGAACTGTACAGCCAGATACCCAGTGGCCGGAATAGGTAGATATCCGCTATTTCATCAGTGCTGTCGGTGGCGGGCTTTTCGAAGCCCTCGGCCAGGAACTCGGTCACCATGGACAATACGCCGGAAGTGAAGTAGGGCCAGGGAACATCGTGCTGCTGGAACCATTCGGCGTTCTTGCGATACAGCATACCGCCGCCAAACAGGTGCAATCCGTAATTGGGCAACAGGGCGCTGCTGTCGCTGATATTATCGAGGTCGACGGGGAATATTTCCGTGTTGATGAAACGCCTTGTGCCGCCCTCCTCGTCAATACGATTGCCGGGGCTACGCAGGTTATCGCGGACGATACGCAGCTTGTCGCGGTAGTTATCGCTGCTGAAGCTACGCTTCACCTGCAGGGAATCCACCGTGTAGGACGAAAATGACGTCAGCGGATTGAACAAGGCTTCGGAGCCATACTCTTTTGGCGCATAGAAAATGACTGCTTTCTCATCCGCCAACGCAGTCGAGCTGGCGAAGCTGATCACAAGTGCCGCGCAGAAACATCGGAATCGGCTGTTCAAAACGACCGCAGCTCCCTTCTTGTTGTTTCAACAGCAGGCGGAACACAGGCGCCCCGCCGCTGTGGGTGATACGCCTAGCTGGCTTTCGGCATGCCCCGGAGCGCCGCGACGACCCGGTCGCCAAACTCCGCAGTTTTGATCATCTTCACACCACTGCCGGGCCTGGACAGATCGGGTGTTGAATAGCCGTCGGCGAAGACGCTCTGCATTGCAGCCCATACATTCTTCGATTCCTGCAGCATACCGAAGCTGCTTTCCAGCATCATCGCCACCGAGCCGATCATAGAGTACGGGTTGGCGATATTCTGGCCGGCGATATCGGGCGCCGAGCCGTGCGAGGGTTCGTAGTAGCTCTTTCCAGGTCCCTTGCACTCGGAAGGCATCAGCCCGAGCGAGCCCAGGATGCCGCCGCCCTGGTCACTGAGGATATCGCCGAACATATTCTCCATTACCATCACATCGAACTGCCCGGGATTGAGGCACAACATCGTGGCTGCCGCATCGACCAGGATGTGCCTGATCTCCACCTGCGGGTATTCAGCGGCAACTTCACCGAGCACCTCATTCCACAGTACGCTGGATTTCAGGACGTTGCTCTTGTGGATATTGTGCAATACTTTCTTGCGCCGCATCGCCAGTTGCAGCGCCTCGTGCATGATTCGACGGATCTGTTCCTCATCGTACTCGAGCGTCTCGCGCACATAGCGCAGGCCCTGTTCGTTGACGCCCACTTCTTTCTCACCGAAATACAGGCCGCCGACGAGTTCGCGCACCATCACGAGATCGATACCCTCGCCAATCACTTCCGGCTTCAGCGGCGAGAAATGCCCGAGCGATTTCGGCAGGAAAACGGGACGGAAATTGGCGAAGGTATTGTAGCGACGACGCATCGGCAACAGCGCGCCCCGCTCCGGCTGCATATCCACCGGAATTTTCTTTGACTCCTCGTGGCCGAGACCGATCGGGCCCTTGATAATCGCATCGGCCGCGTCGCAGATCGCAATGGTCTCGTCGGGAAACGGGTGGCCGCACTTGAAATACGCGGAGGCGCCGAAATCCGCTTCTGCGAGGTCGAAGGCGACCTCATTGCGCTCTTCCACCAGGCGGAAAACCTTTACCGCCTCGGCCATGATCTCGGGGCCGATGCCGTCACCGGGCAGCAGGGCGATCTTGTAGTGTTTCATCGTGTCGTTCTCTGGATTCAGTTCAGGGATGCGCCGCAGACGGGCTGCCCGGGCTGCAAAAGGCGCTCATTCTACTTTAGATGGGCGCAAGTTTCACCGATTTGGGAGTGTTGTTAGAAATGTGCTCTAAATACATTGTCCTTCGTAGACCAAGCGCCCGAGACATTCCAGTATGGCCGGGGAACGCCAAAAAGCGCACGTCCGTGTGCAGGCGCGGCCGGCGAGGCTCGGGCGGCGACGTCCTGTCGCCGCACGTCCCCGGCCATACTGGAATGTCTCAGGCTCTTTCCTCCAGATAACTCTCGGGATTGTGACGAATCTAGCTCGATGAAGGAGACTGTAAGTCGTGGTGATTGCTGGGACCGTGTGGCGACAGGACGTCGCCACTCGAGCCTGCACATGGACGTGCGCTTTTTGGCGTGTCCCAGCGATCACCACGAGTTGCAGTCTCCGCCGTACGATCCCAGATTCTGCTAGAAACAAAAAACCAGCTCAGCGCGAGATAGTCTCAGAAAAGCGTAGGCACCATCGCATCGATCAGCCGCGGCCCCCGCGACGCCATCGCCTGCGCGAACAGCGCGTTGAACTCTTCCGCGGTGGTGGCGCGCTCCGCCTGAACCCCCATGCCCCGCGCCAGCTCCACAAAATCCAGGTCCGGTCCATCGATACGCAGCATACTGGCCGCCTTGGGCCCGGGTGTACCGCCGCGCGCACCGGTGCGGCCGAACTCCAGTTCCAGAATGCTGTATTTTCGGTTATTGAAAATCACCACGGTGACGTCGAGGTTCTCCCTGGCCATCGTCCACAGCGCCTGGATGGTGTACATCGCGCTGCCGTCTCCCTCCAGGTTCACGATTTTGCGGTCCGGACAGGCAATCGCCGCGCCCACCGCGGCGGGAAGGCCCCAGCCGATACTGCCGCCCGTGAGGTTCAGCCAGTCGTGGCTGCGCGCGGTGGCTGTCGCGGGCGCCAGCGCGAGGCCGCTGGTATTCGCCTCGTCCACCACCACCGCACCCTCCGGGAGGTGGTGCGCTATCGCCTGGGCAGCCGAATTCACATCCAGCGCTCCGCTGGGCAGGTCCGGCAGGGAAAGCGGGTACACTTCGGGTTCGACGCCATCGGCGTCCAGTCGCTCCAGCAGCGCCTGCAGGCACTGGTCGATATCGTCGTCGGGGCCGGCGAGTTTGAACGCCTCGCAGGTCTCTGGCGCCAGGCAGCTCGGCACACCGGGATAGGCGAAGAAGGAAACCGGGGCCGCCGCGCCGATCAGGATCAGGTGGTCCAGGTCCTTGATGTGGTCGATGGCCATCTCCGCCAGGTAGGGCAATCTCTCCAGCACGCCAGTGCCGGCGCCCCGCGCCTGTCGGGTCGGAAAGGTGTCGGTACTGACGCGTGCGCCACAGGCCTTGCCGATGCGGCTCAGCAGCAAACCGCGCTGCCGGTCTACCTCGCGCCCGCCGATCATCAGCATACACTGCTTGCCCGACGTGAGCTTCGCCACGGCCTCGTCGATACGGCTGGCGGGCACTGCCGGCGGCGCGGCGATATCCACGGCGGCTTCCGCACCATTGGGATTGTCACCCCAGGACACGTCTGCCGGCAGCATCAGCGTGGCGACCTTCCCGATACCGGCCTGGCGCACTGCCTCCGCACCGTCGCGGGCGATATCAGCGGGCGCTTTCGAGGTGTGCACCCAGTGAGAAACCGGCCCAGCGATACCTTCGATATCTGCGGTCAGCGGCGCGTCGTATTGCAGGTGGTAGGTCGCGTGGTCACCGACGATGTTCACGACCGGCACATGGCCCTTTTTCGCGTTGTGCGTATTGGCCAGCGCGTTACCCAGTCCGGGACCGAGGTGCAACAGGGTCGACGCGGGTTTGCGCGCCATGCGCGCATAGCCGTCGGCGGCGCCGCTGAGCACGCCCTCGAACAGGCAGAGCACGCATCGCATGCCCTCCACCTCGTCCAGTGCCGCGACAAAATGCATTTCAGAGGTACCGGGGTTGGTGAAACACACCTCGATGCCATTGTTGATCAGGGTAGTCAGTAAGCTCTCTGCGCCGTTCATGGTTACTCCGCCAGGTGGTGAGATGAATTTCAGCCGGCTTCCAGTGCGTCCGCGGCAAAAATCTTGTTCGGGTTAAGAATGTTTTTCGGGTCCAGCGTTTTCTTCATCGCCATCATCAACTGCAACTCCGCCGAGCTGCGGCTGCGGCACAACTGTTCCCGCTTGCTGATACCGATACCGTGTTCCGCCGAGACAGACCCCTGGTGGCGCTGCACGGTCTCGTAAAGCAACGTGCTCAACGCCTCGTAATCAAATGCCCCGGCGTCCTCCGAACCGAGGATGAGGTGCAGGTTGGTGTCGCCGAGATGGCCGAACACGATACAGACAGGGTCCTTCACCGCGTCCATGCCGCTGCGAATATCATCGACAAAGCCTTCCATCCTGTCCAGCGTGACGCTGACATCGAACGGAATGATCGGCCCCAGCTTGAAAAACTCCAGTACGTCGTCGCGAATCTCCCAGAGTGCATTGCGCTCCGACTGCGAATGGGTCAGTACGGCATCGCTGACCAGGCCCTCCTCCATCGCCTGTCCGAGGACGGTCTCAAACCGCTCGGCATCGGCTTCAGGCTCCGAGCCCAGCGTTTCGACCAGCACGTAGTAGGCGCTGCCGTGCGGCAGGGGCGGCTTGTGCAGACTGCCCTCGCGGGTGACATATTCGTAGAACTCGGGCCACATGACTTCGAAGCCCGACAGCGTGCCGGCGGTGCGCGCATCCAGCCAGCGCAACAAGCCGGTCAGCGCCGCAAAGCTGTCGACCGCCAGCAGTGCGGTATTCTCACTTCTGGGATTCGGGCGCAGGCGCAACACCATCCGGGTTATCACGCCCAGCGTGCCCTCGGCCCCGATAAACCACTGCTTGATGTCATAGCCGGTATTGTTCTTGAGCATTTTATTCATACTGGTGATTACCGTACCGTCGGCCAGGACCACCTCCAGGCCCAGTATCACCTCGCGCGCCATGCCGTAGCGAATTACCCTGTTGCCGCCGGCATTGGTCGCGGCAATACCACCGAGCGTCGCTGAACCGCGAGCACCGAAGTCCAGCGGCAGCAGCAATTCCTGCTCCTCGGCCGCTTCGACCGCAACCTGCAGGATACAGCCCGCCTGCACCGTCATCGTGCGATTGCTGACATCGATTTCCTCTATCGCATTCATTCGCTCCAGCGAAAGGCCAAACTCGCCCCCGGTCTGTATATGTCCGTTGGCCAGGCCCGTTTTGCCTCCCAGCGGCACCACCGGCTGGCCGGCGGAAGAACACAGGCGAAGAATCGCTGACACCTGCTCCGTGGTCTGCGGCCGCATCACGACATCGGGAATCACGTCGTCCGGCTGGATACGCAAGCCGGCCTCGCCCAGTACCGCGCGCAACTGTTGAAGAAGTTCTGAATCGCCTTCGGATACCGTCATTGTCTGGCTCCTGCATATTATGGTTTAGTGGCAATTCCACTATAGATGAAGCCGCGCCGACCCGCTACGTGGAATCCACCCGGGGCACAGAGGCCAGCAGGGCCTGGGTATAAGGATGCTGCGGTCGCGTGAGTATCTGCTCGGCGCTCCCCTGCTCCACCAGTCGTCCCGCCTGCATGACGCCCACCCGGTGCGCCAGGCTGGGGACGATGGAAAGATCATGGGTAATAAACAGGTAGGACACGCCGGAATCGCGCTGTAACTCCTGCAGCAACTCGAGCACCCCGGAGCGGATGGAAACGTCCAGTGCACTGGTGGGCTCATCACAGATGATCAGCTCCGGCTCCACCGCCAATGCCCTGGCGATCGCGATTCGCTGTAACTGCCCGCCGGACAGTTCATGCGGATAGCGCTGGCCAAGTGCGACATCCAGCTGCACCCGCTGCAACAACGATGCGATACGTTGCTCGCGCTGCTCCGCCGACAGGCCCATCCCGAGACTGTCCATGCCCTCGCTGATAATCCGGTTTACCGTCAGGCGCGGATTCATCGACGAATGGGGATTCTGGAACACCACCTGGATTTTCTTGCGGTAGGGTAGCATCGCCCGGCGGCCGAGGGTGTGAATCGGCTGGCCGAGGAAGGTGATCTGCCCCGCCGCAACGGATTCCAGGTTGAGAATGGCCCGGCCCAGCGTCGATTTGCCGCTACCGGACTCACCCACCAGCGCGTAGGTCTCGCCGCGGCCGATTTTCAGCGTCACGCCGTCCACCGCCCGGGTGTAATCCACCACCCGCTGCAACACCCCCTTGCGAATCGGGAAATATACCTTGACGTCGTCCAGTTGCAGCAGGGACTCCTCGGCTGCGCTGTCGTGAAAGCGGGTGAGGTCAGGCAGCGCCGCGATCAGCCGGCGACTGTAGTCCTCACGCGGGTTGTGGAAGAACTCATCCACCGGTGCGCGCTCAATGATCTCCCCGCGGTACATCACCCCGACTTCGTCCGCGGTATTTTTCACCACGCCCATGTCGTGGGTGATCAGCAGCACGGCCAGGTTGCGCGAGCGCGTCAGCCCGCGGATCAGCGCCAACACCTGCGCCTGGATGGTGACATCCAGGGCCGTGGTGGGCTCATCGGCGATCAGGATATCGGGTTCACAGGCCAGCGCCATCGCGATCATCACACGCTGCTGCTGCCCGCCGGACAACTGGTGCGGATAAAAGTCGTACCGTGCGCCGGCGTCCTGGATGCCCACTTCCGCAAACAGTTGCACGACGCGGTCACGCAGCGCATCACCGCTCAGCCGGGTGTGCAGGCGCAGGGTCTCGGCTACCTGCTCGCCGGCGGTTTGCACCGGGTTCAACGCGCTCATCGCGTTCTGGAAGATCATTGCCACGCGCTCGCCGCGCACGGTCTGCATGTCCGCCTCGGACAGGTCGAACAGGTCCTCGCTGCCGACCCGCACCTCGCCGCCGGTAATACGCAGCGCGTTGGGAAGCAGGCGCATGGCGGCCAGCGAGGTCACCGACTTGCCGCTGCCGGATTCGCCGACCAGCGCGAATATCTCGCCCGCGCGGAGTTCAAAACTCACGCCCTTGAGTATGGCTTCGCCGCTCTCTGCGACATCCACCCTGAGGTTCGAGACCTGCATTACCGGCGCTGCGAGCGTGGTCATGTCGCCGACCTCCCGGCACCGGAGCGCGGGTCAAACGCGTCGCGCACCAGGTCGGAAAACAAGTTGGCCGCCAGCACCAGCACGAACATGAAGAAAAACGCGCCGCTCAGCGTCCACCACACCACCGGTTCCCGCGACAGCTCCGAACGCGCGCCGTTGATCATGTTGCCCCAGCTGGCCATATTGGGATCGATACCCACGCCAATGTAGGACAGCACTGCTTCCGCCAGCACCAGTGCGCTGAAATCCAGCACGAAGGTAATCAGAATGATATGTGTGACGTTGGGCAGGATGTGGCGCACCAGTATGCGATGGTGGCTGACACCGAAAGCGTGCGCCGCCTGCACATAGCCGAGCTGGCTGATCTTGAGGGTCTCCGCGCGAATCAGGCGGCACAACGACGACCAACTGGTGACACCGAGAATGAAACACAGGGCGAGAAAGCGTGCATCCGCTTTCTCCAGTCCAATGGAAAAGAAATCGGGATGCAGGTCGATGTACACCTGGAACAACAGCACGGAGGCGGCAATCAGCAAGATACCGGGAATTGAACTGAGGGTGGTGTACAGGTACTGCACGACGTCATCCACCCACCCCTTGAAATAGCCCGCCATCACGCCCAGCGAAACCGCGATCGGCAACATGATCAGCGTCGCCAGCGTACCGAGCAGCACGCCAGTGCGTATACCCTTGATACTCTGGTAGGCAACATCGGCGCCGCCCAGGTCGGTACCCAGCACATGGTAATGGCGGCTCATACTCACCAGCCACACCGCCGAGCAGATCACCGCGGCCTGGGTGATCCAGGACGCGTGCCACGGGAAGGGACTGCGCCGCAGGAATGCCCACTGCAGTGCAATTGCCAGTACGGAAAACAACGCGCCCCACAGCAGGGCTGCGGCGGATTTCGCCAATACGTCGTCCCAGCGCTCGCCGGGGTGATCGAGATGACGCCCCGCGTGCTCCAGTGGCGGGAAATCCCGGTACGTCAGGCCATTGTCATCCTTCATATCCTGCTTCTCGAAGGAATCGAGCGCGAACGGCGCGGAATACGTGCGCTCGAAACGCTCGCCCATACCCCCCAGCATCACATCCAGCACGCTGGTAACCTTGTTGCTGTAGAACACTTCACCCTCGGGTGAGCCGGCCACCGGTTCCAGCGCCCGGCGGAAGTGCAGCGAGTCCAGCAATGCGATGCCGACATACACCAGGATCAGCGTCATCGTAACCATGCCCAGCCGGGTACTGAACACCTCGCGCCAGTGTTCGCGTGTCTGCGGATCGCGCGCCAGGCGCAGGAAAAACACCGTCAACACGACAACCAGTAGAAAAATCAGCAGGTCCGACCACAGCAACAACGGCTTCATCGGCTAATCCAGCCGCAGCCTGGGGTCGGCCCAGGTATAGGAGATGTCGGTGAGGATCAATCCGACGATATACAGAATGGAGCCGATAAACACCATCGCGCGCACTATCGCGAAATCCTGCGAATTTATTGCGTCCAGCATATAACTGCCGAGTCCGGGAATGCCGAAAAACGATTCGATCAGCAGACCACCCATAAACAGGGAGGGTATAACGACCACCACGCCGGTGAGAATCGGTATCAGCGCGTTGGGCAGGATGTGCCGGAACAGGATGCGAATTTCACTCGCTCCCTTGGCCCTGGCCGTGCGTACATAATCCTGGTTGGACTCTTCCAGGAACAGCGTCCGGTACCAGCGGGCGCCGGCGCCGATGCCCGCTATCACCCCCACCAGTACCGGCAACAGCAGGAATTTCCAGGGCTGGATCTCGCCATTGAATCCGGATATCGGCACCAGTTTCCAGGTCTTCGCCACCAGGTACTGGCCACCGATAATGTAGAACAGGTAGGAAATCGACATCAATGCGACAAATACGAACACCGCCCAGCGGTCGAGTCGCGTGGCGTGAAACATCACCACCATCAGCGCCACGCAGATATTGACCCAGATACCCACCACGAAGGTCGGCAGGGCGACGGCCAGACTGGGCCACATGCGCGTGGACACATCGGTGGTGATATCGCGGCCGCTTTCCGAGCGGCCAAAGTCAAACGCGAACAGCTTTACCGATTTGGTGAAAAAAATTGTCTCGGTCAATGCGCCCGCGCCCTGCTCCTGCGAATTGAGAAACAGCGGCAGATCGTAGCCGTTCTTGCGCTTCCAGGCCTGCACGGCCTCGGGCGTCACGTACTTTTGACCGAGCTGCGAGACGGCCATATCGTCCGGCGAGTTCACCACGAAGAACAATATGAACGTCAGCAGATTGACGCCTATCAGTATCGGTATCGCGTAGACCAGCCGCCTTACAATGTATGCGAACATCGCTATCCCCCCGTGTGCCTCGCGGTCGCGTTCTGGCGCCTGCGATACGCGACGATCCCGGGCAGCAGCAGGCTGAGCAGCAGCACCACCGCGGCGTACAGCGGCCAGGTCACGGGCTGGTTCCACAGTGTCTGCATTCGTTCACGCTCGTCGGCGTCCACGCGTGTGTACTTGAGCGTGGCCTTGGAAATACCGTGGCGCTTGTTGTTGTGTACCCAGCTGTTGTTCAGGTAGATCTCCTTGGGATAGAACGCGTACAGCCAAACCGCATCGCGGCGGTAGAGCTCCACCATACGCGCGACCAGTTCATCGCGCTCCGGGCCCGGCGGCAGCACGCGCATCTCGCGGAACAACGCGTCGTACTCCTCGTTGGCGTAATTGGAATTGTTAGCGCCGTCGCATGCGCACTCCAGCGGACTTTCCGGGCCGTGCAGCAGGAACAGGAAGTTCTCCGGGTCCGGATAGTCCGCCAGCCAGCCATGCGAATAGATTTGCGTATTCCCGGTCAACAGTTTCTCGCGCGTGCGATTGAAGTCCGCCGGGCGAAACTCCACCTGTACCCCGATATCGGAGAACACCCGGTCGATCCAGTTCATGGAGGTATTGCTGATCGCCTGCGACTGCACATCGATGAATATCTTCAGCGGCTCGCCGGTGCGCGCATCGCGCCCGTTGGGATACCCGGCTTCCGCCAGCAGCTGGCGCGCGTACTCGATCGACTTGCGCCTGGGCTCGCCATCCACCCAGTCGTAGACATAGGGATTGATGCCGGCCTCGCCCTCCAGGTTACCGGGTATGCCCGGCGGTATCAGGTTGTGTGCGGCGATACCATTGCCCTTGTAGAAGACGTTCAGGTATTCCTCGGTCAGGAAGGCAATCTGCAGCGCCTGGCGCAGCTTGCGTTTTTCCTCCGTGTAACCTCCCACCACGGGATCGCGCATATTGAACCCGTAGTAGTACAGACCCGGCTTCACATCCGGCGACATCGTGATGTTGTGCTCCGCCAGTTCAGGCGACATTTCCACGCCGTCCGGACGCACCACGAAGGCCTGGTCAAACACCCCGGTGGTGTTGGAATGGACCTCGCCGGAGCGATCGTAGTAGCCCTGCATGAACTTGGTCCACAGCGACAACCCGGATTTTTCCAGGCGAAATACCGCCCGATCGATAAAGGGAACAGGCTTGCCCGCATCATCCAGGTTACCCGCCTCCAGATCGCCGGGAGCGCCCTCGACCGGAAAGAAATCCTCGTGATAGTTGGGATTGCGCTCCAGCACTATTTCACTGTTGGGGTCGTTCTTCACCATCATGAACGGACCGGAGCCCACCGGCCACCAGTCCAGCGTGAGATTGCGATCGGCGAAACCGGGGTTGTGATAGAAGCGATCCACTTCCGGCGCCACGGGGGAAAAAAAGGGCATCGCCAACCAGTACACGAACTGCGGATAGCGGCCCTTGATGGTGATGGTCAGGGTGAGATCATCCACCACCTCAAGCCCCTCCATTGCGTATTCGTCGAGATCCAGCCAGTCGCCCCGGGGCAATGCCGCCACGCGCTCGGAAAATTCCTTCATACCGACAATGTACTGTGACATAAAGCCCAGCATCGGCGATGCATTGACCGGGTCGGCGAGACGCTTGATGGCGTAGGCATAGTCGTTGGCGGTCACCGCCCGATCACCGGTCACGGGGAAATCGGGTATCTGCCTGAATTCGGCGCCCTGGGCCGCGTTCTCGAACAGGTACAGCGGCCCGCCCTGTTCATCGCGCGCGAACGCGGGGTGTGGCTGATAGCGCAGATCATCGCGCAATCGCAGCGTGTAGCGCGTAAAGGCCACCGCCGCGTCATCCTCCTCCACCGGCTGACCCCGGGCGTCGAGGTAGGTGACCTGCGGCGCGGACTCCAGCGCGCCCGGTATCAACTCGTAGGGCCGCTTGAGGAAGTGGTAGCTCATGGGCGGCTCATAGATCTGCATGATGAACAGCGATTCGTCCGTGGCATACGACAGCGCCGGGTCCAGGTGCTTGGGAGGCGCCGGCGACATCATCGACTGGTAGGTCAGCCTGTCGTCCTGCGCAGGCGGATTGGGATTATTCCAGGGGGGCTCGCCGCAGGCTGCCAATGACAACAGCGCCAGGGTCGAAAGTACGCGCATACATCGGTGGGCGGCTGTCGTGTGATTGTTGGCTTTTTCGGCTCTCATTCGCTGTGCGGCCTGTTCGCAAGCGCGCAAGCATAACCTGTTGCCGCGCCGCGTGCACCCCGAAAAAGGGCCGCGACACACGCACATTAATACCTATAATGGATCGCTGCTGCCGCACATTCGACGAAAGGAGTCCGCAGCCACAATGTCTATCGCCAATGCAGCGGTGTCGCCGCCAGTTTACGACACCGGCTTTCTCGGCCATCCGCGCGGACTGTTTGTCTGCTTCGCCACGGAATTGTGGGAGCGATTCTCGTTCTACGGCATGAAATTCCTGTTACTGCTCTACCTGACCAAGTATCACCTGTTCAGCGACAGCAACGGGCTCGAGGTGCTCGGCGGTTACGCCGCACTGGTCTACGCCATGCCGGTACTGGGTGGCCTGCTGGCCGATCGCTACCTCGGCATGCGAAAAGCCGTGATTTTCGGCGGCGTGCTGCTCGCGCTGGGCCACCTGGGCATGGCGCTGGAGGGCGAGCAGGCGCGCCTGGTCAATGGCCGTATCGAGCGCGACGACACTGCCTTGCAGGTCTTTTATTTCTCGCTGGCGCTGATCGTCATCGGGGTGGGTTTTCTCAAACCCAACATCTCTACCATCGTCGGCCGGCTCTACAGTACCGATGACCCGCGCCGCGACGCCGGCTTCACGATTTTCTACATGGGCATCAATATCGGCGCCTTCACCGCCACCCTGCTGTGCGGCTACCTGGGTGAAACCTATGGCTGGCGGTACGGCTTCGGCGTCGCGGGTATCGGCATGGTGATTGGCCTGATCACGTTCCTGCAGGGACAGAAACACCTGCACGGGCTGGCCGAACCCCACGACAGCGCACTGCTGCTGCGCAAATCCCCGCTGGGCCTCAGCGTGGAGCACACGATCTACCTCTGTGGTTTTCTCGCCGTGTTCGCCGCCTGGCAAATGCTGCAGTTCCACGGTGCGGTCGGCCTCACGCTGAACCTGCTTTCGGTGGCCGTGCTGATCGGCCTCGGCTGGTTCATCACCGTGCGGTGCTCGCCGGTCGAGCGCAGCCGCATGCTGGTACTGGTGATACTGACGATGTCCACCGTGGTGTTCTGGGCGCTGTTCGAGCAGGCGGCGGCATCGATGACGCTGTATGCCGACCGCGTGCTGGACCGCAACATTCTCGGCTGGGAGATGACGGCCTCGCAGTTTGGCTCGCTCAACGCGTTTTTTATTTTCCTGTTCGCGCCGCTGTTCGCCTGGTTGTGGATGTTTCTCGGACGGCGCGGCCTGGAGCCGAGCACTCCGGTCAAGTTCGCGCTGGGTATCGCCCAGGCCGGCCTGGGATTCGGCGCGCTGGTGCTCGGCGCTGCGACACCCGACGAAGCGGGCCTGGTGGCCGGCTACTGGATGATACTCGCCTACCTGCTGCACACCACCGGCGAACTTTGCCTGTCCCCGGTGGGCCTGTCCGCCGTCACCAAGCTGGCGGTGCCCGGCGTCGTCGGGGTAATGATGGGCTCCTGGTTCCTGGCCACCGCCTACTCCGAGTTCGTCGCGGTGCAACTGGCGAAACTGGCGGCGATTGAAACCGTCAACGGCGCCGTGACGGACATCAGCGCCGCGCTGGCCAGTTACACAGAATTATTCACCGGCTTGCTCTACGTGGGTCTTGCCGTGGCGGCATTCCTGTTGCTGCTGTCGCCGTTGCTGAAGAAAATGATGCATGGTATTCACTAGTGTCCTGTACGATTAATTCGCATGATTTCAGAGCCTACTGAATGCTGCCCAGGAAGGCGCTCCCCGCAGGGAATACTGATTGTATTTACAGGGGGTGCAACGCAGCTGTTTAGCATTCTGTAAGCTCCCGGAGGGCGATAGCGGCAGGATGCAGGAGAATGTGGCTTGTACTCCTCACTGGGACCGTGTGGCGACAGGACGTCGCCACCCGAGCCTAGCCGGCCGCGCCTCCACATGGACGTGCGCTTTTTGGCGTGTCCCATTGAGGAGTACAAGTCACATTCTCCGTCAAGGGACTAATTGCAAAGCAAACCATCAGGAAAAAAATTATGGACAACCGCGACTTAGATGTAATTGTATGGGGCGCCACCGGCTTCACCGGCCAACTGGTAGCGGAATACCTGGCACAGACCTACGGCGTGGACGGTGATCTACGCTGGGCTATCGCCGGGCGCAACCGCGACAAGCTGGAGGCGGTGCGAAGCGCCTGCCTGCCCGCAGCCCGGCGCGAAGAGCTGCCGATACTGCTGGCCGACAGCGACGATGCCGATAGCCTGCTGACACTGGCGCGACAGACGCGGGTAGTGTGCACCACGGTCGGCCCCTATGCGAAATACGGCACACCGCTGGTGGCGGCCTGCGTGGAAGCCGGTACGCACTACTGCGACCTCACCGGCGAGGTGCAGTGGATGGCGCGAATCATTCCACAGTACCAGGATGCGGCTGAGGCGAGCGGCGCGCGCATCGTCCACACCTGCGGCTTCGACTCCGTCCCGTTCGACATGGGCAACTGGTACCTGCAGCAGCAGATGCAGGAGCAGCACGGTGTCTACGCCCAGCGAGTAAAAGCGCGGGTCGGGCGCAATCGCGGCGCGGCGAGCGGCGGCACCATCGCCAGTGTGCTGAACATGATGGAGGAAGCCGGGCGCGACCCGTCGATCCGGCGCCAGGTCGCCAATCCCTACTCGCTGAATCCGGCAGGCGCGCCGACCGGCCAGGACGGGGCGGACCAGGCCGGCGCGGTCTACGATGAGGATTTCGGCCGCTGGACCTCGCCCTTCATCATGGCGGCCGTGAATACCCGCGTGGTACGCCGCAGCAATGCGCTGCTGGACTTTCCCTGGGGCGAGGCATTCCGCTACGACGAGGCCACGCTGGAGCCCTCGCGCTACAAGGCCGTACGCAACAGTATCGCCGCTGCGGTCGGGATGGTAACGCTGGCATTGGGGCCGAGCCGCAAGCTGCTGCAACGCTTTCTGCCAAAGCCCGGCGAAGGACCCAGCCGGGAACAGCGCGAGGCCGGGTACTACGAGGTTTTCTTCCTCGGCAGGAATTCGCAGGATGACTCAATGAACACCCTGGTGAAGGTCAGCGGCGATATGGATCCGGGCTACGGCTCCACCTCAAAAATGCTGGGTGAGGCGGCAGTATGCCTCGCCAGGGACAAACTGAGCGCAGGCGGCGGCTTCTGGACACCCGCATCGGCGCTGGGAGCACCGTATCTGCAGCGTCTCATCGCCAGCGCCGGGCTGGGCTTTGAGTGTGTTGATCCCGCGCAAATCAGGAAGTTGCGCATTTAGACTGTCGCTCCCGCAGTGGCAACTATTCAACACTGGCGACACTGGTAAAGCACTGCAAAACCTCGTACATTTCCCGGTAAAAGTTATAAAAGCACAGGGGCAATCGGGCGCGGGGTGAACAAATTTAACCTCACGTTTAGCGGAGAGATTCTTGCCGGGGAAAACCCGGAGCAGGTCAAGCTCCGCTTCGCCAAAATGTTTGGAATCGACGATCGTAATCGGCTCGAACGCTTCTTCAGTGGCGAGACGATTATCCTGCGCCGGAATCTCGAACGTAAAGACGCCGCCCAGCATTACCACCAGTTGCAACTGATAGGTGCCGCCGGCGCATTGGTAAAGGTTACGGCCAGCGATCTGGCCGATGACATCGTCAACACAGCACCGAAAGCCGCCGCGAAACCCGCAGCGCCCGCGCCGTCACAGCGCACTGACGCCGCCGCGGAAATAAAGGCTCGCAAACTCGCCTTGCAGCGACTGGCGGCTGAAAAGCAAGCCAGGGAAAAAGCGCAGGAGGAAGCCCGGCGCCGCCGCCTGGAAGAACAGGCGGCGCGTGAACAGGCGGAAGCCGAAGCCGCACTGCGCCGCGAGGAAGAAGAACGTGCCAGGCAGGCGGCCGAACAGGCTCGCCTGGCGGCGGAAAAAGCGGCGCTGCTGGAGGCAAAGCGGGCCGAGGAAAAACGTATCCAGGACGAGGAGGCGGCCAGAAAGAAGGCGCTCAGGGACGAGGCAAAGCGCAAAGCGGAAGAGGCAGCCGCCGCACGCAAGGCCAGGCGCCTGCGGGAAAAAGCAGAAAAAGCGCAGCGCAAGGCGGAGGAGGCGGCCAGGCGCAAGGCCGAGCTCGAGGAGAGAAAGCGCAAAGCCGCCGAAGAAGAGGCGCGCCGCCAGGCGGAGCTCGCGGAACAGAAGCGCCTCGCAGCCGCGGAGGAAGCTCGACTCAGGGCCGAACGCGAGGAGAAAGAACGCCGCGCTGCCGAGGAAGAGGCCAGGCGCAAGGCGGAGCGCGAGGAAGCGCTGCGCCTGGCGGCTGAGGAAGAAGCGCGACAGAGGGCCGCACTGGCACAGAGGAAACGCCTCGAAGAGGAAGCGGAAGCGCGCCGCAAGGCGGAGCAGGAAAAAAGAAAGCGGCTGGCAGCCGAGAAAAAAGCGCGGCAAAAAGCCGCACTGCAAGAAAAACGGCGTCTGGCTGCGGAGCAGGAGGCCCGGCGCCTGGCGCAACTGGAGGAACAGAAGCGCCTCGCGGCGGAGGAGGCAGCACGCAAGGCCGCAGCGCAGGCACAGAAAGCCGCCATCCTGCAGGCCGAACTGGAAGAACAAGCCCGCGCGGCAGCGGAACAGGCCGCACAGGTCGGGGCCGAGGCGCAACGCCTGGCAGCAGAAGCGCAGCGCAAAGCGGCTGAAAGCCAGAGGTATACTGCGGATAACGGCGCGAAACCGGAAGAGGAGCTGGCGCCGTCGCCGGCCCTGAACCCGGGGATACAGTCGCCGCGCAAATCCGCAAAGGGTCGCGTCAAAACCACCCTGGACGTTCCGCTCAGAGAGCGGGGCCACACACCCCGGATCGGTACACCGGGGCAACACAGGCGCCAGTCCGGCGCACCCAACCTGTACAAGCTCCGGCCCTTTCGCAATTCACAGGAAGTGCAGGCACGGGCAACCCACGCGCATCAGCGAATGAGGCGGTCCTACGCGCTTGGCGCCTTCGCCCTTGCCCTGTTACTGATCGCCGGCGGCGGCTTCCTGCAGAACGGCGCCTACCCGGTCGTCGCGGGCGCCAGCGCTGTCGCGATCAGTCCGCAATCGGGTCCGCTGTTGCTGGCGGGCGATACGCTGCTGCTGCACGATCGGGCCGGTGTCGCCACCACGGATGTCACACTGCGTGCACTGGGGGTGACCACGCTGCTGCCGCCCCTGCTGTTTACCGATCGGGATACGCTGATCGCGCCCGGCCAACTGCGCGACAGCGCTTCATCCCCGGCGGGCGGCGACGCACTCGACCTGCTCCGTTGCGACCTCGTGCTCGCGACCTGCGAGCGGTTATCACCGGCGCTGGCAGGCAACGGTATCGAGGCCCTCGTTGCGAATCCCCTGGATGGCGGTTTATTACTGGCGGACAGCAGCGCCGGCTCGCTGCTGAAAACCGATCGCGACGGCGCCGTCGTCGCCAGCACTGCTGCAGCCCTTTCACCCAAACCGGTACTGCGGCTGCACGGCGGCCTGCTGTGGATGAACAGCGCGGAGGGCCCGGCGATCAGCGTGTTGCGCTATGAAGACAGCGCGTTCGGGCAGCAGCTCGATGAAATCCTGTTGCTACCTCCCACGAATCTGCCGCTGGAAACAGCACGGGTCAGCGATTTTACCTGGTCCGGCAACGCCTGGTGGGTGCTGCTGCATGACCCGCTCTCGGGGGCAAGTGAACTGCACCGCTTTGACGGGGACTGGAGCCATCTCGGCCGGGTGCCGCTGGCGACGGATACCGGACCGCTGCAACTCATCCGCTGGGGCGAGAAAACTCTGGTAAACGACCCTGAGCACCCGGTCATTCAACGATTCAACGCCGCAGGGACAGCGGAAGCGCCGTTTGTTTCCTCGCAGTTGCAGGCGCTGATTGATGTGCAGCACCGGCATGCGCGGCTCGCCGGCCTCGCCTGGAACGGTGGATTACTGTTGTGCGCCCTCGCCGCGATACTGTGTTTAGGGCTCGGGTATCTGCACTGGCTGCGCACACTGGTGTACCGACCGCGGCGGGAACAGGGCGCCGAGCCGCTGGACGACCACGCCGCATCGGTGCGCTGGATCGAACCCGTCCAGAACCGTCAATTGCAACTGCGACGCACGGGAACATATTACGGGCTGGGCGTACTGGCGACGCTGCTGCTGGCCGTCGCGATGAGTATCAGCGTATGGCAGATGGCGGCCCTGCTGCTGGTTTTCAGCGGTCCGGCGATAGCCCTGCTGCTGCTCAGCCGGCAGCCGGTGGGGCACATAGGCGTGGTAGGGGACCGACTGTTACTGGTCGACCACAGCGGGCAGTATCACCTCGCCGGCGGGCCAAGACTGCACTACCGCGGCCCGTTCCTGTCGATCGACGATATCGTGGTATTCGCGGGCAATCGCCTGCTCCCCGCCTTCTCCCCTGCCCCGCTGCAGCGACACATCAGCCCACCCGCGCTGGGCGGAATCAAGGTAGACCACAGGACAATCGCGATTAAACTCCTCGAATGTCGCCACCCGCTCGCCCTCGGAGCCGTCGCGATAGCGGCCGCGGCGGCGGCCGCGGCCCTGCTGCTGGTGCTGCAGAAGATGGTCTAGGACCAATGTCTTTTAGTTAAGCTGCAAGCCCGGCGGCAAATTGAATGGCATAGGGGCGGGTCCCGACCGCAACCCTGCCTCTCAGGCTCGTACAGTGAAGTCTCAATCTGAGACACTACCGCGGGCCGGCATGGGGCGACACCGGTTGTCCCATTTGGATATACTGCGCTATTCGGAGCCGCATACGCCGCTCCTCCACCAGATAAACGGACAGAAAGGTTGCCGCCTGCATGAATGAGCGAGACCGCGAGCATTCTTCACCTCAACGACGAAAACAGGTTGCGCTGTTTGTCACCTGCCTCGCGGATTTGTTTCGACCTTCGGTCGCGTTCGCCAGTATAAAACTACTCGAGCGGGCCGGCTGTGAAGTCAGCGTACCGTTGCAACAGACCTGTTGCGGCCAGCCCGCGTACAACAGCGGCAACTACGAGGAGGCTGTACCGCTGGCGCAGCAGGTCATCACGATGCTGGCGGACGCGGATTACGTCGTGGCGCCCTCCGGGTCCTGCGCCGGAATGATCTGCCATCACTATCCCCGGTTACTCGAAGGCGAATGGCGAGAACGCGCGCTGGAACTGGCTGCCAAAACCTTCGAGTTAACGGTTTTCCTCAACGACATCGCGCACATCAAACCACCCGGGAAGAAGCCTTCCGCCGCCATTCCCTCGGTAGCCTACCACGACGGCTGCGCCGGATTGCGCGAACTCGATATCCGGGAGCAACCGCGGCAACTGCTGCGGGATTTGTGCGGTATCGAGGTCAGCGAACTGCAACAGAGGGAGGTATGTTGTGGCTTCGGAGGCACGTTCTGCGCCAAGATGCCGGAAATCTCGGGCAAGATGGTAGACGATAAACTCAACGATATCATGGCAACGGGCGCCGATGTCCTCGCTGGCGGCGATCTGGGCTGCCTGCTCAATATCGCCGGGCGAGCGCGCCGCCAGGGCAAAAAGATCGAAGTTCGCCATATCGCCGAGCTGTTGCAGCAGGACCGGGACACCCCGGCCATCGGCGAGGGAAAATAAAGTATGGAACAGCGCAGCGATACGTTCCTCGACAATGCCAGTGAGGCACTGAAGAACGTCGAGCAGGCGAAGCGTCGCGATATCATCGCGACTTTTGCGCCGCTGATGCGCTCGGCGGCGATCGAGGGCTTTGACGAGTTCGACACCTTGCGCCAGCACGTCAAGCGGGTGCGCGAGCATGCCCTGGATCACCTGGAGTACTACCTCGGGCAATTCGAGCAGCAGGCGGTACAGAACGGCAATCATGTGCATTTCGCGCGCAATAGCGACGAGTTCAACAGTGTCGTACTGGACATCTGCCAACAGCACGATGCGCGGCGTGTCGCCAAAGGCAAATCCATGGTCACCGAGGAGACCGGCCTGAACAGCTTCCTGCAACGGGCTGGCCTGGAGGTGATGGAGACCGACCTTGGGGAATACATCATCCAGCGGGCGGGCGAGACCCCCAGTCACATAGTCGCGCCGGCGCTGCACAAATCCGCCGGCGAAATTCGCGCGCTTTTCCAGTCGACGCACGATCTCGGGGCCAGGGACCTGCCGGAGACCGTCGACCTCGTGGCCGAGGCGCGAGAGGTACTGCGCGAGCATTTCCTGAAGGCGGAAGTGGGTATCATCGGCGCCAATGCCCTGGTCGCCGAAAACGGCTATTCAATGCTGGTTACCAATGAAGGGAACGGCGACCTGTGCGCCAACCTGCCGCGCGTGCTCATTGTCTGCACCACCATTGACCGGGTACTGCCGCTGGCGCAGGATGCTACCGCGATGCTGCGCCTGCTGGTGCGTTCGGCCACCGGTCAGGCGCAAACCTGCTACACCAGCTTCTACTCCGGGCCGCGCCGTGACAGCGATGTCGACGGACCGATCGAAACACATTTCGTGTTACTGGATAACAAGCGCAGCGACATACTGGACAGCGATTACCGGGAGATGCTGGAGTGTATCCGCTGCGGCGCCTGCCTGAACCATTGCCCCATCTACAGCAGCGTGGGTGGTCACGCGTATGGCTGGGTCTATCCCGGCCCCATGGGCTCGATACTCACACCACTGTTGACCTCGCTGGAACAGAGCCATGCACTGCCCAACGCCTGCACCAGTTGCGGCCGCTGTGCGGAAGTCTGCCCGGCGGACATCCCGCTACCCGATTTGCTGCGCGACCTGAGGCACGAGGAAAACAGCAGGAAACTGTCCGCGGGGCGCTGGCGCCTGGGAATAAAGCTGCATGGCTGGCTGGCCAGGCATCCGAAGCTCTACCAGCTATCCACGGCAATCGCCATTCACACGCTGCACCTGTTCGGACGCAAACGCGGCAGTTACAGCAGCCTGCCCATGGCGAGCGGCTGGACCAGCCAACGCGATTTTCCGGCACCCCAGGGCAAAACCTTCATGCAACAGTACAAAGCGCGATTGAAGCGCCTCGCGGAGCAGCGCAATGAGCACTAGCGCCCGTTCGGAAATTTTTGCCCGCCTGCGCGAGATCAGCCGCAAAGCGAGCGCGGAGCGGATTCACCAGGACCGCCAGGCCCTGGGCAGCGCACCCGTACCCACGCCGCCCGCGGCGGAGATGTGCGAAGCCTTTCTCGCCAATGTACTGAAAAATCAGGGCAGTGTTGACTGCGTGGCAAACCGCACCGAGGCGGTCGCCGCTATAGGGCACTATATTTACTCCCACTTTCGCAGCCACCGCCTGGTTGCCGGTAACGACCCTCGTCTTGCCGCCATGCCGTGGCGCGACGCCGGTGTGCTGCCGCGCTTTGGCCGGCTTGAAGTGGGTGAACCCGTGGCCCTGAGCTTTGCGCAGCTGGGCGTAGTGGAAACGGGTGCGGTGCTGACGTGGACAGGCAAGTCCAATCCCGCGGCCAACAACCTGCTACCGGAGCACCACATGGTGCTGGTCGACACAGCCGACCTGGTTCCCGATATGGAGCACGCCTGGGGCAGGATCAAGCAGGAACTGGAGAGCAATGGACGACCGCGCGGCATAAACTTCATCGCCGGCCCCTCGAGTACCGCTGATATCGAGGGACAGTTAGTCTACGGGGCGCACGGCCCGCGCAAATGGCATGTAATACTGATGGGCAAAATACCCGCGGAAGCGCTCAGCCGAGCCCGCGCTATCGCCGCGCCATAGCTGTACCCGACGCAACCCGCACCGGGGTTACAGCGGTGTGTAGGTGAATTTCTGCCCGGCGACAGAGGCCTCGAACATCAGGCCGCCGGTGGCGATGGTAAATATCGCCATCCCCTTGCGATAACCGCCCGACACCGTCGCGGCATCGTTGCGACCGCCACTGATACCCGCTGCGGCACCACCTCCGGTATTGGCCTCGGCAGAAGCACCGGCCGTGATCGCCACCGCCGACGCGTTGGCGCTCAATTCGAAGTTGCCCGACGTAAAATCCTTGAACGCCTGTTCATGCTCAAAGAAGACGATCTGGCTGTACGCCTGACCACCCCACTGCGCGCCCACGGACAATTTTGTCACGGTGGAGTTTCCGACATGCCTGCCGCCAACGAATACCTTGCCCTCGCCGTATGCGCCGCCAATGATGAAAGCGCCCTTGCCGATTGTCGGGAAAATGGCATACCCGTAAGCCGTTTTGAAATAGCGGCCGCTCTCTCCGGCATTGCTGAACGCCTTGATTGCATCGCTGTAACTGTTGGCCCAGGCGACCGGACCTCCCGCAAAGAGCAACGACACCAGGAAAACGAGCTTGATCACTTTGGACATATCGGCAACCTTGAATTGAATCTACACGCCACAGGCCGGTACCGGCGCAGGCATCGCTGCGCTCGCCCACGAATCAGCGGCGCTACCGCCTATTCTGTGTACACGATAGCGTCAGGTCAAGTCTCGCAAGCGATCCAGCAGGTCGCACACCCTGCAGGAATAGCCCCACTCGTTGTCATACCAGTTCAATACGCGCAGGTAGCGCCCGGCGGTGACGCCGCTAAAACCGGCATCGTAGATCGACGAATGGGAATTCCCGATAATGTCGGTAGAGACGATGGGCTGCTCACTGTACTGCAAAATTCCCTGTAAGCGGCTTGTTGCCGCCGCCGCCTGAACCGCTTCGTGAACATCCTTCACCGCCACCTGCTTGCCCAGTTTTACGAACAGGTCGACCACGGAGCCATCGGGTACCGGAACACGCGCTGCGATGCCGTGCAGCTTGCCTTTCAGCTTCGGCAATACCTCGCCGACGGCCTTGGCCGCCCCGGTCGAGGTCGGGATAATGTTTTCCGCGGCGGCCCGACTGCGACGCCAGTCGGAGTGCGGTACATCAGCGAGTCGCTGGTCATTGGTGTAAGCGTGCACCGTGTTGATGACCCCCTCCTCGATGCCGAATGCTTCATCGAGCACGCGCGCCATCGGGGCCAGGCAGTTGGTGGTGCAACTGGCATTGGATACGATTCTGTGCCCGGCTGCCAGCCCCTCCTCGTTTACGCCCAGTACAACGGTGTAATCGATGGGGTCCTTCGCCGGTACCGTCAACACCACCCGCGCCGCGCCGGCGGCGAGGTGCTGCTCCAACTGCTCGCGCTTGCGAAATACACCGGTAGACTCGATGACGGCATCCACGCCAAGCTCATCCCACGGCAAATCCCGGGGATTGCGCTCGCTGAGCAGTTTTACCCGCCCCTTGTCGGTGACAAAATGGTCGTCTTCCAGTGCCAGGGATTTGGCAAACGGCCCCATCACCGTGTCATAACTCAACAGGTAGCGCAGGGCGTCATAGTCAAAGAGGTCGTTGATCGCGACGACCTCTATGTCATTGCGCGCCTCGAGAATACGGAAGACCGAGCGCCCGATACGGCCAAAACCATTGATTGCGATTCTCATCATTTCTCCTCCTGCGGCAGACCCAACACCGAGTAGAGACGCGCCACCTCCAGCAGTCGTGCTGCATGACCAAGGGATTCGTACCAGCCCAGCATCTTGATGGTATTACTGCCGGCCTTGATAGTGCCCCTGGTGTCAAACAACAGCGAACTCGGGTTGCCGATCACATCCGATGACACTATCGGGTCCTCCACGACGCTGACAATGCCCTCCCGCTTCGCCGCGGCCGCGCGCATCGACTCGTTGATATCCTCCGCCGTGACGTTCGCATCCTTCATCACCAGGGTGACGTCCAACAGGCAGCCTTCCTGCACCGGCACATTCAGTGCCCAGGTCATTACCTTGTCCGCCATGGCCGGCAGGATGTGTCCCAGCCAGAGTGAGGCTTCGTGTGTATTGGGTATGATGTTCTCGGCCGCGGAGCGACTGCGGCGAAAATCGCTTCCGGCGTAATCCTGCAGCGACTGGTCCGATGTGTAGGCGTGTACCGTCGTCATACTGCCGCACTCAATCTCGAAACGCTCGGACACTGCCTGCAACAACAGCGACAAGGCCGTCGCGGTGGGTGATCCGGCTGAAATCATGCGGTCGCCCACCGCCACGCTGTCCCCGTTGATACCCGGCACCACGATGCGATCGATGTGGTCGATCGGCAGGGTTCGCAGCAGGACCCGGGGCGCGCCGTTGCCCAGGTGCGCCTCCATGGACTGCCGGTCGCGGAACTTGCCGGTGGCATCGATAACGATATCGACACCGAAGATATCCCAGGGCATTTCCCCGGGTCGATCGATCTGCATGAGCCGCGTACGGAAACGCGGGTTGACCAGGAAATTGCCTTCCAGCGTATAGCTGCGAGGTTCCGGCACCTCGGAAGTCAACAGGTAGTGCAGAATGTCCGGCTTGCCGATATCGGCAACCGCTACGATTTCAATATCACTGCTTTGCGAGGCCAGGTGATAAATCTGCCTGCCGATCTGGCCAAAGCCCATGATACCCACCTGAATCGGCCTGTTCCTGTTCTTTGCCATTGACGTCCTCCTCCGCAGCCCGATTTACCTGCAATCCCACAAGCGATAGCCGGGCGCATTGTCCCGCTTATGTTTCGGCACGACCATGACCCAACGCAAGAAATACATTGCAGAGTAAAGAATCACCGTTGGGAGGGCGCCGGGTCAATAAAGTATAGGCCGCGGCCAGGCTCCCCACAAATCCCAGTTCATGGTCTCATTGCTGACGGCCATATTGATATCCCGGGCGGTCTGGCGCTGCTCATCCACGACATGCCGCTGAATCGAAAGGCGTTCGAATTCCTGGTAATTCGCCTGGGACCCGACATAGACACACTTGCAGCCGGTGCCGTCGGCATAGACAAAGACCGTCGTGCCATCCATTTCCATCGGCACCAGCCGGCGCTGGCCCAGGCGGTTCAGGTGCGCCATCTTTTCGGGTGTGTTGGCAAGCTTCATCTGAAAGCCGGCTGCGGACAGGCGCCGCTCTATCGCGATGGAATCCTGATCGGCTGTCGAGGCACAGCCACCGACTGCCATCGCGATAACAATAGCTGCCATGATTGTGTACGTGCTCTTCACTTTCATATACCCGGTAACTCTACATGCGACTGTCAACAAGCCGCCAATATAGAGCCTAACCGGGTTGGTGTCGATGCAGCAGGCGCCTTTCCGACAGTTAGAGTCCGCTCACTTCAGACAGGTCGATACCGTATGCGTGGGGTTCGAGACTCTTCCTGATCGACACGGAGGGCGCCTCCTGCTCGGAACTGACTTCCTGCAGATCCAGCACCGTGGCAACGGGCAGCCGATTCTTGTGCGCATCGAGCACCAGCAGGACCTTGGGACGCAGCCGGGCCGTGCGGTACTCGGCGACTACCACGCCGACCTCACCGGTCGACAGTTCCACCAGTGTACCGGCAGGGTAGATACCTATCGCCTGGATGAAGGCCTCCACCAGTTCCGCCTGGAAGTCCTGGTCGCGCAGATCGTACAGTAGCTTGATCGCCTCGCTGGGTGAGATCGCCTGCGCATAGTTGCGGTTGCTGGTAACAGCGTCATACGTATCGACGATGGCGGCAATGCGCGCAAAGGGCGGAATTCGGTCCTTTGAAATGCCCGCCGGGTATCCCGACCCGTCAAAGCGCTCGTGGTGATAGGCCACGATATCGATGACATCCTGGTTGAGAATGCCGCACTCTTTGAGAATATCGAGGCCGTGACTCACATGCAGCGCCACCTCAGCCGATTCCTCGGTGGTCAGCGCCCGTTCCGCCTGTAGTAGCGCCCGATCGACGCGCAGCTTGCCGATATCCATCAGCATGCAGCCCATCGCGAGCGAGCGCAGGTCACGCCGAGGAAGACCCAACTGGCGACCCAGAGATACCGACCACATAGCCGCGCTCAAGGCGTGATGGTAGGTGTACTGATCATGGTCCTTCAAGCGGCTGACCCACAAACAGGCGTCGGGATTGCGGCTGATACTGTCGACCATCGGCTCAACCGATTTACGCAACTTGATGACATCCAGCTTCTGACCGGCGCTGACATGCTCAAAGATATCGTCAATATCGCCGATCAACGTGTTCAACAAACGCTGGGCGCGCGGCTGTTCCTCCTCCCACCTGCTGTCATCGCGGTAGGACTTGAGCGTGCGGCCCAGGAAAATGTGGCTCAGGGGCACACGCGGCCGATCTCTCAGGCTCTTGGCCGCGTTATCATCGCTGCGCTTCGGCGGCTCCTTGGCCTTTCGCGACTCGGGAGGCCGCGAGGTCCCGGCCGGAGCGCGACGAATAATGTTACCGATGGCGGAACTGCGCCGACTGTCGACATAGACAGACTGACAGTACTTTTGCAGCTCGCGAATATCTTCCGGGCATTCGATCAGGAATCCCTGCGTGATAAACGGCGTTTCCAGCCAGGGGCGGTCCAGCCCGCTGATATACATACCAATACTCAAATCGCTGGTGGGTATCTTGAGGGTTTTAAGCATGGCTGCCTGACGTCCCGATTCGATCATCTGCACGACGTTACAACAACTCCACAACCGACATTTGAAGCGGCGGCAAGCTGTCTACAGTCTCTGACACTAGGGGTGGGCACCACCGCTGTCCACAAATATGTGGAGTTTTCTCCAGATAAATGCCCTGAAACCCACAAAAGGAGAAAAATTGTCTGGCGCAGAGCGCCCGGCTCAGGTAAGGGCCGCCCGGGTAAGCACCCGTATCATCGCCGAGCCTGTGTTATATTCCCGCCAAACGCCCGGTTTTCGGGCTCCGCAGAATCAGTACGGGACAGTTCCATGCGTAAAATCCTGATTAGCCTGGGGGTGCTGGTCGCCCTCTTCGCCGCCTTGATCGGTGGACTGTTGGCCAGCGGCCAGATCAGCACCAGCAGCCTGTCCATGCTGCTCAATACCATGCTGGGCCTCCCGGGCCCGGCGGCGAACGATACCACCGTGCGCCAGCGCTACCAGGTACCGGACGGGTTCTCGCTGGAACTGTACGCCGGCGAAGTGCCGCGCGCCCGGTTCCTGCGCTTCACGCCTGCGGGGGACCTGTTGGTCAGTCGCCCGGGGGCCGGCGACATTCTCCTGCTGCGGCGTGACGCCGACGGCGACGGCCACCCGGATGCCCGGGAAACGCTGATTGCGGGGCTGAACAGGCCGCTGGGGCTGGATATCAACGGCGACTGGCTCTATATCGCGGAGTCAAATCGCATTGGGCGGATACGTTTCGACAGTGGCAGCGGCACCGTCACAGGCGACATCCAGCCGCTGGTGGAAGGCCTCAGCGACAACGGCAACCACTGGTCCAAAACCCTCCGCATCGGGCCGGACCAGAAGCTCTACCTGGCACAGGGATCCACCTGCAATATTTGCGAAGAGGATGACCCGAGGCGGGCGACGATGATGCGATTTGAACTGGACGGGAGCCGGGCTGCGATCATCGCCACCGGCTTGCGCAACAGTGTCGGCTTCGACTGGGCGCCGTGGAGCGGCGCGCTCTACGCCACGGACAACGGCCGCGACATGCTCGGCGACGATTTTCCCCCCTGTGAGTTGAATCGAATCGAGCCGGACGGGTTTTACGGCTGGCCCTATTTCAATGGCGACAATATCCCCGATCCGGACATGGGGGACGATCCTCTCGCCGGGCAGCGCGCACCCATCCCGCCGGCACACGGTTTTCGACCGCATAACGCGCCGCTTGGCATCACTTTCCTGAATGCCGACGGCCTGCCGCCCGAATACCGGCGCAGTGCATTGGCCGCCCTGCACGGTTCCTGGAACAGGAGTTCACCCGACGGCTACAAGGTGGTATCCCTGCACTGGACGGAGGACGGTATCGAAGAGCGCGATTTTCTCACCGGTTTCCTCGAGGATGGCGATATCAGCGGTCGGCCGGTGGACGTAGCGCAGGGGCCCGATGGCGACATCTTCATCAGCGACGACTACGCCGGCGCCATCTATCGGGTGACCTACCGGAAAGACCGCGCGGGCAAATCCGGGGGGAGCGCGGCTGCGCCGATGGTCGTCCCGACAGTCAGTCGCCTGGACGCACAACCGCCCGCGTGGCTGGCAACGGCCGATCTCGCGCAGATGGCGGAAAACGGTCGTCAACTCTACCAGCGTTACCAGTGCAAAACCTGCCACGAACAGGGTGCCAACCCCGTAGAACTCGACGATCTGGCGCAGCGCCTCGGCTACGGCGCCGTGATCGACGTACTTGAAGCCCCGCAGTCCCCGATGCCGGTGTTCCCGCTAAGCGCAACCGAGCGCCGCGAACTCGCCGTGTACCTGCTGCAGCAGCCCGGGGACTAGAAGCGGGTATGCTGCAATATCTCCCCAACGGCCTGACCTTCCTGCGCCTGCTCCTCGCCGCGCCGCTGGGATTGCTGATCCTGCGCGAACAGTATGACCTGGCGCTGCTGACCGGCGTCGTCGCGGGTGTGACAGATGCCCTCGACGGTTTTTTCGCCCGGCGCCTCGACGCCTTTTCCCGCTTCGGTGCCATACTCGACCCCATCGCCGATAAAGTGCTCATCACCGTCACTTTTGTTTGCATGGCCGTGGTTGAACTGGTGCCCTGGTACCTGGCGATCGCGGTAATCGCGCGCGACCTCATCATCGTTGTCGGCGCTGCCGCCTACTACACGTTCATCGGTCCATTCGATTTTGCCGCCTCGCGGCTAAGCAAGGGCAATATGGCGATACAGATAGGCTTCTGTGTATTGGTATTGCTGTCACAAGTACTGGATAACATACCGCCCGAACTGACGCTGGCCGGCACTGCCGCAGTGCTGTTTCTGGCCGCGGCCAGCGGCTTCGATTATGTAATGTCCTGGACGGTTAAAGCCATTGAATCACGCAAATCAAGGAAATAAGCGGGTGTTTAGGGAATTCAAGACTGTGTCGGTGGAGCGCCCGTGAGCAAGGAAATCCACGTTCTGACCTACAACATCCACAAGGGCTACTGCACTGGCAACCGCCGATTTGTGCTGGATTCCATGCGCGAGAGAATCGCCGAAACGGGCGCCGATATTGTCTTCCTGCAGGAGATCCACGGCACCGCCATCAAGAGCGCGGCCAAGCGCAGACGCTTTTCCTATCCCGACCAGCCGCACTTCGAATACCTTGCCGAAGAGGCGTGGCCTCACTATGCCTATGGCCGCAATGCAATCTACCGCAAGGGCGATCACGGCAATGCCATCCTCAGCATGTACCCGTTCGCGAGTTTTGAAAATATCGATGTATCGGTCTTTCCCCGCTCCAGTCGCAGTATTTTGCACGGGGTGATCGAACTCCCGCACAAAAAAATGCGACTGCATACATTGTGTGTACACCTGGGCCTGCTTGAACAGGAACGCCGTGAGCAGTTGCAGGCGCTGACAGACCGGATAAACAGCCATGTGCCCAGGGATGAGCCGATGATTATTGCCGGCGATTTCAATGACTGGCGCCGCCGCGCAGAATCCCATCTGCACACCGACCTCGGCCTGGAGGAACTCTTCGTCCAGATGAAAGGACGCCACGCGTTGACGTTCCCGGTATGGCGACCCATGCTCCCGGTGGACCGTATCTACTACCGCGGCCTGCAGCCGGCGGCGTGCCAAAGACTGAGTACCGGACTCTGGCGTGACCTTTCAGATCACGCCGCTCTATTCGGAGTGTTCAAGCTATGACCGCCTGCCCGGCCGCCCATGTCATACTGCGGGAAACCGCGTTTCTGGCAGAACTCCAGGAAGCCGCCGACGCCAGCGGCAAAACGCTGGAACAGGCGCAGGTATACGCGCGCAAGTGCCTCAAGGAGATAGAGGCGACGCCACAGGAAGCCTGGCTGCGGCCGATGTCGAAGCTGGCACGGTTCATCTATACCCGCAGCTACGAAGCTGAACTCGATATCAACATGGAAAAACTGGAAGAACTGCGCGCCCTGTCCAGGGACCATCTGCTGCTTTTTCTCTGGTCGCACAAGTCGCACATGGACAGTTTCGTGTTTCTACTGTCGCTGTACCAGAACCGGTTTCGCCCGCTGCCGCTGATTTTTGCCGGCATCAATATGAATTTTCTCGGCTTCGGCGCGCTCGCGCGCCGGGTGGGGGCCATTTTCCTGCGCCGCACATTCCAGGAGGACCCTGTCTACAAACTCGTCTTTCGGCACTATATCGATCACCTGATTCGCAATCGCGTGCCGCTGTCGTGGTCGATAGAGGGTACACGCTCACGGACCGGAAAATTATCACCGCCCAAGCTGGGCCTGTTGAACTGGGTAGTGGAGTCCTGCCATCGCGAGCAGACCAAAAACGTGGTGCTGGTCCCGGTGTCCATCGCATTCGATCGCATCGCCGAAATTGACGATTACGTCGCGCTGCAGAGCGGGCTGCCCAAGCGCAAGGAGTCGCTGCGCTGGTTCCTCAATTATGTTTTCGGCATGCGCCAGCCCTACGGCAAAGTGTATGTGCGCTACGGCGATCCCGTGCCGCTGGAGCAGCCCCCCGCGGATTCACCAGAGCCGCAGCCCGGCAGCAAAGGCCAGCCGCATTTCGACGTGACGCGTATGGCGTTTGAGGTGTGCACGAGGATCGAACAGATCACCCCGATTAAATCGGCGGATGTACTGGCCATGGTGTTACTGGGCGCCAACAAGCGCGCACTGACGGCGGCGGAAATGTACAGCCAGTCGGCGGGCATCGAGGAGCTTATCCGGGAGCAAAAACTACCGGCCTCCTCCGGCTTCAGCCTGAGCAACGAAGCGCAGGTCAGCGCGGCGGTGCTTGCCCTGGTAAAGGCCGGCCTCGTCAAGTCCTTCGACGGAGGCCTTGTACCTGTCTACTACATCCCCGGCGAGCAGCGCCTGGCCGCCGCTTACTACCGCAACACCATCACCCATTACTTTCTACACGCCGCACTGGGAGAAATTGGTCTGGCGATGTGCGCCCGGGACATCGACCTGCCCAATGCCGATTCACTGCGCGGCAACGTCATGGCGCTGCGGGAGTTGTACAAGTTCGAGTTCTTCTATAAACCAGCCGCGGAGTTCTGGACAGACGTTTTACACGAGACCGGGCGTCGCTACCCGAACTGGGACAACAGCGATTATTCGATCCAGACCTTGCTGTGCGAAAAACCCCCGCGTTTTGGCCACGCCATTTTGCGTTCGATCACCGAGGCCTACCTGATAATCGCCGTGGCCCTGCTGGATATGGACGACCGGCCGGTGCACGACCAGAAAGCATTCACCCGACAACTGCTGGCCCAGGGCCAGCAAATGCTGCTACGGCGGACTATCAGCTGTGAATCCTCGGTTTCCCAGGACCTGTTTACCAATGGTCTGCGGCTGGCCGCCCACCTGGCGCTGCTGGACGGCCGCAAAAACGAGCTGCGCAGCAACCGTGCGGCATTCGCCGAGCGTGTCGTGTCAGCGCTGTCGGCGATCAACCTGCTGCAGCGCGCCTATGACGAGGCCTGGTTTTCCAAGCTCTCAGCGGGCAAGGTCGCAAATCTGCTGGGCCCCTGATCGCCGCGCCTCGGCACACCTCAAAATAAACGGCGCGGCGACTTGCCGCTGGCAAACAGACGGGCTATCTTCTGCTGATAATCCTTAAAAGAAGCTGAATTCTATGAGTTTGCGTAATATTGTGTCCACCGTGGCAGAGGCTTCCACCCTGCTGCAAATTGTGAAGGAAGTTAAGCCCAAACCTTCCAGCACTCGAGACTGTTTCGCTGCGAGGGTAGAGCGCACCACCGCCCGCTTTCCGAATCACACCGCGGTTATTTTTGAGGGTCGGCGCCTGACCTGGTCGGAACTCAATGCCCAGGCCAATCGCTATGCCGCCGCGTTGCGCACCCAGGGACTGGTACGCGGCGACGCGGTCAGCCTGATCATGGAAAACCGCATCGAGTTTATCGCCGCGATTATCGCGCTCAATAAACTGGGCATTATCGCCGCACTGATCAACACCAACCTGACCGGTAAACCGCTGATTCACTGCATCAACATCACGCAATCGAAACTCTGCATTTTCGGCGAGGAGCAGTTGGAAGCGGTCGACCAGGTACGCGGCGAAGCGGAACTGCAAGGTATCGAAAACTGGCTGTATGTCAGCGACAAACAGGAAAAGCCCTGTCCCGACTGGGCCCTTGATTTCGACGAGGAGAGCGCGGGAAAACCCGCCGCGAACCCGCCGCAAACCGGGCAGAATACACTGGCCGATACCGCGCTGTACATTTACACCTCCGGCACGACCGGCCTGCCGAAAGCGTCGGTGATCTCCAATCGTCGCTACCTGCTCGCCTCAGCCATGTCCTACAAGGGCGGCCTCAAATGCAATGAGAATGACTGTATCTACCTGTGCCTGCCGCTCTATCACGGCACCGGCCTGTTCCTGGGCGTGGGCGCCTCCTTCTCCACCGGGGCCAGTATGTTCATCCGGCGCAAATTTTCCGGCAGCAACTTTCTCAGCGACATCCGGGAGAGCGGTGCGACCTGTTTTATCTATATCGGCGAGCTCTGCCGGTATCTGCTCAACACGCCGCAACAGGCGGACGATCACAGCAGCACGCTGACAGTGATGATGGGCAACGGTTTGCGCCCGGACGTCTGGCATGAATTCAAATCGCGTTTCGGCATCAAACGAATCGCTGAATTCTATGGCTCCAGTGAAGGCAATGTCGCCTTCGTGAATATGTTGAACAAGGACTGTACGGTCGGTACCACCAGTATCCCCATCGCCCTGGTCAAGTACGATGTGGATGCCGATGAAATCGCACGCGATGCCAAAGGTCGCCTGATAAAAGTGGGCGCCGGCGAGCCCGGTCTGCTGCTCGGCAAGATTACCGAGAAAACGGCGTTCGAGGGTTACACCAGTAAAGAAGATACCGAGAAGAAAATCCTGCGCGATGTGTTTGTGCAAGGCGACGCCTGGTTCAACACCGGCGACCTGATGAAGACGGTGGATGTGGGGTTCTCGTTGGGGCTGCCCCACTACCAGTTCGTCGACCGCATTGGCGACACCTTTCGCTGGAAGTCTGAGAATGTCTCGACCAACGAGGTCGGTGAGATCATCAACGGTCATCCGCAGGTCGACTTTTGCAATGTGTATGGCGTGGAAATCCCCAAGGCCGACGGCAGGGCCGGTATGGCGGCCCTGGTACTCGCACCCGGGACGGACAAGCTGGACCTGGACAGTTTTTCCGCCTACGTCAACGAACACCTGCCCCCCTACGCACGCCCGGTGTTCCTGCGCATCCAGCGCGAGCTGGACACGACCGGAACGTTCAAGATGGTCAAGGGTGAACTGCGCAAACAGGGTTACGACCTGGACCAGGTCAGCGACCCGATCTACGTCCTCAAGCCCCGCAGTGACAGGTACGCGCTGCTGGACAGGGAATTCTCCGAAATACTGCGCGCGGGCGAAGCCGGCTACTGACCCTGGCGAGCGCCGCCGCGCCGGCCGCGCCGCGGTCGGCGGGAGCTCCCGGCGTCCCGTCTGCGCCCGGCGGCTGCGGGCCCGCTGCGTCCGGATCTGGTGGCGCCGGACGGCTTGCGCGCGGCTGGCCGCCGCGACCTCACCGGCATGCGCAGGGGCGCGCTGCGGGGCACCTCGTGAACAGGTTCAAAGCCCCCTATATAGTCGCGTGGAATATGCCGCTGGATCAGTTGCTCTATCGCGTTCAGTTGCCTGATTTCGTCCGCGCAGACCAGTGAGTACGCGCGGCCGGTGGAACCCGCGCGACCGGTGCGCCCGATGCGATGCACGTAGTCCTCCGCCACGCCGGGCAGGTCGAAGTTAAGCACCCGCGGGAGCTGCCCGATATCCAGCCCGCGCGCCGCGATGTCCGTAGCAACCAGCACGCGCACCTCACCGGCCTTGAAACCCGCCAGCGCACGCGTGCGGGCGTGCTGGCTCTTGTCGCTGTGAATCGCCAGGGCGTGGACACCCGCCTGCTCCAGGGCCTGCGCAACACGATTGGCGCCCTGCCGGGTGCGGGTGAATACGAGCACCTTCCACCAGTCGTTCTGCACGATCAGTTCCAGCAGCAGGGCGCTCTTGCGCTTTTTGTCCACCGGGTACAGGCACTGTTCCACCCCCACCGCTGTGGCATTCGCCGGTGACACCGACAATTCCAGCGGCTTGCGCAGGATCGTCCTGGCCAGGGCCCGGGTGTCACCGGAAAACGTCGCGGAGAACATCAGGTTCTGGCGCCGTGGGGGCAAGACCTCGAGGATACGGCGGATATCCTCGATAAAACCCATGTCGAGCATGCGATCCGCCTCGTCCAGCACGAGGATATCCAATGCTGTGAAGGCCAACGCGCCCTGCTGATACAAATCCAGCAGGCGCCCGGGGGTTGCCACGAGGATATCTGTGCCCTGTCGCAGCGCTGCGACCTGCGGATCGCTCTTCACCCCGCCGTATACCGCGGCGCAGCGGAGGGAGAGATAGGCAGCGTATTTCGCCACGCTGTCCGCCACCTGCGCAGCGAGTTCTCGCGTGGGCGTCAGTAGCAGCGCGCGAATCCGATGCGGTCGACCTGCGTCATCACCTTCCGACAACCGCTGCAGAACCGGCAGGGTGAACGCGGCGGTTTTTCCGGTGCCGGTCCGCGCGGTGGCCATCAGGTCGCGGCCGGCAAGTATCGCGGGAATGGCAGCGGCCTGGATCGCCGAGGGCTTCCGGTAACCCCTGTCCGCAATCGCTTGCAACAGGGGGGCCGAAAGACCGAGCTGGTCAAATCTCATGGAGGCCGCGCGTCAACCCGCTGTCGGGTCGGGCGGGAAATCCGCGAGGACAGCCTGCGCTGCTTTCTGGCGATACTGCGCGGCCTCCTCCGTATCCGGCTGGTTGCGCATATTCGAGTGCAGCGTCGCGCGCCAGACTGACTGCAGCATCACGGGATCGATCATGTTGACATACAGCGTGCCCCCGGTGATCTGCTGGGTCGCGGGGTCGAACGTCGCGACCTCGTCTTTCTCCGGCGGCAGGAATTTCCAGGACAGGAAGATATCGGCATCTGCGTTGGTGGGCACCACCTGGAAGCCGCGGCGCAGCAATTCGGCGCTCAGGGCGAGATTGATCCGGCTGATCTGTTCATCGCTGGTCATCATGGTGGCGAGCGTGTCCCGGGCGATCGGCTGGATCGCCACCTTGTGGACGCCGCTGAAATCGTAACTGTGGTTGTAATCTGTACTGACCTGCAGATCGGACGGCATCGCGGCGCAGGCTGCAAGCAACAGAGCAAGACAAAAGCCCGTAAACACCCGGCGGCTTCTATATAACATACAATCTCCTGAACCGGTCTCCCGGACGTTGCGAATATTCTTGCCGGCAAAGTCGACTGTCAACGGCGCGCATAACGGGATTGTCAGCCAAACGCCCTGCCGTGAAACAAACCCGGCCATGCGCTTGGATCACTGTGCGATTAAACCTATATTGTTGTTGGATGCCAACAGCTACAAGGAAAAATTGCCATTGAAAACACCCGCACGGAATTCAGGCCTTGCCACACTCCTGTGCACGCTAATCCTGCTCTGCGGCTGTGGCAGTGACGAACTGATGCCCTGGCATACGGAAATCCTGCAGGGGGAGTACTCCGGGGAAGTGGCCGGCGACATCACCAACCTTGACGACTATTTGCGACTGGAGGAGGCGCTGTTCACCGAACTGCGGCAGCGAATCTACGCCAGGTCCGCCACAGGCCCCGCCGGGGTCCTGCAGCGCTACAGCACGGGCAGTCTCGCGGATCCGGAGCGGCGACAGCCCGACTGGAACAGAACGTTTGAACTGCGCCATGACGCTCCCCGCGCCGGTGTGCTGTTACTCCACGGCATGTCGGATTCTCCCTACAGCCTGCGCGCCCTGGGCGAAACGCTGCAGCGGCGCGGCTACACCGTGCTCGGCCTGCGCATGCCGGGCCACGGAACCCTGCCGTCCGGTCTGCTCGACCTGCAGTGGCGGGACATGGCCGCCGTGGTCCGGCTCGGCATGATGCACCTGGCGCAGCGAGCGTCCGGTCGGCCGCTGTACATAGTCGGTTACTCCACGGGCGCTGCGCTGGCGCTGGACTATGTACTGGACTACTCATCTTCTCCCGAAGGACAGGCGACACTGCCGGCGGTCGCCCGCCTGGTGCTGATCTCCCCCGCGATCGGTGTCAGTCCGGCGGCGGCCCTGGCGAAGTGGAGCCGCCGGTTGTCGCACCTGCCGGGGCTGGATAGACTGGCCTGGCTGGACATAGCACCCGAGTTCGACCCGTACAAGTACAATTCCTTCGCGACCAACGCGGCCGAGCAGGTCTACGAGATCACCCGCTCTGTGGCCGATCGACTGGCGAAGCGAACCGCCGCCGACCCGCCCCTACCGCCAATGCTCGTTCTGAAATCCACTGTCGATGACACTGTCTCCAACAACGCGGTGGTCGACCGGCTGTTGTTGAAACTGCCCCCGGAGCGCGACGAACTGGTGGTATTCGATATCAATCGCTTTGCCGCCAATACCAGCTTGCTGGTGAGGGACCCCGGCCCCTTCACCGCCAGACTGATAGCCGACCAACAACTGCCGTTCACACTCACACTGGTGACCAATTCAAGCAGCGACAGCCGCGCGGTTTCCGCATACACAAAATTACCCTACGCAGCGGGCCACTCCCGCAGGGAAGACCTCGCTCAGGCCTGGCCCGCGGCTGTGTTCTCGCTCTCTCATGTGGCCCTGCCATTTCCGCCCACTGATCCCCTGTACGGGCAGCGTCGCCCGGCGGATGGTGCGCAGATATTCCTGGGACAACAGGCAATGCAGGGCGAGCGAGGGGTGTTGAAAATACCGGGGGACTTCCTGCTGCGACTGCGTCACAACCCCTTCTACCAGTACCAGCTTGAGCGTGTGCTGCAATGGCTGCAGTAATCGCGCAACAGCGAAGCTCCCGGGTGTTCAGGCAATTTTCGCCAACTGCGAGAACAGGCTCCGGATGTAACCGGGTCTGTCCTGACAGGGGTAGCTTATCTGCTTTTCCGCCAGTTCGCGCTTCAACGCGGCGAGGCGGTAGTGGGGTACAGCCGGGAACGCATGGTGTATCGCATGCAGGTGGAAGTGGCAGGGCGAGATTAAAAAGTGTTCCAGCCAGTTGGGGTGGTAATCGAACAGCCGCACATCGGGGCCCGATTCTTCGTCGGGATCATTGTGCTCCAGCCAGGCGCGCACCCCAATCAAGGTACTTGTCAGCGTAAACAGCGGCAGCAACCAGAAGACAAAGTACATCCACCAGGAGAAGCACACTGATATCAGCGCAAACAGCACAAGCTGGGTGACCGCCACCAGGGCGAACTCCCTGGCCGGACTCTCATCCTGCTTCTCCATCAGCATCGGCGGGGTTTTGCGGGTTACCAGCGCGAGAATATTGACAACAAGGAAAGCGCCAAACAGCTTTCCCAGGAAAAACCTGTACACCGCGGGCGCGGATTCATACTGTCGACCCTGGTAGTTCCCCCAGTCGGGATCGACCCTTGTGCCAACACTGCGGTGATGCTCGAGATGCCGCTGCCGGTAATTCTGGTACGGCACGCCCAATGGGTAGCTGTAGAAGAAGCCGCCCACAATACTGTTCAGTCTCCTGGTGGTGAACACCTTGTAGTGAAAGGTCTCGTGTCCGAGGCTCGCCAGGGAATTCTGCAAGCCGGCAATGATCAACATGGCGAGGATCGCCAGCAGAATGCTCTGCGTGTGATAAACCGCGTAAAAGACCAGCAGGATCGCACCCCAGTGAACCGCCAGGTCGAGGAATCCACGCCAGTTGGAGATGCGGTTATAGGCCTGGATTATCTGTTGTTTCTCGACTGCGCTCACGTTGCCCACCTAACCGGCCACCGGCTTGCGGAGGATAAAATCCATATGACTGGTATTTGCAATCTTTGACTGCAGCAGGGACAGCGGCGCGAAAAGCAGAGTCAGGGGACCCTGCAGCGGCTCTTTGGTCGCCAGGTACTTACGCCCCACTCGCTCACTCCAGGACCAGAGCAGCGAGGCCGCCCACTGCGTGGCGGCGGAGGGTGAACTGGACAGTTCCACCACTTCGAATCCGGCCTTTACCGCATGCTGTCGCATGCTTGCCTTGTCGAAGACCACCAGGTGGTGCGGCAAGTGCCACTGCGTCCAGTGATCCCTGAACACGCGGGCCTCCAGGCAATCGCTGTCGGGGGTTTGCCCATACACAATACCACCGGGCTCCAGAAGCGTGTAGATCTTCTCGAGCAGGCTCAACGGACTGCGGACGTGTTCGATTACGTGGTTCATGAAAAATATACCCACGGACTCCCTACTGACCTTTTCCAGCAGGTCTTCGTCATTGGCAACCACCGCCTCAAAACCCGCCTCCTGCACGATCCTTACCAGCGCCGGATCGATCTCGGAGCCTGTCAGTTTCCAGGGGGCATTCGCCATCTTCAGCAGTCGCAACCAGGGCCCGGACCCGCAGCCGTAATCGAACAGGGTACAGGTATCCGAGGGAGCGACTTTACGCAGTTTTTTTACCAGGAGTTTCGCACTCAGGGTCGTCAGCAACTTTACGATGAACCCGCGCTCACTGATCGGCACGTAGCAGAAGTAATCGCTGTCGTAAAACTTGCCTATGTCCTCGGGCGTTGGCTGGATGCGCTGGTAGTTGAGCCTGCAGTCGTGACACTTCACCATCTGGAACAGCATCGTGTCGTAGGGCGCATCCACTTTCGCACCGGTCACATCAGCCATGGGCCCGGTTACCGGAGAATAGTTATCGCTGCCGCAGAAGGGACAGGAGATTTCGTCCCGGATGCCATCGGCAGTCAATATCGGTGGAACCATCGCTGTGAGCTCGCCCTGAAAAACAGGCGCAATGATAGCACGTTGCAAATAGACGCACATCGCCGCGCGGGACTGCGGCCGTCGCCATCGGCGCTTCCGCAAGTCCTGGCGGCGCGACCTGTCCCCCGCGTCACGCCGTCATTCTTGCGCGTCAGGTCTCTACAAAGGCCCGCTCGATCACGTAGTGCGCAGCGTCGCCGTGGCGCGACTCTTCGAAGCCGCGACTGTTGAGCAGCGCACAGATATCCTTGAGCATGCTGGGACTGCCACAGATCATGAACCGGTCACGTACCGGATCAATCGGCGGCAGACCGATATCGTCGGACAACTTGCCGCTGCGCAAAAGGTCAGTTAGGCGCCCGTTGTTCTCGAACTTTTCACGCGTCACTGTCGGGTAGTAGATCAGCTTGTCGCGCACTGCGTCACCGAGGTATTCGTGACTGGGTAAATGCTCGGTGATGAGTTCACGGTACGCCAGCTCCTCGGTGTAGCGGCAACCGTGCGTCAGTACGATCTTGTCGTAGTGCTCGTAGATTTCCGGGTCGCGAATAATGCTGAGAAACGGCGCCAGCCCGGTACCGGTAGCGATGAGGTACAGGTGCTTGCCGGGAAGCAGGTTGTCCTGCACCAGCGTCCCGGTCGACTTGCTGTTCACCAGCAGGCCATCGCCCACCTTGATCCCCTGCAGCCTGGATGTCAGGGGGCCGTCGGGTACCTTGATGCTGAAAAACTCCAGTTCGTCCTCGTAATTCGCACTGGCCAGGCTGTAGGCTCGCATCAACGGCTTGCCCTCCACTTCCAGTCCGATCATCGTGAAGTGCCCGTTCTTGAACCGGAACCCGGCGTTGCGTGTCGTCTTGAAACTGAACAGCCGGTCCGTCCAGTGGTGAACCGACGTTACTTCTTCTCTCAATACATGTGCCATGGCGATACCCGCTTGAATAACCTGACACGGACGATAAAACACTTCCTTTAATCGGTAAAACGAGTATATTTGATTACGTTTATCGTTTTTTTAGATATATGAGGCCAGCCATGCGCTACAGCCTGCGGCAACTTGAGGTATTTCTCGCCACGGCGCGTTTCGAGAATGTCACGCGTGCCGCGGACGCGTTGGCCATGTCCCAGTCCGCCGCCAGTGGTTCGCTGCGCGAGCTGGAAAGCCAGTTCGGGATAAAACTGTTCGACCGACTGGGCAAGCGGCTGCGCCTCAGCGAACTGGGGCAGCAGTTGCGCCCGCAGGCCGAGAACCTGCTGGAGCAGGCCAGGGCCCTGGAACAGGCGCTGGCCGGAGAGGACGTGATCGGTCGACTGCATGTCGGGGCGACGCTGACCATCGGCAACTATATCGCTGTCGGCATGATCGCCGATTTCCGCGCGCGGCACCCGCACGCCGACATCGCATTGCGCGTGGCCAATACCGAGGCCATCGCCGCGCAAGTGGCCGGTTTCGAACTGGATATGGGCCTCATCGAGGGCGAACTCCAGCATCCCGACCTCGACATCGTGCACTGGCGCCAGGATGAGCTGGTGGTTTTCGCCGCCCCCGGTCACCCGCTGGCGCGCGCCGCGGCGGTGTCCGATGCCGAGTTGCTGGCGCTCCCGTGGATTGTGCGCGAACGCGGTTCGGGCACGCGGCAGGCCTTCGAACGCTCCATGCACGGCATACTGACGGACCTGCATATCGCAATGGAATTGCAGCATACGGAGGCCATCAAGCGCGCGGTTGAGGCAGGCCTGGGTGTAGGCTGCCTGTCACGCGTGTGCCTGGCGGATGCGTTCAGCCGCGGCTCACTGGTGCCGCTGGCGGTACCGACGCGCGACTTTCGCCGCGAGTGGTTCCTGATAACGCACCGTGAGAAATTCCACAGCGCCGGCCTCAGGGAGTGGATCGCCCTGTGCCGCGAACGATGGGCGATCGCCGTGGAGCCCGATTGACGGCGGGACGCCCACAAACGGGAGCGGGCCAGGCACAGGGCCTCAGGACACGCTGGCCAGTCGCTCGGCGGCCTGCTGGCTCGACAGGTACTCGTCATAGCTGCCCTGGAAATCCACCAGTGCGCCATCCCTGATTTCGATAATGCGCGTCGCCAGCGACGACACGAACTCACGATCGTGGCTGACAAATATCAGCGTGCCGTCGTAGTGCTCCAGCGCCAGGTTCAATGCTTCAATGCTCTCCATGTCCAGGTGGTTGGTCGGCTCGTCCAGCACCAGCACGTTGGCATCCTGCATCATCATCCTGCCGAACAGCAGGCGGTTCTTCTCGCCGCCTGAGCAGACGCTGACCCGCTTCCTGAAATCGTCTGAAGAGAACAGCAGGCGACCGAGTGTCGCGCGCACAATCTGGTCATCGTGGCCGGGTTTACGCCACTGGCTCATCCAGTCAAAGAGATTCAGCTCGCAGTCGAAGTCACGGGTGCTGTCCTGGGGACAGTAGCCGAGGCGAGCGTTCTCTGCCCATTTCACGCTGCCGCTGTGGGGCGAGATTTCACCCATCAAGCAGCGCAGGAAGGTGGTTTTGCCCGCACCGTTTTCACCGATGACCGCCAGGCGCGACCCGGCTTCCAGCATCATGCTGCCGTTTTCAAACAATGGCCCCTCATCAAAACCGTGGCCCAGTTTGTCCAGCACGAGCGCCTGACGGTGCAGCTTCTTCTCCTGTTGAAAGCGAATATAGGGGCTCACGCGACTGGAGGGCTTGATCTCGTCCAGCTTGATTTTCTCGATGCGCCTGGCGCGCGAGGTCGCCTGCTTGGCCTTCGAGGCATTGGCCGAAAAACGGCTGACAAACTGCTGCAGCTCGGCTATTTCGGCGCTCTTCTTCGCGTTCTGCAGCTGCAGGCGTTCACGCGCGGCTGTCGAAGCGCTCATGAAATCGTCGTAATTGCCGGGGTAAACCCGCAGCTCACCGTAATCGATATCGGCCATATGCGTACACACCGCATTCAGGAAGTGGCGGTCGTGCGAGATGATGATCATCGTGCACTTGCGCTCGTTCAGCATGTTCTCCAGCCAGCGGATGGTATCGATATCCAGGTTGTTGGTCGGTTCATCCAGCAACAGGATATCCGGGTCCGAAAACAGCGCCTGCGCCAGCAGCACGCGCAGCTTCCACCCGGGCGCGACCTCGCTCATCGGCCCATAGTGCAGCGCCTGCGCGATACCGGCTCCCATCAGAATCTCTCCGGCGCTGCTCTCGGCGCTGTAACCATCCAGCTCCGCAAACCGCACTTCGAGCTCGGCAACCTTCATGCCATCCTCTTCCGTCATCTCGGGCAGCGCATAGATGCGATCACGCTCCCGCTTCACCGCCCACAGCTCTTCATGCCCCATCATCACCGTGTCGATGACCGTGTACTGCTCGTAGGCGAACTGGTCCTGGTTCAGTTTGCCCAGGCGCTCGTTGGGCGCAATGGATACATTGCCGGCAGTCGGAGCCAGGCTGCCGTCCAGTATTTTCAGGAACGTCGACTTGCCGCAGCCGTTGGCACCGATCAGGCCGTAGCGATTGCCGTCGCCGAACTTGACCGAGATGTTTTCAAACAGGGGCCTGGCGGCGAACTGCATGGTGATATTGGCGGTAGAGATCAACGGGCTATTCCTGATACAGAAGGTGTGTTTGGGTATGACTGCGAGGAGGGTTTTCAACAGGGTGCGTACTTTAGAGATATTGTGGCAGGAAATCGACCCCCTGCCGGCGGTAATAGTCCAACAACCCGGGGTTTGTCTACACAATGTCGCAAAGGTTGTCCGGAATTCGTGTCTCGCCCTGTCGTATACTGGCCTGCAATGCGAGCAGGAGACCTGCACCATGTCCAACGAACACCTTCACCGCCGCCAGTTCATGCAGTACATGGCAACCGCGGGAATTCTCGCCGCCCTGCCCCGCGCGGCACTGGCCCAGATCATCACGCGCCAACCGCCGCGCAGTCCCTTCAACAGCAACTCCACCGCCGAGGAGGTCACGGAGGGCCTGGACCTCAACGGCCTTACCATCGCCATTACCGGAGCGAATTCAGGGCTCGGTTATGAAACCATGCGGGTGCTCGCCCTGCGCGGCGCCCATATCATCGGCATCGCCCGTACCCAGGCGAAAGCGGACGCCGCCTGCGCCAGTATCGCGGGCGAGACGACGCCGCTGTTCCTGGATCTGGCCGACTGGGACTCGGTGGTGCGCTGCGCCGAGACCATTCGCGCGATGCATACCCCGCTGGACGGCCTCATCACCAATGCGGGCATTATGGCGCTGCCCGAACTGGAACGGGTGAACGGCGTGGAGAAGCAGTTCGCGGTCAATCACCTGGGGCATTTCATCCTGATCAACCAGTTGCGCGCGCCGGTGCTGGCCGCGCCACAGGGTCGGTTCACGATACTGAGTTCCGCCGCCCATCGTCGCGCCGACAAGGGTATCGAGTTCGACAATCTCGACGGCAGCCGGTTCTACGACCCCTGGACGGCCTATGGCGTTTCGAAGCTGGCCAACGCGCTATGTGCCCGGGAGTTGGCGGCGCAGATTTCCCACACCGAGGCCACGGCCAACAGCGTGCACCCCGGCGTGATCGGCACCAACTTGCTGCAATACCTGCCCGCCTGGCAGCAATGGGCCGCGAAATACCTGGGCTGGCTGTTCCTGAAGACTGTTGAAGAAGGGGCTGCAACTACCTGTTATGTGGCCACCAGCCCCGAACTGGTTGACGTACGCGGCTTCTATTTCGCGGACTGCAACGTGGACAAGGGCGACACGCCCTATATGCAGGATGACGCGATGGCGGCAACACTGTGGCAGGTATCAACGGAATTGACCCGGGATTACCTGCCCGACGACCAGGATAGCTGACCAGCGCGGGTCAGCGAGAATCCGTCGCCTGCAGCAACCGTATCCGGTTCTCGAGCCAGGACGTCAGCCAGAAATTGGCGCTGTCCTTCAGCAGGCCCTGGTGCGCCTCGATCGCAGCGACCACCGCATCCGGTGCCTGCCGGTGCGCCGGCAGGACGATGTCCAGCAGGTGCAGCGCCTCGACATACTGGCCGTCGGACAGCTTTTGCCGTGCCCTTGCGACAATCGCCTGAGGTCCACCCGCGAGATCGATCAGGTCAGCGCTTATAACACTGCGCGGCTGGGGGTACAGTTCCGTGGTGGATTCATGCTTGAACCAGCCGGCGTAATTCTCCCAGATCGCGCGCACGCCCCAGGAAACCTTGCCGTAGCCCTCCCCGACCTCCAACTCCGGCGGCAGTTGAATCCGCTCCATCAAGGTGGCCAGGTCCGCTCCCGCATTCATCCCTTTTACTGTTTCGTCATGCACGTAGAGAATCGCATCGCGCAGCACCTGCAATTCCGAGGCGATCAACTCCCCGCCCACAACTGGCTGGTGATGACCGTACAAAATGACCTCGGCGCCGAGGTCCATCACAAGCTGTACCGCCGCCGCGACAGTCAGTGCGTCGCGGTAGCGGTCCCCGCGAATGGTCACCAGATTGGGAAAGTGTCCAAAAGGACAACCGAACAGGTTCCCGGTAAGGCAGATCTTGTGTTGCGGCAACCACAGGATCATCGAGTCGTTGGTCTCCGCCCCGGGCACTGCAATCAGTTCAACATCCAACCCGCCCAGGCTGAAAGCGTGCCGATCTTCCACCAGGATATCCGGGGTCGGCACATCCTGCGGCGGAAACTCGGTGAGCCCCGCTTGCGCGTAGTGCTCGAAGGCCGCGGCAAATTTCCTGTCGAATGCGAAGGCGGAGCGATTGCCGCGAAACGGCGCCAGTCGTCCATCATAGGACTGGTGTTCAGGGTTGCCTGCCTGCGCTATCACGCAGAGCCCCGGATTGTGTTGACGAAAAAAGCCCACCCCGCCGACATGATCCACATGACCCTGGGTCAGCACGAGGTAACGCAGCGGCGCGTTGGAAAACGCTTCGAAATTGTGTTTGATGACAGGCGCCTCGATACCCATACCGGCATTGACCTGGATATTGCCCTCTGGCGTCTGCAGCAGGTAGCTGTTGGAGAACGCCTCTGACAAGACGATAAAATCATTGATACGTTGCCCGCCAAACCTCGCTGGATTGGGTTCAACAGGGCGCGACTTGTAGATCGGGATTCTCATCGGATCACCTGTCCTGACTACTCCACCTCCACCTGCACGGGAAAGCGGTCGAAATAAAAGGAAAAACGCGAGCGCAACTCGGCCGGATCGACGCCGAAATCCTCCCGCAACCTGTACACCACCCGCCCGTCTTTTCCGCGCGGGTGCTCATTGATAAACTGCTGCAGTTCGCCGCGTGCCGACGCCGTCATCCGCAGGTTGGCCGTGGCATAGATGTTCTCCACCGTCGCGAGATCGTCCGCCATGAACTCGTGGAACAGTACATCGATACTCTGCGCGGCGGGCCACACAGCCCGGTCGTTCACGCAGGCTCGCAGCAGATGCACGACACGGTCTGACCAGTAAGTGAACAGTCCGTCGAGGTCCACTCGCCGGCGATTGATACGCTGTCCATAGCCGAGCATGGTAATTGCCGACTGGATGACTGATACCGGGTCGCGGTGGGTGATGACAACGGTAGCATCGGCAAACACACTGCGCAGGACACCGAGTTGCTCCAGGTGCTGGGGACACTTCAGCACCCAGCGGGTATGGGCACCGCTGTGGTCGCCATCCTGCCAGGTAAGAATTTTCAACACGGTTTTCAGGTACTCGTAGTGCGGTGTCTGGTCGGTTGCGTAGTAGTTGTCGCGCCAGCGCGGCGATACGCTGAGCCACTCGTAGTTGTAGGAGGCAAAATCGGGCCCCATCAACTCCAACTCTTCATGGATGTGGTCGGGGTTCATCGGGTGCATCGCCGCCAGCAGGGGAGACAGGGACTGCATCATCTGCCACTGCTCGGCACAGCGCTGGTAGCGGGGATCGACACCGTCGGTTCGCTCCGACTCGCGCGGAAGAGGAACCGGTTCATACGATTCCCAGAGCGGCAGCGCACGCAATCGCGAGTCCGCGGCCATCAGGTTGAGCAGGTGGGTGGTGCCGGAGCGAGGCAGTCCGGCCACGATAATCGGCGCGCTTATCTCGACGTCGTGAATTTCGGGATGGCGGCAAAGTACATCATGGATCAGCAGGCGACTGCTGGCATGCTGTAGCAACTTGTTGCGCAGGGACAGGCGGCCCAGATTGGTCAACCCGGCATCACCACCCCATTCGTCACACAGCAGATCAAGTCGCGAACGGAAATCCGCTGCGCCGAAATCATCCAGCCCCGTCACCTGTTGCGCCTCACGCAGTATGCTGCGGCTGGTCAATTCGGGGTTCAGCGTGTCGGCATAGGCAATGGCGGCCTGCTGCGCGGCCGTAAGTCGCGGATTGGCCAGGTCACTTATCCGGATCTCATCGCTCATAAGGCCAGGTCCCACCCGGGGCTATGGGGTCGCGAACAGGTGCGAGCGAACACACAGGGTGTCATCGGCGAGCGCGACGGGAAAAGGCCAGCATCGGCGCACTGGCCCCGCTTCAGTACGCTGCGGATCAGGACTGGGGGGAGAGTTGTTTCAGGTGCGCATTCAACAATTGGGCCCAGCGCTGTACGACCCGGTCAAAATCAGCGGTATTGGTGACTGCATTTGCGACTTCGGCAATACCGTCATCGCTGGCGGCCTCGGAGTCGATGATCTTGGCGAGGAGATCGCCGGTCTTACCGTCGAGCAATTCCAGGAACAGGGTCATGCTGCCGGTGCTGGCAACAAAAGTCTGTTCCATACCCGGCGTCATCAGGTCCGGTTGTGTAATTCTCAGGTTGATAATCGCCGGACGCAGGATGAGTACGCCGCTTCCGCCCTTCTCGACGAACTGGCGGCCGTCCGCTGTCAGGACCTTGGTGAGTTCCCGGGCAAACTCGCTGGACACCCTCTGGCGGATTTTCTGCATGTCCTGGTCGCTTACCTGGTCCTCGAAGGTGGCCTCCTCGTTGTAATTGCGCTGCCAGTTCTTCGCAAAGGCCACGTAGGTATCCAGCAGTGCGAGCTTGTTGTACTGACTGAGGTCCGCCCCCGGCTTCAGATAGACTGCGCCAAACCTGGTATCCGGTTGCAACTGCAAACCATCGGAAGTCGCCGGCAGCGAACTGGATTGCTGGTTGGCGGCGCACGCGGACAGCACTGCAACCAGAACGAGCATCAGGGAACGCTGCATCATAGGGTATACCTCGTCGGGACGTCTCAACTATTAGAATTGGCCTAAACTTAGTGCATCAGTGCGGACAAATCAATCCCCACCCCCGGCGAGCAGTGACGCGGTTTGAAACCTGGCTGCACCAGACGAGTCTGCGAGGCGGGGTTTCGCACCCCAATCGGGGTACTGGAGAATCTGTCGGCAGGCTGGTAGCATGAGCGGCCACACCCATGAAACGGGGACGATTGCAATGTTTGATCGAACCAGGAAAAAAGCCACTGCAACCCAGGCCCAGGATTCCACCCCGCCCCAATCCCACCCGGTTCCTGCACCACCCGCACCTGCGAGGAGTACAGCCATGATAGGACCAAGCATAGTTATCAAAGGTGAAGTCACCGGCGAGGAGGACCTGCTGATACAGGGCAGGGTTGAGGGCAGGGTCAACCTCAACGGCAACCAGGTATCGATCGGTGAATCCGGCGAGGTCTACGCCGACATCCAGGCCAAGGTAATACAAATCAATGGCAAGGTGACCGGCGACATCAACGGTCATGAAAAAGTGATCATCTCGAAATCGGGAAACGTGCACGGAAACATCGTCGCTCCCCGGGTCACACTGGAGGACGGCGCCATGTTCAAGGGCAGCATCGATATGGACCCGGCGGTGGCCAACACCGGCAGGGCTACGCTGGAGGCACATCAACCCGGCCATTCCGCCGCGCAGCCACTCAAGGCGTCCGGCCTCGACCTGAAGAGCGTCTGATCCGATTCTCGCCGTCCAGCCTTTGCCCAATCTGTCGACGCAGGCTTCCAAGTTACTGCCCCATCTGTTCCAGCAGCTTGACGCGGAGCGGTCGGTAACGGTACTTCATATTGGTTCCGCGCTGCCCGAAACCGTCGATTTTTTTTCCGACTACCGCTGCAAACTGCATTTCATTGACGTTTTTCCCGCGCTCCCGATTGTCGCCTGCGAGGAACCGGCCGTAACACAGGCACAGCAGTTTAAGGAACTGCTGCGGTTTCCAGGGGAAACAGCTTTCGACATCTGCCTGTTCTGGGATTTGTTCAATTTTCTCGACGGCGATGCCATCACTGCATTCCTGAGCGTGTTGCGCCCGCACCTGAAGCAGGGCAGCCTGGCGCACGCGTTTTCGGTGCACAATCGCAAGGCGCCACAGCAGAACCATTTCTACGGCATTCAAAACCTGGGTGAGTTGAGCGTGAGAAGCAGGCGCATCACCCCCACCGGATACGCCCCGCACAGTCAGCGCGAATTGACCGCGCTGCTCGACGGTTTCCGGGTTGAGCGCAGCGTACTGCTGCCCGACAGCCGACTGGAGATGTTACTGCTCAAATCGTAACCGCGACGTTTCACGACCCGCAAGTCACCATCTAGGGGAGTGAATACCATGGCACTTCACCACAAAAATTCCATTCGCCGCCAACTGGAGGGCGCCGAAGAGGCCTCGGGCTTCCACCATTGAGGCGTGAGAGTCTATACTTCGGGGCATGAAGCAACTGCCAGTACACATAGGGGCTTCGGCACTGTCATTACTGTGCTGCTTGCCGGTTGTCGCCGAGACGGTCTACAAATCCATCGATGACAGCGGCGCGGTCAGTTTTTCGGACACGCGTCCCACCGGCGATATCGTGGTGGAAACACTGGTCATAGAAAACCAGGCCCCGCCCTCGAGCGACCTGACGGCGCAACGTCTGGAAGACATGCGGGAGACGACGGACCGCATGGTTGCCGACCGCATGGCGCGTGAAAAACACCGTGCCGAACTGCGCCAACTGGATGCGCGCAAGTATGCCGGGACTTCCGCACCGGACCTGGCGGAGTACTACGATGCGACCACCAGCTACTCGGGGTATTACCCCTACCCTGTCCGCCGCAGTTGGCGGCGACCTGATCGTCCCGCGCATCCGGTAGTGAAGCCCCCGATGCTGGTGCCAACACCGTATCGGCAACCGCACTATGACTACCCGGCCTCACTCATCCGCAAGCACTACGACCCCAAGGTCAGGAAAGCGCTGCGCTGACCCGCGATACACTCACACCCCCTTGAACAAGCCACAGGTACGCTGACAGCATGCAGAAACCACGCGAATTCCGTCTCGATATCGGCGACGTCGAACTGGCCGTCGTCGAATGGCCGGGAGTGGGCGATCCCGTCCTGCTGTTGCATGCCGCCGGCTTCCACAGTCGCTGCTGGAAGCAGGTCGTGAAGCGGCTGCCCGGGCATCATATCTACGCGGTGGACCTGCGCTTTCACGGCGCGAGCGACAGCCACGGCACGGCGAACTGGCAATTAATGGCCGATGACATCCACCAGCTGATAGAGAAGCTCGGGCTGGAACGCATCGTCGGCGTGGGCCATTCCATCGGTGGACACCTGCTGGCCCGGGCCGCAGCGAGGGCAGCGGAGCGTTTCAGGCACCTCGTGCTCATTGACCCGGTTATCATGTCCGCCGAGCGCTATGCGACTTTTCATACATTTTCCGCACAGTTGAACGCCACTGACCACCCGGTGAGCCGGCGCAAAAACCAGTGGCGTGACGCCCGCGAAATGTACGAGCGATTCCGGGAGCGCCCGCCTTTCAATACCTGGCAGCCCGAGGTGCTGCGCGATTACTGCGATTATGCGCTGCTGCCGGCAGATGACGATTCACTACACCAACTGGCCTGCGACCCGATCAATGAAGCCGGCATCTACCTGAACCAGAAAGGCAACGAAATCGTCCTGGCCGAACTACCGCGGATTGTCACGCCGGTCACCCTGCTGCGCGCTGCGCCTTCGGAGCACAACATGTCCGACCTGAGCGCCTCCCCTACCTGGCCGGGCCTGGCCGCTGCGCTACCCGACTGCAGGGAGGTTTACCTGCCAGAGATGAACCATTTCATCCCGATGCAGGACCCGCAACTGGTAGCGCAGCACATCCTGGCTGCGTATGATTGAGGCCGATAACCACACTGGAGAATACGACTCATGAACACTGTTATCACCAGCCTGTTGATTTTGTGCATTCTTCCAATCACCTGTGCCTGGATTGCAGGCTACTACCGCCAGCAGCAGCTTGGCAGTGTCGACAACAAGGAACCACGCATTCAATCGCAGCAGTTATCGGGTGCCGGGGCGCGCGCAGTGGCGGCACAGGGCAATAGCTGGGAAGCGCTGGCGGTATTCAGCGCCGCCGTGCTGGCGATGTTTATCGCGGGGGTGGACCTATCCGGCGTCTCCACGCCGGTATTGGTATTCGTCGCGCTGCGAATCGCCTACGTGCCGGCGTATATCGGAAACGTCGACAAACTGCGTTCGCTGATTTTCCTCGGCGGTTTCGGTATCTGCATGTACTTTTTCTATCTCGCGCTCAGCGCCAACTAGCGATCAGGCTCAGGACCCAACGGCGATATCAGAGGTTCGCGCCCGGGCCTTGATCAGCTGCGCATCTTTCGGCAGCAGGAAGCCGGCGGCCACCGACTCGTCGGTGGCATTGTCGATAGCCTCGATATACGCCTGCCTGGTCGGGTAAAGCACGCCCAGCGTGGCTGCATCGAACAGTTCCGTGGTACCGAACAAACCACAAAATGCGGCATTCGCGGGCGGCTGGCCGTCGCCCGACAGTCGCGCGACGGGCGCGTCCACATAGGGCGTCCTGACACCCCCCTGGACATTGCCAAATTGATCGTACAGGAAATCGGTTCCCTGCGGATTCAAAGCCAGCAAGGGCGCCGCAGGCGCCGCCTCCCCGCTGCGAACCCAGTTATCGACCGCGGCGACGGCGGCCCTGGCAACCCAGTGTCCCGGTCCGTCATTTACCGGCAGTGGACAACTGATAAACGGCGGACGCGCATCGTTATTGGAAATCACATCGGCCACCGTGGGGTCGTCACCCCTGTCAATCGGACCCTTGATAGTCGTATACACGTCGGAGTGTGCGGAGCCCGCGACCTCCCACAAGCGAATAGCGCCGCTATCGGGCTGGCGCTGGCTGACAGAGCCCAGGCGGAAAATATCGGTCTCGGTTTGCAGGGTGAGTACAGGCTCCGGCAGGTCTTCGCGAATGAATACGGTTTCCGGGGTCGCAAGGTCCGCTTGCGGCAGTTGCGACAGCGGGGCGCTGCCGTTACTGCGACTGTGAATGACAAAGCCGTCGAACAACTCAAGCATCGGGTGAATCGCGTTGACATAGGTTACCAGGCGAAACGCGGACTGCGACTGGCCCACCGCGATCATGCGCTCCACGCTGAGTCCATCCAGCGGATCCAGGCCCACGGGATGGCGAACCGCCTGCGCCGCCTGGGAAAAGATATCGTAAGAGAAACTGTCGCCGGGATGCTGCAAGGCGCCATAGCGTTGCTGATCGATAATCTTCAGGGGCAGGTCGAATGCGCCGCCGCCCTCGATGCCTACCCGTTGCGCGGACACACCGACCCAGGCGTAGCCCTCGCGCATCAGTTCGGTGTGCATCTGGGTCAGGTCAGGCGCGGCGTCCAGGCCACCGGTTACATTGAACCACTCCACCACCACCGTACCATTGAATGCCGCCGCGTCCATCGGCCGCAGCACCACGATGCGGCTGGTGTAGTCCGCGGCATCGGCCGCTTGCACCCGCCAGTTTCCCTCGGGATGCAATTCTTCAGTGGCAATATAGGACACGGCCGAACCGGAAATAAAGTACTCGGTTTCCCGATAGCCGACTTCCGCCTCGTCAAACGAGACGCCGGCGTAAAAGGGTGTGCCCGGCACGTACCCCTGGGTGCGTAAATCGATCGCCAGCGGACCGAAATTTATGACGCAGCAGTCCGCTGCCCCGCCTCCCGATATAGGTCCTTCAATCGCCGGGTTGGCGGCCTGATTCTTCTGCTGCGGCGGATTACTGTCGCTGGTATTGCTGCAGGCAGTCAGCATGCACAATAGCGCCGACAGCGTGGCGACCGCCCGCAACGAGCGGATCTTGCGTTGTGAGATTACCACGGTGAGTGTCCTCGACTGCCAGACGCGCCAGCCACCACTTCGATTATTGGAATGTTGTGCGGGCATTTGAACACACCGGGCGCGAGAGGTTCAATCTGCAATTCACTGCGCGCAATCCACTGCCGGGCCCCGCTCTGGACCGCCTGGCGTCAGGACCCCTGCCCCACCGTCGCAGCGGCCGCCTTGCCGCGCTGTTCATCCACCGTAAACAACAGCAGCAACCCCAGTACAAAGAACACCAGCGTCGACAGCATCGCGAGCGGATAATTGCCGCCTGAAAGTTCGCTGATAGCGCCGTAGCTCACCGGGCCGATAATCGCCGCTGCCCGGTTGGCCAGTCCCCACAGTCCGAATATCTCCGCATTGCGCGACGGGGGCGTCAGTTGCCCGATCAGCGCGCGACCGCCGGCCTGGGTGGCTCCCATCGCCAGCCCCATCAGGTTTCCGGCCAGCCACAGGTCGCCGGCTTCGTCGGCCGACAGGGTCACCACGATTGCGGCGATCCACACCAGCAGTGCAACAGCGAGGCTGTGCACCGAACCGAATCGGTCCTGCGCATGACCGAACGCGAACGCGCCGATCGCGGCCGTCAGGTTCACCACCATGATCAGCGTAATAAGTTGCTGCGTATCGAAACCCATTTCTTCCTGCGCATAGATTGCCGCCACGACCACGACTGTGGCGACCCCGGCCTGGAAAAGCGTGAGGCATTGCAGGAAGCGGAACAAATCGGGCATGTGCGCGGCATGGCGCAAGGTTGTTTGCACCCGGGTGAAACCCGCCTTCAGGTAGCTTACCCCGTCGATAGCCGGCCCCGGCAGCGCGCGCTCACGCAACCAGATAAAAGTGGGACAGGCGGTTATCGCGAAAATGGCCGCGGTAATGAGCAGCGCAACCGGCACATAATCAGTCGACGCCAGACCGCGATCACTCGCCCAGTTGATGTACAGGAGACAAAGACCCAGGGTCAGCAGCCCGCCAAAATAACCGAGGCTCCAGCCATAGCCGGAAATACGGCCCATGCCATCGCGGTGGGCGATTTCCGGGAGAAAGGCCGCGATCAGGTTCTCGCCGAGGGCAAACGCGACGGTCGCCAGTACGAGCAGCAGCATTGCGGGGACAACCTCGTTGGGACCCACCCACGCGAGGCCGGCGGTGCCGAGCACACACAGCACCGAGGATAACAGCAGATACCGTTTCTTCCTCGCCCGATGATCCGCTATCGCGCCGATAACAGGGCCCGCCAGCAACACGAACAGGTTTGCGGCGCCGATGGCGAGCGTCCACAGCAGGGTTGCCGTGCCGGGGGCCTGTTCATCCTGCGTCGCCGCGATGACTGCGACAAAATACGCACTGTATACCGTGGTCATAACCACGGTGGTGTATCCGGAATTGGCGAAATCGTAGAACGCCCAGGCCGCGAGCTCGCGCTTGCGCGCAGGGTGGGCAGCCGGCGTGGAGGTCGCCATGGAGTGGGCGTCTGTCATCGGATTCTTCTGCTACTCCATTTACGCGGGCGACTCACAGGGGCTAGCATAAAGGGGTTTCCTCAAAAAGGTTGGTGTGTCTCCGATGAGTGTACTCGATATCGCGATGGCAGTCGTTGATGCAATCACAGCGGTCATACCCCGCGATACGCCTGAGCAAGTGGCGCTGGAGCGCTGCAAGCTCATTTCGCACCGCGGAGAGCACGACAACCGGGACACCAGGGAAAACACACTCGCCGCATTCGAGCGGGCACAGGCCGCCGGTGTCTGGGGCATAGAATGCGATATTCGCTGGACCGCCGACCTCGTCCCGGTCATTTGTCATGATCCCGGCCCGCGGCGCGTATTCGGCGAACCGGGCACGGTGCGCAGCCTGACGTATGATCAACTGCACGCCCGCGTCCCCGAGATACCGCGCCTGGAGGAGGTGATTCAACGCTTCGGCGGCACCACACACCTGATGCTCGAACTGAAGGCCGAACCCTGGCCCGAGCCCGACCGGCAGCGCGACATACTGCGTTCGCTGCTGGCATCCCTGAGGCCGGTAGCGGATTACCATCTGCTGGCGCTCGACCCCGCGATGTTCCGGTCACTGGACTTCCTGCCGAACGCGTGCTTTTTTCCGGTCGCGGAGACCAATGTGCAAACCATCAGTGAACAGGCCCTGGCGCACGGCTACGCGGGCCTGGGCGGACATTACCTGCTACTGACCAACGCGCTGAAAGAAAAGCACGATGCGCACGGGCAGCGTCTCGGCACCGGCTTTCCCGCCTCGAAAAACTGCCTGTTCAGGGAATTGAATCGCGGTATCGAATGGATATTCAGCAACGACGCTGTCATGTTGCAGGGAATTCTGGACCGCCACCTGCGCCAGTAATACAGGACAAAAAAAAGCCGCGCTGTTACGGCGCGGCTTTGAGTATCCCTGGACAGGGAGTTGAAGCGGTTAGTCGAGACTGCCCTCGATAATCCAGTCGGCCCACCAGGCGTCCGCAGGGTCCGTACCCGGCTTGACCGCGCCAATGAAATCCGTGTTGTCGAACACAAAGCCCGAGCCATTGGCCACGGCGGGAATGCCAGGTGCCGGCACGTTCGCCGAGGACTCCATCAGCGCGTAGGCTGAATCCACGGTGAAATCACTTTCGCCGGCATTCGATGCGGAATCCGCCGCGCGCTTGTCGTAGTATCCGTCCAGACATGCCCCGGGAACATTCACCAGCGTGATGTTCGAGGGAACGGTGCTGTCGGTCAACACGGCATCATCGATGCGGATACAGCCGGTGTCGAAGTCCCGAACCGCCGAGTTATAGATACCGGTGGTCACCGCGCCGCGCAGTCGCATGCCCGGCTGTTGGCCGTTCTGGGACGCCGCGTTGTTGTTTACCGGTCCACCGAGCACCAGGATATTGGCCAGCACAGCTTCCGTCTGCGGAACGTAATCGGCGTCACTGGAGTTGGCCTCTATGCCGCGCGGATCGTTACTGCCAGTGGGTGCGGACTTGGTCTGGTTCTTGCGCACGATGGCGTACTGGATATTACCCATGTAGCCCTCGTCGTAATCGATGTCATCGTCGTCGTTGTTGGTCAACACCAGGTGCGTGGCGTTGGCCGTACCACCGAACCATTCAATACCGTCGTCGAGGTTGCCGTGAACCTGGATGAAGTTGATCTCGGTACCGTAGCCGACGCCCTGCAGGGTCAGACCGTTGATCTCGTTGTTCGGACCAGCCACAAGACCACCCTCGGCGATACGCACATAGCGCAGGGCGCCGGAGTCATCCGCAGGATCGTTACCGCCGTAGTTGCCCACGATCGTACCGCCCTCACCCTTGATGTTACAGACCGTGCCGGAGCCGTAGCATGCTCCGGTGCCGCCCTGACCGTACTGCGGCGCGAAGCCCTGGATGATGACGCCGCCCCATTCGCCCTCGCCACTGAGGTTGTCGTCGCTCAGGCTGCTGAACGTGATCGGCGCTGCCGGTGAGCCGACAGCGTGAAGTTTGGAGCCGCGGGTCACGATCAACGAACCCGTATCGAATGCGCGAACGTTGACGCCCGGACGGATAGTCAATGTGACGCCCGCATTGCGAATCGCCTGCACATCGGCATCGTTGGCAACGGTGACATTACCGGCACCTACGATCACCTCGCCATCCAGGCGCCACTCGACGCCGGCGACCATCGTGTAATCCTGGTCGATTCGACCGCTGATCGTACAATTGCTGGCATCGTCGCTACAGCTTACGAAAGACGCGGGCTGAATTGGTTCCATTTCTGTCACGGTGCCGGGCAAGGTCCAGCCCTGCCACCAGCCATCGCCGTTGGGATCAACAGCGCCGATGAAATCGGTCTGCTCGAAGACAAAGCCGGAACCGTTATTCACGGCGTTGATCGTCGGCGCCATGGCCAGCTGCGCCTGGCTCTCCTGGATCGCCATCGTCTCACTGTAGGTCAGTACCAGCGCCTCCACATTCTCTTCCACATCGGGCGACAGTTTCTGGAACAGACCGTCTTCACAATCACCGAGGAAGTTCTCCATCCCGATCACCGTGGGTACGATCATGGAGCCATCACCGCTGACGTCCGCATTGTCGATCCGCACACAGCCGATATTGAAGTTGCTGACCGCGCTATTGAAAATCGCGGTTTTGACCGCGCCGCGCAAGCGCATGCCAGGCTGCTCACCCTGCGAAGAATCCGCATTGTTGTTGACTTTGCCGCCTATGATCGTGAGGTTGGCCAGCACCGCTTCCGTTTGCGGCACATAGTCCGCATCGCTGGAGTTGGCCTCCACCCCGCGCGGGTCATTGGAACCCTGCGGCGCATCATTGACATTGTTCTTAGCGATGAGGGCAAACTGGATGTTGCCCATGTAGCCTTCATCGTAATCGATGTCGTCGTCATCGTTGCTGGTGAGCACCGCATAGCGCAGGTTCGCCGTACCGCCGAACCACTCTATGCCGTCGTCGAGGTTACTGTGCACCTGGATGTACTCAAGCATCGTGCCGTAGCCGACGCCCTGCAGGGTAAGGCCGTTGATTTCGTTGTTCGGGCCCGCCACCAGGCCACCCTCGGCGATGCGTACATAACGCAGCGAACCGGAATTGTCCGCGGGATCGTTACCGCCGTAGACGGATACGTCGGTACCACCCTCACCTTCGACGTTACAAACGTCGCCGGTGCCGTAACAGGGCCCGGTATCGCCCTGTCCGTACTGGGGTGCAAAACCCTGCAGGATCACACCGCCCCATTCGCCCAGTCCGTCGTAGTTGTCATCCAGGCTGCTGAAGGTAATCGGCTGTGACGCGGAGCCTTCCGCCATCAACATGGAGCCGCGCGTAACCAGCAGTGTGCCGGTGTCGAAAGCGCGTATGTCGGTGCCGGGCTCGATCGTTAGTGTCACTCCCGCGTCACGTATCGCCTGCACATCGCTGGCATTGCTGACCGTGCGGTTGCCGTCACCCACGGTGACCGTGCCGTCGAGTCGCCACTGCACATCGCTGGTCAGGGTATAGTCCTCGTCGATGGTCCCGGAAAGGTTACCGACAGAGCAGTCGGAATTGAAGTCGACGAAATCCGCCGGGACGACCTGATTACAGTCTCCACCGCTGCTGGAGCCGCTGGAACTGCTGGAGCCCGAACTGCTCGAACTGCCGAATTCGTTGGTGATATTGACATTGTCACCGTCACTGCCACCGCAACCGACCATGCCGGTGATTAGCGGCACCAGTAGAGCTGTAAACAACTTTTGTTTAACCATGGTTTGCTTCCTGATCAAGTTAAAATTGAATGCAGACGGACTGCACTTTCTTCGCTTTTCCAAAAAATTCATGTCATCTCTCCACGCCGCGTTGTGAACAAAGATCAGAACTTGTACGTCACACCCGCCTTGAAGAACCTCCCCAGGTTGTAGCTTTCAATGGTGTTGTCGTTCTGGGAGTATTCGACCTTGCTGTTGAGGATGTTCTTGATCGAGCCTTCCAGTACCACGTGCTCGTTCCACTCCTTTTCATAGGTAAAGTCCACGATCACGCGACTGTCTTCGTACTCGGGGCCGGTATTCGCGCCGCGGGAAACCCGGAATATCCGCTTGTCGAAATAGTTCACCAGCAGCGTGAATTTCTGCTCGGTGGGATAGTGGTCCATGCCCACCTGAAGATTGCCGAGCCACTGGGACTGTCCCTGCAACTCACGGCCATCGGCGTTATTGCCTTCCAGTTCTTTCGACCTGGCGGTCAGGTCTACCTTGGAATCGATATAGGAGACGTTGCCACTGACGAAGACCAGGTAATCATTTGTTTCCAGTACATTCTTGGTCCCGTCAATCTCTATACCCCAGAGATCGGCGCTTTCCTGGTTGATAAAGGTGTAGGAATTTCTCGCTGCCGAACCGGACGCGTCCACGACCGCTTTTTCCACGGGGTTGTCGATGGACTTGTAAAAGTAGGCGAGCGACACGCTTTCAGCGTCTGAAAAGTAATACTCCAGTCGCAGATCCGAGTTATCAATCGTGGAGACCTCCAGGTCCGGGTTGCCGAAGACTCTCTCGTCGGTTTTGTCATCGTAGGTCTGCGCCTCGGAGCGCTCGATGATTCCCGGGTACGACACTGTCTGCGAATAGCCGGCGCGAACCTGTATTTCCTCGGTAGGCCGCCAGGTCAGATTGACCGCCGGGTACCAGTCGTCGTAGTCCAGTTCACTGTTAACGCGTGGATCATTCGGGTACTGCAGCTTCTGGTCGAACTTCTCATAGCGCGCACCTGCGAGCAGCGTCCAGCTTTCGCCAAAATCGGTATTGGTGGTGAGATAGCCCGCTTTTATCTCTTCCGTGGAGTTGTAGGAATCGGTGTCGGTAGTGTTGGCGGTCAACAGCACCTTGTTGATCGCGAAATTGTTGTACGGCAGTACCTCGTTCTCAAGACTCTGGTCGATGTTCAGGTCGACATCGCTGCCGAACTCGGTAAAGTCGATGCCGAAGCGGTACTGGTCGAAGGTCCGGTCCTTGTCGGACCACATCCCGCCAACCTTGATCTGCGTCGCACTGTTGCTGCCCCATTCCAGGTCAATCGAATAATCAGCACCCAGGTCCTTGCTGGTCTCCTTCAGCTTGGACCAGCGACGCTCGAATGCGGAGGTTGACAGGAAGTCATTGAAGTAGGTATAGGTTCGACGATCCGGTTCGTCCCGCCGGGTTTCTGAATAGGCGCCGCGCCAATCGAGCTGGTGGATGCCGTGGTCAAAATCGAACTCGTTGTGACCGGTCAGGGACTGTGAGATGAACTCCCGCTCTATCCAGTCCAGCAGGTAGACGTCTATCTGGTTGTCTTCCAACTGCTCGATACCCGACTCCACCCGCGTGATGTCGTCGGTATTGTGCAGGTAGATCGTTTTGGCGGTGACCTCGTTGGCGGCACCGTACTCGTAACCCAAGGCGCCGTAGCCGGTTATGGCGGTGGTCTCCTCGGATCGCTTGTAATTGCCTTCCACGCCCAGCGGGTCGGTCAGCTCCGCGTTTCCGCGATCCGCGGTCTTGCGGTCGAAATCGGCGGCGAGGTAGTAGCCCCATTCGTTGTCACCGGCGGGCAATCGGTCACCGTAGGCGACCGACACTTCCGTATTGGGGAGGCCTGTCTTGTCACCCACCTTGTAGTCGTCCTGGAATTTGACGCCCAGCTGGGCTGCCTCCGCCGGCGAGGTGCAGCGAACAGGGTCGACGACAGGATCACAGACGGTCAGCGTACGACCGCCGTCAGTTGCGGACAGCACACCGTTGGGCATCTCTCTCAGGCCGGTGTCATAGCCGGCCCAGTCACCGTTGCTGCTGGCGTAGCTGAGGATATCTGTACCGGTGGCTCCCGGGTTATAACCGAGCGACCCGCTGACCTGCAGAATCCGCTCATCGGGAATCCCCTTGGTGGATATCTGGATAGCGCCGCCCGTGGTGGTTGCCAGCTGGTCGGCGGTGTAGGATTTCTGGATGTCGATCCCGCCGACGATAACCGTTGGAAACAGGTCCAGTTCCACTTCCCTGCGCTGTGTATCTGTACTCGGCATTAACAGGCCGTTGAGCGTGCTGGAGATGTAGCGGCCGTCCAGGCCCCGCACCGTCGCGTACTTGCGGTCGACGATGGCCACGCCGACAACCCGGTTCAGCGCGGAGCCTATGTCGCTGTCGCCGAAGCGTTCCAGTTGTGCCGCATCGATCGCGTTGGTGATGGAGACGGCGTAGCGCTCCACGCTGGCGGCATTTTCCTGCGGATTGAATACACCGAGTACAAACACCTCCTCGATAGGTTGCAGGGGTGCGGGGCCGGATGCGCCACCGGTAGCACCCGCCGCGCCCGCTGCGACTGCGGCCGGCGCTGCGCTGTCATCCTGCGACCGCAAAGTGACGGTAGCGTTGACCCCGATGTCGGCCATCACGCGCACGTCGGGCACTGATACGGATTGATAGCCCGGGGCCGAGATCCCGATTACATACTCGCCGCGCGGGATCGCCAGCACGTATACGCCAAATTCGTCGGTGGTGGCGGCATAGCTGGTATTCTCCGCGGCAATAGTGGCGCCGGAAACCGCTGCGCCGGTGGCGTCAAGAATCTTTCCGGTAATAAAACCCTCGCCAAGCCCACCCTCGACACCAAACTTGCGGATTGCGACCTGCGGCTCGACACCGGCTTCGAAAGTCACCTTGATCTCGACGTCCTCCTGCTGGGCCGAGCTGAATTCAATCGGGAATTCGGTGTTGTCGTTGCGATCCACCAGGGTCAGTACGTGGTCGCCGGACGCCAGCGCCGCTTCGGCACTGCCTCTTGCATTCGTGGTTCCCAGATTGCGCTCGTCCAGGAACACCGTCGCACCGCTCAGCGGCGCATCGCCATAAAAGACCATCAGATACAGGTTGGCAGCCAGCACGGGTTGGGTTAAAAGAGACAGCGCGAGACCCGCGCATACTGCTATTCGTTTCATATTGGGTGTTCGCCTTGGCCCTGGAAATATTTGGTTGTGGTGAGACGCGTTTTTCAGACACCCGAATTAGGCCTCGGGCCTTACCTGATCGCGATGCGTACTCACAGAATCGATCTGCTTTCTATGGGCAGGCATCCTAGGCGCACTAGGTGACAGTCTTGTGGCATTTGTGTTTCAGATTTATTAAACATTTCAGCGTTGCACCGCCGGCGGGGAACGCACAGCGCGCAAGGAGCCCTGGCGCGATTGCGCGACAATTCGAAGAGTGGGGAATGGGAGTGCCGCAGAATAAAGACGGCCGGGTGCGCGCTGCCAGCCTAACGGGGCCGGGTCACCCGCCGGCGGCGCGACAGCGAAACTACAGGCGCAGGGTCACCTTGCTATAACCTTCGACGCAGGTGCTGCTGGCCAGGAAATCCTCCAGCTTGAGAGTGACGGCGGCGCTGTTGCCCCCGGAAGCGGCATCATCGCCCGCAGTGGAAAACACCAGTCCACCGTAATAGCCGACCGCCTGTGCGAGGATGTTGTCCCGCTCGGTCTCGTCGAAGCCGTCCAGCACCGTATGGGCTTTGGCGCCATACTCCTCCTCGCTGAGTTGGCCGAGCGACTGCTGCGCGAGCACACAGGCCAGTTTGCGCGACGCCTGGAACTCCTCGGGAGCGAAAGACAACGCAAAACCCGGTGTGGCGCAGGCGAGCAACGGGATCAGACAAATGTGAACAATGGCTTTCATATTACAGGGGTCTCTGATGGTTTTTTCGATTCATGGCGCTTTCTGGTGTCGAATTCGGATTTTACTGCCCGAGAGTGTATGCACTATTTCTTACAGTGATATGACAGCAATATGACAGTATTGCGAATTTTTCAGCTGATCCAGCCCGCCGTCAGTGGTGGTCATTCCGGGTCGGAAACGGGATTTTCCGGGACCCAAGCACATAATTGTTACAATTTGATGAAAATCTTGCGGCGCGAGGTGGCAAGGTCGAATCATTTAGGTGTAAGGTCCCCCGTGTAGCAACAAATTGAGGTATATAAAATGAAAACATTACTCAAAACACTGGTCATTCCGGTATTTGTTCTGTCCAGCCCTCTGCTTATGGCGGGCAGCGAGAAAGACTGCCTGTTGGAAGGCACAGTACAGCATGGTGAACAGGCCGGCGCGGGCACGACCAGCGTCAAGATACACTCCATCAGCAAGTACGATGAAGAATCCCGCTGCAATGTGCGACGCGGCCAGAAAATGGAATTCAAACTGCCCCAGGACACGCGGGTCAAGGATGCGCCTTCCGGTAGCGACGTGAAATACCGTTATCGCAGCGATGGCAGCGGCCAGTCCGAAACCCAGTTGATCAGCGTGGGCGCCTGACCGCGCAGACTCGCTGGCAGCGCCTGGCCGGCGAGGCGCGACATCACAAATGCTTCACCGTTTTGTCGCGCCGTTGACATACAAATCCGGCATCGTCCCCTGACGTTTAACCGGGGGCTAATCATGCGCACATCTGAAGACCAGCAAAACCTGCAGTCCAAGCAGCGCTTGCGGATGGAAATCAACAGCCAGATAGAGACTTACCTGCACAACGGCGGAAGAATCGAGGTCCTGGGCGACATTCCGGAAGGCCAGGCTCTGCGGCAGATTCGCCACTGGCCCGCGGCAACTGACCTGGCGCTGGCGGCGGGATCGTTTTCCGAGTCGTAACATCGCTGCGGTGGTATTTCACACGGCCTCCCCGATACGCTGTTCGCGCCGCGCCCGCCTGCCAGGGGTCGATGCACTGTCTATCGCGATCTGAACGTCACCGGCAGGCTGTCCGGCCCGCGAAAGGAAAAACCGATGATCCGCGAGGGTTTGGCGTGGTCGGGCTCGAGGTCCTGCAAACGATCGAGCAGCGCGTTGATCGCGACTTCCGCCTCCATTTTGGCCAGGTGCGAACCGGCGCAGTAATGCGGGCCGTAGCCGAACCCGATATGCTCATTGTCCTGGCGATCGATATCGAAGCTGTCCGGTTCCCTGAACTGCCGCTCATCGCGATTTGCCGCACCGATATGACAGAGCACCCCCGATCCTTTCGGTATCGCGACATTCCCGATTTCGGTATCGGCGGTGGCCTCACGCATCAATGTGCCGATCGGCGACTCCCAGCGCATTGCCTCCTGAAAAAGCGAGGGTATCAACGCCCTGTCAGCCCTGACCCGTGCCATCAGTGCCGGGTCGTGAAGTAACACATAGCAGATCGTACCCAGCAGATGATTCGTGGTCTCCGCACCCGCGAGCACCAGTAAACGCAGGAAGGAGACGACTTCATAGTCAGACAGTTTTTCACCGTTGATTTCCGCGTCAACCAGCATACTGATGATGTCGGAGCCTGGCGTCCTGCGCTTCGCCTGGACCAGCGGCGTCAGGTAGTTCAGCAGCTTGTCGGCCGCTATCAGGCCCTTTTCGGGATCATGGGCGACGAGGCAAAGGTCAATCCCCCAGCGGTGTACCTGGTCCAGGTCATCGGACGGCAGACCCAACAGGTCTACAAAGACCCGCAGCGGGTACTTGAAGCAGAAATCGTGGTGCAAATCCGCGCTGCCCCTGTCCGCGAAGGTATCGATAATCTCATGGGCAGTGGCGCGCACCGCACTTTCGAAGTTACCTCCCTTCAGCACTCGCGGAGTCATTGACGGTGTGATCAGCGTGCGGTGCTTCAAATGCTCCTTGCCATCCATACCGATGATCGTCGGACCCATAACGACACCCATGGTGCGCTGGTTGATATCGCTGGAGTAGGTCGCATCCTCTTTGAGAACTCGCTTGACATCCGCATAGCGGGTTATCAGGAACGACTTATTGTGATCCGTGGCGCTGACACTCGCACCCGCCGGAATTTCAAACACCGGCTGCTCCTTCCTCAGCGCGGCATAGATGGCATGCGTATTGGAGACCGGCGCCATCGGCCCCATGCCGAGCAATGCAGTGATATCCAGTGCGTCCTCCTGGATACCGGCAATTGTGTCAGTCATTGACCTACCCTCGCTACAGGAAGTGCGGTTAGCCTTATTGTTCTCCGCTGGATCGAGCATCCGGGCTCGCAAACCAGGCGCAAATCATAGCACGCCACCGCCGCTGTATCGCACTGGTCCGGGGCTTCTCCTCTGCCCGCCTGCGCGGTTAATATTCCTGAACCCTTTCAGATTAGCAACAGTGCGGATTCAGCGATGAACAATAAACCAGCGGTACTGCGTGAATTTTTGTCAATGTATGGCCTGTTCCTGGTCTGCTATACGGTGGTTCACCTCAAGTTCGAGTGGAATTTCTGGACCGGGGATGATTTCGCCGTGTTTGCAAAATATGCCCGGGGTGACAGTCCCGCGGCGCACCTGGCAGTCGCGAGACTGGTTTATTTCAGCAAGGCAACATGGATGATTGTGCTGGTCTGGCTCTGTGCGGTGCGGATTCCGTTCCGTCGCGCGCTGGCCATCAGTTTCGTGTACTACGCGGTGGCGCTGATGTTTCTGTTTCCAGTCAACCTGTATACCGCGCTGAATCTGCTGCTCGCGGCCGGTTTCGGACTGGAGGAGTGGCGCCTGTCACGGCAGCATACGCGAACGCCATAAGCGGACACAGCAGCCCCCGCCACTCGGCAATCGTCCGTCGCCGCGGCAGTATCCCGGTGACTAGTACTCCATCAGCATGATATTGATGGAGTACTAGAGCGCGATGGCAAACCGGCGGATGCGCTCAATGGTCTCCGGCGACTGTGACAGGTCAGCGTGATCGATGCCGGCCACTTCTAGAAATTGCGCATTGGGCAACGCTGTGGCCAGGGCTCTTCCCAGTCGCAGGGGTATCGCCAGATCACCGGAGAAGTGAATCACCAGGGCGGGGCAGCGGATACCGGGCAGCAGGGACCGCACATCCGTTTGCTTCATGTAGTCCACCAATTGCCTTACGGACTGACGCGTCGCGATCAGGCGCTCGAAACCGCAGTAGGTCTCGTCGTCCATCTGTTCTCGGGTAATACTCGGGAAAAAGACTTTGCGCAGGACACCGGTTCCCCACGCTTGCGGCATGGCGTCCAGCACCCTCTCTTCCATGCCCATCGGAAAGTCCTCACTCTGCAACCAGCGCGCCGCCGTACCCAGCAGTACCAGACCCTTGACGCGCTCGGGGTGATCGTGCGCGAACCTGAGGCACATCGGCCCGCCCTCGGAAATTCCGTACAGGACCGCCTGCTCCATTCCCGCCGCATCCATCACCGCTTGAATATCGTGCACGCGTTCCTCGAGCGTAGGTACATTGACCGAAGGGTCGGACAATCCCTGGCCGCGCTTGTCAAAAAAAACGATCCTGGAAAACTGACCCAGGGCTTCCATCGTGTCCCGAATGGGAGGCAGGCGCGACGTGATATTCAAGTGACTGATAATGCCGGGAATCGCCATAATCTCGACAGGGCCCTGCCCCATGGAGGCATAGGCAATACGCAGGCCATCACTGTCGGCGAAGTGGACGGGAAACGTCGCCGGTGCGCTCAGGGTCTTGAGCGTAATGCGGCTGTCCTCCATCTGACCCGGGGGGTCGACGTCTGCATGCCGCGCTGCGATCACTCGCCGATAGACGAAACCTGCCGCGGAGACAACCACACCCAACAGCACGATCAGGGCCGCGGCACCGCTCAGCAAGGATTCACGATTGGTAATCCAATCGACGATTGCAGAAAAATACTCCATTTTGTCTGCACGCTCCCGTCATTGTGTCAGCCCAGTCTACCAGCTATGCAATGCGGCCCATAGCATCACGCGATTTTGCCAGCTGCCCCGGTTTGACCAGTGCAAACCTCGCAGACCGGAAAGCAAACAAATTGACACCGGGATCACTGTCAATTTATTGACCGCCATCACCCGTCGATGGCGGCCTGCTTCCGCGCCCTGGCCGGCCCAACCCGCAAAGACTGCTCAACACAGCCTGGAGAACAAATGCGGCCTTCACATCGGTAGCAGAAGTCGTATACTCAATCCAGCGATGATCGCGCGTAAACCGCTCGGGACAGCGCTGCATTACAGCGACCGCCACCGCCCAAGGAGGCCCAGCATGACGCGTAGAGAACAACTGCAACAGTCTGCCAGGCGCATGGACAGCGCAACCATTGCCGCTGCAGTCGCCGCGGCGAAACGGGGGAAATCCGACGGGCGGCTACAGCTTAGCGCCGCCATGGCATGGGTCGCGTACGCCTGCCCGGATGCCTGCGAGGCGGTGTGCGACAATATTGCTTCGGCCTGGCTGGGTTCGGGGCCGACACCGGAGATACCGGTCGGGCTGCCCGAAGCACCGCTGGAAGACAGTTTCTGGTCGGCGTTCTGGGCGGTCGTCGACGGGCACGACGAGGGTTACGATGCGCTGTCGATTACCGTAGCGGTCGCTGCGCTGGCAGGTGCGGTACACCCGAGAATGGCGGAACTCGCGGAACACCAGGCGCGCCACCATCGGGGTTCCGCCGAGGCGGTAAAAAAACCGGTACCCGACCGCACCGATATCGAAGCGCTGGCCGGGTGTCCGCCGGGCAGTCTGGGCCGCTCGCTGCATACGATGATCGTGGAGAATGGCTACGACCCGGAAGTACTGGATCGGGAGGCTATCGCCCTCAGCGAACTCCCCCACTCCCTGCATTACCTCAACGCCCGTATTCTGCAGATGCACGACGTCTGGCACCTCGTCGCCGGGTACGAGACGACCTCCTCGAATGAGATCGCGATTTCCGCATTCCAGCTCGCACAGTTTGGTCACAATTATTCCTCCATGTTTCTGGCCGCAGTGTTGGCGATAAGCACATTCAAGGAGCCGCTGGGATTTACCATTCTGATGCAGATCATCTGTGAGGCCTGGCAACACGGCCGGGAAACGCCTGTGATGATGGACATCGAATGGGAGAAGGAGTGGAACAATTCGCTTGAATCGATACGCAGCGCCCACAAGATTCCGACGTACCAGAGTATTTTCCCCGCGGATTTGCTGGAATCGATAGAGGGTGCATCCCTCTGGAAAAAGCTGCAACTGGGGCTGCAACTCACCCGGTACAACTATCGCTTGCGACAGAACAAACGGCAGCCTGCATACCAGTAGATGCAAACTGCCTGCGGGAACGATACACGTCGGGGCGTGCAGCGCATCGCACTGCCCTGTATCCGTGCGTAAACCGCGGGGCGCGCAGCAAAATTTGGATAACAAGAATAAGGACACAGAATGACGATCAGCACGAAGACGTTGGCAACCGCCCATCGCGCCCTGGTTTTGGGCCTGCTGGCGACGCCGGCCCTGGCGGACGCCACCTCCACGGGTGATCGCCCGATACTCGAAGAGCTCGTCGTGACGGCGCAAAAACGCGAGCAGAATCTGCAGGATGTCCCTATCGGCGTCTCCCTGCTGTCCGGCAAGGCGATGGCCGAGGCGCAACTGAAAAATGCGGGGGAACTGGCCACGCTGATCCCGACCCTCAACCTGCAGGCCAGTTCAGGCCCCGGAACGTCCTCGTTCAATATCAGGGGCATCGGCACACAAACCTTTAGCCCGGGCGTGGACCCGAGCGTCTCCACCATGCTGGACGGTGTCGTAATGGGCCGCTCCGGTATGGCCTTCCTGGATCTTGTAGACGTACAGAGGGTTGAAGTGCTGCGCGGCCCGCAGGGAACGCTCTACGGCAAAAACGCATCCGGTGGCGTGGTGCACATCATCACCAGGGATCCGACACCCGAATTCAGCGGCACGGTCGCCGCCACTGCGATCGAGGAGGGTGAGTACCGCGTGGACGGGAGCGTCGCTGGCCCCATCACCGATACCCTCGGCTATCGCCTGACCGGCTTCGGCGTCAACGATGACGGTTATTCCAAAAATTACTACAACGACAAAAAGATCAACGACAACGAGGCGTTCAATGTACGCGGCAAGTTGCTGTGGCAGGCCACGGAAAACCTGGATTTCCTGCTGGCCAGTGACTACAGCAAAAGCGATTGCGACTGCACCGCGCTCAGTGTCCGTACGATCCTGCCGGGCCCCGAACAGCAGGAATTGCTACAGCAGCAGTTGCCGGTCGTGCCCTCCAAACACAACCAGGATGTGAACAACGACGAGCGTACTTTCACGCACATCAGAAGTAGCGGCTATTCCCTCACCGCCAACTGGGACATCGCAGACTACGTCGTGACCTCGATTACCGCGTATCGCGATTGGCAGAGCGAAACCCTTGTCGATTTCGATGACTCGCCGGTAAACCCGCTGGCACTGACCTTTTCCTCGCCGCCGAAAACGGACCAGAACCAGTTTTCACAGGAGTTGCGCCTCGCCTCGCCGCCCACCGACTGGGGTTCCTATGTCATCGGTGCGTTTTATTTCGAGCAGGACGTGGATACCGGTAATACCGCCACCGCCGGCGTACTCGAGCCGATTGTCCCGGCCACCACCCGAAAATCCAGAACCAGCGTCACCAGCAAGAACACCTCCCTGTTTGGCGAGGTGACATTCAACATCTGGCGCGACTGGCGGCTCATCCTCGGCGGGCGCTACACCTACGATGACCTGAGCTACCATACATCGGCCGACAAAACGGACGGCATTATTTTCCCGGACCCCGGCGAGGCCAGGGACTCTCTGGACGAGAGTGATTTCTCGCCCAAAGTCGTCCTGCAGTGGGATGTCAGTGACAAGGCCATGGCCTATGCCAGCTATGTCAGTGGCTACAAAGGCCCCGCATTTGACACCGGACTGTTCCCCGAGGGAGTCAGGGTCGACCCCGAGGATGACAGCTCCGAATTTGCCGGTGGACCCGTCGATGCGGAAACCAGTGATTCTTTTGAAATTGGCCTGAAATCGGCCTGGCTCGACAATCGATTGATAGTGAATATCGATGCCTTCTACTCCAAGTACCACGATTTCCAGGCCGAGACTTCGCTCGATATCGGGCCACTCGGTACCATTGTCGTGACCAACGTCGGCGCGGTATCCACGCAGGGCGTGGAAATGGATTTCATCGCTCTGCCGACGGCGAACTGGAGTATCAACGGCGGCATTGTGTACACCGATGCCCAGATCGATGACTATCCCAACGGCAATTGCAGCGGCGGGCAGAAGGCCAGGGGCGAGTGCCCGAACAATTACCAGGATCTTGCCGGGGGGCAGTTACCCTACACGCCAAAATGGAAGCTGAACCTCAGCACCGACTACACCATCGCGCTGGATAGCATGCCGTTCAACCTGATTCTGGGCGCCAATGTCCGCGCACAGGACGACGTGCTCTACGAACTGTCGCAGGACCCCTACACTGAGCAGGACGCCTACGGTATTGTCGATCTTCGCGCAGTGTTGGCCGGCAAGACCCGGGGTTACCGCGTCACCGCCTTCGTCAAGAACGCGCTGGACAAGAACTACGCCTCGCTGATCTATGCGAATAGCCCCGCGCTATTGCCAAACGGCTACATTCAACTGGTACCGAAATACGCCAACCGCATGGCGGGGCTGGAAGTCAGGTATGACTTCTAGCATCCGCCCGCCTGGCCTGCTTTTCCTGGCGCTCTATACCCAGGCAATACCGGTTCTTGCCGCAGACCAGAGGACCCCGGCCGACGTTTACCAGGGTCAGTTGGCGCTGGAGGAAGTCATCGTCACGGCGAGGAAACGGGAGGAAGCCCTGCAGGATACTCCGGTGGCTGTGTCCGCATTTTCAGCCGAGGCGCTGGAGGTGGCGGGCATTGCCAACACACGCGATCTCCAGGAGTCGGTTCCCGGCCTCATTTTCAGTGAAATGGGCAACAAGGCGCCCTCGATATTCATCCGCGGCGTCGGCCAGAAGGAAGCCTCTGCGGTGCTGGACCCGGGTGTCGGCGTTTACATCAACTCCATTTACATCGCGCGCACCGACAGCCAGTTGCTCGACGTGGTGGACACCTCCTCGATACAGGTGCTGCGCGGGCCCCAGGGAACACTGTTCGGCAAAAACAACACCGGCGGTGCGCTACTGGTTACCACACAGCTTCCCGACACGGCGGAATACGAGGGCGGGGCATCGACGCGCCTTGGCAACCACGGTCGCCGCGACCTGAAGGTGAGCGGCAACATTCCCATTGTCGAGGACAAACTGGCGGCGCGGCTTAGCGTGAAAACCACCAACCTCGATGGCTACCTGAAAAGCACCTACAATGGCAACAAGTACGGCGATGAGGACCGGCTCGGCGCGACTGCCCGGCTGTACTGGCAGCCCACGGACACGTTCAACACCGATCTTTTTTACTACTGGTCCAAAATCGACGAGAACGGCGCCGGCCTGACGTGTTTCTTCCAGAATCCGAACGGCGTATTCAATACCTTTACCTGGCCGGGCTTTACCGCGCCCAATTCCTACGAGTCCCGCTGCCATGCGAGCGAATCGGAAGCGGATGACGACAAAATCACGATCAATGGCCCCACCCGCTTCGAGATGACCAGCCAGATCCTGGGCGTCACCCTGAACTGGGAATACGACGATTTCGAGATCAAGAGCATCACTGCATGGAGTCACCAGGACGATATCGGCATCGTGAACGACAGCGACGGCACCGACATCGCGGGTGTCGAAACGGGCGGTCTTGCGGTGTACGGCGCGCTGCAGCGCTCGCTGGACGCAGGCCAGGGAAACTTTCCCCTCCCCGACGGGGAAAAACGCAGCCAGTACAGCGAGGAGTTGCAGCTGTCCGGTACGGCATTCGACGATCGCCTGTCCTATACCACCGGCCTTTTTATTGCGCGCGAGGAAATTCATGACAACCTCTCCGGCAATCTCGCGGGCTTCAATGGCTATTCCTACAAGGCTGACGTGGGTACGCTGATCCCCAAGGTGATCGGTACGCGCAGCGATCTCACCAATGACAGCTATGCAATTTTCGCCCAGGGCACCTACGACGTTACCGACTGGTACCAGCTTACCCTCGGCACCCGCTACACCACGGAAAAACGCGAGCGGGAGGCCACGCTGTATGAACCCGATTGCGAGGCGATCGCCAGGGAGAACCTCGTTCCCGGCGCGAACGGTGCGCTGTGCGCGTTCGATGTCCTGGCGCTCGCCGACCCCAGCGGTTTTTATGCGGACCCTCCCTCGTATTTACCCATACGCCTGGTAGAGGAGTACCAAACAATCAGCGGTGACATCATCCGGGCCGACAACGGCAAGATCAAGGAAGACAAGGAGTGGTCGAAGTGGACGCCCACCATCACCAATGCGATCAATATTCCCGACGGCTATCTCCAGGATACGGTGCTGGACAGCGCGCTGGTATATTTCACTTACAGTAAAGGTTTCAAATCCGGCGGCTTCGAAATGAAAGGGCTGGAAATCTCCGAGTTCGAACCGGAGTCCGTCACCAACTACGAACTCGGGCTGAAGTTGGACGCGTTCGACCAGCGCATACGGTTCAACACCGCGCTGTACTACATGGACTACGACGACATCCAGATCCGCATCACGGAACAGGGCCGCTCCTTCGCCGATATACTGCTGTTTATCGACAACGCCGGTGCCGCGACGATACAGGGCTTTGAAATGGAGCTGACGGCGCTGCCCACGCCGAACGTCGTCCTCTCTGCGACGACGAGCTATACCGATGCCACCTACGATGAATTCATCGCCTCGGACGTCGACACCTCCACGCTCCCCCCGACACAGTCTGAGATCGACCGCTCCGATGAAAATTTCGCCGGCATACCGAAACTCACCTACTCGTTTTCGGCCATGGTGATCCTGCCCACGGCGCTTGGCGACTTCGCCCCGCGCCTGTCCATGTACTACCGCGACTCATTCTATACCGGCCTGGACGCGACCGCCTGGGAGGCCGCCTATCGTGACAGCGCCACCATCGATGATGTGACCCTGTGGAACTTCCGCCTCGGTTACACACCGGCCAACAAGGACAACATCCAGCTGTGGCTTTATGTCGACAACCTCACGGACGAACAGTATTTCCAGGGCGGCTTTTCCAATACGGAATCACTCGGCGCCGGTTCCTATGTTCTTGGGGCACCCAGGTCCTACGGCCTCGAGGCATCCATCACCTTCTAGCTGCTGCGGCCGGGCCCATCCAGCGGGATCGGGCCGGTCACTTCCGCCGTTTGCGCTACTGGCTGTGGGAAACGACACGACATATTCCACCGGGAAGTCCAGTTCACTGATGTCTGCACGTACGCGCAGGTTGATCGGCTGATCAATTGTCAGCCAGGCGCCGCAGGCCTCAGCGGCATCGCAAATAGTTCTGTCATTGTCGGCATCGGTGCCCGCCACAATTTCGTAGTCACCGGCGGCGACACCGGTGAACTCGAAAGGATAATCCCGCCCGTTCCCGCCGCTGACAAACTGCGCCACGGTTTCATCGAGCGCGGGGTCATACAGCAGGATGTAAATCACCCCCACGTCACTCCCGGTGACCGTGTCACTGATGGAAAGCAGCACCTGGACGGTGACCTCGTTGACGCTGGAGCGCACAGTGATATCCGCCGTGTATACGCCCGCCGACAGCCCCTCGCGGTTGACAACGACCTGGTAGTCGCCAAGCCCCGACGAATCCACGTCCAGTTGCGAGACATCGATCCAGGGCGCCGAAACTGAGAGACCGGTTATTGCCAGTTCACCCTTGCCGCCATTGCGCAGGAACAGCGTCAGCACGGTGCTGCCGGTGCTGAAATTCAGGGTACTGGCCGAGCTCACGAGCCGCGGATTGTCCGCCGGCGATGTGCCGGTCGCTTCCAGCGCGGCCAGCACGGCACGCTGCGCGTTGATCAGGCCGAAACCGTACTGGTTGTCGCGCCCGGGCTGGCCGAGATCATCACTGAGTTCACCGGCCGCCAGCATCGCGTCGACATCGTCCGGTGTCAGATCGGGATTGACGCTTTTCATCAGGGCCAGCACACCGGCGACATGTGGGGAAGCCATCGACGTCCCGCTGAGGAAGGTATAGGCAAAGCTCACACCGCTGGAACCGGGTGTTGCCGAGGTGCTCAACACACCGTCAGGATAGCCGTCCCCGTTGAGATCGACTCCAGAGTTGCCGCCCGGCGCCGCCAGGTCTATACGGGTGCCCGTGTTGGAATAGGACGTCAAGCGCCGCTGCGCATCGACCGCGCTGACGGAGATCACGCCGTCGTAGGAGGCCGGGTACCCCGGCGCCGCCGTTGCCTCATTGCCCGCGGCCGCGACCACCATCACGCCCGCCGCACGCACCTCCTCGAGCAGCGCCTGGGTGGCCTGGCTGAAGGGTGCGCCACCGAGGCTGAGATTGATTATATCCGCCGGCGCGGACGGCACGGTGTTCGAATCATTGGGCATTCCGGCGGCGAAACGCACCGCCTGGTCGACGTCGTAGCTGGTACCTCCGCCGCCGACACCCAGCGCACGCAGCGGCATCACGCGCGCGCCAAAAGCGCTTCCGGCCACGCCTATACGGTTGTTCCCGCGCGCCGCCACGGTGCCGCTGACATGCGTACCATGGAAACTGGATGAACTGCCGCCGGAGGCGACCAGGGGCTCCTCCGGGTTTGCATCAATGCCGTCACCGTCGCCCGCGCTGGCTGGATTCCTGACAAAATCATAGCCGGGCACCAGTTGTCCCGAGAGGTCGGGATGATTGGCAAGAATGCCGGTGTCGACCACCGCGACCACAACATCAGGATTACCCGTAGTCATATCCCACGCCTCGGGCAGGCCGATCAGCGGGTAATGCCACTGCAGGCCAATCGCCTCGTCGTCGGGTGTGGCCAGCGCGCGAACCCGGTAGTTCGGTTCCGCGTACAGCACATCCGGCTCCTTGCGCAGGTTCTTGATGGTCACCATGGTTTCCCAGTACGCGCGGACGGCAGGATCGGAGACTGTTGCGAGCTTGCCGGCTACCGGACCCAGTCGCTGCTGTCGTTGCCGCGCACTGGCCAACTCCGGGCGCAGGGACAGCAAACGGCTGCGACCGCGGCCACCAGCGCGATGTTCCACGCCCATCCTGCGTACCACCTTGTCATCTACCGGGGTTTTTCCTGGTAAATCGGCGTCGTTGCTGTAGCTTACCACCGCCTCCCACGGCACGATGTCGACGTCCCGGGACGGGAATTCGTCCTGCGCGGCGGACGCATCGGGAGCGCCAATCGCGAGAATGTAATTGGTCGCGCCGGCAAACGCGTAGGCATTCACCAGATAGGTGCCATCGCGCGGTACGACCAGCGACTCCACCCGCCCGGTGTCCGCCGATGCATCGACAAAATTGCCCTGCATATCGAATAAATACAGGTCGGCATCCGCGCGCTCGTAATCGCCCACCAGCATGGTGACATGTTGTCCCTGCAGCAGGTCGACCTGGAAATAATCGTCGACATCGCCCGATTGCCGGGACCTGCCAGTGGCCCCGGTGCCCGCTACATTAATGTATCCGCCGAGCGTAACCGGATTGGGGATGAACTGCGGCCGCTCCGGGCTGTCGTTGCTGACCGCGGCGCGTGTGGGGTCGTTGGTATCGGAATCGACGGCCTGGCTCGCGGAGGCTGTAATGGTACCACTCAGCGTGAATGTCGGTGGCGCAGGCGGCGCCTCGGGCGTATCAACGTTCGAACCGCCATCGGCGCTCCCGCCCCCGCCTCCCCCACCGCCCCCGCAGGCGCCGACCAGAATGGCAAGCGCGAGCGCGGCTGTTGTTCTGCACCGGTTTTGTCGCACATCACGCCTCAATTTCGCTGACACGCTCCCGGAACACGACCGGACGCGTGGGTATATTACCGCGCACATGGCACCACATTCACCGCGAACGCACTCTGCTGCGCAAGGCCGGTGATTTTGTCGTAATCGATATCCCTGGCGATCAGCCGCTGGACATTACTGCCTTTCTCCCGCGTCGGGCGACGGTCGGACGGGTCTCCCCAGCCATGCGCCAGTCCAATCGTACCACTGGCGACCCGCTCACTGCATTCCACCACCGCCTCCATGCTGCCGTGCGCGCTGACAATCGTCACCAGGTCCGCATTGTTCAGCGAGAGGCGCGCCATATCCTCGCCGCACATCAGCGCGGGATTGTACTGCCGCCTGCGGCGCAGGCTGGGCAGGTTGTTGCCGGTACTGCAGTACACCTCCGGCATGCGGTAGGTGATCAGGCGAAAAGCGAAGTCCTCGCCTTCCCGGTAAGCGCCCGCCGCGATGACCGGTTCTGCGTACACCTCGCCCAGTTCAGCGATCACCTCCGGATGGCCCACGGCCAGGCGTCGATCGGGGTGCCCGATCATATCGGGTATCACGCCACCCACCCGGGGAATCCCCTCGTCGTACACCTCGCCGCTGGGGGACGCCGCTTTCAACTGCTCCAGGGGCACCCGGGCATGCGGGCTGAGCGCGGCGATGACCTGGTCTGCCGAAGGCATTTCAGCGGGGTCCAGGCCGGGCAGCGAAAAACCGGTGCCCATACGCCGGGCGACCCGCCAGAAAAACTCCCACTCTTCGATCACGTCATCCCCGGCCTCCACCATTTTCCCGGTGTACTGGCTGAACGAGAACGGATAATAGGCATCGGACAACATCGGGATATCGACGCGCTCAAACGGATGTTTCACCGCGATCACGTAATCGGCCTGCCGCGCCGTCGCCGACATAAACAGGTCATTGACCACCAGCAGGTCGAGCTTACCGAGCGCCCTGAGCGTGGTGTCGGTATCGCTGAACACCAGCGCGGGATTGCCTCCGTTTACGATCAGGGCCCTGACCTGTCCCCTGCCGCCGGTCAGGATTTCATCGGTCAGGGTATTGGTGGGCATTTCCTGGTAGCCGAACAGTCCGGTAATACCCTGGATATCCCGCACGCGGGACCGCTGCTCCGTGCGCAGCGCAACGGGCAGGGGCCGGTTGCCCGAAGACGGCAATGCCGGCCCCAGGGTTCCGTCGATACGGGTCAGGCCTCCCCTGCGGTCGAACCGGCCGCAGAGGGCGTTGAGGGTCTGCACCAGTTGCGTGGTGAGGTTCTGGTGCCGCGCCATATGCAGGCCCGTGCCCGAGGCTGCAGCGCCGCTGCCCGCGGTCGCGAACAGGCGCGCCGCCTCAACGATATCGACGGCCCTGCAGGTGGTGCGCCGCTCGGTGTAGGCGAGCGTGAAGGGCGCAACGGCAGCGCGCAGCGCAGCGAAGCCGCTGCAGTAATCCGCCACATACCCGGCGTCATACCATTGCCTGTCGATGATTTCACGAATCATGCAGGCCAGCAGGCTGGCGTCCTCTCCAGGCTTTACCTGCAGGTGAACATGGGCCCGTTCCGCCACATCGCATTGGCGCGGATCAATAACCACCAGCTTCATGCCGCGCTTCAGCGCCTTCTTGAGGCGTGTGAACGGGTTCGACTGGGGCATGGTCCAGTGATGGGAAATCACAGGATTGGTGCCGACAAACATCGCGCAATCGGCGTGATCGATATCGAATACGCCCAGCGGCAGCGGGCCGCCAAACAGGCGGTCATAGGCGATGATCAGCGAGGGCGAGTCGATTGTGAGTGAGGTATACAGGCGCGGCGAGCCGAAAGAGCGCAACCACTTGTCGACGTACCACGGCCCGCCCGCCGCGGTGCGGTGGCCCCCACAGCCCACGTACACGGCCACCGCTTCCGGCCCATGCTCATCGATAATACGTCGCAGCTTTGCACCGATTTCATCGATCGCCTGCGCACTGCCGATACCCTCGAAGCCGTCGCCGGACCGTTTCAGTGACTGGCGCAAACGCTGGGGGTGGTTGATACGCTCCACCTCCGCTCGCCCCTTCGGACAGGTATAGCCCTCTGAGACCGGGTTGTCGCGATCGCCGCGCACGCTGACCACACGGTTGTCTTCCACGTCCACTTCCAGGCCGCAGAATACATGGCAAAAGCGACAGAATGTTTTTTTGGTTTCGATCATCTCGCAGTACCTGTCGTGTCAGCGACCCGGAGGAACCGGCACATTCACGGTTTATTCCCGAGTAGCGCGCGCCGCGGATCATTGGGATAAATCCATTCATCCGTAATCACCTGTTCGACGCGCAGTTCGGGCGGGATATTCTCGATGCCGATCAAGCGATCCGCCGCCTGGTTCCAGTGGTAGATACGCGCCTCCTGATAACTCAACGGCACCCCGCTGAACCCGCTCGACTCCATCGACCGCTGGATCTTCTCGCCAAATTGCGTATCTTCCTTGAGCACCGCGCACAGCTCGGCGCCGTCGTTCTCCGCCCAGAAATCAGGCTTGAACCCCTCCTTCCACGCCGGCGCCATGGTCCAGGTTTCCATGCGGCACTTGTTGATGCCGTTGGGCCAGAACAGGATGGGAGGAATCGCATACTGACTGAGCGGGGAAACCCAGTTGGGGAACAAACCGTAGGACTGTGTGCAGCTGCGCGCTATCTCCCCCACCGTGTCTATCCGGGCGATATCGGGGGATACCGGCAGCGCGTCGAGCGCGGCCTTTCCCGGCGGCGTGGGCGCCACCATGCGGCCGTGGCCGTTGGGATACAGGGTGTTCACGTTGCGCCTGTCATCGAGGATCGGGGCCACGGTGGCCGGGTGAATACTGCGCACATGATAGACCTCGGTATTGGCCTCCATCGCTATCTTCCAGTTGCAGTCGAGCTCGAATACGTGGCGGGCGGCGAGGCGACATGTGTCGAACTGGAATTCCTGCCACTCATTGGCAATGGGCCCCAACCAGTCCAGCAGGCCCGGGGCGCCGCTGTCGAAGTTCACGAAAACCAGATTGCCAAAACGCTCACAGCGGACCGGCTTCAGGCCTCGCGTGGAAAAATCGAGATCACGGAAATCCTGCGGGTCGCGGATAGCGCACAAACTGCCGCGGCGGTCGTAGACCCAGCCGTGATAGGGGCAGGTGAAGCGTTTTTTCCTGCCCGACTTTTCCGTGACGACCGGCGCCCCCCGATGGCTGCAGGTGTTGTAAAAGGCATTGATACCACCGTCGTCACCGTGAATCAGCACAACGGGTTGACCCGCGCAATCCCAGTAGATATAGGAGCCGGGCTCGGGTAGTTCATCGAGGTGCGCGGCGAGCAGCCAGCTTTTCCGCCAGATATATTTGAGTTCGAGGTCAAAAAAACGCTGATCGGTGTAGCGCCCGGCCGGCAGGTCGGGCAATCGGGGAAACCCCGCCGGCGGGGCGCTGCGCGCTGCCTCGTATTCCATCAGGTCCCTGAGGAGCTGAACTTCTTCCGGCGTCATCGGCATTCCCGCACACTCCTGTTCCTGCTTTGCCTGTCCCCGATGGTATTACAGCACGGGCCCCAACATCGCCACCGAATTATTCCACAGCCGGCGGGACAGCGACCAGGCTTCGACCTCTTCCAGCGTCACGTCATTGGCGCTATCGATGTAGCTCTGCTGGCGCGCGCGCACTGCCTCGGTCAATTCAGTATCGTACATAAGGATATTGTTCTCGTAATTGAGGTCGAAACTGCGCCTGTCCATATTGGCAGAGCCGAGCAGCACGATCTGGCCGTCCAGTGTCACCGTTTTGCTGTGCAGCAGGCCGCCCACGTACTCGCGAATATCCACCCCGGCCTGCAACAACTCGGCATAGTAACTGCGACTGGCCGCCGCCACCTCCCGCGAATCGTTCTTCGCGGGCAACACCAGGATTGTACGCACGCCCCTGTACGCCGCGGCGCACAACGCGGACTGCATCGACTGGTTGGGCACGTAATAGGGGGTGGTAATGACCAGCTCGCGGCGCGCGGCAAACATCAGCGACACGAACATTTCGGGCATTGCGGAAGCGCGCAGGGTCGGGCCGCTGGCGACTACCTGGGCGACGATACCCTGGCCGTCGCCCTCTGGAAGCGGATCGCCGGGTGGCGCGGTATCCTCGCCGGTATACACCTTCCAGTCACTGGCGAACAGCGATGCATTCTGTCGGGCGACCGGCCCTTCCAGGCGCACAACGCTGTCAACCCAGGGCGCGTACCTGGCCTTGATCCTGAATTCCGCATCCGCGCAGTTCTGGCTACCGCAATAAGTGATGCGATTGTCGATGACGATGATTTTGCGGTGATTGCGCAGGTCCACCCGCCCCTGCAGTGGGCGCAGCAGGATATTGCCCAGCGGCAGCGCGACAGCGGTCCTGACACCGGCTTCCCGCAGCGTGCGCCAGAGCGTAGATTTGAGGAGCGCCCGCGATCCCAGGCCGTCCACCATCGCCCGGCAGCTTACGCCGCGCTCTACCGCTCGCAGCAAGGCCTCGGCGACGCGCGTGCCGGAATCATCGGTCAACCAGATGTAGAACAGCAGGTCGACCCGCTGGCGAGCGCCGTCGATATCCGCTATCACGTAATCGATGGTCGCCTGCGAGTCCGCCATCAGGCGAGCCGTATTGCCCGAAATGGCGGGAAAGGCGCTGATGGAATGGCCCACGCGAAACAGGTGGGCGTAGCGCACGGGGACGCTGACGGGATCATTCTCGGGACCTTCATGGATTCGCTGCTGATGCAACTCGCCACCAACGGCGTTCTGCATGGCTTTTTGATTGCGGCGGCCGACGTTGGTCTCGCCGAGCATCAGGTAGGCGAAAATCCCCAGTACCGGCAGCGCCAGCACCACGACCACCCAGGCGATGCGCGAGGTCGGTTCACGGTTGGGCCGCTGCAGCACGCGCACGATGACCATCACCTGAATCAGCAGGTGCAGGAGAACAAACCCGAGGCTCTTATCGATCATCGGTGCAGCTTGCCCTATCACGCAAATGTCAGCAAGCGCTGTGGCGCCGCCGGTAGTGCGTCAGTTTGAAATTGGTCTGTACGAGCCCGGTTGGCGTTGTTGCGACCGGGACACCGGAGCGCCGGCCGCGCCAAAAAGCGCACGTCCTTGTGCAGGCGCGGCCGGCGAGGCTCGCGTGGCGACGTCCTGTCGCCACACGGCCCCGGCCGCAACAACGCCATCCGGGCTCTCGACTATCAACGAATTTCAAACTGACGCACTACCGGCGGCACGCAATGGCGATTTACAATTCGACAGATAGTGTCCCAACTTGCCGTCATTATTTCTTATACTGCATGGCACAGGGCACAATGGTAGCTATGCCATAGCGGCGCCGGAGCGCCCAGGATTCACCCCGATCAGGATCGAGCTATGCGTTCACCAGCCTGGCCACTGCGCACCCTGCTTGTCGTCCTCGCGCTCACCGCCGGATGCTCGAGTAAAACCAGCGAGCAGCACATCGCCGAGGCGCAGCAGTACATCGCCCAGTCCCGTTTTGAGCCGGCGACCATCGAACTGAAAAACGCGATACAGAAAGATCCCCTGTCGGCCAGCGCACGGTGGCTGTTGGGCCAGACCTACCTGGTCACGGGCGATACGGAGTCCGCCGTCAAGGAACTGTTGCGCGCCAGGGAACTGGGTTGGGAGCGCAACGACGTGCTGCCCGCGCTTGCCAGGGCCCTCCTTGCACTGGGGGACTACGGCGCTGTCAGCGAACTGCCGGGTGCGGAGCTGGACCCCGCGCCCAGGGCGGAACTGACGGCCGTGCAAGCGCTGTCAGCCTTTGCCCAGGGCGATACCGAGCGCGCCAACACGCTGATCGGGCGAGCGCTGAAACTGGCTCCGGCGGTCGATTATGTTCGCATTACCCAGGCGCGGCTGCTGTTCGCGCAGCAGGACCTGTCCGCCGCGCTGGCCACGGCGCGGGAGGTGCTCGCGCACTCGCCCGACTCGGGGCAGGCCTGGAGCGTCAGCGGCGATATCCTGATGCGCCAGGGCGAGTTCGAGGATGCAGTGAAAGCCTACACCAAGGCGATCAAATACCAGCAGCACAGCCCCGCGGAGCGCCTGAAGCGGGCACTGGTGCGCCTGCAACTGCGAGACTACGATGCGGCGCTGGCGGATGCCAACGTGCTATTGCGCGCGGCTCCGTCCAATCCGGGGGCCAATTATATAAAGGGCATCGTGTTGTTTCACCGCGGACAGTACGCGGCTGCCCAGCGACCACTCTCGCTGGCCGAACCGGCCTGGCAACAGTTTCCGCTGGTACTGTTCTTCCTGGGCTCGGCAAACCTGATGCTGGACAATCTGGAGCAGGCGGCAAGCTATGCCGGCAAATTTTATGCCGCCCTGCCTGACAATCTCGCGGGGCGCAAACTGCTGGCAACCATCCGTCTCAAACAAAAACAATACCCCGAGGTGGAGTCCCTGCTGTTACCGGTGCTCGAGGACAATCCCGACGATACCGACTCCCTGACACTTCTGGCGAATGCCCTGTTGTTCGACAACCGTGTCGACGAGGGCATAGCCCTGCTGGAGACTGTGGCGCAGTTGCAACCGGCATCCGCATCGGCCCGCATTCGCCTGGGTACGGGCCTGATCATGGGTGGTGACAACGAGGCCGCGAGCGAGCAGCTCGAAGCCGCGCTGGAACTGGACCCGCAGTTCCAGCAGGCCGGCGTGCTGCTGATACTCAACCACCTGCAGAATCGGGATTACCCGGCCGCGATCGACGCGGCGCAAACCTACCGGCAACGCCATCCCGGGAACGCGATATCCTACAACCTGTTGGGCAGGGCCTATCTCGCAAACGGTGAACAAGCAGAGGCCCGGAAGTCGTTTGAGAGGGCCACCGCTAGCGCCCCGGGCGATCCGCCGGCAAATCACCAGCTGGCGAAAATGGCAGCGGCAGCGGGAAAGCCAGCCGAGGCGAGAGGCTATTACCGGGCGGTACTGGAGCATCACCGCAACCATCTCTCCACGCTGATGCAACTGGCCCTGCTCGACGCGGAGGAGGGAAATGGCGAGGCAGTGATCGCGGGCATGGAGCGCGCGATGACGGCACACCCGACCGCACTGGAACCGCGGCTGCTGCTCGGGCGCTATTACCTTGCAATCGGCAAACCCGAGCTCCTGCCGCCGCTGTTTGCGACGCTCGACAAAAGCCAGCGGCGCTCACCGAAGGTCCTGCTGCTGCTCGCGCTGTCCCAGATTTCGGACGCCGACAGTATCGCGGCGCAATATACGCTGGAAGAGATGCTGCGCTCCACGCCGGAAACCCCCGAAACCCACCACCTGCTGGCGATGGCCACTGCCGGCGCGGGAGACGGCGCGGCGTCCCGCGCCGCGCTGCAGGCCGCGCTGGCGCTCAATCCGCAATTCCTCCCGTCCAGAGTGGCGCTGGCGCGGATGGAACTGCAGGACGGGGAATCGGGCGCGTTTCGGGAACACCTGGAGATCCTGGTGGAGCAGGCGCCGGAGTCTGTCGATGTGTTGCAGTTGCGGGCTGCGGCCGCGGCGATGGATGACCAACCCGGCCAGGCGCTGCTGTTCAGCCGTACGGTGTTCGATTCGGCGCCCTCCACCCGGACCGCGATGGACTTCGCGCACTACCTGAACTTCGCCGGCGATAGCGAGGGCGCGAACGCGGTCATGCGGAACTGGGTTGACGCACACCCCGCCGACCTGCACGCCAGGCTGGCCCTGGCAGACCAGTTGCGACTGACAGGCCAGGCGGAAGAATCAATGGCCCAGTACGAAGCAGTGCTGGACGCGGACGCCGACAATGTCGGCGCGATCACCGGCCTGTCCCGGGCACTGCGGCGGAGCGAGCCGAAACGCGCGCTGGCGCTGGCGGAACAGGCCCATGCACTCAACCCCGACTCCGACGACGTTCTCGATACCCTCGCTCTCGCGGCCTATGCGACGGGGGACTACCTCCGGGCGTCTCTCAACAACCGCCGCGCCATGATGAAATCCCCGAAAAAACCGGCGTATCGCTATCACAACGCCGTGATTCTCTCCGCGCAGGGCAATAACACCGGCGCCATAGCGGTCCTGGAGCAATTGCTGGAGGAGCAGGCAAGCTTCGCGGAGTATGACGAGGCGGTGCGCCTGCTGGACGAACTCAGGAACCCGGGTTAGCCGCGCCCAGCAACTCGCTCTCGGGCACTTCCAGCCAGCGATAGGCGCCATTCAGCGTACCATTGATCATCCAGGAACCTGAATCCAGGCGATAGAGTTCGAACGAGTCATTGCAATCGCGTCCGGGGCCGGACTCGCCCATGACGATATCGACGCAGGCTACCACTTTCCAGTTGTCCTGCCCGGGCCTGTAGTGTTTGCCCAGTATTTTCGCGGAGGTGACGTCACTGGCAAGTCCGGAGCGCAAGTACAACTCGCCGACCGCCTTTCTCAGGGCCGCATTCTCCGGTGGTTTCTCCCTGGTAACGGACACATCGCAGCCCGCTGCCGTGCCGAGCAACAGCGCGAGCCCGGCAACCGTCAACGCGAGCAAGCCCTGATTCATCGGCCCTCCCCGCTACCCGGGATGACGCCCCCCGGAATACGCCGCCGATTCAACGCGCCGCCTGCCGACGGCGGCGCGAAGTGAGCAGCAACAGCCCGGTCGCCATGAGCACCAGCGTGCCCGGCAGCGGAACATCGGTACCGGACTGGCGCACATTGATACGCAAGCTCAGCGTGATCGGGTCGAGGGCGATATCGTTGAAGCCGGTAAGCGTACTGAACGGGTTGAGCGTGATGCTGTCCTCGTAAACGCCCAGCCCCAGCAGGGTGGTATCCAGCGACACCATCAGGTTGCCGAGGATATCCCCTGCGGCGATATCGAAGAAGTCGTCAAAGCTGGTCATGCCGTTGAGGCAGAAAATCGCGCAGCTGCCCAGCGAGCTGAACGTGCCCGCCAGCAGATCGGCGGGGCCGGTCGCGATATTCTGCACGCCCAGCACGTCCTCGAACATGGCGCCGAGGTCGTCTGAGAAAATGGTGCCGAAGTCCAGCAGGAAGGCCGTACCGGAACCGCTCAGCACCCCGTCGTCGCCCGGGTCAGGTATATTCACGAACGCCGCCTCGGCGAGATTGTTTACCGTACCGGTGAAGGCAACGCTCTCGCTACCGAGGTCCACATCGCTGAGGTGATCGTTATGGCTGGCGAATCCGAGGCTTGCCACGCCGGAGAACACACCGGCGACCGAGGTATCCATACCCACGCCGAGCGTCCTGCTGTCACCGGCGGCGATACTGCCGCCAAGCGCATCCACCGAGAAAGGTGCGGCGACCGAACGCGAGGTTTCCTGCAGCACATCCACCAGGGCGCCGCTGCCCGTATTGGCCACGTTGATGCTGGAAGCGGCAATCGAGTTCTTGCGCACGGTGCCGAAGTCCACAGCCGGTGTGACGCTGGCAACCGCCTCGGCGTACACCGAGGTGTTGACCGCTATCTGCTGATCGCCGATGTCGACATTGCCGCCCAGGCCCCACTCCTGTCCATTCGATTCATAAGCCACGTCCACCTGGCCGCTGAACACCCCGGAGGTGCCGGTATCCGCAGAGACGCTGATTGTGCTGTTATCGGAGCCGCCCGCAGCCAGTGCGACAATCGGGCCGCCAGCGACTGACGCATTGCCGCTGGAAGACGCGCTGGCATCCAGGTTTTCCGAGAAACCGTCCGCCAGTGCGATATTTTCCACGGTCAGGTTCTGCCCGACGGTATCGCCAACCCGCGCATAGAAGTCAATCGGGTCGGGCGACGCGAAGCCTTCCGCCAGGCGGAACACGTTACCGGTGACCGCCACGTTCTGCGACGGCAGTGCGGTAATACCCAGGCCGCTGGTGCCCGTACCGTCAGACTGGAAGTCAATGGTCGCATTGCCCGACTTGTTGCCCGCCGTGCTGGTGTCGATGCTCACGCCAATCGAGCTGTTGTCGGTCGCGCCCGGGCCGAGCAGCGCGAACGAACCGCCGTTGTTCAACACGCCGCCGGTATTCCCCGCCGCCTGCGCGTTCAACGCTTCAGAGAAGCCATCGTCCGGCACGTCGTTGGTAATCGAGATCGCCTGCTCGGCAACCACCGTACCCTCGCGAACATTGCCGAACGCCACTGGCTGCGCGTTATTGATCACCGGGTTGGCCAGACGATAGACACCGCCGGTAATCGTCGCGGAGACCGCGAGATCCTGCGAGGCCAGTCCCGTAATACCCAGCCCGCTGGTGCCGGTGCCGTCCGATTCGAAATTGATCGTCTGCGTGCCGACCACGACACCCGCACTGCTGGTATCCACACCCACCGACATGCTGGTGGTATCGGACCCGCCGGCAGCCAACAGCGCAATACTGCCGCCGTTATTGGTGATGCGCGCATCGCTGGACGCGCCAAACATCGCATTCAATGCCTCGGAAAACAGACCGTCCATCGCGGTATTGCTGATCTCCACCGTCTGCGATACGGAGTCGCCCACATGCACGTTGCCGAACGCGAACGCCAGCGGGTTGTCAATCGTGGCTTCCGCCAGGCTGTAGACCCCGCCGCTCACATTCACCGTCTGTCCCGCCAGCGTCGTCTGGCCCAGCGTGTTGATGCCGTCGCCATCCGATTCCAGATCCAGCGCCACCGTGCCGCTCTTGGCGCCTGCCGTGCTGGTGTCAATGCCCACCACCAGCGAGCTGCTGTCGCTGCCGCCGGCCGCCAGCTGACTGATGGAACCCGTACCTGTCGCGTCACCCGTGGTGGCGCCAAGCACCGCATTCAGCGCTTCGGAGAAACCGTCCGCCGCTGCCGTGTTGCCAATCGTCAGCGCCTGCTGCGCGGTGTCGCCCACGTGCACATTACCCAGCATCACCGGCTCCGGCGTATGCGCACTGGCCTCGGCCAGGCGGTACACGTTGCCGCTGACATTCACCGTCTGCTCCGCCAGCGCCACATTGGGAACGATGTCGCTGGTGCCGGTGCCGTCGGACTCCGAACTGATCGTCGCGGTACCGCTCTTGGCGCCGGCCGTACTCGTGTCAATGCCCACTACCAGGCTGCTGTTGTCCGTGGCCTGCGCGGCCAGCAGGTTGAAGGAGCCGCTGCTGCTCACGTCACCGGTGTCGCCGCCGATGCTGGCATTGAGGCTTTCCGAGAAGCCGTCGTCCGCCGCCGTGTTGGTCATCGACAGCGCCTGCTGCGCGGTATCACCCACATGCGAATCCGCGATGACCACCGGCTCCGGCGAGTGCGCGCCGGCCTGGGCCAGGCGGAACACATTGCCGCTGACATCCACAACCTGTGACGGTAGCGCAGTCTGGCCCAGTGAGTTGACGCCAGTGCCATCCGAAACCAGTCCGATGGTCGCAGTACCCGACTTGTTACCTGCCGTGGCCGTGTCGATGCCCACGGTGATATCCGTGTCGTTGGTCTGTTGCGGACCCAGACCGGTAAATGAACCGCTGGCCGCGACGCCGCCGGAAGTGGCATCGACGCCGGCGTTCAGGTTTTCAGAGAATCCGTCGTCGGGTGCCGAGTTGGTCACCGACAGGGTTCCCTCTGCCGTATCTCCCACGCGCACGTTGCCAAAACTGAACGGCGCGTTGTTGATGGTGGGATCCGCGTACGCGTATACCGTGCCGTCGACGCTTATCTCGGTGGACCCGAACACTTCCGCGTTGCCCGTTACGGTGCCATCAGTGCTCAACTGGATGGTCGCGCTGCCGGACTTGTTACCCGAGGTGCTGGTATCGATTCCGACCTGCATGCTCGAGCTGTCGCTGCCCCCGTTCGGGGCAAGGCCGGTTATAGTCCCGGCGTTGGTGGTTGCATCACCGGAAACGCCCGTAAACTCCGCGTCCGCGCCGTCTGATCCGGCAACGGCCACATTGGTCACCTCGACACCCTGCAGCACCACGTCGCCGACATGGCGATCGCCAACCGACACGGTGGTGTTCGGCACATAGGGTACCGCCCGTTGCGTAACCGTCGAGTTACCGAAGATATAGTCTACCGTGACGCCGTCTCCGGGGTTGTCATTGCCTTTCACATCGAGCTGGAACTTGAGATCGCGATCGGTATCACCCGCGCTGGTCGCGCCCAGGTCCAGGGTGTTACCTGTGAAGAACGCGAGGAACGCAGCCTCGTCGGTAAAGGTCTGGTCAACCAGCGGCGTGGTCGTGTTATTGTCGCCAAAGACGCGGAACTGTACCTCAAAGTCCGGGTCGTCAAACGGCGTGCCGGTGATCACCGGGTTCATGAAGCCTACCAGCAGGTTCTGCGTACCGGTCTGCAGCAGGGTGGTATCCACATCGTAATCGGCATAGCTGGTGTACGTTCGAACGGTGGTGCCGCTGCCGTCTTCCGCATAGCGACCACCGAGAACCCCCATGCCGTAGACATCGCTGTTCAGCTGCGTGCTGTTATTCACGGTATGCGGGCCGACGGTACCGCTGATATCCAGATTGGCGAGCACCGCGTTGCCGAGCACATTGGGCAGGGTGACGCTGTCAGCCGGTGCGCCGTAGGCGATTGACGCGGCCTGCTGGCCACTGGCGGCTGAGGTATCGAACCCCTCGCCACTGAGCTGGGCGCCGGCCTTCGCGTTGACAGTGCTGGCCACCTGGCCGGAGGCATAGGCCTCCAGGTCATTGACCAGATTACCTACCGACGTACCGGTAGTCGCCTGCGCGGTCACTGTGCCCGAGGCGCCGGTGCCGCTTGCGGTGGCAAGACCATTGCCCCCGAGGCCAGCCGTCGCGCCGTCGAAAGCACCGCCGGCGTTACCGCCGTCGGCATCGGCTCGCACGTTGATGCTGCCGCCTCCATTGCCGGTGGCATCGGCTATCGCCTCCCCACCATTGCCGCCGACCTCGCCCACACCGCGGCCATTACCGCCGTTACCGGCCGCGGCTGTCGTACCGACATTGACACTCGCAGTGCCCGCATTACTGCCCACGGCCGTGGCTGTGGCCGCGCCGCCGGCGCCACCGCTACCGGTGCCGCTGTTCACCGAGCCGCCATTGCCGCCGTTGGCGCCCACCGAATTCGCGTCGATGGTGCCATTACCGGTCGATGTGACCGTGCTGATGTCCGTCGCGGCGCCACCGTCGCCCGCGGCGCCACCTGTGCCGCCGGTGACGTTGCCACCGTTACCACCGGTCGCCGAACCAAACGTCCGCGCGATATAGTCACCGATTGTGTTGGCGGTCGCGGTACGTGTCGCCGCGCCGCCGTCGCCGCCATCGGCGCCGTTGGATCCCGCGCCCCCGTGACCCCCAATCGCATCACTGCCGGCGTTGTAGTTAACCCGCGCCTCCCCGGCGTCATTCTCGGCAAACGCGACCGAGGTCGCCGTGCCGCCATTGGCGGCCTTGCCCGTCGCCGCATCGCGACTGCCGCCGTTACCGCCCGTGGCCCTGGCGTTGACCTGCAGCAGGCTGGAACTGTGAGATTTGCCCAGTGAACTGAAGGCATTACCGGCCGTGCCACTGGCGCCGTCATCCACCGTGCCGCTGTTGCCGCCGGTAGCCACCTGGGTCAGCGTCAGGCTACCGGTGGTAGCGCCGTCCACCTGGTCGGTCAGGCTGACACTGGCGCCGCTGCCGGCGTTACCCGTGCCGGTGGCACTGCCGCCATTGCCGCCGTTGGCGGTGCCCGTCACGTTCACCGTGCCGCCGCCGGTGGATTCACCGGTCACACCGACCAGGCCGACGCCCAGGGTGGCCGCGCCGCCGTCACCGGCATCGCCATCGATGGACGAACCGCCGGTGCCGCCATCCGCGGTCGCGGTAGCCGTGACATTGCCGGTGTCCGTCAACGCGACAGCCGCCGCTGCCGAACCGCCCGCATTGGCGTCCGTCGTATTCCCGGTGCCCGCGGCCCCGCCGCCGGTACCTCCGTCGGCGTTGCTGGTGCCGGACACATTACCGCCGTCGGAATTATTCGCGGTCAATGAGGAGGTTGCATTACCGGCAACGCCGGCCGCACCCGCTGAATCGCGCGCGATACCCCCGTTGCCCCCTGCCGCGGTCTGCGTCAGCGTCAGGTTGCCGGAGGTCGAACCGGTCACCACGTCGACGAGGTCGGAATCCGCGCCCGCACCGCCGTTGGCGCCGTCATAGCCGTCGCCACCGCTGCCGCCGCGCTGGGTCGCCGTCACATTCACCGTCGCACCGCCGGTGGAGGTCCCGGTCGCGGCGACAATCACGCCGACCGCACCGTTACCGCCGGACTCGCCCACGCCGCGGCCATAGCCACCGCTACCGCCTTCCGCTGTCGTACCCACTGTCACCGTGGCAGTACCGGCATTGCTGCCGGCGGCCGTGGCCGTGGCGACTCCGCCGTCACCACCGGTGCCCGTGCCGCTGCCAACCACGCCGCCGTTGCCGCCGTAGGCGCCGACGGAATTCGCGTCGATCGCGCCGTTGCCGGTCGATGTCACCGTGGTGGTGTCCGTCGCGGCGCCGCCGTCACCCGCCCTGCCGCCGGCACCACTGTTCAGGTTGCCGCCGCCACCGCCGCGGGCCCAGCCAAACGTCCGCGCGATAAAGTCGCCGATCGAATTGGCAGTCGCGGTGCGTGTCGCCATGCCGCCGTCACCGCCATCCGCGCCGTTGCTGCCCGCACCGCCGGTGCCGCCCTGGGCATCGTTGTTCGCGTTATAGTTGGCGCGCGCCTCACCGGCGTCGTTCTCGGCAAACGCGACCGAGGTCGCCGCACCGCCATTGGCGGCCTTGCCTGTAGCCGCGTCGCGACCACCGCCGTTACCGCCCGTGGCCCGGGCGTTGACCTGCAGCAGGCTGGAGCTGTGGGACTTGCTGAACGAACTGAAGGCGTCACCGGCCGTGCCGTTGGCGCCCTCATCCACCGCGCCGCTGTTGCCGCCGGTAGCCACCTGGGTCAGTGTCAGGCTGCCGGTGGTAGCGCCGTCCACCTGGTCGGTCAGGCTAACACTGGCGCCGTCGCCCGCATCACCCGTACCCGTGGCGGCGCCGCCATTACCGCCATTCGCGGTGCCCGTCACGTTCACCGTGCCGCCGCCGGTGGATTCACCGGTCACACCGACCAGGCCGACGCCCAGGCTGGCCGCGCCGCCGTCACCCGCATCGCCATCGACGGACGCACCGCCGGTACCGCCATCCGCTGTCGCGTTGGCCGTGACATTGCCGGTATCGGTCAATGCGATGGCCGCCGCCGCTGAACCGCCCGCATTGGCGTCCGTCGTATTCCCGGCGCCCGCGGCGCCGCCGCCGGTACCACCATCGGCGTTGCTGGTGCCTGTCACATTGCCGCCATCGGAATTGTTCGCGGTCAGCGACGAGGTCGCATCGCCGGCGAGGCCGGACGCACTCGCCGAGTCGCGCGCGATACCCCCGTTGCCCGCTGTCGCGGTCTGCGTCAGCGTCAGGTTGCCGGAGGTCGAGCCGGTCACCACGTCGACGAGATCGGAGTCCGCGCCCGCGCCGCCATTGGCGCCGTCATAGCCGTCACCGCCGTTGCCGCCGCGCTGGGTCGCCGTCACGTTCACCGTTGCACCGCCGGTGGAAGTACCGGTCGCGGCGACAATCACGCCGACCGCACCGTTGCCGCCGGACTCGCCCACGCCGCGGCCATAGCCCCCGTTGCCGCCTTCCGCGGTGGTACCCACGGTCACCGAGGCAGTACCGGCGTTGCTGCCGGTGGCCGTGGCCGTGGCGACCCCGCCGTCGCCACCAGTGCCGGTGCCACTGGCGACGACACCGCCATCGCCGCCGTAGGCGCCGACGGAATTCCCGTCGATGGTGCCATTGCCGGTCGATGACACCGTGCTGGTGTCCGTCGCGGCGCCACCGGTACCCGCGGTACCGCCTGTACCAGTGTTGAGGTTGCCGCCACCACCGCCGCGCGCCCAGCCGTAAGTGCGCGCGATGAAGTCGCCGATCGTATTGGCGGTCGCGGTGCGTATCGCCGCGCCGCCGTCACCGCCATCCGCGCCGTTGCTGCCCGCGCCGCCGTTACCCCCCTGGGCATCGTTGCCAAACGAGTAGTTGGCGCGCGCCTCACCGGCATCGTTCTCCGCAAACGCGACCGAGGTCGCCATGCCGCCATCGGCGGCCTTGCCTGTAGCCGCGTCGCGGCCGCCGCCGTTACCACCCGTGGCCCTGGCGTTGACCTGCAGCAGGCTGGAACTGTAGGACTTGCTCAATGAACTGGAGGCGTCGCCGGCCGTGCCGTTGGCGCCCTCGTCCACCGAACCGCTGTTGCCACCAGTGGCGGCCTGGTTCAGCGTCAGCGTGCCGGTGGTATCGCCGTCCACCTGGTCGGTCAGGCTGACACTGGCGCCGTCGCCGGCGTTGCCCGTGCCGGTGGCATTGCCGCCATTGCCGCCATTGGCGTTACCCGTGACAGTGACAGCGCCACCATTGGAAGTCCCGTAAGGCACAGTGTTCAATGTCGCCGTTGCGCCATTGCCCGCGTTGCCCGAACCGGAAGTACTGCCGCCGTTGCCGCCATTGACGGTGCCCGTCACGTTCACCGTGCCGCCCCCGGTGGATTCACCGGTCACGCCGACCAGGCCGACACCCAGGCTGGCGGCGCCGCCATCACCCCCGTCACCATCGACGGCCGAACCACCGGTACCGCCATCCGCTGTCGCGTTGGCCGTGACATTGCCGCTGTCCGTCAGCGCGATGGCCGCAGCCGCCGAACCACCCGTACTGGCATTCGTCGTATTGCCTGTGCCCGTGGCACCGCCGCCGGTACCTCCGTCGGCGTTGCTGGTGCCTGTCACGTTGCCGCCGTCGGAATTATTCGCGGTCAGCGACGACGTTGCATCGCCGGCAACGCCGGACGCACTCGCCGAATCGCGCGCGACACCCCCGGCGCCCGCTGTCGCGGTCTGCGTCAGCGTCAGGGTGCCGGAGGTCGAGCCGGTCACCACGTCGACCAGGTCGGAATCCGCGCCGGCGCCGCCGTTGGCGCCCTCATAGCCGTCACCGCCGTTGCCGCCGCGTTGCGTCGCGGTCACATTCACCGTACCGCCGCCGGTGGAGGTGCCGCTCACCGCAACGATCACACCCGCCGCACCGTTACCACCGGACTCACCCACACCGCGGCCGTAACCGCCGTTGCCGCCTTCCGCGGTGGTAGCCACAGTGACCGCGGCAGTGCCGGCATTGCTGCCGGTGGCGGTGGCCGTGGCGAGTCCGCCGTCGCCACCGGTGCCGGTGCCGCCGGTCACCACGCCGCCATTGCCGCCGTAGGCGCCGATGGAATTCGCGTCAATACTGCCGTTACCGGTCGATGTCACCGTGGTGGTGTCCGTCGCGGCGCCACCGTCTCCCGCCCTGCTGCCGCTACCAGTGTTGACGTTGCCGCCGCCGCCACCGGTGGCCCAACCGTACGTGCGCGCGGTAAAATCGCCGATCGCACTGGCGGTCGCGGTGCGTATCGCCGCACCGCCGTCACCGCCATCCGCGCCGCCGGTGCCGGCGCCGCCATTGCCGCCCTGCGCATCATTGCCAAATGAATAGTTGGCCCGCGCCTCACCGGCGTCGTTCTCGGCAAACGCGAACGAGGTCGCCGCACCGCCATCGGCGGCCTTGCCTGCAGTCGCATCGCGACCGCCGCCGTTACCGCCCGTGGCCCTGGCGTTGACCTGTAGCAGACTGGAACTGCTGGTCTTGCTGAGTGAACTGAAGGCGTCGCCGGCTGTGCCGTTGGCGCCCTCATCTACCGTGCCGCTGTTGCCGCCGGTGGCGTACTGGGTCAGCGTCAGGCTGCCGCTGGTATCACCGTCCACCTGGTCGGTCAGGCTGACACTGGCGCCGTCGCCGGCGTCGCCCGTACCCGTGGCGCTGCCGCCGTTACCGCCATTGGCCGTGCCGGACACCGTCACACTGCCGCCATTGGAGGTGCCGGACACCGGGCCGAGGACTGCGGCGCCGCCGTTGCCGCCATTGCCGCCAAAATTCCCGCCGCTGCCGCCATTACCACCGTTCGCCGTTGCCGTCACCGTCGCGGTACCGCCACCGTTATTGGCCACAAGCGCCGAGGCAGTCCCGCTGCCGCCATTACCGGCGTCCCCCCCTGTTCCGGGCGTGCCGCCGCCACTGGCCCCACCCCCTGAGCCGCCGTTGCCGCCGTTGCCGCCCGTGCCGGTTGCGGTCGCCGTCCCGTTGCCGCTGGCGACTGTCGTATCGGCAGTCGCATCGGCGTTACCGCCAGTGGCGCCGTCCCCGCCATCGCCGCCGTCGGAACCGCTGGGTGAACCCGTACCGCCATTGCCGCCCCGCCCACCGTTACCGCCGGTTGCCGTGGCCGTATTGCTGGCATCCGTGTTCGCGGTGGTGGCATTGGCCGTGGCATCGCCGCCGCCCGTGCCATCAGTGCCGTTGTCGCCCGGATTGTTGGGGGCGCCCGCCGTACCGGCGACACCGGCCGTACCGCTGACCGTATCAATGGCAGCCCAGCTGCTACTGGTCAGCAGGGGCAGTGCGAGTGCGGGTAACAGGGGGAAAAGCAACACGGGAACTACGCGGGCAGTCAGAGTGGAGGCCATAATCTCGATCCTTGTACGGGGGGCCGAATTTGCGGATTCAGCCGTACTCTCTACTTATTGAACCGGCCCTGAGACCCTCGGTGGTGAGGCACCACTGCGAATTCATCTCAAAACCGGCGTAACCGGACTTTTGCATAGACCAGCAAAATTTGTTCCACAATAACAATCGAATCCTTTATGTCACTGTTTTAACAAAAGATAAAAATTTCTGGACGCCAATCCGGCACAACATGCAACATCGCAAAAAGGAGATTTGTAAAAAAAACTGACGCCTGAAGATGCCGTTGCCAGGGTTTACCATCCTGGAATCTGGTGAACCTACACTTGGAATCACGCCGCATCGACACCGTCAAGTGACAACGGCATGTCAAAAAAATTTACAAGCGCTGAGGGTGGCGCGTGAAACGGGCTTTGAGCAGATCATTAAATAACCAAGTTTCAGCAACTTAAACGAACTGGTATTAATCCTGCATGACTCACCGGACTGCATGAAATACATCGATTCAACGAGCGGATGTCACTGCATCCGCTCGTGGTTGATTGTAAAAAAGATAAATTAAAGGAGTCGTCCATGCCTTCGACCCTCTCCCGCGCAGCACTGCCACTGGCCATTGCCGGCACACTCACGCTGGCCGGCCAGCCCGCACAGGCAGCCGATTTCAGCTGCACCAGCGACGGCAGCGATTTCAACTGGATTACGGCAGCGAACTGGAGCAGTTGCAACGGCCTGTTTCCAAACAACGGCGCCGACACATTCGATGCGACAATCAGCGCCGGCACCGTAACCCTCAATTCCGCTGTCGCGATAGAGGACCTGTTGCTCAACGGCGGCAACCTCAACCACACCGGCAACACGCTGCAAATCAACGGCCAGGCGACCGTAGGGGACGGCTCTTCCTATCTGATGTCCAACGCCCAGTTACTCGGAGGCACCTGGAATAATACCGGCACCGGTACGTTCACGATTTCCAACTCCAGCAATAATTTTCTCGATGGCGTCATCTTCAACGGCAACATCGACATGAGCGCGCTGAGTCGCGTACGCGTGCAAAACGACCTCGAACTCAATGGCCAGATCGACCTGGATAACGGCAGCGACCTGCTATCCAATGGCAGCAACAGTTTCTCCGGTGATGGCGATATCGTATTCGGCGGCGGCGCGGGCAACAATTTTTATCTCGATGGCAACGGCACGACAACGCTGGGTAACAATATCGTCGTACGCGGTGAAAACGCCACGATCGGCGGCCAGAACCTGGTTGGCGGCACGCAGACCCTGGTTGTCGACGGACGAATCTCCGCCGACGTCAATGGCGGCGTATTCAATATCCTCGAATCAGCGGTTACCAACAACGGGATACTGGAAGCGCAAAACGGCGGCCAGTTGATACTCTCCTCGAACGTTACCGGGACTGCCGGCAGCCAGATCATCGCCGGTGCGGGCAGCGTGGTTCTGCAGAACGGTGTGACCATCTCCGGCGACATCAACGCCGCGGGGACCGGCTCGTTCCAGGCCAGCAACAGCAGCAACAACTTTCTCGATGGCGTCGCCTTTACCGGCACTCTGGACCTGGCGACGATCCTCGGCCGGGTGCGCGTGCAGAACGACCTGGACCTCACCGGAGCGATCGCAATCGACAACGGCAGCGATCTGCTCTCGAACGGTACCAATGTGTTCTCCGGCAGCGGCGACATTGTGTTCGGCGCCGCCGCGGGCAATAACTTTTACCTCGACGGCAACGGCACAACCACCCTTGGCGCAGACATCGTGGTGCGCGGCGAGAACGCCTCGATCGGGGGACAGAACCTGATCGGCGGTACGCAGACCCTGGTTGTCGACGGGCGCATTTCCGCCGACGTGAATGGCGGCGTGTTCACCATCTTCGAGTCCGCGGTGACCAACAACGGCATACTCGAGGCGCAGAACGGCGGCCAGCTGATACTGTCGAGCAATGTCACCGGCACGGCGGGTAGCCAGATCATCGCCGGAGCGAACAGCGTGGTACTGCAAAATGGCGTCACGGTAAACGGTGACATCAATTCCGTGGGCACCGGTTCTTTCAGGGCGAGCAACAGCAGCAACAATTTTTTTGACGCGGTCTCGTTCAGCGGAAACCTGGACATGGCGACGTCTGAAGGCCGCGTGCGTATCATCAACGACCTGAGCCTCAACGGCGAGATCGCCCTCGACAATGGCAGCGATCTGCTCTCGAACAGCAGCAACGTGTTTTCCGGTAGCGGCGATATCGTGTTCGGCGGCACAGCGGGCAATAACTTCTACCTCGACGGCAACGGCACAACCACCCTGGGAGAAGATATCGTGGTGCGCGGGGAAAACGCGACCATCGGTGGGCAGAACCTGATTGGCGGCACCCAGACCCTCGTGGTTGACGGGCGGATTTCCGCCAACGTGAATGGCGGCGTGTTCACGATCCTCGACTCCGCAGTGACCAACAACGGCATTCTCGAGGCGCAGAACGGCGGACAACTGACCCTGTCCAGCAACGTCACCGGCAATGCGGGCAGCCAGATCATTGCCGGCGCGAACAGCGTGGTACTGCAGAATGGCGTGACCCTGTCCGGCGTAATCAATGCCGACGGCACGGGTTCTTTCAGGTCCAGTAACAGCGTCAACAACTTTTTTGACGGCGTTGATTTCACCGGCGATCTCGATCTGGCATCCGTCGAATCACGCGAACGCATCATCAACGGCCTCACGCTTAACGGCGCAATCGCGATCGACAACGGCAGCGATCTTTACTCGTCCGGCAGCAACGTATTCGACGGCGCAGGCAGCCTGGTCTTCGGCAGCAGCGCCACCGGCGCGAATAATTTCTACCTGGACGGCAACGGCACCACCACGCTGGGCGAGGATTTCGTGATACGCGGCGAAAACGGCACGATCGGCGCGCAGAACCAGGTTGGCGGCACACAGATTCTGGTTGTCGACGGGCGTATATCCGCCGACACCGCGGGCGGCGTCATCAATATCGTTGAATCCGCGGTCTCCAACAACAATCTGCTGGAAGCGTCAAATGGCGGCCAACTCACGCTGGGTAGCGCGGTCACCAACGGGCCGTCTGGCCGAATAGAAGCGGCCGATAACAGCGTGGTGCTGCAGAACGGGGCCGCCATCAACGGCGGCACTATCGAGACCAGCGGAACCGGCGTGCTGCGGGCCAGTAATTCTCACGCCAACGTGCTCAACGGGGTTGCCATCGAAGGCCAGGTCGACCTGGCATCGGCAACCGGTATTGTCCATGTCATCAACGACCTGCTGTTGAACGGTGTCATCAATCTCGACAGCGGCAGCGATGTGTATTCGGACGGCAGCAACGCATTCACTGGCGCCGGATCCCTGGCCTTCGGCAGCAGCGGCGGCCAGAACCTGTTCATGGACGGTAACGGCACGACCTCGATCGGCTCCGATTTCACTATTCGCGGCCAGAACGGCACCATCGGCAACCAGGCCCTGGTGGGCGGCACGCAGACCCTGAGCGTGGACGGGCTGGTAACGGCGGACGTTGACACCGGCGTCATCAGTCTTGTCGATTCCGGCGTCGTTGTGAATGCGGGCGGCACGCTGCGCGCCGAAAATGGCGGCACCCTGCTGGCCAATGTCGCGGTGGACAACCAGGGGCTGGTGGAGGCGTTGAACGCCAGTGCGGTAACCTATTCCCCGTCCGGCACTACCAGCAATAATATCGCGGGCAATCTCACCGGCGGCATCTGGCGAGCGGAAGAATCCGGTGACGGCGCCACCATCACCCTGCGCGGCACCAACATCCACACCAACAGCGCTGACGTCACCCTGAAGGGCGCCAATGCGCTGATCCAGGTAGCCGCCACGTCGATAGAAGATACGCTTCACACCAACGAGGGTTCGCTGCGACTACAGGACGGGCAGGCATTCACCGCGACCGCAAACGCGGGTGACTTCACCAACAACGGCCTGCTGGAAATTACCGACAGCACCTTCGATTCCAACTCCCTGGCGAGCGACGGCACCATTAACAGCTTTGGCACCAGCAGTATTACCGCCGCCAGCGGCAACCAGGTGACGGGCTCGGGCGTCATCAACGCCAGTTTCGGTACGCTGACGATCGACAACGGTGTCGACATGCAGGACGGCACGATCAACACACTGGGCACCAGCCCCACCCCGGGCGGTGTAAGGCTTGCCAGTGCCGTGGCTGACAGCCGCATCGGCAACCTCAACAACAATGGCAGCCTCGACCTGGTCAGCCGGGATATCGTGGTAACGAAAGACTATACCAACGCCAACTTCGGTGTCGGCAACGACTTCGACCACCGCGCCAATGTTGCCGGCACAGGACAACTGATCGGCGACGGCGCGTCCCAGGCCATCACCGGCGACGTGATACCGGCCGGTCCGAACGTCGTCAACCTGGACCTCGGAAAACTCCGCGGCGGCACGTCGACCACCATCAACTACCAGATCGCCAATGACGGCGCCCCGGGTGCAGCCGATATCCGCGGCGCCATCCAGACCGCTGTGAACGGCGGCAATATCACCGATGCCAGGCTCTCCGGCAGCGGGGTCACCGCGGCAAACTTCGGGCCGATAGCGGCGGGCACGGACAGCGGCAACCTGGAAATTACCTTCGACGCCACCACCGGCGGCTCGCTGGTCGGACAGGCCATCGCGATCAAGAGCAATTTTGACAACGTCGAAACCGACATCATCAACGTCAGCGGTCTTGCGACCACGCTGGCGCAGGGCAGTGCCACACCCGATAGCGACCCGGTCGATATCGGCCCGTTTCGCGTGGGCGGCACACAACCCTCGCAGGACTTCGCGGTAGAGAACACCAGTGTCGCCGATGCAAGCACCGAGCGGCTGGGTATCGCCTCGGCCAATACCACCGGCAACTTTTCCGCCACCAACAATCTCGGTGGCGGCTTCATCGCCGGTGGCGACAGCCAGGCGGCTGCGCTGACCGCGTCCGTCAGCGGCGGTCAGGCCGGTGTCAACAACGGCTCGCTCACCGTGCAGTACACCACCAACGGGGAATTGATCGAGGGAACGTTCACCACCATCGACGCCAACCAGCAAACCATCAACCTGCAGGCCACCGGTTTCAACGCCGCCAGCGGTATCGCCACGCCGGATCCATCGTCGCTCGGCAACGTGCGTGTGGGCGGCGTGCTCGAACAGCAGTTCACGGTTGCCAATACCGCGGATGCCGGGGCGTTCAGTGAAGACCTGAACAGCGCCTTCGGTGCTAACACCGGGGATGCGAGCAATAACGGCGGCAACATCACGGGCCTGCTCGCCGGCGCTTCCGACTCGTCGACCATGTCAGCCAGCCTGGACACCACGACATCGGGCGCCAAGAACGGTACCGTGACCTTCAACTACCAGACGTCCGGGGAAGTGGACGGCGCCAGTAATGGCCTGGGTGCCGCTGACGCCGGCAGCCAGACCGTCGCGCTCAGCGGCAACGTATTCCAGCTGGCCCAGGGCACACTGAATGGACCCACCTCACTGAACTTCGGCACTGTGCAGGTCGGCCAGGCAGTGTCACAGCTTCTCTCCATCATCAACAGCGCCAGCGGCGCGGCCGGTTTTGTGGAGGACCTCAACGTCGCCTTCGGCCCCAGCTCGGGCACCGGCGGCAACCTGATCTCCGGCAGCGGCAGCATCATGGGCCTGACCGCCGGCAGTACCGACAACAGTTCGATGGTGGTCAATGTCGATACCAGCGCGGCCGGTTCCATCAACGGCCAGATCGGCATCAACTACCAGTCCGCCGGCGCGGTGAACGGCGTCAGCAACGGCCTGGGCGTGCTGGCTGTCGGCAGCGACAGCTTCGGCGTGATTGGCACCATCGATTCGAGCGGGAATGTCGTCGACCAGGCGCAGCCGGTGATCAACAACGGGCCGATCAACCTCGGCAATGTGCGCCAGGGCTCGGCATCACCGGTCGGCTTCGCCAGCGTCACCAACATGGCCACCGGCAATGACCAGGCGGCGCTGGATGCGACCATCAGCGGCAACGGCGCGGTCACCGCCAGCGGTGCCTTCGACAACCTGGCACCGGGAGCGACCGATGCCACCAGCCTGCAGGTCGGCCTGGACACCGGCACCGCCGGCGCCATCAATGACACCGCGACGCTGCATTTCGTCTCCGACGCCAGCAACATCGGCAACTGTGCGCCCAACTGCGAAATGGTCATCGCCTCGCAGGACATCGACGTGACGGGTGCGGTCTATCGACTCGCCGACCCGGAACTCAACACCACCGATGTGACGCTCGCGGCACGTGTTGGCGACGCCCTCCCGACTGCCACGGTCAGTGTTTCCAATAGCTCGCCCGACGCGTTCACCGAAGGTCTGGATGCGTCCTTCGGCATCGCCTCCGCCGGATTTTCCGCGACCGGCAGCATCGACAACCTGGCAGCGCAGGGCACAGATGCTTCCAGCATGAGCGTGGGCCTGGCGAGCACGGCCGTCTCGCAGAATATCGCGGGGAGCGTCGACGTGGATTTTGAATCCACCGGTGAGGGCACCACCGGCGAGGCGAATATCGGCGTGGGCAGCCAGTCCGTGAATCTGAGCGGCAAGGTCTACGCCTATGCCGAGGCGTCTATCAGCAACACGGTGATCGACTTCGGCACGGTCCGCGTCGGCGACACCGCCTCGTTTACCGAGAAAATCACCAATATCGGCGCCGGCGCCCTGGTCGACGACCTGCGGGGTAACTTCGCCCCGACACCGGCGCCCTTCACTGCCGATGCGGGCAGTCTGGCGACGGGCGGTGTGGCCAGCGGCAGCGATGCCGACCTGCAATTCGCGATGGACACCAGTGCTGCGGGGGTATTCAGTGACAGTATCGCCCTCAACCTGCAGAGCCATAACGACGATCTCGCCGATGCGGAATTACTGGCCGCCCTGTTCAATGTGAGCGGCACGGTCAACCAGTTGGCCAATCCCGCGTTCATTTTTGGCAGTGGCGACGGCGTGCTCACGGGCGGTGGCAATCTGTACGAACTGATTTTCCCCACGGTGCAAGTCGGCGTGGACACCCTGTTCAATGCCGACCTCAGCGTTCTGAACGACGTGTTTGGTCCCTCCGACATGCTCGATGCGCTGTTTGACCTGAGCGGCATAGGCGACTTCCTGGCGAGCGGCTTCGGCGTGATCGACGACCTCGCGGGTGGGGACGCCTACGGGGGACTGATGGTAGGGTTTGACTCGTCGCTCTACAGCGCCGGGGTGTACACCGGTTCGATCTTCCTGAACGGCACCAGCACCTTTGCCGGCCTGGACGATATCGCCCTCGACCCGATCGAACTCAGAATCACCGCGCGCATCCAGGACCAGACGGTGCCCGTACCCGGCACAGTGGCGTTGTTCACGCTCGGCGGCGCGGTGCTGCTGGCCTTCCGCAGGCGGCGGCAGCACCGCGCATAGCGGAATCGATTCGCGGGGCCCGGGCAGCCGGGTGACCCCGCTGGCAAGGCCGGCCTACAGCGCATCCGCCAGCGACAGCGCATCGCGCACCTCGCGCTTGACGAATTTCCCGTTGGCGTTGCGCGGCAGCGGTGCGTCCACCAGCCAGATGAAGCGGGGTATCTTGTAGCTGGCCAGCTTTTCCCGCAGGTCCTTGCGCAGCTGGTCGACGTCGACACCCGCACCCGGTTTGGGATAAATCGCGGCGGCCACCTCCTCGCCCAGGCGCTCGTCTTCCACGCCGAAGACCACGCACTCGGCCACCGCGTCATCGGCAAAAATGGCGCTTTCCACCTCGGCGCAATAGACGTTCTCGCCGCCGCGCAGCACCATCTCCTTGGCCCTGTCCACCAGGTGGATAAACTGATCCTCATCCATGTAGGCCACGTCGCCCGTGTGCAGCCAGCCGTCGGTAATAGTCTCCGCGGTGGCATCGTCGCGGTTCAGGTAGCCCTTGATCACACAGGCGCCGCGTACCCACAGCTCACCCGTCTCGCCGGTGGCAACGGTGTTACCCTGCCCGTCCACGCACTTGGCCTCGAACGTCGGCATCGCCCGGCCGACACTGGTGGGCCTGTCCACCAGATACACGCCAGACAGCGTGGAGATGATGCCGCAGGTCTCGGTCATACCGTAACCGGCGCCGGGTGCGGCATTTTTCATGTTCTCGTGCATCTTGCGGGTAAGGTCCGGCTGCACGGCCGCGCCACCGCCGCCCATACTCTTCAGGCTGGAGGTATCCCGGGTGGCGAAGTCGGGGTGCGCCATCATCTCGCGTGACATCATCGGCACCGCGCTGAATGTCGTCACTTTTTCTTCCTCGACGATGCGCAGCGCCTCTCCCGCATCCCACTTGTACATATGGATCAGCTTGCCGCCGGTTGCCGCGATACCCTGGGCCACGCAATTGTTGCCGGTTACATGAAACAGCGGCGTGGCGACGAGCGCGATATTCACCTGCTCGGGCGCAAGCAGGCCCTTTGACTTCAGCCCCGCGCGGGTCAGTGCGTCGCGCTGCAGGGCCTGCCCGAAGCCGATATTCATCAGGTTGCACACGCAGCCGCGGTGCGTCAATTGCGCGCCCTTGGGTGTCCCGGTAGTACCCGACGTATAGAAGATGCAGGCGTCGGCGTCCGGGTCGATGGTGACCTCCGGCATGTCCGGCGCGCTGTCTGCCAGTTCAGCCCAATCGACCACGCCCTCGGGTAAATCCCCTTCCAGTCGAACGCCCACTACCTTCATCTGCGGAAATTCCTCGCGAATCTCCTGAAACTGCGCCACCCGTTCCCGGTCGGCAATCAGCACTTTGGGTGCGGAATCTTTCAGTGCGAACTGCATTTCCCTGGTGACCCACCACGCGTTCATGCCGACGACGACGGCTCCCATCGACACCACCGCCCAATAAGCCAGCATCCACTCCGGGTAATTGCGCATCGCGATGGCCACGCGATCGCCGGGCTGTACCCCCTGCGCGGAGAGCCAGTGGGCGATAGAGGCAGTCAGCTGATGACACCGGGCATACGAGTAGCGCTCGTTCTGGTAGACCAGATACTCCCTGTCCGCATAGGCGGCGGTGCCCATCCAGATATCGCGCAGCGAAGCCGGCGCATGCTTGTACACGCGCATCGGGGAGCCGCGCACTTCCAGGGTTTCAATTTCAAACAGTTGGCCGGGGGCAGTCAATTCAGACCAGCAGGCCTTAAGTTCCTCGTACATATGCGTACCTCGCAAAAATTCTATTATAGTGGGCGCAGGATAGCGGCGCGGACGCGCTACCTCAAGAGCAGTTGCCCACAACGGGCCAGTTGCCCCGTAAGACCACCCAATTGCCACCAACTGGAACTCATGACAGACAGCGAAAAAAACGAATCCAGCATCGACGTTGCCACAGTGGGGGACTGGTACAGCGAGACTGACGTTCTCATCGTCGGCGGCGGGGGCGCCGGCATCAGCGCGGCCATCGAAGCGGCGGACGCCGGCGCCCTGGTCACGGTACTGGAGGCGGCCAGCGAAGCCGGGGGATCCACTGCAATGGCCGGCGGCCTCATCTACATGGGCGGCGGCACACCCACGCAATTGGCGTGTGGGTTCGAGGACGATATCGAGGAGATGTACAAGTACCTGATGCAGGCGTCGGGACCGAACGCCGACCCTGCCAAAGTGCGCCTGTACTGTGACCGCACACTGGAGCACTATGACTGGCTGACCCGCCAGGGTGTCGTCTTCAAACCCGAGTACTACCCACACAAACACACCAATACGCCTAACGAGGCGGCGCTGATGGTCACCGGGAACGAGGAAGCCTGGCCCTACAGCGAGCATGCCAGGCCGGCGCCGCGCGGGCACAAACCACAGATCAAGGGCGACCACGGCGGCATTCCGCTGATGGAAAACCTGCTGCGCAGCGCGCGCGAAAAAGGGGTGCGTATCATCTGCGACGCGCGGGCGCTTGCGGTCATCAAACGCGGCGACGCGGTGGTGGGCGTCGCCGCCCGCATCGATATGCGGGTGCGCCACATGCGGGCACAGCGCGGCGTCATCCTCGCAGGCGGCGGGTTTGTCATGAACCGGGCAATGCTGGAAACCTACGCCCCGCGCCTGGCGCTTGGCAACTATCCCAACGGCAACCCCAATGACACCGGGGACGGGATACGTATCGGCATGGCCGCGGGCGGCGCGGTATCGAATATGGACGAGGGCTTTATCTGTACGCCGTTTTATCCCCCCCACCAGTTCCTCGAAGCCGTCATCGTGGACGAAACCGGCAACCGCTTCATCAACGAGGATGTCTACCATGGCCGGCTCGGAAGCGCCATCCTGGACAGGCCGGGGGGCCGTTACTACCTGATCATCGACAGCCGCCATTTCGAGGTGCTGAAACGACCGCCCATGGGCGGCTACCCGGTGGCGGGCACTGGCGAAAGCGTCGGGGAACTGGAGCGCGAACTCGACCTGCCGCACGCGGCATTGACGCGTACGCTGGACAACTACAACCGCCATGCCCGCGCCGGGCAGGACCCGCAGTTTCACAAGCACGCCCGCTACCTCACGCCACTGGACCGGCCGCCCTACGCCGCGTACGACCTGAGCCCTGGCAGCGGCGCCATTTTCGCGGTGATGACGTTCGGCGGCCTGGACACGCTGCCGACCGGCGAGGTGCTAACCGGCGCTAACCGCGTGATACCGGGACTCTACGCGGCCGGCCGCAACAGCGCCGGCCTGCCACGCTGCGCCGCGGGCTACTCCAGCGGCATGTGCATTGGCGACGCGACGTTCTTCGGCCGCATGGCGGGTTTGAGCGCCGCGACACGGAGATGACGCGGCGACGCGCGGCAAGCCTGTTGCAGTTGGCCGCAAGCGCATAGCGCCGACGCCAGTCGGATTACCGCGACAGGGTGTCCGTTGCCTCCAGCAGCATGTTCTCCAGCAGGGATCGCTGCTGCGGAAACCGCCACTGGTAGCTGTCGAAGCGCGCCGCGGGCAGATAGAACACCGCACGCACTTCAAAGCGCAGCGGCGGATCGATGTCACCGGACGACGCGTCCCGCTCGCAGCGGTACAGGTGAAACCCGGTGTCAAACACCTGCAGCAACTCCCGGGGTTGCAGGCGCAGGCCGGTTTCCTCCCAGGTCTCCCTGAACGCGGTGCACTGCGCGGATTCATCCGCCTCGCGACTGCCGCCCGGCAGGCTGATGCGGCCATCCAGCGACTGCACCAGCAACAGGCCATCGCCGGACACTGTGAAACACCCCGCGCTGGACGCGTATTCGGGTGCTCCGCCGAAGGGACAGGGCGGCGTGCCGGGCGCGCAGGCCGCCAGCAGGAGAGTCAGGACGGGCGCAACGCGCCTGCGCGGCATCATGCGCCCGGGGCCTCGCACAGGGTCAGCAGCGCTTTATTCAGCGATTCTGGCGGGCTGCGCGTCAGCGAGCACGGCATCGCGCTCTTCCTCCAGTATGAACCCGGCCGCTATCGCGGCCCCGGTGGCTGCTGTATAGCGCTGCAGGTAGTCGCTGCGCGATGCGTAGCGTTCGGCCAGGCGCTCGTCGGTCAGCGGCGTCGTCGAGCCCAGCAGGATGCAAATTATTGAAGGCCTTGGACCGGGAACGCCGGAGAGCACATCCACCGGCACATCCACCTGGGGTGTGCGGATACCGCCCCGGACGATACCGTCCGCGTCGCGCAGGAATACCGGCGGCTCTGCGGAGGCCAGTTCAAGGCGCGGCGCCGCGTCCGGCGGCTCGCCGCTGCGCACCCAGGCGTCGATGGCGCGCAACGCGGCCTTGGCGACAATGTGCTGTGGCCCGCTATTGATCGCCGCCCCGCAGTCGAGACTATCCGCCGTCGCGCCCAGTTGCCGGGCATCCGCATGCGCGGTGCCAGCGACTTCCCACAGGCGGAATGTGCCGCTATCCGGCTGTCGTACCACAACTGAATTCAGCACGCCGATGACATCGTTCTCCGCCTGCTGGTTGAGAACGGGCACATCGAGGTCGGTACGGAGGATAGTCGCTATCGTGCCGAACCCACGCGAAATATCCGAGTAATCCCCCGGCGCGGCCAACGGCAGGCTGAACGACGCGCGGCTGTGCAGGAAGAAGCCGTCGAAAACAGCGGCGAGCGGCTGCACACCGTTGTAATAGGTGACCAGCGCCATCGCCGATTGCGATTCGCCTATCGCGATCAAACGTTGCGGTTTCATGTGACCCATCGCGGGGCCACCCTGGCGCAGCGCACGCGCGACCTGGGTGAAGATATCGAACGCGTAACCGTCACCCGGATGCTGCAGCGTTCCATAGCGCTCAGCGTCGATTTTCTTCAAGCCCTTGCCCAGCACATCCGCGGCCTGGGCAGACGGCACCGAGACCACCACCGGCCCCCCTTCCACGCCGATAATTTGCGTCGAGACACCGACCCAGGCGTGCCCCCGGCGCAGCAGTTCCTCCGCAACAGCCACATATTCCGGATTCGCATCCACCCCGCCGCTGACATTATGCCACTCGACGAACACGGTACCGCTGAAGTCCTCCGGGTGCTCGGGACGGCGCACCAGGACGCGGGTGCGATACGGCGCACTGTCCTCCACCTCGAATGTCCAGCGCCCATCCGCGGTCAACGGCGCTGCCGGGCGGTAGGAATCGGCGGTTCCAGCCGCCACGTACTCGCGCTCGACATACCCCGACGGCCGCAAATCCGCCGCCGTCGCGGCGCCGATGAACGGGGCGCTGGCGCCGGTGATCTCTTCCGCCAGGTCCGCTGTCGGCAACTGTGAAAGCGGTGTTCCATCGGAACCGTCACTGCACCCGCCGCCCGCCGCGAGGGAACAGAGCACCATGCTGGCAAGCGCAAGGGTCTTGAAACACAATTCCGGATAACTCATTAATGACGGTCTCGGATAGGCAGTGGTTCACTGTGAAATGTGTAGATCATCGATGGCCCGGGTGGCCAATTTGCGCAAACTACCATCATCGACTAGCCTTTACTAGCAGCGCTTTTGCGTTGCGGCGGTCGGTCTGTTCGCACAAGTGAAGGAGGTCGATTCTGATGAAACACTTTCTGATAGCGACAATTACCCTCTGTTCCCTCTCCATGGCCCCGGCGCAATCCGCGCTGGCGGACGAGCAAGCCGGCAAGGGCTCCCCGGTTGATTTCAGGGCCTGCAAGTTTCGCGAAGGCAAGTCGATGCCGGACCTGGACCCGCTGCTGGTCAAGTTCAGGGAGTATGCCAATAACAACGATTTCGATTGCGCGGCCTGGGTGCTTACGCCGCAGTTCCACGACGGCGTGGATTATGATGTCGGCTGGCTCGGCGCCTGGCCCGATGGCGCGTCCTTCGGCGTAAGCATGGAAAAGTGGACCTCGGCGTCAAACCCGCTGGCGGCCGAGTTCAACGCGGTAGTCGATTGCAACCTCAGGCACGAGATGGCGGAGTCGCGTCCGATCAACGCGCCAAAGGCGACACCCCAGAACGGCATCGTGATGTTTTACCAGTGCAGCCTGTTGGACGGAAAATCGCTGGAGGACGCCTACCGGGCGCACCTGGAGTCCGGTCAGGTGATGAAATCGCTCGGATCGCTGGCCAGTTCGTGGTTTTACATCCCGGCGGTGGGCAACAGGGGCATCGACTTCGACTACTACCATGTCGTCACGTTTTCGCGCTACTCCGACATGGGCGCGACAATGGAGATGTACACCAACGAGGGCGGGCAGGCGGCCCAGCACGAGATCCTCGACAAGGTGGCTACCTGCGACAGGCCCATTACATTTGATGCATTGAGCGTACGGGACCACGACGAGCGCTGACAGCGCCGGTAGCCGGCGCGGCCAACCCCGGCGTGTCGCCTACTCCAACTCGGCGATCATGGACGCATAGTCCGCGAACCCCAGTTCACGGGTGATTCGCTCATGCCACAGGTCGTCGAGGGCCTGGGAAACATCCGCGGCCAGGTGCTGACGGGATTCTCCTACCTGTCCCAATCGAACCTTCGACGAGCCGCTGTCGGCGGGTAGTGCCGCGACTTCGATACTGCGCTCACGCATCAATTTGTCGTCAAAGCGATCCTTGTGCCGCTGCATGAAGGCCAGTGAGGCATGCTCCTCGGTAATCGCGGCCAGTTCGTCGTCCAGTTCGATATCCATAAACAATGCGACAGCGCGTATCGTACCCGGCAGGTCTTCCTTCATCTGTTCATAGGCCATGAACAGCACATCGGGGTCATCGCGCCGGTGCCACCAGGACTTCAAGTGCGTCCAGTAATCGCCGTTGCTGCTGCCAGGCGCCTTGCCGGGGGATAGGAAGCAGGCGCGGACAAAGTCATTCAGTTCGACGGTGCCGGGCTCGATAAACCAGCCCTCCATGAACCTGAACATGGAGTAGGCGGCATCCCTCGGGTCGCGGCAGGCGATGATGTAACGCCCGCCTTTGGGAATACGGTGTGCGTCGAGGTGGCTCTTGAACACGCGGGGCCGCGCTTTCTGCGGCGCGTCGAGGTCCAGACCCAGGTCGGTGGAGAATTCAATCCACGGTGCGACCCGGCTGATGTCGTCGAAATCCATATCGCCGCGGGTACGCAGCGTGTGGGCGATCTGCTGTAACCACGTGGTGCCGCTCTTGCCGAACGGCGCCACCACGATATCGGAGCGCAACAGCGTCATGCCGAGGCCTTTTGCAATACCCTCCGGGGTATTCATAGCACCCAGTTTGGCGAAAAACATATCCAGGGTAGTGGCGCGGCCGGGGGGTAGCGCGGTATCGGTGGTCACGTGTCGAGTCTCCTCATCAGCCGTGCAGGCATTGTTCCAGCAAACTGCGGGTGTTCGCGGGTGTGAGTTCAACCGGGTTGCCACCGGCGCTGGGGTCGGCGAGCGTCGCCGCCACGAGCGCATCCAGGTCGGGATCGCGGACGCCCAGCGCGGTCAGGTCAGGCGGGATGTTCAGGCCGCGGTTCATCTCGATGAGAAAGTCCAGGAAGCCGTCGAAGCCACCCGCGATATCCAGGTAGTTCGCCAGCCGCCGGATGGCGTCCTCGATCGCCGGGCGATTGAACGCGACCACCGCGGGCATTACTACCGCATTGGTGGTGCCGTGGTGGGTGTGGTACAGCGCGCCGATGGGGTGCGAGATCGCGTGGATGGCGCCGAGACCCTTTTGAAAGGCGGTGGCCCCCATTGCGGCGGCGGACATCATATGGCCACGCGCCTCGATGTCCGAGCCGTCGGCGTAAACCCTGGGCAGGTTCTCCTTCACCAGTCGCATGCCCTCGATCGCGATACCCTGGCTCATCGGGTGATAGCGCGGCGCGCAATAGGCTTCGAGACAGTGGGCGAACGCATCCAGGCCGGTACCGGCAGTAACCGCCGGTGGCATGCTGACAGTGAGTTCCGGATCGCAAATCACCTGGCGGGGCAGGATGGCGGGGTGGAAAATGATCTTCTTTTCGTGGCTCACCGAGTTGGTTATCACACCGGCACGACCGACCTCGGCGCCGGTGCCCGCTGTGGTCGGTACCGCGACGACGGGGGCTATCCCGCCGCTGTCCGCGCGCGACCACCAGTCGTCTATATCCTCGAAATCCCACACCGGGCGTGTCTGGCCCGACATGAACGCGACCAGTTTGCCCAGGTCCAGGCCCGAGCCGCCACCGAACGCGATCACGCCGTCGTGCCCGCCGTCCCGGTACGCGCCCAGCCCCGCCTGCAGATTGATCTCTGTGGGATTCGGATCCACCTCCGAAAACAGCGCCCGTCCCAGACCCGCGGCCTCGAGCAGGTCCAGCGCCGTTCGCACCATCGGCAAATCCGCCAGCACGCGGTCAGTGACCAGCAGGGGTCGGCTGATGCCCGCCGCGGCACAGGCATCGACGAGTTCCAGGATTCTGCCGGCGCCAAAGCGGATCGCCGTGGGATAGGACCAGTTTGCGGATGCGCTCATACCACTCCCTTGCAGTAGTTACAGTTTCTTGAAATGAAAGGACATCGGACGCGTCAGGTTATGGTACGCAATCAGCGACAGGCTGCCCCCGCGACCAGTGTCCTTGCAGCCGGTCCAGCACAGCGCCGGATCCAGGTAATCACAGCGGTTCATATACACCGTGCCCGTTTGCAGACGCCGGGCAATGCGCTGCGCGCGCTCGGCATCACTGGTCCAGAGGGATGCGGTGAGCCCGAAATCACTGTCGTTCATCAGCGCGATGGCCTCTTCGTCATCGCTGACTTTCATGATACCCACTACCGGGCCGAACGATTCCTCGCGCATGATACGCATGTCATGGGTCACGTCGACAAGGATTTGCGGCATCAGGTATGCCCCGCCGTCATTCGGAAACAAGCCGGGATCGACCAGCGCCCGGGCGCCCGCGGACAGCGCTTCCGCGGTCTGCGAACGCACCTGCTCGGCGAAGCGCACATTGGCCATCGGACCCAGCGTGGTCTCCTGCTCCAGCGGATTGCCCAGCCTGTACTGCTCGACGATGGCGACGGCCTTGTGCACAAAGGCATCGTAGTGCCGTTCGCAGACATAGATACGCTCGATCCCGCAACAACACTGGCCGGCATTGAACATCGCTCCGTCGATCAGCGTGTCAACGGCGGCGTCCAGGTTGGCATCGTCCATCACATAGCCCGGATCCTTGCCCCCCAGTTCCGTGCCGACGGCAGTGAACGTCCCCGCCGCGGCGGCCTCCATCGCCCGGCCGCCCGCAACCGAGCCGGTGAAATTGACGAAGCCAAAGGACTTGCGGGCGATCAGTGCCGCTGTCGTCGGGTGGTCCAGCACCAGGTGCTGGAACACGGCCGGGGGCACTCCCGCGCCATGGAATGCCTCGGCCAGGCGATCCCCGGCCAGCAGCGTTTGCGAGGCGTGTTTCAGTACCACCGCATTGCCGGCGAGCAGGGCGGGCACAATGGTATTGATCGCCGTCAGGAAGGGATAGTTCCAGGGCGCCACCACCAGCACGATACCGAGCGGCCTGCGCTCGATACGGCGGATGAAGGATGCGCTGTTCTCGATCTCGATGGGCGCCAGCGCCTCCCCGGCAATGCCGGCCATATACCGCGCCCGCTCCTCGACGCCGGCGAACTCGCCGCCATAGCGAACGGGCCGCCCCATTTGCCAGGCCAGTTCCTCTGTAATCTGTGCGTTCATCTCACCCAGGCGTCGCACTCCCGCCAGCACCCGATCGATGCGTTGCTGCAGGGGCTGTCGTTCCCATTCCCGCTGCGCCGCGACCGCCCGGGCGACGGCCGCTTCGGCCGCTGCGGGTGACAGCGCCGGGCGCTCGACGTATACCGAGCCGTCGACGGGCGATATGCATTGAATGATCTGCGACACCGGTCAGGCCCTCTCGAAACCCCGTATGCGCTCGTAATCGGTCACCTGCCGGTCGAAGTCTTCCTGCTCCCATTCAGCGGCCCGGACATAGTGATCGATAACCGGATCGCCCATGGCCTCGCGCAACATGCCCGAATTGCGCAGGGCCTCCGTCGCGGCGCGCAGGGTGCGCGGAATCTCCCGGATGCCCTCGGCCTTGTAGGCATCACCGGAGAAGGCCTCTTCGAGGCTCAACCGCTCCTCTATGCCCTTTATGCCCGCCGCAATCTGCGAGGCGATCGCCAGGTAGGGGTTGAGGTCGGAACCCCCTACCCGACACTCCACGCGCACCGACTTCGAACCGGGCGCCACGATGCGGTAACCCGCGGTGCGGTTATCGATGGACCAGACCGCCTTGGTCGGGGCAAAGGTGGCCGCGCTGAAGCGCTTGTAGGAATTGATATACGGGGCCAGGAAACAGGTAATGTCGTCGGCATACTTGAGCAGGCCCGCGAGGTAGTGCCGCATGATGTCGGACATACCGTACTCCGCATCGGGGTCATAGAACACCGGCGTACCGTCCGATTTCAGTAGCGACTGGTGAATATGGCTGGAAGAGCCCGCCGCGTGGGTATCCCACTTCGCCATGAAGGAGATTGCCCTGCCCTCCTGGAAAGCGATTTCCTTGATCGCGTTCTTCAACAGTACATGGTTGTCGGCCATCGCCAGGCCGTCGCAGTAACTGACATTGATCTCGGCCTGGCCGGCCGATGCCTCGCCCTTGCTGTTCTCCACATCGATACCGGCCGCCTGCAGCCCGTTGCGAATTTTTCGCATCAGGCCCTCTTCCTTCGTGGTCTGGAAGATATGGTAGTCCTCATTGTACGCGCTGATTGTGGTGGGCTCGCTGTAGCGGCGGTCGCACAGCTCCTCAAAACTTTCGCGAAAAATAAAGAACTCCAGCTCAGTGGCAACGGCCGAGACGAGGCCCATCTGGTCCAGCCGTTGCAGTTGTTTTTGCAGGACGCAGCGCGGTGCGTGGGGAACCGGCGCATGCGTATGGTGGTCGAGGGTGTCACACAGCACAAATGCCGTGCCCTCCAGCCACGGCAGTATCCGCAGCGTCGCCAGGTCGGGCTTCAGGACGTAGTCGCCGTAACCGCTTGACCAACTGGTGGACGCATAACCCTCAACGGTTGTCATCTCCATGTCGGTCGCCAGCAGGTAATTACAGCCGTGGGTTTCCTCCCAGGCAGTGTTGACGAAGTATTCCGCCTGGAAACGCTTGCCCATCAATCGACCCTGCATATCCGGCAGCGCCGCGATCACGGTGTCGATGGAGCCGTCCCCGACCTTCTGCCGCAATTCCTCGAAAGATACGTTCCGCGGCATACTGCCTCCTTCCAGTGATAAACATGGGTGACAGGCAGGCCGCATGCGGCAGCCGGCCAGTCACAGTGCAGGGCGCCTGCGGGTATACTGCGGCGATACCGCAGGCGCGGCGTCGGAGCCGCTCCACAGGCTCCTAGCTATATCGATAGGGAGGGCCCGCCTTCTCCATATCGGCATTGTACTTCCTGAAGATTTCAACCACTTTCGCCTTGGTTTTGGACTCCGCGGCGATCTCATCCCAGAATTTCTCCGCGGCTTTCTGGACGGTTGCCCATTCCGCATCCGGGATGGTGGTCAGTTTCATCTTGGTGCCGGTAACACGCAGCGATGCCTCTCCGCCCCAGTACCACCACAGGCGGTGGTAGTGAGAGGTATCCATCGCCAGTTTGAGCAATTCCTTGAGATTATCCGGCAGTGCGTTGTATTTTTCCATATTGGCAAAGAACGAGCCCACCCAGGCGCCGGAGATATTGTTGGTGAGGAAGTAGTTGGTTACATCCGCCCAACCGACAGTGTAGTCTTCGGTGATACCGGACCAGGCGATGCCGTCGAGTTCACCGGTTTGCACGGCGACTTCGATATCCTCCCAGGGCAGTGTCACGGGCACCACGCCGAACTGGCTGAGGAAGCGACCGGCCGTCGGGAACGTGAACACTTTCTTGCCCTTCAGGTCCTCGAGACTGTGTATCGGCTCCTTGGTTGCGAAGTTACAGGGGTCCCATGCGCCCGCCGACAGGTGCTTCACCCCGACCTTGGAGTACTCCTCGTCCCATATCTCGGCGAGACCGTACTGGTTGAACAATACCGGGACATCCAGGGAATAACGGGTGGCAAACGGAAAGTAACCGCCGAACACGGCCACTTCCGTGGGCGAGGCCATGGAATCGTCATCGGACTGCACGGCATCAATCGTGCCCTTCTGCATGGCGCGGAACAACTCACCGGTGGGCACCAGCTGATCGGCGTAGTACAGCTCGATCTGCATATCCCCGCCGGCTATCCGGTTGAAGGCATCGACCGCCGGCTTGACGACATGCTCCCCCAGCGCCGGACCGGCATAGGTTTGCATACGCCATTTGATGGTCGTTTTGCTCTGGGCGTGAACCGCGGGCGCGCCAACGGTGGCCAACCCCGCCACGCCAACACCGGCCGCTTGTAAAAACTTTCTTCGACTACTCATAGGAACTCTCCTCTCTGCGAATGTGGGGGAACCGAGCGAAGGCAGGCTTCCCGGTTGATCTTCCCGTTGCCGGGAAGTGCTTTGCGGACAGCGCACTGAGTGCGTTCATTTGTTATAGACCATATCGGGCAACCACAGCGCCAATTGGGGAAACAACATCACCACCACAAGCGCCAGAATCATCACGCCGACAAACGGCAGGATGGAACTGTAGATATCGCGCAGGCCGATTTCCGGCGGTGCCATGGCGCGCATCAGAAACAGATTGTAGCCAAAGGGCGGCGTCATGTAGGCGACCTGGGTGGTGATGGTGTACAGCACGCCGTACCACACGAGATCGAAACCCAACATGCCGACCAGCGGCACATAGAGCGGCGCGACGATGACCAGCATGGCCGTGTCATCGAGAAAAGTACCCATGACCAGGAATGACAACTGCATGATGACCAGGATCGTCCACGGCCCCAGGTGCAGCTGTTCGGTGAACAGGCCTTCTATTGCACCCACGGCCCCGAGACCGTCGAACACCGCGCCGAAGGCCATTGCCGCCAGTATGATCCACATGAACATACAGGAAATGGCCAGGGTTTGACGCACCGACGCCTCGAACACCGCCTTGCTCATGCGGCCCTTGAAGACGGCCACCGCGAATGCCGTCAGCGCGCCAATTGCCGAGCTTTCGACCAGGCTGGTCCAGCCGTTCACGAAAGGCACCATCATCGCGGCGAAGATCAGGAGGGGGAGAACGCCGGCGCGCAGCAGGCGCAGCTTCTCCGAAAGAGGAACATCGCGTTCCTCCCTGGTCAGCGCGGGGCCAAGCTGGGGTTGGAAATAACAGCGGATGGCGATGTACAGGATGAACATCGCCGCCATCATCAGCCCCGGCACGATGCCGGCCAGCCACAGCTGGCCGACGGGCTGGCGCGCGATCATCGCATACAGCACCAGCACCACCGAGGGCGGCACCAGAATGCCCAGCGAAGAACCGGCCTGCACCACGCCGGTCACCATGCGTTTGTCATAACCCCGGCGCAACAGTTCCGGCAGCGCTATCGTGGCGCCTATCGCCATACCGGCGACCGACAGTCCGTTCATCGCGGACACCAGCACCATCAGGCCGATCGTCCCGATCGCCAGGCCGCCGTTGACGGAGCCCATCCAGACATGAAACATCTTGTAGAGGTCATCGGCGATTCTGGATTCGGACAGGATATATCCCATAAAAATGAACATCGGCAGCGTCAGCAGCGGATACCATTTCATCAATTTCATCGCCGCGGAAAACGGCAGGTCAGAACCCCCGGTTCCCCAGAGCGACAGGGAGGCCACCGCGGCGACCAGGCCGATCGCCGCGAAAACGCGCTGTCCCGTCAGCAACATCAGCATCATCGACGAGAACATCAGAATCGCGATCATCTCGGGTGACATCAGATTTCCACCCCCCTGATCCTGGCGACATCCTTGAAAAACTCTGATATGGACTGCAGCAGCATCAAAAAGATGCCGATACAGGTGAGTAATTTGATCGGCCACATGTACGGCCGCCAGGCGGAATAACTGCGCTCGTCATAGTCAAACGCGTAAATCGTACTGTCTATACCGCCGTAAAGCAGCACGGCGAGGTAGAACATCAGGAAAAAAATGGTGAAGGCATCGACCCAGGCGCGCTGCCTGTCTGACCAGTTCGAGTAGAGCAGGTCCATGCGCACATCCGAGCCCCGCTGCAGGCAGTACGGGCCGCCGAGAATGTAATAGGCGACCATCGCAAACTGCGCCATTTCCAGCGTCCACAGCGAGGGCAGGAAAAACACTTTGCTGACGGAAGACCACAACAGGATAGCGATGAGGACAAAAATCCCGTACATGGCCACGCGGCCAACCCGGTAATTGACAGCGTCGACAATGGCAACGTAACTGCTCACAAATCGACGCAATTGCTGGTCCTTCCGTTGATGGCTTCGCAACGATAATGCGCCTTGCGAGAAAAATTTACAAAGATTTCTTCACCGAAGGCCGCGCTCCAAAAGAGTGCACACTCGAATAGCCATGCGTCGGGAGCTATGGCAGAGTTGACGACCCGCCGACAGGGCCCGAGAGAGCAGGACATGGAGAACGGCAAACACTACCAGTGCATCATCGTGGGCAGCGGATTCTCCGGCATTTGTCTGGCGATACGGCTGAAATCCTGCGGCATGGAGAATTTCCTGGTGCTGGAGAAAGCCAGTGAGCCCGGCGGGACATGGCGCGACAATCACTATCCCGGTGCGGAATGTGATGTCGCTTCCGCGCTCTACAGTTTTTCCTTCGAGACCAAGACCGACTGGGACTACCAGTGGTCCGAACAACCGCAGATACTCGAATACATCAGGAATACCGCGCGCAAGCACGGCGTTGTCGACCATATCCGGTTTAACAGTGAACTGAGCGCCGCCGACTACAACAGTGATACACAACAATGGACTGTGCACCTGCACAACGGTACGACACTCACCGCGCAGTTCCTGGTCAGCGCCGTGGGCCAGCTACACAAACCGCGCATCCCGGAGTATCCGGGCGCCGAATCCTTCAGGGGACCGCGGTTTCATTCCGCCAACTGGAACCATGACATCGATCCTGGCGGTAAATCCGTCGCCGTTATCGGCAACGCCGCCAGCGCGGCGCAGTTTATCCCGATCGTGGCGCAGCGGGCCGCGAAATTGACCGTCTTCCAGCGCAGCGCCAATTGGGTCGCCCCCAAGAGAGACCGCCGTTATACCGAGCGCGAGAAAAAACTGCTGCGGCGTTTCCCGTGGATCAAACGCCTGACCCGCCTGAAAATCTACCTGCGCAACGAAGTCATCGCCTATCCCGTACTGAAGGGCAACCGCTTCAACACATGGCTGGTGAAGACCGCCTGTCTCGGCTACCTGAACAAGACGGTCACCGATGCATCCCTGCGCCGGAAACTGCTTCCCGATTACCCGATCGGGGCCAGGCGTATACTGGTTGTCGACGGCTATTACGAAGCGCTGATGCGTGACAACGTGGAGCTGATCACCGACCCCATTGTATCGATAGTGCCACAGGGTATACGCACCCGGCACGGGCTTCACCCCTGTGACGTGATTATCTACGGCACCGGGTTCGTCACCAACCCGTTCCTCGACGGGATCCGCATCGCCGGCAGGTCCGGGACCTTGCTCAGCGAACACTGGTCCGCGGGCGCCCGGGCCTATCTGGGCATCACCACCAGCGGCTTCCCCAATCTGTTCTTCATGTACGGCCCGAACACCAATCTCGGGCACAACTCCATCCTGCTGATGGCGGAGTCACAGGCGAACTACATTCTGCAGGCGATGCGCGCAGTGGCTGATGCGCATGCCGGCGCGCTGGAAGTGCGCGAGGATGTCGAACAACGCTACGACAGGTCGATTCAATCGCGACTGCAAAACATGGTCTGGAGCCGCGTGGCCCAGAGCTGGTACAAGAGCGGGGACCGGATTACCAACAACTGGCCGGGAAGCGTCGGCGAATACCGCCGGGCGACGAGGAAGTTCAATCCGGTCGAATTCCGGCTGACCTGACCCGGCCCGCATCGCACCGCGGTTGGCGTGGCGAGTGTAACCTGTTGAAGGTGGCGACGGCAGGGCCGCGGGATTGCCGGCGCGCCTAACGCGAATGGAGCTCGCGAATCAATGCCGGTACCTCGCTCGGGTGCAGCACGGTATGATGGGGATTGATGCCGAGTTCGGCATCCAGCGGCTGCTGGTGTTGAATCCACACGGAGGTAATACCGCTGTTGTGCGCGCCGGCGATATCCGCCGCGAGGCTGTCGCCGACATGGATCGCCTCATGCGCTTCACAGTTCGCCAGCCGGAGCGCCTTTTCGAAAATCGATCGCGCCGGTTTCTGCTCGGGCTCCTGGCCGCCGATAATGATATGGTCGACGTGCCGGGCCAGGTGCACCGCCTGGACCTTGGGAACCTGCGAATACTCCGGTCCGTTGGTGATCACCACCAGGGTGAACAGCTTGCGTGCTTCCGCCAGGAACTCCACTATGCCCGGGTAGAAATGAAACGCATCCAGGCGATCCCTGTCGAAACTGTCGATCAGGTCCTGCGCAATGTCCTCGCTCACCGCTTTGACGCCTTGCTCAGTCAGCAGGTCACACAGCAACTGCTTCCGGTAGGCACCCTCGCCGCGCTGCTCGATGATGGGTATGTAACGCGCGCGCTGACTGTCGCTCCACTGCCGATACATACCGCGAACGTAGTCGCGCGCCACGGACTGGCCATCGAACGCCGCGTGGAACAGCGCATCCAGCTTCTCGCCCAGCAGCCGCGTAGCCTGCTTGTTGGCGGCCTGCGTATCGCACAGGGTTTCGTCCATATCAAGGAACAGTGCTTTCAGCATTGTCGGTTCCACCGCAGCTTCATGGCCGGTCCGCTCACTCCGAGTGGGTGGCGGCTTCCGCGGTTGCGCCAAACACGGAAGCGCCGCAGGTGGACTTGCTGACATTACGCCGGAAGACATCAAACAGGCCGCGACCCAGCGACAAGCCGGACGGCGCCGGCGTCGCCTCTGCGCGAGCGGCCAGTTGCTCCGCGGACAACAGCACGTCCAGCCGGCCCCGGTGCGCATCGAGTTCAATCACGTCGCCATCCTGCAGCCGGCTTATCGGGCCGCCCTCTATCCCCTCCGGTGAGAGGTGTATGGCCGCGGGGACCTTGCCCGATGCGCCGGACATGCGGCCATCGGTAACAAGCGCGACCTTGAAGCCGCGATCCTGCAACACGCCGAGGTAGGGCGTCATCTTGTGCAACTCCGGCATGCCGTTGGCGCCCGGGCCCTGGAACCGTACGACAGCGACCACATCCCTGTCCAGTTCGCCGGCTTCGAACGCGGCTTTCAGCGCCTCCTGCGAATCGAACACGCGACAGGGCGCCCTGACCACCTGGTGCGCCTCCTCGACGGCCGAGATCTTGATGACACAGTGGCCCAGATTGCCGCCGAGGCTGCGCAATCCACCCTCCGGGGAGAAAGGATCCGTGACGGGTCGCAGCACATCCAGGCGACGCGATTCAGACACCGCGGCCGTCCACTGCAGCTTGTCCCCGGCATCCAGGCTCGGCTTGTGTCCGTAGGCATCCAGACCGGCGCCCAACAGCGTAACCACGTCCTCGTTCAACAATCCGCCACTGCGCAGTTCACGCACCACGAAGGCGGTGCCTCCGGCGGTCTGGAAATCGTTGATATCGGCCGAGCCGTTGGGATACACACGCGCCAGCAAGGGCACTATGCGCGACAGCTCGTCCATATCTTCCCAGGTGAGATCGATACCCGCTGCGTGCGCGATTGCGACGAGGTGCAGGGTGTGATTGGTGGAGCCACCCGTGGCCAGAATGGCCACCACGGCATTGACCAGTGACGCCTCGGTAAGCACATCACACAGGCGCCGCCCGCTGGTGACTGCGCCGGGGCGCACCAGTTCCTCAACCGTGCGCCGGGTCAATGCCGGTCGCAGCGGATCGTCCGGGTGCAGGAACGAACTGCCCGGCAGCTGCAGGCCGAGTACTTCCATCATCACCTGGTTGGTGTTGGCGGTGCCGTAAAAGGTGCAGGTGCCGGCACTGTGATACGACGCGGACTCCACCGCCAGCAGGGCCGCTTCATCCGCTGTACCTGCCGCATACGCCTGACGCACAGCCGCCTTCTGCTTGTTCGGGATTCCGCTTGCCATCGGCCCGGAGCCGATGAATGCGGTGGGCAGGTGCCCGAACTGTAGCGCGCCAATCAGCATGCCGGGCACGATCTTGTCGCAGATACCCAGGCACAGGGCGGCGTCGAACAGGTTGTGACTGAGCCCTATCGCGGTGGCCATCGCGACCACGTCGCGACTGAATAAGCTGAGTTCCATGCCCGGCTGTCCCTGGGTGACGCCGTCGCACATGGCCGGCACGCCGGAGGCCACCTGGGCCGTGGCCCCGCACTCCAGCGCCAGCGCCTTGACCGCCGCCGGGTAATCCGCGAGCGGCTGGTGGGCGGAAAGCATGTCATTGTAAGCGCTGATAATGCCGATGTTCGGCGCCGACATTCCGCCGATCAGCTGTTTCTCGGTTTCGCTGCAGGCGGCATAGCCATGCGCGAGGTTGCCGCAGGACAGCGTGCGCTTCGGCGGTGTATCGTCGAACGCCCTGCGACAGCGTTCCAGGTATGCGCGCCGCGACACGCGGCTGCGCCTGCGCAGCGTGTCGGTTACCTCTTCAACAACCGGGTGCATGATTCAATTCCTGTCGGCATGGTAGATTTCCAGCTCAATGGCCGCGCTGTGCAGCACGGCGCTAATCGGGTACTGCGCGGCATCGCCTGATTTACAGGCAATTTCCAGTACATCCCGCTTGGTGGCCCCGACAATATGCAGGTAGGCATGGCGGGCACGCAGCAGCGTCGCGAGCGACAGCGTCATTCTATCGTGCGCGGCGGCCGGTGGCCGCACGGCAACACACAGTTCGCTACCGGCGGGGTCCATCGCGCGCGCCAGGCTGGCCGCGCCGGGGAAAAACGACGCGGTGTGACCGTCGTCGCCCATGCCGAGCACCACCACGTCGATAGCCGCCGCACAGCAGGGCGCGAGTTTTGCGCTGACTGCCGCCTCCGCGGCGAACGGTGAATCCGCCGCCGTTTTCATGGACAAAAAATTGGCCGCGCGCGCCTCGTTCCGCAACAGGTACTGCCTGATCAGTCGCGCATTGGAGTCGCTGTGATCCTCTGCAACCCAGCGCTCATCCACCTGGGTGACTGTGACGCGCGACCACGCCAGCGACTCCCGGGACAGCGCTTCGAACAGCGGCCGCGGCGTCGAGCCGCCGGAAACCGCAAGGCTGGCGGCGCCGCGCGCGGCGAGCGCTGCCGCCAGATCGCTCGCGATTCGCGCGGCCAGCTGCGCCGCGAGCTCCGCATTTGTTTCAAACTGGTGCAGCGGACGCGACATTATTCCCGCCAGCTTCTGCCATCACGCGCGACCAGAGCGACGGCAGCGGTCGGGCCCCAACTGCCGGCGGTGTACTTCTCCGGTGTTTTTCCCGCGTTGTCCAGCAACGCCCTGATCTGGTCGACCCATTTCCAGGCCTCCTCCACCTCGTCGGAGCGGACGAACAGGGTTGGATTTTCCCGAATGACATCGAGCAACAGGCGCTGGTAGGCATCGGGCGTACTGCCGGGTTCGTTCTCCTCGGGAAAGCTCAGGTCCAGCGCGGCGGTGCGAAGCGGTACCTTGACGTCCAGGCCGGCGACCTTGTTCATCAGTTCAAGGCTGATGGTTTCATCCGGCTGCAAGCGGATAACCAGTCGATTGGGCGCATCCATCACGCGCTGCTCCGGAAAAATGGAGTGCGGCACGGGCTTGAACTCCACCACAATCTCGGAAAACTGTCTCTGCAGGCGCTTGCCGGTGCGCAGGTAAAACGGCACGCCAGCCCAGCGCCAGTTGTCGATATGCGCCTTGATGGCGAAGAAGGTCTCCGTTCGGGACTGCGCCTGCGCGCCCTCCTCCTCACAGTAACCGGGCACGGACTGACCGCCGGACGTGCCCGCCACGTATTGCCCAAGGACCACGTTATCACGGAGCATATCCTCCCGCAGCGGGCGCAGGCAGGACAACACCTTGAGTTTTTCATTGCGCACCGCGGTTGGTTCCAGGTGCGCCGGCGGCTCCATCGCGATCAGGCACAGGAGCTGCAACAGGTGGTTCTGCAGCATGTCGCGCATCGCACCCGCCCCGTCATAGAATTCCCAGCGCCCGGTGACGCCCAGCGACTCCGCCACGGTAATCTGGATGTTGTCGATGTACTTGCTGTTCCACAGGGGTTCGAGGAACATATTGGCGAACCGCAGGGCCAGCAGGTTCTGCACGGTCTCCTTACCGAGGTAGTGGTCGATACGGTAAACCTGCCGCTCCTCGAAAATGTCCGTCAGTTGCCTGTTGATCTGCAAAAAAGAGTCCCGGTCCGCACCGAGGGGTTTCTCCACGACGATTCGCGTATTGCTGCGAACCAGTCCGGCCCGCTTGATCGCCTCGCACACCGGGCCGAAAATCGCGGGCGGTGTCGCCAGGTAGACCACCAGGTGGCGCCCGCTGTCGTTGAGGGTCTCTTCGCGCAGCAGTGCCAGGGCTTCCGGGGAGGTTGCGTCAAGCGAATGAAAAGTCAGTCTCGACGTAAACTGGTGCCAGGCATTTTCCTCGAACTGCTGTGCGGCCTGACTGGCGTCGAACCAGTTGCGTACCTGGCGGAGAAACTCCGCCTGCGGGGTTTCCCGCCGCGAGACCGCGAAGATGCGAAAATCTTCCGGCAGGCAGTTGCCCCGCCACAGGGCATACAGTGCGGGGTACAATTTACGCAGCGCCAGGTCACCCTCGCCGCCAACGATTAACAGGTCACAGGCTGTTGGTGATTGCATTTCTCGATCAGACAGGGTGTATAAACGACAGTGTTTTACAGCATACCCCGATTGCCCGCACATTGCCTCCTGTTCCGGCATTAATTACATGCCGGACGCCAAAAAAGGTGGCGGCCCGGTGTGCAATCCGGCGAGAGTCAGGACCAAGGATAGGAATCGGGCCACCAGCTGAAGAGGCCTCCGGCACCCACTGTCGGCCGGCAGTCTGTGCTAGTATTTCGCGATGCGACTATTCCTGACTCTCGTTCTGGCGTGCGCCGCGTCCTGGGCGTTCGCCGAACGCGAGCTCACTGCCATCACCCTGCACTACGCCTCGCCGCAACAACTGCTGCCGGTCATCAGGCCCTATCTCTCTGAGGGCAGTTCGGTGAGCGCCTATCAGAACCAGTTGGTGCTCAACGCGACACCACAGGAACTGGCTAAAACGCGCGAGCTGCTGCAGCGCCTCGATCAGGCGGGACGCCAGTTGCAGATCTCCGTGCGCACTGACAACAGCGGCAGCGACGACCGTCGCAGTGTGGATGTCGATAGCGTGATTCGAGCCGGCGACACCGTCATTCTCACCGGGCCGGGGCGCCCCGGCCCGGAATCCCGCACCAGTGTACGGGTCGAGAATTACAGTGCCGGCACGACAGGCCAGGGCAACCAGGGTATCAGGGTGACTGAGGGCAGGCCGGCCTATATCGCCACCGGGGTGAGCGCACCGGTGCAATCTTACACCGTTGGCGCGGACGGCCGGCGCCACATACAGCAGGACTACCTGGGCGCGGTGGCCGGCTTCTATGCCACCACCTGGCTCAATGACGGCGTGGTGCGCGTGCAGATCGAACAGGGCAATGATCGCTTCGACGGCGGGACAATCGCGGCGCAGCAACTGCAGTCCGAGGTGACCGGCGCACTCGGCAAGTGGCTACCCATCGGCACTATCGACACCTCGAGCCGTCAGCAGCACAGCGGTATCGGCTCGCGCACAGAAACCAGCAGGGCTTCCTCGACACAATTGTTTATCAAGGTGGAGACACTGGACTGATCCTCGTTCCGGAACGACGAGGGCATTACCGTGTGCGCGCACACGCGAAAGTCATGGGCTTTTCCGCAGGGCACGCAGTGACTATCAGTAGCGGTTCAGTTTGATATTTGACCTACCTTGAGAGCCTGAGAGGCAGGGTGGCGGTCGGGACACGCCAAAAAGCGTACATCCATGTACAGGCTCGGGTGGCGACGTCCTGTCGCCACACGGTCCCGACCGCCACCCTGCCTCTCAGGCTCTCGACCATCATCAATTTTCGAGGCGAGACACTTCAGACCTACGGGTATCTGGATAATTAACCGAACACTGTGTAGGCTTTCGCTTCCTTCGATACGCGGTGAACCAATGGATACTTCCTGGAACCTGCTGGACCCCGCCGTGATGGGCGATGAAACCACGATGCATGCGTTGTTCCGACAACTGCGCGAGCAGGACCCTGTCTGCCGGGTGGAACATCCGGATTTCGAACCGTTCTGGGCGATTACCCGGCACGATGACATCAAGCGCATCAGCCAGAACAATGCGGAGTTCCTGAACAATCCCCGCACGGTGTTGATCCAGCAGGAATTCGAGCGCGCGCTGCTGGAAAAGTTCGGCACGCGCAACGGCCTGGAAACGCTCATTCACATGGACGACCCCAAGCACAGGAAGCTGCGCAATGTCACACGCGACTGGTTCAAGCCCGGACCGGTGGGCAAACTGCGCGGGGATATCGAAACCATCGCGCGGCAGTATGTCGACAAGATGGAGGCGATGGGCACCGAGTGCGATTTTGTAAGAGATATTGCACTGCTTTTTCCGCTGCGGGTCATTATGTCCATCATCGGCGTCGCGCCGGACGAAGAGGCGATGATGCTGAAGCTGACTCAGGAATTGTTCGGCGGCCAGGACCCCACGCAGTCCAGGGGTGGCGATGTGGACGACGGCATGGGCGTGCTGATGGACTTCTTCGCCTACTTCACCGCCGTGGTGGAAGACCGCAAGAAAAACCCCACCGGCGACCTGGCCTCCGTTCTCGCCAACGCCCTTGTCGACGGCGAGCCCATGGAGCAACTCGACCAGATCAGCTATTTCATTATTACGGCGACGGCCGGCCACGACACGACCTCGGCCACCATCAGCGGCGGTATGAAGGCGCTGCTGGAACACCCGGAGCAACTGGCTAAACTGCGCGACAACCCGGACCTGGCGCCGCAGGCGGCGCGCGAAATGATCCGCTGGGTATCCCCGGTGCGGCACATGATGCGCACGACCACGGAAGAGATCACATTGCGCGGCAAGACCCTGAAGGCCGGCGACAGCCTCTGCCTGTGGTATCCCTCGGCCAATCGCGACAGCGAGGCGATAGACGACCCGGACCGCTTCGATATCGAGCGGGACAATCGCAACCAACTCGCCTTCGGCTATGGCGGGCATATGTGCCTGGGCCAGCACCTGGCAATCCTGGAAGTCGAGGTGTTCTTCCGTGAACTGCTGCCGCGGCTTGCGCACATCGAGATGTCCGCCGAGCCCGAATGGGTGCAGGCGATTTTTGTCGGCGGCCTGAAATCCATGCCCGTGCGCTACGCATTCTATCGCCAGTAGCCGGCTTGACCAGCGCCGTCAGCTTGACTTTACTGACGGTATGGAAAAGCGCGACGCGGCAGCCACACCCCGCAATGGCCTCGAGAAAATCCTGGAGGATCATGCCCGGTGGCTCGCCGGCGAGGGCGCAAGCGGACGTCGCGCAGAACTCGCAGAAGCGAACCTGGCGCACAGCGACCTCAGCGAATGCATTCTCCGTGGTGCCGATCTCAGCGGCGCGAATCTGCGCGACGCCAATCTGCTTGGGGCAGATCTGCGCGGCGCCGACCTCAGCGAATGCCAACTGGACGGCGCGGTGCTGGAGCACGCGCAACTCGGCGAAGCGCGACTGGTGCGGGCGCAACTCTGCGGCGCGCGGCTGCAGGGTGTGCAGGGCCTCGCCAGGGCGCAGCTGAGAGACGCCAACCTGACGGATGCGCTCGGCCTCACCGCCGACGATATCGCCGGCGCCGATCTCACGGGCGTCCGCCTGCCCGCGGCGTTGGCCGGCATGGAGCGTATCGGGCACCTGGGCGATGTCGCGGGTATCGCGCGGCCGCTGTACCTGTTCCTGCTGCTGGTGAATGCCTTTATCGTGCTCACCGTGTTCTCGACGCCTGACGTGTCCATCTTCACCAATGCCCCGTCAGCGGTGATGCCCAATCTGTCCACCAGTATCCCGGCGGCTTCGCTATTCTGGATTGCCCCGTTGATCCTGGTATTTCTCTTCGCCTACCAGCAGTTCTACATGACCCGGTTCTGGCAGTGCGTCGCCGGCCTGCCCGACGTGCTACCCGACGGCTCGCGAATTGAAGACCGCGCCGATCCCTGGCTGTTCATCGGCCTGGTTCGCCTGCGCGCGGGGATGGGTGCCGTCGGATTCCGCGAGGCGGTGCTCATCTTCCTGATGTGGGGAGCGGTACCGGCCACACTGACGGCGATCTGGTGGCGCTATCTACCCGTGCGCGACTGGCCGGTGACCCTGGCCCACATCGGCATCGTGCTGCTCGCGGCCTGGGGAGCGCTGCGCCTGTTCGGCGGCGCGCTTACGCAATTGCGCAGGGAAGCGTGGCAGGTGCCGAACGCGCGGCGCGCCTTGTGGTGTCTCGGCGGCGCGATGCTGGCGATCAGCGTCTTCTGTCACACCCTGCCCCTGCTGCTCGACCGTTTTATGCTGACGCCGCCCGATACCGGCCTGGCGCATCCGGAAGTCCTGGGTATCAAGCCGAAAAACGTGCGCTGGCTGACCGCCGACGTCGAGGACGGCGACCTCGGCGGAGCGGCCATGACGCGCAGCGATCTGCGCTACGCCTACGGCCACCGCGCCAACCTCGTCGCCGTCAATCTCAAGGACAGCAGTGTTGCAGGCTCTGATTTCCAGCGCGCCGATTTTAGCCGCGCCCTGCTGGAAGACGTCGACCTGACAAACGCGAATCTCGATTCAGCGCGCTTTCGCAACGCCTGCCTGCGGCGCGCGAACCTGGCCCGTTCCGACCTCGAGGATACCGACTTTTCAGGCGCCTACCTCGGCCGCGCCGACCTGCGTTACGCCTACTTCGGTCGCAGCCGTATGCAGTTCGCGAACCTGCAGGGTGCACGCATGGGCGGCGCCGACTTCGCGGGCGCGGACCTGCGCGGCGCGCTCTTCAATTGCTACGTTTCGCACCGGCACGACACCCGGCGGCAGCCCGTGGTGCAGTGCGTCGACCTGTCCGGCGCCAACTTCAGCGGCGCCAATCTCGCCGGCGCGCAGTTTGTCGGCACCGATCTACGGAACGTCGGCGGCCTGAGCAGGCAGCAGTTGCAATCGGCCTGTGGCGTGGATGCGCGCCTGCCGCCCGGATTGCAGGATGCCCTCCCCGATTGCGGCACTACCCTGAACAGCGGCATCGCCCCCGGCGCGCTGGCCAGCGCTTCGGACATCGACCCCTCAGAAAACCCCTGCTGGCACGAAATGCGCAGCGATTATCACCCGGGGCCGGCGACGGGGCCTCAATGAAACGCTGGTTCAGCAAGCATCACGGGCGGCGACGACTCGGGAGGCATAGGGCCGGGACCCGCCGTAAACCCATCCATGGGGGCTTGCATTCGGCATCCATGCCTCACACAGTCCCGAGCCTGCACACGGATGTGCGCTTTTTGGCGCGGCCGGCGCTCCGGTGTCCCGACCGCAACCTTGCCTCTCAGGCTCCTATGGTCAGGTTTCGAACTCGGGCACTAACCAGAGGGTACTTTATTTTCACGACGGGCCTGCATGGTGCTACGATGGACGCCCTGCAAAACTTCTCACTAACCCGGTACCGCTGACCTCATGAACACAACCGTCTCCCCCTTCGATCCGGTCACCATCGGCCCGCTCACCCTGCGCAACCGCTTCATCAAGTCCGGGGCCAACGAAGCGATGTGCATGGACGGTTTTCCCACGAAAGCGCTGGTGAAGCATCACAGCGACCTCGCCCGCGGCGGTATCGGCATGACCACGGTCGCCTACATGGCAGTGGCGCCCGAGGCGCGCACGCTTCCCAACCAGATATGGATGCGTTCGAAAATACTGCCGGACCTCCAGGTTCTGACCGATGCGGTGCACGCCGAGGGCGCCGCCATATCCGCCCAGATCACCCACGGCGGCTCGTTTGTCACGGGCATGAAAGTGAAAGGCCGCACCGTCAGTGCCAGTTCCGGCTTCAATCCCGCCGGAATGCTCAAGGGCAATTTTCTGCAGCGGGCGATGAACGAAGACGATATGAAGCGGGTGATCGAGGAGTTTGTCTGCGCAGCGGAACTGGCGCGCAAAGCGGGTTTCGACGCTGTCGAGCTGCATATGGGCCACGGCTACCTGCTGAACCAGTTCATTTCCCCACTGAGCAACCGCCGCGAGGACGAGTATGGCGGCAGCGCCGAAAACCGTGTGCGCTTTCCAGCCCGTGTACTGGCCGCGGTGAAGGCAGCGGTGGGCGATACCACGGCGGTGCTGGCAAAAATCAACGTGGCCGACGGCACGCGGCGTGGCGCGAAGGTGGAGGATGGCATCGTGACCGCGCAAGCCCTGCAGGCGGCCGGCGCCGATATGCTGGTGCTGAGCGGTGGACGCAATGTGGAATCCACGTGGTTCATGTTCGGCAGCCGAATGAACCGCGAGGAAATCGCCAGGGTCCTGAAGGCGCAGGGCGACTGGCTTACCGCATTCATGATGAAAGGTGCGGCGGCCCGCGAGCCCGATGTGACATTCCGGGAGATGTATTTCCTCGAGTATTCGCGCAAGATTCGCGCCGCGGTGCAATTACCGCTGGCCTATCTCGGCGGCATCAAATCACTGGCCAACGCCGAGCAGGCCGTCGCGGAGGGATTCGAGTGCGTGGTCATGGCTCGCGCGCTGCTCCACGAACCGGCACTGGTGAACAAATTTCGCAGCGGCGAACTCACACAATCGGGTTGTGACAACTGCAACGGATGTGTGGCGTACATCTACCACCCGGCCGGTACGCGCTGCGTGTACCGCCCGGCCAATGAGCTGGCGCTGAACCGGGTCGTGGCCTCTGCGCACGAGTAATACTCGTCACACTGCAGCGCGGGCCTCGCCACCTGTTACACGGGTGCCGATATCGAAATCTTCCCAGTTCGGCTGCTGCATGTCGGCGACAAAGCGCTCATAGTCCCAGGGCCAGCTTGACGGTATGCCCTGGGCGTCGAGGTACCAGCTTTTGCAGCCGCCCACGTACCAGACCGTTTTCTTCGCCGCGGCGATACGCCTCTCCTCGAACGCTTCCAGCGCCTCGGTCGACACGCAGATGCCAGTGCACGCTTCGCTTCGCAACTTCTCCAGTAACTGGGAAATATAGTGCCACTGGTGCTCGGCGATATCGATCAACGGAAAGTTGCCCACGGGGCCGTTGGGGCCGTTCAGCATGTAAAAATTGGGGAAGTCGGGCATGCTGATTGCGAGATAGGCCTTCGGCCGGGTTGCCCACAGGCTCTCCAGCGTCACGCCGTTGCTGCCGGTGATCCGCATCGGGCGCATGAACTGGTCGGCCTTGAAACCAGTGGCCAGGACGATAATATCCAGTTCGTGCAACTGCCCGTCACTGGTGCGAATGCCGTCCGCCTCGATACGCTCGATCCGCTCCGTGACCAGCGATGCTTGCGGGTGCTGAATCGCCTGGTAGTAATCGGGCGAAAATATCAGTCGCTTGCACAGCGGTTCATGGTCAGGCCGCAACTTCTCGCGCAGCACCGGGTCACTGACGCTCTCCTCGAGATTTTGCAGGCAGGTGTCTTTCCAGAATTGCGCCGCTTCCATGTTCTCACGGGTGATTACCTGCGTATAGCTGTTGACGTTGGCGAGGTACTCCTCGGTGTTCATGGCCGCTTCCAGCGCCGCCGGATCTTCGCGAAACGACTTGCGCAGTTCCTCGCTGTACGGCGTGTTATCTACCGGCATGATCCACTGCGGCGTACGCACATAGTGTTCAATCAGTCCGGCCTTGCCCGCAAGCGCGGAGATAATCTGCACACCCGTCGAGCCGGTGCCGATGACGGCAATCCGTTTGCCCTCAAGCGGAACACTGTGATCCCAGTGCGCACTGTGGAACAGCTTGCCGCGGAAACGTTCCATGCCCTCAATCTCGGGCGTACTCGGATGGTGGAGAACGCCTGTGGCGGCAATGACCACGTCCGCGATATCGACGTCGCCATCTGCCAGTTGCAGGTGCCAGCGGCCATCGAGGTACTCGGCGCTCTCGATTTGCGCATTGAAACGGATGAATTCGTCGATACCGTACTTGGAGCAGGTGCCCTCAAAATACTGCTGTATCTCCGGACCGGGCGGCAGGTAGCTGCTCCAGTCGGGATTGCGCTCGAAGGTGTAGGTATAGTGGTGCGACGGGGTGTCACAGGTGAGGCCCGGGTAGGTGTTTTCCCGCCAGGTTCCGCCGACCCGGTCGGCTTTCTCATAGATGACGAAATCGTCGATTCCGGCCTCGCGCAATTTGATGCCGGCGAGAATGCCCGCCATGCCCGCGCCTATCACCACTACCCGTAAAGCTCGTTCCGCCATCGCTGTTCGCTCCCGCCAGTCCAATCCAGAAGCGCTACGGTAACCCGTCAACCCGGGCCGGATAAGGTCTTTTCTGCTAGCAAATAGTGGCTATACTGCTACATTAAGTCCGCTGTCCAGGCATTCCGTCGCGCTGCCGGGACAGGCCAGATACGTACCCGGAGCCTGTTCCGCGCCCGGGCGACCGGAATATGCGGCGGGTATCTGAACAACAGCCGGGAGAACGCCATGTCCGCAACAGCCCATGCACAACGCGAGCACCCGTTGGCGCTGCAACCACTGGTGGAACTCCTGCAGCACGAGTTGACACAGGCCGGTACCGCGATACCGGGCCCGGTACCGGTCTCGACCGGCGATTTCGCCCGCTGGTACCTCGAGGCAGTCCAGCGACTGGAACGTTCGGCCGCGTCCGCCGACGCCCATGCGCCCATGTCGCGCGGCGAAGTCGAACTCATGTGTCGATGCGTGCTAAGCGCGGTAGACCTGCGCGAGGCCATTGCACTGCTTGAAAACTACTGTGCGATGCTGCACCCGCGCGCCGGGTGCGTTGCGCTCTCCACAAGCGGCGACGACGCCGTGTTTCATCTCGATACACTGCGCCGCGTGCGCAGCAGCGCCGTCAGCCTCGCGGACATCACCGGATTGTTCTCGTTCTTTCAACTGCTGCAGTGGCTCGGCGGTGTTGAACTGCCGCTGCGACTGGTGCGCATCGGGCCGCTGGAACGCGATGACCTGATGCCCTTTCTGAAGCTGTTTCGCGCCCCGGTCCTGGCCGGAGGCAACCAGTACAGCCTCGAGTTTTCAGCGGCACACCTGGCCCGGCCGGTGGTGCGCACCCGGGCGGAATTTGCGGAATTTTTCGAGTTGTTTCCCTGCGCGGTATTCGGCAGTTCCACGCATGGCCTGCCGCAACAGGTGGGGGCGCTCATTAGCGCGGCGGTCATGCAGGGACGGCCGGTACCGACGCTGGAACAGGTGGCCGCCACCCTGGAGCGACCACCCTCGACCTTTCGGCGCCAGTTGGAGCGAGCCGGCACCTCTTTCCGAATCCTGCGCGACGACTGCCTCGCCGCTCAGGCGCAGCGCCTGCTGCAACGGGGCGGCCTGTCCGTGGAACAGGTGGCCTCGAGGCTGGGCTTCAGCGATGCGAGTACCTTCCGCAGGGCGTTTCGCAAATGGTGCGGCGTGGCGCCGACGAGATGGGCGCAAGCCTCAGTACATCCCGGCCAGCTTGAATAGTGCCAGGTGCGGCGCCACCGGCGCGAATCACTGAATACCGGGCCCGTGAGGGAATTGTTTCACGGTAGCGGCTTGCGCCTGTTCCGACCGTGGCAGTGCATTCAACAGTGCCAGCGCATCCTCCCGGTTCGAAAAAACGGCCATGGGCCAATGGGTTGGACGCGGTTGGCGCATCAGGCAGCAGGCCGCCATATCCATCCGGGGCTTGTCGGAGACCAGGGCCACCGCCAGCAGGTCGTCCGTCGCACCGAGCGCGGTCTGGGCCCGGAAATCGTAACTGTGCGAGTTGCACTCATTTACCAGCAGGCAAAATGGGACTTTCAGCGCCCCTCGCAACAGGTCGAAGCATTCTTCTACCATCGCACCGGAAACTTCCACGCCTTCCTTTATCACGATTTCGGCAGTGCCTTCAGAGACTATCGCAACGGTGCAAAAACCGAGATCGAACAAACCGGGCGTCTCACAGCGCGAACCTGAACTCCTGAGTGTCTGCATGATAGATTCACCCCCCAATGGCCTGATACGTCCCTGAATACAAACTCCCTTTTCACCGTCGGTAGATCAATGTATCTGTTACACGCGGCCGCACACCCACCGACAGCCCCTGTCGGCCCGCAAAAAACCGCGGCCCCGGACAGCGTGTTCCGCGACGCCCGCTAGGAGGCCTGCTTGACCGTGGATGGCGTTCCTCCCCCGGGTCGGCTGCGCCCGCCGACCGCGGCATCGTCGGCCTGTTTACCGGCGTGGCAAGTGCCGCCAAGCACCTTGTTCCAGGCCAGGGAAAGCGTCATCCCGGTGGCATTGTAGATTTCCTTGCGTGTGCATCTTGCACACCTGCAATCACTCATTGCCTGTTTCCTCAAACCCCTCTATGGACACGCCGCCCGCGGCAAAAACAGTTACTCAAACAGCCTTGCCATGCCATTTATAAACCCCCGGGGGCGCACGCGGCAATCGTAAGATATATGCTATCGACTCATAAAAAGTATGAGGATGCAGAAGCCTGTCGGACTCAGGTGTCGCTTGAGACAATACCTTCCCGAATCGCGTAGCGCACCAGGTCGGCGATACTGCGGGCATTGAGTTTCTGCATCAGGTGCTGGCGATGGGTGTGCACCGTGGGCACGCCGAGACAGAGTTTGTCGGCCACCTCCCTGGTCGGATAGCCTTCAGCGAGCAGTTGGAGCACCTCGCGCTCCCGCTCGGTCAGCGCGGTAAACGCAGTTTCCTGCGCCGCCGCGCGATTTTGCGATACCACGAAGTCGCCCAGCACTTCCGGGCTGATGTACATTTTTCCCGCCCGCACGAGATGGATAGCCTCCAGCAGTTCGCTGGCGGCACAATTCTTGGGCACATAGCCACTGGCACCCGCATTGAGCATTTCTGACACCATACGTCCGTTCACATGGATGGACAATCCCAGCACCCTGGTGTGCGGATACGTTGCGCAGATTTGCCGCGTGGTCTCGATACCGTTGAGTTCGGGCATGTTTATGTCCATTACCACCACGTCGGGCTCCGCGTCCTCGATCATCGACAGCAGTTCACGGCCATTGCCCGCCTCCGCCACCACCACCAGATCATCACGCGAATCCAGCAGACTGCGCAGCGCCGAGCGCATCACCTCGTGGTCATCCGCGAGCAGAATCCTGATCTTGCTAGCCATGCGCCGCCTCCAATGGCACCTCCAGCACGATCTGTGTACCGTCGCCGGGTGTCGATTCGATCAACAGGTTTCCGCCGGCATGGCGAATGTATTCGCGGATATTAAAGAGTCCGAAACCACCTGTCGGGGAAAACCCCCGGCCCGCGCTCCTGGCATCGAACCCGACGCCGTCATCCTGTACACAGATTCGCACACGGTCTGCCACTTGCTGAAGGTGCACGCAGGCCCGTTTCGCGCCGGAGTGTTTCATTACATTGATCAGCAGTTCACGCGTCGACCGGTACAAAGCGATTTCCCGATCCATCGAAACAGCCAGGCGCCTTGTCTCGCCGCTGAATGCGAAGTCGATCGAGTACTCGCGCCGCATGCTCGAACAGAGTTCTTCCAACGCGGCGGCCAGTCCGAGTTCATTGAGCAACGGGCAGCTCAGTTCAAAGGTGAGAGAGCGAATATCGTCGAGAGCCCGGGTGAGAATGCCACAGACTGTATCCAGCGATTCGACGGCCATTGCAGGCAACTGCACATCCTTGAGCACATTCAATCGCAGCAGGGATGAACTCAGCAACTGGCTGACGCCATCGTGCAGTTCCCGCCCGATTCTCTCGCGCTCATGCTGCTCGGCCAGCGACAGCTCCGATGCGAGTTTCCTGAGTTCCTCGCGGTTCTTCCTGCGTTCTTTTTCGAAGGCCACGCGTTCTGTCGTGTCGTGAATCACCGCGCAGACCACCGGACGGCGCTGCAGGAAAAATGAAAACACCTTGACCTCGGCGAGAAAACAAGCGCCGTTCTTTTTGCGATGTCGCGCGCGCATTACCGGCAGGCTCGCCTCCGCCAGGGCAGTGAAGATGGTTTCTTCTGCCAGATCCGGTCGGGTCGTGATCACGACCGGGTCAAGCTGCAGGAAATCCTCGCGCGTGTAGCCGTAAAGCTCTATCGCGGCATTGTTTACATCCACGATCTGCCGTTTCTCGCCATCGATAATCAGAATGGCGTCGGATTCCGATTCGAAAAGCTTGCGGTACTTCTCTTCGCTGTCCTGCAGAGCCTGCTCGCTTCGTTTTTGCTCCTCTATGAAACGCGCCTGCTGCACATTGTGATAAGCGGCGGTCGAGAGTTGCCGGGCCAGCGTAAACAAGGCCTGCGCAATATTCCGGAATTGATCCGGCGCCATCGGAGGTACCCGTGAATAGGCATCGACTACGAGCGACTCGTCGGCTCCAATCTCATTGGCGTATGCGCGTACCTGCGCCTCGTTCCAGTCCTCATCGCGTACCTGTCCGATCAACCACGTGGCAAGATGCCGCCCGTCGATCTCAATGCTGGCACCGGCGTCCCACAATCCGCTGCGCGGACACTGCCGGATGACCGGGCCCTGTGCATCCCGCTGCGCAGCCACTGCATGCGCGGAAAAACAGTCGGCGCTCCCCGCGGCGGCAATCTGCGAAATATGCGTGCCCAGCTCGGAAAAATTGCTCGGCCGGGTAACCGGACAGCCTTGCGAATCGACAATCACAGAGGCTACGCCGGTGGCCGTGGAGAATTCGTCCTGTATGCGCTGGATCTCCGATAGATTGAAGAGGTCATCAAAGGCAATACCCGCCGGCTCATCGAGGGGATGAGTCAGCGCCAGCACTCTTTTCTGCAAGGCTTGCTGCAGGCGCTTGAGTTCGGTCACGTCCATGAAATTCACGATGACCTGATCGAGCACATTGTCCTGCGTGAAAACCGGAATCGCGCTGCCGGTCAACCAGGTGATATCGGTACGCCCCGGCTGCCGCACACCCATGCATTCGTAGGCGACGCTTTTCCCCGTGGCGATAACCCGGCTCAGGGGATAGTCCTCGAACGCCACCACGGACTGGTCTTCATTGATAAACTCCCAGTCATCGGAAATCGGCTCCTCCCCCAGCATCTGCGGCAGGCTGAGTCCAAGCAGTTGGCATGCCTGCGAATTACTGTACACCACCGAGTGATCAACGCCGTGCACCACCACGCCCACCAGCAGGTTGTTCACGGTGGACCTGAACCGCGACTCGCTGGCCCGGAGTTCCTCGGCCCGCCGCGCAGCGAGTTCCTCGAGTTGCTGCTGGAACTGTGCAAGGTCGCGATCGTCGCCTGTGCCCGAGGCGATATCACGCGACGCCATGGACGGGTCGTACCTGCCCGGGGTGTACACAGGGGATTGCCGCAAGGCCTGGTTTTGTTTTTCCAATTCGCGCTGACGCACCAGCAGCGCCTGGACAAGGTGCTGCACTTCCCCGGTATCGAGGACGGGAGTAGACAGCGGGTCCTGTTTCAGCAGTGCTTCCACATGATTGCTTAGATTCGCGGACATTGAAATCCTTTCAAGCTCCCTGGCGCCTGGAGTCCAGAACAACGGCAGGCCTGCCGCGGGAACATTGCTGCGCTACTCTGGCGCGGATCCGGTCACCTCGTCAAGGCCCTCACGAAACTGTTTCGCCCAACTGTTGAGGATGCGTTGGGCATCGGCCCTGTTGGTTACCGAATTGGTCCATTGCAGACGCGTGGAATTACTATCGCGGCGTTTGTCGACCACGCGCAACAGTATTTCGCCGGTGGTACCATCCAGCGCCTCAAGCAACAGCGTCATCTCGCCCGCATCGGTGGTATAGTTCCGCTGCCGCCCAGCGGTCATCACATCGGGCGCGGCGATATCCAGGTTGATAATCGCGGGCCGCAGGACTACCACGTGTTCGCCGTCACTGAACTTGTCCACCAATGGGTAGGGCGGCGCCTGTTCCAGCGCCGCCCGGAATGTCTTGTCGCACTCGGCGCCGAGCTTGTCCTTGATCCTGTCGACATCCTTCTGGGTCACCCGGCTACTGAAATTGAGGCTGGAGTTGTTCTGGTCACGCAGCCAGTTCTTCCTGAATGCCACCTGGCAATGCATCAGGCCAAACGCGTGGTACGACGAAAGGTCCACGCCCGGGCGCCGGTAAACCTGCCCGAAGCGGGTATTGGGTACCAGTTCCAGGCCATCGTATGTCTGCGGCGGCGGCGTGGCGCATGACGCCAGGGCCATAACGGCACTGACGAGCAGCAGTGTTCTTGTCGCAATCCCGATCTTCATGGACAACCACCCTGAGCATGTGCTCGATACAGGTTGATCAACGATGACCGGATAGTCTACTAATCCCGCGACAAAAAGACACCCCCTGCATCCACCCCTGCATCCACAGGGGTAGTGCCTGAAAGCGACAGGCAGGGACCAGATCCGGCGACCTCACTTTACCGTGTTGCGACCGCTGTCCTTCGCCGAGTACAGCGCCTGGTCCGCACGTTGCAGGAGCTTTTCCATCTGCTCGCCAACCTCGAGTTCCGCGACGCCGATACTGCAGGTAGAGGTAATGCCGTTGGACGGTGTGCCTTCAATACTTGCGCGGTAGCGCTCGGCCAGAGCCAGCGCCACGTCGTAGCCGGTGTTGGGCAGCAAGATCAGGAACTCCTCTCCGCCAATGCGCCCGATATAGTCCGTTCTACGGCCGCATTCCACCAGGGTGTCCGCCGCGCTCTTCAGGACCTGGTCCCCCACCTGGTGGCCATGGTTATCGTTAACGCTCTTGAAGTTATCGAGGTCGAGCATCAATACCGACAAGGGTGATTTCTGGCGTTGCGCGCGCTCGATTTCCACGTCGAGTATACGGGTGATCTCGCGACGGTTCAGCAGGTTGGTCAGGGAATCCCTGTAGGCTATTCTTTCAAGCTCCTGTGTGCGCTCCGCCACCTTGGCTTCCAGCGATGCGTTGCTCTCCATCAGCGCTTGCTGAGCCAGTTGCAACTCCTCCACTTTCTCATTCATATCGGTTCGGGAGGGCAAGGCCACCAGCACCGGCAGGAGTTTCCAGAAAACGATGGCGGTGGTAATGGAAATCAGCCCGGTGGCGACTTTTGCAACGCCCTCCACATAGTAGTACCCGTGCCAGATATTGATCACACCGATAATGTGGGTGAGCCCGCAAAACAGGATGAACGCGGCAAACAGCAGGAAAAGTGAATTGAACCTGAGATCCCTGCGAATCACTACCAGGCGGACAAGGATGATGGGAATCATGATATAGGCCAACGCCGTCGTCAGATCGCCGGCGACATGCAGAAAGAGCAGGTCTTCGCGCCACAGAAAACAGTGCCCGTGGGGCATGAAACTGCCATCCAGAAATGTATCTACAATTGTCATATCGAACGAACCCCTGGCAAAAATTCTTGTCCGGCCCGGCCATCGTGATGCCAGACTCCCGCCGATGGCGTGGAACGCCATGTTGCCGGTCGGGATCAGTCATGGTCGTCTGTAAGAAACCCGCCCCTATTGACCCGAATTGTATCCAACTGAGCTGGCCGGATCACTACACTTGCGCTGTCACTGCCCCTTTGTGCCAACTTCGTCGCGCAATGCCGCCGTGGACAGCCCCCGGTACCAGATCGGCGACGACCAGGCGCGCTCCTGGATCGTCCGCGGAACACTCCCGTCACAGCAGCTCGCCAGTGCATCGGGCACGGTATCCGGGGCATGGCAATCAACCCTGCTATTGGCGCAGATATGCTGCTGCCAGCGGCAGGACGGGTTCTCCACTACACGGGCATAGTAAAACGCGGACTGCGCGGGATCGAAGGCTGGATCGCGCCACACCCCGCAAAGTTGTTCAGCACCCGTCCCGCGGGGTGCGCAACTGGCCAGGTCCACATCGGCGCCGTTCTCGGGCTCTCCCGCCGCCGGGTAAATCAGCTCCCTGGAGCGACCGCTGTCATCCACCCAGTTCTTGATTATCTGGATATGTTGCAGTGCGGTCCCCGGCGCTGCGGGCGTACCCGCGTCCATGGTCGCAGTGACCAAAAAAGCCGGTGCAGCTGACCGCGCTTCGGGCAGGTCACCGCCCATCGGCACGCCATCGCGATAGCCGTGCCGTACCAGGTCAGCCCGTTCGCACAGATCGGCCGGAAAATCCCAACTCCCGAAAAAGCGCAGACCGATACGCGGCCCGCTGGTGGCGTATGCCTCGCGTCGCTGCATCGCGGCAAACAAAGCCTCGCGGCTGTTCTGCTCGGCATACAGCACAGCGAGGCCGCCGGGGTTTTGCTCCAGACGATCGGGGAACTGCGGCGAGTCGCCGCGACCGCTGATATGCTGTGCGCCGTGATTGCCCTTGTAGTCGCGCTCGTCCACCGCGCCCGGTGCGCTGATATGCGAATCCGTGCCGCCAATGAAACCGGGGGTGAACGGATTTACCCCCGACTCACGCTCCAGGCGCAAGCCCGAGCGCAGGCCCTCGCGCACGTAACGGCCGTCATCCGCAGGCGGTTCACCCAGGAAACCGGCGTACTTTTGCAGGAAGTTGCTATAGGGCAATTTCTCGAAGTTACACAGTTCGTCGATACCCGGGCCCACGCTGAAGTAGCACTCGGAATCCCCCTTGTGCTGGATCAACTCCACCAGGCGCTCGTAGCGCTGTCGCTGGCTGGCCAACGCGGGACCGATGGCCTCCCCCGCCGTTGTCGTGGGGGCAAACATCTTGCCGTCACTGAGGTTGGCGTTGTGCGGGATGGTGATGGCTTCACAGCCATCGACGGTGTCGCGGCAGCCGGCATCCAGGGCCCGCCACAGCGCCTCCGGGGTGGCCGCCTGCAACGCGCTGACCGGGGCCTCGAGCGTCGCATCAGTTCGAAATATTACGTTGCGGTGCAGGTTTGACATCTGGTCCATGCCGCTCCATTCATAGCCGATAAACGTCGTGAAGTCGCACACGGCGTCATGGCGGGCGGCGGCATCGATGGTGTCCTGCCAGGCCGCGCGGGTCGCCGCCGCGCAGTCGGCATCGCCCTCGTTGCACAGTGTCGCAACTGGCAGGAAGCGACTGGCCAGGCCGGTGACCATCCGCACAACCGGCCCGCTGTGGCAAAGCCAGGCACCCGGGCCATCGTAAGCGGGGTCCGCGCAGAGTCTCACTTCGCCCAGGGATTCAGCGTGGTCGGTGACGGCGGCGAAATCCAGCGGCCGTTGCAGTTGCACCGCGCGCAGGCTTGCGCCGCTCGCATCGTAAGGCGGCAGCGTTATCCGCGCGCCACGGGCGAAGCGATAGGCGTCGTCGGGCGTCGTTTGCGTGGTGCCCATGCGCCAGTTGGCGTCCTGCGAATAGCTGGTGTGCACATGCAGATCACCAAAATACGCGCGGCGCTCTGCGGTGAAATCGGCACAGCGTGCCAGGGTCTCCGGGGCAACCGCCGACGCCAGCGCGCTGCACACCAGAGCGGCCCCCCGCCCGATGGCGAACCGCCGCAGACATCTGCGCTGAACACTGCGCACGAACCTCGCGCGCAGCCCTGTAATCGAACACGTTCCCAAGCCGTACCCCTCGCTGGATTCTCAGCAACTGCCAACCCGCTGACAGCTTGCGGACCGGTTTTTCGTGCACTTATTGGCCTGACCAGAAAAGCCGGATTCCTGATAGCCCGGGCAGATCGGCCGAAAAAGACAACACTCAAATCTTACAGTAATTCTACGAACTGGTATTAACAAGCAGCCGCAGGACCGGGTTTGTGAACCTCCCTGGACGCAAACTACCGTTCAGGGATCGCGCCACCGCCCCTGTACGGCAACGCATCGGCGACAGCCTGCATCTCGTCGCGGGATGCACAGCGCTACTGCGGTGTGGAACCGAAATTGAATTTCCGCTAACTGGTCGACACAGTGTAAGGTAGTCGCACTACCCTGCCGGGCGTTGGCGTAGACAGCGAACCGCCGGGGCCCCACTGTAACCGGTGTAACTGCATGTCCGTGTCCGAAACGGCGCCGCGAATACCCGTTGGCGCACGCTATATGCTGGTATCAGCACTCGGCTTCGCCCTGATGGCCGCCTGCGTCAAACTGGTTGCACAGCACGGCATACCGCTGCTGGAGATTGTCGCGGCGCGCTCTCTGGTATCACTGGTCATCAGCTACATTGATGTTCGCAGGAAAGGCCTGTCTCCATGGGGCACGCAGCGCGCACTGTTGGCCGCCCGCGGCGTGATCGGCGCACTTGCACTGATCTGCGTCTACTACGCGGTGACGACGCTGCCACTGGCCGAGGCCACCCTGCTGCAGTACATGCACCCGGTGTTTACCGCGTTGCTCGGGCTATTCCTGCTCAGGGAAGGGATACAGCTTTCGACGGTGATCTGCATTCTGCTCAGCATTGCCGGCCTGGTCGTGATGGTAGAGCCCGGCGCGCTCAGCGATGCCTCCCCCGCCCTGCCGTGGTTCAATGTCTCGATCGCGCTGTTGGGCGCTTTCGGCAGTTCAGTGGCCTACGTTATCGTCAGGCGCCTGAGCCCGCACGAGGATGCGTCGGTGATAATTCTCTATTTCCCGCTTGTCGCGCTGCCGCTGTCACTGGTTCTGCTGGGCGATGACTTCGTGATGCCCGGCGCCGGGTCGCTGGCCTTACTGCTGCTGGTCGGCATATTCACGCAGGTCGGGCAGCTGGGGCTCACCCACGCAATGCGCTGGGAGACTGCGGGCAAAGCGGCCGCCTACTCCTACGCCCAGGTGATTTTCGCCGTGGCGCTCGGCTGGGCGATTTTCCATGAGGTGCCCTCGCCCTGGACATGGCTGGGCGGAGCGCTCATCGTGTCGGGCGCACTGCTGAATCTTGTCCAGCGCTGATATCCTGCGCCGATGCGGCGCAGGCTCAACAGCGCTTGCAGGCAGCGCGGTCCGTCCCGTGCGGGCCAATTCCCCAGCCAGCATCGCTCACCGAGTCGCTTATAGAGTATCATCCGCGACTCACAGCCTGTAATCAGGATCGGCCAGAAGGAAGACAAGCATGACCACCGAATCTCCGGGAGATGACTCCGAGCACAAGCTCAACCTGCGGCACCTGGTCAGCAGTGACTACCCCGATCTCAAGCGAATCATGGACGCGGTATATCCCGGCCTGGGCGGGGCCTGGACGGAGAAACAGTTCCAGATCCAGTTGAGCGTTTTCCCCGAGGGCCAGATCTGTATCGAGGACCACGGCGTGGTGGTGGCGGCAGCCCTCGCGGTGATAGTCGACCACGCCAAGTTCGCCGGTCAGCATACTTACGAGGACATTACCGGAGACTCCTACTTCACCACGCACGATCCCAAGGGCGACGTGCTCTACGGGGTGGATGTCTGCGTGTCACCCGACTACCACGGCATGCGCCTGGGGCGCCGCCTGTATGAAGCACGCAAGGAACTGTGCCAGAACCTCAATCTCAAAAGCATCGTCGCCGGAGGGCGCATCCCCAACTACGCGAAGTATTCACAGGAGATGACACCTCAAACCTATATTGAGCGGGTAAAGCGCAAGGAAATCTACGATCCCATCCTGACGTTTCAGCTATCGAACGAGTTCGAGGTGCAGCGAATCCTGAAAAACTACCTGCCCGAGGATCGGGAATCACATGGCTACGCCACCTTGCTCGAGTGGCAGAACCTGTATTACGACCCGGAGAAAGCGCCGCTGATCGGGGCTACACGAAGCACCGCCCGCATCGGCTGCGTCCAGTGGCAAATGCGCCCTCTGAAATCCGTGGAAGAGTTGATCCAGCAGGTTGAGTTTTTCGTGGATGCGCTCTCCGACTACCAGTGCGATCTCGCGCTGTTCCCGGAGTTTTTCAATGCACCGCTGATGGGAATGGAAGTTCACAAAACGACCGTCGATGCGATCAAGGCGCTGGCCGGGTGCAGTGCCGAAATCATAGAGTCGATTTCAAAGCTGGCGGTCAGCTACAACATCAACATCATCGCCGGCTCCATCCCCGTACTGGAGGATGAGGAAATCCTGAATGTCGCCTATCTGTGCCGGCGCGACGGCACGCTGGACTCACAGTACAAGATCCATCCCACACCTTATGAAAAACGGGCCTACATCATGCAGGGCGGCAATGCTCTGAAGGTGTTCGATACCGACTTCGGAAAGATTGGCATCCTCATCTGCTACGATGTCGAGTTTCCGGAACTCGCGCGCCTGCAGTCGGAACAGGACATGCAGATGTTGTTCGTGCCCTTCTGGACTGACACCAAGAACGGCTACCTCAGGGTGCGCTGTTGCGCCCAGGCTAGGGCCATTGAAAACGAGTGCTATGTGGCGATCGCCGGGAGCGTGGGTAATCTGCCGAAGGTGGATGGCGCCGATATCCAGTACGCGCAGTCAGCCGTGTTCTCACCCTCCGATTTTTCGTTCCCGCACGATGCCATCATGGCCGAAACCACGCCGAACACTGAAATGACCCTGATCGTCGATCTCGACCTGGAGCAGCTTGAGCGCCTGAAGAACGAGGGCTCTGTGCGCAATTATCTCGATCGCAGAAGGGATTTGTACAGGATATCCTGGCTGGGAGAGTGACCGGCGGGCAGCCCGCGCCGCACTTGCGACGCCGCTTCGAGTCGCGACCCTCACCGGTTACACGCCGTTCACCGCGAACCGTTGGCTGCAAGAAAGTCCAGCACCAGCGCGTTGAAGCGCACCGGATCTTCCATGTTCGACATATGTCCGACACCGGACATCATCGCAAGCGATGCAGCCGGTACCCGCCGTTGGACGAGGCCGGCGATAGCGTGGAACTCCGGTAAATCACGCTCCCCGACGATAACCAGTGTCGGACTGCTGATGGATTCGAGCCGGTCGATTGCCGGCGGCGCCAGGGGCTGTAACAACTCCCTGTTGAGCCAATGCCAGCCGGAGTAGTCAGCCACCATCTGCCGCAGGCGCACCGCGAGTTCCGGGTGTTCCATGGCGGGTGAAAACAAGGGTCCCGCCAGCCAGCGCCGACGCGCTTCCTCGACACCAAAAGCCACTGCCGCCGAGCGCACATCTGCCGAGAACGCGCCGTAAGCCTGCCAGGGATACTCTCGCAATCCCGCGTCTGCGACCAGCAGTGCAGCGGTCATCGCCGGATACGCGAGCGCGAAATCTATCGCCACGGCGCCACCCAGGGAAAGCCCGAGGATATGTGCATGCGCCACCCCGAGATGCGACAACAACAGGGCGAGATCGTCTGCCGGCGCATACGCCTCGCCGCCCGGCACAGTCGACTTGCCAAAGCCACGCATTTCATAGCATATGACCTGATACCGCTCTGCAAAAACCGCGACCTGGTCAGACCACATGCGGATATCAAGCGTATTGCCGTGGATAAGGACCAGCGCCGGGCCGGTTCCCGTGACCTGATAGTGAAGGCGTGCACCGTTGACGCAAGCGATGTCCTGCCTTGATTGCATAATTACGTCCTTACGTCCTGACTGATCAGATCGGCACCATTGGTGCCCTGCCCTTTTCCAGCGTACAATTTCCGACACGTTCCCGCCACCACAGCCGCCGATCGAGGACTTGCGATGCCACCGACAGCCAACGCGAATATGGTTAACCTCACCTATCTTATCTACGGCCTGCATCTGTTCAGTGCGATCAATGGCGTGCTCACCAGCGCCTTCGTGGTTACCGCGTTTCTCAGCGGCTGGCCTTCCATACTCGCGGTCGTTCTCAACTACGTCCAGCGCGATGCGACGCGCGGCACCTATCTGGAATCGCATTTTCGCTGGCAGATACGCACCTTCTGGTTTGCCCTGCTGTGGTTGCTCATCGGAGCGGCCCTTGTGGTCACTATCGTTGGCATACCCCTGGCCTGGATCATGGTAACGGTGGTCGGCCTGTGGGTGCTGTACCGCATGTTGCGAGGCCTGGCTCGACTGATGGACCAGGAGGCGATGCCTGTCGACTAGTTTGAGAACAGTTGTCCTGTTGATCCTGTCAGTGCCCTGTTACCGGATGGAGTAATCGCTCTTTGAAGTCCCTGCTTCTCACAACCCTGCTCACTGTTCTTTCCGCTTGCAGCGCTTCAGAGCCTGAGCTGGCTCATCCCGACGAGCCAAGAAAGACGAAGGTGGTGGCCGAGCATCCGCGGCAGCAGGACATCGATGAGGTATTGAAGGCACTGGGCAGTGTCGAGAGCATCAACGATCCCACCGTTTCCGCTGAAACCCCGGGCCAGGTGGAGGAGGTAGCGGTTCATGAGGGCGAGGCGGTCGCCTCCGGTCAGTTGCTCGCCGCGCTGGACGGGACACTGCACGCGATAGAAACCGCCAAGGCTGCCGCGGAAGTACGCCGCTACGATGTACTGGTACGGAACCAGGACGACGAAGTAAAACGCCTGCAGCGTCTTATTGAATCCCGTTCCGTGTCCAGGGACCAACTGGAGGACGAAGAGGCGGAGCTGGACATACTGTCCGCGCAGCGGGATATCGCCCGCAAGCAGTGGGAGCACGCTCGCTACATGGCGTCGAAGACACGCATCACCGCGCCGCTGGAAGGACTGGTCACACGCCGGTATATCTCACCCGGCGACTATGTAAGCGCGGGGCAACCATTGTTCGACCTGGTCAGCGTGGATCGCCTGCGGGCGCGCATAGCGTTTCCCGAGCACGACGCCTCCAGGATTGTGGTCGGCCAGACGGTCCACCTGCAAACACCTGCGGCACCCGGGATTGCAGCGACGGGTGTGGTCGCCGCGTTGAACCCCCAGATCAAGATGCACAATCGCGCGGTGGAAATCATCGTAGAATTCGATAATCCTGGGGGTTGGTTGCCCGGTGCGAGCGTGGATGCCACCCTGGTGACCGAGCGACGCACCGGGGCCCTGACGCTACCGTTGCTGGCGCTGGTCAACCGCGACGGCCGCGACGTCGTGTTCGTCATTAGCGGCAATCGCGTGCGCGCGGCACCGGTCACCGCGGGCTGGCGCGAAGCCGGCCGGGTGGAAATTCTCAGCGGCATCAACGCTGATGACCAGGTGGCCGTTGAGGGTGCGAACCTGCTCAGCGAGGGCAGCCTGGTGGACGTGGAGCACGCCGCACGGTGAACCTGGTACAGCTCTTTGTGCACCGTCGGGTACTGGCCTATATGCTGAGCGCGGCCATGTTACTCTTCGGCGTGATCGGCCTGCGCGGTGTCGGACTCGAGCGCCTGCCCGATATCAACCCGCCCATGATCACGGTCACGACAGTCAACCCGGGCGCCAGTCCCGAGGTAATGGACGCCAGTATCAGCGCGGTACTGGAATCGGCGGTCAATTCTGTAGCCGGCATCAATCACATCCAGTCGATGTCCGTTCCCGGCGTATCGGAGATCTGGGTAGAGTTCATCATCACCAAGGATCCTGACATCGCCTTCAACGAAGTTCAGGCAAAGGTGAACCAGGTCATGAATGACCTGCCCCGGGAAGTGGAAACACCGGTTGTCGCAAAACTGGATATGAATGCCGAGCCCGTTCTCTGGCTGGTGCTCAAGGGCGATCGGGCTCTGAACGACCTGAACCAGATTGCGCGGACCATGATCAAGCGCCAGTTGGAGAACATCGATGGTGTGGGCGGAGTGGGAATCGGTGGCGGCCGCGAACGCAAGGTCCGCGTGGATCTCGACCTGTCACGGATGGCGGCGCTGGGGATCACCGCGCAGGAGGTGATCGCCGCGTTCGGGCGCGAGCACGTGCAACTCGCCGGAGGATACCTTGTGGGCGGGATGCTGGAAAAACTGCTGCACCTGGACCTCGAGTACCACAGCACCGCGGAACTGGCCGGACTGGTAGTTACCTGGCGCGACCAGGTGCCCGTGACGCTGGGCGAAATAGCTACCATCAGTGATGGTCTGGATGACAAGCGCAGCCTGGCCAGGTTCAACGGCGAAGAGGCGCTGGCCGTCGCCGTTCGCAAGGTGCGCAATGCCAACACCGTGGCGATTGTCGACGAAGTCACACGCCGACTGGACTCCGTGATCATCCCCTCCCTCCCCGACGGCGTGGAACTGGTGGTGGCAACCGATGAAGCGGGAATCATTTCCGGCACCGCCAACGCGCTGTTCGATCACATCATCGAGGGCACACTGTTGGCGGCTTTCGTGGTCTGGCTATTCCTGCTGAATCTCCGCGCCACGGTGATTATCACTACCGCAATCCCGGTGTCACTGGCCGGCGCGGTAGTAGTGATGTATTTTGGCGGCTACACGTTCAATATCATGACCCTGAGCGGCCTGCTGCTGTTGATTGGCGTCGTGGTCGATGACGCTATCGTGGTGCTGGAAAACATTCACCGGCAACTGGAGGCGGGCGAGTCGGACCTCGATCTCGCCGCGATAAAGGGTACCGGTGAAGTGGTCTTCGCGGTGATGGCGGCCACGCTCACGCTGGTCTGTATCTTTGCCACCGTTATTTTCATGGACGGCATGATCGGCGTGTTCATGCGCTCTTTTGCGGTGGTGGTGACAGTCGGCGTACTGGCGTCATTGTTTGTATCTCTGAGCCTGACGCCGGCGCTTTGCGCGCGGTTTTTGCGCGCGGATGTTGCGGAGGACGGCCCGATTACCCGTGGTATAAGTCGCTTTCACCAGTGGCTGGAACATCGCTACCGCCGGCTGCTGGCTTTCGGCCTGAGGTTTCGCCTGCTGGTCATGACACTCACGGCCCTGCTGGTCTTGTCCACCGCGTGGTTTATGGGGCAACTCGGCAGCGAGTTCTTTCCGCACGATGATGAATCACGTTTCATGGTACGACTGAAGGCGCCGCTCGGCACCTCGATCGAGTATATGGAACAGAAAATCGGCCAGGCTGAATCGCTACTGCGGGAGATCGCGGAAGTCGACCGCGTGCTCAGTACGGTCGGCGCGGGTGAGGAAGGCGAGGTCAGCGACGCCACGCTCAATGTAATGCTGACCCCCAAGTCCGCACGGGAGCGCTCGCAAAAAGCGGTGATGGCAGAAGTTCGCAACAAGCTGCAACAGGTGGTGGGCGTGGAATCCTATGTCATCTCTTTCGCTATTTTCAGCGGCGCCGGCGAACCCTTCAGCGCCTATATCACCGGTCCGGATTTTTACCGGGTTGCGCAACTGGCTGGTGAGATGGAAGAGCAACTCGCGCTGGACCCGCGCATGGGCGATGTGCGCATGGAACTGAGGATGGACCGGCCGCAGTTGTACTTCGATGTCGACCGCAACCGGGCCCAGGCGCTTGGCATCAGTACCCGCCAGATCGGCGATACCATTCGGGTATTGGCCGGCGGGGCGGATATCGCCAAGTACAATGCCCTGCCCGGCGACGGCGAGCGTTACGATGTGCGACTGTCGGCGAGCAGGGACACCATGCAGGTGCCCGGTGATCTGGAGAGCGTATACCTGCAGGGGCCACAGAGCGAGTTGTTACCGCTGGATACTGTGGTCACCGTGCGGGAGTCTCTCGGTCCCGCCGGAGTGGAGCGTCGTGACCTGCTGTTTGCCGCTGCCTTCAGGTCGACCCCGCAGATGGACCTGGGCCAGGCGGTCACGGAGTTCACTCGACTGGGCGAGGCCCTGTTGCCGCCCGGCTATAGCGTGGCGATGGCGGGGCAGGCCGAGGAACTTGGCAAATCCCTGGATGCCGTGCTGTTTCTGATCGCTACCGGGTTGATTCTGGTGTACATGGTACTCGCCAGCCAGTTCAACTCGTTCCTGCAGCCGGTGCTGGTCATGCTGGCGCAGCCCCTGGCCATCGTTGGCGGCATCATCGGACTGTGGGTGGCCAACCAGACGCTCAATATCTACTCGATGATCGGCCTGGTGCTGCTGGTAGGTCTGGTCTCGAAAAACTCCATCTTGCTGGTTGACCTGATCAATCGCTATCGCGACCAGGGCATGGATACCGGCACTGCGATCATGCAGGCGTGCCCGCGGCGCATGCGCCCGGTCCTGATGACGTCATTGACGATCGTGTTGGCGATGCTGCCGGCGGCCATCGGTGTCGGCGAGGGCGCGGGGCAGTATGGCCCGCTCGCAATCGCGGTCATCGGCGGTGTCGTGAGTTCCACGCTGCTCACCCTGCTGGTGGTTCCGGTAGCGTACTCCCTGCTGGAGCACGCCCTGTCCCGGCAGGCGGTTGCCGCTGTCCGGAAAACCTGACGCGCGGCTTCCCGAACAGTACACGTTTGGAATACCGGGAATCCTTCTCCCATCTCCAATAGCCTGTTGCGCAACCCGGGGCAGCGCGGGTGTCAGGATTTTTTACACTTACCGCATGGAATGTAGCACTGCACGCGCTTCCTGCACGATTATCCCACTGAATTTCAAGGGACTTTTTTGTGCTGGCATTGCTCTTGCTTCATAACACGCAAGGCACTCTAGCTATGCCGAAACTGAATGTTAACCGCAAAAGGAGCGTTAAATATGGTACGGAAAATTCTGGGTACACTCGGTTTGGGCGTCGGGCTGATGGCTGCCCCGATGGTCGCGTCTGCTGCTATCATCGTGCTGGATTTTGAAGGCGTGGGCAACTCGGTCCCGGTGGGTAACTTCTACAATGGTGGCGGTGGCCCCAACTATGGCGTGGAGTTTTCGCCCGCTACGCTGGCGATTGTGGATTCCGATGCGGGTGGTGGCGGAAATTTTGCCAACGAGCCGTCGCCGGACACAATCATGTTTTTCCTGGATGCGAATAACGCGATCCTGAATTTCGCCGCCGGGTTCGACACTGGCTTCTCTTTCTTCTACACCTCCTCAACTGCGGCAAGCGTGAATGTGTACGATGGCGTGAATGGTAGCGGAAATCTGCTCGGCACCCTGAACCTCAACGCGCAACATACCTCTGGCTGCACCGGGGATCCCAACGGCACTTTCTGTAACTGGACTCCCGTCGGCGTGAACTTCGCCGGTATCGCAAAGTCGATCGACTTCGGCGGCACGGCTAACCAGACAGGTTTTGACGATATCACCTTTGGTTCGGCAGAGCCGGGCCGAACACCGGTCCCTGCCACGCTGGCGCTGTTCGGGTTGGGCCTGGCAGGCCTTGGCTGGTCGCGTCGCAAGAAAGCCTAGGCAGCACGCCTGTGGAAAAGCCCCCTGTCCCGGGGGCTTTTTTGTGCCCGCATTTCGCGTGTACTAGCGGTCCGCGGCCTGGTTATCCAGGTTGGTGATATCGAAGGCGGGCACATACAGTTGCGCTGTTTTGCCGCCATCCACCGGCAGCACCACCGCAGTGACAAACGCGGCCTCGTCGGACGCCAGAAAGCAGATCACCCGGGCAACCTCTTCGGGGGTGGCCGCGCGCTGCATCGGAATCGCGTCGGTAATGATTTTTTTCACCGCGTCGTTCTTCAGCGTGGCGGCGTTCAGTCCCGGGGTGTCGACCGCACCGGGAGCAACCACGTTCACCCGCACATTGTGGGGCGCGGCCTCCATCGCCGCGCACTGGCTGAACTGGTTGAGCGCGGCCTTCGCCGCCCCGTACGCGCCGGCCGCAATCCCGGCGCGCAGGCTGCTGACCGACGATACATTGATAATCGATCCGCTGCGCTGGGGTATCATGATGCGCAGGGCAGCCTGCACGCCGATAAACACACTGTCGACGCCGATGCCAAAATTGGCCCGCCAGTCTTTCAGGCTCTGGTCGACGACCATGCCGCCGATCACCGAGGGTGCATTGTTTACCAGCACATCCAGGCGGCCGTGTTTTTCTGCGGTATCATTGATCAGCGCGGCAAATGCATCGGTATCGCCGACATCCAGTGCATGACCGGTAAAGCTGCCGGGCAAGTCCCTTGCCGCCGCATCCAGTTCGTCCAGTTTCGCTTTGCGCCGCGCGCAGCTCACCACATGCGCGCCCTCCGCGACGAGTTGCAGCACAGTGCTCCTGCCGATCCCCATGCTGCCACCTGTCACAATGGCAACTTTGCCCGCAAACCGCGATCTGCTCATATTCACTACCCTATCCTGTCTTCAATGCAGCCGGCACCGCCAGGGTGGCCGAGCCGGACGTGTGATAACCCAGGCGATTCCTGCCGCTGAACGCCACCGTCACGCCAGCTTCCGTCGACCCCGTTTCAATACCGAGCACCTCGCCTTCCATTACCATCACATCACCGGGAAAATTGGGCGCCAGCAGGTTGAATTGTATGGTTTTCAGGCGACTGCCCGCCCCCGCCCAGTCACTGAGGTAGCGGGCCGAGAGCCCGCTGGTCGTCAGTATATTCATAAAGATATCGGGCATCCCGGCCGCCCTGGCAGCCGGCAGGTTATGGTGCACCGGTATAAAATCCTGGGTGGCTATCGCCCCGCCCACAATCAGTTTGTGCGTGATGGGTATATGCAGTACCGGCAGGGCGTCCCCGATGTTGAGCGCGGCAACGTCAATATCGCGGAAGTCCGTCTGCCACACATCGTCGTCTGCGGCATGCGGCGCCGAAACCGGTGTTGCACCCGCCGCATCCGCAGACCCGGCGGACGCGTCATTCGACTGGCCGGCGGGTGGCCGGTACTGGAAATAAGTGATCAGTGCGTCAGCAAAATGTGTTTCATCCAGGGTCAGGTATTCCACCTGCTCCGTCACGAAATAACCGGTACCCAGTCGCGTGGCCTTGCGGTCACTGATGTTCACCACACTGGTGAAATGCTTCGCGCGCTCCCCCACCCGCAGGTAGTGGTGAAAGCTGATATCGTAACTGACAGCGACGTTCGCGGGGTAACCCAACGCCCGCATTTCATCGAACACCCGGTACGGCGGGGCAGCGGTGGAACCCGGCGCATACCTGTCGTTGATATCCCGCATCGTCCACATCTGCATCATCGCCGGCGGCGCGATCTGGTTTTCGCCGTTCTGGTAGCTGGGATTCCTGTCGCCCATCGCGGAACACCACTGCCAGATCTGCGTGGCACTCACAGGGTTGTGGCTGAGGTAGGGCCCCAGGCGCTGCCCCTTCAGGGTCTGCAGCAGTTGTTGTTCTTCGTCGCTGGCCTTTGACATAAAAGTACCGGATCAGTATTCCCGAATTGCCTGCGCACACTGTACGACAAAAACCGCGAGGCTGTAATCGATGTTGGCGCGCACTACCGTGTCAGCCAAGATTGGCCTGCCCACCGTCCAGCGCAATACTCTGGCCGTTCACATAGGCCGAAGCGCCAGAACACAGCATCACGACGAAGCGACCGATATCCTGCTCACAATCCCCCACGCGCCGCTGCGGAATGGTGGCGACAAACGCCGCGGCTTCCTCGGGACGGTTTTCCATCCACCACTTGAGTCCCGGTGACTCGGCATGGGGCAGAATCACGTTGGTGCGAATACCCTCGGCACCCCACTCACAGGCGGCCGCCCGGGTCAGTGCGCGAATGGCCTCCTTGGTGGCGGCATAGGCACCGTAGCCCGTCATGTCCCAGCGCATGCCGGCGGAACTCGCCAGGTTGACAATGCAGCCATCGCCGCGCAGGTGCGGCCGGCAGAGTTTCATCAGGCGGAACGTCGCCAGCGGACCGGACTCCCATCCGGCACTGAAGCGCTCATCGCTGACCTCCTCAAGCGTACCGAGCGGCACCTCGTGCGCATTGTTTACCAGAATCTGTAAACCGCCGAAGTGATTGAGTACCGTCGCCAGGCAGTGCTCCATCGAGTCCAGCGATTTTACGTCGCACACAACCGGCAGCGCGTCGCCGCCTCGCTGCCGAATAAGCGCACAGGTAGTCTCCAGTTTTTCCAGCGTGCGACCGGTGACTGCCACACGCGCGCCTTCGGCGGCCAGGGCAAGTGCGATACCCTGGCCCACGCCCTGTCCCGCGCCCGTCACAAGCGCTGTTTTTCCTTCCAGTAACATGCCGCTTCTCCCATTTTTTCACACTGACGGTCCAGCATAGTCGTTATGCCCCGCGGGTCCCAAAAAAAAGCCGCACCCGATCCAGGCACGGCAAAAAAGACCCGCAAAGGGGTTCGGAAACGGGAGACAGCCCGTGGCGATCGCGCTCCCGGCATGCATCCCGTCGACGGATCAGTACTCGTAGGCCACTTCAATACCGTAGGTACGCGGATCGCCGTAGTTCTGCGTGATCAGGCCAACCTCATTGCCAAAGTTGACCCCGTAGAGCGCATAGTCCTCGTCCGTGAGGTTCTTGCCCCATAGCGTGAAGCGCATTATCCCGTCACCCACTTCCACGTTTTCGAGACTGAGGCGGGCATCCACCAGGGTGCGCGCATCCATTTCGCGGTTCTCATAGAGTACCGGCACAGTGGGACCACCGCGGCTGACCGCGACCAGCGCCGGATAGGCCGCGGCCGCATACCACTCATCCTGCCAGTTCAGGTTGAGGTAACCGGTTACCTCACCCCAGGAAGTACGCGCGAAGACGTAGTCGGCGTACAGATTAAACTGGTTGTCGGGCGAGCCGCCGCGCTCCGCGTAATCCTTGCCGATGAAGCAATCGCCTGGGTCGAGGGAGCCGCACAAATCGGGAAACTCATCGAAGTCACCGTGGATATAGGCGTAGCTCGCGCCTACGATCAGGTCATCGATCGGCGCCACCAGCACTTCCAGTTCCCCGCCCCAGCGTTCCGCCTTACCGGCGTTGGTAATAAAGGTCGTAGGGCCGGTATCGGAGGTTTCGATCAGGCTCACCTGCAGTTCATCGTAGGTGTAGGTGTACACCGCGGCGTTGATACGCAGACGGCTGTCCCACAACTCGCTTTTAACGCCGAGTTCATACTGGTCTATGGTTTCCTCGTCGAAGGGTGCGCTGTTGAACGACTCGCCATTGAAGCCGCCGCTGCGGTAACCATTGCCGTAGCGGAAGTAGGTGTTGATCTCATCCGTCGCCTGGTAGGCGACGGTGAAGCTGCCGCTCACGTTGTCGAACGACTTGTCATTACTGGCCTGCATCGCGGGCGTTGTCCCCGACAATGCGCCAACCTGCTCACCAAAGTCCCAGTCGATATCCTTGTCCTCTTCCGTGTAGCGCAGGCCCGGAGTAAAGGACAATCGACTATCCAGCCAGCCGGGTGTCCAGGTGGCCTGGCCGTAGACTGCCCAGGCCTCGGTAGTCATCTTGTAACGGGCATCCCCAATGGGCGCCACCGGCACCAGCGAGAGCGACGTCCGATTGTATTTCGCCGTATCGTCGAAGTAGTACAAACCGCCGACATATTCCAACTGCTCGGTGGAGCCTATGATCTGGAATTCCTGCGAAAACTGGTCGTAATCCGACTGGCTGTTCTGCGAGAAATGCAGTGCGCCTCCCTGTGCATCTATCTCGTTCCAGAAGGCGTCTACCGGGAGAAACGGCAGATTGACGCCACCAGATGCTCCGTATATCGATCCCAGGGTCAAATGTGCAAAATCATTCCAGGCGGCGATACCGTCGGCGTTGTTTCTGCTGTCAATGGAGTCTATATCACCCCGTGCCTTGGTCGTGCTGTCGCGATAGCCGGTAATTGACTTGAAGGTGATGTCGTCCTTATCCCAGGCCACTGTGAGCCCGTGCCCGTCGACGTCCGATTTGGAACGCGGCGTGATATCTATGCCACCGCTGTTGCGGCGGCCCTCGCCAGCGCCAAGGCTCTCCTGGTAAACACCGATCGTTTTTTCCAGGGAGGGTATCCAGCGCGAGGCGATACGCGGGTCCGTACCGGGCGCGGCGGCCCAGCCCTGCGCCTGCGCCAGGGTTCCCTGTAACGTGGCAATCCTGTCCGTGCCAGCGGCGCCCACCGGGTTGAAGCCGACGACCGCGTCGAGATTGTTTACCTCGTCCAGTTGGGAGCCGTCATAGGCGTAATCGACCCGCAGGTTTTCCGACACATCCCAGGCCAGGCCGACACGCCACGCCTGGCGATCGAGATCGTTAAAATCATCACCGTTCGTTGTGTTGGAGTAGAAGCCGTCCCGGTCTCGCGTCTGCACGCCGAAGTTGGCCGCAAGCTGACCCGCGCCGACCCCGACCTGCCCGATGGAGGGTGTATCGACATTGATCTGGGCGCCGTAATAATCGTGGTTGCCGACCGAGCCGATAGCCCGCACACCGAACTCGCCAGTGGGCTTGCGGGTAATGTAGTTTACCGCGCCACCGGTGGAGTTGCGCCCATACAGGGTACCCTGCGGGCCGCGCAGCACTTCGATCCGCTCTAGTTCCGCCACGTCGACGGATACGCCGGTCATTTTCCCGAGGTAGACGCCATCCAGATAGATCCCGACGGCAGGGTCAAGTGACAGGTTCGAGGGGGAACCACCCGAGACGCCGCGAATCGACAGGCTGGTGTTTCCCCGGCTGCCCGGCGCGGTAAAGCCGCCCACGCTGGGAATCTGGCCGAGCAGGTCCGCAACGTTTGAAATGCCGCGCTGCTCGATATCTTTCTCGCTGAACGCGGTGATGGCGATGGGCACTTCCTGCAGGCTTTCTGTGCGCTTCTCAGCGGTCACGACGACCTCTTCCAGCATTGTGCCGGATGGAGAGGGTTGTTGAGCCTGTGCCGGCAGAACTACCCCGGCGAGGAGCGCAGAGACGGCAAAAGTCAAGGGGTGTATGGGGGATAGCGGACGCGATGACATAATTCTACCTCTCTGTAGTTATAGGGCCGTTAAATAAGCGGATTTCAGTGCCGAACACATCCGGCCACTCACATCGGCAATACGGGGAAGAATCTAACCCGTCTGAAAACCGCGGGACACGGCAATTCAGACCAGTTTTATGAACAAATCGGTTCACTCGTTCCCGCGTGACGCGAGGGACAATAGAACGCGCTGTATCGCTGACCTCGCCGGGCGTGCGCGTCACAATCAATCGATCGCGACGGCCAGTTCCGCGGCTGACTCGATAGCGCCTTCTATGTAGGAGATTCCAGTGCAATCACCCACGGTGTGGGTCCTGAACCCGGCACTGCGCAGTGCATCCGCCAGCGCGGTATCGCCGCTGGCACCCTGTGCGACGATGACGTGGTCGGCAGGGAAGCTGCGCTGTTGATTGCGATAGTTGCGGTAACTCACCTGGTGATCGCCGATAGCAATGTCACCGGCCTTGTTTATCATTGTCACGCCGAGGTGCCGGAGCTCCGACAACAGGCGCAGCCGCCGCACCAGATACAGGCCTTTACCGGCTTTACTCGCAGCGTCGATCACCGTAACTTCGCGGCCGCGCTGCGCCAGGAATTCCGCCAGTTCCAGGCCCACCAACTCGGCGCCAATAATGGTGATGCGCTTTCCCAGCGGCATGAACGCGCGCGAGGCGATCCGCACCAGTCCGGGGTGACCGGTAAGCCCGCTTTTTGCACCCAGTGACACCATCAGGCGTGTGAAAGCGGTGGTTTTCCTGCGCAGTTGGGGATGCTCCTGCGACAGGATCAACGCGCGCATTTCATCGCCGCTGAACACAAAATCCTGCTCGCTGCCGGCAATCGCGGGCATGTCCCGCCTGCCGCCGGTCGCGACCACCACTTCTTCGACGCCCAGGTGCTTCAGCATCTCAACCGTGGCGGTGGTATTCAGATGCACCTCTACAGCGGACTGCCGGATCTGCGCACTCAACCAGTTCAGCAAGCGCTCATTCGGCGGGTAGGCGATACTGGCAAACTGCAATGTGCCGCCAAGCCGCTTGCCACTCTCGAATAAACTGACACGGTGGCCGCGAAGGGCCAGGCGACGCGCCGCTTCCATCCCGCCCGGCCCGCCACCGATAACGGCGATATGCCGGGGCCGATCAGTGGCTATCAGCGCGCGTTCACGCTCGGAGGCGGTTTCCGGATTGACCGCGCACTTGACCGGCTGCAGGAGATAAATCCGGGTGACGCAGCAGTAACAATACACGCAGGGACGAATGTGCTCCGGGGTGCCGGCGACCATCTTGTTGGGCAGGTCCGGGTCGGCCAGGACTTTGCGACCCAGGGCAATAAAATCGAAATCACCGGCCGCGATGTGCCGATCGGCGGATTCCGGTTCGATTCGCCCGGCGGTAATCACCGGCACCGGTACCGCATTTTTTATCGCAATGGCATTGGCCACCAGCCGCTCCGGCGTGTGCGGAATATTGGACTCCGAATGCAGGGCGCCCACGCTGACATCATGGTAAGCAGATACGTTGATTGCATCCGCGCCGCTGGCTGCCACCAGTTTCGCGGTCGCTATCGCATCGCTCAGGGTGATGCCTTCCGCTTTCCCGAATTCGCCGGAATCCAGTTTCACCCAGAGCGGGAACTCACTGCCTACCCGGGCACGAATGGCAGCTATGATTTCCAGCAGCAGCCGCGCCCGGTTTTCCAGCGATCCGCCGTAGTCGTCATCGCGCTGGTTCGTGGCGGGCGACAGAAACTCGGAGATGATATAGCCGTGGCCGCCGTGAATCTCGATGGCGTCAATACCGGCACTCCGGGCACGCACGGCGGCCGCCGCAAATTTTTCCACCAGCGTCCTTATGTCATCTTGCGTCATCACGTGCAGCTGCGGCGCTGGCGCGGCGGTGTCGAACATCTCCCGCAACTCGGTGTCCAGCATACCCTGTTCCAGATCGGACCTCGCGGGAGCGGGAAAGGAGGGCACCCAGAGCGGCCTGCCTTCCCTGCTATCCTGGGCTGCGACAAGACCCGCATGATGCAGTTGCACAGCGACTTTCGCGCCATGCTGGTGTACCGCGTCAGCCAAGCCCCGTAAACCGGGAATATGGCGATCTTCTGAAATGGCGATTTGCCGCGGCTGGTTGCCGCCGTGCGGCCATGCGACACCGGCTACACCCAGTACGACCAGGCCGACACCGCCGCGCGCCTGCCGCTCGTGGAAGGCCGTTATCCGCTCCCCGCAGCTGCCATCGGCCTCCGCCAGGTTTACACCCATCGCGGAAACCACCATTCTGTTCTTCAGATGGAGTGTGCCGATACGACCCGGTGCGGTGATATGAGAATATGTGCGCATGTGCGAATACTAGCCGGAAGGGGGTATTTGGACAGAGCCACACAGTTCAGATTAATGAACATTAGCATTCGCGCGCCGTGCAGGCACCCCGGCCAAGTCCCGTAGAGAGCGGCCTGCTTAAAAGCGGTCAGGACGGAAGGAGGCATCGTGCCCGCCGTCCACGAAGAGTACCGAACCGGAAATGAAACTCGCCTTGTCGCTCAACAGGAACAGTACCGCGTTGGCCTGGTCCTCTGCCCTACCGGCGCGGCGGATGGGAATCGAGGCCTTGAAAGCCCTGATCGCATCACCGTACTCCGGGCTCTCTTCCCCGGCAGCCGTCATTCCCGTCTCGGTGTAGCCCGGTGCAATGGCATTCATGCGTATACCCTCAGCGGCGTAAGCGGCATTTTCGCGTCGCATCCAGCGGGCCAGTGCCTGCTTGCCGCCGCCATACAGAACCTGACCGTGCAGGGTATCCGCAAATTGCGCAGCAGCGGCCCTGTCACCGGCCAGCAGTGCGTCCATGTACTGCGTGTCGTAGTCAGTCATCTGCGCTGAGTTGGAGCTGACCAAAACAATCGCGCCGCGCTTCTGTCGCAATTGCGGGCGCAGGCCCTCCACGAGGCTGACCGTGCCGAAGAAATTGACCAGCGGCAATAGCGTTTTTCTGGGTACGTCCGGCCCCAGGCCGGCGCATGGCACCAGTCCGTCGAGCCCATCAGCGGCCTGTTCGCGCACCCTGCGCACGACCTCAGCGCACTGCGACTCGTCAGACAGGTCCGCATTGATATCCGCGCCCCGCAGATCGACGGTAATCACCTCGTGACCGGCGTCCCGCAGCTGCTGCGTCACGGCCTTGCCAATGCCACTGGCGGCACCTGTTACTGCATACATTCCCATACTCATTCCTCGTCCGACGACAGAATACCCGACTTCGGTTTATGTTTTTCCCGCAAGTCCGGGACAAAAGTATGCGCGGTTCAAACGATGCCAGACACGGCAATGCAGGCCAGATTTATGAACAAATCGGTTCAGCCGGAAGGCGGCGAGCCTGATACCCCGTGCCGACAGGCGCAAGTTTTATCAGCAGAAAGACTGTCGGCGAAAACACCGGATTGGATCAGGCCCGATCAGATTCGACCCAATGCCTGCATCCGATCCTTGTACGCCCTGGGGGTATAGCTGGTCCAGCTCTTGAAGGAGCGCACGAATGAACTCGGTTCAGTGAAGCCCAACAGTTCAGCGAGGTCCGCAACCCGGGCATCCTCGTACAACAGCTTGTCGATGGCCACCTCACAACGCACCTCGTCCTTTATCGCCTGGTAACTGGTTTTCTCCGCTTGCAGACGCCGCCTCAGGCTCGACTCCGACATGTAAAGCATCGAGGCGATGTCGGCGAAGGACGGCATGCCATTCGGCAAATCGATACTGATCAGGGACTTGATCGCGGCACTGGTGCTGGCCGGCAGCCTGTCCACTGCGATCAGGTGATACACGCTGTTCTTGAGGAAATCCGCCAGCGACTCCGGCGTATGAACGACCCTGCGATCAAGCAGGCTTCGATCGAAGCTACAGGTGTTTTCACCGGCCTCGAAGTACACAGGACCGCCAATGGTACGCGCCAGGCTGTCGTGGTATTGCCTGTTCAGCGGCGGTGCGTCAATGCGCAGCTCTGCTCCGATCAATGCCTGGCCGACCAACCAGCCGCAAAGCGCATGCCAGACAATCAGTCCGGATGCGCGGGCGGCGGTCGGGCCGGAATCGACCCTGTCCCAGTCCTCCGGGATCAGCCCGGCGGTGGCATCTGAAATATCGATATCGTAGCGCAATTTGACGGTATCCGATCCCGGCTCCTCCAACAGGCGCATACGATAGCCGTTTCGTGCGTAAAGTAGCGCGTCCATACGCTGCGCGAGCCGCAGCGCATCGCCAAGCGTACGGCCGCCTATCATGCAGTGGCACATCAGGTCGAAACTCTCGCTTCCCAGGCCGGCACCCCAGGGCAAGCGCTGCTCCAGCTCCTGCATTTTCACCGCGGCGGCCTTGTACAACCGGGAGTAATGCAGAGCGGGTAGCGCATGGTCCGGCGCCAGTGCTTCAATGCGATCGAGCCGCAGCTCGACTGTCGCAGCCAGTGCCGCGGCATCGATACCGATTCGCGTCACGTAATCGAAGAGGCGCTGAAATTTCTTGGCGGAGACAGTGATTTCGACCATCGTTTTCTGGGCTGCGGGCAGTCCGATACTCTATTCCGGTTTAATTATTTTGACGGAAGTCTAGCATACAAGCTGCCTGACCGGATAAACCGCTGCACCGGCCGCACAGGTGAGCGAATATGTCCAGAAGTCTGGTCGCTTGAGTCCTATGCCGCCGCCTGACTGGCCATGCCATAATCCCTGACAACGACTGACTTCGGGTGCAGACAGCGATGAGTGTAGCAGCAGTGGGTAATGACCACATCCGGCACGAGATTCTGGTGTGCGGCGCCTCGAATGCCGTTTTCAATGGCCTGAGCGCCTGGTTACTTATCAGGAGCGGCCCGGGACTGCGCTGGGAGGGAGATCACAGCTTTGTCGTGGATATCATCGCAACCGGGTTACTGCTGCCGCTGATCGTCGCACTGATTGTGATTCCACTGCAGCGCAGCAAGCTGCGCAAGGGGCAGCTGGCAGCCATCGACCTGGGTGCCTCCTCGCTCATGCAATCACTGGCGGACCGCTTTCCTGCCGGCACGGCGAGCAGCGCGGGCCTGTTCGGACTGATAGGCATGGTGATAGTCGCTCCGCTGACCCTTGCGGGCTTCTACCTGCTCGGTGTCGAACATGTCACGCCACTACACTACGCCGTATTCAAGGGGCTTTGGGCCGGACTGATCGCAGCGGTACTGGTGGTTCCGATGGTGCTGATCGCGCTGCGCAAACCAAACCAGGGAGTATAGACATGGGTCTGCTCGACAATAAATCAGGCATAGTCACCGGCTCCGGCCAGGGTATCGGCCGCGCCATCGCCCTCGCCTACGCACTGGAAGGTGCGAAAGTAGTCGTATCCGATATCAACGGCGCGATGGGCGAGGAAACCACGCAACTGATCACCGATGCCGGTGGTACTGCCGTATTTGTCCACTGCGACGTGAGCAGGGAGGATTCGGTAAAAGCGATGGTGGATGCCACCATAAAGCACTTCGGCCAACTGGATATCGCCTGCAACAGTGCGGCGCTGAGTCGCGGCTCCGGCCCTATTCACCAGTATGAGCGCGAGGTCTTCGACCAGACATTGGAGATGTGCCTGACGAACACCTGGTTGTGTATGAAATACGAGATCGCCGCAATGCTCGACCACGGCGGGGCAATCGTAAACATCTCGTCCAACGCCTCGCTGCGCGGACAGGCCTACAATACGGCTTACGCCGCGGCCAAGGCCGGCGTCAATCTGCTGACCAAAAGCTCCGCCGCCGAGTACGGCGCTCAGGGTATCCGGATTAACGCCGTGTCACCCGGGGTGATTCGCACCCCAGGCCTGGAAAAGTACTTTGAGGAACATCCGGAGAAAGCCGCGGGGCTGAAAAAAGCGGCCGTTCTCAATCGCCTGGGAGAACCGGGTGAGATCGCCGACGCGGTCAGTTTCCTGTCCAGCGACCGGGCCTCCTTCATCACCGGGCAGGTACTTTCAGTGGATGGCGGCGGCGCGGTGCGCTAGCCTGCCGACCTGGTAAGGAACGACGCCATGGTGTCGTTGATCCGGGACAAAACGTACCTTCGGAGCAAACATGGAGAACGCAGCAGACCTGCCCGCCGCACAGCGACTGGCAATTCACGAGTTGATCTCTCTCTACGGCCACCTGATTGACGAGCGACAATTCTCAAAACTCGGCCAGGTATTTACCGATGACGCCGTGTTTGACATGAGTCAGTTCGACGGAAATTGTTATCGTGGCCTGCCCGCCATCCAGGCAATGATGCTCGCCAGTCGTGAACACCCGCTGGCCCACCACGCCACCAATATCGTAGTGCAGACACAGGGCGATCGCATTACCGTCATGTCCAAGGGAATTGGTGTTGGCGCAAAGGGACGCGTGGGCAGTGTGACCTATCGCGATCAACTGGTATCGACACCACAGGGATGGCGCATTCAGCAACGATGCTGCGAGTTGCGTCAGCCCGATACTATTCCCGAGCCTTCCTGAGCGTGCCGCTGCGGACGTGAATGAACGCGGCGTGATCGCCAAACAAAGTAGTGGGACAAGCTGTTCCGTCCGGCTATCGCTGGCGCACCATAAGCCGCCATCTGGAAACTGGCTGAGCACCACTGAAGTGTGAAGGCCTGTTTTCAATGAGCTACCAACGTTCCAAAGACAGCGAAAAGCACTGCTTGAAGGAGTAAACATCGATCAATCGTAGCTGTCGTGTACCACCAGCCCTGAGCGATCGGTAGAAAACCACAAACAGGAGAGTCTTATGAATCTTAGGGGTATTAATCGGATTATTGTCGCAGTCCACGATTTGGAGAAATCGAAACGTTACTATTCGGAACTGCTTGGGGCACATTTTAATGACGCAAACTGGACTGGCGAGAATTACGGTATCAATGTTGCGATAAGCTGGGATGCGGGAATCGAGCTATGCGCACCAATGCAGGGCCGAGAAGGTGACAGCGCGGTATCCGCCTTTCTCAAAATGAATGGCGAGGGTGTTTTGAACGTCGTATTCAACTACGACAACGCCGCTAGCGCCCTGAGAAACGCGAAGTCGATGGATATCCAATGCCTGCACTCACTCGACTATACCCAGGCGGAAATAGATGCACATCTTGATGCATTGTTCTGTAAGTACGAGGAACACATCTTGAACAGTTCTGACGCTTGCGGGTTTTCCATCACCATTGCGCAAATTACAGAGAAGCAGCCATCGCTCAAATAATAAGTGACATAACAAGAGCGCGACTATCGTCGCGGACGGTGCGTTGCCCGACGAAGTCACCATGATGAATACCATCATCACTTTCGTCGACCTCGACACCCCGACCGAATCCACCATTACGCTAAAGGATCCACATGCGGTGAAAGGCTCCGTTAACGCAATCTCAATGCTGGCCCCCGTGGGAGGCGCACTGCCAGGCCTGAGGGTGGGTGAAACTATCGAATGGCCCCTCCCCAACGGCAGGCGACGCTAATAATCCATCATCATGATATTGACGGGGTACTAGTAGTGAGTACCTTTCATTAATGCCGCCACCGCGACTTGCTCGGCGGACGGTTCCAGCAAAGGCTTGTCGCGATCGAGTGCGGCGAGCACCTTCTTCTCATCAAACATCCGGAACGGCATGTTCATCGTGGCCGCCGCCAGTTTGGGCGATAGCAGATTGAGAACCTGGAAGGCCCGGCCCATACCCGTCACCACGCGGCTTTGCCTGTTGATGACCGCGTCCACCACCATGTCGGCAGCTTCTTCAGGCGTCAGCGTCGGCGCGTACTCATAGGCCTTGGTGGGGCCTATCATCGGCGTCTTCACCAACGGCATGTTGACGTTGGTGAAGAATACATTGCGATCGCAAAACTCCGCCTCCGCGCAGCGCGTCCAGCCTTCCAGCGCGGACTTGGAAGCAATGTAGGCGGAAAATCTTGCCGGCGGCCCGAGCACCCCCATGGAGGAGATATTGATGATATGACCGGACCTGCGCGCACTCATGCCGGGAAGTACCGCGAGGCTGCATCGCAGCGCCCCGAAGTAATTGATCTGCATGGTGCGTTCAAAGTCGTGGAAGCGGTCGAAGGAATCTTCCACTGCCCTGCGAATGGATCGGCCGGCGTTGTTCACCAGAATATCGACCTGACCATGCTCCTTGAGTACCTGATCCATGAATTGATCGCAGGAATCCATATCGGCGAGATCGCAGGCGTAGGTATAGACCTCTCTGCCGACGGCCTCGATTTTTTGCCTCGCCTCCTCCAGTTTCTCGACGGTGCGTCCACAGATGACCAGTTTCGCGCCGGCTTCTCCCAGGCGCAACGCGCTGGACAGGCCGATCCCGCTTCCCGCACCGGTAATCACCACGACCTTGCCTTCGACATTGCCCTTCAGTGTCCGGTCAACAAACAGGTCGGGGTCCAGGTTACGCTCCCAGTAATCCCAGAGTCTGGGCGCGTAGGTATGCAACCTGGGGACTTCAATATCACTGCCGCGCAAGGCATCGGCGGTATCACGGTTGTCAAAACGGGTGTTCCAGTTGAAAAACAGGGTGGCATCCGCCGGCATGCCGAAGCCTTCCAGGGTGGAATCGATCAGCCGCCTCACCGCCGGCAATTTAGTTACCATGGACAGCAGGCTGTTCGGCAGGAAAGAGAAGATTCTGGTGTCCAGCCGGATCGCAAATCGTGGCGCATGTGCCGCCTCGGCAAAAATGTTCAGCATTTCCCCGGCGGTGTAGTGATCCGGATTAGTCAAGTGAAAACAGCGTCCATCATGGCCTTTCTGGTGAGCGATGTAATCCATCGCATTCACTACATAGTCCACGGGTACGACGTTGAAGCAGCCGGAATCAACTCCCACCATCGGAAACCATGACGGCAGCGCATTGCGCATTTTCTGTATCACTTTAAAGCAATAGTAAGGACCATCGATCTTGTCGATCTCCCCGGTTCGGGAGTGCCCCACCACCGAGGCGGGGCGATAGACGCGCCAGGGTATCGTACATTCCTTTCGCACGATGGCTTCGGAATCATGTTTGGTACGGAAATAGGGGTGGTTGAGGGCCCCCGCTTCGTCAAACATATCCTCGCGGAACGTCCCGGTGTAGTTGCCAGCGGCGGCAATCGAACTCACATGCTGGAAACATCCGGCCCCCAGCGCCACAGCCAGTTCAACGGCATTTCGCGTACCCTCAACATTTATCGCCACCTGGCTTTCTGCCGAGGCGCGCAAATCATAGAGGGCGGCCAGGTGATAGAAATGCGCCACTTTACCCGACAGCATTTCAAGATCGGCCTTGCTTAATCCCAGTTTGTGCTGTGCGAGGTCGCCATAGACCGGCACCAGCTTTTTGTCGCTGGCGCGCAACGAAGCCTTCAATTCACCGAATTTGTGTTCTGACTCCCTGCGAACAAGGCAATACACTGTGCCGCCGCGCGCCAGCAGTCGCGCAACGAGATACTTACCGATAAACCCTGTTCCGCCTGTGACAAAATACTTCATTCCATACTCCCACCCGACCAGGTTGACATAACCAAGGGGCAATGCGTTACGCATTTGCCATCAACCCAGTCTAGATAGAATGCCGGAAAACCCTATTGCCACTTCCAGCAAAATGGGGTGACCTGTTTTTGCAGCGGCCAGGATCGGCCTGGATCAGGCCTTGCGGGACCTGAACTGTTGCGGTGTCAATCCAGTCCACTTCTTGAACGCGCGATAGAATGCGCTGGGGTCGGAAAAACCAAGATATTCAGCGACACTGGTTCCGCTGTTTTTTTCATCGCGCAGTAGCTCAATGGCGGCGTCTCGCCGACAGTGATCCTTGACTTTCTGAAAGGAGGTACCCTCATCCCGAAGCCTGCGGTGCAGGGTGGTCGAAGTGGTGAACAGGCGCGCTGCAACCTCTTCCAGGGAGGGCATTGCCCTGGAAAAATCAGTGCCTATCAGCCCTTTCACCCTGGCTGATACGCTGCTGGCCAACTCGTCAGCCTCGATCAGTTCGGCCGGGAAAGTGGCCAACATCCGGTCCAACGTGGATTCGGTCTGCACCAACGGGTTGTCGAGGTATCGGCTATGCAGTTCCATACCACACCAGTCGGCATTGAAGTACACTGGCGCACGGAAGGAGTCGGTATAGGCATTGGCTGAGCCATGAGGCGCACAATCAAAATGCACGCCGACAAGGTCAATATAGGTGCCAGTGAGCCAACTGGCCTGCCGGTGCCACAGGTACAGCGCGAGCATGCGTCCGGGCAGGCCGGGTAGCCAGCGCAACTGATCCATACTGAAGTCCGCAGCGGCGGGTATGACGTCGGAATCGATCGGGCCCAGGTTGAATACCCAGCGGGTGTTCTCCCCGTTGGGTTGAAACGAAAAACTTCGCTTTTTTTCCTCGAAACGCGTGAAATAGTTGGCGGCTCGCACCAGGCAATCGCGCAGGGTGGCGCCGTGAATCATGTACACAAACAGCACACGATAGCTGCTGAGCGTCAGTATGGCATCCAGGTTTTCCTCGGCGACTCCGGCTGCCGCCTGCGACCGACGGACCATGGCGATAAACAGGCGGCCGAAATCCTGCGCGCTGATTGTCGCTTCCGGGCCAGAACGCGACCCATCAAAGTCAATGCCAAGTTTTTCCGCCTCCGCCAGCAGTTCCTGCTCGGGTAAGCCAAACAGGTCCAAACTGGCTCGCAGATTCTGAACGGACAGCACCCGGGGCATACGGTCTTCCCACCATCCTCTGATCGGGGCACAGCGCAGGAATCGGCCATCCAATTATGCTAAGTTCCGCACTGTGCAGCACAATGGCATCACATTATATTCGGCGTCATGATACGCAATAATAGCGCTTTGTATGCCTTACAAGGAAAAAGAAATGGACGAAATCAAGCAAGCCTACGACCAATCGATTGCCGCGCTCACTGAACCGGGCAGGGACTTCGAGATTACGCGATGCACCATCGGCGACATTGACTACGCAGTGTACAGGAATGCACCCGAAACGCTGCAGGAAGTGTACTTCGCGGCAGCCGCACACGGCGCAAAAGAGTTCCTGGTTTATGAAGGGGAACGCTGGACATTCGACGACCTGTTCGCGCAGGCCTGGGCGATAGCCGACGCGCTCAACACCCGGCACAGGATTATGCCGGGTGACCGTGTGGGTATCGCGATGCGCAACTACCCGGAGTGGTTGAGCGCTTATATCGCGATCACCGCGATTGGCGCGGTTGTCGTGCCGATCAACAGTTGGGGTATGGCGCAGGACCTGCTGTTTGCCGTGCGCGACAGCGGTTGCAAGACCGTGTTCTGCGACCAGCAGCGTTATGACCTGATGGCCCAGGGCCTGGTGGAGTCACAGATCCACGCGGTGATTGCCCGCCCTGACCCCTCGTCCAGCAACGAACCGGGCCAATCGCTGCAGGATTTCATCGCCGCCAGCGCAAACGCTTCGCCGCCTGCTACTCCTATCGCGACCGAAGACAACGCGATGATTATGTATACCTCCGGCACGACTGGAAAACCCAAGGGGGCAGTCTCCACGCACCGCGCGCTATGCCAGGCACTGGTGAACTTCGAGTGCACGGCCACCGCGTCGGCCATGAGCAACCCGGAGTTGATCGGGGCGATGCTGTCCAAAGGGCTGGAGCCGGTGCAGTTGCTCGCCGTTCCGCTGTTCCATGTCAGCGGTCTGCACGCCGTATTTCTCAACGCGCTGCGGGCCGGGCGCAAGATCGTCATGATGTACAAGTGGGACCCGGTCCGGGCGCTTCAGTTGATCGAACGCGAAAGGATCACCATTCTCAGCGTCGCGCCGTCGATGCTGCTGCAACTGCTTGAATCTCCCCAATTCGACCGCTTTGACACCAGCAGTCTCTCCAGCCTCGGTGCCGGCGGCTCGGCGACCCCGGCCAGGGTGTCCGCCCTGATGCGCGAAAAGGTGAACAGTATGTATGGCGGCACCGGCTGGGGTATGACGGAAACCAATTCCATCGGTACAGCCTTCACCGGCCAGGCCTTCATCGACAACCCTGCCAGCGCGGGGTTCCGCCACGCCACCGTGGAGATCAGGGTATGTGACGAGCACGGATCAGAGTTGCCCCCGGGCACACCGGGCAGGCTCTGGATAAAGACGGCGACGGTGGTGAGCGGTTACTGGAACAGGCCCGATGCCAATGCAAAGAGCTTCCGCGAGGGCTGGTTCGACACCGAGGACATCGGCTACTTCGATGCCAACGGCTACCTGTACCTGTCCGATCGCGCCAAGGACATGATTATCCGCGCGGGAGAGAATATCTACCCGGCGGAGATCGAGGCGGCACTGCTGGAGCATCCGGCGGTGCATGAGGTGGCCGCTTTCGGCATCGCCGATGACAAACTGGGCGAGCAGGTTGCAGTCGCTGTGGTGCCCAGGGAGGGCGAATCGCTGACCGAGGACGACCTCACGCGTTTCGCCAGGGAACACCTGGCCGCGTTCAAGGTGCCTTACCGGGTAACCATCATGGAACAGCCGCTACCGAGGAACCCCGCGGGGAAAGTATTGAAAAACGTCCTGAAGGACGCAGCTTCATAGGAGAGCGCGAAGAGGTGCTCGTGCAACGCCTGCTGCTCAGCCATTGGCGTCAGCGCCAATAATCAGGCGGCCACCTGGATGGCGGCAGTATCGCTACCGTAACCCGCTAACCCTTCGTTTTCGATTCCTGGAAAGTCCCGGGTACTGCGCTCAATGTCTCAGCAAAGGATCGCTCCAGGCACTGCCGGTAGAACTCGGGGTCCGGGACGATGTCGCGGTCAGCCAGCAGGGTAATGGTAACCAGTCCGTTGCAGCTATAGACCAGATGAAAAGCGCCGCAGCCAGGGGTCAGCAAACCCATCGCGTGGTAGCGGACCATCCTGGCACCTGCACTGTACAGCGCTAAATCAGGCCCTGGCACATTGGAGATCACCGTACTGATGTTGGCGGGAATGAACCTGCTGAGTTTATGTCGGGACCAAAGTGTTGCCGCACGCTGTGATATCGCCGGCGACAGCACACCCGCCAGTCGCAACGCTTCAACCATCGGGTTTTCCGCGTTGCTTTCCTTCGCATTGATGGCGCTCTGGTGTACCGACGACAAGCGTTCCACCGGATCAGCGATATTGGTGTGAATCTGGCAAAACATCGATCCTACCTGGTTATTATCCTCGGTCATTTCCCGACGCGTACGCATATTCAACGGGATCCCCGCGGCAAGCGATTCCTCCGGCAGTTCGCCGTAGTGATCCAGATAGTGGCGCATGGCGCCGCCCACCACTGACAACGCCACATCATTGATGGTCACCCCGAACGCATTCTTGATGGACTTGAAGTCCCGCAGTTGAAACACTGCGGCTTCTGCCACCCTGTGCGGGCCCACTGGATTGTTGAAACGGGTTTTCGGCGCATTGATATCTGCCGGCGGAATCTTGTTACTGGAGACTGCCCGCTGATGCCTGATTGTTCTCAGCAAGGCCCTCGAAGTTCCACCGAAAAGCCCAATACTGTTGCGGGTACGATTTATCAGTGACCGCAGCAGCAGTTCGTTGCGTAGGGGTTGTCTGTCCACCAGCACCGGCGATTCCGGCAACGGGCGTGTAGTGGGCGACACTTCAAGGTCATGCAGGGCCATCATGAAGGCATCACCACCTGCGCCATCGACCAGGCTGTGATGCATCTTGGTATAGATGGCGAAAGCGCCTTCGGGTACATCCGGGATATTGTCGAGGCCCTCGATAATGTAGGCTTCCCAGAGGGGTCTGGACAAATCCAGCGGGCGCGCGTGCAACCTGGCCGCCTGAATCCACAACTGTCGCCAATCACCCGGGGCCGGCAACGCGATATGGCGCAGGTGAAACTCCACGTCGAAATGTTCGTCCCGCACCCAGTACGGCCGGTCGATTCTTCCGGGGACGTTGACTACCCGGGTCCGAAACAGCGGCATGCTGTTCAGCCGTTGCTCGAAGTTGGCGATGACTTCCTTAAAGCGAACCTTGCCGCCTGGCGCGGTAGACGGGTCATAGATGCCCAGCCCACCGATATGCTGTGGTGTATTGGGCTGCTCAAGATTGATGAATGCGCTGTCGAGAACCCCTAACTGTTTCAAGACTATGCCCCCGGCTGAGCAGCGGAGAATGTCCCGGCCGGCGACGCCGGAACACTTGACTCGCAAGCGCTGACATATTCGTTCCTCTGCGGGACAGCACCCTCGTCCCAATAGTCTGCTGCAGGGCACTTTGGATAGCATTTGAAGTCCTGCGCAGTGGCGTGCAGAAAAATCGCTTCCAGACCTGTGGCCTGAAACAGGTCCGTTACGGAGGCTAAGCTGGAGATACTCATGACTGCGTCCTGCCGGTTTCGGCTGTGATAGGGTTCTGCTTCAATAGAGCAATTTTATGGCGTCCCGGCAGTACTGCCAGTACCGTTTCCGGCATTACGCGCTGTCCGGAATCGTCAACAGCGTTCAATCATCGATATTGTGACGGGACAGCAACCCGGCCTGCACCCGGGTAATATGGTTCTCCCGCTCCAGCCAGCGGATGGATTCGACAAGCGACTCTTCAAAGGGACGAAACGAGATACCCAGGTCTTTCAGCGTTTTCGTGTTATCGAGCTTGACCCAGTTGGTGGCGTACACCATGGCCTCGTGCGAGATCGGTGTCCCGGAATCCATCAGCGGTTTCAGCGCATCGAGCGCGCGGCCCAGGAGTCGCATCGTGATACCGGGTATCGGCAGCAACAGGAGATTCCGCCCTGTCAGTCTCTGCAGAGTTGCATACAGCGTTTTCCAGCTGACATAGTGGCCACCCAGCGGATAGCGCCCTGGCCGCAGGTTTTTCCCGAGCAGCGCGGCATGGGCCCGCGCCACATCGCGTACATCGACATACTGGTTGCCGCTGGGTATATCCGGGCCCAGGCCGAACAGGTTGGCGATCAATCCTTCAAGGGGCTCGGTGAGCCCGGGGTCATCCGGCCCGATAACACTGGCCGGGTAGGTGATGTGGAGCGGAGCCCCCTTCTCCTGCAGGTCGCGCGCGAATTTTTCACACGCCACTTTTGACCGGCCGTAGGCGTTCTTCGCGACACCCAACGGTGAATTATGATCCAGTTTTTTCGCCCTGGGATCATAGATTGCCGTCACGCTCGACACGTGTATGACCTTTTTGCATCCGGCTTCTACCGCGAGGCCGAGTACATTTTCCGCCGCAGCCCTGTTGGTCCGATATACACTTTCGGCATCGCCCTTGCTCGTGGATACCATCGCCGCCATATGGATCGCCGCATCACAACCACGCAGGCCCTTCCTCACTTCATCCGGATTAGCTATATCCCCAACCACCACCGAACGGACCCTGCCGGCGAACAGAGATTTCGCCTTGGCTTTGCTCCGTACGAAGAGTTTGAGCGTATGACCGGCGTCGAGCAGTGCGTGACACGTGTGCGAGCCGATAAATCCCGTGCCCCCGGTTACAAACACTTTCATGATACAGGCCTCCCCCCGATGCCCATTTCTGCTGCCACACATTGATCATTCCGAGCCCGTACGGCCGGGGTCTTCGGAGTATAGGTCACCCGGTTCAGAGTGCCTGTACCCGAAAAAATGTGCCGTGAATATACTGGTGCCTGTCCCGGGGCATCACAAACGTATTCACACCGGACACAGGATACGGGAAAACGATTCTGCGGCGTTATACCGATGAGTTCATTTACCTTGTCTTAAATTGTCAGCGCGAATTGTCAGCGCGAGCTCGGGCCGCTATTGCGTATTCGCCGGGCCAGCGCCAGTGCAAACAGCATTCCAGCCACACTGACCAATGTCATCAGCAGGAAGTACTGTTGAAAGCCGACGACGCCCGGGTTGGCATCCAGCAACCTGCCGGTCAGCGCACCAAAGAAAGCGTCCGGGGTGAAGCCCACCAACGATATCAGCCCGACTGCGGTGCCGGTGTCGCGGTCATCCAGTCCGCTCTCCGCGACCAGGCTGAAATAGATACCGCGCAGCGCATAGACAGCGACGAAGGTGATCATCAGGTTGGCCAGCAGCAGTCCGCCTGCGGACCCCATCACGGCATCCCGGCTCACCGTGAAGAACGCCAGGCCCAGGCAGGCAAAAAGCAGCGTGATCAAGCGGCTCGGGCGCCACCGGTCCGCGAGGAGTCCGGCGACGACAGCCGCCACCGGACGACTGTAGCCAGCGTACGTAGTGAGTTCGGCTGATGCCAGCGGCGTCATCTGCAGCACCTCAACCGCATAGACGCCGTAGTTATCGAGCGACTTGTAGCCGCAATACGCGCAGATGACGACACCCGCCTGCAGGTAAACGCGGCTGTCCGACAGTACGCGGCGCCAATGCGGACGATCGTCCAATCCCTGGCCGGAACTCGCGGCAGTGCAAGTCGGCGGAACGTGCGGCAGCGTGAACCAGACGACCGCGGCTGCCAGCAGGCCGATGACCGTGTAGAAAAGTATCACCAGTTGCATTCCGGCAGTGCTGTCCGCGGCGCCGCCCAGCTTGCGTGCCAGAAGGTAGACCGCAACAGTGCTGAGCAGGCTGGCGATAAAACCTCTTCCGCCTTCCAATATGCCGAACGCGATTCCCTGCTCATGTGCTCCGCCCCACTCCCTGGTCGCCTTGATCAACGCAGCCCAGAACAGCAGGATGCTGGTCACTCCCCAGTAGGCGAAGAGGAGGTAGAGGCCCCCCGTTCCCGGCAGCGTGTAAAGATAGAAGCCGCCGAATGCGGTAGCGGCGAGTGACAGCGAAATCAGCACACGGGCGGGAAACCTGTCCGCGAGCGCGCCGCCGGGAAAGTACGCCAATAGTGCGACCACGCCGTATACCGCGAAAATGTCACCCAGTTGCGTGTGACTCAACTGGAACACTTCGAGCATGCTCGGGCGAAAAAAACGGGGGATATGAAACGGCAGGCAAAAAATGACCTCGCCCGCCAGCACCAGAACGATCAGCATGGTGTAGTGACGGGTGGTCGATTCCGTCGCGCTGCTCACTTCAAGTGTCGGCTAGCGTTTACGCGCGGCCAGAAAATGCACACTGAACAGTCGCGCTTCATCAAGCCAGCTCTTTTGCAGGGTATAACCGGCGGACTCGACCAGCGAACGGAAGTCGTCGAGCGTGTATTTGTAGGAGTTTTCGGTGTGCAGGGTTTCGCCCTTGCGGAAGCTGATCGCGCTGCCATTGATCCGGACGGTCTGCGGGGTATCGCTCACCAGGTGCATCTCCACACGCTGCAGGCGCCGATTGTAGATGGCCTGGTGCGAGAAATTCCCGGCATCGAAATCCGCGCCGGCTATCCGGTTGATGGTATTGAGGATATTCAGGTTGAACTCGGCGGTCACACCGCTGGCATCGTTGTAAGCGGCATTGAGCAGGGACTCCTGTTTGTGCAAGTCCACTCCAATGAGCAGCCCCCCGTCCGCGCCGATCCACTGGCGCATATCCGCCAGGAATCGACCGGCAACCGGCGGTTCCATATTGCCGATGGTAGAGCCCGGATAAAAAACCACCCGCCGTCCCGCGGGCAGTTCGGTGCGTGCATGCCAGTCGTCTGCGAAATCCGCGCAGATCGCGTGTACCTGCAACCAGGGAAATTCACGGCCCAGCTTTATCGCGGATTCGTACAGGAAGTCAGCGGAGATATCCAGCGGCACATAGGCGGCGGGGCGCACACCGTCCAGCAGTAGCCTGACTTTCTCACTGCTGCCGCTACCGGGCTCGATGAGTACGCAGTCGGGACCGCAGTAATCCGCTATCTCGGTCGCGTGACGCTGCAGTATCGCCATCTCCGTGCGGGTCGGGTAGTACTCGTCCAGCTGCGTAATCTGTTCGAACAAATCCGATCCCCGGGCATCGTAGAAATACTTGGGGTCGACCTGTTTCTGTGGTCGTCGCAGGCCGGACAGTAACTCCGCCCGACTGTCACTGGACGCGGGCTGCTGGTCTTCGAAGAACACATTCTCCACTTTGACGGCTGATAAGGGCATGATTCACTCCATTGGCATTCGGCACATTCAACTATCCCTGGCGAGGCGCACACCACTGAACTGCCAGCGATCCTGCGGATAGAAAAAATTGCGGTAACTGGGCCGCGTGTGTCCGCACGGGGTGACACAGGAACTCCCGCGCAGCACCCACTGGTTGGCCATAAACTTGCCGTTGTATTCACCGACAGCGCCGGGCGCCGCGTGAAATCCCGAATAGGGCCGATAGGCGGAGCCCGTCCACTGCCAGCAGTCACCGTACAGTTGCAGCAGGGGCTCCCCGCCGGCGGCGGCGGCCGGGTGCAGCTTGTCGACCTCACCGTCAGGTGCGCCTGACCACTGTTCGCGGGCCGCGTGCTCCCATTCGAACTCCGTGGGCAGCCGGGCGCCGGCCCAACTGGCGTAGGCATCGGCCTCATAGCCACTCAGGTGGCAAACGGGCTGCCACGGCTCCCGCTGCCGCGGGCCGTGAAGGGTAAACTGCATCGGCAAGCCCTCGCGCTCCAGCCAGTATAGCGGTTGTCGCCACTGCTGCTCCTGCACCACGGCCCAGCCATCGGCCAGCCAGAATTCGGGACGGCGATAGCCGCCGTCATCCACGAAATCCTGGAACTGCGCATTCGTCACCAGCGTACGCGCGAGAGCGAAGGGGGCAAGAAACACCTGGCCGGCCGGCCCCTCGTTGTCAAACGCGAAATCACCCGGGTTTAGTCCCTCGACATCCCGACCTACCGCAACAAGGCCGCCGTCGTACCCGTTCCACGATGGCGCGGGCGGCAGCGCGCTGCCCGGGGTGACATCGCCACTGGATGCGGCGCTGTCGCGGTATGCCGGAAGCAATGGATTGGCGTACAAGGAATACTTCAGGTCGGTGTAGAACAATTCCTGGTGCTGTTGTTCGTGCTCAACGCCGAGGCGACTGCGCGCCAGGATCGTCGAGCGCTGTGGATGGTCGATGGCGTTCAGCAAAACGTCCATCGCGCGGTCGACATGCGTGCGGTACTGCAGGACCTCGTCAACCGTCGGACGCGACAACAGTCCGCGTCGCGCACGACTGAACTGGGCACCAACACCGTTGTAATAGGAGTTGAACAGGAACTCGTAGCGCTCGTCAGAGGGCCGGTAGTCCGGCAGAAACGGCTTCAGCAGAAAGGTTTCGAAGAACCAGCTGGTATGCGCAAGGTGCCACTTGGGTGGACTGGTAAACGCTTCTGCCTGCAAACCGTAGTCTTCAATACACAGCGGCTCACAGGCCAGCAATGAACGCTGTCGCGTTTGCCGGTAGTGCGCCATCGCTGCCGGTTCAGTCATCGCTCGCCGCTGCGCTGCTGACACACCGCCCCCCCACGTCTACTGATTTCCCGGCGCAGCGCGACAGCAGCAGCCCCCCGGACGGGGAACACTGGTACGCCGTCAACTCGCTGAAACGGCGCGACCAGTACTGTGCGAGGACGCGCATGGCCGAACCGGTAGCGGCATCCTCCGCGACACCGTACTGCGGCGCGAAATACCGCAGCTGGATGACGCCCTCTCCCCACTCCGGCCGGGCCGACGTACAGATGAGGGCCCGCCGGGTCCAGGCGGACAGCGCAATCGTTGGGCAGGGCAAGCGCTGCAGATCAAAGCCGTCGGGCCACTGCAGTACCAGGTAAGCGCGCGCCTCGCCGGCAATGGCGGCAGCTTGTGCCGGCTCCACCGTGCAAAATACATGCTCAAGCCAGGCGGGAACATCCTGGCCCTGCATGCGCAAGCGGGCAAAACGCAACCAGGTGAGATCACCTTCCCGCCAACCGGGGACAAGACTTCCATTCATGGACAGGCGCACAGTGTCCCGCCGTAATCGACGCTGCCAGGTATGCGCCGCGGCTAGCAGGCCGTGTCCGCAGCACTGGATGAGCTGCCCCTGATGGGTGTAACACCTGATTGCAATCTCCGTCTCGTCACTGCGCGAACCTGGCCATGACTGGCAATACGTGGCGCCTGTCTCACCAGCGGGGGCGCCGCAAGGCGGGGCTGCGTGCGCCGTCAGCAGGCAGGCGTTACCGGCGCACCGCTCCAGGCGAGAGGCAATCCCGTCAACGGACACGAAGCTATGCAGCAATGTGGGGGCAGAAAGCATTTGCGGGACATAAAACCCTATTCATGTTACATCCTAACGCATAGATCACCTCACGCCAAAAACGGAGGTTCACTTGAGCTGCGGATTGATCTAATGTGGTCTATTCTAGTCTCAGTGGTAATCTCGTTCGCAATAATACTGTTAAGGACACGCGTATGAACTATTTCGTCACCGGCGCCACAGGATTCATCGGTCGCTTCCTGATCCCCAAATTACTCGATCGCGGCGCAACCATCTACCTGCTGGTGCGCCCGGAATCGATGCCGAAAATTGCCGGCCTGCGTGAACTCTGGGGTGCTGACGAGGAGCAGATCATCGCGGTGGAAGGCGATCTCAGCCAACCCAAACTGGGTGTAAAGCCCGCCTGGATCAAGAAACACACCGGCAAGATTGACCATTTTTTCCACCTGGCCGCGATCTATGACATGAAAGCCGATGCCGAGAGCCAGCGGGTCAGCAATGTGAACGGCACGAAACAGGCGCTCGCCCTGGCCAGGGCACTGAAGTCCGGCTGCTTTCACCAGGTCAGTTCCATTGCCGCCGCCGGCCTGTATGAAGGGACGTTCACGGAAGACATGTTCGAGGAAGCCGGCGAGATGGATCACCCGTATTTCCTTACAAAGCATGAATCCGAGGGCCTGGTTCGCGCCGAGACCCGGATGAACTGGCGCATCTACCGCCCGGGCATGGTCGTCGGCCACTCGCTGACCGGCGAAATGGACAAGGTCGATGGCCCCTACTATTTCTTCGAAGCGCTGAAAAACCTGAGTTCGGTGGTACCGGAGGGCTTGCCGCTGCTGATGCACAAGGCGGGGTTGCTGAATATCGTACCAGTGGACTACGTGGTGAACGCCATAGATTACCTGGCGCATATCCCCGGTCACGATCAGGAGTGCTTCTTTATCACCGACCCTGACGGTATCCGGGTGGGCGATTTGCTGAAAGAATTGATGAAAGTATCCGGCGGCCCCGGGCTGAAGACTCTGGATGTGGGTTTTCTGGATTCCGCGACGAAAATCGCCGGCAAGGGTATCGGCCGACTGCCGCCGGTAAAAGCCCTGGGCGAGAAAGTGATCGCGCGCATGGGCATTCCACCCCAGATCATCGGCTACATCAACTACCCGACCTATTTCGATTCGACGGTAACCCGCGGCTTGTTGGCGGAAGCTGATATCCACTGTCCGCCGTTCGAGGATTACGCGCCCGTGATCTGGGACTACTGGCTGAATTTCTTACGCCCCGATTCGAAATCTCTTATTTCCGAGGTCGATGGGCTGTTCAACCAGATCGTGGGGCGACCCACGGTCTCCGCCGTGCGGCGCAAGGTAAGAGGCAAGGTCGTGGTCGTTACCGGCGCCACCTCCGGCATTGGCAAGGAGTGCGCGCTGCGCCTGGCGCGGGCCGATGCCACAGTCATCCTGGTCGCCCGGACAGTGGATAAACTGGACGAAACCCTCGCCGAAATCGCCGAACAGGGCGGCACCGCGCAGGCGTACTCCTGCGATGTGTCCAGCGCCAAAAACTGCGACAAGCTGGTTGCGGACGTACTGCGGGATCACGGCCGGGTGGACATACTGATCAATAACGCGGGCCGCTCCATCCGACGTTCAGTGCGCTACAGCTATGACCGCTTCCATGATTTCGAACGCACGATGCAACTGAACTACTTCGGCGCCCTGCGCCTGATCCTGGGGTTCCTGCCATGCATGGAGGAGCAGAAGAGCGGCCAGATCATCAACATCTCCTCGATAGGCGTGTTGACCAGCCCACCGCGTTTTTCCGCATACGTCGCATCCAAGGCGGCCCTGGATGCGTTCAGCCTGTGCGCCGCGCCGGAGTACGCCGCCGATAATATCGATTTCACGACGATCTACATGCCGCTGGTACGCACCCCGATGATCGCCCCAACCAGCCTCTACAAGGCTTTCCCGACACTTTCGCCGGAGCAGGCCAGGGACCTGGTTATCAAGGCGATTATTTCAAAACCGAAGCGGGTTTCCACCAAGCTGGGCGTGGCCGGCGCCGTCGCCCAGTCGACGATTCCCTCGGTGACCGAGGCTTTCCTGAGTCAGGCGTACGCCCTGTTCCCGGATTCCGCTGCCGCCCGCGGCCTCAGCGAGGAGGAGGCGGCGCTGGAAAAAGCGAGCATCCCGTCATCGCGCCTGGCGCTGGCCCAGAAATTGTTCTCCCAGGTGTGGCGCGGCGTACACTGGTAGGCCTGTATTCGGCAGGCACTACTTGTGCCGGGTTGGCGTCAGCAGCCTGGCAATCGCCGGGACTGCAGTGGAACCGGCGCTTTCGTGCAGCGCCTCGTAGTAAGCCGCCAGCCAGGCTTTGAATTCCGCCTTGGGCTGCGGCCTGCTAAACCAGTAACCCTGGGCGGCATCACAGCCGCGCTCACGCAGGAACTGCATTTGTTCGGCCGTTTCAACGCCCTCGGCAACGAGTCGCAGCGACAACTTGTGACCGAGGCCGAGTATCGTTTCCGTGAGGGTCACGGCATAGGCATCATCGGGAATATTCCTGACAAAAAAGGCGTCGACCTTGAGCGTATCAATAGGAAACTTCGCCAGGTAGCTCAGGGAGGAGTAACCCGTACCGAAATCGTCAATCGCAATCTTCACACCTTCCGCGCGCAACTGCTGTAACGCGACTGTGGCGTGCGGCGTGTCCTGGGTCAGCAGCCGCTCGGTGATTTCAACAGTGATATCGGTACGTCGGGCGCAGGCTTTAACGTCCTCTATCCAGCGGTTCAGTTCCCCTACCCGGTCAAAGAATATACGCGGCGATATGTTCACCGACAGACCGGGTGGCTGCAGGCCGCAGGAATGCAGCGATTCCATGAACAGGGTGGCTTCCTGCATCACGAATCGGTCGATTTCCGTGATCAGGCCGATCTCCTCCGCCAGGGGAATGAACGACTCCGGTGATATGTAGGTACCGTCTTCCTGCCAGCGCACCAGTGCCTCGCAGGCCACATGCCCGGCACTGTGAAGTGGCACAATAGGCTGGAAGTGCACTTCCAGGCGACGCTCGGAAACGGCCAGTGCGAGTTGGTTGATCAGTCGATGGCGCTCTTCCGAACGCTGTTGCAGTTCGCGGGTAAAAAACGAGAAGTCATTGCGCAGGCATTTCTTCACCTCGTACATCGCCTGGTCCGCATTGATCAGCAGCGTATCGGTATCCGTTCCGTCGTCGGGGAACACGGCAACTCCCAGGCTGGCACTGACGAATACCTGTCGGGAGTAGACCACGAAGGGCTCGCGCATTACCGCCACGATTTTCTGCGCCACCATGGAGGCGGCCTCAGAAGACACCACGTCCGGCAGAATCACGGCAAATTCATCGCCGCTGAGGCGCGCAACCGTATCCGACCTTCGCGTACAGGCCTGGATGCGTCTGGCGGCTTCCACCAGCAATACATCACCGCCACTGTGGCCCAGGTTGTCATTGACCGACTTGAAATTGTCCAGGTCGATAAAAAGCAGGGCCAATCGCTGGCCGCGCCGCTGCGCTCCGAGCATCTCCTTTTCGAGGAATGTATCGAACTGCTGCCGATTCGGTAGACCGGTCAGGCCGTCGCGCGTCGCTTGCCGCTCGATGGTCTGTTCGAACTCCTTGCGTTCCGTGATATCCTGGATGCCGCCAACCACTTCCACCGTTTTGCCATCCTGCACAACCGGATTGCCCATAATCCGCAACCAGCGCGATTCGTCTTCGCGCGAGAACGGCAGTTCGATATCAAACGCCTCCGTCTTGGCAAATGCCCTGCGCACAGCCTGGTCGATCTCGGTGCGGGATTGCTCCGGCAGCAGTGATAGCACGTAGTCGATGCCGGCGATGTTGCGCTGGGGAATCCCTACGATGTTGGAAAACTCTTCACTGAAATTCAGTAGTTCGGCTTTTTCGTCTATCTTCCAGCCCGCCACGGCCGCCAGCTTGCCCGCCTCCTGCAGCAATTGCTCATTGGCGCGTATGCGCTGCTCATAGACATGCTGCTTGCTGCGCGTCCGGCGCAGTTGCTCGAGAAGCACGAGCCAGAAGGCTGCCACCAACAGGGCGGTGATCCGCAGAAACCAGATGCCGCCGCCCAGTTCGTCTGCGGCGGGATACCGGGCGGCCATCAACCAGTTTCCCGAGGCCACGGGAATAGGAAGCAGGATCGCATCCTTTTCGCCAAACAACTCCGGCGAGCCGAAGAACACATTGCCGCGACTGCCCTCGCCATCCACACCCCGGAGCGCGACCTCCAGGTTGCTGCGGCTCCCGTCGAGGCCGGCCGCCGCGAACACTTTCCCCGCGTCCATCGTCGCCGACACGATGCCCCAGAAACGTCTCGTGCCAGCGGCCTCCTCGACGTATACGGGCAGGCGACCGATCAGGGCCACGCCTCCCTGTACCAGTTCCAACGGACCCGCCAGAACCGCCCTCTGTCTGTCGCGCGCCCGTAGAACCGCCGCGCGCTGGGAGGGCAGCTTCATATAATCCAGACCCAGTGCCGCTTCGTTGCCCGCCAACGGGTATATCATGTTGACCACAAGATCCGGCGCGGCCGCCATATTGATCAGGAAATTGTGGCGGGAAAAAATGGCCTGCGCAAACGCGTCGAACTCCGCCTGACTTATATCGGGGTTGGAGGCGATGAACGCGGCGAGCCCCTCAACCGCGGCCAGATGCGCGCCCAACTGGCCCATTAGCCGTTGCGCGACGAAATTGAGTTCGCTGGTGGCATCCAGTTCCGCGCGTTGACGCTCATTCTCGATATAGGCGTGTTCAAACGCGAGTTCAATCGGGAATACGGAGATGAAGAGCAGCGCACAGGCCAGTGCCGACACGCCCCGGCGCAGTACCAGGAATAGCGCACAGCCGGCGAGTGCCGTGATCAGCAGCAAGTACAGCGGTGCGTTACTCAGCATGTGTGGCCCTTTCGCTGATGGGATTCTCCCCTTTCCCGCGACGCGCGAATGCGCACGTGCAGACGTCGATACCCGCCATACTACTGGCCGCGGGAGCCAGGCTCGAAACAAAAGTGCAGAAAAGCGCAGATTTTGTGTGATGCAGTTGGCAGGTTAACCCCCGGAGTGCGACCTGCCCGATCATGCCCAGACAGTGGTCCGGCCAAGAAGCAGTGGAAAGCTGGCCGGATTCACACTAGAGTATGCGGTTTCAATCCCGAACCCCAACAATCACACCTGTCATCGGAGACACAACATGATCAAGTCCAAAGCTGCGGTCGCCTGGGGGCCTGGCCAACCGCTGGTTATCGAAGAAATAGACGTGATGCCACCGCAGGCCGGGGAAGTTCTGGTACGCATCCTGGCCAGCGGCGTTTGCCACACGGATGCCTTCACCCTGTCCGGCGATGATCCCGAAGGCATCTTCCCCTGCGTACTGGGACACGAGGGCGGCGGTATCGTCGAAGCTGTCGGCGAGGGCGTCACCAGCGTGGAGGTCGGCGACCATGTGATACCGCTCTACACCCCGGAGTGCGGCGAGTGTAAGTTCTGCCTGTCCGGGAAAACCAATTTGTGCCAGAAAATTCGCGAAACCCAGGGCAAGGGCCTGATGCCGGACGGCACCACCCGGTTCTCCAAGGACGGCAAACCCATCTACCACTACATGGGCTGCTCGACCTTCTCGGAGTATACCGTGCTGGCCGAAATCTCCCTGGCCAAGGTGAACAAGAAAGCGCCGCTGGAAGAAGTCTGCCTGCTCGGTTGCGGCGTCACCACGGGTATGGGCGCGGTGTTGAACACCGCGAAAGTGCAGGAAGGAAATACCGTCGCGATTTTCGGCATCGGCGGCATCGGCCTGGCGGCGATTATCGGCGCCACCATGGCGAAAGCGGGCCGCATCATCGCGATTGATATCAACGAGTCCAAGTTTGACCTCGCCAAAAAACTGGGAGCGACCGACTGCATCAACCCGAACGATTACGACAAGCCCATCCAGGAAGTCATCGTCGAAATGACCGACGGCGGTGTGGACTTTTCCTTCGAATGTATCGGCAATGTGAATATCATGCGCTCCGCGCTGGAATGCTGCCACAAGGGCTGGGGCGAGTCGGTGATTATCGGTGTCGCCGGAGCGGGCCAGGAGATCAGTACCCGGCCGTTTCAGCTGGTCACAGGCCGGGTATGGCGCGGTACGGCGTTCGGTGGCGTCAAAGGACGATCTGAACTGCCCGGCATCGTTGAGCGCTACCTGGCCGGCGAGTTCAAGCTGGATGATTTCATCAGCTATACACTGAGCCTCGAGCAGATCAATGACGCGTTTGACCTGATGCACGCGGGCAAAAGCATTCGCTCCGTCATCCATTATGACAAGTAGCATGCAGTAGACCACGACGGAAGCATGCACCTGAAGATAAAGGAGAATGCGATCCAGCCCCCCCTGTGAGACCGTGTGGCGACAGGACGTCGCCACCCGAGCCTCGCCGGCCGCGCCTGCACAAGGATGTGCGTTGTTTGGCGTGTCCTACAGGGGGGGGCTGGATCGCATTCTCCGTGTGCAGACGCGTATGCGTTCGTTTACCCACAGCACCCTGTTTGTACGAGAAGATACCTACGGTGAAACTAGAAAAAATCAGCAGCAACAAAAGCTTCAGCGGCTGGAACAAACACTACAGCCATCTCTCCGAGGTACTGTCATGCCAGATGCGCTTTGCGATTTACCTGCCGCCACAGGCGGCGGACGGCGGGAAAGTGCCGGTTTTGTACTGGTTGTCGGGCCTGACCTGCACCGATGAAAACTTCATGCACAAGGCCGGCGCGCAAAGAGTCGCGGCTGAACTGGGCCTGGCCATAGTCGCTCCGGACACCAGTCCCCGCGGTGAGGGTGTGCCGGATGATCCCGAGGCGGCCTATGACTTTGGCCTGGGAGCCGGTTTTTATGTGAATGCGACACAGGCGCCCTGGAAAAATCACTACCAGATGTATGACTACGTCGTGAAGGAGTTGCCATCCCTGATCGAGGCAGAGTTCCCCGTCACGGATCAGCGCGCCATCAGCGGCCACTCAATGGGCGGGCATGGCGCCCTGGTTGTCGCATTGCGGAATGCGCAGCGCTATTCATCGGTGTCGGCTTTCAGTCCCATCTGCAATCCGATGGCGTGTCCCTGGGGACAAAAAGCCCTCGCAAACTACCTGGGTGACGATCACCAGCAGTGGGCGCAGTACGATGCCAGCGAGTTGATGAAAGCAAGCACCTCGCACCTGCCCGCGCTTGTGGACCAGGGAGACGCCGATGACTTCCTGTTGGACCAGCTCAAACCCGAAGCACTACAAGAGGCGGCCAAACGCAGCGCTTATCCTTTGGAACTGCGTATGCAGCAAGGCTATGACCACAGCTACTTTTTCATAGCGAGTTTCATCGAGGATCACCTCAGGTTTCACGCAGCGCATCTCAAGCGGTGAACCGGCCGCGAGGCGACAACTCATCAAAGGACTGAAAGGCACAGTGCGGCCGGATGCAGTAGCCTGTCCCGCCTTTACATATCTTTACCCATTCGGGGCACACCTTTACCCGCCGCCCTGTTTTAATGGCCACGTCAACAACCGGGAGGTAAGACGATGAAACAGCTATTGATTGCAAGTGCCTGCGTACTGGCCATCTCGACAGGCAGCGTGCTGGCCGCCGAGAATGACTACCGGGGCAAAAAACCCGTAGACGGCGATCGCAAGGAGCGCATGGAACGTATGCGCGAACACCTGGACCTGAGCGATGCCCAGGTCGAGCAAATAAAGGAAATACGCGCCAACGGCGGCAGCCGCGAGGACGTGGCCGGTGTACTCACCGATGACCAGCGGGCAAAGTTGAAAGAGGCACGCGAGAAACACGGCGGCAAGCACCGGCAGCCAGCGCCCGAGCAAAGCTAGCTTACGCTGGCTGGCCCGGGCATGGAGCGGCCTGCTGCCGGAGCGCTGGCTGGCCCCTCCGCACGCTTCCCTGATTCGCTTCCCGCCGCTGGAATCACGCTGGCCCGCGTCATCTGGGTTGTGAAATCGCCGGCATTTGAAAGCGGAAGCGGGTGCCCGCATCGGGAACCGAAACCATCTGTAACTCCAGGTCCAGCGCCTGGCTGATTTTTCTCGCGATGGACAGGCCGAGGCCGTGACCGGTCACGCCCGCTCCGGTCTGCTCCAAACGCACAAATTGCTCGAATACCGCCGATTGCTGGTCCGCTTCCATCCCGCATCCGGTGTCCGACACCTCGAAGCGGACAGTATCATGCTCAACCCGGGCACTGCATTGCACTGCTCCGGAGGCCGTGTAGCTCACCGCGTTCATCAGCAGGTTTCGCAACAATCGAAGCAGCAGCTCCCGGTCCGTGAAGACCAGAACATCATCCATATGAATACTCCAGGCCAGCCCTTTTTCAGCGCACAACGGGGCGATCTCAAGATCGATGCGCCGGGCCAGTTCGCCCAGTCCGAACTTACTCCGCTTGACATCGAAATTTCCGTCCTGGAATCGCCCCACATCCATGAGCGTGTCAAAATGCCGCGACATCTCGTCAATGCTCTTGCCAAGGCTCTTGACCAGGGGCAGCACCGGTTCTGTCAAATCGGACATCATCAGCGTATCGACGAGTATACGCAGGGCGTAGAGGGGCTGCTTGATGTCGTGCGCCGCGGCGGTCATAAAATAAGCCTTGGAATCGATAGCGGCCTGCGTATTCCGCAGCGCCTGCTCGGTCTTTTCGCGCTCGGCTTCCATACTTCGTCGCGCCGTCACGCGCTCCGTCACAATGCCGCTGAGGGCAATACCGACAACCAGTACAAACAGCGCGGCGCCCCAGGGAATCCAGGTACGGTGCCCCCGAACAAAGTCGGGACCGGGCGTGGTGACCACCTGCCAGGTGTAACCGTAAAAGCGCGCGGCGGCGGTGCCATACTGTTCCTCTGTAAGGCCCGTCAGCGTCGGTCGAGCCGGGCTCACGCGCTCATCGGTCCCGGGTGATGACGGCCTCGTCGCATACCACTGCGTCGTGGCAGGCAATCCCGTGTCAAAAAGATGGTGCTTGATATCTTCATCGCTCCTTGAGAGCGCTTTATCGAATAGAGTGTCGATAAGGTACACACCGGATGCGAAACCAAGAAGTTGGACCTGCCGCGCTTCCACCGAATCGGGAGCGACACCCCGCTTATAAATCGGCAGACAAACCAGTACCGCCGGCTTTGGCGTATCCAGCTGTACCAGAAAAATGGGCGCTACCATACCGACATCATCACGGTCGCGCGCATCCTGCAATGCCCGGCGACGCGACTCTTCAGAAAACATGTCAAATCCTACGGCGCGCTTGTTCACACTGCTCAGCGGCTGAATGTACTGGATAGGGTAGTACTCTGCACGCGGCGCTACCGGAGCTGGCTGTCCGTCTCTGTCGACCTCATACAATCTCGCCCACGGATAGCCTGCGCGGTGCATCTGCGCTTCCCAGGCTGCGCGATCGCGTACTCTCGGCAAAAAACCAACCGCCTGGGCGACGGGACCAAACTTGCGTCCCTCCAGGATCGCGGTGGTAAAAAGCTCGAACTCGTAGCCGTCGACTCGCTCGGACGCGTACATCAGGGCCCTGATCGCCTCCATATCGCGCTTGAGGGTAAAAACCACTTCCCCGAGTTCTTCAGCGGTAAGGGCCGCGTCCCGCGCCAGGATGCTCGACATCCGGTCGGTTTCATAGTTCCAGAGCCCGACAAAAGTGACGAGCGCAAGCACAGTGAAAATTCCGTTGATCAACCAGGCGAGCGTCATCAGGGTCGATTCCCTGTTTCTATTCGAACTGTCCAGGAAACTGACAAACAACCACAGGCCCGGCCCGATGATCAGCATACTGGAGAACTCCCCCAGCCAGTGGATGCCCACACTCGCAAGCAGCAGGTCCACGGGGAGCGCGCGAACGAGATACAGACTGGCGACACAACCGAGAGCGTCTATCAGGCAAGCGAAGGCCAGCAACACAAAACTGAGCAGTATTTTTGCGGCTCCCAGCTGGGGTATATTCCGCGCGATGCGTTTCAGGCCCTGGCCGGCCAGTAACGCTGCAGCGGAGGAAGCGACGGAAAGGGTCAGGCCAGCGCCAATCAGTGTCGCTCCCGTCTCCGCCCGGAATTGCCAGAAACTGGCGAACAGCGCACCCAGAATGATACCGGGCAGCGCACGCCAGCCGAGAAGAAGCACAGCCACCAGTGCAATACCCGCCGGCGGACTGAGGAGAGTAATACTGGTATCAGGCGAAACCGGGAACTGCAAACCCAGCTGCGCAGTCAGCGCATAGCTCAGCGCGAGGCCAAAGGTTGTAAAAATACCGGTTCTCGACATCCGCCCATCCAGGCTATCACGGCACTGGCCAGTATACCGCCAGTTCACCGGAACCCGGTTGTAACGCTATACGGGAAGATCACCCGTTGACCGGCGGTGTCCGGCAGCCGATTTTTTATTGTTCAGATGGCTTCACTGCCGTCTGGCGCGAGCCACTTTCGACCCGCTCTCTTTACCCAACGTATGGCTGATAAAGTTCCCCGCAGCCACCAGCCTGTCGAGGTCAATGCCGTGCTCGATTCCCAGACCATTCAGCAGGTAGATGACGTCTTCAGTGGCGACATTGCCCGATGCGCCCTTCGCGTAGGGACAACCGCCCAGGCCGGCGACGGAACTGTCTACCGTGGCGATGCCCAACTGCAGCGACGCATAGATATTCGCCAGCGCCTGCCCGTAGGTATCGTGAAGGTGCACGGCCAGCCTGGTCGCGGGAATGTACTGCAGCGTCGCCTCCAGCATCGTGCTGACAGATGCCGGCGTGCCCACGCCGATGGTGTCGCCCATGGACACTTCATAGCAGCCCATGTCGAACAACTGGCGGGCAACAGCGGCGACCTGTTCGGGCGCCACGTCGCCCTCGTACGGACAGCCGACGACACAGGAAACATAACCACGCACAGGTATCTTGTCCCGCGCGGCTGCCTCCATAACCGACGTGAAACGTTCAATACTCTCGGCGACGGAACAATTGATATTTTTATGGCTGAAGGCTTCGGAGGCCGCGGCAAAGATGGCCACCTCGGAGACACCGCTTTCAACAGCCCGCTGGTAGCCCTGCATATTGGGGGTCAGCGCGGCATAACACACGCCGGCATCGCGCCTGAGCTGCCGGAACACTTCCTCGCTGCCGGCCATCTGCGGTATCCACTTGGGGTTTACGAAACTGCCGGCTTCGATATAGGTGACGCCCGCACCGGCCAGTTGATGAATCAACTCAAGCTTTACCTCGATCGGAATCGGCTGCTGTTCATTCTGCAGGCCGTCGCGTGGACCGACCTCGACTATTCGAACACTGGAGGGAAGCGTCATGCAGTTTCCTCAACTGGGTATGTCCGTCTATGTTACTGCTCGCTGGCGCTGAATTCGAGCAGTTCCGCGCCACCGTCAACCAGTTCACCTGCCCGGTAGTGAAAACTGACCACATGGCCATCGCGGGGCGCGCGAATAGTATGCTCCATTTTCATCGCTTCCATCACCAGCAGCGCATCGCCCTTCTGCACGCTTGCGCGAGCTTCCACCAGCAATGCCACCACGGTGCCGTTCATCGGAGCAAGCAGCCCGCCCGCAGTATCGGGATGATCGTGTTCACCCAGGTCGGGCAGGGCCTGCCTGAAAGTGAGCGCACTGCTGGCCGTGTAGAGACTGAAACTGCTGTCATGCTCGGCAACAGTGGCGTTGAACTGATAACCGTCGAATTCGGCTCTCAGCGAGCTGCCTTCCAGCAGACCCTGCGCGGTCACCGTTTGAGCATCGTGACGTATGAGGTAACGGGTTGCCGTGCCGAACTGCTTTTGTTCCACCTCCAGCCAGTACTCGGTTTCGTGCAGCACAATACCCAGCGTATGGATATTGTCTTCCACTGATCGCCAGGCATTGTTCAAATGCCACGGCGAGGTAAAATCTCCGTGAGCTGAAACGGCTGCGGGGGAATGCTTCGCGCCGGCACACTTGTTTTGCCTGAGCAGCAGGTACAGCGCCGCCAACGGCAGGTCCATGTTCAGGTCGCCGGCGGTATCGTGAAAGATTGCCGCGTGATGCTTCTCGATAAACCCCGTGTCCAGATCAGCCGCCCTGAACGGCGGGCAGTTGGCGAGGTTATACAGAAAGCTGATATTGGTCGTCGTGCCGCTGATGCGGTATTCGCTCAATGCCCTGGTCAGTCGATCCAGTGCCCGGTTCCTGTCCTCGTCCCAGACGATCAGCTTGGCGATCATCGGGTCGTAGAACACGCTCACCTCGTCGCCCTGCCGGACGCCGGTATCGACGCGGACATGGGCGCTGGCTTCAGGCGTTTGCACAAAGGACAGGATCCCGGTCACGGGCAGGAAGTCGTTGTCCGGATCCTCGGCATAAATCCGCGCTTCAAAAGCGTGGCCGGTAATGGTGAGTTCGCGCTGCGCCAGGGGCAGGCGCTCGCCGGCCGCGACGCGCAGTTGCCACTCGACCAGGTCCTGGCCGGTGATCATCTCGGTAACAGGATGCTCTACCTGCAGGCGGGTATTCATTTCCATGAAGTAAAAAGCGCCGTCGCTGTCGAGCAGAAACTCGACCGTGCCCGCGCCTTCATAGTCTATCGCCAGCGCCGCCTGGATCGCGGCCTGCCCCATGGACTCGCGCAACGGGTCCGTCATGCCGGGTGCCGGCGCTTCCTCGATGACTTTCTGGTGGCGCCGCTGTACGGAACAATCGCGCTCGAACAGGTACACGGCGTTTTTGTGACGGTCGCAGAACACCTGTATCTCGACGTGCCGGGGTTGCGTGAGGTACTTCTCGACCAGCATGGTGTCATCGCCGAACGCGTTCATCGACTCGCGCCTGGCGGCGGCCAGGGCTTCATCGAACTCCGCGGCGCTCCATACCTGTCGCATGCCCTTGCCTCCGCCACCGGCGGCGGCTTTCAGCAACACGGGATAGCCCATCTCGTCGGCGGCCCGGCGCAGGATAGCGGGCTCCTGGTCCGCGCCGTGATAACCGGGTACCAGCGGCACGCCCGCGGCCTCCATGATGGTCTTGGCGGCGGATTTGGAGCCCATCGCCTCGATGGCGCCCACCGGGGGGCCTATGAACGTGATGCCGTTGTCCTGGCAGGCCCGGCAAAAAGCCGCATTCTCCGAGAGAAAACCGTAACCGGGGTGAATTGCCTGGGCGCCGGTTTTGAGCGCGGCGGCGATCACCTTGTCAACCTGCAAATAGGAGTCCCGCGACGGCGCGGCGCCGATATGTATGGCCTCGTCCGCCATCGTGACATGCAGCGCGTCCCGGTCTGCATCGCTGTACACCGCGACGGTGCGAATGCCCATGTTTCGAGCAGTGCGCAGCACGCGACAGGCAATCTCGCCCCGGTTTGCTATCAGGATTTTGTCAAACATGGTGCCCGTTCCTATTCATAAAGCGCCCATCACATGCGAAACACACCGAAGCGGGTGTCGTCTATTTCCCTGTTGAGGCTGGCCGAGATCGACAGGCCCAGCACCATGCGTGTATCAGCCGGGTCAATGACACCGTCATCCCACAATCTCGCCGAAGCATAGTACGGGTGGCCCTGTTTTTCGTAGGTGTCGATGATAGGGCGCTTGAACTCGGCCTCCTCCGCATCGCTCCACTGCTCGCCCGCTTTGGATTTCTGGTCGCGTTGAATCTGGGCGAGAACGCCGGCTGCCTGCTCACCGCCCATCACGGAGATACGGGCATTGGGCCACATGAACATAAAGCGCGGATCATAGGCGCGGCCGCACATACCGTAGTTCCCCGCACCGAAAGAGCCGCCGACAAGAATAGTGAATTTTGGCACCTGGGCGGAAGCCACGGCGGTGACCATCTTGGCGCCGTGCTTGGCAATGCCGTCATTCTCGTACTGTTTACCTACCATAAAGCCGGTGATGTTCTGCAGGAAAACCAGCGGTACCTTGCGCTGCGCGCACAGCTCGACGAAATGCGCGCCTTTCTGCGCGGACTCGCCAAACAGGATACCGTTGTTGGCGACGATGCCGACCGGGTAGCCGAAGATACGCGCGAAACCGCACACCAGCGTGGTGCCGTAGAGGGCCTTGAATTCGTGGAACTCGGAGCCATCGACCGTGCGCGCGATAATCTCCCTGACGTCGTAGGGCTGCCGCGCATCTTTTGGAACGATGCCGTAGATTTCCCTGCTGTCGTAGAGCGGCTCCACCACATCCCTGACGTCCAGCGACAGCGGTTTGACGCGGTTCAAGCGGGCGACGGCATCGCGCGCCAGTTGCAGGGCATGGTGATCGTTCTGCGCGAGGTGGTCGGCCACGCCCGAGGTGCGACAGTGGACATCCGCCCCGCCCAGTTCCTCTGCGCTCACCACCTCACCGGTAGCCGCTTTTACCAGCGGCGGGCCGGCCAAAAATATCGTGCCCTGCTCCCTGACGATGATTGATTCGTCGGCCATCGCGGGGACGTAGGCACCGCCGGCGGTACAGGAGCCCATCACCACCGCAATCTGGGGAATATTGCGCGCGGACATGTTGGCCTGGTTGAAGAATATGCGACCGAAGTGCTCCCGGTCAGGGAACACCTCGTCCTGCCGGGGCAGGTTGGCGCCGCCGGAATCAACGAGGTAGATACAAGGCAGGTGATTTTCCCGGGCGATGGTTTGCGCGCGCAGGTGCTTCTTCACCGTCAGCGGATAGTAGCTTCCCCCCTTCACCGTGGCATCGTTGGCGACAATCATGCATTCCTGGCCGCTGACACGGCCGACACCGGTGATAATACCGGCCGCGTGGACCTCCTCGCCGTAGACATCCATCGCGGCCAATTGCGACAACTCCAGAAACGGCGAGCCGGGGTCGATGAGCCCGGCTATCCTGTCCCTGGCCAGCAGCTTTCCGCGCGAGGTATGACGCTCGCGCGCTTTTTCCCCTCCCCCCAGCTTGATCGCCTGCAGCTTCGACTTTAAATCGTCCACCTGCGATTGCATGTGTTGCGCATTGGCTGCAAAGTCTTCCGATCGCGTGTTCACCCGGGTTTTCAGAATGCCCATACTGCTACCTGCACTGTCATCTGTCGTGAAAAGAAATCACACCGTTGCGGCGCGCTAGCGGGTTTCATTGAACAGTTCGCGGCCGATCAGCATGCGGCGCACCTCGCTGGTGCCGGCGCCGATTTCGTACAGCTTGGCATCACGCAGCAGGCGGCCTGTCGCAAATTCATTGATATAGCCATTCCCCCCCAACGCCTGTATCGCCTGCAGCGCCATCTGCGTGGCCCGTTCGGCGGTATAGAGAATCACCGCGGCGGCATCCTTGCGGCTTTCCTGCCCCCTGTCGCAGGCCTTTGCGACAGCGTACAAGTACGCGCGCGACGCATTCAGCTCCGTGTACATATCCGCGACCTTGCCCTGCATCAGCTGGAACTCGCCGATGGACTGGCCGAACTGCTTGCGATCGTGGATATAGGGAATCGTGATATCCAGGCAGGCTTGCATGATACCCACGGGACCGCCGGATAACACGGTGCGCTCGTAGTCCAGCCCGCTCATCAGGACTTTCACGCCCTGGCCCTCCTCGCCGAGGACATTCTCGGCGGGCACTTCACAGTCCTGGAAAATCAACTCACAGGTATTGGAGCCGCGCATGCCCAGCTTGTCGAGTTTGCTGTTGCGTGAAAAACCCGGGAAGTCGCGTTCGACGATGAACGCGGTAATGCCCCAGGCACCTTTTTCCAGGTTGGTCTTGGCATAGATCACATAGGTACTGGCATCGGGCCCGTTCGTAATCCACATCTTGTTGCCATTGAGAATATAGTTGTCGCCCCGCTTGTCGGCCCGCAGCTTCATGCTGACAACGTCACTGCCGGCATTGGGTTCGGACATGGCCAGCGCGCCCACGTGCTCGCCTGAACACAGTTTGGGCAGGTATTTAAGCTTCTGCGCGTCACTGCCATTCTTGTAGATCTGATTGACGCAGAGATTGGAGTGAGCGCCATACGACAAACCAACGGAAGCCGAGGCGCGGGAGATTTCCTCCATCGCCACGGTGTGGGCGAGGTATCCCATATTGGTACCACCGTACTCCTCCGCCACGGTCATGCCCAACAGCCCCATGTCACCGAACTTGCGCCACATATCCGCGGGAAACTCATTGTCCTTGTCGATTTGCTCCGCCCTCGGCGCCAATTCCGCCTGGGCGAGCTGGTAGACGCTGTTGCGCAGCATGTCGATGTCTTCACCGAGATCGAAATTCAGTGTCGGGTAGCTCGTGCTCATGGTCGCCTCCTGTTAAACATCACCGCCGCCTGCAGGGCGTGAGAAGCGCCGGGCTGCGGGGTCATCCCGGCGCGTGTTTTGAGCGTTGACAGCAAAGCGCGAGATTAGCTTACCTTTACGTTAACGTCAACTTTATATATCGACCACCCGTCGCCTGACAGGCGCCCCGTCGCAGCGCGCCTGCGATCCGGCGCTCAGCCCAGGGCAATATCGTCAAAGGTGGATAGTTCGCGCACCGCATAGTTGGCGGGGCGCCCTTCCATCTCCGACATCACGGCTTCAATCTGGTTGGCTGATTTAATCACTTTGGCCTGCAGGCGCTCTTCCGCTCTCAGGCCGGCGTATTCATCGCCGTGCCAGGTGGCATCAAACAGGTACTTGCTATAGCTGATCGCATTGGGGTTGCGCCTGGCAATCGCCGCGGCCATTTCCAGAGCGGCCTCCCGAGGATTGTCGTTTATGCAGGTCACCAGGCCCAACTGCAGCGCCTCGTCAGCCTCGACCACGCGCCCGGTAAAGGTCAGTTCCTTGGCGACATCAATCCGCACCAGGTCGCGCAGGGTTTGCGACGCCGACATATCGGGGATCAAGCCCCATTTGATTTCCATCACCGATAACCTGGCCCCGGGGTGCGCGATGCGGATATCCGCACCCATCGCGATCTGGAAACCACCACCGTAGGCCACGCCGTGCAGCGCGCATATCACGGGAACAGGCAGCTTTTTCCACACGTACGCGGGCAGCTGGTAGAAGTTCGGGTAAAAACCGCCGCGACCGGCGCCAAACGGATCTGCGCTGAAATCGGGATCGGTCATATTGGCCAGGTCCAGCCCCGCACAGAAGCCGCGCCCTTCGCCGGACAGCACGACAGCGCGTATCGCCTTGTTCTCAGCGAGTTCCTTGCCGGTTGCAGTAATGGCCTCGAACATCGGAATACTCAGTGCATTCATTTTTTCCGGGCGATTCAATCGGACATCGGCTATATGATCCTTGATCTGTACAGTAACCAGTTCGGTCATGGGGTACCTCTTGTTCAGAGCGGGTTCGGTGGGACACTGCCTGTCGACAGCGTATAGTATCGCGTAGCATCATAGCGCCGCGACCGTGAATACGCCATGTCGGGAGCCGGCCGGACACGTACACCAGAACACCGAGAGAACGAGATGTCGACAGTCGAGCACTACCAGGATATTCGCGACGCCGTCGCCAGACTCTGCGCACAGTTTCCGGGGGAGTACTGGCAGGCGCTGGAGCAGGCGGGCGACTACCCTACAGAATTTGTGCGCGCTCTCACTGAATCGGGCTATCTCTCCCTGCTGATTCCCGAGGAATACGGGGGCGCCGGCCTGCCTCTGTCAGCGGCGTGTGCGGTACTGGAGGAAATTCAGCGCAGCGGCTGCAATGCCGGCGCGTGTCATGCACAAATGTACACCATGGGCACCCTGCTGCGACATGGCAGCGAGCAGCAGAAGCAGCAGTACCTGCCCGCCATCGCCCGCGGCGACCTGCGCCTGCAGGCTTTCGGGGTCACGGAACCGGGTAGCGGTACCGACACCACGCGCATACAGACGCGCGCGCGTCGCGATGGCCCCGATGGCGACTACATCGTCAGCGGCCAGAAGGTCTTCATCTCGCGTACCGAACACTCGGACCTGATGATCCTGCTGGTGCGCACCACGCCCCGCGAGGATTGTGCGAGGCCCACCGGCGGCATGTCGGTACTGCTGGTCGATATCCCGCGCGCACTCGGCAACGGCTTAACGATCAAGCCGATCCGGACCATGATGAATCACGCCAGTACCGAGTTGTTTTTCGACGAACTCCGGGTGCCCGCGGCGAACCTCATCGGCGAGGAAGGCCGCGGTTTTTCCTACATCGTGGACGGCATGAACGCCGAGCGCATCCTGATCGCGGCGGAATGCATTGGCGACGCCCGTTTTTTTATTGAACAGGCGAGCCGCTACGCCAGGGAGAGGGAAGTCTTCGGCAGACCCATCGGCCTGAACCAGGGCATACAATTTCCCATTGCACGCGCGCATATCCAGACCGAGGCGGCGGACGCCATCGTAAAACGCGCGGCGGCCAGGTTCGAGCGCGGAGAGCCCTGCGGCTCGGATGCGAATATGGCGAAACTGCTGGCCTCTGAAGCCTCGTGGCTGGCGGGCGACACCTGCATCCAGACATTCGGCGGCTACGGTTTTGCAAGTGAATACAATATCGAACGCAAGTTTCGCGAAACGCGTTTGTACCAGGTGGCGCCGATTTCGACCAACCTGATTCTCTCGCACGTCGCCACCCACGAACTCGACCTACCAAAATCCTTTTAGCCAGCGGGCTTCCAGGAGCATTGATGCCAGAGCAGTCAGATATCGATCGTCTTCGCGACTGGATCGGCAGGCAGGAGCGCTGCAGCGACACCCTGACGCCGCAGCTCGTAAAGCGTTTCAGGGCCACGCTACAGGACTTTACCCCACTCAGCGACGATCCGGACTCATCGCTTCCGCTGGGTATTCACTGGTGCCTGGCGCCGCCTGCGGTCGCGCACGGCGAGTTGGGCAGCGATGGACATCCGGCCCGGGGCGGGTTTCTTCCCCCGGTACCGCTCCCGCGCAGGATGTGGGCATCCAGCCGGATCCGTTTTCACAGGCCGCCGCGCATCGACACGCTCATCGAGCGAACATCGACCATCGCCGATATTGCAATGAAGCAAAGCGCGGCATCGGGCGCCCTGGTGTTCGTGCACATAAACCACGATTACGTTGACGACGGTGAACCGCTTATCACCGACAGGCAGACCATCGTATACCGGGGGCCTGCCGCCCACCGGGAGAATGCAAATGCGGAAACCCCGGAAACACAGCAAGGCACGGCGATTACCCGGGAACTGGTACCCGACAGCACGCTGCTGTTTCGCTACTCGGCGCTGACATTCAACGGACACCGCATTCATTACGATCACCACTACGCGACTGCCGAAGAGGGCTATCCCGCGCTGGTGGTACAGGGACCACTGACAGCGACCTTGCTGATGAACCTGGCACAGGCGTATCGGCCGGGCAGCAGGCTGCGAGCGTTTGACTTCAAAGCCAGCGCTCCTGCCTTTGTCGATGAGGGACTACGGCTGCGGGTCCACGGCGAAGCGCCAGACGGGCGCGACGCGAGTGCTTGCAGGGTTGACCTCGATGCCAGGAATCAGCGGGGCGTTACCGTCATGAGCGCCAGCGCACAGTTTGGCGGCAGCCGGTCCGAATAGCCGGCCAGAGACACCGGAAGCAGCCCGGATACCCTGTAAAGCCGGTAGTTTTGCGAAAACTGCGATGTTTATCACTTTCCCTTGTGGCAATGCGCCGTGCGCTATGCCCATACTTTAGCCGTGGATTAAAAGCGCAGTTGCGTTTCAAACAGGAAGCATACCCGTGATGAATCTCTCGCAGGCCATTGGCAACACACAGAATGAAGAGGAACGGCGCGCAATGGATCCCGCGGCACTTGAACAGGCGCGCACACCCGGTATAGCGGAAGAAATACCGGAAGATGCCTACAAACAGAATTACGTCTATCGTTCCTATGCGGCGGAACCG
>JAUICG010000047.1 GCA_030427485.1 Gammaproteobacteria bacterium
TTTACCGGCCCTCTCTCAACCCAAGGAGCAATTCGTGCTGGCTAAAGTCATTCTCTGGATTTCCGCTCTCGCGTTTTGCGCCTATGGCATTGCGTGCCTGTTTTCACCCGGCTTGCCCGCGTCCTACTCCGGACTCGCGATCACCAACGGTGACGCCTTTGTTGAATTGGGCGCGATGTACGGCGGCCTGCAAACCGCATTTGGAATATTTTGCCTGCTGGGCGCCCTGCGCCGCGACTTGCTGCAGCCCGCACTGACTGCCTTGCTGTTGCTGATGGGTGGACTCGCATTGAGTCGCACGGGACTGACGGCGATCAGCGCAGACCCGGTGACGGGCTATACCTATGGTGCCCTGGCCTTTGAGTGGGCGACGGCACTGCTCGCCGCGGTGGCGCTAACGAGAACGCCAGGCTAGCCGGGGCCGCCTGCGGCGCTGATGAACAAGCCTTCTGCACTCGCCGTCACCTTTCCGTTCACCAGCATCTCTCCCCGACTGAGCTGTTTTCGACCGTCCTGACGCAGATTCATACCGCGTAACTCCACCGTGGTATTCAGGGGAGTCTTGTCGTGGTACTTGACGGTCAGCGTACCGGTGAACCCGGCATTGCCCGATATCACGTTGGCCATGGCCAGAACTTCGTCAAACACCGCGGCGATGATACCGCCGTGCACAGCGTTCGGAGGACCCGCATAGGTGGAGGAGAAAACGGCCTCGCCGCGCACTTCATTGCTGCCGGCTTTCCAGAGCTTGATGGGCAGCGCGATGGCATTGCGCTTGCCGCTTATCGGGCTGTACGGCATCACGGAAGTAATATCGTCTTCGCGCCATACGATCTCGGACATCTCGCTGGCGATGGAGACAGTCGACCAGCCCTCCCCCTGCTGCAGCCAGGGCGAAAGCGCCGCTATCGCCTGGTGAATATGCCGGGTTGCCTCGGCCAGTGCGTCATCCGGCGCGTTGCTACAACGCAAATGGTTGATAAGCTGGGCCACATCCTGGTTGATCGCTTCCGCCAGACCATGTGCTTCCGGCAAGGCGCTTTCCTTCTTCATGCTAACTCCTGCTCGACATTATCGGGCTGCGTTTCGGGCAGCCGGTACAGCGGAATTCCCTGCCGGCTACCATACATCAAGGAGGTTTATCGCTCGGGAAACCTCCAGAACGCCGCCGACTTCCAGCAGCGGACACCTCTCGGCAAGCGACAGCACCGCGTCCGTATCTTCGATCTCCACCAGGGTGTAGCCGCTCATCGCCGGTTTTCCACTCGCCTTTGCCACATCGCCTGCGCGCACCAGCGTTGTATTGCCCACGTCGTTGATCGCATTGCCAACGGCATGCTTCTGCAGTGTGGACAACCACGCGTCAAATTTCGTGTTGACGTCCGACTCCCCCTCCTCGGCCAGGCGCCGGCTATCATAGAAGTATGTGATGATATGGGAGGGTATCCGAACTTTCGACGTCGCGCCGGTTTTCGGTTTTTGCGAAGATTCTTCGGCCGACTGGCCCTGTGGCTGCGACTTCGCATCCTTCTGCATCGCCACCTCCACACGGCGGAGCCTGCCCCTCAGGGCAGTCGCGTCCTCGACGGAAATCTCTTCCATGAAGTCCGCCAACTGCTCCAGAAAACTGGCAAAGTCCCAGCGCAGCGTAGCGCCCGGCTCAAACTCCATTGCCCACTGTACCACCGGTTCGTAGGACGCCCTGGTCAGGGTGAGAGATTCCGCGCCGGAGCGTCCATCGAAATTGTCGGAGGCCACGGGCGTGGCAATATTGAACTGGTCGTTGACCCACAGCAGGTCTTCCTCCGTGGCATCCCTCACCCGCTCCAACAACTCGCGGTCATAGACGATAGGTGTCTCTATATTGGGAGACAATTTGATGATGTAGTCGGAAATGTTCGTGGCAAAAACTCCGCCGTGCAGCCGGTTCATCCGCCGCAGCACCTCTGCCTCTTCGAGCGTCAGGCTTCTATTGACTTTCTTTTCCAGCTTTTTCAGTCCCTTGGTGTTCACACCGATGATGTCCGCCAGTGAGCCGTAGATATCTTTTTTCGCCACGTCGTAGTTTATCGCCAGGACCTTGTCACCAAACACCCGCACATAGCGCCTGAGATATTCCACCGAGCGGTGAAATGCGATGTCCGAACTCTTGTCTCCGAATTTGTGGGCGATGGAACTGCGCTTGATGCCCTGTAGATAGGTGGAATACTGCTGCTCATAAACACTGCGAATGTACACGATAATTGTGACTTCGATATCGCATTTGGCACAGATATCGTAGATCTTCTGTACAAACGGCGCCCGAATACCCTGAAAAAGCTCACAGCTGATCAGGGCAACATTGTTCCTCGGATTATAAAAGTACGTGGTGGTCAGCAGGCGCTCCACCTCATCGAAGTCCTGGTTGACAAGCGCCCGCTGCAGGTCAAAGCCGTTGCCGGAAGACACTTCGCCGGTTTTTGCATGGGGAACCAGGTCGGCGTAGTCCACACCCTGCCGGGACAACGCATCGGAATTGAGCGAAAGCCACGATTGGAGCGCAGAGGACCCCGTTTTTCCCAGTCCGATATGCAGAAACAATTTCTTCATGTTTAACGTCCACCGATTGCCTCGTCGGGCAATACTGGTCTGTTCATGGAAAGGAGGAATGCCCGCTTGCCCAGGACGGTTTCGGCGCCCCGATGCTGTTTACTCACTAGTACGTGCCTGAAATTCCGCTTTGCGCATTGTAATGCCAAGTGGCGCTCCCATCAAAGTTGAATCGGGCGCTATCGGGCCGGAATGCGAAAAGGCTCACATCGGTGGGCGAACCGAACGGGACACTCGGGCCTGCTGCGGGACACAAGGGGTGCCACGCTTTGAACGCTATGACTTTTGACCCAATGCCTTTACTATCTGCGCAGCACCCGGCAGAGGAGAGAGCACGTGCAGATCGGACCCGAAACAGTAGTCAGCTTTCATTACACCCTGCGCGACGAATCGGGCAAGGAGTTGGAAACCTCTCGCGGGGGAAATCCGGCAACCTACCTGCACGGCGCAAACAATATCATTCGTGGGCTGGAATCCGCCATGGCCGGTCGCGGCGACGGTGACCAGTTCAGCGTAACCGTCCCTCCCGGCGAAGGCTATGGATTGCGCAACCCCGACAGTGTGCAGCGGGTACCGATAAAGCATCTCGCGTTCAAGGGCAAACTACGTCCTGGCGCCGTAGTGCAGCTCGGCACCAGTGACGGGATGCGAGCAGTCACCGTGGTAAAGGCAGGCAGGCACACCGCGGACATCGACACCAATCACCCGCTGGCGGGCCAAACGCTGGTGTTCGACATAGAGGTACTGGAAACACGAAGTGCGAGCGTCGAAGAACTGTCCCATGGTCACGTCCACGGGCCCGGCGGGCACCAGCACTGAGCGGCTGGCGCTACGCGCGGTAGTTCTCCCGCAGGTAGTCGAGGATATCGGCGGACTCGAACAGCCCGCGGTCGGTGTTGGGATCGTACAGGTACGGTATTGACACCTTCCCCTCCGACTCCTGCAGCAACCGACGGTTTTCCAGGTCGCTGTCAGGCTGCAGTTTCAAGCGTTCCCTCATCGGCGGCAGTACCCACTCCTCGAAACGGGTGCGCCCGCAGTTGCGAAGAATATAGGGGATCTCCATCTCGCACAGCAGTTCCCGAACCGGTCTGGCGTACGGGCTGGACTCGAAACTGTACAGTTCCAGCAAGTATTCCGGCATCCTGCCCGGACGGGCCTGCATGCCGCGACCCGCCCGCGGTGCGCTGGCCAGCATGGATCCCACCGTTTGCAATCTTCCCGCCCGCCATTTAAGCGGCAGTTCCCGCAGGCCGTAGGTCTCGAACAGATAGGCGACGATATCCAGGGATTCGTACATCTCGGCACCGGTATTTGGATCCACCAGGTAGGGAAACTGGGCCTTCCCGCCGCGTGCCACCAACTCGGGTCGAAACCGGGTCCCGGCCTTGGGGCAGGGGTATATTTCCACATCGAGATCCAACTCCGTCAGGACTTCCCGCACCAGGCGACAGTACGGACAGTTCTCGATATCGTACAACTGCAGGGTCTTTTTCGGTTTTACCGCTGCGGGCGTACTCTGAATCCCGTTACTGGCACGCAACAGCGTCGCCATCATTGAAGTCGCCAAATTGACTGCCATCGCTTAACCCTCGCTCAAAAGCCGGTACTCTTTTTCCAGTTTTTTCATCGCTTTCTTGGACACACCGCCCAGTGTTTCTATCGCGTGACGAATTCGGGCGCGACTCATATCCGGCCCCAGGATCTCCATTGAGTCTACCACGGAGAATGAAGCGCTGGAGCCGGCGATCGCGATGAACAGGGGTGCCAGAAAATCTTTCACCTTGACGCCGAGTGCGTCAGCCACCGACTTGAGCTCAGCCCACACATTGTCCCGCGTCCAGTGGCGCAGTTCTTCCAGGCGCCACAGCGCAAACTGCAGGTTCCTGACGGTGTCTTCGCGCTCGACAGCAAGCGCGGCAAAACTGTCCTCACTGACAGGCAGCACGCCGGACACCAGGAAACTCGCCAGCGGCGCGAAATCACTCAGGGTCTCCATGCGTTTGCGCGCGTGCGGCAGAACACGCATCAGGTATTCGCGATTGTATGCCCAGTCCGCCAGCCGCTGTGCCAATTGGGCGTCATCGAGTTCCTCGCGCAACCAGACGCCGTTCAGCCAGCTCAGTTTCTCAACATCAAAAATAGGGCCCCCCAGCGAGACGCGCTGAAGATCGAACTGCGACACCATATCCTCCAGGGAGAACTTTTCGCGCTCGTCGGGCATCGACCAACCCATGCGCCCCAGGTAATTGAGCAGGGCCTCGGGCAAATAACCCATGCGCTGGTAGTAGAGGATACTGGTCGGGTTCCTGCGCTTGCTCAGCTTCGATTTGTCCGGGTTGCGCAACAGCGGCAGATGGCAAAGCCTGGGCATATCCCAGCCGAAATACTCATACAGTAATTTGTGTTTCGGCGCAGAATTGATCCACTCCTCACCGCGCAGTACATGCGTGATGCCCATCAGGTGATCGTCCACCACATTGGCCAGGTGGTAAGTCGGCATGCCGTCGGATTTCAGGAGTATCTGCGCATCCACCATACCCCAGTCCAGTTCGATGGTGCCGCGCAACATATCCTCGATCGCGCAACTGCCCTCCTCCTCCGGTACCAGCATCCGTATCACGTGGGGATCACCGGCTTTCTGCCGCCTGCGCACCTCGTCATCACCCAGTCGCAGGTCCGAGGGCTTTAGAGCGGTGGAGTTACCCGCGGCGCGGCGCGCCTCGCGCAGTTCGTGCAACTCCTGTTCGGTGCGATAGCAGACAAAAGCCTTGCCCGCATCCACCAACTGCTGCGCATACTGGCCGTACATGGCCATCCGTTCACTCTGCCGGTAAGGCCCGTGCGCTCCCCCGACATCCGGCCCCTCATCCCATGTCAGGCCCAGCCAACGCAGCGAATCGAGGATAGCCTGCTCCGACTCGGGGGTACTGCGGACCCGGTCGGTGTCTTCGATACGCAGCAGGAACTCCCCGCCATGGGCCCGTGCGAAGCAATAGTTGAAGAGCGCAATATAAGCGGTGCCGACGTGCGGGTCACCGGTGGGGGAAGGCGCAACACGGGTGCGTACGGTCATGGCAGGCTGGTGTCCCGAAAAATAAAGACGCGATTATACGGTGTCGGCTGGGTAAATCCCACTTTGTGGCCCGCGCTGGCCTCCGCGAGCGCGCGGCCAGACCAATAATTCTCACAAGCCCCTAGGAATTTGGCAGCGCAGAAACTATACTCCCGGCCTCAATCCTAAGGGGTGGCTACGGCCTGAGATGTTTGTCCCGGTGACAGACAAACCCTTGAACCTGATCCGGGTAATACCGGCGTAGGAATAGGTGCACTCATACCACTCTAACGTCGCTCTCCGGGTCTCTTTTTGTTTAAGAGGCTCCACAATGTCAAAACGCTACACCATCCTGTCCTCATTGCTGGCGCTCGCGAGCATCCCCTGCACCACGCTCGCGCAATCCGCCGGCAGTCATTCGCTGGAAGAAATCGTCGTCACCGCCAATTTCCGGAAAACCACGCTGCTGGAGACCGTCGGCAGTGTCAGCGTGATCGGCGCGGGCACTATCAGCGAGCGGGCTGCGCAACACCTCGAAGATATCCTCAATGCCGTGCCGAACGTGACCTGGGCCTCTGGAGCGTCGCGCAGTCGCTTCGTGCAAATTCGGGGAATTGGCGATCTCGAGCAATTCTACGACCCCAAATACTACCCCTCCGTCGGCATGAGGCTGGACAATCTCGAGCTCGGCGACAGCGTCAACGCGGGCATGCTTTTCGACGTGGCGCAGGTGGAGGTATTGCGCGGGCCGCAGGGTACGCGCTACGGCGCCAGTGGCCACGCAGGGATGATCAATATCATCAGCAATGCGCCAACTGAAGCCTTTACTGGAGAGCTGAGCGCGGGTGCGGGAAACCATGACAGCTACAATGCCGGTCTGGTATTGAGTGGCGCCCTGCACGACACCCTGCGCGGACGCCTCGCAGTGCAGCAAAATAACAGCGACGGCTATATCGAGAATGAGCACCTCGACGACAACACCAATGACTTCGATGAATTGACCAGCAGGGGCCGCCTGCAATGGACACCCTCGGAGAGCGCCCTCTATGAACTGGGCCTGCTGTACTTCGATGCAAACAATGGCTACGACACCTGGTCGATCGAAAATGACCGCTCCACCTGGAGCGATCAACCCGGGAAAGACTCACAAAAAACCAAAGCGGTAACCACCAGCGGCAGCTGGCAACTGGCTGACACGCTGACTCTCGAGGCTGATGTCAACTATATCGATATGGAATTGCACCAGAGCTATGACGCGGACTGGGTATCCGCCGAGTTTTGCCAGCTCTTTACCTGCTCCGGCGGCCATGAAACAGCACAGGAAATTTTCGACCGCGACCGCTACCGCCTGGTCGCCGAAATCAGGCTACTGGGTGGCGAGAACTCCCTGTCCGCCGGCAACGGCCAGTATGTCGTCGGCCTGTATGCCAATGACGGCAGCGAAAATCTCAACTACCGGTATCCCAGCGTATGGTATGGCGATTCCACCAGCAACAGTGACTACGATACAAGTCGCTACGCGATATACGGTGAGTACGAGTATGCGCTGTCGAGCGATCTGACCCTGGTGGCCGGCGCGCGCCTGGAGCGTTTCGAGGCCGATTATCGCGACAGCAGTGGCTTCAGCAGTGACAATAGCGACGAGCTCTGGAACGCGAAACTCAGCGCACGCTATGACCTCGACGACAGCACCATGGTGTACGTCACTGTCGCCCGCAGCGCCAAGCCTGGTGGCGTAAACACCACGGCAACGGCCAACCGGCCATTCATGTCACCCGTATTCCAGGCCTTCACTGAGGGCAGACTCAGTTTTGACGACGAGAGCCTGCTGAATACGGAAATCGGCATCAAGACGGAACAGTTTGACCAGCGCCTTTTCCTGCGTGCCGCGGTATTCTACACCGACAGGAGCAACGCCCAACTGGAGAGTTGGATGTGGGACGATGCCGCCGGACTGTGGATCGGCTACCTGGACTCCACCAGTGACGCGAATAACTACGGCCTGGAAGTCGAGAGCAGTTTCGCGCTCAACGATTACATCACACTATTCGCCAACGTCGGCCTGCTGCATGCCGAAGTGGACACGATCGAAGCCTTTGACCTCGACCAGTTCGATTTTGTCACCAGGGAGAACCGCGATCAGGCCAAATCACCGGACTACCAGTACAACCTCGGCGCCCGCGTTGCGCTGGATGACGAGTGGAGCGGACATTTCGAAGTCGAGGGACGGGGCAAGAGCTACTACGGCTATTATCACGACGGCAAACTGGACAGCTACGACCTGCTAAATGCCAGCATCCACTGGCAACGCAGCAACATCGGAGTCAGCGTCTGGGGGCGCAACCTCACGGACAAGGACTTCGCGGTACACGGCCTGTATTTCGGCAATGACCCGCGCGACGATTTCGGGGCCTACCAGAATGAGGTATTCGTGCAACTCGGAGAACCACGGACCTACGGAATCGAGTTCACCTACGCTTTTTGACCAAGGGTGAACTCGCTGCCCAATGTTCCCCGGCGCGATGGCCATGTCGGACTGGCCAGGCCGCGTAGTGGCGGCTTGCCGCAACCTGCGCGATGCGGACCGAACCGAAAGTTTCGCGGCATTTATCCATTGTTCCTGAAAGGCGGGGAAACGAACAATGCAGGGTGAGGTATCAACGGTACTGCTTGTGGAAATACTGGCGACCGCTGCCAATCTTCTTTTCGTGGTGCTCCTGATTCGGGAGAACATCCTCTGCTGGGCCTTCGGCATCGCAGGCAGTTTACTGAGCGTCTATCTTTTCATAGACGCCAGGCTGTACTCGGAGGCATTTCTCTACGTGTTTTATGCGGCAATGGGCTGTTGGGGCTGGATGCGCTGGCACAGGCACACCGAAACCGACGCCAACCCGGTAACAACATGGCCGGCCGTGTTTCATTGGTGGGCGGTCCTGCTGGGCAGCCTGGTCGCGCTGTCCCTGGGGTATACGGTACAGTACTATAGCGACGCAGAACGCCCGCTGATCGACGCCTTCACCACGCTCTTCAGCATTCTTGCGACCTACATGGAAATCACCAAAGTTCTGGAGGGGTGGATCTACTGGCTGGTGATCAACCTGGCGTCGGTCTGGCTCTACCACGACCGCAGCCTGGATATTTACGCAGCACTTATCGGGCTTTACAGTGTACTGTCGATCTGGGGTTTTTTGAGTTGGCGAAAAACCTATCAATCGCAGTTGGAGGCAACGGCAAATGCACCCGAGTTTTAGAATCTGCCTGATGATGGCCAGCCTGCTGCTGGCGGCCTGTACCCCGGCTCTGCAGGTACAGCCCGCCATTGCCTTTGTACCTGAGGCGGCACCGCTGGACGCGGAGCAGGCGGATCGCTACTGGTGGCAGGTACGCTTTCGCCTGGTATGGCCCGACGGCGAGGCACCCGACTTTGCCGCGCATTTGCTGATCGCGGATCAGGTGTTGCTGCCTGTACTGGTCGAGAACCAGGCGACATTGCCCCTGTGGCGTTTTCACCGGCGCGCGGGTCGGGATGGCGCCGGCAACCAGTTCAGCCTGATCTTTTTCGCCGACAGAGAAACGGCAGCGCGCATCGACGAGGAGATCTCATCAGACCCTCTCACCCGGTGGTTGCTGGACAGGAAGCTGATGGACAAGGTCAGCTTCGAGCAGCGCAGCCCCGAGGAACTGGGGCGTCTGGAACTCACCAGCGATCCGGAATGGCCAATGGAAATCCAGCGCTCCTGGCCCTATTTCATCATGGGCGCCAGCCAGACCTGGCTGCTGCTGGTGCAGGAACTGAGCCGGGAGAACGCACCCGAAGGCGAGGTGGACTACGCCGCATTACTGAACCATTACCGGGATGTGGATGCGCGCCTCAATGCCGAGTGGCAACGCTATGGGCAGCACGCCTACCTGCACCATCTCAGCGCGATTTTCGGCTACCACCCGCTGCAGATTCGATCCAGCGAACTCAGGACTTTCTAGGCAACCGTGACCAGCCCAATACCGCCAGTCCCAGGCTCAACAACAGGATAGACGCGGGCGCGGGCACCTGCGTCAGGGTAATCGGGGTGCCCCGGGAGTCCATCACACGAATCGCCAGGAACACATCCGAGAACGAATCGAAGCTGAAATCCGCACCGAACGCGGCCGCATTCTCGCCCAGTTTGGGCGGTTCCGGCTGTGGATTGAACGCCACCCAGTCGATGGAGGTGCCGCCGCCGCTGGTGGTCAGTTCCAGTTGCACGGAAAACATCACAGCACCGAGGTCATCGAGCACATTGAAGTCCATCAATGAGCCGACCGGGCCGCCCGCAACGCCCTCCTCGGGAATCGCCAGGCCGGAATCGCTGGATATCCCGAACAGCAAACGGAACAGCGAACCCTTGCCGAAATCACCGCTGTTGGTAATGATCGGGTCGGGCGGGTAGGCCGGATCCGGCGGCTTGCCGTAGCTGAGTACGCCCACGACGGGCGGTTCCGGCTGTGGATTGAATGCCACCTGCAACACCGGGTTTTCCAGGCCGCCGCTACCGGCGAGTACAAAACTCTTGCCCCAGTCAACCTTGATCTCTTCAGCGGGCAGGGCCCATGTGACATTGATCACCGCGAAAAACAGGAGTACTCCTGCCAGAATCCGTTCGATGCGCATCCTCATGTCCGCTCTCCTCCCAACTTGTCTGCCAGAATACAGTGCTTTCAGGAATCGCCCAGGCACAACGCGCCAGCGATGCACGCCGGGACCGACGTCGCGAAAAAACATGCATAAATCACACCGCACTGAGACGTCTGATTGGTAATCAATAACTTGGCCCATTTGGCAGATACTGGAATATTGGAAGTTGTAAAATATCCTGACACAGGTTGCCGAGTTAGGCATTGAAACTTTGTTTTGCACGATGGCGCACGCGACGCCGCGTTGTCGTCTGCCGGACGCAATAGCTCAACAGCAGACTCCGGAATATTGGACATGTCCACATAGCCTTGTTAGGATCTCGACCTGTTGTCCGGCGCGGTATCGGCCTATGAAATACGCTATCGACAAGAACAGCCCCCTCCCGAGATACTTTCAGCTGCTTGATTCGCTGAAACAGCGCATTCAGGACGGCGAATTTCATTCGGGCCAGCCACTGCCGCCCGAACGACAATTGAGCGGGGAGTACGGTGTAAGCCGTATCACTGTCGTAAAAGCGATGGATGAACTCAAGAAAGCCGGCATCGTCGAAAGCCAGCACGGTCGCGGTACATTTGTTAAATCACCGTCCGCTAGGGAACACGGACCACAAACTCCCCACCAGTATTTCTTCGAGACTGGCGATGATCGGCACTGGAAGCTGGTCGAAAAAGCCTGGTTGAGCTCACCGCAATCCGTTGTCGACGCGTTTGATCTTTCGAGCAATGAACTACAACTTAGAACTACTGTGCTGTTGTCTGTAGCTGGCGAGCCAACCGCTGTCTTCATGGCGCATATTCCGCGCCATATCGCCATCCGACGTGAGTTGGAAACACACTCTGATGCAAGACTGCTCGGTTTGCTGAGAATGAACAGGCTCGTTTCCGGCAACAGCTCACTGCAAAGCATTGAAGCGATTGGCGCCAACAAGACAATTACCAATCTACTGGGTGTTCGAGCAGGCAAGCCAATGCTGGCGATGGACAGCATCCATCTTGATGCCGAAAACAGGATCGAGCAGTACACAAGGACCGTATTTCGCGGTGATCGTTTCCGCCTTCAATACCAGGAAGGGCTTGGCCATGAATGACGATCCGGTGTCTGGAAAGGACTCAGCGAAACGTTTTTGGGGCTTAAGTGAGGAGTGGACAGGCAATGAACATCCGTAATCTTTTGCTCGCCCTGGGACTGGTTTTATCAATCCCGCCAGCACACGCCCAGCCTGTAGACCCGAAATATAAGGATTACTTCCTTATGGGTCGTTTCGGTGAGGTTTGCACGATGTGTGAAGTCATCGTTCTGTGCGCAGCCGGCGAAGAAATTCCCACATACGAAAGCGTACCCGATACGGGTACTTTTACTTTGTACTACATACAGACAAGGACTTTCTGGTCCCAGGTTTCAACCATATGGGAGTGGTTTGTGAAAAACTTCAGCAAGGGTGAAGAGGGTCTTGCTGCCAGGGGACATACACGGCCGGTCTTTCGCTATCAGATTATCGATGGCCAATGGTCCGGAAAGGAAATCCTTGAAGCCATGTTAGTTCTTGATCCCGGCCGCCTGGAGTTCGGGGAACATACCATTGATCGAGTTAATCAGGGCTGGTCAATCAACCATGACGAACAGGTGATCGGCTTTTGTCAACGAATGCCGCTGTGGGATGCGATAGAGAAAATTGACACTCAGGCCCCGGGAGAGAAGCAATGAGCAGTTTAGCCGTTAGCGAATACCAACGAATCTGGACCCGGGCCTGGATAAAATCGCATCCGCTGCGCTTCTCCGGGATTGTCCTCCATCTGTTGTTACGAACGCTGTTTGCCATTTTTTGGCTGGCAGCGGGCATCAACAAGGTCAGTAAAGAGTGGCTGACCAGTGACATCCTGAGAGAGATATTTCTGGATCGGCTCACGGAAATGCCGCCGGACGCCTTTGCCGCCCTGTTCCTGCAGTATTTTGCGATACCGCTCTATATACCGGTGTCATGGGTCATCACCGTGGGTGAAATACTGTCTGGTGTGGGTTTGCTCTTCGGGATATGTACCAGGCCCTCAGCTGCCATCAGCATGTTTATTCTGTTTGGATTTGCTATTGGCGGTTACTATGACGCCTCGTTGATTCCGTTTTTTATACTAAATGCAGCCTTCTTGTATTGGCCGTCCGGCTTGTGGCTGGGCGTCGATCGTCGCTTGCACCGGCGGTATCCGAATAGCAGATGGTTTACCTGAAGGCCTGGCACGATGTCATTGAACGGGTTTCTCTCCGATATCCGGTTTTCAGCCTGCATGGTTGAAGCCTGGCCAACCTATGGACGTTTCGCCAGTCCTGCTAGAATGCCAGGCAAGTATCGAAACTGACCCTCCCGATTCCCTATGCAAGAAGTCAACCGCCGCTTCTCCATTGCACCGATGATGGACTGGTCCGACCACAACTGCCGTTACTTCTGGCGCCTGCTGTCCCGCAAGGCGTTGCTGTACACGGAAATGGTCGCTACCGGGGCGCTGATTCACGGTGACCGGGATCGCTTCCTGCACTTCAACGCGGAGGAACATCCGGTGGCCCTGCAACTGGGAGGCAGTAATCCGCAAGAACTTGCGCGCTGCGCCCGCTGGGCCCAGGAATGGGGTTACGACGAGGTGAATCTCAACTGTGGCTGCCCGTCAGACCGTGTGCAGTCGGGCATGTTCGGCGCCTGCCTGATGGCGAGACCGGAACTCGTCGCAGACTGTGTCAGCGCGATGCTGGAGAGCTGTGACATACCGGTGACAGTGAAACACCGAATCGGAATCGATGACATGGAGTCCTACGAGGACCTGCTGGCGTTCGTCACACCCGTCGCGGCTGCCGGATGCTCCGTTTTTATCGTGCATGCGCGCAAGGCCTGGTTGCAGGGCCTGTCGCCAAAGGAGAACCGGGAGATTCCACCGCTCAACTACAACTGGGTATACCGGCTGAAACAGGATTTCCCCGGGCTGACCTTTGTCATCAACGGCGGCATCCAGACCATCAGCGACTGCAAGACGCACCTGCAGCACGTCGACGGCGTGATGCTGGGACGAGAGGCCTACCAGAATCCCTGGATGCTGGCAGACGTGGATGAAGCGCTCTTTGGCATGGACAAACCGGTTGAATCCCGCGATGATGTTATCGCTATGTTGCTGCCCTATGCGCAGCGGCAGATTGCTCGCGGCGCATCGCTCAATCATATTACCCGCCATATCCTCGGCTTGTACCAGGGCGTGCCGGGCGCCAGGAAGTTTCGCCGTTACCTGAGCGAAAATGCCTACAGGAAAGAGGCCGGCGTTGAAGTGCTCGCGCAGGCGCATGCGCTGGTAGCAAACCACTGAGAGCAGGATGTTATGACCAACAAGCTTGAGCAGTTAAAAGAAATGACCGACGTCGTTGCCGACACCGGCGATATCGACGCCATCCGTCGTTACGCCCCGCGCGACGCGACCACCAATCCCTCCCTGCTGCTCAAGGCCGCGGCATTGCCCCAGTACCGGGCACTGCTGACCAAAGCCAGGGAGTGGGCAAGCGCGCTGGGCGGCAGCGACCAGGAGCAGCTCGGCAATTGCACGGACCGCTTCGCGGTGGACGTCGGGTCAGAAATTCTCGGGATTATTCCGGGGCGCATTTCCACTGAAGTCGACGCCCGCCTTTCATTTGACACGACCGCGTCTGTCGAGCGAGCGAAGAAGCTTATCGGGCTGTATGAACAGGCGGGCTTTTCGCGCGAACGCATACTGATCAAGCTGGCTTCTACCTGGGAGGGCATCAACGCCGCGCGGCGCCTTGAGCGCGAGGGCATCAACTGCAATCTCACGCTCCTGTTCAGCTTCGGGCAGGCCGCAGCCTGTGCGGACGCGGGCGTGTACCTGGTATCGCCCTTTGTCGGACGGATTCTGGACTGGTACAAGGCCAACACGGAAATCGTTATACAGGATGCCATGGATGACCCCGGCGTCCAGTCCGTGACCAGGATCTACAACTACTACAAGCAGCACAGGTATTCGACGGTCGTGATGGGAGCCAGTTTTCGCAACAGTGGTGAAATCGAAGCACTGGCTGGTTGCGACCGCCTGACCATCAGCCCGCAGCTGCTGGAAGAGCTGGCCGGCGACAACACCCGCCTGCTACGCAGGCTGGACCCGGCAACTGCCGGCAGTGACGACGAGAAAACAGAACCAGGTGAATCAGAGTTCCGCTACGAGTTGAACAGTGACGCAATGGCCACCGAGAAGCTGGCCGAAGGTATCCGAAACTTCGTTGCCGACCAGGCCAAACTGGAACAGTTGATAGGTTCACAATGATTCATGTACTGAAAGCCCTGTTCGAACACGCGCCCGTCCAGAGCGAGGATGCGAAAGAGCGAAACCTGCGCCTGGCCGCGGCTGCGCTGATGGTCGAAACTGCGCGGGCAGATTTCACCGAATCCAGCGTGGAGATCGCAACGCTGTCCGAGCTGCTGCCCACGGTGCTCCAGTTGGAAGCTGCCGAGGTGGAGGCATTGGTAACAGCGGCACAGGAAAAGGTGGAAGACGCGACGTCGCTGTACGAGTTTACCCGTGTCATCAACGAGGGCTGGAGCCTGGAACGCAAAGTGGAACTGATCAGCGCGATGTGGACAGTGGCCTACGCCGATGGCGACATCGACAAATACGAGGAACACCTGATTCGCAATGTCGCCGACCTGATTTATGTCCCGCACTCGAATTACATTCACTGCAAACTGGCTGCGCAGGGTTGAGTCAGCAGCGCTCCAGTGCTGTTATCAAATCTTTGAAACGGTCGCGATTCTCTTCCGAGACCCCCATCAGGACCCGGTGAGCCTCGATCACCTTTTGTTTCACCGAGGCTTCGCTGCCGATCACTGTCGGAATTTCGGCGATATCTTCCGGATTGGCACAGGATTCTTCATGCAATACAAACAGGCGATTGAAGTCCATGCTTCTCAACAGGCGGTTGATGCCCGCGTCACAGGAGTAGATTGCGGGCACGAAGCCGAATTCATCCTTCACCCGCAGCGCCAACTTCGCCAACAAGCCGAGAGTGGTGCTGTCCAGCCCCTGGGCCTCGCAAAGATCCACCCAGACGCTCGCAAAGTCCGGATCGGCAAACATCCGGTCGAGGAAATCATCGATCGTCGTGCACAGCGTGAGACGGACATCACCTTCCAGCCGTATGACATAGGCGCCGTCCTGGCTGGCTGCGAGTATCCGGCCTTCGCTCATATCAGTCACGCTTGATCACAAACAGCGCTGCGATATCGTCCGGCGCTGTATCGACATGATCCAGGCCCAGATGTGCAGCCAGTTGATCCGGAGAATCGGATGTCTGTTCAAACATCTTGAGAAAATACTGCTCTTTCTCGACGAGACTCATCTGCGGCAAAATCTCGAGAATCCCGTCAGAAAACAGCGCCAGCATAAAACTCCCGGGAAGATCGATGACATGATCATTATACTCAGCGTCCTCCATCAAACCCACGGTGGAACCTTCTCCTTCAAGGTAGCAGGCGCCCGCATCGGAAACAAGCACCGGTAGCGGCAGGTGTCCGGCAATGCTATAGCGCAGCGTATTCCGCTGCATATCCAGCAAACCGACCACCATGGTGGCGAACTTGTCCACGCCGAGATCCAGGAGTTCCTTGTTGGCGTGTTGCAGCATGGCGACCGGTTGCAATATCGTTTCGTCGCGACGCCGCGAGTAGTCCGAGCGCTTGCGCGCGAAGAGGTTTTTCAGCAGGACGGTGGCAAATGCCGATGAACTGCCGTGACCGGATACATCGGCCATGAAGAAAATGACGTGGTTGTCGCCCACCGTAAAGTAATCGGTAAAATCACCGCTGAGGTAAAGCGAGGGGATCACCGTATGGCTGAACACATAATCGTTCAATACCATGGGTGTAGTCGGCAGCATGCGCATCTGCACCTGGCGCCCCGCCTGCTGGTCCTGCTCGAGCATTTTGATGGTGCCACGCAACTCGATATTGGCGGCCTCCAGGCGATCGCGGGACTCCCGTAACTCCCTGCGCAGATTTCGCTGGCGCACGCAGCGTTCAATGGACTTGATCAGGGCCCGCTTGTCTTCGATCGGGCGCAGGAAAAAATCGCTGGCCCCGAGGCGGAGGGCAGTCATCATTTTTTCGGGATCCGCGACATCACAGAACATGATCACCGGGACCTGCACATCCATCTCGCGCAGCGCGTGACGGGCATCGACCCAGGAGAAATCCTTGAGGTCCAGCTCGCACAGAATAACATCCAGTCGGCTGTCCGAACCGAGCGAATACGTGGAATTACTGACGTCGGTGATAACCTCCGCGTGAAAGCCAGACTGTGACAAGAAACTCGCCAACTTGTCTGCACGCTCGGGAAAATCATCAATAATCAGGACATTGCCGTTTGAAGCGGTCATAGCGGACTTTGATCGTATGTTGGGCGTGACAGTACGCCCATCGGGGGATACAGGCAACCGAGGCATTAAGGCTTTGGCAGAATTTTACAGTTTTACCGGTCCCTGGGACCTTCCGGACGGCCCCTTCGCGCTGCGGCACGGTCAGAATTCCAGGTAATCTTCCGGCCGTTCCTGCTCCGAAAAGCTGTCCCGGATCTCGCCTGTCAGGAAGTACTCGCGGCGCTGTAGGTACGCGTTTCGAACAAAAATATAGCGGTCGCCCGTGATCAGTTCGTCCGCCTTTATCAGATTGGCCCGCAGATCCACCGCTTCAGCGGTCCAGAAGACGTAGGCCCACTCCCGATCGTCTATCATGCCGGGCAGGGAGGTGTAGTTGTCCACCAGGGAACCGGCGCCACTGCGCACGGTACGCGGGCCCAACACAGGTACCATCAGGTAGGGGCCGGAATCAACGCCCCAGGTATACAGCGTCTGCCCGAAATCGGCCGGACGGCTCTTCAGTCCCATGGGTGTGGCAACGTCTATCAGACCTGCCAGCCCCATGGTTGAATTGATCAGGAAACGCGCAGCGCTCTGCAGGGCGTTCCCCGGACGGCCCTGGAGCAGCGAGTTGAAGATGGAATTGAATTCGTACACATTGCCGATGAAGTTGGTCACGCCGCGCTCAGCGGGATCAGGCATCACAAAGCGATAGCCTCTCGCGGCCGGGAGCAATATGTGATTGTCCAGGGATTCGTTAAAGGCAAAAATTCGGCGGTTCATCGGCTCCCAGGGATCGGCAACTCCCTCGTCGCTTTCTGAGCCCATGGAAAACAGCGGGAGCGCCAGCAACAGCAGTAACACATAACGCGTATAGGTCATTTCGATGACTGGCCGAATTCAAAAACAGCGATGGTACGCCTAGGCAGCACGTGGATCAACCGCTGAACAGCTCTCCATCAGGGCATTGAGACCTGTATCACTCCCTTGGCAGCGAATTGCCCGAGTTGCTCGGCACCGTGGCTGAGTATCCGATCGTGAGGCTGCCCCAACTCGTCGGCAAGACCGACCAGCACCTTGTGCGCTGTACCGAACGTATTGCCGCGAACCAGTTCCAGCAGTCGCGCGGTCACCGCATTGAGCTCGATAAAGCCGACCTGATCGGCCCTGTTCCTGTACACCACGAGGTAAGTCGGTTCGCGCGCCTCGGTCGGTCTGAATGCGGGGCCAATACGATGTACCGGGAACTGGTAGCGCAGCGACCACGCCAGTGGCGACAGCCGCACCACCATCTGGAGAATGTCCCCTGTCTCCACGGGGTCGGGCGGCGCCTCCTCGGAAATATCCAGCGCCAGTTCCACCCATTCGTAATGGGCCAGTTCCGCCAGGAAAGGCGGATCGCTCTCGCGCGGGCGGTAATCCTGCAGCAGAAACTGCAGGAATTCCTGGCTGATCTCCAGGAAATAAGGGGTGTGGCAGCGATGCTGGTCAACGAAGGCGCGCACCAGCACGTGCCAGGTATCATCGTCGTAGAGTGAGCGCAGTACGGGAAACCCCCCGCGGATGAAGCCCTCGATATTGTTGTAGATCAGGCGCTCATAAATCCTCATCCGCCGCGGCTCAATCCCGGGTGGCGGCGGGTACTCCCCGGGATTTCGCAAATAGCGCGCCATCGCGAGCTGGCTGGATTTGAGTGCCGAGTGCGCCATCAGCACTGCGCCCCGGCTGCGCTGCGCCGGCCATCGTGCTGCAGCGCGCGCACCCGAGCCACCTCCTGCAGCAGGTGTGGTAACGGCGGCAGGTTGAAATCCCGCTCGAGCAAGGTCGGTACCGGCCCCAGCCGGCGATACGCCGCCGCCAGCAAGTCCCAGACCGGGTCGATGACGGCCGCGCCGTGCGTATCCACTTTCAGGTCGGGCGCCTCGTCGTAGTGCCCTGCTATGTGTATATAGCGCACCCGATCAAGCGACAGCGCATCCAGGAAGTCATACGGGTCATAGCAGTGGTTGATGGCGTTGACGTAGATATTGTTCACGTCGAGCAACAGGTCACAGCCGCTTTCACACTGTACCGCGTTGATGAACTGCGCTTCAGTCAGGTCGGTATAGGGCTGGGCATAGTAAGATGCGTTTTCCAGCGCAATGGGCTGCCCTATGATGTCCTGCACAAGGCGCACGCGCTCCGCCACGTGGCGCACGGCCTCCTCGGTGAAGGGAATCGGGAGCAGATCGTACAGGTGCCCGTCGACCGCGCAGTAGGTCAGGTGCTCACTGTACAGTGGCGCGCCGATGTCGCTCATCAGCGCCCGCACTGCGCGCACCAACTCCGTATCGATGGGATCGGGGCCACCGATATCAAGCGACAGGCCGTGCAGCACAATGGGATAACGCTCGGCCATCGCGCGGAACTGCCTGCCAAAACGACCGCCAACACCGATCCAGTTCTCCGGTGCTGCCTCCATAAAGTCGACCTCTCCCTGGTCCATGGATGACAGCGGGCCCAGCAGGGCCCGCCTCAGACCGAGTCCCGCTCCGTGGAATTCCCGGTCAGGATGTGGCACTACCGATCGCCAGCGCTATCCTAGCTGCCGGAACCTTCACCGCCACAGCTGCCCTCGCCGTCAGCCTTGTCGCCACCGCAGCTGCCTTCGCCGTCAGCCTTGTCGCCACCGCAGCTGCCTTCGCCGTCGGCCTTGTCGCCACCGCAGCTGCCTTCACCATCGGCCTTGTCGCCACCGCAGCTGCCTTCACCATCGGCCTTGTCGCCACCGCAGCTGCCTTCGCCATCGGCCTTGTCGCCACCGCATTTACCTTCGCCGCATTTTCCCTCTTCGTGCTTGTCATAGTTGGCAAGGTCATAGCCCCCACTGAGTTGCTGTGCGGAAAATGGGTTGGCCTCTGCCGTTACCAGAGGCGAGATGGAAGTTGCCAGAAACGCTGCGCCCAAGGCGGCTGCCAGCGGTTTTTTTGATTTAGCCATAATAGTTTCCTGTCAGTGGTCAGAGATTTATGGATATCAGTCTTAAACTACCCTGGACGGCTCTGGCACGAATCCGCCAGAACTCATCCATGGTACCTAGGACAGGATAGCAAACGATAAGTTTCAACGCACAACACAGAAGGAAAAAACGACTCCGCAGCCGATCGTCCAGTGTGCGAAGGCGCGATCGCGATCAGCCTTTATTCCCCTATTCTAATGAGGGTTATTTGTCAGGTACCGGCTAACCGCCTGCCACTGCTCATCCAGGCGCTTCTGCGAAACAGCCCGGCGGGTGCCGAGATTCTGGGCAAACAGGGAGACGCGAAACTCCTCCAGCATCCAGCGGTAGGTACAGGCCTCCTCACTCAACAGCAGCAAGCCCGGTCGTTTCCCGAGCGTTTCGAGCAACGGCTGTGTGAGCGTTGCGAGGATACCGGTATATTTCTGGTCTTTCGGATATTGTCCCGCCAATCGCTCCAGCCGCTGCTGTAGCGCTTTCATATAGCGAGGATACTGCGCCAGCCACTCGACAGGAGTATCGCGCTGGAACGACTCACACCACAAGGCGGACAGTTGCGATTGGACATCCGCCTGGGTATCCGGCCATTTATCGTCCCCCAGCGTCGACAGTGTCCGGCGGACCTCGGCCAGCAGGCGCAGCGCATTGAGCAACAGGGTCTCAATCTCGAGCGCGCGACCGATCACCTCTGCCCTGCCCGCCTGCTCGATCCTGTTGAAGTCCGCTTCACTGTAGGGAAGGCCCTGACCCGCCTCGACGCCCTGCAGATAGGCCGCGTCGATCAAGTCCTCCACCAGCGCGCCGCGCTCGAGCTGGGCGGCCGCCAACATCAGGTTGAACTCATTGCCACGCAGCAACTGTTTCCGCAGGTACTTCACCTGCTGTGTTCCGGCCAATCGCAACAGGCGCGTTACTCCCAGGCGATGACGGATATGCGCTTCAGCCGGGTAATCGCAAAGTTCAACCGCCACGCTCTCCACCTTATCGGTCAGAGCCGGATAAGCGACAATATCCATGCCCGCCTGCCGAAACCGCCACTCGCGCGGCAGCTCGCCCAGGTCCCAGCTCGTAATACCCTCACGGGTCAAGGACGCCTGCGGGCTGGCACTGATGCTCTGGCGGGTATCCTCGCGGAAGCGGCGCACCAGTTTGTCCAGGTTGCGGCCCTGCCCCAGCAAGTGACCCCGGGCATCCACTACACGCACATTCATTCGATAGTAGTCATCGAGTGTGTGCGCGGCCCAGTCGTCGCTATCCAGCTTTATACGCCCCAACTCGGCAATACGCCGGGCCAGGCATACCAGCAGATCCTCGTTGCCCGGCTGTAGCCCGGCCAGTGCCCGGTCGACAAAATCCGGGACGGGAACCAGATGCTTGCGCTTCTCCTTGGGCAGCCCCTTGACGAGTTGGATGCACTTTTCCCGGAGCAGGCCGGGAACCAGCCAGTCAAGCAGGTGTCTCGGCGCCCGGTTCAGCAGGGCCACAGGAATGGTCACGGAGACACCATCGGCCGCCTGCCCGGGCTCGAACTGGTAAGCCAGTTTGAAACGCATGTCCTCCCATTCCAGATAGTCCGGAAACTGCTCGCCCACGGCATCCCCCGGATCCCGGGCAAGCAACCGTTCGCGCGGGATATGAAGCGACTGATCGCGATCGGGGCTGCGTTTCAACCAGGCATGCAGAGCGGCCGCGGTATACATCCCCTCGGGAAGGCGTTCGTCATAAAAATCAAACAGCACCTGCTCATCCACCAGGATATCGCGCCGGCGGGTACGTGACTCCAGTTCCTCGAGGGACTGGACCTGTCGCCGGTTGTGCTTCAGGAATCTGGGATACTGGCGAAACTTTCCGGCCACCAGACCCTCGCGGATCATCAGAGCGCGGCTTTCATCCGGCGCCAGCGGCCCGTAGTGCACCACCTTCCTGTCGGTCAGGATCAATCCGTAGAGACTGATTCTTTCGTAAGCCACCACCTGGCCGCGACGCGATTGCCAGCGCGGCTCGTAGTAATGCCGTTTGAGTAAATCCGGGTTGATATCCAGGGCCCAGTCGGGTTCGATCGCCCCCACTTCACGGGCATATACCCGGGAAGTTTCAACGATCTCCGCCGCAACCAGCCACTTCGGCGTTTTCCTGGCCTGCGAGGAGCCGGGAAATATCTGCATCTTGCGATTGCGACTGCCGAGGTAATCACGCCGCTCGTCGTGCCGGGCGATATTGCTGAGCAAGCCACTGAGCAGCGCGCTGTGGATACCCTGGTAGTCCTCCTCCTCGGGCAGCGTGGCGGGAACTTTCAGACCCTGTTGCCGGCAGGCGATGCTGAGCTGGGTGTGGACATCCCGCCACTCCCGCAACCGCAGGAAAGACAGGCATTCACGAGCGCACAATTTACGCAGCTGATTCTGGCTCAGGCTCTGGCGTTGTTCATCGTAGTAGCGCCACAGGCTGAGCCAGGCCATAAAGTCCGAGCGCGGGTGCCGAAACCGGGCGTGCATCTGGTCGGCCTGCTGCTGCTTTTCAGGCGGTCGCTCGCGCGGGTCCTGCGCCGTCAATGCACTGCTGATCACCAGGATTTCCTGCAGGCAGCCGCGCTCATCAGCGGCCACCACCATGCGCGCCAAACGAGGATCCACGGGCAGTCGCGCCATCCGCCTGCCAATTCCGGTCAGTTCACCCGCGGAACTCACGGCACCCAGCTCCTGCAGCAGTGTGTAGCCATCGCGCACCATGCGCGAGTCGGGGGGATCAATGAATGGAAACGCCTCCACGTCGCCCAGGCCCAGCGTCAGCATATGCAGGATGACCGCGGCGAGATTGGTGCGCAGAATCTCCGGGTCCGTGAACGGCGGGCGGCCCTGGTAGTCCTCCGCGCTATAAAGCCGGATACATACACCGGGACCCACGCGGCCACAGCGCCCCTGTCGCTGATCTGCGCTGGCCTGCGACACTGGTTCAATCGGCAGGCGCTGTAGTTTGGTGCGGTGACTGTAGCGGCTGATACGTGCCTCGCCGGGATCGATGACATAGCGGATACCGGGTACGGTCAGTGAGGTCTCGGCAACATTGGTCGCCAGCACCACACGAATGCCGGATTTGCGGCTGTGCCGCTCGAAAACCCGGTTCTGTTCCACCTGGCTGAGGCGCGCATAGAGGGGGAGTATCTCCAGTTCACTCGCCCCGCGCAGCGCGCGGGCCAGTTCGCGGATGTCGCGCTCGCCGGGCAGAAACACGAGGATATCGCCGCGTTCGCCAAAGTGGCCGGCATCGATATCCGCCACCAGTGCAACGATCTGCGCTTCCACTCCCTCATCCTGCGCCGGCTCTCGACCGAGATAGAGCGTTTCCACGGGGAAGGAACGACCCGAGACCTCAATAATGGGGGCGTTGTCGAAATGGCGCGAGAAGCTTTCCACATCGATGGTGGCCGAGGTCACAATGAGTTTGAGGTCTGGCCGGCGAGGCAGGATACGCTTGAGGTAGCCGAGCAGGAAATCTATGTTCAGGCTGCGTTCGTGGGCCTCGTCAATGATCAGCGTATCGTACTTGTCCAGCAGTCGATCATGCTGCATTTCCGCGAGCAAAATGCCGTCCGTCATCAGCTTGATCGCTGTAGTGTCAGATACCTGGTCTGTGAAACGCACCTGGTAACCCACCAGGTCACCCAACGCCGTTTCCAGCTCCTGCGCAATGCGTGCCGCCACAGTGCGAGCAGCCAGGCGCCGCGGCTGGGTATGACCGATCAGGCCGGTGGCGCCCCGGCCCATTTCCAGACAGATTTTTGGTAACTGCGTGGTCTTGCCGGACCCTGTTTCACCGGCGACAATTACCACCTGGTGGTTGCTGATCGCACGCGCGATCTCGTCTCGGCTTGCGACTATCGGCAGTTCTTCGGGGTACTTGATGGCCGGGACACGTCTCTCGGGTCCGGGTAATTCTTGCATCGGGACAGTCCACCTGTCAGGTTATTCACGCAAGGGCATGCAGCGAGGATTAACTGGCAGCATCCGCCCCGGGCGATGCGTTACCAGCGCTAAACTGCGCCGGATCGAGGTACATCAGCTGCAAAACAGTGGCCTCGCCCGCTGCATCCGAATCAACCGCCAGTACCATCACATTGCGCCTGTCGTCCTCCACCGTTACCGCTGTGATTCCAAAGATCATCGCGCTGCCTTCATTGAGAGCATTAAACACCCTGAGCTCCCGCTCCTCGCGCAGCGCCTGGGCGATATTGGCAACAAGCGCCGTGACGCTGGCACGGAAGGCGCCGAAGTTAAGCCTGCCGCTGAATTCGCTGTGCGAGAGGGAGAGCCTGAAAGCGACAGTGGATTCGTCGACCAGCTGAACGCGCGTCAAATGCACTTCCTCGCTGGCCGCAAGCCGCTGGTAGACCGCTTTCGCTTCGGTACGCGTTGCCTCGATAAGGGCTTTGTGCAGGAGATTGACCGCCACCAGCAGGAACTTATCCTGGGGCATGGACTGGATTTTTGACTGCGGCATAACGACCCCTGGCGGTGATTCCCCGACAGTCTACTGCCCGAGGCAGCGCCGGGCAACGTGATCCCCGCGGCGAGTACTTCCCGCGCAAACAAGCTGTTCAATGTGCCGCCTGTTTGCGCTACAGTACACCTTTGCTGCACGCTTTGCTCCCGGCGCCCCTGTTCACAAAAAAATCGTACTAAAAACGTGACAATCCACACACCCTCCACGCCGGCAGCTACGGCTGCGAAGATACTTGTAGCAGTGAGCCTGTTGGCCGGAGCGCTGTCCCTCCTGTTCTCCTGGTTGTTCTGGGCAAGATTTCATGTCGATATACCGGTAGAGGACTCACTGACACTGCTGCCGTTTGTGCAGGCGGTCGTGGAGAGCGGCTGGAGCGGCGTCACTTTCCAGGAGTGGATCGCGCCGCACTCCTCCGCCCACCGGATTGCGATCGGACGCCTGCTGATGGCGACAGAATACAAATACCTGTGGGGCGAGAACTACCTTTCCTACCTCGGCAGCTGGTTGAGCATCGGCGCTTTGTGCTACCTCTATTCCGGCGCCTCGAGACTATCCAGACCGCACGGCGTGGATACCGGGTACTTCATGCTGGGGATGGCGCTGATCTACTGTTTAAGCTATACGCAGGTCGGGAACCTGATCAGTGCCGTCAATGCGCTGTGGTACATCAGCGCGGCGTGCTGCGCGTGCAGCATCTATCTCTTCGTTGCTCCGGGAGAGACCTTGACGCCGCAGCGGGCATTAGCTGCTTGCCTGTTCGCGATATCTGCCTCGTACGCGACCTTCCTGGGGGTCATCGGCTGCCTGGTGCTGGTGCTGCTGGCAATCCAATCCCGCTCCAGACACGCGATTTGGGTCTGTGCGCTACTGTTTCTGTTCGTCGCCCTCTATGTGACAGGTATCAAGCCGGCGACCAGTTCTGCTGCCCCGGACAAAAATGCCTTCGCTTCGATGGTCAGCACCGTAACGGTCCTGATTGAACACCGGCAGACGTTCTTCGACTTTGCTGTTGCGTTTTTGGGCGCCCCGATGTCGATGTCTTCACCGGTGCTGTCTTATATCTATGTCATTCCATCGTGTTTGCTCGTTATATACGGTTGGATAGTGCAGGCGCGGCAATGGTACAGACGGGAAACTGGCGGCGGTGCGCCGGAGAAATTCTATCTCGCCATGGCTACCGTATGCCTGGGCACAGCCATGGCCAGCGCTATAGGTCGCGCCGGATTCAATGCACCGACGGATCCCCGATACCAGACCATTGTGATGCTGTACTGGCTGAGCATCGGCGGCCTGTTGCTGCACCAGCTACCCGGCAAGTCTCTGACATGGGCCAGAGCAGCCTGTATGCTGCTGGTATTGCTGATGCCGCTGGGCCTGCTTTACCAGCTGTCGAATTTCGACCTGCTGCTGGAAGTTCGCAAGAGCACCACCGCCAGGAATATCGAGCTGAGCACTCGCCTGGGATCGCCCCTGTTCAGGGATTCGCGTCGACCATCAAACGCCTATACCCCCAGGTATCTGGAACACGAAGCCTTTCTCTCGCGAAACTCGAAACTTAGCGCGAACGTGCCGTTTGCGGTGGAACCTGTGCACGACACGCCGGCGGCATGTCACGCGATGAGCATTGACATCAGACCGCTGTCCAGGAATTCCAGGCGCACCGGATTGGTAAAACTGACGGTGGACGGCGACAGATTTCAACGCTTCCGAGAGGTGAGAATCGCGGGTCCTGACAACGGCCGGGGAATCCTCTACCCGGCACCTGCGAAACCCTTCACGATTGCAGCATTATTATGGGAAGACACCGCATGGAAAGGGTACTATCAGGGCAGGCTCGACGCTTCGACTTTTACACTGGTATTTGACGCGGTGCTGGGCCCCGATTTTCACTGCCAGTTAAGGCACCGCTGATCAGTTCGGCGGCGTCCTGACAGACAGTCATTGAGAAAGACCAATTGAGGCCTCAAATTCGATGCGAACTCGAGTCATGGCATACGGACCCGAATGACCGGCACAGGATACAGACATGTGTTTCTAGCCGCACTCGTGTGCGCGCTACTGGCGTTGCAACAGGCGAGCGCCCGGGCCTCCGACATCTCCCGAACGCTGCAACAGCTAACCGATCAGCGCCTGATGTTGACGGAGGAACTCGAGCAGTTTCAGGAAACCCTGAGACTGGTGCATCCCGACGGGACGCCCCCGGAGCAAAGCCCGAATTCGGCCGTGCGCACACTGGCCATTGGCGCCGTCGACATCAAGCGAAGACTGGTCGAGGTGACCGAGCAGGAAATAGCACTGCTGCAGCAGCAAATTCTCGCTACTAAAAACAAACTACAGACCGCGCAGGCGTTGGCTCCCGCCGAAGACACAGGCGGCGGCGCTGCCGCCTCCCTTTCCGCACCCGATGGCGAAACACCGGCATCCCGGGACATATCTGCCTACGATCCCGCGGACATGCTGGAAAAAGAAGCCCAAAATGTCGATCGCCTGCACAATCTGCTGGAAAATTACTACCTGGAATTGCAGGAATCCGCGCAAATACTGCCAACGGCCGAAGAACTGGCCCTGCGTGAACTCGCACAGCGCGATGCGGAAACCCTAAGCAAAATACCGTTCAGCGTCGACAAGGTAAGGCTTAGCGGTTCCGAAGCCAGCACTGCGCTGGCTCATATCAGCGAGCGACTCGTGGACCCGCGAATACCCGAAAGCCGCCGTAGTATCGCGCCGATCTGCAATATCAAGACACGCTTGCTGAATACCCTGATCAGCGTTGAAAACCGCAGCTTGAAACCGGTGGGCAAAAATCACTTTATCGGCAAGGTCAGTCTGCAGCCCGGTGCAACCACTATCAGTATCCTGTCAGACCAGTGGACCGTGCAGTTACCAGAACACGCGGGCGTCCAGGACTTTATCATCACGCTGTATCGACCGGTGGACGGCACCCCGGAGTTGCACGTGTTCGCCGTTGACGACCTGCTGGCGGAGAGCAAGGCGCATATTCCAGCATGGCTTCCGGATGAGCTGGACATAAAGACGCAGGCCGGATGAAACGTGACAATCTGCCGTGGCAGCCCGTGCAAACGGCCACTCTTCGCTGGAGCGACAACGGGGTACCTGTCTCCGACAGTTTCGATGACGTGTACTACTCGCAGGAAAACGGCCTGGCAGAAAGCCGTCATGTGTTCCTGCTGGCGAGTGAGCTGCCCCGGCGCTGGCAGTCCCCGACGTGCAGGCAATTCTGCATTGGCGAACTGGGCTTTGGCACCGGGCTGAACTTTCTGCTGACGTGGCAGGCATGGCGGGAGCTGCCGGCGCCGCGCCCCGAATTGCACTATCTGTCGGTCGAAAAACACCCGCTGACGCGACACGACCTTGCCCGGGCGCTCGCATCCTGGCCGTCGCTGGCGACGCTCGCAGAGCGGCTGCTCGCGGACTACCCCCCACCGCTGGCCGGACAGCACCGGCTCCTGCTGGAGCCGGGCCTGCGGCTGGATTTGTGGTGGGAGGATGCACAGGACGCGCTCACCGACCTGGCGGGCCGGGAGCAATCACTGGTGGACGCCTGGTATCTGGACGGCTTTGCACCGAATCGCAACGAATCGATGTGGTCGCCAGAGGTAATCAACGCCGTGGCCGGCCTCTGCCGCAAGGGCGCGAGCGTTGCGACGTTTACCGCCGCGGGCCACGTAAGACGCAAGCTGCAGGACGCGGGGTTCAGGGTCAGCAAGGTTCCCGGTTACGGTCGCAAACGTGAGTGCGTGCGCGGCGTCATCGACGCTGCCGTCGCCCCGCCGCCGGGCAACCCCGGCGCATCGCCCTGGGATCTGCCCGACTGCGCACAGGATCGACCGCAGCATGTGCTGGTCCTGGGCGGCGGCCTGGCAGGCTGCACCACCGCCGCCGCGCTGGCGGAGCGGGGCGTCCACGTCACCCTGCTGGAGCAGGGCACCCTGGCGGGTGGCGGCTCGGGCAACGACCAGGGCGTTCTGTACACCCGGCTGTCGCGGAAGCACTCCGCACTGGTGGATTTCGCGCTGCAGGGCTTCCGGTTCGCCACACACTTCTACCGCGCGCTGTTTCGCAGCGGCAAACTGCAAACGCACCTGGATGGCGATCTGTGCGGCAGCTTCCAGCAAAGTAGCAATAGCGAGGAAATGACTCTGTTGAGCGCCGCCCTGTCCGGTGTTGAAGACCTCGCCGAAGTGCTTGACCAGGCACAGGCCAGCCGGAGGCTGGGTGTTGAACAACCCTGTGCGGGATACTGGTACCCGGGATCTGGCTGGATGCGCCCCGCTGCGGTGTGCAAGGCGCTCGCCAGCAGCGACAGGATCCGCCTGATGGAACATTGCGGCGAGGTGACGCTGCGCCGCGAGGGCGCCCTGTGGCATGCCATGGCCGGGAACAACTCCCTGGGCGATGCCCCGGTTGTCATTGTTGCCGCTGGCGCAGGCACCACTGCCGTGGAGCAACTTGGCTGGTTGCCCCTGCAGACGATACGCGGCCAGATCACGGAACTGCCCGCCACCAGCGCGACCGGCAAGTTGCGCGCCGCACTGTGCCACGTCGGCTATATCGCCCCCGCTCGCGAGGGTATCCACAGTATGGGTGCATCTTTCAACATCCATGTGACTGATCCCGCACCACGCGAGGAGGACCATCGCGAGAACCTGTCGAAACTGGCTGCCGCGGTGCCCTCCTGGGCTGCATCGCTCGACGCCATCGATCCCGGGTCGCTGCAGGGCCGTGTCGGTTATCGCTGTGCCAGCCCGGATTACATGCCGGTAGTGGGCCCGGTGCCCGCCTTTACCCGGTTCGCCCATGACTACAGCGGCCTGGGCAGAAACGCGCAGCGTTTCATTGCACGCCGTGGCGCCTACCTGCCGGGGCTTTACGTCAATGCGGCACACGGATCCCGCGGCCTGGTGTCGACACCGATCACCGCCGAATTGCTCGCCAGCATGATATGCAACGAACCCCTGCCCCTCAGCCGGACACTGTCTCGCGCCCTGTCACCCGCGCGCTTTATAATCCGCGACCTGTCCCGCAACCGGATCACGCCATGATAAAGCTGCGAGTTCTGGTGTTCATCGTCGGCTGCCTGCCATTGTTCGCATGGCCGGTGCAGCAGTACGCGGTGAAAGTCATCGACAGGAAACCCCAGCCGCGCGACAACTTTGTGCAGGGCCTGGAGATTCTGGACGGGTATTGGTATGTCAGCGTGGGAAATTACGGCGAATCGCGACTGCTGCGCTACCATTTCTCCGATGGCAGCGTGGACGCCGAGAAACATCTCGACGACACCTTCTTCGCCGAGGGCCTCACGGTGCTCGGGGACAGTATCTACCAGTTAACCTGGCGCAACCGGGGCATGCTGGTGTACCGCAAATCCGACTTCGAGTTCCAGCGCTGGCTGCCGATAAAGGGTGAGGGCTGGGGCATGACGAACAACGGGACCGAGCTGGTCTACAGTGACGGCAGTGCCCAACTGCACTTCCTGTCCCCGGACAATGCACGATTGCTGCGCTCCGTCACCGTCACGGAGCGGGGTCGCCCGGTCACGCTATTGAACGAACTTGAATGGGTAGACGGTAAAATATGGGCGAATATCTGGCAGAGCGAACGTATCGTGATTATCGATCCGGTCAGCGGCGACGTCACCGCCAGCATCGATCTGCAGGGCTTGCTCCCACCAACGGAGTACCGTCCGGGCACCGATGTATTGAACGGTATCGCCCGCAATCCCTCCGACGGCTCGATCTGGGTGACCGGCAAGCGCTGGCCGTGGATCTATCGCATCGAACTGCAGCCCATTGCAGGGATTCCGGAAAACCCGCACGGCCGGTCGAATTCGCGCTAGAATAGCGCCCTTTGGCAGCAACAGCCAGGCAGCGAGACCGCTGCGGCGAACAGACTATTGCAGAGAAACACTATGAGTACCAGCGGTTCAGCCCTCCCCGATGCCCATCCCGCTTTTGCGGCGATTCGACAGCAGGCCATCGAATCCCTCAACATCCGGGTGGAGCAGTACGAGCACAGGAAAACAGGGGCTGTACACTTCCATCTCGCCTCTGAAAACAGTGAAAACGTGTTCCTCGTGGCGCTGCGCACCGTACCCCAGGATTCGACCGGCGTCGCGCACATACTGGAGCATACTGCGCTCTGCGGCAGCGCGCACTATCCGGTACGCGACCCATTTTTCATGATGCTGCGGCGCTCGCTCAATACATTCATGAACGCCTTCACCAGTTCGGACTGGACCGCCTATCCGTTCGCCAGCCAGAATCGCAAGGACTTCCACAACCTGCTCCAGGTATACCTGGACGCGGTGTTTTTCTCGCGGCTGGATCCGCTGGACTTCGCCCAGGAAGGCCACCGGGTGGAGTTCGCCGAAGCGGACAACCCCGACAGCGACCTGGTCTTCAAGGGCGTGGTGTTCAACGAGATGAAAGGCGCGATGAGTTCGATCACCAGCGTGTTGTGGGGAAAACTGTGCGAACACCTCTTTCCCACCAGCACCTACCACTACAATAGCGGCGGGGACCCGAGGCATATCCCGGACCTGAGCTACGAGCAGTTGCAGGCGTTTTATCGCAGCCACTACCATCCCAGCAATGCCATCTTCATGACCTTTGGCGACATCCCGGCGAGCGAGCACCAGCACGTCTTCGAGGACAAGGCCCTGTGCCAGTTCGACAAGCTGTCGCAGCGCATACAGGTACAGCCGGAACAACGGCTTGCGCAACCACAGCGCGTACAGGACAGCTATGTTTTCGACGAGAACGACACTGCCGATAACAGGACACACCTGGTAATGGGCTGGATGCTGGGTGAAAGTTCCGACCTGAAACAGATGCTGGAGGCGCAACTACTCTCCAGCGTGCTGCTGGACAACAGTGCTTCCCCGCTGCAACACGCACTTGAAACCACCGAACTGGGACGCTCGCCGTCCCCGCTGTGTGGGCTGGAGGACTCCATGCGGGAGCTGGTGTTCTGCTGCGGGATAGAGGGCAGCGAAGCCTCGCACGCCGACGCACTGGAAGAACTGGTACTCGATGTCATCGCGCAAATCGCCCGCGACGGTGTCAGCCAGGAGCGCCTCGAAGCCGTACTACACCAGCTCGAACTACACCAGCGCGAAATTACCGGCGATGGCTATCCCTACGGCCTGCAACTGATACTGCAGGCACTGGGCTGCGCTACGCATTACAGCGATCCGATCGCCGTCTTGAACCTCGAGCCGGTCATCGCTGAATTGCGCAAGGAAATCCAGCAACCCGATTATATCCGCCGGCTCGCCCGGCAATTACTACTGGACAACCCGCACCGTGTAACGCTGGTAATGACGCCGGACAGGCAGTTGTCCACCCGTCAGCGACGCGAGGAGGAAGCGCGACTGGCCGACATCAAGTCCGCGATGAGTGCCGCGGAACGCGAGGCGACAATAAAACTGGCTGCCGACCTCGTGGCCCGCCAGGCGCAGGTGGACGATGACAGCGTTCTGCCCAAAGTTGAACTGAGCGATGTGCCTGCCGCCCTCCCTGAATTGACCTTTAACGAAGTGCGGCTGCGGAATTTGCCCTTCACCACCTACGGCCAGGGCACCAATGGCATCGTCTACCAGCAGACGATTGCCCCGTTACCAGCACTGGACGATGCGCAGCTACAGATCCTGCCCCTGTACACCAACATCCTGACGGAAGTGGGTTTGGGCGATGACAGCTATATGACAGTGCAACAGCGACAGTCCGCCACGGTCGGCGCTATTTCCGCATTCGTCGCCATGCGCGGCAGAGCCGATGATGAACAGACCGTCAATGCACACTTTGCGCTCTCCTCCAAAGCGCTGCTACGCAATACACAGAGCCAGTCGCAGTTGATGCACGACACACTGCACAATGCACGCTTCGACGAGACCGGTCGCATTCGGGAACTGGTCAACCAGCAGCGAGCGCGCAGGGACCAGTCCATCACCGGGAATGGGCACAGCCTGGCGATGGGCGCCGCCTGCGCGGGAATGAGCCCGCTGGCACACCTGCACCATCACCAGTCGGGCCTGGCCGGGATACGCAATGTACGGCTCCTCGATGACAGTCTCGCCAGTGCAGATGGATTGAAAAGCTTCGCTGAGCGGCTTGAGGAATTACACGGACACCTGCTGGGCTCACCTATGCAGTTCCTTGTAATAGCTGAGGACCACAAGGTCGCAGAGGTCGCGGATCTGGCCAGCGGCGTCTGGACAGCGGCCGCCAGCAGTGCGGAGCGTCCGGGGTTTGCGCTGCCAGCCATCCGCGAGCGACGCGCAGAGCTGTGGCTGACCAACACCCAGGTCAATTTCTGCGCCCGCGCCTACCCCACGGTACCCGAACAACACCCGGACGCCGCGGCGCTCACCGTACTGGGCGGGTTTTTGCGCAACGGTTTCCTGCACCGGGCAATCCGCGAACAGGGTGGCGCCTACGGCGGCGGCGCATCGCAGGATTCGGGCACGGCGGCATTTCGTTTCTACTCCTACCGGGATCCACGCCTGGAGGGAACCTTGCAGGATTTTGATCGAGCGGTGACATGGATGCTGGACAATCGCCACGAATACCGCGCCCTGGAAGAGGCCATCCTAGGGGTTATCGGCAGCCTGGACAAACCGAGTTCACCCGCCGGCGAGGCCAAACAACACTTCCACAACCGCCTGTTTGGCCGCAGCCATGAATCACGTGAGTTGTTCCGTCAGCGGGTACTGGCAGTCAGCCTGGACGATCTGCAACGCGTGGTGGACACCTACCTGAAGCCGGAACTGGCCAGTACCGCAGTGGTGACCAGTGTGGGGCAGTTCGAGAGCACCGCTGCGCTGCGGGAGAAGCTGGATATGACAGTTCAGGAGCTATAGCCGGCGTCAACCCGCCGCTTTTTGAGAACGATGCAGAAGTTTGACGTTTTCAAGTGCATACGCTATCTGCGAAGAGGCGACCGATGAGAGCAATAAACAAGCGGCCTCCCCAACACAGAGTGACCGGCAATACGGATCGCCCTGCTACCCGCTTTGTCCTCCCCAATCGGGATAACGCGGCATACTGATAATCAGCAGCCCGCCCAGGGCACACCCGATGGTGCCGGCGACCAGAAACAGGCGGTAGTCACCGAAGTTGTCGTACACCAGCCCGGCCAGCATCGGCCCCATACCGGCAGCCAGCGCCATCAAAGAAGACATCACGCCGTAAATCGCGCCGAAGTTCTTCATACCGGCATAGCCGGCAGTGAGGAAACCGGTGATGTGCGTTTTGGTACCTGCCGCATAACCGTTCACCAGCAGCGCGATCAGCACCAGCGTCGGCGTACGGATTCCGTCCAGCAGCAGCAAAAACGCCAGCGCCGCCGCGCCTAGCGTGATGCCGCCGATCCAGTTAGGCCGGAATCGGTCCAGCAGCACGCCGGTGACCAGCTTGCCGACGATGCCCGCGATACCGGAGAGTCCTACCAGCCAGGCGGCTCTGGTACGGTCAACGCCCGCCTCGGTGAGGATAGGGAACAGGTGTATCGCAAGACCCATGGTCAGCATCATCACTATAAAATTGGAAATGGCCAGCCGCCAGATCGCCGAATCCCGCCAGGCCTGGCGAATTGACAGCCCGGGAAGCTCAACAACTGATACGTCGGCGGCTGCCTCCCTCCCCGCCTGCGCATCGGCCCTGCGTTGCTGTGCCGCCCGATCCCGTTTGTCGAACAGGAACATCAGACACACAATCAGCGTGATGCCACCCCAGCCCAGCCCGAGCCATACAAAACCCGCCCGCCAACCGAACTCGACAATCAGGAAGTTACCGAGCGGCGGCACGGCGCTCTGCGCCACAGCGGTACCGGCCAGCGTCAACCCCAGGGCGAGTCCACGCGATTTCTGGAATACCCCGACTACCGCCGTAGTCCAGGCGGTTGACTTGATGCTGACCGAAACAAAGCCGAACACCAGCCATAGAGCCACCCACTGAACCTGCGAACCCCCGAGCAGGCTGAATGAAAGAATAGAGAGAGTGGTCAATACCAGGCCCGGTAACGCTACGCGTCTTGCGCCGAATCGGTCTATCAGCATGCCGAGGAAGGGGCCAAGCAGTGCATTTACAACGGTGGCAATCGAAGGGCCAGAGGAGAGCAGCGTGCGACTCCAGCCGAACTCCTCGCCGAGCGGCCCCATAAACAGGCCGGTGCTGGCGAGCATGACAGAGTAGAATGAGAAACCCAGGGAGGCGGCCAACACCAGGCTCCAGTTGGCGCGCCACTCCTGTTCAGCTGGACTGCTTGAGCTGTTCATCATTCTTTTTCTTCAGTTAGCCCGTCGACACCAGCGGGACCCGTGATCCTCCCATCGTAATAAAGCTTGTTCAAGTGTTCCAGCGACCTGTGAAACTATTGGGTCACTTTACACAGCGCAAATCGCGGCTCATCGCGTGACATCTTTACGCCCGTTCTGCCTGGGCGCAGCGCCGCTTGATTCGGACGTCAGACATTAGCGGCGTTCGCTACAGCGGAAACCCGTGATGACCACGCCGCCTGTCGCGGTGCTCAGCCATCCGCTTGAGCATTTCATTCATCTCGGCCTGCTGCCCGGGCTCAAGTACCTGGTAGACCGCGGCACGGGTACTGGCCATGCGATACACCATGCGCGCGGTGATCTCGCCGATCTCATCCGCGACCACCTGCGCGGCACCGGAATCAAAGCTGTCGGATTCAGAGAACAGTTGCTCCTTCAGTTCCCGCAACCGCGCTTTGTCAGGCGCAGACTCCTTATAGGAGGTAGTGAGCAGCGTCCTGACACTGGCCTGCTGCGCCTCGTTCAGGTCCAGCATTTTCGCAAGGTGAGCGGCCCGGTATTGGGGATCGTGCCGCTCACCGACATCGGGGGGCTGCGACCAGCTTGCGGCGGCAACGAACAGCGTTGCCAGCGCGGGCGCGACGATACTCAGAAGTGCTTTGTGCAGTTTCTCTTTCATGGTGTTTTCTCCTGTGAAGCGAACATTGGACCGCGGCGTTTGCGTTGTGCCCACCCGGCGGTTTGGCGTGTCGGCTGACGTAGAACATGCTAAGGCCGGGCAGCCGTTAATCTCTGCCCCGCAAGCGTAAAGAAATGTTAAAAAACGCGGAGAGTTGTTAAGCCAGGTGTAACCGTCCGGTGATCACACCTTGATTGCCGGCGTCCAGTTGTGTGGCAGCAATGCATCCAGGTCGGAGTGGCGCGCCGTCGGCAGTCGCTCCAGTACATCGCGCAGGTAAGCCTGCGGATCCAGG
>JAUICG010000060.1 GCA_030427485.1 Gammaproteobacteria bacterium
AGGCCGCAGCGTCCCGAAGCAACACGGTCAACCATTCCTCCCCGGCCGACGTCCGCACGAGCCGCTCCAGTTCTTTCCGACAAGCCGCTACCACCTCGGTGCAGAGAGGACCCCAGGCCGACCGCACTCCGCAAACGAAATTCTCCAGTGAATTCATGACGATACCCTCTCAAATAAGGTGACCAAGCACCGCGAGAGCAGACTATAGGCAGGCCCTATACCTGGCGGAAGGCGCACAACTTGCACTTTATTCGTGCGCTTGACGCCACACCTGGAAAAACTGGGCTAGAATCCTCGCATGTCGAACCCGGACTTCAATCTGCTGATCGCTCTGGATGCGGTACTGGCCGAGGGCAGTGTTGCCCGTGCCGCCAGGCGCCTGCGACTCAGCCCCTCCGCGATGAGTCGCGCGCTCGCGCGCCTGCGAGAGACTACGGGTGATCCCCTGCTGGTCAGGGCCGGACGAGGTCTCGTTCCCACACCCCGGGCGATGGAGCTGCGCGACCGCGTCAGCCAGCTCGTGCAGGACGCTCAGGAGATACTTCGACCGGCGGAATCACTCGACCTTGCGCACCTGAAGCGGACATTCACGCTGCGGACCAGTGAAGGGTTTGTAGAAAACTTCGGCCCCGCACTCATCGCGCGCGTAGCCGCCGAGGCACCGGGAGTGCGCCTGTTCTTTAGCCAGAAACCGGACAAGGACAGCACACTTCTGCGGGACGGGATCGTGGATATCGAAACCGGTGTCGTGGAACCGACGACTGCGCCCGAACTGCACGTGCAGACATTGTTCCGCGATACGCTGATTGGCGTCGTACGAGCCGACCACCCCCTGGGCCGAGGTGAGATCACCCCGGAACGGTATGCCGGCGGCAGCCACATACTGGTCTCGCGCCGCGGCATGGAACACAATCCCGTCGACGAGGCCCTGGGCCTGCTCGGGCTGCAGCGCAGTGTAGTTACCATCGTCGGCGGCTTTGCCACCGCGCTGGGGCTGGCGCGGGCCTCCGACCTGATCGCCACCGTTCCGGAACGCCACACCGGGCGGCTGCGCCAGGGAATGCACAGCTTTACTCTTCCTGTCCGCACCAGGCAGTTCTCGGTCTCCCTGATCTGGCATCCCCGCGCCCAGTCCGATCCTGCGCATCGCTGGCTGCGCGCACTCATACTGGAGACCTGTGCCGCAAATCCACTGAAAGCCTTCTAACAGGCGGCCGGGTATCCAGGGTTGCGGCGCCCGGCCACTGCTAGGTCGAGAACAGCGCTTGCCATCGCCTCGCCAGCTCCTCCGTACCTATTGCCGTGAGCGTTGCGATATTCCGCTCGGGGATTCGCTGCGGATCGGGAAAATCCTCCAGTACACGTGTCAGCATATTTTCGCGCAGCAAATGGATAACGGGATAGGGCGCGCGATTACTATAGTGACTGGCGGCGCCCGACGGCGCGCCGGCAAACAGGTAATCGGGATGAAAACTGGCCAGCTGCACCAGTCCTTCCAGGCCGGCCTCAACCACCAGGTCCTGCGCGTCCTCGAGAAAATCCAGGTAGTCGTCAAAGTTCCGGAGCGCGTGGGGAAAGGCCAGGAGCGTGGTGGCTATATCCTCTTCCGTACTGCGCTGTAACAGGTCCAGCTCGCTCAAGAAAGCCCGACGCAAGGCCGCGGTATCAGTTTCCTCGCACTGCGCGATACGCAGCCCGTGCGCGCCCAGCAACGGACGCGCGAACGGACACAGGTCAAGGCCGACCACGAATTCGTCCAGCCAACGCCGGATATGACGCTCTGTGCCGACGGTCACCAGAGGGCCTGCGCGACCGGGCCCGCTGTCAGGCCATGATGGCCGGCAACTCCTTCTGCAGCGCGAGCTTATCTTTGGTCGCCTCGCCCGTCAGCGCAAAACCCAGCAGCGCACCATTGCTGTCACGGAACTGGGCCTTCACGTTGTTGCCATCGACATCTATCGTCCATTCACCGGCCGTGTCAGGCGCCACGGGCGCTACCACCACCGGGCATGCGGGCGTCTTGATCGTCACCGGCATGGCCGGATAGACAACTTCGGTGGGCTCTCCCGCCAGGGTTTTGCCCAGCGCCTTGGCCGCCGCCATCAGGGGCGCTACATACACCAGCACATGGCCGTTGACTTCGGCGCAGTCACCCATCGCATACACGTTGGGCGCGCTGGTTTCCAGCAACCGATTGGTGACAATGCCACGGTTGGTATGGATACCACTGGCTTTGGCAAGCGCGGTTCTGGGGCGCACACCTACTGCGGAGATGACGATATCCGCGCTGATCGTTTCGCCGTTGTTCAGGCTGACCGCAACGCCCTTGTCCGCCTTGTTGACCGCGGTGACCAGCGGGCCGAAATGGAACTTCGCACCCTTCGCTTCCAGGGCAGCCTGCACGGCTTTACCCGCCTGTTCCGGCAGCAGGGTAGGCAGGCAATAGCCCAGCGGATCCACGACTTCAACCTCGAAGCCACCGTTGGTCAGGTCATTGGTGTATTCGCAGCCGATCAGCCCGCCACCGATAATGCAGACTTTTTTCACAGCGTTGTTTTCCACTGCGGTGCGAAAGTCACTGTAATCCATCAGGTCATTCACGGAATACACGAACTCCAGCCCGTCGCCTTCGATGGGTGGGCGAATCACCTCGGCACCCAGTGCCATCACCAGCTTGCCGTAGTGAATGGCGGTGTCGGTGTCACCCACCTTTATCAACTGTTTCGCGGTATCAATCTCGTTCACCTTGGTCATCGTCCAGACGCTGGCTTTAAGCACCTTGGCCATGTTCCCGGCGTCGGACTGCGCTAGGTCGTCCGCCGCCTGATCGCGAGTGTACCCGGTGGACAGCATCGGCTTGGAGTACGAACGCCCGTCGTCGGAGGTAATCAGGATCAGCGGGGTATCTTCGTCGTGCTTGCGAAACTCCTTCGCCAGACCGTAGCCTGCCAGTCCGGTACCGAGAATAACGACCGGCGCATGCTCGGTATCGGCCGCCGGCTCCTGGTGGTGAGGCACATCGTCCACGGGCGCCTCTTCGAGCAATTCGAAGTCTTCCTTGCCCACTCCACAATCAGGGCAGAGCCAGTCTTCAGGCACGTCCTCCCACCTGGTACCCGGGGCGATTCCATCGTCCGGCCAGCCTTCCTTTTCGTCGTAGACCAGGCCACAAACAATACATTCCCACTTACTCATTTTCCGACTCGCTTTTGCAAAGGTGATACGCCAACCGGGCGTGCCCGGCTGACTGGATAAAATTTGAGACGCAACACTATAAAGTTGTACGATAATTGTGCAAGGCTTTTCTCCCGCCCGGTGTCTGGTCGTATTACTGCGCGTCTCTTGCATGCACAGTCGCGATCAAGCATTCTCGCGTCACGACTCAAGGATACTCAGCGCTTGCAACCCACTTCCTGTAATCTGGCGCCGCGTCTGCGGGCGCACAGGCGCATTGCCTGCGAACCCCGTTGGCAACCGGTGCGACAATTCACCAGCCCGGCGCTGGCACCGGCCCTGCGCACCTGGCTGACCGACGACGGCTCATTGACCGCCCGGTTGATGTCCTGCGGGCGCGGCGCATTCAGCGTGCAGCGACAATACCAGGGCTGGGACGTGCCGCTGCGCTCGGAACGCACCTTGCTGGAGCTCCCCGACCGGCAACTGGCCCTGGTGCGCGAGGTCGCGCTGATGTTGGGAGAAGATGCGGTGGTTTTCGCGCGCAGCGTGTTTCCCGTTTCCAGCCTGGCTGGCAGCCTGGCCCATTTGCGGCGCTTGCAAAATCGGTCGCTGGGCGCCATCTTGTTCAAGCATCCGGGTATGCGTCGCCACCCGTTTGAACTGGCCCTGATGCCAGGTGATTGCGACTACCTGCCGGAAAACCTGCAGCAGGCCGCGCCGGCCTGGGGCCGCAGGTCCCGTTTCGAGATTGCGGGCAAGCGCCTGATGGTGAGCGAGGTATTTCTGGATGCATTCACACCCTGGCAGGAGTCCCTGCATGTCCATAGAACGCAGCGCGGTAAAGTCAACTCTGCATTCCGCTCTTCAACCCGGTAAACTGGGCCAATCGCAATACCGTCAAAGGGATCAATGGCACTTTCCTCCAAATCCAGCGCACTGCTACACCTGATTCGCTTCGATAAACCCATCGGCACCCTGCTGCTGCTGTGGCCCACCCTGTGTGCACTTTGGCTCGCCGCTGGGGGTATACCGGAACCACGCCTGCTGGTCATTTTTATACTCGGCACCTTCCTCATGCGCTCCGCCGGCTGCATCGTCAACGACCTTGCCGACCGCAACCTGGACGGTGGCGTCGCACGCACCAACGCGCGACCGCTGGTTACTGGCGAGGTTACCGCAGGAGAGGCGCTGCAGCTATTCATTGTGCTGATGGTGCTGGCCTTCATACTGGTGTTGTTCACCAATCCTCTTACCGTACAACTATCACTGATTGCAGTCGCGCTGGCCTCCACCTACCCGTTCATGAAGCGCTATACACATCTGCCACAACTGGTTTTGGGTATGGCATTTTCCTGGGGCATACCGATGGCATTCGCCGCCCAGGCCGGAGTGCTTCCGCACGCGCTCTGGTTCCTGTTTCTGGGCAACCTGCTGTGGACGGTCGCCTACGACTCGGCCTATGCAATGGTAGACCGGGAGGACGACCTCATCGTAGGGATCAAATCCAGCGCCATCCTGTTCGGCCGATACGACCGGCTGGCCATCGGGGTCCTGCAAGTCGCCTGCCTGGCATCGTTCTACCTGGCGGGCAGGGGTTTCGACCTGGGCAGCATCTTCAATAGCGCCCTGGTCGTGGCCGCCGTGCTCTTCGCCTATCAGCAGGTGCTGATTCGCGAGCGCCAGCCCCAGGCCTGCTTCAAAGCCTTCCTGAACAACAACTGGGTAGGC
>JAUICG010000048.1 GCA_030427485.1 Gammaproteobacteria bacterium
GGCACGTGTTCACCGAGCTGCCAAAGGCGGACAGCGTCGAGGCCATCGAGGCGCTGCTTCCGGCCAACATTGACGTCGACCTCATCTATCGCTGACTGGCAACCCTGTGCTCGATTGAGCGCTTACGGCCCACATGGTGAAACCGCTCTCCCCTCCCGGATATGTCGCCGCATGCGACAGATGAACTAACCGACCAGAACCCGTATGATTCGCGTTAGTACATATGTAATTACATCGCAACCTGCCCTTACGTGATGTGGAGTGAATAATGTTGAAATTGAAAGTGAAACAGATCGGCAATAGCGCAGGTGTTGTCCTGCCGAAGGAGGCTCTCAGCCATCTCAACGTTGACAAGGGGGACGAGATTTACCTAGTCGAGACCGAGGATGGCTACATGCTGACCCAGTACGACCCTGAATTTGACGAGCAGATGGAAGCGATGGAGGTCATTGGTCGTCAATTCAAAAACACGCTCCGAGAGCTGGCTAAGTGAAGGCACCGAAATGGTTGCGCAAAGACACGATTATTGCGGTGCACCAGAAAACGCTACTCGAGCAAGGCGGGGCCCCCGGCATTCGTGATGAAGGGTTGCTGGAGTCGGCCCTCGCCCGCCCAATCAACATCCTCGAGTACGCGCTCGAACCGAATCTGTTTGATCTCGCTGCTGCCTACGGGTTTGGCATAGCATCCAACCACCCTTTCATCGACGGCAACAAGAGAGTGGCGTTCTATGCCTCAGTCGGTTTCCTGCGGATAAACGGCGTATATCTCAAAGCCGGGGAAGCTGATGCTGCGGTGACTTTCGTCGCTTTGGCTGCTGGTGAACTCAGTGAAGAGGAACTGGCCTCCTGGTTCCGCAATAACAGCGAGGGTTAATTGCCCGGAACTGTAAACCATGTGCCCGGTATGATCTGTAAAGGATGTCTCCGGTACGGACCTTGATTTGATTGGCGCGCCTGGCACGATTCGAAGCGGATGGCCGCCCCCTCCGACCGCCTGGTTCGTAGTTATCAGCTGAATTCTACTTAGAAGTGCGACAGCCTAATGCCGGGATACACTCTAATCCAATTAATTGGACAAGAGGAGGCTGCCGCCATGTCATGCTATACACAATTAACCATGCCAGAAAGGATGAGGCTCTATACGTTTTTGGAGATGGGACTAAGCAAAATCCAGATTGCTCAACGCCTGGGCCGTCATAGATCAACGATTTATCGTGAAGTACAACGAAATCGTCGATCCATTGGCTATTTGCCTGGAATCGCACATCGGAAAAGTCTGAAACGCAGGGCAGATAAACCAGGGAAGATAAGAACCGGGCCGCGCCTCTATGATTATATTCTGCGAGGATTAAAGCGAGGCTTGAGCCCTGAGCAGATTGCCGGGCGGATGAAGCGAGAGGGCAAACCATACTACGTTTGTCATGAAACCATTTACCGGTATATCTACAGGCTGGGCAATAAAGGTCTTTACCGACTCCTGCACTACAAGAAACGTCGCCGCGGTAATCGTTGGGGACGGAAAGTAGGATCCGGCAAATATTGCGGGATTACGTTGATAACTGAACGGCCCCAAGAAATTGAAAGTCGAGAGGAGTTTGGCCATTGGGAAGGGGATACCATCGCTTTTTCCAATACCAAGTATCTGAATGTAGCGACCTACGTTGAGCGCAAAACGCGCTTTGTAGTTCTGGACAAACATGCCGATCGGAAGACGGCTACAGTAATGGGCGCTCTGGAATGCCGGATTCAGAAGCATCCCTGTAAGCTTTGGAAAACGGTTACCTTTGACCAGGGTTCAGAGTTCGCTGATTATCGTCCACTGGAGCGCAGGACGCGCTGTAAGACGTATTTCTGCGAGCCCCACTCGCCTTGGCAACGCGGAAGCAATGAGAACATGAATGGCCGACTGAGGCGCTATTTACCGAGGTCGATTGATATCCAGGCGATAACCCAAGAAAACCTGAACGACCTGGCGAAAAAGATCAACAATATTCCAAGGAAGTGTCTAGGCTATATGACGCCCCGAGAGGCTTTATTACAGTGTTTCCCGAGCTACTGTCGCACTTCACCGTAGAACGCGCCTCATCTGAAATTTTAATCAATTGTTTTTACTAAACTTTATGGTGGGCCGCCCGTTGCAAACTGCGCCACCATGCACAACCGCGCAGGACTCAACCCGGCAAAAGCCCGGCAGTGAAAACCGGCTGGATGGAGACCAGGCAATCTGCTGTGCTACGGTGTGTACACCTCGACACAACCTCGCGGTGTTTTTATGTCCACGACCATGACCATCCGTCTTGACGACGAACTTAAAGAGCAATTGGACCGGCTCGCAGCTGCTACGCAGCGGTCGAAGTCGTTTCTCGCTTCTGAAGCCATCCGGGAATTCATCGAACTCAACGAATGGCAGGTCCGGGAAATACAACAGGCGTTAAAAGAGGCCGATGCGGGCGAATTTGCCAGTGATGGTGAGGCAAAGCAAACATGTCAAGTCGTTGCCACATGTGCCAATGTCTCATCCGTTTGTGGAGCGATTGATAGGCAGTGTCCGGCGAGAGCTGCTGGATCAGACCTTGTTCTGGACCGCATCAGACCTGGAGAACAAGCTCCAGAATTACCGGCGCTATTACAGCAAGTATCGGTGCCATTCTAGTCGTGATGGCGCGACTCCAGTGACTTCAGGCTCTGAAAATGTCGTTGCTCTAAACAACTACCGTTGGAAGAAGCATTGTCGCGGACTATTTCAGTTGCCGGTGGCAGCTTGATATTGGAATTCGCCAGGGACAGGCTGCAACAGTTGACCTCGCCGCTGGCCCGGCGGGTGGCGGTGCGCTACAAAGGGCACTGACAAGTAGCTTTTTTTACTCTAAAAGTGGGAATCACAGGCAGAATATTCCTGCAAGAAGCTCTCGAAGTGACGAGAGATTGCACATTTCTGGTCAGTCGAGCCCCACGTGTGTGGCGCCAGGCCTTGTTTTGAGGCTAAATCGTCGTACCCAACAGGCGCCTTATCGATCTCTTTCCGGTATCAGAAAATGCGCTCTGGCGATGGCATTGGGCTCGTCGCTCTTTTCTTGCCAGGCAGTGATACTGAGATTGGCGATAAACCGCCCCTGTCGAGTCAGTGTGCACTCGGCATAGGTATCGCGCAAGCGTGCGGGGCGAAGATAATCCAGGGAAAAGTTGATGATCTTTGGCAACACAGGTTTATCCATTTTAGCTATCAGGTGAAACGCTGCTGCCTGCTCCATAAAAGCACCCACCACACCACCATGAATCGCAGGTAGAGTCGGGTTGCCAATCAGCTTTTTATCTGCGGGCAGGATGAAAAGGATTTCGTTGCCGTGGACCTCGGCTTTGATACCAAGGTATGTGGCGTATGGTACCTTTTTTAGCCATCGCTCCAGAGTTCTGGCATTGGGCTCATAATGTATAAGATCCGATAGGGTCATTGTTGCACGGATGCCTCAGTTGACAGTAGTAACTCGGAAAGCCGCAACTCCGGCATTAACACCCAGCTGCCAGTGGCTTTGGCAATGGGCCTATCCCTCGATTCACAGTAGGCGAAGCCCTCCGCAAATAGGATTCTTCGCGTGACCTTATATATCCGGGCCACTGCAAAAATATCCTTATCCGCCGGAGCTACACTCAGGTGATCGATGCGCAAGTCCAACGTTGGCGTGATGGCGGCCTCGATCTGGTCACAGCAAATACATGCTGTACCGAGTGTATGATCCAGCAACACGGTCAGTGCTCCACCATGGGTGGCGCCAGTTTCGAGGTTACCCACCAACTCCTTCCTATAAGGCAATTTCATAGTCAATTCGTCACCGTTAATACTTTCCAGGCAGATTCCCTGCAAATGGGTATGCACAACAGAATGTGACAATCGATCAATGATACGCGCCTTCTCAGCGGCGGATCGCGTGTGCATAAACACCTCGAAAAACTCGGTTCTAGTCAACTTCCTGATTGGGCTGAACAACCAGCCAACGCGCCATCAGCGAGTACGCTACTGGAATCACCGCCAGGGTCAACAGTGTTGAACTGACCACTCCGCCTATCACTGCGACAGCTAGTGGTCCGTATTGTCCGGCGCCTACACCCACCCCTAGGGCAGCTGGCGTCATGGCCAGCACAACAGTCAAGGAGGTCATCAGCACCGGGCGCATACGGCGGGGACATGCCGTGCGAATTGCAGTGCTGGGATCCATACCCTGCTGGCGATAGCGATTGATCAGATCCACCAGCAGAATCGAATTTTTTGACACCAGACCCACCAGCAGAACCAGACCAATCATGGAATAAATGCTAAGTGTGTAGCCCGCCAGCCAAAGGGCGAACACGCCACCGACAATTGCCAGCGGCTGCGCCAGCATGACCAGTATCGGCTGCAGGAAAGAGTTGAATTGGCTGGCCAGTACCATGTATATCAGCAGTAGGCCGGTGCCAAACACGAATAACAGGTAGCCCTTGGACTTTTCCAATTCATCTGCCTGGCCCCCCAGTACCAGCCGGTATCCCGGTGTCAAAACTTCGCTGGTAACTTTGCGAAACATAACCATGGCTTCAGCCAGTGATACATCCGGCGTACTGAGGTATTCCGCTGCGAAGTTGAGATTCATGCGATTTACTGCTGCCGGGCCATAGTCCTCAAATATTGTTACTGCCGAATCAAGACGAACAAGGTCCCCATCAGGTCCGCGCAGGTAAATATCTTCCAGATCCTTGGCATTGCGCATGCTTGCATGCTGTGCCGCCAGGCGAATGTCGTAGCGCTCACCATCCCCTGGCAGTTCGCTGTACTTAGCAATGTCGGCACCGCCGGCGAGCACGCGCAGGGAATCCCCAATCGTGCCAGTGTCGATGCCCAGCGCCTTGGCGCGGTTGCGGTCGATATCAAAGCGCAGCATCGGGCGATCCAGCTGCAGATCCATACGGATGTCACCCATGCCCGCAAGACCCGCCAGCTGCTCAAATACCAACTGGGATTGCCGGGCCAACTCATACAGATCTGGCCCGGTCACATAGACCTGCAAGGGTGCGTCGCTCATACCCGAAATGAACGGAAAATTGGCCACGTACGATTGCAGGCCGGGCACCTCGACCAGCTCGTTACGCACCTCATTCATAAAGGTTCGCTGGGAAACTTCGCGCGCCGCTTTTGGCTTTAACATGACGTTGACAGTGGCTTCATTAACATCAGAAGAGCGCGCGGAACCTATGATAGAGAAGATATGGCTTACCTCCCCGTGACGCGAGATCAGCGCTTCAACCTGGTCTATCTTTGCGTCCATGTAGTCCACGGAAGTACCAATGGGTGCTTTCAAGTTGACCAAAAAACGGGATTCATCATCCTCCGGGAAAAACTCTGCACCCAGTTTTTTGACAAAATAACCACTGCTCAACACAACCAGCACGGTGGCCAGCATCACGGTCCAGCGGTATCGAAGACAGCGATCCAGCACCGAGCTGTAAACTTGCTCCGTTCCGGCATGAAAAAGGTGCAGCAGGCCAATAGGGCCTTTGTTGCTCCTGACCGGAGCTCCAAGAAAGCGTGCGCATAATGCCGGCGTGAGCGTCAACGATACAAACAACGATGCGATGACACCGGCCACGACGACCACTGCAAAGGAGCGCATGAAAATACCGACCATACCTGGCATAAAAATCACAGCGGTGAACATGCAAACCAGTGTCAGAGATGCCGCGATAACCGGAAACAGCACTTCGCGAGTACCCGCGCTGGCCGCCTGGTCGGCACTCACATCCCCTATTTCATGTTGGCGATGGATGTTCTCCAAAACCACAATAGCATCATCGACCACCACGCCAATCAGTAGCAGCAGGCCCGACAGGGTCATAATATCGAAGGTATAGTCACCAAAATACATCACCACCACCGCGCCGGCCAGGGAGACGGGAATAGCCGTGGCAATGATCAGTGTTGCCGGCCAATTCAGCAGGAAAAATAACACCACCAGCGCTGCCAAAAACGTACCTTCCAGTACATGACTCTTAAGGGCGGAGACAGTAGCTTCAATGATATCTGACTCGTCGGTAGCGACGATCAATTCCACACCGTCGGGTAAGGACGGCCTGACCAGTTCGTCAAGCCGTGTAGACACTTCCCGGACTAAGGCGACCGTATTGGCGTTTTGCACCTTCTGGATACCGATCGCGACGCCTTCGCGTCCATTAAGACGGGCCAGGCTGCGCTTGTCTGACAGACTGTCACTGATGGCAGAGATATCTGCAAGCGTGACTGGGATCTGATCACGCCACATCACCACCAGATTCCCAAGTTCGCGTACACTGTGGTATTCCAGGTCCAGATGCAGGAGCTTTTCAAGGTTACCGCTGACCAGGTATCCCCCCGGAATCTGGATATGCTCTCGGGCGAATGCTGCAATCACATCCTGCGTGGTAACTCCAAGGCCAGACATTTTTGCCAGATCGATGTCCACGCGTATCTTGCGCTCACGACCGCCGCCGACAAATACCTCGCCCACACCATTGATGTTCTCCAGCAGCTTTTTGACCTGCTGGCGGGCTATCCTGTTCAGCTCGTTCAAGGGGCGATCACCCTTGAGCACCAGCCACATCACCGGAATGGCATTCGGATCGACCTTCGCCACAATGGGTGTTTCTGCCTCATCAGGCAGATCGTTGATCACCTGGTTGACTTTGGCCTGCACCTCGTTGAAGGCCACGTTCGCGTCTTTGCTGAGTTCGAACGCTACCCGTATCTGTGACACGCTGGGGACGGACTGTGAACGCACATAATCAATTGCTGAAATCGAGTTAACCGAAGCTTCAATTACACTGGTGATACTACTGTCCATGATCTCCGGACTGGCGCCGGGGTTGACCGTAGTTATGGTTACCACCGGCGGGCTGACATTGGGCATGCGGTTCAGGCCAATATCCCTCAGCCCGATGAGGCCGAACAGGAGGATGGCCGCGCTAAGCATGTAAGCCAGGACCCGGCGGCGGACAAAAATATCAATGAAACTCACAGTGCGGGATTCTTCACATTGAAGATCAGCTTGCTGCCGTCGCTGACCAGCGCGGAACCCTCGGTTATTACCTGGTCCTGTGTGGAAAGGCCCTCCAACACTTCCACCCAGTCGTCTTCTTGCCAGCCCAGCTTCACTATGCGCTTGCTGGCATGATCGCCGTTAACGACAAATACAACATCGTCGCCCTCACGCCTTACCACGCTGAGAATCGGCACAGTCAGCGCGCCCTCGGTGTGCCCCAGGATCAGCCTGGCATCGACGCTGGCACCCGGATACCAGCCCCCGGGGTTGTCAAACTCGACAATGACATCAAGAGCCCGGCTCCTTGGATTGATCCGCGGGTTGATACTGCCTACCTTGCCGAGAGCGACGGTCTCGTGCGAGGCCGGGGATTGCAACCTGACTGCTTTGCCTATGCGGATAGTGGCGGCGTGGTGTTCGGCGAAGGCCAGGCGCGCTTGCAATTTTTTTACTGAGACCAGGTCAAACAAGGGCTGCCCCGGGGTAACATAGTCGCCGGTAGAGACATATCGCTTGGCGATCAAGCCCTCTCTCGGCGCTAGTACCCGGGTCTTGGATTCAAGATACTGCGTCTGCTCACTTTGCTTTTTCGCCACCTCCAGCATGGCCGATAACATCTGTAGCTGCGATTGTTCATCGTCCAGCTTGTCCTTGGAGACCGACTGTGACTTTGCCAGGCGCAGCAGATGATTTACTTCTCGCTGCTGGTTGTCCAGTAACGCTTTCTGGCGCTTTAATTCACCTGCTGCCTTATCCACCTCTATGCTGTACAAAGTGTTGTCTATAGACGCAAGTAACTGCTGTGCGTCAACAGTCTGGCCCTCACTGACCTCAATACCGACAAGTTGTCCCGATGTTTCCGCGGAGATGGTCGGGTTATGGATGCTTTCAACGGTGCCAAGCGCGGTCAAACTGTAATCGATGGACCGCTGTTGCGGGTTAGTGACAATGACCCGAGTGCCTGTCACGGGAGCTGTGACACCAATATCGCCATCCGCAGCTTTCCCGCATCCCGACAGTGCCAGTGCGAAAATGCTCAATAGCAGCCATTTCATGCGGGGTTTACCCCATGCAAAAACAGCTGGGTGATATGGCTTGTCAGTAAAGGAATTCCAGTACTGCCTTCGGCTGCATGTGGCAGATGGGGTGCGAGCTTACGCACCTCGAGGTGATGAAATATCATGCCCGCCATAGAAAAAATAAGAAGCTGTGGGTCACTGTCGGGGGCCAGCTCACCCATCAATGCATAGAGCGGTTCGTAAAATGCCGTAAATGCGTTCTCTGCGATTGCCGCAAGTTTCTTCTCATCGCCCTCCAGTAGTTCGCGCATATAAATACGCCTGAACCGCGGGTCCTTTTCTGTGGCCTCCAGCATGGCACCGATAAGCACCTCCAGCCGCTGGGCAGGGTCATCGATTGTCGACATTTTTTTGCTGATACCCAGGGTGTGTTGTTCAAACAAGTGGGTGACAGTGGCGATATACAAAGCGTCTTTATTGGGAAAATGGTGATAGATAGCAGCCTGCGTAATACCCACTGCCCGGGCGATATCACGCATCGACACCCCCGCATAGCCTTGTTTAGAAAACAGTTCTGCTGCCGCATTGAGCAGGCGTTCTTGAGTTTGCTCCATTCGAAGCCCCTGCTAAACGTTCGTTAGGGAATTTACTCGAGCGAGCCGGGATTGTCAATTCTGTTCAGTGTATTGAACAAGGCTATGTTTGAGTCGGAAAATCCAGATTGTCCATTTCTGACCGTTCAGTAGTGTCCCAGCGTTTGGCCGATCATTGTTCATAACCTTCTGAATAGTAATGATTAAATGACATTTTCATCTGGTCTCGATTTGAACTGTAATCACCGGTTTTGTCGGGCTCCGAACACTGACTTCGGGGAGTGGCACGATGAACCAGGGAACGTTGGTTTTTGCACAGTTGACGCGGCATCTTCCATTGACGACGTTTCGTCGTTGCGTGGCCAGGTACAATGGGGAACACAAGTTCAAGACGTTCTCGTGTCTCGATCAGTTTCTCTGTATGGCCTTCGCCCAACTGACCTATCGGGAGAGCCTGCGGGATATCGAGGCTTGCCTTCGTGCCCAACGCAACAAGCTTTATCACCTCGGTGTTCGGGCTGTGGTGTCCCGCAATACCCTGGCCAACGTCAATGCAACGCGAGACTGGCGGATCTATGACGACTTCGCACAAAGTCTGATTGGAATCGCTCGGAAGCTTTACGCAAACGAACCCTTTGGCGTCGATTTGAAAGAGTCGGTTTATGCCCTCGACACTACCACGATAGATTTGTGTCTGTCGGTGTTTCCGTGGGCGCCATTTCGCACGACCAAGGCAGCACTCAAACTGCATACGCTGCTCGATCTGCGGGGCAATGCCCGGTAAAGCGGGGCACCTATAAGCCGCTCGGTGTCAGTAGGACAATAGCTCCCCCGGGAATTTTGTTCCCTTGTTGTTGCAAGGCTCCTGGTGGGTGCTCCCAACTTTTTCCGTTGAGCTACTTCTGTGAAGTGATTCAGTCACCTATCAGGATCAAGACTGTTCCTGTGGCCATGGGCCATATCCGGGCAGTCCCTGGCGGCGTCGCCGCCCCATAAAATCGTCGGTACCCCCAGCCGGCCAGTTAGATTCAGGTTCCGTGGGCAACCGCCTGGCGGAAATGCAGCTGCGCATCCTGTGGGAAGAAATCATGCAGCGCTTTTCACGGGTGGAAGTATTGGCCGAGCCGGAGCGGGTGCGCTCGAATTTCGTGCGCGGTTACACCTCGCTGCCGGTGCGTCTGCACCCGCTGTAGGTAGCGGCCTATGCCGCGCGGAATTCGCTGGGGCTGAGCCCGTACCAGCGGCGGAATGCGCGGCGGAAATTGGCACTGTCGTGGTAGCCCAGCAGTGCCGCGATGGCCTCCACGCTCAACTCGCTCTGGCGCAGGTGGCTGGCGGCCAGTTCTGCAAACAATGCATCCCTTATCTCCCTGTAACCGGTGCCTTCCTGGCCCAGCCGTCGGGCGAGAGTGCGCTTGGACACGAACAACTCTCTCGCCACATCCTCCTCCTTAGCAACGCCCGCCGGTGTGGACAGCAGCCGCCGCCTCACCCGGTCGGTCATGGACAGTGCTGTTGGCGGCAACTGGTGCAGCAACTGTTCGCAGAGGTCACTAGCCATGGCATAGGCGGCGGAGTCGCCGGCCGTATTGGGCGCTCGCAACAGACTGATCGGCAACAGCAACTGGCTGGACTGTGTTGAAAAACGGATTGGCGTACTGAAGTAGTTGGCGTACAGCTTGCGGTAGCCTGGCGCCCTGAACTCCAACTCCAGGCGCGCGTCATCCAGAGGCCGGCCGATAACCGACTCCACCAGGGTTTGCAGTAACAGTGCAAAGCACTCCAGCAGGGTTCGCTGTTCCTCCGGCGGTGCTGCAATTAGAACCTTCAGCCTGCAATGCAGCCACTGGCCCGATTGTTCCAGCCCCAGCTGGACAATCCCGATCCGCAGTGGCAAAAAGTCGCGCAGTGACTGCAGGGCGGTGAGCAGGTCCGGGCTGCTCAGGGCAAGATAGCCCATGGGCCCGTGGGTGGTGGGGTGTAGCGCGCGCCCCAGTTCCAGGCCCAGCTCCGGAGCACTGTTAAAAAAGCGGGCGTTCTGGATGATACGCAGTTGCTGCTGCCAGTTGAGCCGGGTCTCATCACCGGGCAACAGTACGGTGTGAGGCAGGTGTGTGCCCTGCAGCAAGCGCGGCAGGTCCCGCTCCTGAAGCCGCAGCAAGCGCGCCAGAATGCGCGAATAGTGGCTGGTGATATGCAGGTGCTTGGCGGTTTCAGGCATGCCCCATTGTCTTTAAATGACTCCCTTATGTCAAAAAATGACCTCCCGCTACCCTGCCAGAGCGATACACTGCAGGCATGGAAACTAAAGGAGCAGTAAGCAATGCCAACGATCACCCTGATTGAACACTGCGGTACCAGTCACACCATAGAAGCTGAAACCGGTAAAACCCTGATGCAGAACGCCCTGGACAACATGGTGCCGGGCATAGACGCCGACTGCGGCGGAGCCTGTGCCTGTGGTACCTGTCACTGTTTTGTTGAGGGCGACTGGGAGCCGGCCAGCGGTACAGCGGATGCGATGGAAGAGGCCATGCTGGGCATGCGGCCAGACCGCACCGAGCAATCCCGCCTCAGTTGCCAGATTGAGGTGAACGACGCGCTTGACGGTATGGTGGTGCGTTTGCCCGAGTACCAGATGTAACCCGGTAACTGCGCCCAGACAGAATATAACCAGAGGAATAATGCGATGAACCAGGCAGAGAAATTACCCGACCCGAATACCACGCCGTTGGCGCAGTTTGATCTTAGCGATCCGCGCCTCTACGAGCAGGACGCTTGGCGCCCCTACTTTGCGCGACTGCGCGCGGAAGACCCGGTCCATTACCAGTCAGATAGCCCCTTCGGTCCATTCTGGTCGGTGACTCGATTCGAGGACATTATGGCAGTGGAGGCCAACCACGAGGTGTTCTCCTCCGAGCCCACCATCGTTATCGGCGACCTGACAGAGGATCTGCCTATCGAGATGTTCATCGCGATGGATCCACCCAAGCACGATTTACAACGGCGTGCGGTGCAGCCAGTGGTGGCGCCGCAAAACCTGGCGCAGATGGAATCACTGATCCGCTCGCGAGTGGCAGAGATTCTGGACCATCTGCCAGTGGACGAAACCTTTAACTGGGTTGACCGGGTGTCCATCAACCTGACCACACAAATGCTGGCCACACTGTTTGATTTTCCCTTCGAGGAACGCCATAAACTGACGTACTGGTCGGATCTCGCCGCGGGGTCCCCCGAAATGGCCGGCGGTAATGTAGATCAAGAGGAACGAATGACAGGCATGATGGACTGCCTGGAAACCTTTACCCGTATCTGGCATGAACGCAAGACCCGGGAAGGTGGTTTCGACCTGATTTCCCTGTTGCAGCGCGACCCCAACACCGCCGACTTAGTAGAGCGGCCCATGGAGTACCTGGGCAACTTGGTGCTGCTTATCGTCGGCGGCAACGACACCACGCGCAACTCAGCCAGCGGTGGTGTGCTGGCACTGAACCAGAACCCCGCTGAATATGCCAAACTGCGAGCTAATCACAGCCTGATCCCCGGCATGGTGTCGGAGATCATCCGCTGGCAGACGCCTCTCATGCACATGCGCCGCACCGCCACCCGGGATGTCGAGTTCAAGGGCAAGCAGATTCGCAAAGGTGACAAGATAGTTATGTGGTATCTCTCGGGAAACCGGGATGAAAACACCATAGACAATGCCGATGAGTTCATCATCGACCGCTCCAACCCCCGTCACCACAGCTCTTTCGGTTTCGGTGTACACCGCTGCATGGGCAATCGCCTGGCAGAGATGCAGTTGCGCATCCTGTGGGAGGAGATCATGCAGCGCTTCAGTTTTGTGGAACTGGTAGGCGAGCCAGAGCGGGTGCAGTCCAACTTTGTCCGCGGCTTCGCGACTATGCCCGTAAAGCTTCACCCGCTATAGTGTCACGGGTATAGTCAAAGGCCATGCAAGAGCGCCCCCACAGCTGGAGTAAAAGATGACCCAAAGTAGAGAGAGAAAGATTCCCTATGACGAAACAATCGCAGAGGAATTTTTGAACAACAAGATGGATGGCGGTGGGTTGCAAACATTTTTGGGTATTCAAATAGTAGAAGCCGGGCCCGGCTTCTTGCGTGGTCAATTGGATGTCCGGCCGGAATTGTTGACGCCGTTTGGTAATATGCATGGCGGTGTCCTGTCTGCCTTTTGCGATCATATGCTCGGCTGTGTCTGTTATCCAGCGATGAATAAAGGCCAGTGGGCAGCCACGACGGAATTCAAGATCAATCTGACCGCACCAGTCTCCAAGGGGGTGGTCGATGCAACGGCGGCAATTGTAAATATTTCCAGAACCCAGGCGGTGGTGCGTATCGATGTGACCAATGACGGCCGGACAGCAGCAGTCGCTCAGGGTACAGTGACGATTCGTGACCCGCGTTAAAACTTTCATGTGAGTTCGATTTCAATGGATGCGAGACACGATGAGCATAAGTGACTGGGCAGTAACATAGAATGAGCTTTAGCGATAAGTCTGCGATTGTTGGCATAGGCCAGACGAAGTATGTAAAAGGAACCGACAAGACAGCGGTCCATATGATGCTGGAGGCCAGCATTTCGGCGATCGCCGATGCAGGATTAAAGCCATCTGATATTGACGGAATGGTAACGCCTCCCGTTTACACCACCTCTGAGGAACTCGCTGCAAATCTGGGCATTGATGTTCTCAGGTTCGCCTCGACGGTACATATGGGCGGTGCGAGCCCAACTGCCGCCTTGCAAAACGCCGCTATGGTTGTCGCAGCGGGGGTTGCGGACAATGTTTTGGTTGTTCTTGGATGGAATGGCTACTCGGCACTGCGCCCAAAGCGTGGCCGACCAGCGGCGCGAGCCATGAATATGAATACATTGGGCGATACTATCGCCGGGTATTATCTTCCGTTTGGTGTGATGCTACCTGTGCAAATGTACGCCTGGCTCGCGATGCGCCACTCAACCATTTACGGGGTGGGCCCGGAGCCGATGGCGGCAGTGGCTCTGGCTTGCCGCCGTCATGCGCAGCTGAACCCAAATGCATACACCTATGGCAAGCCCCTGGACGAAAAGGGCTATTATGGCGCGCGAATGATATCGGAGCCTTTCAGGCTTTATGATTGCTGCCTCGAAACTGACGGAGCCTGTGCAGTCATTGTCAGCAGTGCGGAACGCGCCAAAGATATGCCGCACCACCCGGTGTTAATTGCCGGCGCCGCTGAAGGGCACCCCTACCCCGCAGACGACATTCCTTCAAGACCCGATCCATTCAAAATCGGCTTGAGCTACGCTGCACCCAGGGCATTTGAGATGGCCGGCGTGCAGCGACACGAGATGGACTTTTTACAAATCTATGATTGCTTCAGCTATGTCGTTCTGTTGCAGTTGGAAGCGCTCGGATATTTTGAAGCAGGCGATGCTCTAGGTTTTGTCAAAGACGGACAAATCGAACTCGGGGGAAATTTTCCGCTCAATACCCATGGCGGGCTTCTCAGCGAGGCCCACGTATGGGGGTTGAATCACACCCTTGAAGCAGTCCGCCAGCTCCGCGGTACAGCAGGCGACCGGCAGGTCAAGGATGCGCAACTTGGGCTGGTCACTGGATGGGGCGATCTCGGAGATGGCAGTATCGCAATTTTGAGAAGAGCATCATGACCGAGCAGAGAATTACCACCAGACCCAAACCCCTAGTACGTGATCCTATCGATCAGGAATTTTGGGCTAATTGCCAGAAAGGCCGCCTCTACTTCCAGAGATGTACCTCGTGCGGCTGTTGGCGCTTTCTCCCACGGTACTTATGTGCCCACTGCGGCTCGTTTGAGTATGAGTGGGCACCGTCTAAAGGCCGGGGAAGTATTTTTTCGTGGACAGTCACCCATCAGGCGTTTCACCCGGCTTTTGCTGCAGACGTTCCATATGCAGCCATAGTGGTCGCATTGGATGAAGGGGTTCGAATGGCGTCCAGGCTGATCAACTGTTCTGTTGAGGAAATAACCCTCGATATGCCCGTGAAAGTGAAGTTTGAACGCATTGCGGAAGATTTCATTTTGCCGTGCTTTCAACCCGTCGCCTGCACTGAGAAATAGCGTGCGCGGGTCCGGTCCGTTGCCTGGAAATTAACTGCATCGAATTGACGCGATTACAGGCTTCCAGACAATGTTAGTCAACACATTATAAAAGAGAGGTATTTCATGACTGCACCAAAAGTATCTATGCTTTCAGTTGAAGAGTCTATAAGACGAATAAGGAATCTTGGCTATGACGAAGCCTTCGGTGAGCTGTCTGTTTTTCGGATCTTGCTGCAAAATGAAAAAGTAGCTGGTGCGCTCGCCAATACTCTAACCACCTTGCTTTTTACTGGTAACTCGCTTGATCCTCGCCTGCGCGAACTGATTATCATGCGCCTGGGCTGGGCCACCAACTCTGTCTACGAGTGGACGCAGCATTGGCGCATTGCGCGAGATATGGGGATTTCCGAGGAGGATTTGCTGGCTGTCAGGGACTGGAAGAATTCCAGCACTTTATCGGATGCCGATCGTGCGGTATTGCAAGCGACCGATGACTGCCTGGAAAACGGTTTTATTCAGGATGCCACCTGGGATGCATGCTTCCAGCATCTCGAAACTGAAGCCGAGCGTGTTGAACTGGTTGTTGCTATCGGCAACTGGACCATGTTTTCCCAGTTGCTGAAAAGCCTGGCAATACCACTGGAAGTGGGGGTCGCAGAATGGCCTCCAACAGGTCAAGCACCGGGTTGAGTACCATTTTCGAGGCGCAATCCGGTCACGAGACGCACGCATGTGTACCATCATCAGTGTGATCAATTTGCCATAGGTGACGTTGTGCTACCCAAAAAATCCTTTGTAATAGTGCAAACCGGTGTTCGTGAGCTGGTTTGTCGAGAGCTCCCCATCCCTCAAATAGACGCCAATAGTGCGATATTGCGGATTGAAGCCTGCGGTATTTGTGGCTCAGATTATGAACAGTATGAGGGCCTGCTCGGTGCACCTATCCCTGCGGTGCCCGGGCATGAACCCCTGGGTCGCATCGCGGCGATTGGTGACAATGCCGCCAGGCGCTGGAACGTCGATGTGGGCGATCGTGTTGCGGTAGAGACCATGATTGCCTGCCACGGCTGTTCGACTTGCCTAGGCGGCCAATACCACCTGTGCGGACAGCGACGAATATATTCTTATATACCGCTCAGTGATGAACCAGGGCTCTGGGGAGCGTATTCGCAGTACATGTTTATTGATGGCAATTCCATCGTGCATAAGATGGACCCGGATCTGCCGCCGGAAATTGCCGTGATGTTTAACCCCCTGGGTGCAGGTTATCGATGGGCTGTCGAGATTCCGCAAACAAAAATCGGGGACGACATTCTGATCATGGGGCCTGGTCAACGTGGCCTTGCCAGTGTTATCGCCGCCCGTGAGGCCGGGGCAAAAAATATTATAGTTACAGGCCTGGCGGCTGATGCGCGAAAGTTGAAACTGGCACAGGAGTTTGGCGCTGATTATGTGATCGACGTAGACAATGAAGACCCTGTTGATCGGGTACTTGAAATCACCCGGGGTCGCGGTGTGGATGTCGTATTGGATGTCTCACCCTATGCCGTTAAACCTGTAAGCGACGCACTTCTAATGATACGTGCGGGGGGTACCATCGTGTTGGCCGGAGTAAAAGGCGGGAAGGCCATTCCGAACTTCATGTCAGACCAGGTATTGATGAAGGAAATAACCATCAAGGGCGCGATTGGTGTTACATCAAGTGGGTATACGTCCGCTATTCGGACGATCGAAAGTGGCCGGGTTCCAATTGCAAAGATGCACACGCATAATTTCAAGCTGGAAGAAGCCGAGCTCGCAATCAGAACCCTGGCGCGTGAGATCCCGGGAGTGGAATCGATTCATTCCTGTCTCATCCCGGAGTTCTAAAAGAGGGCGAAATTGTGGTCGGTCAGGCTAACTACAGGAAGGCCTTCCTGATGAGTGGAATTGGATATGGGGGACGGAGATGTCAGATGAACTGAATATTGAAGAATTTGACGTGCTCCTTGTAGGAGCCGGATTCAATGGTTTGTATCAGCTCTATCATCTACGTCAACATGGATTTTCGGTGCGGCTGATCGACGCGGGTGCAGACGTAGGTGGCACCTGGTATTGGAACTGCTATCCTGGCGCTAGAGTCGACTCCAATGTGCCGAACTACGAATACTCATTTGAAGAGCTTTGGCGAGACTGGAATTGGACGGAACGATTTCCCTCCTGGGACGAGCTGCGCCGCTACTTCCATTATGTCGATGAAAAATTAAATCTCAGCCAGGATATTGAGTTTCGCACGCGAGTCACGTCGGCTCAGTTTGATCCAGGTCTTGACCAATGGCACATACAAACGGATCAGGGTACCGACTATCGCGCTCGCTACTTCATCCTTTGCACCGGGTTCGCTGCAAAAGCCTACGTGCCCGATATCGAGGGCCTCGATCAATTCAAGGGCGAATGCCATCACACCGCGCTGTGGCCCCAGGAAGGCCTGGGATTTACTGGTAAGCGCGTTGGCGTCATTGGCACTGGAGCGAGCGGGGTTCAGATAATTCAAGAAGCGAGTAAGGACGCATTACATCTCACTGTCTTCCAGCGAACGCCAATTCTCGCACTACCCATGCGGCAAACCAGACTCGACGAGGTCACTCAACGGGAAATGAAGAAAGACTATCCGGAACACTTTCGCAAAAGGCGCGAGGATTTCGGTGGTTTTTTCGATATCACGCCCGTCGATAAGTCCGCCCTGGAAGTTTCCGCAAAAGAGCGCCAAGCAGTCTATGAAAACGCGTGGTCCATGGGTGGATTTCACTACTGGGTTGGCACTTTCAACGATGTACTCCTCAACCAGGAAGCCAACCGGACAGCATATGACTTCTGGCGCGATAAGACCCGGGAGCGTATAGATGATAGCGCCCTTGCAGAAAAGCTGGCGCCCACTGATCCGCCTCATCCCTTTGGAACTAAACGCCCATCGCTGGAGCAGTGGTATTACGAGGTATTCAACCAGGATAATGTGACCTTGATTGATGTTCGCGAAGATCCAATTCAGGAAATCACTGCAACGGGCATCCGTACATCTGAGGGCGATTATCCACTTGATCTGCTTGTCCTCGCGACAGGCTTTGATGCGGTTACAGGGGGGATTACCCAAATAGACATTCGTGGGACCAAAGGCATGACCATCAAAGATAAATGGGCCAGTGGTGTAAAGGATTACCTGGGGATGGCTGCCTCGGGTTTCCCTAACATGTTTTTTCTCTATGGGCCATTGAGCCCGGCCGGGTTGTGCAATGGACCGACGTGCGCTGAGTTACAGGGCGAGTGGATCGTCGAGTGCTTACAGTATTTACGTAATAGGGGCCTGACTCGCATTGAGGCGACGGCACCGGCAGAAGATTCCTGGGCGCGGCATGTTAGTGAAGTAGCCTCAATGACGTTATTCCCCCAAGCGGATTCCTGGTATATGGGAGCGAATATCCCGGGGAAGACGCATCAATTTCTGAACTACATTGATGTTCCAATGTTTATGGAACAGTGCAATCAATGTGCCTCAAACGACTATGAAGGATTTGAGTTGAGCTGAGCTTGCGACCATGGTGCCTCCCGTAAACCCCGGAGGTACCGGCTCTATACGAGCGATTGGTGAAAGCCGGCAATCTCAAAAATGTCCGCACTGGGTGCTGTCATGCGCAAATTAGTGCGTGTCTTCTATGGAATCTACATGAGTCAACAGCGAGAAATAGCGCGAGCAGACCCGATCGTTACCCCGGCGCAATCCGATCACGGCGGGTCCGGCCGCCAGCAGGTCGAAGCCCGGCGGGATTACGTTCTGCTGGCGAAGGTCTCAATCATGGCGTCTAGGTTTTCTTGCACACGTCCGGGAGCAATACCAATACTCGGTGGGTAGAGTATGACCTCGTCTGCCAGGCCGTCCCATTGTTTCAACTGGTCGCGCACAGCATCCGGTGTTCCCGTGATGGCAATTGCATCGACCATTTCATCGGTTACAGCGTCGACCACGCCCTTGAAGTCACCCCTGCGAAAGGCGTTGGCACAGTTCTCGCCATGCCCGACCCAGCCCAGGGGTTCCAGAATAGAATGATAGAGGCGTGTCGTATAGTAGAAACCGATCTGGGCTTTGGCTTCTGCTCGAGCCTGCTCTGTTGAGTCGGCAATTGACGTCATGACATACGGGTAAAGCTTGCACTTGCTGCCCTGCAGCGCCGGGTTGACGGTATTTTTGATCCAGTCACGAGTAAATACAGGGTGTCCGATGAGGCCGTCTCCTGTACGTGCTGCTGCCCTGATCATGCCCTTGTTCACTGCGGCCAGGCAGACGGGTATTTGTTCGCGAGCGGCGTTGGGTCGCGAGTACAGCGGTATTTTTACACTGTAATGTGGCCCACTGTAGTGCAGTCCGCCCCCATGCTGGGCAGCGAATGCGGCCCTGATCAGACCAATTGCATCTTCGAATCGCGGCGCCGGCGCACCGTCAAAAGACATGGAATACCAGTCCTCGTTCATACGTTTGGTGCCGCTGCCGAGGCCAAGAATCATGCGCCCGCCTGACAGCTCATCAATATCCATGGCAGCGGATGCGGCCAGCATCGGCGAGCGCATAAATATGTAGCTGATTGCCGTACCCAACTTGACCCGGTCGGTCACGCCAGCGACCGCGCCGAGACGCACCAGGCCGTGGGAGTTGAAAAACTCAGTGGTCCAAACACTTTCGAAGCCGGCAGCTTCGGCGCGTACTGCGGTTTGTAGCAACTCCGCCAACGTGGGTGACCCCAGAATAATTCCGTATTTCATATCACTTCCTCATTTGAATCGTATGTGGCCCTGCGGCTTAGCAAGATTGTGGCATTCCAAGTGCTTTTACACCAATATAACTCCATATCTCAAGAGTCCAGAATTCTTACCCAGAGCCGATACCGGGGCGGATGGTTCTCAGCCACAATCCGAAGGAGCACCAAACCTGCTTTGGGAAGCAAGAAGCCAGGTAATGGAGCATGCCTCGCGAGACGATACCGGCCCGCGGGTCGCCACAGTAAATCACTCACCCGATACGCCAGGGAGACCTGCTCCTCACCATAGGCGGGACTTGCTGCGCTGATCATGGCCGAGGGGTCATCATAAAGTGATTTCAGCGCCCGCTTTGGTCCATAGGTACGAGGCCGCCCCCGGTGTTTCCTCACGCCAGTTTGAACGAAGTTGCAATAGGCGCCAGCGTTAGACTTTGCGCGGGCAATGAATTGATTGTCATCGGATAAACCCTTGATAATCTTGCCACTGGCATAGTAGGCGTACATATTTTTAAAAGTAGCTTTACGTGATAAATTTGCTCACTTATACGATGAAGCTAATATCCAATTCACTTAACAAAAAAAGGATGGTTCATAAATGATTGATTTAATTAAATACGGATTTAGTTTTGAAGACCAGCAAGTCTATGACATGGTCTACAAGTACTCGCGTGACGAACTGTACCCCTTATCTAATAAAATGGATAAGGACGACTGGTTTCCAGAACAGGCCTTCCGCAATATGGCTGACGTCGGCTTGCTGGGCATAACCGTACCCGAGCAATATGGCGGCCCCGGCTTGAGTTTATATGCGCAAGCCTTCGCCTGCGAGGCGATGAGCGTCTGGAACCACACCATGGCGGGTAATTATCTGGCCAGTGATAATTTGTGCGTGAATAATATTTTGCGTAATGCGAATGAACACTTAAAGCAAAAGTACCTTCCCCGTTTATGCGACGGTTCAGCGATTGGCGCGCTCGGCTTAACAGAACCCGGTGCTGGCTCAGATGCTTTGGGTAGTATGGCCACTACGGCAGAACGCGAAGGTGATTTTTACATACTTAACGGGCGAAAAATGTTCATCACCAATGGCCCCGTTGCCGATGTATTGCTGGTGTACGCTAAAACAGCGCCTGAAAAAGGAGCCCACGGTATTTCGGCTTTTATTGTCGAAAAAGGTTTCCCGGGTTTTTCAGTCGCACAAAAATTAGTCAAAATGGGCTGGCGTGGCAGTGAAACCGGCGAGTTGGTTTTTGATAACTGTAAAGTTCCTGCAGAAAACCTGGTTGGCGAAGAAAATAACGGCGTAGAAGTTGTGATGAGCGGCTTAGATATTGAACGCGTGGTACTCTGCTCGCACGCGATTGGTATTTCTCAGCGCGCGTTAGAAATTACGATTGATTATGCGAAACAACGTCAGCAGTTTAAAAAACCTATTGCCGCATTCCAGATGGTGCAATCAATGCTCGCTGATATGTACACCGACCTTGAGCTAATGCGCTGCCTAACCTATCAGTTATTGAAAGAAATAAAAGACCTTGAACAAGGTGGTGGCGGTCGTGGTGAGATTCATATGCGGTCTGCCGCGGCGGCACTTCACGCCGGCCGCGCCTGTATGCGTATCCTGGACAGTGGTGTGCAAATCCATGGTGGTATGGGCTTTATGTGGGATTCTGAAATTAACCGTCTCTACAGGACCGGCAAAATATTGGAAATTGGTGCGGGCACCAACGAAGTGAGAAAGCTCATTATTGCCGGTGAATTGCTTAAATAAACGATATGGATAATATGCAGAGGTACCTGGGGAACACTCACATTTCATCCAGTTTTTGACACCGAAATCGGAGAGCGATTCAAACGGTGGGGTGCAGGTTAAGTGATTGATGTCGTTGGATAAAAGGTAGGACCATGGAACATCTCTAACAGCCGCCGGAGACACCATGAAATTCACCCTCCTCCTGAAGAATGAAAACGATTCATCCGAGCCCGTGATAGTTTCTGAGATCGAGCGAACCGGCCCGTTGAATGCAGCCTCCCTGGGGCTGACAATAGCTGAGTCAAAGTGCTTGCTGGCAAATATCCAGAAAGAACTCGTAGAATCTCAGCTCCAATGTTTCCTACAAGAACAACGGATTTGTGCCCGATGCGGGACACGACGGACGCTCAAAGATTATCACACCGCCTGTTTCAAGAGTCTGTTTGGCGGAGCAAATTTACGGGTGCCCCGTTTCAATGGGTGTCCCTGTGAGGGGCTACACACCCGGGCTCAAACCGTCAAGATTGACGGGCTGGCTAACTGGGTCTCCCCTGAACTTGAGTTTATCCAAAGCAAGATGGCGGCAATGATACCGTATGCGCGCACGGCCGATCTTCTGGACTTGCTGTTGCCTGTCGCTTCCGGGAACGCACCATCGACCGTCCGCCGCCGCGCGCTCAACATCGGGCAACGCCTGGATGCAGAATTGCACGAGGCAGCCGATGCAACGCACATAGAGTGTCCGAAAGCGGTTAAGAATCCGGTGACCGTAGTGGGCCTCGATAGTGGCTACGTAAGAGATTGCCGCCCCCACTCAGAAGGGTCGTTCGAGGTCGTTGTGGGCAGAATCCTCAATGAAAACAAAGACTCTCGCAGCCTGGGATTCGTGCGGACAATCGAAATCAACACTGCGGCAAGACACCGGTTGAAGCAACGACTATGTGAACAGGGCCAGATTACCGATAATATTACCGTGTTCACGGACGGAGATTCGGGGCTCAGATGTTTGCTGATGTCAGCCCTGCCCAAGGCCACCCATATTTTGGACTGGTATCATCTCACTCGCCCGCTTACGGTGTTGAAAAGGGTGCTGTTCGGCAAGGAAGCGATCAAACAGTTTCCGACATACTATCATGATCCATTATGTAAAAATCTGGAATCCCTGAAATGGCGACTGTGGCATGGACATGTTGGTGGCGCCTTCAACCGAATCAGGGCGATCCTGTTCAGGCTCAGGCTGCCTACGATTGCGGGAAAGCAGGTCGCAGTTCGCATGCGTCGGTTGATCAAGGAGCTTCTTCGCTACCTTAAGAACAACCAGGATTCTCTAGCCAATTACGGTCGGCGCTACCGTAGTGGCCGCCGAATCTCCACCGCATTCGTGGAATCGGCGGTCAACCAGCTGATCGACAAACGGATGTCGAAATCACAGCAGATGCGGTGGTCGCCGATAGGCGCGCATGCCCTGTTGCAGGTCCGTGCAGAGGTGGTCGATGACCGTCTGGGGGCCGCATTTTCCAGATGGTATCCAGGCTTTGCCGGGCAGAGCAAACCACTTCAGGTCGCCGCATGACCCCACAATTTGAATCACTCTCGAAGGCAGGGGGCGCCATGGCGGGGGCACAGCGGAATCTGTAACAGAAATGGTCAAGTCCAAAGGGAAAAAATGTCCTGTCCGCATTGGGCCGAATTCGACATAGTGTGCTCCACCAGCAGCCCATAGACAGGACTTGCGCTATGTCAGAGACGATGAGATTCGACGATAGGGTGGTGGTAATTACCGGTGCCGGTGCCGGGCTCGGCAGGTCGCACGCACTGGAGTTCGCCCGCCGCGGTGCAAAGGTAGTCGTCAACGACCTGGGCGGCGGCGGCCACGGTGAAGGAAAAGGCAGTGAAGCGGCGGACCGGGTGGTCGCCGAGATCCAGGCGGCAGGCGGTGAAGCGGTCGCCAATTACGATTCTGTCGAGAACGGCGAGGCCATCATCCGCACGGCCATCGACAACTACGACCGGGTGGAAGTGGTGGTGAACAACGCCGGCATCCTCCGCGATGCGAGTTTCGCCAAGATGACCGATTCGGACTGGGACCTGATCTACCGGGTCCATGCACTGGGGGCCTACCGGGTGACCAGGGCCGCATGGCCAATAATGCTGGAGCAGGGTTACGGTCGCATCGTCAACACCGCCTCCGCCGCCGGCATCTATGGCAATTTCGGCCAGGCCAACTACGCTTTCGTCAAACGCGGCTTGATCGGGTTTAGCAACACCCTGGCCATCGAGGGCGCAAGAAAGGGCATCAAGGTCAATGTGATCGCACCGGTCGCCGGTTCCCGGCTCACCGAGACCATTCTGCCGAAGGACGTGCTGGAAGCGCTCAAACCCGAGTTCGTGACACCGCTCGTGGTGAGGCTCTGCGCCGAGTCCAGCACCGAATCCGGTTCACTGTTCGAAGTCGGCGCGGGTTGGGTTGCCAAGCTGCGCTGGGAGCGCAGCCAGGGCGCCTGCTTTGACCCCAAAGCCGAGTTGACCGCGGAAGCGATCGACGCGGCCTGGGACCGGATCGGGGACTTTACCGGTGCCCAGCATCCCACCACAATCCAGGACACCTTCGGGCCGGTATTCGGCAACCTGGGCATCACACCCTAGTTCGGGAGAACACACATGACAAAAGTACTGGTAGCCGGCGTGAATATGGTGAAATTCGCCAAGCCCGGCCAGCAAAAACCCTATCGGGAAATGGCCTCCGCGGCGATCCGGGCGGCTGTAGCCGAAGCGGGCATCGAGCCCGGCTTGATCGAGCAGGCCTACGGCAGCTACATCTACGGCGATTCCACCTGCGCCCAGCACGCGCTCTACGATGCGTTCATGACGGGTATACCGGTCATCAACGTCAACAACAATTGCTCCTCGGGCTCCACCGCCATTTTCCTGGCCCGCCAGGCGGTCGCCAGCGGCGCCATCGACTGCGCGCTGGCATTCGGTTTTGAGGAAATGCAGCCGGGCGCGCTGGGTTCAGCCTGGCAGGATCGGGAATCCCCGTTTGAGAACTTTCTCACCGTGCTGAATGATCAGGGCTACCCCGACGCCCCGCTGGCCCTGCGCTGCTTCGGCGCGGCGGGTCATCACTATATGGAAAAATACGGCGCCGACGCCGACCTGTTCGCGAAAGTGGCAGTCAAGACCCGCAACCACGCCGCGGCCAACCCCTTCGCCCTGTTTACCAGCGAGTTGACGGTGGAGGAAGTGCTGGCGGCACCGGTGTTGTATATGGGTTACCTGACCCGCCTGATGTGCTGCCCGCCCACCTGCGGCGCCGGCGCCGCCGTGATCTGCAGCGAGGCCTTCGCGAAGAAGCACAATATCAGCGACGCTGTGGAGATCGTCGCCCAGGCGATGGCCACCGACACGCCCGCCACCTGGAGTGACCCCATCAACCTGGTGGGGGCCGATATGACACGGCGCGCCGCCCAGCGGGTGTATGAAACAGCCGGCATCGGCATCGCAGATGTCGACGTGGTTGAACTGCATGACTGTTTCACGACCAACGAGGTGATCACCTACGAAGGCCTCGGCCTGTGCGCCGAAGGCGAAGCGACGGCCTTCGTGGATGCCGGCGACAACACCTATGGCGGCAAATTCGTGGTCAACCCCTCCGGCGGGCTGATGTCCAAGGGACATCCCATTGGCGCCACTGGCCTGGCCCAGTGCTACGAACTGGTCAATCAGTTGCGCGGCAATGCGGGCCAACGGCAGGTGCCCGGGGCGAGGATCGCCCTGCAACATAACCTGGGCCTCGGCGGCGCCGTGGTCGTAACCATGTACAGGAGTTTGTAATGCTCGACAAAAGCAGAATAGGCCACGCGTTCCCGTCCTTCACCGCCGAGGTCGAGAAGGGGCGACTGAAATTTTTCGCCAAGGCAATCGGCGAAACCAATCCAATCTACACCGATGAGGTCGCCGCAATCAGGGCCGGGTACAGATCCCTGCCCGCCCCGCCCACGTTCACCTCGGTGCTCGACCAGGAATCTCCGGACTTCCTGCCGGTACTGGACCTGCTGGGCATCGATATTGCGAAGATCCTCCACGGCACCCAGGGGTTCGAGTATTTTGCGCCGATCTGCGCGGGCGACACGATACGGGTGGAAGTCTGCATAACCGACATCTTCGACAAAAAGGGCGGTGCCCTGGAGTTCGTCGTCATGGAAAGCAAGTACACCAACCAGGATGGCCAGCTCACCACGAAAGCCACCAGCACCCTGGTGGTGCGCAACAGCTAGACTCACAGTAAGGAAACCAGAATGAGTAAAATTCAAGTTGGTTCAGAGATCCCCGCGCTGGAGCTGCCCCCGATCAGCCGCTTTACCCTGGCGCTGTACGCAGGCGCCTCCGGTGACCACAATCCCATTCACATCGATTCCGATTTTGCCAAAAAGGCCGGCATGCCCGATGTATTCGCCCACGGCATGTTGTCCATGGCCTATCTCGGACGGATGCTGACGGACTGGCAACCCCAGGCCAGCCTGCGCGGCTTCAGCAATCGCTTCGCGGCGATTACGCAACTGCACGATGCCATCGCCTGTTCGGGCCGGGTCACTGCATTGCTTGAGCAGGGCGGTGAAACCCTGGCGCAGTGCGAAATCCAGGCGGTCAAGGCCAACGGGGAGCAAACCCTGGTTGGCGAGGCGCTGGTCGCGCTGTAACGCGGCCGCAAATTGGCGTGGTATTAGCCCGAGCTCCGGCTCGCAGGTGCAAAGCCCAGGAGGAACCCCATGAGTGAAGAACTGGCGCTGTTTCGGGACAATGTGAAACGGTTTGTCGATACGGAAGTGTTGCCCCATTACCAGCTGTGGGAAAAAGCGGAGATTTTCCCGCGCGAACTGTGGAACAAGCTGGGCGAGCAGGGCCTGCTGGCCGTTGACATCCCAGAAGCCTACGGCGGCTATGGCGCGAACTTCCTGTTTTCCATGGCGATCCAGGAGACCTTCGCCCGGGCCAACTGCGCCGCAGTCGGCGGTCCGATGGCGGTGCATTCGGATATCGTGGCGCACTACCTGCTGAACAAGGGCACCGAGGCGCAGAAGCAGCACTTCCTGCCCCGCATGGTGAGCGGTGAATGTGTGGGCGCGGTGGCCATGACGGAACCGGGTGCGGGCAGCGATCTGCAGGGTATTCGCACCTCGGCCAGGCGCGACGGTGATGATTACCTCATCAACGGCTCCAAGACCTTCATCACCAACGGCCAGCACTGCGACTTCGTTATCGTGGTGGCGCGCACCAATACGACGGCGCCCGGCTCAAAGGGCACGACCCTGTTCCTGGTGGAGGCCGGGACCCCGGGATTCCAGCGCGGCCGCAACCTGGAAAAAATAGGCCTCCATGCCAGCGACACCTCGGAACTGTTTTTCGAGGATGTGCGCGTGCCCGCGACGGCGATACTGGGCGAAGTGGATCGGGGCTTCGCGGTGCTCATGGGTGAATTGCAACGCGAGCGCCTCACCCTGGCGATCGGCGCGGTGGCCGCCGCCGAGGGCCTGCTGGCTGATACCGTGGAGTACGTCAAGGAGCGCAAGGCCTTCGGTGCCCCGCTGGCGTCCCTGCAGAATACGCGATTCAAACTGGCGGAGGCGGCGACGGATGTCCGCGTTCATCGCGCCTTCGTGGATGAATGCAAGGCACTGTTCATGGCAGGCGAACTGGACGTGCCAACCGTCAGCATGGCCAAGGTGGCCTGCACCGAGATGCAGGGGCGCGTGGCGGATACCTGCCTGCAGTTATACGGCGGTTACGGCTACATGCGGGAGTATGGCGTATCCCGGGCCTATGTCGATGCCAGGGTGCAACGCATCTACGGCGGCACCAGCGAAATCATGAAAGAACTGATCAGTCGCAGCGTGCTTGGAAAATAGCATCCGGGTAGCCGCTCGAAAAAACGTCAGGCGAGGTTAGACGCATGGGGCCGTTGGCAGGTATCAAAATCGTGGAGTTGGCCGGTATCGGCCCGGGTCCCTGCGCTGGGATGATGCTGGCGGACATGGGCGCGCAGGTCACACTGATCGAGCGCAAGGACCCCAACAAGAATGCGGCGATGGCACTTGAGACCCTGACCGAAAAGCACACGCTATACAACCGGGGGAAAAAATCCATCGCCCTGGATTTGAAGAATCCATCCGCGACTGAGTTGGTCCTGAGGCTGGTGGCGGAGGCGGATTTTCTTATCGAAGGGTTCCGGCCCGAGGTCATGGAGCGGCTGGGGCTGGTTTACGGGCGCATGACAGGCTGGGGGCAGACGGGCCCACTGGTTAAGGCTGCGGGGCACGACCCCAACTATATCGCACTCAGTGGTGCTCTGGTACGGCGGCGGCAGCGGTCGCGCGCCAACGACCCCCCTGGGCCTGGTCGGCGATGTCGGCGGTGGCACCATGGTACTGCTGTTCGGCCTCCTCAGTGCCTATATCCACGCGCAGAAAACCGGTGAGGGCCAGGTTGTGGACAGTGCCATTACCCACGGTTCCGCCTATATATCCACCCTGTCGTGGATGCTCTACAACACAGGCCAGCTGCAGGATGAGCTGGGTAAGGGCTGGGCTGACTGGGGTTCGCCCTGGCACGACACCTACGAGTGTGCGGACGGAAAGTTCATTACCCTGTGCGCGCTCGAGCCCCAGTTCTACCAGGCACTGATTGAGGCCCTGGGGCTTGGGGATAACCCCTTCTTTGCCGACCAATGGGACACCAGCGCCTAGCCGAGGGGCAAAACTCAATTGCAGGCTATATTCCGCGCGCGTTCACGCCAGGACTGGTGCGAATTGCTGGAGGGAACCGACACCTGTTTTGCCCCGGTCCTGAACTTCGCAGAAGCACCACGACACCCGCACAATATTGCGCGCGGGACCTTTCTCGACATCGATGGCGTGGTGCAGCCCGCGCCGGCCACCCGGTTCAGTCGCTCCGCGCCCTCGGTCGGAAAGCCTCCCGGGGTCGGAGAGCACACCGAGGAAATTCTGCGTACCCTGGGGCTGGACAGCGATGCCATAGTAAACATGCGCGAGGCCGGTATCTTCTGAGATCGATGAGCGCAGGGAACTGCGCGGGATCCGGTGAGTCCTGGGACGCGACGAACGCGGCTATCCGGGGCGCGCGTGTTCCGCCCGGAACTGCGCCGGGCTGAGGTCTGTCCACTTCTTGAACGCCCGACTGAAAGCCGCCGCTTCGGTGAAACCGGTGCGTTCGGCGATATCCGCTATTGAAATGTCCGGATTGGACAACAGTTCAAGTGCCATATCGCGCCTGACCGCATCCTTGATTTGCTGGTAGGACGTGCCCTCGTCCGCGAGCCGTCGACGCACGACCTGGACGCTCATGGCGAGGTCGCCGCAAATTCTCTCGAAGGCCGGGAAGCGCATGCGGTCCTTGAGGCTGCGTCGCAACTCGGCCTTGATCTGCGCCCCGATGCTGGTTTCCCGGCCCGGTATGTACAAAAGATCGGCGGGGGAATCCCGCAGCCAGCCATTGAGCTCAGTCATCGAGCGGACGATCGACTTTTGCAGGTATTTCCTGTTAAAGCTGAAGCCAGTGGTCGGTTGCTGGAAGGACACGTCACAGTGAAATATTTCCTCATAGAACAGGCTATGCTCGGGCTGGTCAAAGGAGAAAAAAGCCCGCTGCAGGGGGATATTCTCGTCTATCGCCCAGCAGGGAAAGCGGTGCCAGAGAACTGTCATAAATTCGATGAGAAAGTGGTCCGGATCGGATTCCCCGATATAGGCCATGGGTAGCACCGATACCGTGTCGCCTTCATGGATCAGCCTCAAACTCGCCGACTGTGGCGCCAGGTAGGACAATATACGCTCACCCTTGCGGTACAGGTCACCCAGCGTCTCGGCGGCCAGCATGAATTCGCAGGCGATAGCCCAGGTGCCAATCCGCAACGGGGTGGGGTCAAGACCGAAGGTTTCATTATTGGTTTCCGACCACATCGTCTTGACCAAGCTGGTGAACAGGTCATTTTCTATCCACTGGTCCTCAACTTCAGCCAGCTCGGCTGGAATCCCTGTTTCGGCGATGATTTGCTCGACATCCAGCCCGATCCGCCGGGCGTGCCGGATCAACGTGGCGATGTAATGGGTTGAGGTCTTTCTCTGTGACATGGTGTTCCAGGGATTGAAGGGTCGACTGTCCGCCCAGGCTGGTGGAACAGGCAATACCATCGGCTCTGTCTCAAAACCGGCACTGCTGACTTGCCAAGCTATACTCTTGTCCCCTGGATTTCAATATTTGGACAAATCGTGATCAGTTTCAAGGGCCGTCACCATCAGCAAGAGATCATATTACAATGCGTGCGTTGGTACGTCGCCTATTCGCTCAGCTATCGCGACCTGGAAGAGCTGATGCAGGAACGCGATTACGCCGTAGATCACAGTACCGTTCAACGCTGGGTGGTTTACTATGCGCCACGCATCGAAAAAGCGTTTCGTAAAAACAAGAAACGGGTTGGTCATCGCTGGCGGCTGGATGAGACGTATATCAAAATTATGTGCGAGTGGAAATATCTCCATCGCGCCGTCGACAAGCAAGGCAAAACGATCGACTTTCTACTGACGGCAAAGCGTGATAAGAAAGCCGCACGTCGATTTTTGAACAAGGCCATCGGCTCCACCGGAAAACCCAGCTTGATCAATATCGACCAAAGCGGCGCCAAAACAGCCGCTATCAAACTGTACAATTGTGATTAAAACAAGCGCGTCAAAATCCGCCAATGCAAATATTTGAATAACATTGTCGAGCAAGATCACCGCTTTATAAAACGGCGAACCCGACCAATGCTGGGTTTCAAATCATTTTGGTCCGCACGCGCAACATTGGCGGGAATTGAGTTGTGGCGAATGCTGAAAAAGGGTCAAAACAAGAGTTCACTGCCGGCATGGGAACAATTCTACGCCCTGGCTACTACAGGGTAGTTGTGCCTGGGGAATAGTGATAGTTCGTGTTCAATTTTATTTGCGACAGAGCCGGATCTCGCCAGGCACAGGTGATATTACATTAAAATTCTGCGACATCATTCATGACGCAACCTCAAGGGCTCCGATATCAACAGACATCGGTAGCTTTACCCAGCCGCTAAGTATCGGGACAGGAATTCGTTTACCATTCTCAAAATCCAGTTTCATATGAGGAAGTAGATCGATGAGCCATTCGAA
>JAUICG010000049.1 GCA_030427485.1 Gammaproteobacteria bacterium
CCAGCAAGCGCCCGGACAAAACAATTCGGATCATCACGCGATGCGAGGCGGGCTGGCCCGGACGCGTTCGGCGGCGAATGGCCGTTTCAGTTGAGCAAGCCGGACGCGTGCGGGCCAGCCCGCCGGCACCCCGGAACGAACCAATCCAGGTGCGAAACTTACTCCTACTTCAACAATTCAGGCGCAAGATTCTGCAGCTGCCGCCGCACCCCCTCCCGCCAGTCAACCGTCGTCTCGCCAATCAGCGAATGCATTTTTCCGGTATCGATACACAGGCTGCCAAAGGCCTTGGGATTGTCCTGGAAGACCGGCTCGAAGCCCGTCAACTCACTGATGTACGCGCACCATTCCTCTATGCTGACGCGTTGCGAACCGCCAAAATTCGTGGTGGTGACATCGGTTGTCGCCGCACCCAGCAGATAGGGGATTTTCTGAATGTAGTCATCGGCATGCAACGGGTTGTAGTAATTTGGCTTCTCGGGATGCAGGTCAATGGGTATGCCCTGTTGCATCATCAGCATGTGAAAATACATCCAGCCGCCATTGTCGCCATAGGGCACGCTGAGGCGCGCAATCGTGGTGGGAATCTTCTGCTGGTGGGCGACAAAACGGCACACGGTTTCGGCGGCGATTTTGGAAATGCTGTAGGTGGGAAACATTACGCGGTGGTTGTCTCCAAGCGGTGCATCTTCCGCGCGCGGCTCCTGCCCGCCGTACTCGTACACTGCGGTAGAGGAAAAGTGCAGGAAGGCTTTGACCTTGCGACAGCGTGTCATCAGGTTGCCCACGCCCTCGGCGTTGGCGGCGAGGTCATAATCGAAATCGCCGCTTTTCACCACCGCGAAGTTCAGCACATAGTCGAAGTCCTCGGGCACCGCGGAGAGGCTGTCGGCATCGGCGAGGTCGGCCTGCAGCACGGTCGCACCCAGGCCCTCGATCAAAGCGCGGTCCTCCGCCTTGCGAAAACGCGCCAGCGCGTAGACGTCAGCAATTTTCGCGAAGTGCTCCACCACCGGCAGCGCCACCTGTCCCGTGGGGCCGGTGATCAGGATTTTGGTGTTGCTCAGGTCGACGGGGGTTACGGGCATGGGAATTCTCCTGGTTGAAAAGCTGTTGTAATCAGTTGCCGGCGCGCGGGTAGGTGGTGTAGCCGTCAGCGCCCGGTGTGTACAGTGTGGCAATATCGAAGGTGGCCAGCGGCTGGCCATTCTGCCAGCGCTCCACGAGGTCGGGATTGGCGATAAAGTTGCGCCCGAAGGACACAGCGGCAAGTTCGCCCGCGGCCACGGCCTGCTGCGCCTCATCGAGACCGTAGCTTTCATTGCCTATCAGCCGGTCGCCCATGTAGCGTCGCCCCAGCGCGAGATTATCGACGCGGCCCTGCCCAAAGCGTATGACGTGAAGATACGCCAGGTCCAGTGCGGCGACATGCTGCAGCAGGCATTCGAATGTCTGCTGCGGATTCTCGTCGTGCAGGTCGTTAAAGGGGTTGTCCGGGCAGATTCGCATACCCACCCGGGAGGCACCGGCGACCCCGGCCATGGCTTGCAACACCTCGAGCACGAAGCGCACCCTGTTCTCGGGGCTGCCGCCATACCGGTCGCGGCGCCGGTTGGTCCCCGTGCTCAAGAACTGCGCCGGCAGGTAACCGCTGGTACAGTGCAGTTCGACGCCATCAAAGCCGGCGGCAAGGGCATTCCCGGTGGCCTGCCGATAGTCTTCCACCACCGCTGCAATCTCATCCAGGGACAGTGCGCGCGGCTCATCGAAGGGCTGCATACCCTGCTGATCGGTATACATCTCACCGTTTGCACGAATCGCCGAAGGTGCGACCGTCTCACTGTCGGCCGGCTTGTTCAGCACATTGCCGACGCGACCGACGTGCATGATCTGCGCCACGATGCTGCCACCGTGCGCATGGACCGCGTCGGTAATCGCGCGCCAGGCTTCCACTTGCGCGGCGTTGTAGATACCGGGCGTACGACAGTAGCCGAGACCATCAGCGCTCGGGGCTATACCTTCGGAGATGATCATTCCGGCGCTGGCACGCTGACGGTAGTACTCCACCATGACATCGGTGGGCATGCCGTCCGCCGCGGCGCGGCTGCGCGTCATCGGAGCCATCACGATGCGGTTGCGCAGCGCCAGAGCGCCGAGTGTGGTGGGTGTAAAAAGCTCCATTGTCTACTCCTGGCGCCGGGCGCGGCTAGCGAACACGAATCCTGGGATCGGGCGAACCGCGGCGCATGCGCAGCAGGAACTCTTCCAGCGGGGCGGGAGCCGCCACCTCCGGCTCATCGCCATCCGGTGGGTTCGCCCAGAAATCGGTCCAGCTGGGCCACAGCGCGTGGTAGGCGCCTTCGTAGGCCTCCCGGTCCGGCCACCGCATCTTGTTGTCACCCACCGGCGGTTTATTGATGTCGGTGGCATACCAGTAACACGGCAGGCGGCGACGGAAGTACCAACGGCCGTCACGGCGTTCGTAATTGTCCCAGTACAGCATCTGCATGATGACCCACTCGCTGCCGCCGTCGGCACAGGGGGTCTCGTGTTCATTCTTCGAATACACCACACCGTGTGCCCGGTCGGGATCATCGAACTCGATGATGTGGTTGCCGATATGATGGGACGTACCGGTGAATTGCAGGCGCAGCGTATCGTCCAGCCAGCGCTTCAGCTGCGCCCTTCCCGACTGGTCGCGACTGACCCGGATATCCTCGACAAACAGATTCACGTGCGCATCCATGTCGCGCATATCCAGCGACAGGGAGTACTTGGCAGCCAGCTGGCGGATCTCGTCCAGCGACTCCAGGCGGTCGACGCGTGCGAGCAAAGCCTGGTCACTCATGGGGCACCTCCCTAAACGGCCTGTCCGAGAATCATCGCGCCGGTAGGCACGCCCACGCCGCTGCTCACCAGGACGTGCTCCACCGATTTGGCGGGCTGTCCGGTGGACTCGCCGCGAATCAGGCGAACTCCCTCGGCGATATTGTTCATACCGTGAATATAGGCTTCAGAAATCAGGCCGCCGTGGGTATTGTTCGGCAGGCGACCGTCGATATCCAGCGCGCCCTCGCGCACCAGGTACTTGCCCTCGCCTGTACCGCAGAAGCCGAAACTCTCCAGTTGCATGATGATTTCCGAGGTAAAGGCATCGTAGAGGCAGGCGGCGTCGATATCCTCGGGACCCAGCCCGGCCATCGCGTAGACGCGCCTGGCGGCCATCTCCATTTCCGGCAGCGACAACAGGTCATCCCGGTAGTAGCTGGTCATCTGCTCCTGGCCACGCGTCGACGCCTGGGTCACGCCCCGGATAACCGCGGGTTGCTGCTTGAGGTCGCGCGCGCGCTCGGCACTGGTGACAAGTATCGCGCAGCCGCCGTCTGTTTCCTGGCAGAAATCGTAGAGACACAGGGGCTCGGCGATCTGCTTCGATGACAGGTACTGCTCCATCGTGAGCGGTTTGCCGTAGCCGTACGCGCGGGGATTGCGCAGCGCATGATTGCGCTGGGAGATGGCGACACGCCCCAGGTCTTCGCGCGTAACACCGTAGCGGTGCATGTACTTGTTGGCGATCATCGCAATCCAGGAACCCGGTATCAGCATTCCGTAGGGGGTATACCAGGACCAGTGGATCAGGTCGCTGCTGCTGATCTCACCGGATACGCCCTGGCCCATGCGCTTGCCCGAGCGACCGTTCATAGCGCGATAGCACACCACGGTACTGGCCTGGCCGGTGGCGACCGCCATCGCGGCCTGGGCGATGGTGCCCACCGCGGCGCCGCCGCCGTAATTGATCCGGCTGAAAAAGGACAGGTCCGCGGCACCGACCGCTCGCGCCACCTCGATTTCATCAGTGGAATCCAGGGTGTAGCTTACCAGCCCGTCAATTTCCGCGGGGCTGACGCCGGCGTCGTCACAAGCCGCCTTGATGCACTGTGCCGCGAGGGAGAGCTCGGAAACACCGGAGTGTTTGGTGAATTCAGTCAGGCCGATACCGGCGATCGCGGTTTCGTTCTTCAGGGAGATCGGCATCAGGCAAACTCCGCCAGCTTGAACACCGGCAATTTGAATCCGTCGGGATCTTCCTGAATCAGCATTTCCACCGGCAGGTCGAAATCCACGTCCTCAGGCGTGCAACCCACCAATTGCGATGTCACGCGCGTGCCCTCCTCCAGGTCCACCAGGATAATGATCAGCGGGTACTCATACCCGGGAAACTGCGGATGACGCAGCACCGTGTAGCTGCAAATGGTGCCCTTGCCGGAGGCCTCTACCGCATCCCAGTCCAGCGAATGACACTGGCCGCACATCGGCCTCGGCGGATGACGGAGAGACTGGCAACCCCGGCAGCGCTGGATGCCGAGCTTGCCCTCCTCGGCCATCTGCCACCACCAGGCGTTGTCGTGGCCCATCGGGGGCTTGATACGCGAATCCACGGCTCACACCTCCAGTGCGCGAAAGCCCAGGCTGTCGTCTTCGGCCAGCAGACGGCCCAACTGCGCCAGTTGCTGGCTGGCATTGCCCAGCGAGTAGCTGATCAACTTGGCCATCAGGTAAAAGCGGTGAATCGGGTACTCGACATCCGCGCCGATACCGCCGTGCAAATGTTGTGTGGAACAAACGATGCGATGCGCCGCGTCACAGGCCCACCACTTGGCCGCACGGACTTCGGCCCGGGCGTCCAGTCCCTCGCTCAGACGCCACAGCGCCAGCCAATAGGTGGAACGAATGCCCTCCACGTCGATATAGCAATCGGCCATGCGCATGGCGAGCGCCTGAAACGTACCCAACGGCACCCCGAACTGCTTGCGCTCGCCAAGAAAAGCCGCCGTGCGCTTCATCGCCTCCTCGGTGACGCCGACCTGCAGTGCGCAGTGAGCGACATTGGCGCGCTGCTCAAGCCACTCCAGTATCTGCGCGCCCTGCCCCGGGCTACCGAGCACGGCGTCGCCGCTGGCGGTGACGCCATCGAGCGTGAGGTGCGCGGCACGCCCTTTGGACATGGCGACGTCCACCGGCACCAGGCTGACACCCTCAGCGCCGGTGTCGATAATGAATATCGTCTGCTGACCCTCGCTGTCCTGCGCCGGAACCAGGATAAAATCCGCCACCGCCCCGTCGGGGACAACGGCCTTGTGCCCATCAAGGCGCCAGGAATCGCCCTCCCGCTGTGCGGTCACTGTACTGCCCGCCGCGACATTCATGCCCAGCTCCGCGATGGCCGCGCTGAATTTTGCCGTGCCCGCGCCCAGCGCCGGCAGGTAGCGCTGCTGCTGCGCTTCTGACCCGAACTCGGCAATCGGCAAGCCGCCCAGCACCAGGGAGGCGTACAGTGGAACAGGCGCGACCCGGCGCCCCTGCTCCTCGAGCACAATACACAACTCGATCAGGCCAAAACCGGTGCCACCCGCAGCCTCCGGGATCGCCACGCCGAGCAGGCCCTGCTCCGCCAGGGTTTGCCACAGGGTGTCGTCATAGGTCTCGCCGGTGCGCGAAAACGCCAGTAAAAACTCATCGCTGGCGCGGTCGGTGAAAATCTGGTACGCCAGTTCACGAATCGCATTCTGGTCGTCGCTAAAATTGAAATCCATGACGTTTTACCTCATTTTGACTTGACCATCGCGGTCAGGTTGCGGGTGTATTTGAGCTGCTTTTCATCGGGATTGCGCAGGAACAACGCCCTGTAGAACATGGTGGTAAGTAACTCGGCGAACTGCTCCACGGTGAGGCGGGCGGCGCGCAGGGTCTTGCTCTCGTTGATGAAGTATTCGCGCATCAGGCCCTCGCCGATACCGGCCAGCGAGTAAACCACCAGCAATGCCTGATGCTTCCTGAAGCGTGCCTGCGGGAACAGTTTGGGCATCAACTCAACCAGCCACATCAACTGGTTGCGATAATTCTCACGCAACATGCCGGAGAATGCCTCGTCTTCGTCCGCCAGTTGCAGCAGGCAGCGCATCACCCCCGGACGCCGGGCATAGCTGCGAACGACCACCAGGTTGTGCGCGTATATCCGCGCGTACCAGTCGCCACGCGACACATCCTTTTCCACCTGCAGGGGATCATTGCTGGCCATCGCGAAATCCGTGAGCACCTCCAGCGTCAACGACTTCAGGTCGGTGAAATAATGGTAGAACAGTCCCTGGGCCACACCGGCTTCTCCGGTGACATCGGCGATTCGCATCTTGTGATAACCGTCGCGCTCCAGCACTGCGAGGGCCGCCTGCTTCAGACCCTCGCGCGCGCGCTCGCCCCGCGCGCTGCGCGCACGGGACGTCTTCGCTCTCTTGGCTTGATCTGCAGGCATGGCGGACAAAATAGTTGAATTTGAATTCAAAATCAATATTATAACCATCACTAATCAGAGGGTGCAGGCCATGTTCGTGAATTACACCGAAAGCCAGAAAGAACTGCGCAGGGAATTCCGCGCGTACTTCTCCAGGCTGATCAAGCCGGAGCACAGGGAAGAACTACGCAACGCAGAAAGCGGCGACCTTTACAAATCACTGATACGGCAACAGGGCGCCGACGGCATGCTCGCCGTGGGATGGCCCGAGCAGTACGGCGGCCGCGGACTCACGCAGAGCGAGCAGCTCATCCGCTATGAAGAGGCCCTTCTGGCCGGCGCCCCTACGCCATTCGTCACGCTGAACACGGTGGGGCCGGCGATTATGAGCAAGGGCACGGACGAGCAGAAAGCGCGGTTTCTGCCTGGGATCGCCGCGGGTGAACTGCACTTCGCCATCGGCTATACCGAGCCCGGCGCCGGGACCGACCTCGCCGCCGTGGCGACCACGGCGGTGCGCAATGGCGACCACTACGTGGTCAACGGCAACAAGGTGTTTACCAGCGGCGCGGAGGGAGCCGACTATGTCTGGCTGGCGGCGCGCACCGACCCCGATGTCGCCAAGCACAAGGGCATATCCATTCTGGTAGCCGACACCAAAGACCCGGGTTTCTCCTTCGGCCCCATTCACACCATGGGCGGTGTGCGTACCAATGTCACGTATTACTCCGATGTCAAAGTACCCGTCGACATGATCATCGGTGAGGAGAACGGCGGCTGGCGCCTTATCACCGAACAGTTGAATCACGAACGGGTCGGCCTCGCGGCCTGGGGCATACAGGGGTGGAAGATATTCCAGGCCGCGCTGGACTGGGCGCGCACTACAAAGAATGCACAGGGTGTACGCGTCATCGATGATGTCGGCGCGCAGCGCAACCTGGCGGAGGTATACGCCCACCTGGAGGCCATGCGCGTGATGAATGCACGTATGTCATGGCAGTTGGACCAGCGGGAAATGGACGCGGTGTTCCCCTCGGCAATAAAAGTGTACTCCACCGAGAAGATGCTGGAAATCTGCCGCCTGTTGATGGACGTGGTCGGCCCCCATGCACTCCTGGCGGCCGACAGTGAAGGCGCCGTGCTGCAGGGCAACCTGGAACACGAGTATCGTCGCGCGACGATCAATACCTTTGGCGGCGGCGTAGTGGAAGTACTGCGCGGCCTTGTGGCGACCCACGGCCTCGGCATGCCCACCCACCGCTGATGCCAGGCGAAACGCAGGACACCCTTCGCAGCAGGAGTTTTTTCGATGACAGCAGACGAGCTCAAAACTTTTGAAGACGCTATCTACGCCTTCGTTGGGCGGGAAGTATGCCCGCCCACGCCGGGTGCGGACGACGTGAACAGCGCGATGATCCGTCAGTGGACCGAGATCATCGGCGACGCCAACCCCGCTTACACCGATGCCGATTGGGCGGCGCGGAGCGCGCGCGGCAGGACGATAGCGCCGCCGGCGATGATGTACGTGTGGGGCCAGGAGGGCTATGGCGCCGCCACCGGCCGCCAGCCGACCGCCCAGACCGAACTCGTGGACCTGTTCAACGCGCACGGCTACACCGGCGTGCTCGGCACCAACGTGCGGCAGGAGTACGTGAAGGAAGCCAGCCCCGGCGACACGGTGCTGACGGCGATGACCATCGACAACATCTCCGAGCGCAAGACCACCGGCCGCGGCCCCGGCTACTTCTTCGAGACCCTGGCGACGTTCACCAACCAGCACGGCGAGGTGCTCGGCACGCAGCGCTTCAAGGTGCTGAAGTTCATCCCCAACGAACAGCCCGCCGCGGCCACCTCCGAAGCCAAACTGGAGGTCCCCACCCGCATCGCCTCCGTGCGCGGCCACGACAACGGCTGGTGGTGGGAGGCTGTGGATGTCGGCAAGGTGCTGATCCAGCGCTGCAGGGATTGCCAGACGCTGCGCCACCCGCCGCGCCCGATGTGCGGCGTGTGCCAGTCGATGGAATGGGATTCCATTGAGTCCGCGCTCGACGGCGAAGTGCTCTCCTACACCTGCGTGCGCCACCCGGCAGTACCCGGCTATCCCAAGGACCCGATCTGCGCAGTGATCGGCCTCGGCGAGGGCACCAACCTCGTGGCCAACGTGGTCGGCTGTGAGTACGACGACGTGTTCATCGGCATGAAGGTCAAGGGCAAGGTGGAACAAGTGGACGAGAAAACCGTGCTGCCGCAGTTCTACCCGGTTTGACTCTTACAGGATACTCAGGAGCGCAACGATGAGCGACTACAAGACACTGACCTGCGCCGACGTCACCGTTGGCGACAAACTCCCGCCACTGGCGATCGACATCACCACTTCGCTGGTGGTGTGCGGCGCGCTGGCGACCCGCGATTTCGAACCGGTACACCACAACAAGGCCGCGGCCCAGGCCACCGGCCTGCCCGACGTGTTCATGAACATCCTCACCAGCCAGGGCCTGATGACGCGCTACGCGACCGAGTGGAGCGGCCCGGAGGCAGTGGTGAAATCGTTGGACCTGCGCCTGGGCGCGCCGAACGTGCCCGGCATGGTGATGACGATGACCGGCGAGGTGACCGCCAAGGACGAGGCCAGCGGGCTGGTCGATATCGCCGTGGTCGGCGAGAACAACATCTGGGGCATGCACATGCAGGGCACCGTACAACTGACACTGCCGAAGGAGGCCTGAACCGTGGTTGCGAATGTAAAAGACAAAGCGGTCATCGTCGGCGTCGGCAACACCAAATTCAGCAAGGATTCCGGCGTGTCGGAACTGTCGCTGGCCGCGCAGGCGGTGAAAGCCGCGCTGGACGACGCGGGCCTCAAGCCCACCGACCTCGACGGCTTCGCCACCTTCACGATGGACGCCAACGACGAGATCGAAGTGGCGCGTACACTGGGTTGCGGCGAACTGACGTTCTGGGGCCGCTCGCACTACGGCGGCGGCGCCGCGACCGGCAGCCTGCACCAGGCGGTGATGGCGGTCGCCACCGGCATGGCCGAGTGCGTGGCGGTGTTCCGCGCGCTGAACGGCCGCTCCGGCCACCGCTTCTCCGCCGGCGTGTCCGAGGGCGTGATGACCGCCGACATCATCCACTGGGGCTGGTACATGCCCTACGGCCTGCTGACGCCGGCCAGCTGGGTGGCGATGTTCACGCAGCGCTGGATGCACCTCACCGGCGTCACCAAAGACGCGCTGTTCGAGGTCGCCCACACCACGCGCAACTACGCGGTGAACAACCCCAACGCGTTCTTCTACCAGCGCCCGTTCGACCGCGCCGAATACGACGCGGCGCGCATGATCTGCGACCCGCTGCAATTGTTCGACTGCTGCCAGGAGAGCGACGGCGCCTCCTGCGTGATCGTCACCACGCCGGAACGCGCACGCGACCTGAAGCAGCCCGGCGTCGCGGTGCGCGGCGTGGCACAGGCCGCCGCGCCCGACCAGGAGCAGATGACGTCGTTCTACCGCGAGGAATTCGCCGCGATCCCGGAGATGGAGATCGCCGCGAGGAACTGCTACGAAATGAGCGGCCTCACGCCGAACGACATCGACGCCGCCGTGATCTACGACGCGTTCTCGCCGATCGTGCTGTGGCAGCTCGAGGCGTGGAATTTCTGCGGCTTTGGTGAGTCCGGGGATTTCGTGCTGGATGGGGCATTGCGCAGCGATGGGCGGTTGCCGACGAACACCCACGGCGGGCAGTTGAGTGAGGCGTACATCCATGGGGTGAACGGCATCGTAGAGGCGACGAAGCTGGTGCGCGGGACGTCGCTGAACCAGCCGAAGAAAAAAGTGGAGCACGCGTTGGTTACTTCCGGCGTGGGCATTCCGACCGGGGGCGCGCTGCTGGGCAGGCTGGAATGAGGTTGCCCCCTCTCAGCCCAAGCTACCTTGCTTGAAGGTAGCGTGGGCGTCTCTTCCCGGTGACCAGATAAGGTCAATTGCGGCGCACTCACCGGTCCATCCGGACGTGGCCTTTTCCTGCTACTGAGCACAAACTGGCTCATTCGATTAGGTCGAAGCCGATATTCCGTACTTCCGGCAAATAGCCTTGACTATCATGCCGGCATCGGCCTCCTTCAGGATCGCAACGATCTGGCGCTCGGTGTATTTGGACTTTTTCATGTGAACCTCCTGGGTATAAAATGCCAGAGAGCTCTAGTTATGTCCTGTCTGCCAGATGGGGAAGCTTACGGAAGGGTTTGTGCATATTTTGAGTGTTTCAAAAGACGTTATCTGATATCAAAAAATAATAATTGGTGATAAAAATGAAAACCTTGCAGAAATATGGCTTTTTAATAGTGATCGGTTTGATGGTGTCTTCTCCGTTGCGTGCACAGATGATGGCGGCAGCTCCGGTGCCTGATACGTACGTCGATAAAAATCGGGTTTTTGTGCTTACTGATGTAGGTAATGAACCCGACGATCAAATGTCATTTATCCGTCTGGTGCTCTATTCGAATGTAATCGATATAGAAGGCGTCGCTGCTGTAACTTCAAATCATCTTGCGAAAGAACCTAAGCCTGAGTTATTGGAAGAGATTGTTGATAAGTACGCTCAGGTAAGGCCAAATTTATTACAGCATGGCTCTGGGTGGCCATCAGCGGATGAACTTAGACAGAGGATTACAGTAGGTCCGCGTGTAAAAGGGCTTCAGGGTATTGATGCTGAACAACTATCATCAGCAGCAGCTTCGCTAATCGCGGCTGTAGATGCTAATGATCCTCGTCCTCTATGGGTGTCAATTTGGGGCGGGGCGAATACGTTGGCCGAGGCATTAATGTCTATTCGCGATTCTCGTTCTCCTGAGCAATTAAGAGATTTTGTAGCCAAGTTACGAGTCTATTCTATTTCTGATCAGGATGATTCTGGCCCATGGATAAGGCGTGAGTTTCCGGGTTTATTTTATGTGGTGACACCCGCTGCAACAGGGGACGATTACGCATATGCGACATGGACTGGCATAGGTGGTGAGAAGCTTTATGGCAATGATAGACAGTTGATTGATTCAACATATGTTGAGAAAGAGTGGCTTGATGCGAACATCCGAAAAGGTCCGCTGGGTTCAGTATACCCGGAGGTGGAATATATTATGGAGGGAGATAGTCCGTCGTTCCTGTCACTAATTAACAATGGTTTGAATAGCGCTATGAGTCCCTCGTGGGGCGGCTGGGGTGGACGCTACGTATTTCGTCAACCATATGGCGAGTCTCGACCTATCTGGACTCAAGGTGGAGTGCCTCTCTACGGCTCTGATTCTCGAGATCAATTCCTACTTGCTGATGGACGAGTTGCGCATTCTGATCAGGCAACAATATGGCGGTGGAGAAAAGACTTTCAAAATGATTTCGCAGCTAGAATGGACTGGACGGTTAAGTCTCCATCGCAAGCAAATCACTCCCCTATAGCATTAATCAAAGGCTATCCTGAAACAGGACCCATCATTATTGATGTTGAACCTAATGAAGAGGTGATTTTAGATGCCTCTATCAGCGTTGATATGGATAAAGGTCAAAATCTGGAATACAACTGGTTTCATTATCCAGAGGCTGGGACAAGATTGACTCCTTTAACAAATGTTGAGATTGCTAATGCAGCCTCATCTGTAGCAACTGTAAAGGCCCCCCACGCGTGTAGGCCCATGCTTTCATTTATGAACGTACCTTGTAATAAGGGGCAGGCGCATATAATTCTCGAGGTGTCAGACAGTGGTGTGCCTACCTTGACGTCATACAGAAGAGTAATTATTCGTGTAGAAAAGAAATAATAAATATTCCGTCATGGTAGAGGGAAATTGAATATGATGTTGCGATGGTTATTTTGACTAATTATTTTGAATGAGGTTAAGGGGGTATTCTGCGGAAACATCCCAACAGCCTGTTAACCAAGGGCGAAAACTGGATGGATTTAAGTGACCGCATGGAAGGCGAACATCCTATTGCCTGGCGCCACCAGTTGGGACAGGGCAAGGTGTTCTATTCGGCCATTGCTCATCAAGCGGCAACTTACAGTGTGCCTGAGTATCAGGAGTTGATTCAAAAGGCGATCGTTTAGGCAATGCCTGAAACTGAAATGTGGAACGATATCACTGGGTTTCGCAAAGACCGGTTCTTTAGCTGAAGGGCACAGGGGAGTCTCTGAGGAAAATGTTCACAGCATTGTCAGAGACTCTCCGCTTTCATTAATTGATTCTTTCTCCGCATTTCTGTTTATCTTTTGTTCCCCTCTTTGGTAGTGTAAATATTCTTTCGCACTTTTTTCTCGGGGTTCCCCGGTCCCTAGCCCGGATAGTTCACGAAAGGGACAGGAAAACGGCGGATAGTTCTTGAAAATAAGTGTGCTGACGCCTCACAAACAAGAACTTCCGCCGTGACAAAGTGCTACCAGAGTTCGTTTGAATTTCCATCCGTTAAACGCCGTAAAGTTGAAGCCGATTTCAGCGGTGGTGCTATCACCAGCAATGCCGGGATCGGGCTGATCGCCCAGGTTGATCGGCAGACGGGCCTGACGAAAGCCGCCGCCCGGGCCATGCGCGATACGCGTCGCAAGGCCAGCTGTGATCACTCGTTACGGGCATTGCTCCAGCAGCGTGTTTACGGCCTGGCTTTGGGCTACGAAGACCTGAACGATCACGATGAATTGCGCCAGGACCTGGCCCTGCAGACGGCCACTTCCCGCGTGGAGGCACTGGCCCAGGACAGAGATTATCTTCCGCGGTGACAGCGGCTTCTGTCGCTGGAAGCTACTGCGGTGGTGTGATCGGTAGGGTGTGCGCTATATCGTCGGGCTGACTAAAAACAAGCGCTTGCAGCGCAAATCAACGCAGTGGATGGCACTGGCCGAGAGCCAGTACCGGCTGACAAACAAGAAGCAGCGGGTATTTGCCACCCTCAGCTATAGTGCCCGCAGCTGGGACCGGGCACGTCGGGTCATCGTCAAGGCGGAGCACAGTAGCTACGGTGCCAACCCTCGATATGTCGTGACCAACCTGCCGCAGGGCGATCAATACCTCTACGACAAGGTCTACTGCGCCCGCGGTGATATGGAAAACCGGATTAAGGATCAGCAGATGGATCTGTTTGCCGGTCGCGCTTCCAGCCACCGTTGGTGGCCCAACCAGTTCCGGCAACTGTTGTCGGGCTTGGCCTATACCTTGTTTGAGGGGTTGCGAGCCCAGGCACTGCAACACACAGTACTGGCCACGGCCAGTCCGAACCGAATCCGGCTCACGCTACTCAAAATCGGCGCAGTGATTATCCGCAATACCCGCCGTATCCGCATCCTGATGAGCAGTGCCTGCCCGCATCAGGAACTGTTCCGCACCGTTGCCTGTCGGCTGAACTCCTCATAACCCCACCCGAGTGCTGCCCCGGCACGTTGATAAACAATGGGGTTTGGGGGAACTGTGCGCGAAAAGCAACGAATCGGGTCAAATCCCTCTCTGATTGGTCTCGATCCGTAGCGCAGAAAAATCTCCGCGGAAACGCGGCCGCATTTGATCACTCATGAAATATCCGGGCTAGCATTCCGATAATTAGCCGGAACTGATACATATGAGGAAGCTTATCGGCCAAAATACTCAAAGTGAAGCTAATTCCGGGAATTTTTCTCAGGTGACGGACGATTCGCTCACAATGCACCCCTAATGAAGGTGCCAGCAGATGTGGAGTAGATAGTTACTGCTGCTTTATCTGTCGAGCCGGACGCGGTGTTTCGATGATGATGCATTCGAGCAATAGACGGTCCGGTGATTTCGTGCTGGACGGCGCGCTGCTGGGTAGGCTGGACTGACGCTGCCGGCCAGCTGGGTGGCGATCTTCACGCGGCAATGCCCGGCATTGCGTCTTCACCCTCCCAGAAAAACCAAAACTCTATGTCTCTGATCTACTCCAGCCCCGCAGTCACCAGGCGCTGCGCGTCCTCGAGACCGGCAAATTGCTGGCCGCTGTTCACCGCGGCCTTTAACTCTTTCTTGGCCTCCGCTGTGCGTCCGAGCGCCAGCAGCGTCACGCCGAGGTGGTAGCGAATTTCCGGGTCGGTCGATTTTTGCGCATATGCCTTGCGCAGGTAGGTCAGGGCGTCCTCGTGCTCGCCCTTTCGCGCCAGTATCCAGCCGACCGTGTCGAGCAGCGCGGCACTCTTGTCACCGGCTTCCGCCAGGCCGCGGCGCGCCACTACCAGCGCCTTGTCGAGGTCGCGCTGGGCATAGATGTTCGCCAGGTTGTTCAGGATTGCCGGATCGGCCGCAAACTCCTCCAGGTCCAGCAACTTCTCATAGTACAACGCCGCCTGGGCGGTGTTGCCCTGGCTCAGGTAACTGTCGGCCACCAGTCGCACCGCCAGCACGGGAAGCGATGAGTCCTTGAGGGTCGCGGTCATCACATCCGTGAACGCCTGCGCGGGAATGCCCTGCTCCCTCAATTCGTAGAGTCGTACAATGGACTCCAGGTTGTTCGTGTCCAGTTGGAAAGCCGTCAGAAAATGCGTCCGGGCGGCCTCTGGCTCGTTTCGCGCGAGCGCTATATCGCCGAGCAGCAGCGCAGTACCGTCGCGCTGGCCGAACTCGCGCTGCAGCGTTTCGGCGACAGATTGCGCCCTGTCATACTCACCCTCGATAAAATCCAGGCGTGCCAGGTCAAGACGCAGGAGATAGGAATCCGGGCTCAGGGTGAGCGCCTGCTCAAGGGATTTTCTCGCGGCGTCAGGATTTTCAAAACGCATGTGTATCGCAGCCAGCTCACGCAATTTTTCCGGGTCCTGTTTCCACATCGGATACAGCCTGCTCAGGGTGTTCTGAGCGAGTTCATTTTCCTCCATTTGCCTGGCGATGCTGGCCTGGCGAAGCAGGTAATCTTCATTGTAGGGGTTTTCGTTCACCAGCTTCTGCACCGCGAACTTCGCCGCTTCCCAGTTTCCTGTCCGGGTATAGATCTCCAACTGCAGTTCACGGGAGCCGATGGACACAGTGTCGTAGGCATACACCTTGTCGCTCCAGTCGATGGCCTCGTCGAACTTGCCCTGCAGGTAGGAAATTCTCGCCATCAGTATCAGGGCCTTGGTGTTGCTCGGCTGCTGCTCGATAATGTCCTTGAGGATCTTTCGCGATGCGAGCAGATCGCCACGTTTCTTGTAAAACATTGCCTGGTTGAAGCGGGCCTCTATATTTCCGGGCTCCAGTTCAAGTGCCCTTTCGACAAAACCCCGGGCCCGCCCCAGGTCACCCAGCGTCAGGTAGGTGACTGCGCCAAAATTGTTGACCCGCACGTCATCGGGATGGGTCGCCTGCAACTCCGCTACCGTTTCCTGCGCCGCGGCGTTCCTGCCCAGCCCCAGTTGCAGTACTCCGCGCAATATCCCGTAGCCGAGGGGTTCGCGCCCGGCGAAGTCCTGCGCGTCGAGCAAGCTGAGTGCTTCTTCCGGCCGCCCGCTGGAGCGGATCACCTCGGCTTCCAGCATGACCACATAGGGATTGTCGCCAAGACCGTTTTGCTTCAGCGTTTGCAGCAGTTCCTCGGCCCTGTAGGTATCCCCGGTGTGGGTATAGAGACTCAGCAACTGGATGGACAACCCCGGGTCATTGGCAATTTCGGACTCCCGGCTGCTCAGCAGTTCGGTCGCCCGCCTGATATCGTTGTTGCGCAGGTAGATGTCAGCGAGCAGCCGGGTCGCCGCGAGGTCAGCCTTGTTTTTCAGCAAGTAGGCGTTCAGCAACGCGCTCGCATTCTCGTCGTTCCCCTGGATATACTCGGCGGACGCGCGAATGAACATCATCACGTCATCCGACTGGCGCTGACCTTCATCGAACCGCGCGAGTTTGCTGCTGAGATTTGCCAGCATCGCATCGCCCAACTCGGAATCCCCTTCCCCGATCAGCAGGATAGCGCTGATGAGTGTGGCAGCCGGATCTTCCGGCGACTGCTCCAGGATCAGGTCGAGGTACTGCCTGGTCTTCGCCCTGTCGCCAAGCTGCATATAGATCTGCGCCAGGGAGCGCTGAATCCGAACATCGCCCGGCGCCAGCTCGTAACCCTTCAACGCATACTCCAGCGCCTTCTGGTAATTCTTTTCCTTGAATGCCAGTTCTCCGCGCAGCTGCCATGTCTTGGCGTTCTCGGGCTCCAGTTGCAGTGATTTCTGGATCAGCGCACGGGCGTCTTCGATCATGCCGCTGTTCATGTAGATGACGGCGATCGTATTGTTCGCGCGAACATTGTCCGGCAGAATCATGGCGGCCTGCTCGAATTCGCTGCGCGCGAGTTCCGGCTTGCCCTGCAACAGATTGCCCTGCCCTTTTAGCAGCGCCCATTCGAACTGGCTGTCGGTAGTAAAACTGTCGTAGGCCCTCCCGATCTCCATCAGTTCGTCAATTTTTTCCTGGAGCAGCAGCGATTGACCGTAGACCGGCAGTACCAGGTTGATATCGGCGCCCAGCAACAGGGCCTCGGCGGATTCTTTTTCAGCGCTGTAGATATCCCCGGCATTGAAATACACTTGCGCCAGCAACAGGCGGGCGGAAACCAGATTGGGGTCACTTTGCAGCGCTTTCTTGAGGTGAATATACGACTCTTCGTAATTGTCCTCCTCGTACGCCTGGACCGCTTTTTCATAACTGACGCTTGCCTCTTCCGCGACGGTCGCTCGCGCAGTCAGCAGGGCCATCGATAACAGCAGTATATGAACAAAGAGCCTGATCACATTACGTCCTCCCAATGCCAAGCGGCGGATGTCCGCTTGCGAGAATCATGGTAACGCAGGCAAAAAAAAACGGAACTCAATGGCTCCGTTTTATCTGAAAAGCGTGAATCAGTGCCGTTATCAGGCCACTATTTCACCTGTCGGCGGCCGCGCAGGCCGAGCAAGCCGGCGATAAGCAGGGCTGCTGTGCCCGGCACCGGGACTTCACCAGTGGGATCGGGCGTATCGGTGGTAGACGTTTTGATCTTGCTCAGCTTCATACCGTCATCTCCCGCGTCACCGCCGCTGCCGAAGACTGGATTGTATACACCCACCAGCCACTTGGTGGATTCGATATTCGTCGGGTTGACCGAGTAATAGCTCAGGCCGACATTGCTGTAGTTGCCCGCCGAGTTATAGCCGACACTGTTATCGAGCACTCCAGCCCAGGTGTTGCCCAGCAGGGCCGCTGAACCTGAACCACCCCACGCGAGAATTGAAACATCGGTTGTATTGCTCTGGTTGCCACCCGTGGCCCAGTCCAAGTTGAGGTGGGTCAGATTTACCGCCGTGTCGAACTCCAGCAACAGCATGTCGAACTCGCCATCGCTGTCGGAGGTGATGCTGTCAATGGAATGATTGGGTGAATTGGTGTCCTCGTCGCGGTTGACCACGCCCAGCGCCGTGCTCTGGGCCCAGATCAATTGCGCAGTTTCAATTTCATCGTCGCCTGATGAGTCATTGGTGTCAGACCAGGCCGTCACAGTCAGGTTGATACCGTCTGAAGAAGTAAGGCTCAGAGAATTACCGAAACCGGAACCGCTGAAGTTCTGGCTCGCATCGTTGAAGTCCCATACTTGAATATTTGCCAAGGTGGGAACAGCGTGCATTGCAGCAAACACTGTACCCGCACACAACCCGACAAGTTTTTTGTTAGCGCTCATGTAAATTGCCCCTTTACTGTTTGTAGTCGTGTAAGCGACGTGGAAGACGCTACCACTGTTTTGATTTCAGCTGCCCTGACTCTAGCAACAAGCAGGCCAACTTATACAACATATTGTTTTTATTTAATTTTTTTAATCTATCGGGAAAAGTTGCCGGTGAAATACAGAGTCTCTGTAAGAAATCCTGACAGTCGCAGTTTCTTGCGACTTGTGAACGCGGTCACAACACGGATTTTCCCCTGGAACGGGTTAACACTTTTATGATTTGCCCCCTTCCGCAGGTATGCCTGCGCCGGTTAGCCTGTAAGATTTTTTCGCGTTTACGGAAAGGTAATAGATTGGGACGGGCGCGCCGTTTGCACCCGCCCGCGGACTCGAGAATCACCGACGGCAGAAACAGTCACCCCCGGGCGACTGCGCCGTGGCTGCTTACATGTAGAAGATAATCAGTTCGTAAATCACTGCGGGGCGCTCGTCCTGGCCCACAACATGAATGTGCTGTTCCAGAACCATCCTGGTGCCCTTGGGCGTCGCGCTCACTTCTTTCACCCTGCTGCGACTGCGCACCGAACTGCCTACCGGCACAGGGCCGGTAAATCGCAGTTTGTCGGAGCCGTAATTCAGCATGTTGTTGAAACCGCTTACTTCATAGCTCGGCGTGCCGCGCATTTTGGGCAGCAGCACCAGCGTCAGGAATCCGTGCGCGATGGTGGTGCCAAACGGACTGTCGGTTTTGGCTTTCTCCGGGTCGGTGTGAATCCAGTAATCATCACCTGTCAGTTCGGCAAACCGGTCGATCATATCCTGGGTAATTTCTACAGCATCACTCCACTGGCCGAACGTCTCGGACACCAGGCCCTGCAGCGCTTCAATATCGTTGTATTCGTACTTTTCCATGTCCTGCTCTCCCGATTCGCGGTGCTTTGCGAAAAAGCGCTCATGTTACATGCAGGTAATGGCACAAACCAATGCAGACCCGGCTCAATCAGCTATACCACAGGCATGTACTGCACTTTGTCGGCCTGTATAAAAGCCGCCTGTCACGGCAGAATATGCGCATCGACGTGACCCCGATCGTCATTGAAAAGCCACCGCTATTCAGTAGACTAGGCCGCTTATTTTTATCGCTGGCATAGAGATCATATGCCGCTCCCAACCATGAGGATCAACCATGCGTGAAGCAGTTATTGTAGAAGCCGTCCGGACCCCCATCGCCCGCGGCAAACCCGGCGTCGGCGATTTGTGTGACTTTCATGCCACTCAGTTGCTGGCGCTCTCGCTGGAGGAAATCGTCAAACGCAGCGGACTGGCGTACGGCGACGTGGACTACCTTGCCGGAGGCTGTGTCACCCAGGCGGGCGAACAGGCCGGCAACATCACGCGCAATGCCTGGTTGACGCTGGGGAAAGATTACACCGCGGGTGGCACCACGCTGGACAACCAGTGCGGCTCCGCGCAAACCGCCAACCACATGATTTCATCCATGGTCGCTACCGGCTCCGTCAATATCGGTATCGCTTGCGGTGTGGAAGCCATGAGCCGCGTCGGACTGGGCGCCAATGTCTACAACGGCCCGGGTTACTTCATTCCCGACAACTGGCCGTGGGATTCCAGCCCCGACCAGTTCACCAGCGCACAGCGCATCGCCAAGAACCGTGGAATCACGCGTGAAATGGCCGACCAACTCGCTTACAACTCGCAACTGCGCGCCAAGCAGGCATGGGCCGAAGGTCGCTTCGACCGTGAAGTCTTCAGCGTGCAGGCGCCAATCATCGGCGATGACGGCAAACCGACCGGCGAGACGCGCACCGTCAACCGCGACCAGGGCTTACGCGACACAACGCTGGAAGGGCTCGCCGGGCTGAATCCGGTGATGGACGGCAATATACACACGGCGGGGAATTCATCGCAGATATCGGACGGTTCCGCCGCGGTCCTGTGGATGACGGCCGACGAGGCGAAAGCCCGCGGCCTCAAGCCGCGCGCACGGATCATCGCCGATGTCGTGGTCGGCACCGACCCCTTCTACCTGCTCGACGGGCCGGTGGATGCGACTGCCGCGCTGTTCAAGAAAAGCGGCATGACGATGAATGACATCGATCTGGTTGAGATCAACGAGGCGTTTGCCGCGGTCGTGCTGTCCTGGGCGCAGGTGTACAACGCGGACATGGACAAGGTAAATGTGAACGGCGGCGCAATCGCGCTCGGTCACCCCGTCGGCTCCACCGGGGCGCGCCTGATTACCACCGCATTGCATGAACTTGAACGCTCTGACAAGAGTACCGCATTGATTACGATGTGCTGCGGCTCATCTGTAGGCACCGGCACAATCATTGAACGAATCTGACCAGGAGTAACAGACATGGGAGACCTGACTGGCAAAGTTGCCGTCATTACCGGCGCAGGGCGCGGCCTTGGCCGCGCCGAAGCGATCCAGTTCGCACAGCAGGGCGCGCGCGTCGTCATCAACGATATCGACCGCCCGGAGGCCATGGAAGCGGCGCACTCGGCCGTTGAGGAAATCAAGGGCTTTGGCGGCGAAGCGATGGTCGTACCGGGCGATTGCGCAGACAGCAATGACGCCGAGAAACTGATGAAAGCCACACTCAAAGCCTACGGCGATCTCAACATCATGGTGAATAACGCGGGCTTTTGCCGCGATAAAACCATATTCGGCATGAGTGACGATGAGTTCGATTCCGTGGTGCGCGTGCACCTGCGCGGGCACTTCGTCAATATGCGCAACGCCACCGCCTACTGGCGCGACAAGGCAAAAACGGGCGCTGAGGTGTACGGACGCCTGATCAGCACCTCCTCGGAAGCCGCCATTTACGGCTCCGCCGGGCAGCCCAATTACGCCTCCGCCAAGGCCGGCATCATCGCCATGACCATGGGTGCCGCCCAGTTGCTGACCAAGTACGGGATCACCTGCAACGTGATCATGCCGCGCGCGCTGACGGACATGACCGCCAGCGGCCAGACCGCGGAGATGTTCCAGCCTCCTGCCGATGGCGGCTTCCATGCATTCGACCCGGCCAATGTCGCGCCGCTGGTCGGCTACCTGTGTTCCCCGGAAGCGGGGAAAATTTCCGGCGAGGTACTGGTGGTGTGGGGCAATTCCGTACAGGTGCTGAAAAGGCCCACGCTGGGGGATGCGTTTCTCAACCCCAGGGGCAACAAGAAGTGGGAAATCGAAGACCTGCATACTGCACTGGCTGCGCACTACGACGAGAACTACGTTCCGGTGTGGGGCGGTTATTCAGTCCCACCGGTATAGAAAACAGTAAACTTTTCCAGGCGGCCCTATGGCCGCCTTTTTTGTGTCTGGCGCCACCGTACATTGCGCTATCTGCTCAGATGCAGTCATGGTATTTCGCCGGCAGACGATCCCGGTTTTACCCTGCTTGTTCAAAAAGCTTATTCACCGCAGGGTAAAACCGGGATAGCCTGCCTCTGTTCGTGCCAACTCGCAGAGCGGTTATTCCGTGCTCTGAGGAAGTCACTCTGTATCACCGGAAGGATTACAGGTCGATCACATTCGACCTGACCAGCACGCCCCCGTCCACCACCAGGTCGTGACCGGTGATAAACGAAGCGCGCTCTGAACACAGATAGACCACGGCATCGGCGATCTCCCGGGGTTCGGCCAGGCGTCCCATCGCGTGTGCATTCAGCACCTTGTCACGCATCCGGGGCATTTTTTTCAGGTAGAACGCCATGCCGCCCGAGTTGATGCCGCCGGGACAGACGGTGTTCACCCTGATACCACGTTTCGCATACTCCACTGCCACAGTTTTGCTGAGATTGATCACACCGCCCTTTGCCGCGGCGTAGGCAGACTGGAAAACCTCACCGCGTAACCCCGACACGGAAGCGACATTGACTATCGCGCCACCGCCGGACGCCTCGATCAGCGGCAACTGGTACTTCATGCAAAGCCAGACACCGCGCAACGTCACACCCATGCAACGGTCCCACTCCTCTTCGCTGAGTTCTGTCACCTGTTTGTTCGGCGCGCCCAATGCCGCGTTATTGGAGACCATATGCAGGCCGCCAAACGCACTTTGCGTCCGCTCGACAACCGCCTGTACATCTGTGGCACTACCCATATCTGCGGCGACAAACAGTCCCCTGCCACCCTGGGCTTCAACCATTGCCAGGGTCTCGCAACCGGCCTTTTCATTCACGTCGGCAATCACCACGCTAGCGCCTTCCGCGGCAAAGGCCAGTACAGTGGCGCGACCCGTACCGACCGCGCCGCCCATGACAAGGGCTATTCTGTCTTTCATGTTATTCCCTCCGTATCTGCACAGCGCAAATTTCGAGCGGCATGGGTCGGTAAGACCCAGTTCCCATTCTGCGGGCCGTCACTGTGCGCGACAAGCCTGATCGCTCAGAAGGCCAAGATATTCGCTCTTCAGGCTTGTCCCCCACAGTGACTCGATCCGAACACTGAACCAATCGCCAGGAGTTGGCACGATTGGAGGCAGGCGATCCCGGGTTTACCCTGCGGTGAATGAGCTTTTTGAACAAGCAGGGTAAACCCGGGATCGTCTGCCGGCGACACTCCTCGAACCGTCAGCGCCTGCAATAACGCCATTACACTGTGCGTCAGGCCCTAAAACATGCGATACCGTTTCTGCACATGCCGCTGGCGAATCCGGATTTGTTCGCGCCGCTGCTCCGCACTGACCGTCCCTGTGTCGGCCGGCAAATGCTGCCGTATCTCACTGAACCGTACTTTCTTCGCGGTAATTGTCGGCCAGTCCTCCTGCGCCGGGGTTTCGCTGTAGGTCCAGCGCGGCGTCATGAAACCTTCCCGGTGGCCGGTGGTGTCCACCCAGTTGGGAACGCCGGGGTCGCTGTGCGCCAGCACGATGCGCAGGACCCCGTCGGTATCGACTGTCATCTGGTGGCCGTTGAGACTGCCGATCTGGTTGGCGTACTCGATCGACTCTCCCCACAGGTTCCCTACCTGGAAGCCAATGTACTGCGGCTTCAGGCGAATATGATTCTCGATGATCAACGCCTCGTCAGGCTCCAGTTCAAATACACCGCCGGCATAGATGTTCGTGCTCTGGCCTCCACCCGTTGCACCCGAGGCGGCGTTCACGGTATTGAAACTGTTGCGGGGAAATGCGACGCCGGGAATACTGCCCTCGCGCTCGCCGTACGTGCCCATCAGGATTGTCCAGAACGCGTTCCAGAAGTGCATCTGGTTGCGCACGATGTCACCAAACTGCCTGAGTTCCGCAGCGGCTCTGGCGGCACTGTATGGCGGCGGATGCGTGCCCTCGGCGCCCAGTTGCGTGATCTCGAAGTGGATCGCCTCTTCATGTTCCCAGTCATTGAACAACTGGCGGCCGCTGATGTAGTTGGCGTACCGCGGCGCCGCTTCCGCGGACTCGCTCGCCGCCTTGCCCGCTCGACACGTCGAAATGTAGTTGCCGCTGTAGCCCTCGGGTTTCTCGGGCGCCAACAGGATTTCGAAACTGCCATCTTCATCGACGTGTATGTGCGACGAATCCAGTCGCCCGGTTTGCGCTTTCACGCCGGGACGCAACTCCATCAGCGAACCCGTGTCGCCCGGCAATTCACCGCTGGTCGCTTCGAAGATGACGTAGTGCGGTGCCTTGCTACCGGCGCTGAGCGCTTCCTCGCCGCGCCAGTGGCGGGTATCACCCGGCTTGCCGCGCAAGCGATAGCTCTGCCTGCCATCGATCGCGGTGGCGAAATAGATCGCATCGGCATTGTCGATGGTGCTGCGAGTGATCACGGACAGCGCATTGCGAAAATGCGGACGGTCCGGGTCGGCGTGGAAGGCACGCTCGACCGCGCTGTGCACATATCCCATCAGGTAGCGATAACCCTCGGCCAGATTGCGTTCCGTGGCGGGCGGCGGCATCAGCGCGGGCTGGTCTATCGCATCCCTGGCATCCTGTAATGCCTGGATCATTGCATCCCAGGCGGCGCGCAGTTGCGTCGCGGTTTCTGTTGACTGATCGCTCATGACATTCTCCTCACTGTGTTCCGGGACACTGCATTACATTTTTCATCTCAGGCGGTGGCTTCGAGGTCAGCGGGCAGGAAGGCATCGCCCAGCACCGATTGCCCGTCCAGGCTCCTTACCGGCAAGCCCAGGGAGTGCAGCAGTCGACGACTATAGGTCACCTGCCCCACATGGCTGCCCGAGCAGAGCTCCAGCGCGGCCTCCGCCATCACTTCCACCGGTTCCGCCATGTCGGGACTACGCCGGGCGATGTCGCGGACATAGTCGGCGCCGGAGGTGAGCACGATGTTCTCGGGAGCCAGCGTATTGATATAGATGCCGTCACTCGCCACCTCGTGCGCCAGTCCCTGTGTATAGCGATCCAGCGCTGCCTTGGTTGCGCCATACGCGCAAATGACATGGGCTGCGATCTGCGAATCGCGATAGGGGACGACCGGTTGTAGCGCGCTGCTACTGCTGATGTTGAGTATCCAGCCGCTGCCGCGTTCGCGCATTCCCGGCAATGCCTGTTGCGCAAGGTCAATCGGGGCATTGACGTTCAAGTCGAACATCCAGCTGCGCTCGCTCGTTGTGGCCTCGCTGGGCAAACACATTCTCGATCCGGCCGCGTTGTTGACGACAATATCCACCGCCCCGAAGAACTCGCCGGCGCGCACCACGAGATCCGCTCGCGCATCGCCGTCGCCCAGGTCGCAGGCGATCGCAGCGGCGACACCCCCCTCGTCGCTGATCCTTTCGACTGCGCCTTCCAGCGTACCGGCAAGCTTGCCGTGGGCACCCCAGCGGGAAGTGCACAACACCACGGATGCCCCCTCGGCCGCAAAACGTCGTGCAATTGCCAGACCGATACCGCGACTGGCGCCTGTGACCAGTGCCGTTCTATTAACAAGCCGTCCCATTATTCAACTCCCGTGATAGTGATTGTCCAGTGCAGTGTCGCCGCTGTCAGTCGCCGCGCGCGGCCAGTGGTACTTGTCGTAAAACTCGCCGAGGCGGGCTTCGATCTGCTCACGGGATACCGCGTAGTCATCAATGCTGTAGCGAAAATCCGTTGTGTGCGATTTTTCCCGCTCCTCCTGCGACTGCAGGTAACGGTAAAAACTGTCCGTCAGGGACATGCCCAGCGCACGGTAAATAGCGTGCACGGTCGCGCGGGGTTGCGTGGTCAGTTCGCGGTAATCCACTACCGCTTGCGGCGTGTCGGGATGGAGCGACAGGATTTTTGCCGGGTGGTGGAAGCTTTCAAACGAAATATCGGTCAGCATCTGCAGCGATCCCTCGTAGTCCGGGCGCTTCCACCCTTTGGCCTGCCAGCTCAGTTCGACCAGCTTGAGCACGCTGGGAATACACTGCGCGGGATCGCGCACCATTACCACGATACGCGCGTCCGGAAAGGTTTCGATCAGCGCGCCTACCCAACCCGACATCACGGGATTCTTGCTGAGGTGTATCTTGTTGGCGCCGTTAAGCAACAACTGGCGCTTTATACACTCCCGGTAATGGTGCAACCAGCGCCGGCGCTTGCGGGCCGGCATTTGATCGACATGAAAAAGATCGATCACATCCATCATCGGAATATCGAGAGACCACTGCTGGGTAACGAAGGCACCGCGCATTACGAACTGGTCTTCCTCGGAATTCCACAGGCTCATATTGTGCATGTGCCGGTACGGCCCGAAAGTTTTGTCGTCCCAGGCCACCAGTCGCTTGTTGAGTGCGCGTCCCAGGCATTTTTCATCAATGTACCCGAATAGCTGGATAATGCGTTTTTGCAACAGTGAAGGGAAAAACATCTCCCAGTACAGGAAGTAGCTGAAGGTTTCGCCGTCCGCGGCCAACAGGCGGTGTACCAGCGTGGTACCGCTGCGCGCATGACCCACGATAAACACCGGCTTCTCGACCCGCTGGCGCCACAGCGAAGGGAAGAACAGGTAATCCAGCGTGAAGAACACCGCGTTGAACATGTATTCCAGCGGCACGAGCACCAACAGGCGCACCAGCGTACGGGTGCGTCCGGGCCACGTTTTCAGCGACCAGACGTGGCGCAGCACGCGCCAGTAGTATTGAAGGTCGAAGTACATCTAAATCCAGATCTCCACTTGTTTGCTCAAACGTCACGGCCATTCGCCGCGGGGTAAGACGACACCCAACCATAGATCTAGAGTCATCCCCGGCAGCGGCGACCAACAGGCACGTACGCTTTGCGGTTTCATCAAAAGCTGCCTCACACTGGAGTCAACAACACGGGCATCGATTTGAACCCATGAATACTGTTGGAGCGGATAAACACGGGCTCGGCACAGGACTCGATCGCGGCAAAATGCGCGAAGAACTCCTCGAAGAACACCCGTGCCTCCATACGCGCCAGGTTGGCGCCCAGGCACAGGTGAATGCCGTGACCGAAGGCCATATGCGGGTTCGGGTCGCGCGTGATATCAAACGTCATCGGGTCGGCGAAAACGTCCTCGTCGAAATTGGCTGAGCTGTACAGCATCACCACGCGATCGCCGGCCCTGATCGCCTGGCCGTGAATCTCGCTGTCGCAGGTTGCGGTGCGACGGAAGTAGTGCAGCGGCGTGGTCCAGCGCAGCATTTCCTCGATGGCCGTCGGTAACAGTGCCGGGTTCTCCTTGAGCTGCCGGTACAGGTCGGGGCGCTTGAGCAACTCGTGCATGCCGCTGCTGATCAGGCCGCGCGTGGTCTCGTTGCCGGCCACGGTCAGTTGCACGAACAGGGAGGCGAACTCCATCTCCGATACCTGGTGCCCTTCAACCTCCTGGTTGATCAGCAGGGAAATCAGGTCATCGCCTCCCTGGTCCTTGCGTTCGCAGGCCAGCTGAAATCCGTAGGTTCCCATTTCCACACTGGCCTGGTTGACCTCTTCCGGCGTACCGCCCAAATCAGGATCGGAGCCCGAGGTCTGCAGGTCGGACCAGTGTCGAATCCGCCCCCACATATCGCGGGGAATTTCCAGCATTTCACAGATCACCGCGGTGGGCAGGTCGCCCGCGAGACTCTCCACGAAGTTGACTTCGCTGGGCCGGGTGATCTGCGCCATCACCTCGCGCGCAATGCGCCTCACCTGCGGCTCCAGCGCCGCCAGCATGCGAGAGGTGAACCGCGTGATAACCGCGCGCCGCAGGGGTCCGTGTTTGGGCGGGTCCATACCCAGCAGTTGATTGCGCGCCATCTCGAGGATGTCCGGCGGCAAGTCATCGACCATGACGAAGCCTTCCTCCGCCGAGAAGGTCTTGAAATCGCGCGATACCGCCAGTACGTCGGCATGCTTGCTCAGCACCCAGTAACCGTGGCCCGCGGGGTGTTGATGCCAGTACACGGGAGCATTGGCACGCAACCAGGCGAATTGTTCGTGCGGGATACCGGCGCTGTAGTTATCGGGACTGTAGACATCGATCTGCATGGCTCAATCCACCAGCACGTTGGGGCGCGGCAATCCCTGTTCGGCGCACACGGCCAGGTAGAACTCCAGCGTTCCCGCGCCGTCCACTACCATGGTGATATTTCCGTTGGCGTCCAGGTTGATATTGGAACCGTACATCTGGAACCACACCTGGGTGTCATCCTCTATACACTGCAGCGTATGCACCGAGCCGGCCGGCTCGTAGAGGAATGAGCCCGCCCGGTTCACGTAATCGTACTCCTTGTACTTCCACGCGCCGGACCGCGTGTAGCCCCACACCGGGCCCGTGTGCTTGTGCGTTTCGACTTCATAACCCGCCTGGAAAATGTTTTCGACAATCCACAGGCCCTCTTTCGGCTTTACCTGTAAAACACGCAATTTGCTGCCATCACCGATATCGATGAAGGGCAGGTCGTCTCGCCCGATATGGACCGCTTCTGGTACTGACATCTGTTATCTCCCTCTTGGTTGTGTCTCAGTTTGAAAATTGACTGTACGAGCCTGAGAGGCAGGGTTGCGGTCGGGACACGTCAAAAAGCGCACATCCATGTGCAGACTCGGGTGGCGACGTCCTGTCGCCACACGGTCCCGACCGCAACCCTGCCTCTCAGGCTCTCGAAGTAGGACAGTTTTCAAACTCAGACACTTCCTCCCTCTTTTGTCGAATGGAACCCGGTGCTGAACCAGTGTAGTGGTGAAACGCGCCAACTGAAGCAACGATGCTGGCGATTGCGGGTAATTTATCGGGCACGGACTAATTTCTCACCCCGATCGCGTCAGGCCGGCGACTGCAACTGGCACACGACCTCCGCCACACGTTCGTCGTCCCGCGGGTCCTCGGGCATCGGGAAGGTAATCCGCCGGGTGAGGCCGGCGTACCGATCGCGAAAAACACGGGCAATTTCACTGTACGAACCGCGTGGAACGAATGCGTCCAGCATGTCATCAGTAATGACTTTCGACATCGCAGCCCAGTCACCCGCGCGCGTCAGTTCCAGCAGTTGCCGGCCCTTGTCCTGCCAACCGAACAATTCCAGGCTGGGCCAGTACGCCGGCGTGGAATAGAGGAAGCCCAGCATGCTGCGCTGTTTCTCCCAGGCGACAGCGACGGCCTCCTCGTCCCTGCCGGTCGCGGTGAGCGGACCCAGCACCAGCTTGAAGTCGTCGGCATCGCGCGCAGCGCTGGCAAAACCCTGCTGCAGGCGCGGCAGGCAGACCTCGCGTATATAGCGCGGCGGCGTGTTGGTGGGGTGCGTTATCATGCCGTCGGCGATACGCCCGACCATTTTCGTCATCGCCGGCCCCACCGCCCCGCACAAAATCGGGATATCGGGATGCGCTATGGGACCGGGATTGAAAAAGGGCTGCAGTTTGGTCAGCGAGTAGTGTGCCCCCTGGAAGTTGAGCCGCTCGCCACTCTGGAAACTGTGGAAAACGGCCTTCATGGCCTGCACGTACTCGCGCAACTGCGGGACCGGGGAATCCCAGCGTGCGCTGTAGCGCTGCTCGATATTCTGCTTGACCTGCGTGCCAAGGCCCACCTCGAAACGCCCACCGGACATCGCCTGCAGGTCCCAGGCGGCTATCGCCGTGGTCATCGGGCTGCGCGCAAACGCCACCAGCACCGCGGTGCCGACGATCAGGTTATTCGTCGCATTCAGTGCCAGCGCCGCCAGCAACAGGCCGTCGTGGATGGCATCGGGGACCTGCAGGCCGTCAAACCCCATTGCTTCCGCCCGCGCCGCGTGGGCACCGATCTGGCCCGGTCCCATATCCTCCGGTGTTGATGCAAAAACCTGGAACATCGCTTGACCCCTGACCTCATAGAAAGCTAAACTGATTATAAGTTAAACTGATTATTTGCAAATTGCAATGCCTGCACAGCAGCAACTTCAACAGGGCCTGGGCCAGACGCTGATGCTGGTCGCCAGGGATTTCCAGCGCCGCCTCGACCGCGACCTGGATATCCGCGGCGTTCCGGGTATCAGCGCCCGCCACCGGGCCATTTTTCTGTTTCTGGGGCGCAATGGCGCCAGCAGGGCGGTGGATCTGGCGAACGCCGCCGGCATCCGGCCGCAGTCGATGATGAAAATCGTGCATGAACTGGAATCGCTGGGCCTGGTCGAGCGCCGCGAGGACCCGACCGACTCGCGCGCCAAGTTGATCGATTTTACCGCCCGGGGCTTTGCGCTGATCGATGAACTGTCCCGCTCGACAGAGACCGTCTGGCAGCAATACGCTGATATTCTCGGCACGGACAACCTGCAACAAACGGTTGTCAACCTGAACACGCTATTACAGGCAGGAGAGACTACCCGTGAGTGACAAAGTGGCTTTCATCACCGGCGCGAGCCGCGGCATTGGCGCGGAGGCCGCCGTCGCGCTGGCCCGGGC
>JAUICG010000007.1 GCA_030427485.1 Gammaproteobacteria bacterium
CCTGGATCCGCAGGCTTACCTGCGCGATGTACTGGAGCGACTGCCGACGGCGCGCCACTCCGACCTGGATGCATTGCTGCCACACAACTGGACGCCGGCAATCAAGGTGTGATCACCGGACGGTTACCCTCGTTCCCATTTGCGTCAAACACTTTCGCCGCCTGCGCGTCACTATCCCACTGGACGTTGAACTCAGTACTCCCCACGTTGATCTGCAGCGGCTTATCGAGCTTGTCCAACGCAGTGAATGGCAGTGCCATTGACTCCCCGCCCGCGGTAACTCCGACTACCCGGTCCTTGGAAGCCAGGCGCATGTCCTGGTTCAGTGTTGCGAACGTGACGGAGGGTAAGCGCTTGTAATCCTCGTACGGGCCGTTGTCGTAATCCCGTTCGAAGCCCGTTTCGCGAGAGAGCAAAAGTGAATCGGGGTGTTCCGTTAGCCAGTTCTGCCAGCTTGTATACCGGGCAGGTAATTGTAGGAGCTTTGTACCCGTCATCGGGCCGGTTACCGCTTTCATCATGATCTGCGACCAGAGTGAGCCGGTATTGCGATCGTAGAGCAGCATGTTGCTGTTGTAGATCAAACCCGATACGCCGAAAGCCAGGGTCTGGTCTTCGACCTTCGCCAGGAAGGCCATGCCTGAGCCGCACAGTGGACAGAATGTAATCAGTATTGGGGTTTGCCCGAACTGGTCATTCACGACGATATGCTGCTCGAGGATACTGACCGGATATGCCTTGGCGACCCCGTTGTAATACAGCCCCAGGACTCTGTCGCCGTTGTCGATTGTTCCGGTGCGATCAGTGCCGGCCAGAAACCTGGGCGCATCCAGCGCCGGGATGCCATCTCGGCCGGGGCCGCCATGGTCGATTTCGTTGGGCGCTATCAGGCCGTTTTCCACTGCAAAGTCGTTGTAGAACGAGGGCTCCTCACCGGAATGGGCATCGCGATTTACTCCAGCAGCCAGGATAAGAGCGATAACGAGGTAGCGTACTGGCGGGTATGACATGAGTATTCTCCCGGTGAACTGTTCATTGTTCATGGAGCATTTTATCGGAATCTTTGTGCCTGGGTCGGGTCTCGTTGGAATTGTTCCCGGTTGTTTACACCGGGCGCGAGCCAGGCCGTCGTTCAATCATTCCTGCATAGCAGTATCGGCGCAACACTGAGGGAGTCACCGCCGTTGTCCACGTAGAGGGTTCCGCCCACGATGTTGACGTTCAGTTGCACAGTGCGATCGAGGAGTTCCGCCACGGCCAGCACCGCCGCCCAGTCGAACTGCCATGCTTCGAAATGGGGCAGCGAGGCAATCTCTTCACCCTGCAATTTCCACCATGTCGCTGCGCTTCTGGCAAATGCGTATACGCTGACTTTCGGTGCCCGTCCGCAAGCCTTGCGCAGGCGCGGTTGTTCTGGCTGGCCCACTTCAATCCAGTGTTCGAGTTCACCTCGGTCGTTATGCGACCACAGGTCGGGTTCATCAGTCGTTGACAGGCCCCTGGTGAATTCGAGATTGCCGGAGAAATTCAGGCAATAAGCGAGCAGGCGTACAGTCATCCGCTCCAGCGTTTCGGAGGGATGCCTGGCCAGCGTCAAGGAGAGCGATTCGTAGCAGTTGCGGTCGCTGTCTGCCAGTTCTACCTGGGCTTTGTAGATTGTAGGCTTTAGCGCCATGGTGCGGGTTAATCCGGTTGCTTACGGGGCGGGTGTGTTGGGGTGCTGCCGCGATTCCCAGAGCACGACCGCACACAGAACGACCACTACCACGTCCACGGCTACGCGCAGGGTATACGCTTGGCCGGGTTGGGCCAGCGAGTACAACAGGATGCCCGTTGCCGCGGATGGCACCACAATGCCCATGACGACAGAAAACCGCGAGTGGCCATACAAGCCGATGCCGATTATCAGGTAGACTGTTCCCCACAGGCCATCGAGAAGCGCCGTCCCGGTCAACTCCCGCAGCCACAGGGTGGCAAACTGGGCAATTCCCGACAGGCACATCAGGGTGGCGGCGGTATTGCGCAGCATTGAACCAGGACGGTGTGCCATGTTTCTTTCAGCCTAGTGGTATCGGGGCAACACAACGCCCGCCGGTGGACTTTTCCTGCCAAGAGTAGCAGAAACAGCGCTGGCGGCGACAATCAGTTTACGCGTGCAGGGCTCGGTTTCCAGTTCACGCGGCCAGTCATTTCCGCTCATTTCGCGCACGGAGTGATTGCTCACTCAACGTGCAGCGCGCCTTAGGTCTTTCTGCGGCGCTTTCCCAGTGATTTCTCGCAGAGCTCCTGTACTTCATCCAGCCCTGCCAGCATATCGTCAATATCTTTCTTCTGCTGTATGAGTTTTGCCCGTCGCCGGGCGATGGTATCGATGAGGGAGTGCAGTTGTTGCGTGTTGTTGCGCGATGGATCGTACATATCGATCACGTCTACGCTTTCCTGCAGGGTCATACCGATCCGTTTGCCGCGCAAAATCAGTTTGATGCGAACACGGTCCGCGGCGTTGTAGAGTCTCTTTTGACCCTCGCGCAAGGGGTGAATCAACCCTTTTTCTTCATAAAACCGAATAGTGCGGGTAGTGATGCCAAATTCCTGCGCGAGATCTGAGATTGTATAGGTTTTGTCTACCATCTTGTCGGGTCCTGGCTGGCGGACGAGCGATAGGCAGTGTAGTGGATAATTACGTTGACGCAAACGTAAGCTTGAATGTTCAGCTGTGTCCGATTCGCTGAGTTTATTTGCTATCATCGCGAATCTATTGATTTTTTAGGGTGTCCCCGTCCATGTCCAGATTCGCGCTGTTGCCACTGCTGGCAGATGGCGATTTCCACTCCGGCCAGGAGCTGGCCGATGCCATGGGCGTGAGTCGAACGGCAGTGTGGAAACAGGTTAACCGGCTCGCGGAGGAGGCGGGCATAGAGATTGAATCCGCGAAGGGCAGGGGATATCGCATTCCGGGGGGCATAGACCTGCTCGATGCCGACCGGGTGATGGATGCGATGCAAGTGCGGCCCCGCTCCCTGCTGACCCGGCTGGATATCCTGGACACGGTCGACTCCACTAATTCAGAGGTCCTGCGTTGGGTGGAACAGGGTGCTTCCTCGGGCCTGGTGTGCAGCGCTGAACAACAGACAGCCGGAAGGGGGCGCCGCGGCCGGCAGTGGGTCAGTCCCTATGCCGGCAATCTGTACCTGTCTCTGCTATGGGAATTCAGCCAGGGTGCGGCCGCGCTGGAGGGCTTGAGTCTGGCCGTCGGCGTGGCGGTGGCGCGCGCGCTGCGCGCGTTCGGCATTTCCGGGGTGCAACTCAAATGGCCCAATGATGTGCTGTACGGCGGGGCCAAGCTTGGCGGGATACTGCTGGAGATGAGCGGCGATGCCGCCGGCAGTTGCCGGGTGGTCGTTGGTGTTGGCCTCAATGTTTCGATGCCCGGAAGCGCGGCGGTCGCCATTGACCAGGCGTGGACGGATGTGAAGACCATCTGCGGGCGGCAGCTTCCTGCCAGGAATAATTTGTTGGCGGCTCTACTCAATGAATTGTTGCCACTGATGGCCGATTTCGAGCAGCAGGGCTTTGCCCGTTGGCGGGATGAGTGGCTGGAACTGGACGCCTTTGCCGGTACGCCGGTGGTATTGCATAGCGGCAGCGGACAGTCGGCGGGTGTTGCGCGCGGCGTGGACGAGCGCGGCGCGCTGCGACTGGAAACCGCCTCGGGCGTGCAATCCATCTACGGCGGTGAGATCTCACTGAGGTCGGCGCAATGAGCGCATCGGGGCATTGCCTGCAACTGGATGTGGGTAACAGCAGTGCCAAGTGGCGCCTGGTGCACGGCGGTCGCGTTGTCTCCAGAGGAAACTACCGGCCCGGCGACGAAGCCTCGCAGAGATTGCTGCTCGCCTGTGCGGACCGGGTGGAGCATATATGGATTGCCAGTGTCGCGGCCGGTGAGACCGAGACGAAACTGGCGGAATTACTGCGCGCGAGGTGGGGTGTCGCGCCCTGGTTTGCGCGCACCGAGGCGCAGACGGGCACCTTGCGCAACAGCTATGCTGACCCGGCGCGTATGGGAGTCGATCGCTGGTTGGCGATGCTGGGCGCGCGGGAGCGGGAGCAGGGCAGGTTGTGCGTGGTTGACGCGGGCTCGGCGCTGACGATTGATATTGTGAGTGCCCGCGGACAGCACGAGGGCGGTTATATCATACCCGGGCCGGCGCTGATGGAGCGGGCGCTGTTGCTGGACACCGATCGCGTGCGTTTCGCGGAAGATGTCGGGTATGCGCTCACGCCCGGAAAATCCACTGCCGAGGCGGTGCGGCACGGCATAGCACTGGCCCAGGCGGGGGCGGTTGCGCTGGCCTTGCAGCAGGCGGGCGGCGAAACAATACAGCTGTTTTTTTGCGGTGGCGCTGGCCAGACGCTGATGCAACTGGTGCAGCCCGCGAGCCAGTGGGTGCCCGACCTGGTGTTTGAGGGGCTGGCCGTTATGGCTGTCCTGCGAGGCGAGAGTGTTCCGGGGGCGGCCTGACGCGATCGACCGGGTGCTGCATCCGTCAATATCATGTTGATGGAGTACTAGTAGGACAGTGTGAGAAGGATGTTCCTGCCGTCGTAGGTGATGTCCTGGATATTGTTCCGCAACGGTAGCAGGTAGGGATGGGATGGCATCTCGACGCGCACCGGGTTCGTCACCTGCGCGGACCACGCCGCGTGTATCTGCTGAAGAAATGCCTGTGTTGCATCGTTCCCCCGGTCGAATGCCAGGCTATCGATTTTTGGCTCGAGCAACAGGACTTTCCGTGCATCGGAATCGTATCCGGGTACTCCGGAAAAGGTAGCCTGGCCCATTTCGCTGATTGCGATACCCTCGGCAGGGCGGTGGTCAAAAGCCTGAAAACGCAGGCTTACCGCCACGCGCCCGTTTTCCAGGAAAAGCACCACGGGGTTGGTCAGAAAGAGCGTCCCCTCTGCCAGCTTCAGAGAGACGGGAAAGAGGTCCGCGGCGATGCCCGTTGCCAGTCCGGCGGAGACCGGCACGCGGGTTGCCACCGCCGCGAGCCCTGATGCCGCCCACATCGACACGAGAAAGCCCGCGCATGCCGCCAGCAGCCGTGCTCGAAGTGTGTTCGCGTGCATATACCTGGTAGGCGTCACGGTCCGTTTTTATCCCGCTGGGCCGGGCAGGTGGAAGGCACGCCGGAAATGCCATTGCCGATGACCTTTCCGTCCTCATCCGGAACTACCCGTTCGTTGAGAATGACCGGCTTGCCGAGCCTTCCTCGGAACACTTCCTCGCCACCGGGATTCATGCCCACGTACGTTGGATTGGCATAGTCGGCTGTTTTCAGCATGGGGTGTTTCCTGTTGAGATGGCCTGCCCGCTCGCCATTTATGTACAGATCGATGTAAGAAAAATTTGCCGATGCGGGGAAGGGAGAGAAATTGAAAAAGCTGCTCACCACGACTTCACTGCACTGTCCGCCCCGCAATGCGGGGACCTCTATCTCCTGCCCCAGCACATTCAGACGCAGGCCCGCCGCCGCGGACGTCCACAAGCGCCAGCGACCGGCCTGCTCGGCTATCACGCCGGGCTTATCGTCCTGGCCTTCCGGCGGTGTTACGCCGATAGCAAAGGTGAAACCGCTGTAGCCGGGGCTGCGTTGTAAATCGTTTCCGCTCAACAGGGCGCCGCCCGTAGAATTGAGGGGCTCATAGTTGACGGTGACTTTCCGCATTCTCCTGTGCCAGTGCAAGTAATCGTTTGTCAATTCCTCGGCTATTTCAGGGTATTGACTGAGAACGTCGCCTTTGCCGGAAGGGTCGGCGTCCAGGTCCACCAGCCATCGCCATCCGAAATAGTCCGTTAATCGCCAGCGACCGCCTTGAGACAGAATGGAATACTGGTGCCTCTGGGAGTTCGAGTACTCCCAATATAGAGCGGGAAGTTCGCCGCGCTCGCTATCCAGCAGGCTTCTGCCCACCAGGCCGGTGGGTGGCGCCGCGGCAGTGGCCTGCGCAATGGTGGGCAAAATATCCATGATACTGACGAGCTCACCGGATACGCCGTTGGGCTGGATGTGTCCGGGCCAGCGCATAATCAACGGCGTTCTCAGTCCCCCCTCCGTAAACCAGGTTTTACCGCCGGTAAAGGGGTGGTTGTTATCCGTTTCTCTGTTCGTGCCGCCGTTGTCACTGACCAGGATAACCAGCGTGTTTTCGGAATCGCCGTTTCTGTCCAGCGCGGCAATCACCCTGCCAATACTGGAATCCAGTTGGTCTATCAGTGCATGGTACGCCCCCTCGGGCGTGTCGGGGTATTTTCCCCTGAAATTGTCAGCGGGTTGGATTGGCGAGTGTGGCGCGTAGTACCACAGGTTCAGAAACCAGGGCTGACTTTTCTCCTTCTGTTCGTCCAGGAAGGCTATCGCCCGCGCGGTCAGAATATTCGTCAAATGCCCCGATTCCTGCCGTAGCGGTGACTGGTTGTCGCGTAACCAGGGGTTTTTGTAGGTGGGAGTCTGGTAGTCGATACCGTTCTCGGAGGGGCCGCCCAGTTCGTTGTTGTGCAAAAAACCATACCAGTTATCGAAACCAAAATGGCTGGGGGACTGGTCGAGTGTTGCGCTCACGATATGCCACTTGCCGATGTGTTGGGTGCGGTAGCCCCTCGCTTGCAACATCGTGGCGATGGTCGGCGTGCCGGCAGACAGGCCCAGGTGGTTGGGACGCAGGCCGTGCCGCGCCGGAAACGTGCCGGTCATCAGGGCGACCCTCGCCACGGAGCAGCTTGCGTCCGCGTAATGGCGGGTGTACAGAACGCCCTGGGCCGCCAGGGCATCCATATTCGGCGTGGGTGTGTTCGGGTTGCCGTTGGCGCCCAGATCGTTAAACCCGAAATCATCCAGCACGATCAGCAGAACATTGGGTGGCGCATTGCTGCTTTCGGGGGATACAGCTGTTGGCGCAGCGCCGGCGGACAGCGCCAGCAAGGCGGCCAATGCGATGAAAAGCCAGGGTGGCATTAGGAAGATCCTTGCTTGTAAACAGTTGCAAGCCATCAAACGATTTGCTGGATCAGGAACCCTCTTCGCCTTCTTCCACGCCGAGATTCAGTTCCTCGCGCACGAGATCGTCGTCTTCCTCTGCCGCACATCCGTACTCATCGGCGGCCGGGTCTGTTTCCAGGTCGGTGTTGATGCATTCGAAGTTCTGCGCATTGTCGACGGCTTCCTTCTCGTCGGCAACAATGCCGATATTGAATGCAGCGTAACCGGGGAGCATAAACTGGTTCAACGCCATGCCCAGCACGCGACCCGAGTAGGGGGAAATAACGTCGAAAGATTCATTGGTAATGGGGTTCACCATCGAGCCCAGGACCGTGCCTTCCCAGATGCGCTCGCCCACCTCGACTTCTGAAATCAACAGGCCGCCGGTATTCACCCGCACCCAGCGCGAACTGTAGAACACGGGTTGAGAGCCGCCCGTGGTCCACAGTCGCCGCGTCATATCCAGCCCGCTCAGTACTTTCTCGATTATCTCGACACCTTCCTCGACATGCTCCGGTTGCAGGCTGCCAGGCTCGCCCAATTCGAGCGCAACAGCGGGGATGCCGTAGTTGGTCGCGGCGCTGCGCAGGTTGCCGCGCAACTTCCGGCTGTGTAAAACGGCCGTTGAGCCAAACTTGGTAGTGAATTCAAGGACCTCGGGTATCTGCAGGTTTGCCCGGACCTGGGGCATGTTGGTGCGGGTAAGAGAGCCGGTGTGCAGGTCGATCAGCAGATCGCAGTGGTGAACGATATGCTCGAAGAACGAAGCCGCGATGCGCGAAGCCGAACTGCCCTCGGGATTCCCCGGAAAATAGCGATTGAGATCCCTGCGATCGGGCAGATAGCGCGTGCCCCGGGTAAAGCCGAGCAGATTTACGATGGGCACGCCGATCACCGTGCCGTAGAGCTTCCTGGGGGACAGGTCGCTCACCAGTTTGCGGACGATCTCCACGCCATTCAATTCGTCGCCGTGAATGGCCGCAGTCAGGCATAGCGTGGGGCCGCTGTGTTTGCCGCGAATGACGTACACAGGTGTCTCCAGCTTACTGCCATAAGAGGTTTCTCCGGCGACCCACAGCAAGCGGTGGGATTCACCCGGTTCCACCTTTGTGCCCAGAATCTCCAGCGCCGGCTCCGCTTTTTTCGGTCCGGATTTCGAATCGCTGCCGTCATCGCTATTGCGGCCTGGCTCTGTAGAGGTAGCGTTTCGCGGCTGCGCCTGAACCTCGATTGGTCGCAGGTCTTGCGCGGTCGCGGCGGCCCCCGGCGATGGTGCCTGCGCTTTCACGTCAGACGCCATGTCCAGGACCTCCCGGGTCAACGCGTCCGTGTCCCGCTGCGTCTTTTGCCTGTCTTTCTCAGCATCGCTATCGGCTGCTGCCGCTATCGGCGCGTCCCGGGCAATCTCTTCCTCGTGCTGCCCCTGCTCCGGTGCCGCCGTTGTCCGGGCTGCCTGGTCGCCCTGCGCCAAAGCGCCGGCGGCGGCCAGCGAGAGGCAAGTGAACAGCCAGAACCGGCGAGTTCGCAAGCCAATTAACAGGTATTGCCGCATCGATTGAACCACTGAGTTGGGATAAGACCGCGTTACGGACAGGGCGCGGCAGCCATGCCGGCCGCCTGTTCCTGGCTGGCAGATGTGCCGCTGGCGTTGACTGGACCCTGCAAACATGGAGCGCTGGATGCGCATTCAGCTCACCCAGCCGCAGCGGTGAATCCCCATTAACACGCCCCTCTAACTGCGGTGGCCTGTCAATCGGAACTGCTGAGGGCGGCCACCGAGATTATTTCCGGGATTTTCTTAGCGGCAACTATGCTTGATGGCTTGGGGGTAGTGCAAGTTTTTTGTCCCGGGAAGGGGCGCGCAAGGCACACTCCTGCGGCTCCCGGGACCCGGGCCCCCGCGCTGTGCGGATTGCGCTACCAGCACTCTCAGGACGGCTCTTCCATCGCGCTTTGCAGGTAGTTCTGTATGCCGACCTTGTCGATCAGGCCGAGTTGGGTTTCCAGCCAGTCCACATGGTCCTCTTCGGATTCGAGTATGTCCTCGAACAACTCCCGCGAGATATAGTCCTGTACCGACTCACAGTGCGCTATTGCCTCGCGGAGAACGGGAATGGCCTGCAGTTCGAGCTTCAGGTCACACTTGAGCATTTCCTGGGTATTCTCGCCGATGAACAGTTTGCCCAGATCCTGGAAATTGGGCAGGCCTTCGAGAAACAGGATACGCTCGGTGAGCCTGTCGGCGTGCTTCATCTCGTCGATGGATTCGGCGTATTCATGCTCTGCCAGTTCTTTGAGCCCCCAGTCCTTGTACATGCGTGAATGCAGGAAGTACTGGTTGATTGCAACCAGTTCATTGCCCAGTACTTTGTTGAGATATTGGATGACTTTTGCGTCGCCTTTCATGCCACACCTCCTGTATTGGGGAAGCGTTCAGTATGCAGCCGGAAAACCTTGCCCGCAACCTTAAGCCATTGATTGTTATAGCTAAATGATAGTCAGAATGCGAGAGATTCGCAGTTGTATTGGCGCGTGACGGGCCAGGTGTCGGGGCCCCGGCTAACTGAGTGCGTAGAACAGTGCCTGCTCACCGGCCTCATCCGGCAGGGTCTCACGCAGGATCTCGCGGGTGAGAATTCCGCACTTGCCGCACTGACTGGCAACACCCAGTGTATTGCGGACATCGCGAAAGGAGTTCGCGCCACCCTCTATGGCGGCGCGAATCTGGGTGTCGGTAATTCCCTTGCAGAGGCAGACGTACATGGCGCTCAACGGTCTCCAGTGTGTCGCTGTAGCGTAATAATAATGAGAATGATTGTCAACAAGGTTATGGGGGATTTTTCGCTGCTCCGCGGTTGACCGCGATAATGGGCCTCCCTATAATGCACAGCCTCGAAATTGAGCTCCCCAGACGAGACGGGCTCAACGTGGCGTGCCGAGGGGCCGTTCACATTCGAGGAAGTTTTGATGCGGGGTGGAGCAGCCTGGTAGCTCGTCGGGCTCATAACCCGAAGGTCGTCGGTTCAAATCCGGCCCCCGCTACCAATTGGCACTGTCAGCTCCAGATGACAGTGTGAAAATGAATAGGCCCCTTTTCAGGGGCTTTTTCGTATATGGAGTAAACAGACCGCCCGTGGCGAGCAAAGATCAGCAAATCGCGGACATGCTGCAACCCACGGTGGCCGCGCTGGGCTATGAATTGTGGGGCGTGGAGTATCTGGCGCAGGGCAGGCACAGCGTGGTGCGGGTCTATATAGACAGTTCTGCGGGCATCACGGTTGAGGATTGTGCTGCCGTCAGCGAACAGGTGAGCGGTGTCCTCGACGTTGAGGATCCCATCGCCGGGGAGTATACGCTGGAGGTGTCTTCCCCGGGCCTCGACCGGCAGTTGTTTGCGTTGGGGCAGTACGCTGCCTATGTCGGCGAAGAGGTGGAATTGCGCTTGCGCAGCGCGTTTGAAGGAAGGCGCAAGTTCAAAGGTACGTTGAAAGGTATTGAGGGCGAGGACGTCGTGATACAGATTGATGATCACGAGTTCCTGTTGCCCTACGGCGCGATTGAAAAGGCGCGTGTACAACCCCGCGTCTGAACGCGAAAAGAGAACTGGCGAGGCGAGAGATGACGAAAGAAATTCTGATGGTGGCTGAGGCTGTCTCCAATGAAAAGGGCGTATCCGAAGACATTATCTTCGAGGCCATTGAGTTGGCGTTGGCCACCGCGACCAAGAAGCGATACGAGGAGGAAGCGGACATTCATGTCACCATCGACCGCAAAACCGGGGACTACGTATCGGTACGTCGTTGGCTGGTGGTGCCGGATGACGAAATGGCGCTGCTGGGCACCCAGTTCACCACAGAGGAAGCTATAGAGCAGGACCCGAATCTGAAGCCGGGCGATATCTACGAGGAACAGGTAGAGAATGTGGAGTTCGGGCGCATTGCGGCCCAGACGGCCAAACAGGTCATCGTGCAACGGGTTCGCGATGCCGAGCGCGCCCAGGTCGTGGAGCAGTATCTGGGCAGGGTTGGTGAGCTGGTGGCGGGAACGGTCAAAAAGGTGACACGCGATAATGTTATCGTCGATCTCGGCAACAACGCCGAGGGTTTGTTGCCTCGGGATCAACTGGTGGGCCGCGAAACATTCCGCGTCAACGATCGCGTGCGTGCAATCCTCAAAGAAATCAGCGCGGAAACCCGTGGTCCCCAACTCATATTGAGCCGCTCCTGCACGGAGATGTTGATAGAACTGTTTAAAATAGAAGTGCCCGAGATCGCTGAAGAAGTGATCCAGATTCGCGCCGCGGCGCGTGATCCCGGCTCGCGCGCAAAAATCGCCGTGAAAACCAACGACCAGCGTATCGACCCGGTGGGCGCCTGCGTTGGTATGCGCGGGTCGCGAGTGCAGGCGGTATCAAACGAGTTGGACAATGAACGGGTCGATATCGTGTTATGGGATGACAACCCCGCGCAACTGGTGATCAACGCGATGGCGCCGGCGGAAGTTGAATCGATCGTTGTCGACGAGGACAGCGGTACCATGGACGTGGCGGTATCACAGGAGAACCTGGCCCAGGCGATTGGACGTTCCGGCCAGAATGTGCGCCTGGCCGCGCAGCTTACGCAGTGGACCATCAACGTGATGAGCCTGGAAGATGCCGCCGAGAAGCACGAGGCGGAAGCCGGCCAGGTGATACAGGTATTCGTCGATCGCCTCGATATCGACGAGGAAGTCGCGGAAATCCTGGTGGAAGAAGGGTTTACCACGCTGGAGGAGGTGGCCTACGTGCCGCTGGAAGAGATGACCGCTATCGAGGGCTTTGATGAGGAGATCGCCGAGGAGCTGCGCGCACGTGCCAAGGACGCTCTGCTCACGATGGCGATCGCGTCGGAAGAGCAACTGGGCGCGCGCGAGCCCGCGGAAGATCTCCTGACGATGGACGGTATGGATCGGCATTTGGCTTACCTGCTGGCCAGCCGCGGGATCGTTACCATGGAAGACCTCGCGGAGCAGGGCGTGGACGACCTGATGGATATTCCGGACATGACTGAAGAGCGTGCCGGTGAACTGATTATGACCGCGAGAGCACCCTGGTTTGCCGAGGCAGAGTAATCTGGCACGGCAACTCAATCGCATTATGACAGGGTAGCAAGGAGATTATTGAATGGGTCAGGTGACAGTAGAACAGCTTGCGGAAGTGGTTGGTGCGTCCTCCGAGCGTCTGTTGACGCAGATGAAAGAGGCGGGTTTGCCACACACGGAAGCGGAAGAGGCTGTTTCCGATGAGGACAAGCAGACGCTGCTTCAGTTCCTGAAGCGAAGTCACGGTGAATCCACAGACGCTCCCAAGCGAATTACCCTGAAGCGTAAGACGCTTACCACACTGCGCACGACTGCGTCGCAGGGCCGCAAAACAGTCAACGTGGAGGTGCGCAAGAAGCGTACCTATGTGAAGCGCGATCTGGAGCAGGAAGCGATCGAGGCGCCGCTGAAGGAAGAGCCGGTTGCGCCCGTGGAAGCGCCTGCGGAACCTGCGGAAGCGAAAGTGGCGACAACGGAACCGGCAACTGCCGAGGCTCCCTCCACGGCGCTGGATGCAAAAGCGGCCGCTGCCGCCGAGCGGGAGAAGCTCGCTGCCGCAGTGTCAGAACTGGAAGCTGACGCCGATGAAGATCCCGCTAACGTCGACCCGGAGATATTGCGCCAGCGCGCCGCCGCGCGTCGCAAGTTGAAGGAGGCTGATGAGGCTGCGGCGCGAGAGGCGGCAGCCGAGGCACGCAGGATTCAGGAAGAGCAGGAAAAAGAGAAAGCCGAGGCCCTGGCGAAGAAGCAGGACCAGGCGAAGGAGGTCACCAAGCGACCCAAGCGGCTGCACGAGCTGCCCACGACATCGCGTGGCGGCGACGAGGAAAACCGCAAACCGCGCAACAGGCTGGCACGCAATGCCCCCAGTGGCCGCGGCAAACAGCGCAATCACAATCTGTCCCTGGCGGACCTGGATTCGGAGACGGGCATCGGTCGGCGACGTGGCGGCCGCAAGAAAATCAAGTCGGCCCACGCTGAACACGCCAAACACGGCTTTGAAATGCCAACCGAGCAGAAAGTCCGTGAAATCGGGCTGATGGATATGATTTCGGTTTCCGATCTCGCGCAGCAGATGTCAGTGAAGTCGGGCGCGGTTATCAAGGAACTGATGAAGCTCGGCGTTATGGCGACGATCAACCAGATGATTGACCGCGATACCGCGACGCTGGTGGTCGAAGAGTTCGGTCATGTGGTCAAGCATATCAGCGCGGATGCGCTTGAGGAGCGACTCGAGGAAACCCTGGCGCAGCACGAGGGCAAACAGGAACCCAGGGCGCCGGTGGTTACCGTAATGGGGCATGTGGATCACGGTAAGACCTCCCTGCTGGACTACATCCGCAAGAGCCAGGTGGCCTCGGGCGAGGCGGGCGGGATCACGCAGCATATCGGGGCGTATCATGTGGAAACTGATCGCGGCATGATCTCGTTTCTGGATACTCCCGGGCACGCGGCATTTACCGCGATGCGGGCCCGTGGGGCAAAGAGCACGGATATCGTGATACTGGTTGTGGCCGCCGATGATGGCGTGATGCCGCAAACCGAAGAGGCGATCAGGCATGCCAAAGCGGCCGAAGTCCCCATCATTGTCGCGATCAACAAGATGGACAAGGAGGGCGCGGACCCCGAGCGCGTGAAAAGCGAACTCGCCGCAAAAGAGGTTATCCCCGAGGACTGGGGGGGCGATACGCAGTTTATCAATGTATCTGCCCATACGGGCGACGGTATTGACGACCTGCTGGACGCCGTTCTGCTACAGGCGGAACTGCTGGAGCTGACCGCTGCGCGCGATGTTCCCGCACAGGGGATTGTGATCGAGTCGCGCCTGGACAAGGGGCGCGGTCCGGTCGCCTCGCTGCTGATTCAAAGCGGTACGCTGCGCAAAGGCGATATCGTACTGGCGGGGCTGCAGTTCGGCCGGGTACGGGCCATGCTGGATGAGAACGGCAAGCCAATCGACGAGGCCGGCCCCAGCATACCGGTTGAAATCCTCGGTCTGGATGCGACACCCGCAGCGGGCGATATTTTCGCGGTGGTCGAGAGTGAGAAGCGCGCTCGCGAAGTCGCGGATTTCCGTCAGGAAAAGACCCGTGACATGAAACTGCAGCGCCAGCAGGCGGCCAAGCTGGACAATATGTTCGAGAGCATGACGGCGGGCGACAGGCAGTCACTCAATGTTGTGGTCAAGGCGGATGTGCGCGGCTCGCTCGAGGCCATTCAGTCCGCGCTGCTGGATATCGGCAACGAGGAAGTGCAGGTGAATATCGTCGCCGGCGGTGTCGGCGGTATCACCGAGACCGATATCAACCTCGCCGTGACTTCCAGTGCCGTCGTCTTCGGTTTCAATGTGCGGGCGGACAACGCGGCGCGTAAACTGGTCGAAACCGAGGGCGTTGACCTGCGCTATTACAACGTGATCTACGATCTGATCGACGATGTGAAGTCGGCGCTTACCGGTATGCTCGCACCCGAACTGCGTGAGGAAATCGTCGGAATCGCCGAGGTGCGCGATGTGTTCAGTTCACCAAAATTCGGCCAGATCGCCGGCTGTATGGTGATAGAGGGAACGGTTTACCGCTCCAAGCCAATCCGCGTGCTGCGCGACAGTGTCGTGATCTACGAGGGTGAGTTGGAATCTTTGCGCCGCTTCAAGGATGACGCCAATGAAGTGCGCAACGGTGTCGAGTGCGGCATCGGGGTCAGGAACTACACTGATGTGAGGCCGGGAGACCTGATCGAGGTATACGAAGTCAAGGAGATTGCCCGCTCCCTGTAAGCGGCGTCCCAAAGAGCGATACCCATGGCAAAAGAATATGCCAGAACCCAGCGCGTAGCGGATTACCTGCAGCGTGAGCTGGCCGCCCTGATCCAGCACGAAGTGCGCGATCCCCGGGTGGGTATGGTCAGTATCACCGGGGTGGACGTGAGTCGTGACCTCGGGCACGCCAGGGTCTACTGCACCGTGATGGGCAGTGATTCGGGCGAGGAGGCGAGTGAGACAGTTGCCGCCCTGAACAAGGCAGCGGGATTTTTGCGCAGCCAGCTATCGCGGGACAGCAATATGCGAAGTGTACCGCAACTGCGTTTTTATTTTGATTCCAGCGTCGGGCGCGGGCGCGACCTGGAAGACCTGATCAAGCGCGCTGCCACGGCCGACCGTGAACTGGGCTTGCGCAATGACGACGGCTCGGAGGTGTAGCGGTGGCCAGGCGTCGCAAGGGTCGTGCAGTGGATGGCATCCTCGTACTGGACAAGCCCCGGGGGGTGACCTCCAACCGGGCATTGCAGAGTGTCAAGCACCTTTACAGCGCGGCGAAAGCCGGCCATACGGGTAGTCTTGATCCACTGGCCACCGGTGTCTTGCCGCTGTGTTTCGGTGAGGCGACCAAGTTTTCCCAGTACCTGCTGGATGCGGACAAGGCCTACCAGAGTACGTTTGCGCTGGGCTGCGTAACGGATACGGGCGACGCCGAGGGCAAGGTCCTGGAAGAGCGGGATGCCAGCGGCATCACGGAAAATGACGTGCTGGCGGCACTGCGTCAGTTCGAGGGTGAGATCGAGCAGGTCCCGTCCATGTATTCCGCGATCAAAAAGGACGGACAACCGCTGTACAAGCTGGCGCGGCGCGGGCTTGAAGTAGAACGAAAGCCGCGGCAGGTGGTCATAAAGGAACTGGAATTACGCGCGTTCAGGGGCGGCGACAGCCCCGAGATCGATATATACCTCGCATGCAGTAAAGGGACTTATGTGCGCTCACTGGCGGAGGACCTGGGTCGGGTACTGGGTTGCGGCGCCTATGTCAGCGTACTGCGGCGGACCAGGTCCGGGCCGTTCGGTATCGAGGACAGTGTTTCCCTGGGTGCGCTGGAGGCGCTCAGGGAGAGCGGGGACTGCGGCGCGATGGACGCGCTTTTACGGCCCGCAGATGCCGCCCTGGGCGCATTGCCACTGGTCTGTCTCAGTGAGTCCGGTGGATTCTACATGCGGCAGGGGCAGCCGGTGATGGTGCCAAATGCGCCCCGCGGTGGTATTGTGCGCGTCGCCCTGCACAATGGTGAGTTTTTGGGCGTTGGAGAGATGTTGGACGACGGGCGTGTTGCGCCGCGTCGCCTGATTGTCACCGGAAGGTGACGCGAACCTGTCTGTAAATCTGCACGGACAGGCTCTTTTATTAACGAAGGGCGGTGCGCCGCCTGAGGCAGATTGAGAAAGAGGAATAGAAAATGGCTTTATCAGCAGAAAAGAAAGCAGAAATCGTTAAAGAGTACCAGGTGGGCGCGGGCGACACGGGTTCCCCGGAAGTCCAGGTAGCATTGCTGACTGCAAATATCGAGCAGTTGCAGGGGCATTTCCAGTCGCACTCGCATGATCACCACTCTCGTCGCGGATTGATCCGCATGGTGAACCAGCGACGCAAGCTGCTGGACTACCTGAAGCGCAAGGATACAGAACGCTACAGCGGCCTGATCAAGCGACTCGGTCTGCGCAGATAAGCTGTACCTTTCCGGGGCGTTCATGGGAACGCCCCGGTGTCATATTGAGAAATGGAGAAATAATGTGAATCCAGTAACTAAGACATTTCAGTACGGCGGCCAGACCGTCAGCCTGGAAACCGGGCGCATCGCTCGACAGGCCACTGGTGCGGTCCTGGTGACCGTTGAAAATACATCGGTACTGTGTACAGTCGTGGCAGAGAAAACCGAGCGTGCGGACCGCGATTTTTTTCCGCTGGCTGTCCACTACACCGAAAAGGCGTACGCTGTCGGCAAGATACCCGGGGGCTTTTTCAAGCGCGAGGCGCGCCCCAGTGAAAAAGAGACCCTGACCTCACGATTGATTGACCGACCCATCCGCCCCCTGTTCCCCAAGGGTTTCATGAATGAAGTCCAGGTGATTTGTACCGTGATGTCGGCGGACAAGAATATCGACCCGGATATCGCAGCGATGATAGGCACCTCGGCGGCACTGGCCATCTCCGGCTGCCCATTCAACGGCCCTATCGGAGGCGCCCGTGTCGGTTTTAATGAGGCCCAGGGTTATTTTCTCAACCCGACTTACGAACAGTTGAAGGACAGCAAACTGGACATGGTCGTCGCGGGAACCAGAGATGCGGTGCTGATGGTGGAGTCCGAGGCCAAGGAACTCACGGAAGACCAGATGCTCGGCGCGGTGCTGTACGCTCACCAGGAGATGCAGGTTGTTATCCAGGCGATCAATGAACTGGTCGCAGAGGCCGGCAAACCACGCTGGGACTGGATGCCTGCCGCCACTAACGAGGAACTGCTGGCCACCGTCGAAGGCCATGTCAAGGCGGACCTGGGTGAGGCCTATCGTATTACCGAGAAAGCAGCCCGCTACGAGCGCGTTGGCGCGGTACGCGATGCCGTGGCGGCGGCACTGGCCGTCGAAGGCGGACCTTCCGCGGACCAGGTCAAGGACGTCTTCAAGACAATCGAGAAAAACCTGGTGCGCAAGCGCATTCTCGCCGGTGAAGCGCGAATCGACGGCCGCGACAACCGCACGGTGCGACCCATCGCCTGTGAAGTGGATGTGCTGGCCAAGGCCCATGGCAGCGCGCTGTTCACGCGCGGCGAAACCCAGGCTATCGGTGCGGTGACACTCGGCTCAACGCGCGATGCGCAGATCATCGATGCGCTGGAAGGTGAGCGCCGCGACCCTTTCATGCTGCACTATAATTTCCCTCCCTACTCTGTGGGCGAGGCGGGCCGGGTTGGATTTACCGGTCGTCGTGAAATCGGTCACGGTCGTCTGGCGCGCCGCGGGCTGGCGGCTGTACTGCCCAACAGCGAGGAGTTTCCCTACACTGTTCGCGTTGTCTCGGAGATCACTGAATCCAACGGCTCCAGTTCCATGGCCTCTGTTTGCGTGGGTTCACTGGCCATGATGGCGGCCGGTGTTCCCTTGAAGGCGCCTGTTGCGGGTATCGCGATGGGCCTGGTGAAAGAGGGCAACCAGTTTGCCGTACTGACCGATATTCTCGGTGATGAGGATCACCTCGGCGACATGGACTTCAAGGTCGCCGGTACTGCCGAGGGGGTCACCGCCCTGCAGATGGATATCAAGATCGAGGGCATCAATGAGCAGATCATGGAGGTCGCTCTGGAACAGGCCCAGGTGGCGCGCCTGCACATACTGGGGCAGATGAACCAGGTATTGCCGGCAGCACGCACGGTAACGTCAGAAAACGCGCCCAGCATGATAACGCTGAAGGTCGATGCCGACAAAATTCGCGATATCATTGGCAAGGGTGGCGCGACAATCCGTTCCATCACCGAGCAGTCAGGTGCCACAGTCGATATCGACGATGATGGTACCGTGCGTATCTTCGGCCAGGATCAGGCATCCCGGGACGCCGCTGTTGCGATGGTTGAGGAGATCACCGCAGAGGCCGAGGTGGGCGCGGTCTACACAGGAACCGTTGCGCGCATCGTGGACTTCGGCGCTTTCGTCAACATTCTCCCCGGCAAGGACGGGCTGGTGCATATCTCGCAGATCGCCAATGAGCGCGTGGAGAATGTATCCGACCACCTCAAGGAAGGGGATGTCGTGCGTGTCAAGGTGCTGGACGTGGATCAGCGCGGACGTATCAAGCTCTCTATCAAGGAATTACTTGAAGATGAGACTGCTGCCGCGGACGAAGATTCCGCGCAGGAGGCTGTGCAGTAGTTTCCGTCTTACCGGGCACAGTAGTAAATTGAAAGGGGGGTGGCCTTGTGGCACCCCCCTTTTTTGGTGCAATCACTTCCCGATCGGCGAGTGAGTGACCAATTCGGTGCGCGCGCGCACCGCTATTACACTTTTTGCCGCCCTGGATTCTCATCCTTTCATACCACAATCCCCGGCAGCCCTTGTAAATAGCGGAAATCCAAAAGTTGGCCTGGAAGTTGCTCCTGAGTTTTTGATCACATCCGTTTTACGGCAACGAAGCCTGCCAACTCTCTCCAAAAGACAGAGTTGAGCGGGCTTTTGTCTTTTTTTTAGGAGCAACTTTATGCGATCTCGTTCTACACACCGTTCAGTTCTGTACGCGACCAGCCTCTGCCTTTTTCCGATTCATGCATTGGCGGACAGCCCGCCGGCAGAGCGCTTTTCCCAGATGTTTACACAAGGAGTGATCGGCGCTGATTTCCGTTATCGCTACGAATATGTGGATCAGGACGGTTTCGACGATGAAGCCAAAGCCTCCACGCTGCGCTCGTTGCTAACGTACCAGTCGGCCCCGTATGGCGGTTTTTCCTTTCTGACACAGTTCGCCAATGTAGCTTATATAGGTGCCGACGATTTTAACTCTACCGAAAACGGCAAAACACAGTACCCGGTAGTGCCAGACCCGAAGGGCACCGAGGTGAACCAGGCCTGGCTCCGCTACGTCCGGAACAATGGGTCGGGTACGTTTGGACGTCAGCAAATCGTGCTGGATGACCAGCGATTTGTGGGTGATGTCGGCTGGCGACAGAATGACCAGACGTTCGACGGATTTCGTTCGCAATGGTCCTGGGATTCGGGGTTTGCGCTGGATTACTCCTATGTATACCGGGTGAATCGCATATTTGGCCAACACAACCGTACGGTACAGCCGGCACAGTGGAGCGGCGACAACCATTTTTTGCATCTGCAGTATAATTTCCTTGAGCAGCATTCAATTGTTGCCTTCGCGTATCTTTTGGATATTGATGAACGTACTGGCTGGTCGCCCAATAATTCCGTGAACAACTCCAGCGACAGTTATGGTCTCCGGTACAGTGGAGTATTCGGGATGTTTTCTGTGAATGCGTCTTATGCCCACCAGACCGACGCCGGCGGCAGCTATCTGGATTACGATGCGGACTATTATGCCGTGGAAGGTACGGCGGCCTTCTTTGGATTGAAAGGTACCCTGGGATACGAGGTATTGGGGTCGGACAATGGCGTTGGCTTCAAGACGCCACTGGCTACGCTGCACAAGTTCCAGGGGTGGGCGGACATGTTTCTGGTTACGCCGGCCGACGGTATAGAGGATTTGTACTTTGGCGTAGCCGGGAGCGCGGGGCCGATAAATCTGGCAGCGACATGGCATGATTTTCAAGCCGAGCAGGGCAACGGCGATTTCGGCTCCGAGCTGGATCTGGCCGCTACCTGGCCGGTCAGCAAGCAGTGGAACTTGCAGTTGAAGTATGCAAACTTCATGGCGGACAACGATTCGTCCTACGCGGATACGCAGAAGGTCTGGTTCACTGTACAATTGAAAATCTAGAGATTTTGCTCGGGAGCGGCGTATCGCCAGTGTCCATCGATACGCCGTCGATAACATTGTGATTAAAGACACCAATCACCCTCAGGCCCTGCGTCTTATTCTGGTTGACGACGACCGCGCACGCGCCTCTGCGGTTGAAGTGAACCTGACGCAGGCGGGGTTCACCGTCCTCTCTGTTATACCCACGGGCTCCGGGTTGCTTTACCAGATGGCTCAGCAGGAGCCTGATGTTGTTATTATTGCGTTGGATTCACCGGACCGTGATGTACTGGAAAGCCTGGCCATCGTCTCATCACACAACGCGCGACCGGTGGTCATGTTCTCAGAGTCCGGTGACCAGAGTTTCATAGCGGATGCCATTGGCGCGGGTGTTACTGCCTACCAGGCGGAGGATATCAGTCCCAGGAGGGTCAGGGCCGCAATCGATGTGGCCATCGCGCAGTTTTCGGCTTTTAGCTCCATCAGGCAGGAACTTGATCAAACCCGACGCCAGCTCAGTGAGCGAAAGGACGTCGAGAAAGCAAAGGGATTGCTGATGGAGGTGCATCGCGTCACCGAGGAGGCGGCCTTCAGCACCCTGCGCAAACTTGCGATGGATAAAAACAAAACTCTAGGGGAGGCCGCAAGAGACGTGGTTGCCATACTGGAAAAAACCAGCCACCGCGGAACAAGACATGACTGAAGCCAGACGCCTGCCACCGGGTGAAAAGACCAGCCTGTATTTGGGATACCTGCGGCTGACGGACAGCGCACCCGTGATTATGGCTCGTGAATTGGGTCTTTACGCAAAGTATGATCTGGATGTCGTACTGCAGCGCGAGGTGTCGTGGGCCAATCTGCGCGACAAACTGGTGACGGGGGTTCTGGATGCAGGACAGATGCTGGCACCGTTGCCGCTGGCGACCGCTTTGGGCCTGGGCGGGTTGCGTGCCGATGTTGTCACCGGCCTGGCGCTGAGCCTGAATGGCAATGCCATTGCATTGAATCCGGCGTTGTCGGTCGCGATCAGAGAGTTGGGCGGCGATGCAGAATCATCTGCGCGCAGCACTGCAGAGGCGCTGGGTCGCCACCTGCGGGCGGGCAGCGACTCCGAGCAGCTGACGCTTGCCACAGCCCATTCCTTCTCGTGTCACACCTTCCTGCTGCAGATGTGGTTGCGTGCCGGGGGTATAGATCCTCAGCGGGATGTGCGCATTATTGTGTTGCCACCGGAGCAGATGGTAGACAGTCTTGCGCGCGGCAGTATTGATGGCTTTTGCGTCGGAGAGCCATGGAGCAGCATCGCGGTGCAACACGGTGTGGGCGCGGTACAGGCCACCGGGTATCAGATATGGAACAACGGAATTGAAAAAGTGCTGGGTGTGCTTGCGAGCTGGCACCAGAGGTTTCCCGCAACGCATTTGCGCCTGCGTCTGGCATTGATGGAAGCCTGTGCGTGGTTGGCCGATCCCGCCAACAGGGATGAGACCGCGGCGGTACTGGCATTGCCGGAGTATCTGGATACGCCGGAGGCCTATCTGACGCCGTCGCTTACCGGTCGATTTGTCTACAGTAAAGGGCGCGAGCCGGTGGAGATGCCGCACTTCCATGTTTTCGGGCGTTTCCAGGCGGGATTTCCCTGGCGATCACACGGCGACTGGCTGTTGCAGCAGACGGGTGCCCTGGTTGGCAAAACCCTGCCCGCAGAACGCGTCAAGTCGCTGGTACAGCAGACTTACCGTACCGATCTGTATCGGGAAGCCGCCCGCTATCTGCACCTTCCCAGTCCCAGTGGTGATTACAAGCCCAGGAATCGCCATGCCACGGTCTGGGAGTATGAGCCCGGTATTGAATTGGGGCCGGATCTGTCCCTGTTACCCTGACTGGCCTGCAGCGCACTACGGCGGGTCATTTCGACCTGAATTGGTGCGGTCTGAACGGCCAAATGGCCGCTGAATCGCGATTTCGTCCCGCCAGTTTTCAGATTGAGGTATTGTTTTTTAAGGAAAAATACAAACCTGGCATGAGTCTTGTAAGTTAGATCACAGTTAGTTCAATTCACACTGGTTTTCTCCTTGGGCAATGGCGCCCTTGCGTTCCGGCTCGTAGCAGGCCTGTCGCAGGGGATGCGCGTGTGTGTCCACATTCTGAATGTTCAAGGAGATACGTATGTCCAAGCTGTTAGATTCCTGTCTGTTGCGCCGGCTGCTGCAGTTGGTGCTGTGCAGCGCATTCAGTGCGGTGGCGATAGCAGTTGAGGAGATAGGCGAGCCGGAAAAAGACGAGCTGAAGTTTGGCTTCATCAAACTGACGGATATGGCGCCTCTCGCCATCGCTTACGAAAAAGGGTACTTCGAAGATGAAGGACTCTACGTGACGCTGGAAGCGCAGGCGAACTGGAAGGTGTTGCTCGACGGGGTTATCGACGGGCAACTCGACGGCGCGCACATGCTCGCCGGACAACCGCTGGCTGCCACAATCGGTTTCGGGACAAAGGCGCACATCGTCACGCCCTTTTCAATGGATCTCAATGGCAATGGCATAACCGTCTCGAACCAGGTCTGGGAGGCAATGAAACCTCACATTCCTGTAGTGGACGGCAAGCCTGTCCATCCTGTCAAGGCGGACTATCTCAAACCGATTGTCAAGCAGTATGCCCTCGAGGGAAAGCCATTCAAGATGGGAATGGTCTTTCCGGTGTCCACCCACAACTATGAACTGCGCTACTGGTTGGCCGCCGGCGGTATACACCCCGGCTATTATGCGCCGCACAAGGGCGATACCTCGGGCCACATCAATGCCGAAGCCTTGCTGTCGGTGACGCCTCCGCCGCAGATGCCGGCAACGCTCGAAGCCGGGACCATCGATGGCTACTGTGTGGGCGAGCCCTGGAATCAGCAGGCAGTGTTCAAGGGCATAGGCGTACCGGTGATCACCGATTTTGAAATCTGGAGAAACAACCCGGAGAAAGTATTCGGGATGAGCAAGGAGTTCACCGAGAAATACCCTAACACTACGGTACGCGTCGTCAAAGCACTGCTGCGTGCAGCCAGATGGCTGGATGAGAACAACAATGCCAACCGCCCCGAGGCCGTCAAAATACTGGCGCGCCCCGAATATGTAGGCGCCGACTATGCTGTTATCGCAAATTCCATGACAGGCACCTTCGAGTACGAAAAGGGCGACAAACGGGAAGTGCCTGACTTCAACGTGTTCTTCCGCTACTTTGCCACATACCCCTACTACTCAGATGCCGTTTGGTATCTCACACAGATGCGCCGTTGGGGACAAATTCCAGAGCCCCAGTCTGACGATTGGTACTTCGAGGTCGCAAAGAGCGTTTACCTGCCAGACGTATACCGACTCGCCGCAGAGTCCCTGATTGAGGAGGGCGAGATGCAGGCCAGCGATTTTCCGGACTTTGGCAAGGAGTCCGGTTTTCGTGGCGCACAGAGCGAGTTTATCGACGGCGTGATTTTTGATGGCACCAGGCCCAACGACTACCTTGAGCAATTCCAGATTGGCCTCAAGGGCGACGACGTCTTGTAGATAAGCACATTTTCCGGCGCAGGATTAAACAGTATGGCGAACACAGTATTGACTGGCGGGTTGGATCACAGATTGGATCAGATACTCGAGCGCTTCAAGCGTGGTGAATGGGTGAAGGCGCTGGTTTTCCCGATGTTGGGCATGCTCGCTTTCCTGCTGGTATGGCAGTTCAGTGCCGATCGCATCGACACTTCCCTGGGGCAATTTCCAGGTCCAGTCCAGGTGTGGGAGCAGGTCAAGGGCCTGGCCGAGGAACACATGCGGGAGAGGGACAGGGAGGAAGCCTTCTACGACAGGTTGGAGAAGCGCAATGCGAAAAAACTTGCTGCGGATCCGAACGCCGTCATCAAGGAGCGCCAGTACACCGGGAAACCGACTTTTATCGACCAGATAGTCACCAGCCTGCTTACCGTTGCCGCCGGATTTGTTATCGCAAACCTGGTGGCGATTCCACTGGGCATTGTGTGTGGTCTCAGTGCGGGTTTCTACAAGGCGCTGAACCCGATCATCCAGATTTTCAAGCCGGTCTCTCCGTTGGCGTGGCTGCCATTGGTAACGATGGTGGTGAGCGCGACCTACAGTTCCCCCGACCCGCTCTTCGACAAGTCTTTCCTTAACTCGGCCATTACCGTTGCGCTGTGCTGCCTTTGGCCGACTTTGATAAACACCATCGTGGGCGTCACCGGTATTGATCGGGATCTGGTCAATGTCAGCCGGGTGATGGCGCTGTCGCCGATGGTGCACGTGCGAAAAATTGTAATACCCGCCGCCATACCGATGATCTTTACCGGCCTGCGTCTCTCACTGGCCACAGGCTGGATGGTGCTGATTGCCGCCGAGATGCTGGCGCAGAATCCGGGTCTGGGTAAGTTCGTGTGGGATGAATTCCAGAACGGCAGTTCATCCTCGCTGGGTCGGATAATGGTAGCCGTGCTGGCGATAGGCCTGATTGGTTTTATGTTGGACAAATTCATGCTCAGCCTGCAGAGAAAAGTCAGCTGGGACAAGAACGCGTTGTTGCGATGACAGGAGGGGTGCGGTGATGAACAAGCGATATCTGGATATTACGGACGTCGGTATTGAGTTTGACACCAACGGCAAGAAATTCCGCGCGCTGCAGAAGGTCAATCTGCAGCTTGATAAAGGTGAGTTCGTGTCGTTGATCGGACATTCGGGCTGCGGTAAGTCGACAGTGCTGAATATTGTGGCGGGGCTTTACCAGGCTACTGAAGGGGGTGTCTGTCTCGAGGGCAAGGAGGTCAGCGATCCCGGTCCGGATCGAGCGGTGGTATTCCAGAATCATTCCCTTATGCCATGGCTCAGTGTCTACGACAACGTCGCGCTGGCGGTAGACCAGGTGTTTCGCAAAACGATGAGCAAGGCGGAGCGCAGGGAGTGGATAGAACACAACCTGCGGCTGGTGAATATGGATCACGCAGTCGACAAACTCCCGGGGGAAATATCCGGTGGTATGAAACAGCGGGTTGGTATCGCGCGCTGCCTCGCTATGCAGCCCAAGGTACTGCTGATGGATGAGCCCTTTGGCGCGCTGGATGCACTGACCCGGGCACAGCTCCAGGATTCCCTGATGACGATTCAGGCGGAACTGGGCAATACCGTCATCATGATAACGCACGATGTCGATGAAGCCGTGCTGCTGTCTGATCGCATTGTCATGATGACCAATGGCCCGGCGGCTACCATCGGGGAGGTACTGCCGGTCGAACTGGATCGCCCCAGAGACCGATTGGCGCTGGCCGAAGACCAGGCGTTTGTGCATTTACGGCAACAAGTACTGGAGTTTCTCTACGCCAAGCAGGCTGTCCGCAAGCCGGCAGAGCCGGCTGCGGTATCGCCGCCACAGCCACCGAGGCTGGCGGCGGTCCAGCGAAGTGGCGACTCCGATAGCCCCGGCGACAGCAATGATTTTGAGGCTGCATGAGCCATGGCGCAGAAACTCGTTATTGTCGGTGCCGGGATGGCCGCGGCCTACCTGCTGCAGGAGCTGTCAAGACTGGATCATGGATTGCATATCACCCTGATTGGTGAAGAGCCCGACGCCTGCTACAACCGTGTGATGTTGTCCGCCCTGCTGGCCGGGGAGGCTGCGGAGTCTGATCTGGCGATGCTGTCGACAGATCAGCTGCATTCGCCAAACCGATTGCTCACCGGGACGCGTGTGCGCGCAGTGAACCTGCGGCAGCAGACGCTGCTTACAGACAACAATGAAACGTTGTCCTATGACCGGCTGGTGTTTGCCACTGGCGCGACTGTGGCCACGCCAGACATCGGCATGAGCGGAGTAGAGGGCATCAGGGTATTGCGTACACTCGAGGATGTCCGGCATCTGCAATGTGTGGCCGCGCAGGGGCGTCGTGCCGTGGTCGTCGGTGGTGGACTGCTGGGTCTGGAGGCAGCACATGGGCTCAATGGCAGGGGATTTGACACCTCGGTAGTGCATCGTCAGCCGTACCTGATGAATCGGCAGCTCGATGCCGAGGGTGGCGAACACCTGCGAGAAAGAATGGCGCAATCCGGGCTGCAGTTTTTTCTGCAGGCATCTGTTGCGGCCCTGCGTGCAAGCGATGGCAAGCTGCACGCAATCGTGTTGCAGGACGGACGTGAACTCGCGTGTGACCTCCTGGTATTTGCTACCGGTATAGAACCCAGTATGACGCTGGCCCGGGAGGCCGGAGTTGCCTGCGAGCGCGGTGTACTGGTGGATGCGTACCTGCATACCTCCGATCCGAACTGCTATGCGCTAGGCGAATGCTCGCAGATGGGCACGCAATGCTTTGGTCTGGTAGCGCCTGTCAAAGCACAGGCGGTGGTATTGGCCCGGCAGCTTGCCGGTGCTGATGGTCCGGCTTTTGCGCTTGAAGATTGGCCGGTGCAACTCAAGGTATCCGGCGTTGAAATATTCAGTGCGGGTTCAGTGCAATCCGGGGATGAACACCTTGTCTTGCGTGATGCTGGCAGCGGGGTTTATCGCCATTTGGCGCTGGCCGGCCAACAGTTGGTAGGCGCTGTACTGGTTGGAGATAAGCGTGACGGTATCTGGTATGCGCAATTGATTCGCGACGCGGCGGACGTATCCGGGTACAGGTCGGGCCTGATGTTTGGCAAAGCGGTGAGTGAGGCGATGCGGTTATCCGCAGTCGCCGCCTGATGAATAGGAGAACAGTGATGGGTAAGCGCAGAGTTCTGGTGGTGGGTAATGGCATGGTGGGCCATCACTTTCTGGAGACACTGGTCAATGCACAAACTGACTGTCAGATAACGGTTATTGGAGAGGAGCCACGTCCGGCCTACGACCGTGTGCACCTGTCGGATTTTTTTGCCGGGCGCTCTCCGGAAGACCTGGCAATCGGTTCCCGCCAGATGTATCAGGAGTGGGGGCTGGACGCGCACTTTGGCGATCCGGTGAAAAAAATTGAACGTGACGCCAGGCGAGTGATAACGGGCGGCGGCCGGGTTTTTGATTACGACACCCTGGTGCTTGCGACGGGTTCCTATCCCTTCGTGCCCCCGGTACCGGGGGCGGACCATCGGCGTTGCCTGACCTATCGCACCATTGATGACCTGGGCAATATCAAGGCCAAAGCGAAAGGCAGTAAAGTCGGCGTGGTTGTCGGTGGCGGCCTGCTGGGACTGGAATGCGCCAATGCCCTGCGCAATCTCGGCCTGGAAACCCATGTGGTTGAGTTTGCGCCGGGACTGATGGGGGTACAGCTTGATGACGGTGGGTCCTCCATGCTGCGGCGCAAAATTGAGGATCTGGGGGTACATGTTCATACGGGGATGAACACCAAATCCATTTCCGCGGGAGAGGCCTGTGCGTTAAAAATGGAGTTCGCCGATGGTAGCGCCCTGGAGACTGACATGATTGTCTTCTCCGCGGGAATTCGACCGCAGGACGCACTGGCCCGCGATGCCGAACTGGCTGTAGGCGAACGCGGCGGAATCGTCGTCGATTACAAGTGCAAGACCACCGATTCGAGTATTTTCGCGATTGGTGAATGTGCATTGTTTGGGGGGCGCATATACGGACTGGTGGCGCCAGGTTACCGCATGGCGGAGGTTGTCGCCGCGCAACTGGCGGGTGAGGATGCGCTGTTCCAGGGCGCGGACATGAGCACCAAACTGAAATTGCTGGGTGTGGATGTCGGTTCTATTGGTGATGCCCATGGACGCGGTGATGGCGCGCTCTCCTATGTGTACAGTGACGGCAGGCAGGCGAGCTACAAAAAGCTGGTCACCACCGCCGATGGTAAGCGATTGTTGGGTGCCGTGTTGGTGGGGGATTGCTCCGATTATGACACGCTGTTGCAGTATTTTCTCAACGAGATCGCACTGCCCGCTGATCCACAAACGCTGATTCTTCCAACGACAGGAGACAAGCCGGTACTGGGAGTTGCAGCACTCCCGAGCACGGCGACTATCTGCTCCTGCCACAACGTCACCAAGGGCGACATCGTCGGCTGTATTGACGCGGGCTGTGTTTCTCTGGGAGCAGTCAAGGGCGAAACCAGGGCCGGTACGGGATGTGGCGGTTGTGCGGCGATGCTGAAGAACCTGCTGGAAGACGAACTGGTTGCGCGTGGTGTGGCCGTGGACAAGAGCATCTGTGAACATTTTCCCCACACGCGACAGGGGCTCTATCACCTGGCGATGCTGGAAGACATCCGCAGTTTCGACGAACTGCTGCAGAAGCATGGCCGTGGCAGGGGTTGTGAAATCTGCAAGCCCGCTGTCGCATCCATCATGGCATCACTCTGGAACGACCATATTCTTGATCAGCGGCATCTCGCGCTTCAGGACACCAATGACAACTACCTCGCCAATATGCAGAAAGATGGCACCTACTCCGTGGTGCCGCGTGTGGCCGGTGGTGAAATCACGCCGGCGAAACTGATCGCCATCGGTGCAGTAGCGGACAAGTATAACCTCTATACCAAGATCACGGGCGGACAGCGCATCGATCTCTTCGGCGCCACCCTGAACCAGTTGCCATCCATTTGGCAGGAACTGGTGGATGCTGGCTTTGAAACTGGCCATGCCTATGGCAAGGCGTTGCGTACTGTTAAATCCTGTGTCGGAAGTACCTGGTGTCGCTATGGTGTGCAGGATAGCGTTGGGATGGCTATTGCTTTGGAGAACCGATACAAGGGCTTGCGCGCGCCACACAAAATCAAATCAGGTGTGTCCGGTTGTACTCGCGAATGCGCCGAAGCGCAGTCCAAGGATTTTGGTGTGATAGCGACAGAGAACGGCTGGAATCTCTACGTCGGCGGAAACGGAGGGATGAAGCCACGGCATGCCGACCTGTTCGCGGCCGATCTCGACGATGAAACACTGGTTCGCTATATCGACCGCTTCCTGATGTTCTATGTTCGCACCGCGGACAGGTTACAGCGTACCTCGGTATGGCTGGATAACCTGGAGGGTGGAATAGATTACCTGCGTGCCGTGGTGATCGATGACAGCCTGGGGATTGCCGCCGAGCTGGAAGAACAGATGGCCCATATCGTTAATACCTATGCCTGCGAGTGGCAGACCACATTGGCAGATACAGAGAAGCTGAAGCGATTCCGCCATTTCGTCAATTCAGACAAGCCTGACAGTGGGGTGGTGTTTATTCAGGAGCGCGAGCAGATTCGCCCGGCCAGGCCCGAGGAAAGATTGCGTCTTGTAGCCGTGGCTGATTAAGGAGAAAGTCGATGACAGCGTTAGAACAATGCGCGTGGGAAGCGGTTTGCGAGCGAAATGATCTGGTGCAGGGAGCCGGCGTTTGCGTGCTTCTGGGCAGGGATCAGGTGGCCCTGTTTTACCTGCCCGGAGAAGACCGGAGTATCTATGCGCTGGGAAACAGGGATCCGATCGGTGAAGCCAATGTACTGTCGCGTGGCATAGTCGGTGATATCGGCGGCCAGTTGGTTGTAGCATCGCCACTGTACAAGCAACATTTCAGCCTGGAGACCGGCATCTGCCTGGAAGACCCGGGTATTCGTATCCCGGTATACGCAGTGCGCCTGGAAGGGGACAGCGTTCTACTCGGGTGCCCATGACTTCGTGTAGAACCACATGTCCGTACTGCGGTGTTGGTTGCGGCGTCACCGCTGAAATCAACGACGCCACTGTGATTGCGGTGACCGGCGATCGGCAACATCCTGCAAATGCCGGTCGCCTGTGCGTGAAGGGGAGTACGCTGGCGGAGACGCTGACAACCGAGGGACGATTACAGCACCCTCTGGTGCGCGGTGAACGCGTTACCTGGAATAGCGCACTGGATAGCGTGGCGCAGAAACTGCAAGCCGTGCGCCGGCAGTACGGTCCCGGTGCGATAGCCTTCTATTTGTCCGGCCAGTTGCTGACAGAGGATTACTACGTTGCCAACAAGTTGATGAAAGGCTTTCTCGGCAGCGCCAATGTGGATACCAACTCCAGACTCTGCATGTCTGCAGCCGTCGCGGCCTATCAGCGCGCGTTCGGCGCCGACTATGTGCCGTGCTCCTATGCCGATCTGGAGATGAGTGAGCTGGTCGTTATGGTCGGCTCCAATGCAGCCTGGACTCACCCGGTGCTCTACCAGCGGATGGTGGCATCGCGCAAAGCCAATCCAGCGAAGAAGATCGTGGTCATCGATCCGCGGCGCACCGAAACCAGTGAGGCCGCGGATCTGCACTTACAGATAGCACCGGGAAGTGACGCCTACCTGTTCGTCGGCTTGCTCCATTACCTGCTTGGTTCGGGCAACCTGGACACACGCTATATCGAGGAACATACCCGAGGCTTCGCCGACGCACTGGCGGTCGCGCGCGAGATTGATCTGGCGCGGGTGGCCAGCATGACCGGATTGGAAACGCAGCAGATTGAGCAGTTTTATCGGCTCTTCGGCACTACCGAAAAAGTCGTCACGCTCTACTCCCAGGGGATCAACCAGTCTGCATCCGGTACCGACAAGTGCAATGCGATTACAAATTGCCACCTGGCTACCGGTCGTCTCGGGCGCGTTGGCATGGGGCCTTTCTCGATCACCGGTCAGCCCAATGCAATGGGCGGCAGGGAAGTGGGCGGCCTGGCCAATCAGTTGGCGGCGCATATGGGCTTTGACGAGGCCGATGTCGCGCGGGTGGAATCATTCTGGCAAGCGCCGGACATGGCTCGCGAACCCGGTCTCAAGGCAGTGGATATGTTTCGCGCTGTCGAAGCGGGTGATATCAAGTTTTTGTGGATTATGGCAACCAATCCGGCAGTCAGTATGCCGGATACGGAACAGGTACGTAGGGCGCTGCAAAACTGTGAGTTTGTCGTGCTGTCTGATTGTGTCGAGGATACCGATACCGCGGCTTATGCCGACGTACTGTTACCGGCTATGGGGTGGGGTGAAAAAGATGGCACTGTCACCAACTCCGAACGTTGTATCTCGCGCCAACGCTCGCTGGTGCCGGCAACGGGAGAGGCGCGTCCTGACTGGTGGATCGTTACTCAGGTCGCCCAGCGCCTGGGGTTTGGTAAGGCATTTGATTACCGCCACCCCTCGCAGATTTTTTCCGAACATGCGTCATTGTCGGGATATGAAAACGAGGGCCGCCGCGATTTTGACATCAGTGCACTCGCGGGTTTGAGTGAGGCAGAGTACGAGCAGCTGGAACCTACCTACTGGCCGTGCCCGTCCGGTAATCCCGTTGCGGAGCCGATCGCTGCGGGCAGGTTTTTTACTGCGAGTGGCCTGGCAAATTTTATAGCGGTGCAACCTGCGCTGCCCACTTTCGATGAGGATGCGGAGCGCCTGCTGACGCTGAACTCAGGACGCCTGCGGGATCAGTGGCACACGATGACGCGAACCGGCAGGGTGCCGAAGCTGATGCGGCACCGGGATTTTTTCAGTGTATCCATCAGCGCGGAAGACGCCATGGCCCGGGGTCTGGCGGAGGGAGAATTGGTGCATGCACAGGCGTGCTCCTCGTCTGTCACGGCGCTGATACGCATCGAGGATACTGTGCCGCGGGGTCAGGTGTTCAGCCCGATACACTGGAGCAATCAGCACGCGAACAGGGCCTGTATCAACGGCCTGATTCCCGCGGTGACGGACCCGGTGTCAGGCCAGCCGCAGCTAAAATTTTCGCGGGTTTCCCTGTCACCTGTCCCGGTTTCAGGTTGGGGCTTGCTGCTCACCCGCCATCTGCCTGTACTGCCAGCGGCAGCGTACTGGTCGCGTGTTGTCGCGAGCGGGGGGTACCTGACACTCTTTGCGGTTGCCGCTTCGGCGCAGCTGCAAGAGGTGCAGCGGGATTTGGTCAATCACCTGCAGCCATTTGCGACGCGTAACATTGATTACCAGGATCCTGGGTCAGGCGATTTTCGCAATGTGGGGCTTGCGCACGGTCAACTGGTTTATGCCTGTTACCTGAATGCCGATCGCAGGCGCCTGCCCGACGGTGACTGGTTGACGGCGCAACTGGCTGTCGCGCCGCTGGAAGACACCCTGCCGCTGGTGGCGGGCTTTAACCCCGGTTCTCCTGTGAGCGGACGGCTGATTTGTACTTGCTGGGAGGTAGGGGAGCGGGCCATAGCGCAAGCCGTGAAGGCCGGTGCCCGCAGCGTGGAATGTCTGGGCGAAGAGCTACGCTGCGGCACCCAGTGTGGATCCTGCATACCTGAACTTAAGCGCATGTTGCTCGCCGCCGCGTCCTGACCGGGTCATCCGCGCGTCAGGCAGGTCGGTTGTCTATCAGGTTCTGTACCACGGAAGGGTCGGCGAGCGTACTGGTATCGCCGAGATTGCCCAGTTCGTTTTCCGCGATCTTGCGCAGTATGCGACGCATGATTTTACCCGATCGGGTTTTCGGTAGCCCCGGCGCCCACTGTATGATGTCAGGCTTGGCGATTGCACCGATCTCCGCTGTGCACAGGGCCAGCAGTTCCGCGCGCAGCTGTTCGCTTGGCTCGACGCCCTGCATCGGGGTCACATAGGCGTAGATTCCCTGGCCCTTGATATCGTGCGGGAATCCCACCACGGCGGCCTCGGCAATCTGCTCGTGCAACACCAGCGCGCTCTCGACTTCTGCGGTACCCATGCGGTGGCCGGAGACATTGAGCACATCGTCCACGCGACCGGTGATCCGGTAGTAGCCGTCCGCATCGCGGCTGGCGCCATCGCCGGTAAAGTAGTAACCGGGGTAGGGTTTGAAGTAGGTGTCGATCATGCGCTGGTGATCGCCGTACACGGTGCGGATCTGGCTGGGCCAGGAGGACTTTATCACCAGGTATCCCGCGCCTGGCCCCTCGATTTCCGCGCCGCTCTCATCGAGCAGGGCGAGATCAACGCCGAAAAACGGGTAGCTGGCCGATCCCGGTTTCAGGGCGGTGGCGCCGGGTAGCGGTGTAATCATGTGCGCGCCGGTCTCGGTTTGCCACCAGGTGTCGACGATCGGACAGCGCGCGTCTCCCACCACGTTGTAATACCACTCCCAGGCCTCCGGGTTGATGGGTTCTCCGACCGTGCCCAGCAAACGCAGGCTGGCGCGTGAGCAGCGTTTAACCGGCGCGTCGCCGACGGCGTGCAGAGCGCGTATCGCGGTGGGTGCGGTATAGAACGAATTGACCTGGTGCTTGTCGACGATCTCCCAGCAGCGCCCGGCATCGGGATAGGTGGGCACCCCTTCGAACATCACCGATATCGCGCCATTGGCGAGCGGGCCGTACACGATATAGGTGTGGCCGGTGACCCAGCCGACATCTGCGGTGCACCAGAAAACCTCGCCCTCCCGGTAATCGAAAACGTACTTGAAGGTCATCGCCGCCTGCAGCAGGTAGCCGCCCGTGGTGTGCAGGACACCTTTGGGTTTGCCGGTCGAGCCCGAGGTATAGAGAATGAACAGCGGGTCCTCCGCGTCCATTGGCTCCGGCGCGCAGTGATGGTCTGCCCGGTCGACGGTGTCGTGGTACCAGATATCGCGCCCTTCCTGCCAGGTGATGTCGCCGCCGGTACGCCGCACCACCAGACAGGTATGCACATTCGGGCACGCGGCCAGCGCCTGGTCTGCGTTCGCCTTCAACGGGATGTTTCTGCCACCGCGGATACCCTCATCAGCGGTGATCAGGGTCTGGCAGTCCGAATCCAGAATACGGTCCTTGAGCGCCTCCGGAGAGAATCCGCCGAACACGACCGAGTGCACCGCGCCGATACGGGCGCATGCGAGCATCGCGTAGGCGGCCTCCGGGATCATCGGCATGTAGATGCAAACGCGGTCACCCTTGCGTACGCCCCTGCCCTTCAACGTATTGGCGAGACGGCACACCTGGTCCTTCAGTTCGCCGTAGCTGATGTGCTTGCTGTCGGCCGGATCATCGCCCTCCCAGAGCAACGCGGTTTGCGCGGCGCGTTGTGGCAGGTGTCGATCAATGCAGTTATAGCTGACGTTCAGTTTGCCGCCGGCAAACCAGGCGGCCTCGCCCTTGACGAAGTCGTATTGCACGACTTCATTCCAGGTCTTGTCCCAGCTCAGGAAGGTATCCGCCATCTCCGCCCAGAAGCCCTGTGGGTCGTCCAGCGAGCGCTGATACATCGCCTGATACTTGTCGGCATTGATATGCGCATCCTTGAAATTGGCGGGCACGGGTCGGACAGGAAATTCAGACATGGTGGCCTTTCCCCAGGTGTTCAGTGAGAGTACAGAATGATACTTGCACGACTGCGTTGTGCAAGTCGGTCGCGGGTCGGGATGATAGTACTTTAGTGCCCGCCGGCCAGCATGCCCCAGTCCGTTACGGGATTGAGGGAGAGTTTGACGTTGTCGATGAGCCGCGTGGCACCGAGGCGGGCAGCAGCCAGAATGGCGACCTCCTCGGTATCCTCGGTTACAGGCCGCAGCGTGCGGGCGTCGCAAATCGTGAAGTAGTCGGGCTCGAACCCGGCTTGCAGCAACTTCATGCGGGCGTGCGACTCGAGTTGGAGAAAGTTATCGAAGCCGCAGGCAATGGCCTCGCGGCAACAATTGAGCGTCTGGTTCAGTACCGGTGCGATACGGCGTTGCTCGAAGGTGAGGTAGCCGTTGCGGGAACTCTTGGCCAGGCCGTCTTCGTCGCGACAGGTGCTGACACCAATGATGTCAATGGGCAGGCACAGGTCCCTGACCATTTTGCGTATGATGGACAACTGCTGGAAGTCTTTCTCGCCGAATACCGCGACATCAGGCTGTACGATATTGAACAGTTTGCTGACAACCGTCGTCACGCCGTCAAAATGCCCCGGCCGACTGCTGCCGCAGAGGGTGTCACCCAGCTCCGGGACGTGGACTATCGTCTGTGCGTGCATCCCTTCGGGATAAATATCGTAGACGTCGGGTGAGTAGAGCACCTGGGTGCCTTCGCTGAACAGCTTTTCCTTGTCCGCGGCCAGCGTGCGCGGGTAGGCATCGAGGTCTTCGTTGGGGCCAAACTGCAGCGGGTTGACGAAAATACTGACAACCACCACGTCGCATATTTGTCGCGCCTTGCGCACCAGGGCAAGGTGACCCTCGTGCAGATTACCCATCGTCGGCACAAAGGCTACCGTCTGGCCGTTGTGGCGGAATCCGCGAAGGGCGGATTGTAGCTGCGCGCTGTCGCTGTAAGTTCGCATAATTGCCTGTCCCCTTTAGCCCGCAATGGTAATGCCGGACCAGTAAAAGAACTTGTGCTCAAACAGTTTCCCGAATCGATTTCAGTCGGGTTGCGCGGTGCAGTATGCCCCAATGCCCCCTACCCGGCAACGGGTTTTTAGGGAAAATTCACACCTTCTGTTACCAAAAGAAGCACATGCTTTACAGAATATGTGTTCACTCTACACATTTAAGTGAGTAAGTGCTTACAAACAAAGGTGGGTCAGCATGTCGCACTTTTGCAGCGGGCTCAGCTGTAGGTGTGGGCTTCCGTGGGGTACGCGCCGGACTTGACGGCGTCGACAAAGGCCCGCAGGCCATCGGAAATCGACCCCTGTCCTGCCATGAAATTCTGCACAAAGCGCGCGGTGTGCTGAGTCAGGCCCAGCAGGTCGTGCATTACCAGCACCTGGCCGTCAGTGTCAGGGCCGGCGCCGATACCGATCACGGGAATGTCCAGCTTGCGGCTGATATCGGCGGCCAGGTGGGAGGGAATGCATTCCAGCACCAGCAGGCGCGCACCGGCGTCCTGTATCTCCACGGCATCCGCCAGGATCGATTTCGCCTCTTTCGGCGTGCGCCCCTGCACCTTGAAGCCGCCGAAGGCGTTTACAGATTGTGGCGTCAGGCCCAGGTGCGCGCAAACCGGAATGCCGCGTTCGACCAGTTTGCTGATGGTGTCGCTCAACCAGGTACCGCCCTCCATTTTTACCATGTGCGCGCCGGCCTGCATCAACTGCGTGGCACTTTCCATCGCCTGGTTTGCCGTGGTGTAACTCATGAAGGGCAAATCGGCGATCACCAGCGACTGGGGGTTGCCGCGACACACACAGCGGGTATGGTAAGCCATGTCGCCGATGGTGACCGGAATGGTGCTGTCGTGGCCCTGCAGGACCATGCCCAGGGAGTCGCCGACCAGGATGGTTTCCGCGCCTACCTCGCCGATAATGCGTGAGAACGTGGCGTCATAAGCCGTGATGCAGACAAATTTTTCGCCGCTGGCCTTCATCTTGTCCAGGGTACTGATCGTAATCTTGCCCATGGCTAGAGTCCCGTTGTATCTGTCCGCTGTACTTCAGCGCCTGCAGGGCAGGGATGTCAGTTGAAAAATGTCGGGTTGAAATAGTGGCGGCCGCTACGGATGTCGAGCAGGTAGTCCACCAGATTCCTGTAATCGTCCGCGCTGTTTGCCAGGTCGATTTCGCTGGCATTTACGATGAGCAACGGAGCGTCATCGTAATATAGAAAGAACTCACTGTACACTTCGTTCAGGCGTTCGAGGTAGTCCCTGTCGATCAGGCGTTCCATCGCCAGTCCGCGTTGTTCAATGCGCGTAAGCAGTACGTCGGTGGTGGCCTGCAGGTAAACCACGAGGTCCGGTTTGGGGGCGTCTATGGTCAGTTGTCGATAGATCTTCTCGTACAACTGGTATTCGTCGGTGTCGAGGTTGATCCGGGCGAACAGGGGGTCTTTTTCCACCAGGAAGTCGGCTACCCGCGCTGGCTCGAAGCCGTTGTCATGGCGCATATCCTGGATGCTCTGAGTCCGGTGAAACAGGAAAAACAACTGTGTAGCCAGCGCCGCCTGGCTGCGATCGCGATAGAATTTTTCCAGGAACGGGTTTTGCTCCGCCGCCTCGAGCAAGGTCGCATGGTTGAAGCTGGCAGCCAGTTTCTTCGCCAGCGTGGTCTTGCCGACGCCGATAGCGCCCTCCACCGCGACAAAGCCGGGCGGCGTGCGCCCTTTCAGGTCGATGGGAATGACGTCGCTGTCTGACATGGCAAATTTATCCGTTAGTGGGATTGGCAGTGTGTGCCGGGCCGCGCGGACAGCCGGCGGGGCGATTTCACCAGGCCCTCCCGGGGGCATTGTCGCAGGTAGGTCTCGAGTTTGGCGCCGTTCGGGAACAGCAGGTCGCCGCCACTGATTTCGTGCAGTGGGTACAGGACGAAATGCCGCTCCAGCATACGGGGATGGGGAATCGAGAGTCGCTGCGATGTGATTGCCTCACGGCCGTAGAGCAGCAGGTCGAGGTCCAGGGTGCGCGGCCCCCACCGGGTGTCACGCACCCGGCCCTGATCCTGTTCTATCCGCTGCAGGGCATCCAGGAGTGCCAGCGGCGCCAGCCCGGTGTGCAGACGCACTACCGCGTTCAGGTAATCGGGTTGCTCCCCGGGGCCCAGTGCCGCACTGCGGTAAACACTCGAGACCTGGTCGAGGACGCATCGCGACAGCGCCTGTAACGCGCCTACCGCGCTACGCAACTGCGATTCCGGGTCGCCCAGATTGCTACCCAATGCAATGTAAGCGGGAATCATACCGCCGGGTTGGGGCGGCGAGTTTTTGTTCTTCCCGACCGCTTGCGCTTGTCGCGCGAAGCCGCCACTGTATCAAGGCGCTGTTCTGGCGGCAGTGCCTGCAGGTCGGTCCACCACTGCCCCAGACCGCCTGTGTCCTCGCCGGCCTGTTCACGCAGCAGCAAAAAATCGTAGGCCGCGCGAAAGCGCCGGTGCTCGACCAATTCGGCCGCCTTGCGCCCGGTGCGTCGCTGCAATCGCAACTGGAATTCCCAGATTTCGCGCATCGGTTGGCTGAAACGGCGCGGAATCGACATATGGTGGATGGTATCCTGGATGGCCATTTGCCCGGCGGCGTGCATCGCGGGTATGGGTGGCTCGCCACGTTCCTGCAGGCGGCTGAAATGCGCGTCGACCACCGGCCACAGCAGCGCAGCCAGAATGAAAGCCGGTGTTACGGGCTTGTCCTGCGCGATCCGTTGGTCGGTGTTGCTCATCGCGGCCTGCACCAGTGCCAGGGCTTTTTCATCCTTTTTAATGCCGTTGCTGGCGTCGGGAAACAGGTAGCGCAGTAAATCGAACGCCAGCAGGTTCTCCAGCGTGGCGGCGGCATAACCAGCGAGGAACAGTTTCAGGAATTCATCGAACAGCCTTGCGGCGGGAATTTCTGCAAGCAGGTGAGCGCAGCGCGGTATCGCCGCGGCGGTCTGCGGGTCGATACTGAAGTCCAGCTTGGCGGCGAAGCGCACGACGCGCAACATGCGCACGGGATCTTCGGTGAAGCGCTGGTCCGGGTCACCGATAATGCACACACTGCGATTTCGCAGATCCTCAAGCCCGTGTACGTGATCAAAGACCTCGAACTTCCCGGCATCGTAGTACAGCGCATTGACGGTCAGGTCGCGCCGTACCGCGTCTTCCTCCAGTGTGCCGTAGACATTGTCGCGCAGCAGCAGGCCGCTGGCGGACTGTCGTGAATGGTTGCCGCCGGTTTCCGGCTGGTGGCTGCCGCTGCTGCCGTTCTCATGGTGGCCGCGGAAGGTGGTGACCTCGATGATTTCACGACCAAAACGTACATGGACGATGCGAAAGCGACGCCCGATGATGCGAGAATTGCGGAACAGTTCGGTCACGGCTTCGGGGGTGGCGTCCGTCGCGATGTCGAAATCCTTTGGGTATTCACCGAGCAGGAGGTCGCGAACAGCGCCTCCCACAAGATAAGCCTGGTAGCCACTGTTGCGTAATCGCGACATGACCTTGAGCGCGTTGTCGCTGATGTTCCTGCGGGAGATGCAGTGTTGATCCCTGGGTATGATATTCAAGCGAATGTGAGCCTGTTGCGGAGTGCCGACAGGCGCGAAGTCTATCATACACGCGCCGTTCGTGCTCTGGGACCGCTGGCAAAGGAAAGACAGGGAAAGCTGTGCTTTCCCCATCCAGGACCCATCTCAGGAGTTATTGTTATCTCTGTGCGTTGTTATTCTTATGGCGTCAATACAAACACACATGTATTTGAATGCTCAATACCCTGGGAGTGTTAGCGCTAACCCTCCCTTGTGGCCACTGGCACCATCGGGCAAATCCCGTGGATTCAGCGCAATAAGCAAAATTGGAAATTGAGGGGAAGAATTCTTCCCCCATCCAGGTCCATATCAATCGCTGTTATTTTTATTGTCTTCGCTATTATTTTTATTTTTGTGACTTTAGTTAAGCATGTCTCGTGCCAGTTTTTTTTATTTCTTATAAAACAATAAGTTAAGGCTTGTGTTTCATTTGGAAACCGTTGAGATGGGTGCCAGTTGTTACCAATCTACTCCATATTGAGGTGCGCATACCGATCAGGGTAACGCCTATTTTCCGTCGACGGCAGCCACCTTGCCCCGCGCGGAGAGGTTGTTTTTGTTCCTGGGAATGCCGAATCGCTGGCGTCGTTCCCACAGGCATTTGCGGCTGACGCCGAGTTTCTGCGCCAGTTCGGTCTCGCTCATGGAGTCCTGGTGCTCCAGTACAAAACGCTGGAAGTAGTCTTCCAGCGAGAGGTCTTCGAGCGGATCGTTATTGGTATGCGCATTGGTCGTGGCAGCCGAACTGAGACCCCGCTGGCCTCGTATGCGGTTGATATTGACCAGTTCCAGGTCGATGCCCAGCGCCTCGTTATCGATCTCATCGTCGCTCGACAGGATGACGGCCCTTTCAATCGCGTGCTCCAGCTCGCGGACATTACCCGGCCACTGGTAGGTGGTGATCGCCTGGATGGCCCTGGGTGACAGGCGCATCGGCGGTTTTCCCAGGCGCTCGGTCTGGATCTGCAGCATGCGTTCAGCCAGGTGAAGTATGTCCTTGCCGCGCTCGCGAAGGGGCGGCAGCGACAGGCGCAGCACATTGATCCGGTAAAACAGGTCCTGGCGGAACAAGCCCTCGCCGGCAAGATTGTGGAGATTGCGGTGGGTTGCGCAGATAAGTCGGACGTTTACCTTGCGCGATTGCACCGATCCGATGCGCCGGATTTCACCCTCCTGGATAAAACGCAGCAGTCGCGCCTGCGCTTCCATCGGAAGCTCCCCGATCTCGTCGAGAAACAGCGTGCCGCCGTCGGCCGCTTCGATCAGCCCCATGCGACTGGCATGGGCACCGGTAAAGGCGCCTTTCTCGTAACCGAACAGTTCCGATTCAATCAGTGTATCCGGAATTGCCGCGCAGTTTACCGAGATCATCGTTTTGTCGGCGCGCAGGCTGTTCTCGTGCACGCTGCGGGCCACCAGTTCCTTGCCGGTCCCGGTTTCGCCCAGCACCAGCACGGTGGAGTCAGTGGGCGCCATTCTTTCGATGTGCTCAAACAGCGTGCGGATGGCGGGGCAGTTACCGATAATACCGGTCGAGCCGGTAGCAGGTGCCGCCGGGGTGGAGCGCTCCTCATTGCGGCCCGTGGGGTGATCGGCAATGATGCGCTGCACCGCGCTCACCATATCGCTGTGATCAAACGGCTTGGCAATATAGTCCACTGCACCCATGCGCATGGAATCCACCGCGGAGCGCAGGCTGGCGTAGCTGGTCATGATCAGGACCGGTACATCGCCGGCTTTCTGGATAAGGTCAGTGCCGGGCGCGCCCGGCAGGCGCAGGTCGCTGATCACCAGGTCGAAGTCGGACAGTGTGTGTTGTTTTTCCGCTTCCTGCACGGAGCCGGCCTCGCTGATCTCGTAACCATTGCGCTCCAGCAGGCGGCGCAGCGCCGCGCGGATCACTGATTCATCTTCGACAACGAGGATCTTGTGCATAAAACGTTACCTTTGAGTACGTCCTACTCAACATACACCGACAAAATGGAAACTTCCAGCGCAGTCACGCATGGGTAGTGGTGCAGTTTGAAAGTTGACGGTAGTCGAGAGCCTGAGTGGCGTTGTTACGGGCGGGACCGTGTGGCGACAGGACGTCGCCACCCGAGCCTGCACATGGATGTGCGCTTTTTGGCGTGTCCCGACCGTAACAACGCCACTCAGGCTCGTACAGTCCGATCTCAAACTACACCACTACCCATGCGTGGATAGTGTGAGGGGGGTTACAGTTGAGTCATGGATTCGTAGGTGGTGCGCGGCAACTGCAGGCTTACGCGCGTACCCGGGCTGCTGCTCCCTGGCCACAGGGGGCTGTGAATCTGCACTTTGCCGTTCATGTCTTCCATGATGCTGAACACCAGGGCGAGCCCCAGCCCCGTGCCCGCCCCGGGTTCCTTGGTGGTGTAGAACGGTTCAAAGACCTGGCTGTGCAGTTCCGGGGGGATGCCGCAGCCATTGTCTTCGACATCGACACGTACCAGTTCGTCGCTGATGGCGGCGCGTATATCGACCTGCGCGTCGCCCTCGACGCACGCGTCCCTGGCGTTGCCCAGCAGGTTGATGAAGACCTGCAGCAATCTCTGGCTATCCGCCAGCACGACCACCTCGCGGTCGCAATAGTTGTCGAAGTTCGCCGGCATCGCGTCCAGGTCCAGTTCCAGCAGGTGAATGGCCTCGTCCACGCAGTCGGCGAGATTGGTGGGGGTCAGTTTGGTCTCCGCCGACTGGGAGCCGGTATGCGAAAAGTTCATCAGCGACTCCACGATGCGTGTCACCCTTCCCGTCTGCTTGAGGATATCCTGGGCCATGAAGCGGATTTCCTCGGGGTCGGATTCGTACTCCAGGTTCTGTGCCAGGCAGGCGATGCCGGTGACCGGGTTGCCGATTTCGTGCGCCACGCCCGCCGCCAGGCGACCGATGGACGCCAGGCGCTCGTTGTGCAGCAGTTCCTGCTCGAGCATTTCGAGGTCGGTGATATCCTCCACCATGATCACCGTGCTACTGTTGGAGCCCTCTTCGATGGGCGTTTTGTGCAGGCCAATCCAGCGGGATGGCCCCTTGTCGATAGCGACCTCCGTCTTCAGGGCGGTATCGGTGTCACCGTGCAGGAAGCCATTCAGAATCGGGCCCCAGGGTTGAGGGATGGAGCCCAGTAGCGAACCGAGCACATCGGTGGGCGCAATGCCGGTGATATGCTCCATGCTCTGGTTCCACATTAACAGCTCTCCGTCCGCGCCGATCGAACAGGCGCCGATCGGCAGTTTGTCGAGTGTTTCCCGGTGGTGTCGCCGCAAATTGTCCAGGTCTGCCGCCAGCCCGGTAAAGTGTGGTTGCGCCTGATCCAGATTGCGCTCAATCAGGTGGATGTCCTCGGTGTCGGCATGCACGCCGGGCAGGAATGGAATGCGGCTTTCGATAATGCGGTGGGCGACGGCCGGCCCGAGCAGGCCGGACAGGTTGGCCTCTATGCGCGCGCGCAGGCGGCGCAGCGCATAGGGCCTGGTTTCGTTCGAGGAGAATTGCAGTTCGCCGAGCGCGCGTTCAACTTCAAATTCGGCTGTTCGCTGGCCGAGTGCCGGCGCCAGGCGCTGACTGAAATCGGCAGCGCTGTAGACCGACAGAATCTGGCGCGTCGGGCGTACCTGGTCGTCCATCGAGCATATCTCGGCGGCCACTGTCTCCGCTTTGCTGGTTCTGGTCACTAGAGAGACCAACACGAACAAGCCGGTATTCAGCGCCAGTGACACCAGGGCGACGGCGGTCCACAGTTTGTCGCTCTCTCCCAGTAATTGGCCGTACAACGCCCAGAGCCACTGTGGCTGGTTGACGCCTGCCAGCGGCAGCAGCATCGAGAAGCCCCAGACTCCCAGTCCGGCCGCGAGGCCGGACAGCAGGCCGGTGCGGTTGGCTTTTTGCCAGTAGGGCGTTGCGATCACTCCCGGCAGGAACTGCAGGGTACCGGTAAACGCCACCAGTCCGAGGTGGGTGAGACTCTGCCTGCCGGCGAGCATTGCGAAAAAAATGTATCCGGCGAGGATGAGTATCGCAATCAGTGAGCGCCGCAGCCATTTGAGCTGCGTATAGATGCTCTGGGCGCGGTCGATCTGCAGGGGCCTGAACGGCAGCACCAGGTGGTTGAGGCACATATTGGCCAGCGCTAGTGTGGTCACGATGATGGTGGCGCTGGCGGCCGACAGGCCCGCCACGAACGCGGCAGCGCTGAACGGGATGGAGTTCAGCGCCATGCCGATCGCCAGGCCGCTGTAATCCACGGGGAGATCGTGGCCCAGTTTGATGCCTGCCCACGCGACAGGAAGGATGGGGAGGCTTATCAGCAGCAGGTACAACGGCAGTCCCCAGGTCGCACTGCGCAAATCGCGACTGTCGTTGTTCTCGGCAAATGTCATATGAAAAATGTGGGGCATGCACACGGCACCGGCGAAAAAAATCAGCAGCAGCATGCGCGCATCGTTGCCCTGTATCGTCTGGGTCATGGACTGGTTGATTTGCGGGTTGTCCTGCAGCCACTGCTGGAGGGCATCGAAGCCGCCGAAGATCGAATATACCGCGGCCAGCAGCAGGATCATCAGTGCCGACAGCTTTACCAGTGACTCAAAGGCAATAGCGGAGACCAGGCCGGTATTGCGGTATTGTGAGGACACGTGGCGCGTTCCGAAGAGGATGGAAAAAACCGTGATGATGAGGCAAAAGAACATCGCCAGCCGATTGTGGCGCGGACCGCCGGAAGACAGGGCTGCGCCGTCCCCGGCCAGAATGTGAATACTGTCGGCGACGGCCTGGATCTGCAGCGCCAGCAGCGGCAGCAGCGTAATGCACATCGCGAGCGTGACCGCCGCTCCGACCCAGGGGCTGCGAAAGCGGAAGGTCAGGACGTCCGCCAGCGAGGCCAGTTGATAGACACGGCACAGGCGCAGCAACGGTAGCAGCAGCAGCGCCGCCACCACGAACATCAGCACCACGCCCAGGTAGTACAGCAAAAAGTTGTACCCGTATTCGTAGGCGAGTGCGATGGCGCCATTGCTGGCCATCGCGCCGGCGAAAACACCCAGGGAAAGCACGTAGACTGCAGGGTGATGGGTGATGCGCTCGGGGATGATTCCCCGGTCGGCCAGGTGGGCAACCGCGAACAGGCCGGTCAGGTAGGCGATGATAAACAGCAGGATCTGGGCGAGGCTAAAGCTCATCCGGGTACCTGGAACGCTGGTTCCAGTACGCCCCGATGACAACCAGAAGCCACAACTGGTAAGGGCGGTACCAGGCGGTTTCGGAGCTGAACATCCAGTCCTGGATAGCCGGAAAAAAAAATCAGTGCGACGCCGGCAAACAACAGTAGCAGGCGATTGATATACATGGCCTTGTTTTCCCCTGTCAGTGGTATGGGACGAAATTTCCGCAAACGCCACGCTGTCGGATAGTACTGGAAGCGCCCACGGTGGGTAAAGTTCAAGGTATCACCGAAAAAACCAGCGCTGTCCTAAGTAGCGAGGCCGATCGTGGCCGCCGGAACCGCCAGGGTGGCCGGTACCCGCGATAGTGACCAGTGTGCAATGGCATGGGCCAGCACCTGTTCAACGCCGGCCAGAGTGGGCGGTGGGGTATCCTGGTGCAGGAAGCGCAGGGCGTGGCGCAGATTCTGTGCCGCCAGGTCGTCGCTCAGCGCCGGCGCCTGGTTCTGTTTACTGAACTTTTGTCCGTTGTGGGCGGTGATTACCGGGATATGGCAGTACGCGGGAGTCGCGTACGAGAGTTGCCGCTGCAGGAAAATCTGCCGCGCGGTGGAGTCCAGCAGGTCGGATCCGCGCAGTACATGCGTGATGCCCTGCGCGGCATCGTCGACCACCACCGCCAGTTGATACGCATCCAGTCCGTCTTTGCGCCGTACCACAAAATCCGCGAGGGACTCTCCCAGGGCGGTGTCAAGCCGCCCTTGCAGTCGATCCGTGAAGGTGATCCGGCAGTCACCGGGTACGGCCGCCCTGGTTGCGTGGGGCGCGCCGGCAATATCGGTCTGGCGGTCGCGGCACCGGCCACTGCAACAACCGCTCGCGTCCAGCATCGCGCGGGTACAGTCGCAGGAAAAGAGGAGCCCGCGCTGTGTCAACTCGGCAAGGGCGGCGTCGTAGGCCGCCCCGCGGGTACTCTGGTAAAGCACGGTGTCGTCCCAGTGCAGGCCGTGGCGCCGCAGGCTGCGCAGGATACTGGCGGCGGCGCCGGTTTGCTCGCGGGGGGGATCCAGGTCTTCCATGCGCACCAGCCACTGCCCGCCGCTGTGGCGGGCGTCGAGAAAACTGGCGAGTGCGGCGATCAGGGAGCCCAGGTGCAGCGGGCCGGTGGGAGAGGGCGCGAAACGCCCCCGGTACAGCGCGTTCGGGTTGGGCACGGCAGGCGCCCGCCCGGTCTCAACCCATTTCCTGTTTCTCTTTGATTTCGGCGAGGGTTTTGCAATCAATACACTGTGTTGCCGTGGGCCGGGCTTCCAGGCGTTGTATGCCGATCTCCACGCCGCAGGCCTCGCAGTAGCCGTAATCGTGCTGATCGATGAGTTCCATGGTCGCGTCTATTTTCTTGATCAGCTTGCGTTCCCTGTCCCGGGTGCGCAATTCCAGGCTGAACTCTTCTTCCTGGGTAGCGCGGTCCGCTGGATCGGGAAAGTTCGCCGCCTCGTCTTTCATGTGCGTGACAGTGCGATCCACTTCCCGCATCAGGTTGGACTTCCAGTTGAGCAGGATGCTTCTGAAATGCGCCTGTTGCTTGTCGTTCATGTACTTTTCGCCCCGTTTGGGTTTGTAGGGCTCAAAATTATTGAACTCCAGGCTGCCGGTCGTCCTGGCCGCTGTGGCGGGTTTCTTCGCTGTGGCGGGTTTCTTCGCTGTGGTGGATTTTTTCGCTGTGCTGGCTTTCGGCGCTTTTGCTTTGGCTTTTGCTTTGGCCTTGGCTTTCGGCGCTTTCGCTTTCGTTTCTTTGGCTGCTCGAGGCATGGTTAAGGTCCCATACGGCATTAAATAACTCGACAATACTCTCTGCTCTGGAACGGGCTGTCAGGGGGGGCCAATTCCAAGGGCGGAGAAACTACCAGATAACCGCTATGGGTGCCACCATTTCCTCACAGATTCTCTGGTCTGCTACCGCCGCCCTCCGCCAGTTGCTAGAATGCTGCGCTCTTCGCCGCAGGGTGCTTGCATGCCGAGACCACAGGATACACACCAGCCCCGGGGTTTTGCCCGGCGCATCGCCGAGATCGAGCCGTTTCGCGTGGTCGAGGTCCTCGCCCGCGCTACCGCATTGGCGGCCGGCGGCGCCGATATCGTGCATATGGCCGCCGGCGAACCGGATTTTGCCACCGCGGCACCCATAGTCGAGGCGGGCCGCGCAGCCCTCGCTCGCGGTGCGACCCACTATTCGCAGGCCGCCGGTATTCCACAACTGCGCGAGGCGCTGTCCCGGTACTATGCCGACAGCTACGGCCTCGACATCGCGCCCTCTCGAATCCTGGTAACACCCGGCGCCTCAGGGGCCCTGCTGCTGATCGCGGCCCTGTTGATGAATCCCGGGGACGGCATGCTGATGACCGACCCCGGCTATCCCTGCAACCGCCATTTTATGCGCCTGGTAGAGGGGCGAGGGCAGCTGGTGCGGGTCGGCGCGGACAGCAACTACCAGTTGAGTGCGGAACTGGTCGCCGCCCATTGGCAGCCCAACACCATTGGCGCCATGGTGGCCTCCCCGGCCAACCCCACCGGCACCGCGCTCTCCCGGGAGCAACTGGCTGCGCTGGCCGCCGCAGTGCGGGCCCGTCACGGCTACCTGCTGGTGGATGAGATTTATCACGGACTGGTCTACGAAGGCGCTGCGCCGTCGGTGCTGGAAGTTGACCCGGATGCGTTTGTCATCAACAGTTTTTCCAAGTATTTCGGTATGACGGGGTGGCGCCTGGGCTGGCTGGTTGCGCCGGAGGCGGCGGTGACCGAGATGGAGAAACTGGCCCAGAACCTGTTCATATCCATGTCGACAATGGCCCAGTACGCGGCGTTGGCGGGCTTCGAACCCGCCACGCGGGAGATCCTGGAGGAGCGGCGCGAAATATTCCGCCAACGTCGGGATTTCCTGCTGCCCGCGGTGCAGGAACTCGGATTCTCGGTGCCCTGCAGCCCGCAGGGCGCATTCTACATCTACGCCGATGCCAGCCGGTTCACCGACGACAGCCAGCGCTTTTGTCTCGAACTGCTGGAGGAGCATGGTGTCGCCCTGACGCCAGGCGTGGATTTTGGCCATCACCGCGCCAATCAACATTTACGCTTTTCCTACACCACGGGCATGGATCGACTGGAACTCGCCGTGGAGCGCCTTGCGCGCGTACTGGCCTGATTGCCGAACAAACCGCATTGCGGCTCCCGGCCGGGGATTCAATCGAGGTAGATGTCGCCGCCGCTGAGCGTGAAGGGTATCGCGGTCAGCGCTTCGCCCTGGCAGGGCCCGGAAACACACTCGCCGGTATCGGGGAGGAATTCGGCCGCGTGGCGCTGGCACTGAATCAGCAATCCGCCGCTGCTGGCGAGCGATCCGCCCTCCGGATCCAGTGTTTCCCGTGTATGCGGACAGCGATTCGCATAGACATACAGTTGTCCGGCACGCCTGACGACCAGGAGCGCCTTTTCGCCGCTGCGGATGCCGAGCGCGCTGTTGTCCGGGAAGTCCCTGACGTTGCCTATGAAGCTCATGCGGTACTGCTTCTTTGAGGTTCGCGGTAGGATACGCCGGTATTGTGCCGTAACTGGCGCGGGGATCAACATGCTTATGGGGGAGAGCCGCTATGGCCATGGCGCTTAGTCGCAGGCAACTCACCGGACGGGATGATTCGCATCTGGTGACTCTGCCCGGCGGCCATCGTCTGCAGGATGAGGTCGCGCAGGCGTTCCTGGCGCTGCAGGCCGAGGCTCGCGCGGCGGGCTTCGAACTGGCCATCGCAAGCGGTTTTCGGTCATATGGCCGCCAGTTGGCGATCTGGAATGGCAAAGCCAGCGGCGCGCGTCCGGTGCATGATGACGAGGGCCGCGCCGTGGCGATGGCACAGCTGTCTCGCGGGCAACAACTGCGCGCTATTTTGCGTTATTCCGCGATTCCCGGCACTTCCCGCCACCACTGGGGTACGGACCTCGATGTCTTCGATGCGGCAGCCATGCCGCCCGGGTATCAGCTGCAGTTGTCGCCGCAGGAGGTAGCGGCGGGAGGGCTGTTTGACCGGCTGCACAGCTGGCTGGATGAGCGCATGGCGGCGGGGGCGTCGCATCATTTCTACCGGCCTTATGCCAATGATCGCGGTGGCGTGGCGCCGGAGCGCTGGCACCTGAGTTACGCGCCCTTGTCCATCGATTGTGCGCAGCAGTGTGACAGCGCCCTGTTGGCGACCTGCTGGAATGAGGAGGAAGGGACCGAGGCCCTGTTGTTGCGAGAAGAGATCGAGGCCAGTTTGCCGGAGATCATCGAGCGGTATCTGGGTGTGCCGAATGGATGGTGCCCGCCGCCCTGAACTGCGCCGGGCGGCAGGTGGTTCACAGGTCAGGATTACTCTTTGGCTTTGGCCCGCTGGTGCAGGTGACCGAAGTGGTTCTGGTAGTCCTGTTCGGCGGCCGCAATCACTTTCAGCGCTTCTTCGCGGCCGTAGACGTAGTCCACCTTGATGTTGTTTTCCTTGCCTGGAACCATCTTGTAGGTGGAGAAGTAGTGCTGCAGGCGCTCGGTTTTGATCGCGGGCAGATCCGCGATGTCATACACGTCTCCCCAGATATTGTCGCCCTCGAGCACGGCGACGATTTTGTCGTCGGCTTCACCGCCATCGATCATCTGGATACCGCCGACCACGCGTGCTCGCAGGACGATATCGGCGCGGGTGATGTGGCGCTCGGAATACACGCAGATGTCCAGCGGGTCGCCGTCGGCCTCTTCCACGCCCGCGCAGCGCTTGGCTACCTCCTCGGCGCAGTAGGTGCGCGGAATAAAGCCGTACAGGGCGGGGGGGCTGGAGGTGGTGCGCTGCGGTCGGTCCACCATCAGAAAGCCCGAGGCCTTGTCCAGTTCGTATTTCACCACGTCACTCGGCGTCATTTCCACATAGACCTGGACGCTCTCCTCGTTCTGGCCGGGCGCCCGGGTGTGCAGGCCGTGCCAGGGATGGCGACGCCATCGGTTGAAGTCGGTGTTGTTGTACATGGAATCTCCTCAATGAAACGGGGTTGAATGGGTTGGCTGGCTGTGCTCAGGAGGCGCGCATTGTACAGTTAACGACGGGCAAAATCTTGCTCGAATCGGGCAAAATTCCGACTTTTACCGGCCTGTGGGCTGTGCGTGGGTGGCTATACCTTGAAGCGTGTTTTCAACTTGCGAGGTACCGGCAGGTTCTTCAGGCGCACGTACTGGGGCAGGCCGTTTTTGTACGGGGGGTAGGCCTCGCCCGCGATCAGTGGCGCCAGGTAGTCACGCGCTGCGTCGGTAATGCCAAAGCCGTCGCGTGTGATGTAGTTACGAGGCATTTTTTTCTCGACGTTGGCGACGTCTTCCAGCGCCGCCTCGCCGATAGACCAGCTGTAGCGCTTGCCCTTGCCGCGCACGATGCACGGCATCACCGCGTTGTCGCCGCGCAGGGCGAACTCCACTGCGGCTTCACCCAGCGCATAGGCCTGCTCGACGTCGGTGCCGGACGCGATGTGGCGCGCTGAACGCTGCAGATAGTCCGCCACGGCCCAGTGGTATTTATAGCCGAGTTCCGATTTGATCATCTGCGCCAGTTGTGGTGCGAGGCCGCCCAGCTGGCTGTGGCCGAAGGCGTCCTTGAGTCCGGATTCGGACAGGAACCGGCCGTCCTCGTACTGGGTGCCCTCCGAGGCGACGATGACACAATAGCCGTGACGTTTTACCGTGCGCTTGACCCGGGCCATGAATTTTTCGCGGTTGAAGGCGATTTCCGGGAACAGGATGATATGCGGGGCGTCGCCTTCTTCGCTGGCGGCCAGCCCGCTGGCGGCGGCAATCCAGCCCGCGTGACGACCCATGACTTCGAGGATGAACACCTTGGTGGACGTTTCACACATGGAGGCCACATCCAGCGCCGCCTCCTGGGTGGAGATGGCGATATATTTTGCCACTGAACCAAAGCCGGGGCAGTTGTCGGTCAGTGGCAGATCGTTGTCGATGGTTTTGGGTACGTGAATGGCTTGCAGCGGATACCCGGTCGCCTGGCTCAGCTGCGATACCTTCAGGCAGGTGTCCGCGGAGTCGCCGCCGCCGTTGTAGAAGAAATAGCCGATGTTGTGCGCCCTGAAGACCTCGATCAGGCGCTCGTACTCCGCCCGGTTCTCCTCCAGGCTTTTCAGTTTGTGTCGACAGGAGCCGAAAGCGCCCGCCGGCGTGGTCAGCAGACCGCGGATCGCGGTTGCGCTCTCCCTGCTGGTATCGATCAGGTCTTCGCGCAGTGCGCCGATGATACCGTTGCGGCCGGCGTAGACTTTGCCGATCCGGGCGCGATGCTTCCTGGCCGTTTCGATCACACCGCAGGCGGTCGCATTGATAACGGCGGTTACACCACCTGATTGGGCATAGAAGGCGTTTTTCGCGGGCATGTGCTGGTCCAGTCCTGGTGACGGGCACGGTCCGTGGCCCGTTAGCTGAGTGTGGTGATGATTTTGTAACGCGATAATACGACAATTGCCACCGCTTGTGGACTTGGCTGCCTGTTTTGTCCCCGTGACTGTGGCGCTCGTCACACACATGCTACTATGCGCGCTGTTTGAAAGGAGCGGTTTTTGAAAGGCCACATACATATTCTCGGTATCTGCGGCACGTTTATGGGCGGCATCGCGCTGCTTGCCAGGGAGCTGGGTTACCGGGTGACCGGCTCCGACGCCAGCGTCTACCCTCCCATGAGCACGCAACTGCAGGCAGCCGGCATCGACCTGATGGAAGGCTATCTGCCGGAACACCTGCAACCGCGACCCGACTGTGTGGTGGTGGGCAACGCGATGACGCGCGGCAACCCGCTGGTTGAGTTCCTGTTGAATAGCGGCTTGCCCTACACCTCGGGGCCGCAGTGGCTGGCCGAGCACGTACTGCAGGGCAAGTGGGTGCTGGCGGTGTCGGGCACGCATGGCAAAACCACCACCAGCAGCATGCTGGCCTGGATCCTGGAACACGCCGGAATGGCCCCCGGTTTCCTGATTGGGGGGGTGCCCGGCAATTTTGGTGTTTCGGCCCGCGGGGGCGATTCCGATTTTTTTGTCGTGGAGGCCGACGAGTACGACACGGCTTTTTTCGACAAACGCTCCAAGTTCGTTCACTACCGTCCGCGCACGCTGGCGATCAACAACCTGGAATTTGATCACGCCGATATATTCACCGACCTGGCGGCGATCCAGCGGCAGTTTCACCACCTGGTGCGCTGTGTGCCGGGAGAAGGCCTCATCGTCCATCGGCACGGCGTGCCGGCGATCGATGACACGCTGGCAATGGGTTGCTGGACGCCGTGTGCTGCATTCGGCATCGGTGAGGACTGCACCGCTGACTGGAGAGCGCAGTTGCTGGCGGAGGATGGTTCGGCGTTTCGCGTGCTGCCTCAAGAGGGCGAGTCGCTGGAAGTGCACTGGCCGCACTGCGGCCTGCACAATGTGGAAAACGCGCTCACTGCGCTGGCGGCGGCGCGCCACGTGGGCGTCGCGCCGCGGCTTTCCGCCGCGGCACTGGCGGCATTCCGGGGCGTGAAGCGACGGCTGGAACTGCTCGGCAACCCCGGCGGTGTGGCCCTGTACGATGACTTCGCGCACCATCCGACCGCGATCGCGACGACCCTCCAGGGCTTGCGGGCGCGCGCCGGCGGCGGGCGGGTGATCGCGCTGGTGGAGCCGCGCTCCAATACCATGCGCATGGGTGAGCACCGCGGGCAGCTGACGGCGGCGACTGCGTCCGCCGATCGGATCTACTGGTTCCAGCCAGCGGGAATGAACTGGTCGCTCGACGCCGTGGTGGCGGACAGTCCCGTTCCCGCCAGCGTCGCGCATGATATCGATGAGCTGGTGCTGCAGGTGGCCGGCGACGTTCGACCGGGCGACCAGGTGGTGATTATGAGCAACGGTGGTTTCGGTGGTATTCACCAGAAACTGCTGGGTAAACTGCAGGAAGCGCCGCCGCCATGAGTTCACCGCTGTTGACCTTCTACGATACGCTGGTGCTGAGGCGCCCCTGGTTGTCACTGCTGCTGGTCGCGCTGCTGACGGCGGCGATGGCGACGCAACTGGACAAGATCAAGATCGATGCTTCCGCCGATTCACTGATGCTGCAGGGCGATCCTTCGCTGGATTTCTACCGTGAAATCACCAGGGAATACGCGACAGAAGACTTTCTGCTGATCACCTGGCAGCCCGATGCGCCGCTGTTGTCGCCGCAGTCCCTGCAGCCCCTGCATGAGATGGCGGAGGCACTGCGTGTACTGGAGGGTGTCTCCTCGGTGACCACAATTCTGGACGTGCCGTTGCTGGAGAGTCCACCGGTGACGCTGTCGGATATGACGTCCACTGAGCCGCTGCCCACGCTCGAGCAGCCCGGGCTCGATCTCGAGATGGTGATGCGCGAATTCACCAGCAGCCCGATCTACGCCGACCTGCTGGTCAGTCGCGATGGCCTGGTGAGCGCCGTGCAGATCAACCTGCAGCGCGATGAAGAGTATTTCAATCTGCTACAGGTGCGCGAAGACCTGAGGATCAAGCGCAAGACCGGGACATTGTCAGCGGCTGAAACGGCGCAACTGGAACAGGTGGAGGTCGCATTCAAGGCGCGTTCAGCGATAGTGCTGGAGCGCGACGCGCAACTGGTGGCGCACGTGCGTGAGATTGCGGACAGATACCGCGATGTAGCGCGTTTGTTCGTCGGGGGCGTACCGATGATCGCCGCCGACATGGTCAGTTTCGTAGGCAATGACCTGGTGGTCTTCGGCGGTGCGATACTGGGCATCATGCTTGTGGTGCTGGCGATTATTTTCCGCCGTGTGCGCTGGGTCGTTATCCCGCTGGTTACCTGCGGCGTTACCGTGACACTGATGCTGGGCCTGCTGGGCGCCCTGGACTGGCGAATGACCGTGATCTCGTCCAATTTTGTGGCGGTGTTGCTGATCATCACGCTGGCCATTGTGATTCACCTTGTGGTGCGGTATCGCGAATTACATGCGTTAGCGCCCGACGGGGATCTGCACCAGCGTGTCCTGCAGACCATGGGGCTGATGGCGGTGCCCTGTTTCTATACCTCCATCACCACGATTGTGGCCTTCATGTCGCTGGTGGTGTCGGGGATCCAGCCGGTGATCGATTTTGGCTGGATGATGACGGTGGGTATCTGTGTCGGCCTGTTGACGGCCTTTATCGTCGTGCCCAGCCTGATGCTGGTATGGCCCACCGGCAGGCCGCACCGTCACACCGGCACCGAGCCCACGCTCACGAGTGCATTTGCCCGTATCACCGACAACTATGGCCGCAGCATCCTGGTGGTCACTGTACTGCTGGTGGTGCTGAGCGGGATCGGCATCAGCCGCCTGGAGGTGGAGAACCGTTTTATCGACTATTTCAGCAAGTCGACGGAGATCTACCAGGGTATGGAGTTGCTCGACATCCAGCTCGGCGGCACCATTCCGCTCGATATCATCATTGCGCCTCCGGACGAGGACGCGCCATTGCCTGGGCTGGAAAATGTCACGACATCTCCGCCTGCTGACCAGGATGCGGAATTCGCCGACGATGAATGGGCTGACGAGTGGGATGACGAGTTCAGCGACGACGTGTCGTTCGCTCGCGTTGAAGACAGCTTCCAGCCAAGTTACTGGTTCAGCCTGGCGGGTATGCGGGAGTTGGATAAAATCCACAGCTATGTCGATTCCCGGCCCGAGACCGGCAAGGTGTTATCGCTCTCCACCGTGTTTGCAGTGGTGAAGAACCTGATGGGGGAGGATATTGGCGGCGTGGAGCTGGCCATCGTGCAGAAGAGTTTCCCCGACGATATGAAAGAACTGATGGTCTCTCCCTACTATTCGGAGGACACCCAGCAGGCCCGACTGACGGTACGCGTAAAGGAAACCAGCAGGGACCTGCGTCGCGATGCGTTTCTGCGGAATTTGCGTGCCGACCTGGAGGGCGAACTGGGGCTTTCACCGGACAGGGTGCAGTTCACCGGGATGCTGGTACTCTACAACAATGTGCTGCAGAGCCTGTTCCGTTCACAAATACTGACCCTCGGCGCGGTGTTCGCCGCCATCCTGGTGATGTTCCTGTTGCTGTTCCGTTCACTGTCGCTGGCTTTCATCACCCTGGCGCCGAACGCGCTGGCCGCCGCGATAGTGTTGGGTGTGATGGGGCTGGCAGGTATACCACTGGATATCATGACCATTACCATCGCGGCGATTGTGGTGGGTATCGGTGTCGACGACTGCATTCACTATGTGCACCGATTCATCAGGGAGTTCAGGACCGAGCAGAACTACCGCGCGGCAATGTACAAGTGTCATGGCAGTATTGGTCGCGCGATGTATTACACCACGCTTACCGTGGTCGTTGGCTTCGCCACGCTGACCTTGTCCAACTTCAATCCCAGTATCTATTTTGGCTTGCTCACCGTGCTGGCGATGGTGGCTGCCGTACTCGGGGCGTTGCTGTTGCTGCCGCGCCTGATTATCGTAATGAAACCACTCGGCCCCGAGGGCGTGCCAGATGCAGTGTCGAACTGATTGTGGCGCCTGCTGCATAGCTATCTCCATCCACCAGCCGTTCTACGGCATGCCCAACGGCAAGCCGGCGGGTGTGCCCTGTGTGCATTTAAGCCCCGCCATGCGCTGTGGCGTGTTCGGCGACACGCGCCGCCCTGCGCTGTGCGACGCGTTCAAACCCGAACCGGCGTACTGCGGTGACACTCGTGAGCAGGCGCTGGTGCGGCTGGCGCGGCTCGAAGTACTGAGTGCGCCAGACCGCCCCGAACGGGGAGATGCCAGGTGACCGAGTTACCACTGTTTCCGCTGTCCGGGGTATTGTTGCCCTTCGGCCGCATGCCGCTGCAAATCTTCGAGCCGCGCTACCTGGACCTGGTGCGCGACTGCATGAAATCCGACAGTCCTTTCGGCGTGGTGTGGATACGCCGCGGCGCTGAAGTGGCGCAGCGCGGCCGCGCAGCCCCGGAACTCGGGGACTACGGTACCTGTGCCCGAATCGTCGACTGGGACCAGCTGCCCAATGGCCTGCTCGGCCTCACGATAGAGGGCGGCGAGCGTTTTGACCTGTTTGAAACGAGTACGCGCGACAACGGGCTGATCGTCGGGGAGGTGGAACTGAAGCCGGCCACGGCGCCGGCACCGATGTCCGATGTCTGGCTGTCGCTGCTCGACGTACTGCGCTCTCTGGAGACGCACCCGCATGTCGAGCGCATGCGATTGCGGGTGGACTACAACGATGCCTGGCAGGTGGCCTATACACTGGTGCAACTGTTGCCGCTGGACGAGGCGCTGAAGTACGAGTTACTGGGTATCGACAGTGTCGATGTGTTGATGGCGGAATTACAGGCGCTGTTGAACCAGATCAGTGGTGAAGAGCAGTAACTGCCACCTCTCAGCCGAAGTCGGGTAGCCAGCCGCCCGATTCCTTCCAGCGATTGACGATGTCACAGAACAGTTCAGCGGTGCGTTCGGCGTCGTAGGCGGCGGAGTGCGCCGCGTTGTTGTCGAAGGGAATGCCGGCCTCGGCGCAAGCCTTGGCGAGCACGGTTTGCCCGTAGGCCAGGCCAGAGAGGGTCGCGGTGTCGAAGAAAGAAAACGGGTGGAAGGGATTGCGCTTGATGCCGCAGCGTTCGGCCGCGGCATTGATGAAGCCGGCGTCGAAGTGCGCGTTGTGGCCCACCAGGATAGCGCGGGTGCACTTCTGGTCGCGGATTTCCTTGCGCACCACGCTGAAGAGTTCTTCCAGCGCGACCTCTTCTGCCACCGCTTTGCGAAACGGGTGGTAGGGATCAATGCCGGTGAAGTCCAGCGCGGACTGTTCGATGTTGGCGCCCTCGAACGGTTCCACATGGAAATCGTAGGTGCGGTGTACCGCCAGCAGTCCCTGGTCATCCATGCGCACGGTGGCGGCCGCCACCTCCAGTATCGCGTCGGTACTGGCGATAAAGCCGCCGGTTTCCACGTCTACGACCACCGGCAGGAAGCCGCGAAAGCGGTCGCTGATGTGGTGTTCCGGGACGATTTTCACGCGTTCACCGCGTTGTCGACCACCTGCCAGGCAACTGCCTGCGCGGCGCGCAGCGGCGTCAGGCTGGTGTTGCCCAGTGGCAATTGCGCCGGTATATCCCAGTTTTGCTTGCGCAGGGTTACGGTGTCAGAATTGCGCGGCAGGCGGTAGAAGTCCGCACCAAAATGCGCGGCAAAGCCTTCCAGTTTGTCCAGCGCCTGTAATTGCTCAAACACCTCCGCGTACAGTTCCAGCGCAGCGTGCGCCGAGTAGACACCGGCGCAACCGCAGGCGGTTTCCTTGCTGGCGGTACTGTGCGGTGCTGAATCCGTGCCGAGAAAGAATTTGCGGTTACCCGAAATGGCGGCGGCCTGCAGCGCCTGCTGGTGGCTGTTGCGCTTGAGCACGGGCAGGCAGTAATAGTGTGGGCGAATGCCTCCGACCAGCATGTCGTTGCGGTTGAACAGCAGGTGGTGAACGGTAATGGTGGCGGCCACGGTATCCGGGGCGGCGCTGACAAACTGCACGGCGTCACCGGTGGTGATGTGCTCCAGCACCACGCGCAGCGCGGGGAAGCGTTGTGTGATCGGCGTGAGATGACGCTCTATAAACACCTTTTCACGGTCGAAGATATCAATGTCGGCCTCGGTGACTTCGCCGTGCACCAGCAGCGGCAGGTCGGCCTCCTCCATCGCGGCCAGTACCGGATACAGCGCCTCCAGTGCGCTGACGCCGGCGTCGGAATTGGTGGTGGCGCCGGCCGGATACAGCTTCACCGCATGGATGCCCTCGGTACCGGCGGCGCGCCGTATCTCCGCGGCACTGGTCTGGTCGGTGAGGTACAGGGTCATCAACGGTTCGAACTGGCGGGGCAGGCCCTGCATGGCGTGCACGATACGCTCGCGGTAGTCGAGAGCCTGGTCTACGGTCGCGGCGGGCGGTGTCAGGTTGGGCATTACGATCGCACGGCCGAAGTAGCGGGCAATGTCTGCGCAGGTGTGTTGCAGTGCAGCGCCGTCGCGCAGGTGTACATGCCAGTCATCGGGGCGGGTAATGGTCAGTTCGATCACTGGTGTCCTTAGTGTCAGCGCGAAGTGGCAGTCGTGGGTGAATGCTACAGTAAAGCCCCCTGCGCTGGAATACGGACTGGGAATTGATTCCGCCGGGCGTTAGAATGTGCGCCCTTTTTCAGCACTCATTTGCGGAGCATGCAATGTCGGATGTAAACAAAGTGGTACTGGCCTACTCTGGCGGCCTCGATACCTCGGTCATCGTGCGCTGGTTGCAGGACAACTACAGCTGCGAGGTGGTGACCTTCACTGCCGATATCGGCCAGGGTGAAGAGGTTGAGCCGGCGCGCGCCAAGGCCCAGGCCATGGGTGTCAGGGAAATCTATATCGATGACCTGCGTGAGGAGTTCGTCCGCGACTTTGTGTTCCCGATGTTTCGCGCCAACACCATATACGAGGGCGAGTATCTGCTGGGCACCTCCATTGCGCGCCCGCTGATTGCCAAGCGCCTGATCGAGATCGCCAACGAAACCGGCGCTGACGCTATTTCCCACGGTGCCACCGGCAAGGGCAATGACCAGGTGCGCTTCGAACTCGGCGCCTACGCCCTGAAGCCCGGGATCAAGGTGATTGCGCCCTGGCGTGAATGGGACCTCGGTTCCAGGGAATCGCTGATGGCGTACTGCAAGAGCCACGATATCCCGGTGGACTATGCCAGGGCGCAGAAGAAGTCGCCGTACTCGATGGACGCCAACCTGCTGCACATTTCCTATGAAGGCGACCAGTTGGAGAATCCCTGGGTCGAGCCCGAGGAAGACATGTGGCGCTGGAGTGTCAGCCCCGAGGCCGCGCCCGACGCGGCCACCTATATCGAAATCGACTTCCAGTGCGGCGACCCGGTTGCCGTCGACGGTGTGGCGATGAGCCCGGCGACACTGCTGGCGCATCTGAACAAGGTCGGTGGCGCCAATGGTATCGGCCGCGACGACCTGGTGGAAAACCGCTATGTCGGTATGAAATCCCGCGGCTGCTACGAAACGCCCGGCGGCAGCATCCTGCTGAAAGCCCACCGCGCGATCGAGTCGCTGACACTGGACCGCGAGGTCGCGCACCTGAAGGATGAACTGATGCCGCGTTATGCCAAACTGATCTACAACGGCTACTGGTGGTCGCCGGAGCGCCGCATGCTGCAGGTGGCGATCGATGATTCCCAGTCTGTCGTCAACGGCAAGGTGCGACTGAAGCTCTACAAGGGCAATGTGATCGTCGTCGGGCGGCAGTCGGACGACTCGCTGTTCGACGAGCACATCGCGACCTTCGAGGAAGATGCCGGAGCCTACGATCAGGCGGACGCGGAAGGGTTTATCAAGCTCAACGCGCTGCGGATGCGCATTGCCGCCAACAAGGGACGTTCGCCGCTGTAGCTTGTTGTCGGCTCGGTTGTCACGTTTGCGTTCTGCGTTCTGCGTTCTGCGTTCTGCGTTCTGCCGCTGTTGCCGTGCCCGACAGCAACCCCCAACCTAGGGACCGGGGTTGTACCATATCGGCGCGGTGTAGGCGCGATCCTGGGTGCTGGTGGGCGCGCCTTCGGGAATGCTCACGCCGAAGCGGAAGGCGTCGTAGTTTGACCAGCGCGGTTTGGGGATTTCCAGCACGCGGGCGTAGTAGAACGCGCTCTGTGCGGGATTGAAATCCGGGTCGGTCCAGACGGCGCCGAGTTCGGAGGCGCCGATGGTGTTGGTCCAGGACGCGGTTTCCACATCGACGGTATTGCCGACGGCGGGTAGCTTGCCGTTCAGCCCCGGCTTGCGATCGCCGGACCACACCACATCGTAGACCTTCTCGTGCGTCTGCTCGCCGTCATACCAGCCCTTGATGATCTGGATGCGATCGAGGTTGGCGCCGATGGCGTCGCGCAATGCGTATACCATGAAGGTGGGTGATTTGCCCGCGGTGGCCGGGGGCAGGTCGCCGCCCATCGGCACGCCTTTTTTATAGCCGACAAAGGCGGGCTCCCGGTTGTCCAAGTCATCTTCCTCGAAATCCCAGCCGCCGAACAGGCGCACCATCATGCGCGATCCGGTGGTGGCATAGACCTCCTTGCGCTCCATCGCATCAAACAAGGCCTCGCGCGTGTTGTCGGTTGCCCACACGGCGGCCAGGCCGGAGGCTACCATCTGCCAGCCCATGATCGCGCCCTCTTCAGTGGCCATGAAGGGGTGCATCATGCGCTCGGGCGAGGGTTCGGCGCCGGTGTGCTTGCCGAAGAAATTGTCTTCCTCCGCGGTGGACAGCGAGGTATGGCTGTCGGTGGAGCCGATCATGCCGTACTTGTAGGGGTTGGTGCCGAACTTCGCCTGCAGTTCCATGCCGCGCTTGAGGCCCTCGCGCGCGTATTCGCCGGCCAGCATTGCATCGGTCTTGGCTTCGGAGACATCGAGATTGCCGATATCCCAGGTCTCGTAGTCGGCGAACTCGTCGTTCGGTGAGAGAAACGGGTGGGTCTCGCCATCGCCCTTGATCTGGGTTGCTTCATACAGCGGTTCCCATTTGTCCCGTTGCTGCACATAGGCGGCATCCAGTGGCTCACCGTCGCTCTGGCTCGCCATCGGGAACATCAGGCCGTTGGAGAGGTTGCCGTTGTGCGCGATCGCCAGCACTTCGCCGCCCGTCTTGCTTTCATAATCCGTCATCCATTCCCAGAGTTTGCGCGGCGTGGTACTGCCCAGCGGCGGCGCGGTCGTGAAGGGCACCATCTGCCCGCCCTTGTCGCCGCCGTCGCGGTACACAACCACGCGGTGCAGGTTGTTACCTTTCACCAGCGAGGTCCATTCGTAGCCGATGAAGGCGGTGAAGCGGCCCGGCTCGTTGTAGCGCTCGGCCGCTTCCACGGTTTTGTCCCAGGCGCTCCTGTAGGGCGCTGAGTCGGGTGAGTAGACCATCGCCTCGGGGAACTTGCCCTGGGAGAACAGGCTGATGATTTCCAGTGCGACCTCCACGCCCTTGCCCGCCTTGATGCGCTCGTACCAGTCCTTGCCCGTCGGGTCGGACAGGATGAACGGCGCGCCCGCCAGCAGATCGGGGAAGAACCCCATGTTATCCGAGTGATCTGCCACCACCAGGAAATCCAGCGGCCGCGACAGGCGCACCGGCCCGCCGCGCGTCGCCGTCACCTCTTCACCGCGGGCGAACTTGTACGCGGCGTCCAGGCCCAGGCGATCACCAAAGGCGCCGGCGTCCATGGAGATATCGGTGTGCAGGTGGGTATCGCCAAAATACACATTGCTCGGAAAATCGCGTTTCGCGTACGGCGAATACACTTCGCCGGTGTAGGCGCTGGACAGTATCTGGTTATTCGGCGGCGCAGGCACCTGTGCAATGGCGCCCAGGCTTGCGCTGCCCAATGCCAGTGCTGCCAGCCAGTTGTTCAAGGTATTCTTCTGCATGACTCAGCCCTTTTATTGACGTGATTTGTCGTGCGACTTGCGTATGCCGCATTTCGGTGCTGTTTCAAGCATAAACCCTTCGGCTTGAATTGCCAGAATGCAGATCAATTTTTTGCCCTTTGCCCAGCGGCCCCGCGCTGGTAGCGGATCTGCACCGCGTCATGTTCCGGTTTTACAAAGGCCGCGCCACACAAACCGGTTAACGATACCGGCTAGTGAAAATCCCGCGACTGCACGCGCAGTTGCTCCAGTTCGTGCGTGTGGTCATACAGGGCGCCGGCGATCACGTGGATGACATTGTCCCTGCTCTCCACGATTCCCTTCACCAGCAACAATTGCCCGCTCATCAACGCCTGGCGAAACTGCTGCTGCGTGCGCTTCCACACCACGATATTGCTGTTGCCGGTTTCATCTTCCAGTGTGAGGAACAACACGCCAGAGGCGCTGCCCGGGCGCTGCCGGCAGGTGACGAGCCCGGCGATGCGCACGAAACGCCGGTTGCCCAGCGCCGCCAGGTCGGTGTGGCGCTTGCAGCGATTGAACGGGTAGCGGTCGCGCAGCAGGCTCATCGGATGGGCGCGCAGGGTGAGGCCGGTGGCGCGGTAATCGGACAGCACTTCCTCCGCCACCTGCGGCGCCGGCAACTGCACGCCGTCGTCGAAGTAACTGCCGCTTTGCGTCTGTTCATCGCGCAATAAGGGTTTGGGCTGTTCCAGTGCCATGATCTGCCACTGTGACTGGTGGCGGTGGCCGCTCAGTGACTGCAGTGCATCGGCATCGGCCAGGGCTTCCATGTCGCGCTTGTCCAGTGCGGCCCACTGCCGCAGGTTGCTGATCTGGCGGAAGGGCTGGCGTTGCCGGGCCTCCACCACGCGCCGGGCGCCCTCCTGGCTCAGGCCTTTTACCAGGCGCATGCCCAGCCGCAGTGTCGGCTGTCGATTCTGCGCTGAACGGTGATCCAGTAACTGGTGGTCCCAGGCGCTGTGGTTGACGTCGACCGGCAATACCGCCACGCCGTGACGGCGGGCATCCTGGATCAGCTGGGAGGGGCTGTAAAACCCCATCGGCTGGCTGTTGAGCAGGCCGGCAAAAAACGCCGCCGGGTGATGGCGCTTGAGCCAGGCGGAGAAATAGGCCAGCAGCGCGAAACTGGCGGAATGCGATTCCGGGAAGCCGTAGCCGCCAAAGCCCTTGATCTGCTCGAACAGGCGCCGGGCGAAATCCTCGTCGTAGCCGCGCTCGATCATGCCGCGTGTGAGTTTCTTTTCGAAGGTGAGCAACTTGCTGTTCTTGCCCCAGTTGGTGATCGCGCGGCGCAGCTGATCCGCCTCGCCGCCGGAGAATCCCGCCGCCACCATTGCCAGCCTGATCACCTGCTCCTGGAAAATCGGTACGCCCAGCGTGCGTTCCAGTACGTCCCTGATGGCATCGCTGGGGTAGGTGACGGCCTCTTGCCCCTGCTTGCGCCGCAGGTAGGGGTGCACCATATCGCCCTGGATAGGGCCGGGGCGCACGATGGCGACCTCGATGACCAGGTCGTAGAAACACTCCGGCTTGAGCCGCGGCAGCATGGACATCTGCGCGCGCGACTCGATCTGGAACACGCCGATGGTATCGGCCTGTTGCAGCATGCGGTAGGTGGCGGCGTCTTCTTTTGGAATATCACTGAGGGTTCTGATGGCGGGACAGTAGCGGTGTACCATCTGCAGACTCTTGCGGATGGCGGACAGCATGCCCAGCGCCAGCACGTCTACCTTCAGCAGGCCCATGGCCTCGATGTCCTCCTTGTCCCACTGGATGACGGTGCGCTCGTCCATGCTGGCGTTCTCCACCGGCACCAGGGTGGAGATCGGGCTGCGGGTGATCACGAAGCCGCCCACATGCTGTGACAGGTGGCGGGGGAAGCCCAGTATCTGTTGCACCAGGGAGTAGAACAGTTCGGCCTGGCGGCTGTGGCCGGCCACCCCGCGGGTCGCCGCACCGTGTTCCTCGAAGCGTTTGGCGAGATCGGCGGTGCGATCCCACCAGGCCATGGATTTGGCCAGGTCGTCCACGAACACCGCATCCAGCCCCAGCGCCTTGCCCACATCGCGCACCGCGCTGCGCGAGCGATAGGTGATCACCGTGGCGGCCAGCGCGGCGCGCTTGCGGGAATACTTCCGGTAGATGTACTGGATGACTTCCTCGCGCCGCTCGTGCTCGAAATCCACGTCGATATCCGGGGGTTCGTCGCGCTCGCGGGAAATAAAGCGCTCGAACAGCAGCGAGACCTGTTCGGGCGATACTTCTGTAATGAACAGGCAGTAGCACACCACCGAGTTGGCCGCCGAGCCCCGGCCCTGGCACAGGATGTTGCGCTCGCGGGCAAAGCGCACGATGTCGTACACGGTGAGGAAGTAGTACTCATAGCGCAGCTCCTCGATCAGCGCCAGTTCGGTATCGATACGCTGTTGCAGCTCCCGGGAAACACCCCGCGGCCAGCGTACGGCAACGCCCCGTGCTACCAGCTCGCGCAGGTAACCGCTGGCGTCGTACCCCGGTGGCACCACTTCCTCGGGGTACTCGTAGCGCAGCTCATCCAGGCTGAAAGTGCACAACTGCGCGATGCGCAGGGTTTCATCCAGCAGCGCCGGCGGGTAGAGCCGCTGCAGTTTGTGCAGTGTGCGCAGATGCTGCTGGCTATTGCCCAGGCGCCGCCGGCCCAACTGCGCAATGCTGGTGTTGTGCTGCAGCGCGGTGAACACATCGTGCAGCGGCTTGCGGCTGGCCACGTGCATGCGCACATCGCCGCAGGCGACCATCGGAATACCCAGTGCCCGGGCCAGCCCTTGTAGCTCGAGGTAGCGCTGCACCTCGTTGTTGCCCAGCAGGTGGCTGACGCCGAGCCACAGGCGCCCCTTGCACAAACGCGCCAGTTGCAAGCCGTAGGCATAACTGTGCTCGTCATTGCCCCGCGGCAGCCAGATCAGCAGGCAGCGCTTCAGGTGAAAGATCACATCGCGCAGCGCAACCCGGTACTCACCCTTGGGGCTGCGCCGCCGCGCCATGCTGATCAGGCCGGACAGCTCGCTGTACGCCGTCCGCGAAGGCGCCAGCGCCACCAGGCGCAACCCTTCCTCCAGCACCAGTTCACTGCCGATGAGCAACTGGATGCCGGCTTCTTTCGCCGCCACATGGGCCTTCACAATGCCGGCGAAAGAGCACTCGTCGGTGATCGCCAGCGCCGAATAGCCCAGCGCAGCCGCGCGTTCCACCAACTCGTGGGGGTGGGAGGCGCCGCGCAGGAAGCTGTAGCAGCTCAGGCAGTGGAGTTCGGCGTAGGGCATCAGGCAGATGACAGGCAAACTGAATAAATACTGGTTATATATACAGTAGTTGGGTTTGCGCGGATTGCAAGCGCGTCGGGTGCCGGTGTGCTCGGTAAAGCGACAGGGGGAGCGAAATTGGCAGTTTCAGTGTGACTGTACAGGCGCTAGATTGGAGTGGTACACAGGGAGGTGAACAAAGCGTTGAAGGTTACAGAATACTTTGCGTCCATAATGACGAGGCCAGATCGGGCGGGGATTCGCCCGGAGTGGATTCAGAGTGTTATGGATTATCCCGAAAAAGAATACGTACAGTCTGACGGCCGCATACGCCGTTGGGCGACAATTCCAGAAGCTGGTAATCGTCATCTGAGAGTGGTATTACTGCCCGATGGTGAAACCGTGCACAATGCCTTTTTTGACCGGAGATATAGACAGTGAAGGTCCAGTATTTCAAGCAAACTGACACATTGTATATTGAGTTTTGTCGCGGAGAAATTGTAGAGACCCGTGATCTGGATGAGGATACCGCCATCGATCTGGATACCAAAGGCCGGATTTGTGCGATGACGATGGAACATGCCGGAAAGCGTACGGGCGCCCCACGTTTTTCTTTTGAGGAAGTGGCCGCTTGATTATTCGGAATCCACCGGGCTGATCACGCCCATCGCCCCGCGGCCCAGCACATGGGTGTAGATTTCAGTTGTGGTGACATCCTCGTGACCCAGCAGTTTTTGAATTGTGCGGATATTGTAGCCATCGGCGAGATCCTGTTGATGCTGCGCCAGGGCAATTTGCACCTGCGCCTCCAGCCGCTTCTTGAGCGATGCCGGCAGCAGCGTGACGCGATCCTTGTCGCCTTTCTCCTGCCGCACCGTGATGGTATTCAGTGCAAAATCGACATCCTTGATGCGCAGCACCAGGCACTCGTGCAGGCGCAGGCCGCTGCCGTATAGAAGTTCCACCATCAGCCGGGAAGACCGCCCCGACTACCGCGAGATGGTTGAGGAAGTTCTCGATCTCCATCTGGCCCATTTCTGAGGGATGGCGCCGCTGGTTAAAGTTGATAGAACGTGTGATCCAGTGCAAGTAGGTGCGCTCTGTCGGGAGTGCGTAACCACGAGCGCGCATGTCCACGCGCAGCAGATCGAGGAAGCGGGTGGATTTCGGAGAAACGGGAACGCGGATATCATCCATGATATTCAGCTGCCATAGGTAGTGCAGAAGGCGGATGCCAAGAACAACACAGAGAGCGATACCATAGCAACCGAATGACCGTTTTTCATGGGAATCAGTCTCGCTTTCCCGGATGCCTGTATCGCAAGTAGATGAAAATTATAGAAAAACTAGAAAACCCGAACCGGCACACTGACAAAGTCTCATCCTACGCACACAGACAACGTCAGCGAGCGCAGGAGAAATTGTGGAGGATGCTTTCTCGAAGTGATTGATATATAAATGGATTCACATGGAAAGGGAGTGCCGGAATGCCAGGTCAAGCCGTAATGTCCATATCAGACTTTGTCTCTAGAATTAGCTGTTAGGCATCCGAGGCCGAGCATGGGCGCGAACTCCCTCATCACTGATACGATCTTAACGAATCTCCCAACGTTACTGGTTTTACTGGCAGCGCTGTTTCTTCTCATAAATCGTCAGGGATCGAAGTTATTTCTAATAGGACTTACCCTGGTATTCCTAAGTGGTGTTATCGCGCTTCCGGTATCGAGCTGGCTGTGGGCGAACTACCGTGACTTCATGTCCTCATCTTCATTGGGTACAGTCCTTGTGGTGCTTGGTTTTGGATTGCTTCATTCAGTAGCGCTACTGTGCTGTGTGATCGCTTATTGGGCTAGGGGTAGGGATGCTTAACATGGCAAGGCAGCAAGGGCGCTTCGCGCCGGGACCCGCTAACGCGGGCCCCTGCTTGAAGCGTTATAGGGCCGTTCTGCTATGAGTACTGTTCTGATACTGGGAGCCGGAGTATCTCGTGCCGCAGGTTCTAGCCGTGCTAGAAGTAAGCGCCCTCCGTTGGATGCAGATTTCTTTGAAATCGCCCGAGCAGGTAAGCACGGGAACTATGAAGATGTCGTAGAATGTCTAGAGCAGTTAGTCGGCGATTACTCGAAATCTCTCATGGGGTCGTTGGAAACATCTGCCACCTATTTATACCTCAAGGCAATAGACTCACCATCTGGAAGCAAATATCACATTGGGTTTCTCAATCTCTTGAGATTGATGGCGTCTGTATTAGCCGAAACGACAAATGATTTGAAGCTTGGTAGAAGATCGCTAATCTATCGATTTATTCTGAGCGAATTAAACAGACTTGAATTACCGACAGACCTTACAGTAATCACGTTCAACTATGACTTGTTGATCGAAAATGCATTGGAAGAGATTGCCCTCAATGGGCGCCCTAACGCCTTTACCTTTCCAAACTGCTATCGCCTCTCAGACTTTGTTAGTAGCCCTGGAACAACAGGGCAGCCTAGCTTTGAAGCAACCGATAATCCCTATGATGGGGTCGGCATTTTAAAGTTACATGGTTCCATGAATTGGCAGTCTCGACATACATCAGCAACACCACGTCCTAGTGCACTTTTTCACCCGAATAGAGAGCTGCATATAATTAACTCAAGACATATATCTAGATCACTAACCTGGAGGAGAAATCGCCGAACCGTCTACATGAAACCAATAATTGTTCCTCCCACCAGTGGCAAACGAGGAATGATGCATAGTTCGATGGGTAGCCTGTGGAGCCAAGCCGCAAGTAAACTTCAAACAGCAGACAGAATTGTTATTGCTGGTTACTCGTGCCCGCCACTAGATCTGGAAGCGCGTATCCTGTTAAGCGAAAATCTTAGAATGAACTCAGATAAAAAGGTGTATGTCATCGATCCAAACGCGCAATCCGCCGCCAAATTTGTAGAACTTTGCGGAGTGACCCATTCGACCATATATTCCTCAATACCGGACTGGGTCAGTGATGCGGCCATATAACAATAACAGGCTGCTGGGACGCACTTACAGTGCGCCCCAGCTGTGAGCGTTAACTGTCTATGTCACTGCCATCTAGAGAAATGGAACTTCTTCGAAGTCTTGAAAAGAACGTCGCTGAATTTCGACGATTACGCTGGGTCTTTATTGCTCTTGGCACTTTACTTATATGTATGTCCCCCGGGCTGACGCTTTTATATTTTTCCACCGGGCATCCAACTTGGATAAGTGGCTTCGAAAATGAGCCAATGTTTTATCTAATAGCAGTTGCCGGCGGTGCGGCTATAGGCTATGGCATGCAAGGATTCAAAGGCGACCCAATCAAAGAGTTGGTCATCTATTTGGTGAGGCGCGTTGATTCAGACAGTTAACAAGTACGGGCTGCTGGGACTGCCTAACGGCAGCTCCAGCCGCAGGCGTTATGTGGCCACCGCTACATCGGGAGGAATTCAAAGATGAAAGATGACAAATATAGCCGAAGTGTTCGCCTACTATGTCCGACCTGTGGGGCTGACCAATTTGAGTACGATGACGAAGATGAGGGAACGGTTAAATGCACTTCTTGCGAGCGAGAGATGACGAGGGACGAACTAACTCGAGAGAATGAGGAAAACATTCAAGTGAACGTGGACGAACTAAAGTCTGAGATAAAGAAAGATTTCGAAAAAAGCATTAAAGATATCTTCAAGAAGAGCAAGAGCTTTACCATCAAATGATCGTCTTTGAGTTCGATTTCAGTGATTTCATCGCAGCCGCCGCGCTGCTTTTATCTGCTTATGCAACCTGGACGACGTCACGATTCAACGGGCGGCAGAAATCACTAATTGATAGCCAGGAAAACCTCAACAAACTGCTTCTCGAAAAAGAAACTAGTGAATCCCAGAGCGCCAAGAAGGCTGATCTTGGCGCAACTTTTATAAAGCTAGGAAACTCAAAATACAGACTCAAGATATGGAACAAGGGCAAGGCGCATGCAAGAAACGTCACGCTGGAATTTCCGGAGGGTAATGAAATCTTGATCCAATCCGACATAGACCAGAAATTTCCACTCGAAACTCTGGAACCCCATCAATCTGTAGAACTTTTAGCCGCCCCTCACATGGGCTCAAAGAGCAAGCATGTGATAAAACTGCTGTGGGAAGACGATTTCGGTGTATCAAATGAAAAGACTACATACCCTACTTTATAGCCATATAACAAACATAGGCTGCTGGTACGCGCGTGCCGCGAGCCCCAGCTGTGCGCGTTATGTGAGTTGATCGATATGCCCCCGACGACCAGAATTAACACGGACCACATAGTAGAGACGGCGAAGAACGCTGGTGCCGAAGTAAGTAAGGAGATCACCGAAGTTCACGGACCGATCTGGGAGGGTCAGGAGAATCTCGCAAAGTTGATTATTTCTCTATCCTCAGCAATGTTGGTCGGATCGGTAACATTCTCTGGGAGCTTAGTAGGAAATAACGGCTCTCCGCCAGACAGCCCACTGCTGCTGATTTTAAGCTGGATTCTTCTCTTTCTAACGATGTGTTCCGCAGGATTGTCACTGTGGTTCTCGCTTACATTGAAGGGATTTCGAGCGAGGCTCACCAATGCAGAGCCTTCATTAAAAAAGGGCGCGGAAAAAATCGACCCAAACCTTACTCCCGAACAAATAACGGAGAAAAGTGTAGAACTAGTGAGAGCGTATGCCAACGCAGCAACAAATCCGATAGGCAGCGCGGATAATGGCGCGAGGTACTCACTAAATATTTCGCTAGTATTCTTTTGTCTGGGGCTGGGTATATTTTTATGGTTCGGTGCACTGCAAATCACATAACAAGTCAAGGCAGCAAGGGCGCTGCGCGCCCCTACTTGAAGCGTTAAGGTGCCCAGGAGAGCTTGTGCCAGAAAATGACGAGATATTACCTCGAGAAAATCAGGAGGCTATCAAAGAGCATATCCTTGAAACTCAAAAGGATTTACAAAATAAGTTTATTGAAAGCAGCTGGCGTTTAACGCAGCATAATTTTATATCTAATGCCGGGGGCGCTGTAGCGATTTTGGGCTATCTAGGCACAGATGATCCAGGCAGCTGGGCTGTGTATCCCCTGCTGCTGTTTGCACTCGGCATCATTAGCAGCACCGTAGAATTGAGAGCTTTAGTCTCTATATATTCAAATTTATTCCATGCCACATCAGATGTACTGAATCGCATCCAGGACAAAGACTTTTCCCTGAAAGATACAAGACTTAACACTAAGGCTTCCAGTGCGGCGGGCAATGTCTGTAAATACGCGAGCTATATTTCCCAGCTTAGTTTTCTTCTAGGTGTCATAGTGGGTGGGTTTTGGTATGTGTGTACACCTTAACAAGTGCGGGCAACTGGGACGGCCACTAGGTGGCCGCCCTTGCCGCAAGCGTTAAGTGGCCTAGCCGTGAAAATCGTAGTCCAAAATGAAGCAGGCAATCCTATAAGCCGAAGGAAAATGGAGCGTCTAGTAAAGATACTGCCATCTAGCTTATTCAAGGGGTGCAGCACATTTGTCCTTTGCGGGTCTCGTGGCGGTGAGGCTCAGATGGCCTATTACCCTAAGGAACAAATCATTGAATTTGGTGCGCCTTCTAATATGAACCAGCAATCTCTTACAGAGGAGCTAGTTTTGGGTCTAGAACTCATCCAGGAAAATGGTATGGTTTTCCCCAAAATTAGCGCCCACCGCAGGTCTGAAATACTGTCCGTAAATCGAGAGCTTATTTCTAAGTGTGCCGAGGTTCTAGGGTGAGTCGGTCACTTAACAAGTCAAGCCACGCGGACGGTTTCACCGCCGCAGCTTTAGGCGTTACGCGGCCTCTGCAAGCATCGCACCATTTGCATAGATGTATCCGTTAGGATACAATCGCTAAATGTATCAAGTTCAGCAGACTGATGTCTTTTCGAAATGGCTCTCAAAGCTAAGGGATCGAAAAGCCATCGCGAGAATACTGGCTCGAATCGAATCATTGCGCCAAGGTAATACTGGTGATTCGAAGTCCCTTGGTTCCGGCCTGCATGAACTCAGAATACATTTTGGGCCAGGCTATCGGGTCTATTTCACCCCGTAAAGGTGCTCTAGTGGTGCTTCTCCTATGTGGAGGAGATGAATCGAGCCAAAGCAAGGATATAGCTCGCGCTCGGGATATATTGTCCGACTTAAGAGCGGAGTAACTGATATGGTTAAAGTCACAGAATTTGATCCAAGCGCCTATCTCGATAGTGAGCAAACTATCGCAGAATATCTTTCTGCTGCGCTTGAAGATGATGATCCCAGTGTATTTCTTGCCGCCATTGGGCATGTCGCCAAAGCGCGAGGCATGTCTGTTATAGCACAAGAGTCAGGCTTGGGACGGGAGAGCCTATATAAGGCGTTTGCTCCTGGGGCAAAGCCAAGATATGAAACGGTCCAAAAGGTTCTTCATTCTCTTGGCGTCAAAATCAATGTGTCAGCCGCGTAACAAGGCCAAGCAGCGGGACGCCTTCGGGGCTGGACACCGAAACCGCTGCGCGGTTTGGGCGCCGCTGCGGTAGGCGTGATAGGTCCCTGGAGCAATTTTCATGACATTGAGTGAATTCGGCAGTTTGGGTGAAGCTCTAAGTGGTATAGCCGTAATTTTCTCGCTTCTCTATCTGATTATTGAAGTACGTAGAAATACGAGAGCCACCCGAAGTGGCTCCGCGTGGAATTCTACAGTCGCATTGGCGGAACTATGTGAAATTATTGCAAATAACCCGCAGTTGGCTGAGCTATGCATGCGCTCACTCGACGAACATGTTCAACCCGATGAATTAACTCCCGAAGAATTTTCGCAGATATTCTTTGTCGCTCGAAGCGTCCTCTACAAATATGAAGCACAGTGGTACCTTTGGCGCGAGGGAAGCCTTTCAGAAGAAATGTGGCAAAATCGCAGACGCTGGGCTAAGTCGTGGGTATCTTTGCCCGTTCCTAGAATAATTTGGGAAATGGAAAAACAACAGCATCAGTATGCTGCGGGCTTTATCGAGTCGATTGATTCTATGGTTGTATCGGCTAACCTCAGTATCCGCCCATGAGATCGAGACCTATAACAAGTCCGCACACCGCACACCGCACACCGCGCACTGCGTGCGCTGGACTCACTACACTGCGTTCCGCTCGCCCGTGCCGGAAGCGTTATGTGGCCAAAAGCTACTTCAGTGCGATTTATGAGCTGTATTAACAATATCTCGATTAACAGGAGCTAGGGAGTAAAGAATTTGCCGCGTTCAATATTTACTGCTGCGCTATTTGTTTTGAGTTCGGTTCTCCTGGGCTGTGGCGGAAGCGTTGGTGGGGCAGGGGAACCAGCACCTACGCTGCTTCCCCAAATCCGATCTCAGCTTAACATTCTTGTGATTGGCGGGACTTCCGGTGCTGGCCTAGAAACAGTAAAGCTTGCGTTACAGCGTGGCCATAAAGTGACGGCCCTGTCGAGGAATCCTGATGGGGTAACCCTCTCGCACAACCTTCTAACAATTGGAAGGGGAGATATTCTAGACCCTCAAACGATTTCTCTAGCCGTCGAAGGTCATGATGCGGTAATAATCAGCGTTGGCATTCCACCAACAAGGGATGAAATCACACTGTTTTCGGAAGGCTCCAGGAACGTCCTTGCGGCCATGAAGGGTGCAGATATTGGCCGGATTCTTCTCGTATCGGGTATAGGTGCGGGGGATAGTCGTGGTCACGGAGGGGTTTTCTATGACAATGTTTTGCAGCCTTTACTGCTCAAAACCATATATCAAGATAAGGATCGCGCGGAGAAAATCGTTTCTGAAAGCGAGGCGCTTTGGACTATAGTGCGGCCTGGATTTTTGAACGACGATCAAGCGACTATGAACTATAGAGTAGTTGAAGACATCTCCGGTATTACTTCGGGCGGTATAAGTCGTAGTGATGTTGCGCACTTTATGGTCGCCTCACTAGAAAACGAAAAATACCTAAATCAGACGGTGTTGCTATCCAATTGAACATCAGTACATTCACTATCAATGTAGCTATCGATGTAGGAGGTTGGCCACATAACAAGGCCGGGCACGATCGCGCCAATCAGCGCGCGCCTTTGCCGAAAGCGTTACGTGCCCTCAAGCTGCCGAGCCAAGTCCATGCGTTTATGAAGTATTCGAACTATCTCTATTTCGGTTTCGGAAATTGGGTGGTAGAAAATTACATGACTACCTATGGGAAATTTGCGGTACCCGACCTTGATCACGTCGCAAGAGATTCCAGCTTCGAGAGTATCCGCCAGCATATGGAAAGCATCGTCAAATTGCCTGGCGTAAATTCTGCGTTGCTCTTTACCCCATCGGCGCTGGGTATGCGCTGCAATCGATTTAAGGTCAGCTTTAGCTGCTTTGGTAAGGGAAAATGCTCCCATTAGCCAAGCTCTTCATCGAGCTCGTTCATCAGTGCTTCGTAGCTGTATTCTGCGGTACCGCTTTTTTCGCCTGCTTCGAGGAGGCGCCGCAGTGTGGCCGCCTTCTTTTCCGTGTATTCAAACTGCCTAAGGGCGGCCCTCACCACCTCGCTAGCCGAGGCATACCTTCCTTCAGCAACTTGTTGGGCTATAAACCCATCGAAGTGCTCACCCAGGGTAATGCTGGTGTTCTTAGCCATGCGCCACCTCCAAAAATACCAAAAAGTACCCAATATTGGTACCGAGCATGTAACAAGTCAAGCCACGCGGACGTCAAAGCCGCTGCGCGGTTTCGCCGCCGGTGCTTGTGGCGTCAACTGCTCAGATTGTCCAAAGCCCCTGATTTGGGTAAGCTTCCGGGATGCCCACAATATTACGAGTTGGCCCCTATAGATTCTTTTTTTACAGTAATGAGGGAGGAGAACCGTCGCACGTGCATATTCAGAGGGATCGAATGTTGGCAAAATTCTGGCTGAATCCACCAGTTCTTGCCAGTTCTACTCGTTTTTCTCCTCAAGAGCTTCGAAAGCTTGAGGCCCTAGTGAACGAAAATTGTACTACGCTTTTGGAGGCTTGGAATGGGTACTTTAGCAGTTGAGCTTCACCCCTTAGCTCATAATGTCAGCTTTACTGAAGATACCTTAAATGTCGATCTCTTGGATGGGCGTACGATCTCTGTGCCAATCGCATGGTTTCCTACGCTTTCAAAGGCAACGCAGGCGCAGAGGGATGTCTGGGAACTCCTTGGAGACGGAGAGGGCATCCACTGGCCTGAAATCGATGAGGACTTGAGTGTTGCGGGTCTTTTAGCTGGTGCCAGGTAGCAGCAGTGAACAAACACGTGAAATGTGACGCGCTTACAGCGCTCACTATACGTGGGCGTTACATGGCCCTCACGTAGAGCTAAATCTGGAGGTTTGGACATGCCGCTGCCAGAGAACATAGATCAGGATAAACTTGCCGAGGCCGCCCTGGCTATACTTTCCTTGACCGCCATGGACGAAGGATCGGGGGTAAGAGTATGGAAGGGCATGGACTGGAATCTAACGGACCTTCTACATGAGAAAGGATGGGTTCATGATCCAGTGGGGAAGCAGAAATCCATGTTCTTAACCGACGAGGGCGCAAAGTTGGCGTCAGAATATATGGAGAAGCATTTTGCGAAATAGCGCGCTCATTCCCGAGCCATGTAACAAGTGTGGGCTGGTCGCTCCCTTTCAGTTGCCGCAAATGGTGGCGTTAAATGCCAGTGATCGCGAAATCCAGCGCTGCAACTATTTCATCTCTAAGATGGCTGATAGATCCAATAGGATCGCGAAGCATTTTTACCGGCATGGATGCAATTTGGGGTACTAGCAGGAGTAGTTCCTCGTTTTTATATGAAACTGTTGGAGTAAGCCGTTTCATCTCTTCGTTCTTGAATTCCGCTTTTCTAGCCAAGGGAATTACGATTCGAGTAGCGATCTCGGAAATGGTGTTACTTTGAATATTAACAATGTAGGGATAAGCCCGCCGAGTTGTCTTGTTGGGGTTTGCGTAAACATCAAACTGCTGCATCAGAACGCCCGATATTCCTCACCAAAATAACCGTGCTCTTCAATGAAATCGTTGTATGCCCGAATGGCTTTGCGGTTCTCGGTAGCCCACTGATCAGCGTTAGCTTGGGCAAGTTTGGCTTGCAGCGCCTGTTCCAGTGTTGCGGAAAGGTTAATGTTTAGCGCCCTGGATTTATTCAATAAGTCACTGTTTACGCTGAGGTTTGTAGGCTTTTTCGGGGCATCTGCATCAAATAGCTGTTCCATGGGCATTTCCTTTGAATGGCCTGCGCTGAATTATGCGCATTCGAATGCGCATTGTAAAGCATTTGGAATTGGCAGCGAGGTCTGACGATGAGGCAAGGTCGATCGTGATTGCTCGCTTCAATCGCCAATACTGGTCAGCCGCATTTACAAATCGAGTCCTTATGACAGGTCAAGGCTGCAAGGGCGCTTCGCGCCGGGACGGCCTTCCGGCCGCGCCAGCTCGAAGCGTTATGTTTTCTGGTGCGAGCGCATGACCTGGCACTACCTGGTGCTCGCACCCTGGGCAGTAGTTCTTCCGATTGGCTTTGTGCTGCTACAACGACGAAATTCTCGATCGAGTTCAGGGCTTTGTGTTACATGCGGTGCCCGACTTGAAGATCAGCCAGGGTGCGGCGCCTGTTCTGCAAATAAACATCTATCGCGCTCACGGAAAATTATGGCTATTCTCTTTGTAGTTTGGGCGTTCGCTAGTCTGGTAGTCTTTCGGAGCATTGCACTTTTATGAGGCATCGGACCCATTTCAAGGACGGCCAGCAGCGACGGCCAAACAGTGGCTGGTCCTGCTGTAAGCGTTCTGTGCCACAAACGGGAGCTGATTGAAGCCAGATGCACCACTTGGTTCAAGAGCATGTAAGCTGCCCGTACTGCGGAGAATCAATTGAAGTTCTCATTGATCAGGAGGAAATCGGGCAGCAGTATATTGAGGACTGCCAGGTTTGTTGCAGGCCAATCACCTTCAGCATTTCTACCGGTATGAACGGTGACTTATCAATATCTGTCCATGACGAAAATGAGTCCTTCTAGAACAGCACAGAACAGGTACGGGCGATACGCTTCGGTTGGTTACCGGACCGAACTGCCCGGCGTCCGTTGCCGTTGTCGGTATGTCTCGAGTGCCGTGTCTTTGTCATGAGTGAAACCGATCTCATAGAGCATATATTTGACGCCTACGATCGCTATTGGGCGATTGTCCAGTGGTGGGCAAGCATATCGTTCAGCCTGATTCTGGTTGGATACTTCGCGGCCGAGCGACTGAATATAAGAGTTGTGGCTTTGCTGTCCTTTCTCTATACGATCTATACAGCTTGGGTACTGTCATTGCTGATATACAACATCGGCGTAATCGAAGGCTTTTTTGAAACACTCGAGAAACTTCGTCAATCGGGCCATGAACTGAGTGCTGGTACCGTTCAGCTAATAGACCACCCGCTGGTAGCGCCGGGCACCTGGGTTGGTCAAATTGCGCTCTTGTCGACGTTTATTGCCGCGACCGCTTATTTGTGGATCGTTTTCTGGCGGGCTCATCGTGATGAGGACACATAACAAGGCAGGCTCGACGCATAGCCGTAGATGAATCTCATCGGGCTTGCAGTTCGGATGGCGACTGCGCCGGAATAGTCACAAGCTGCAACTGGTGCTGCAAGTATTTTGACAACGCGGTAAACGCACAGGCAATACGCCCTTCAGGGTCGGACATTGTGGCGTACGCAGCTATATCAACCTATTCAATAGCAGCGGGCTTGTCACCTGACCAATTGCTGCTGTCTCGCGCACCGCGCGAACTTGTTGGTGCCGTTATTTGCCACAATAGTTTGGAGAGTATCGAATGCAGCCAAGAATCAGCATGATTACGCTCGGTGTTCACGATCTCGACAGGTCTGTTGAGTTTTACGAGAAAGGACTGGGCTTTCCGCGCATGGAATCTCCGCCTGAAGTGGCCTTTTTTACGCTCAACGGCACATGGTTAGGCTTGTTTGGTCGCGAGTCCCTGGCCGAAGATGCCGGCGTATCAGTCGAAGGTTCTGGCTTTGGCGCGTTTAGCCTGAGCCATAACGTAGCCTCTGAGGCCGAGGTGGACGCAGTTATGGAAAAAGCCGTAACAGCAGGCGCTGCATTGGTAAAGAAGCCTCAAAAAACGGCATGGGGTGGCTATAGTGGCTATTTCTCGGATCCCGATGGTCATCTTTGGGAGGTGGCTTATAATCCACATTTTTGGGTGGGTCCGGGCGATGAAAACGTATAGCGGGGTCGGGTGCAGAAGCGCCTCGTGCCCGACTTGTGACTGTGTGGCTCGCCCTGGGCGACGGCGTCTGCGGCGGCGCCAGCCTGCATGAAGAATATCCCGGGCTTCTGCATTGTCGTTGCTGTCCTGTCCGGATGCGCCTCGCTGACCGGAATATCGCCAGACTATCCCGAAGATTGGCCGCCCGTTGCTGCCAGCCCGGGTGTAGAATGCGCGGATCTTTCCGGGATTTATCAGAACCTGGCTACCTACTCCTATTTACCGATGACGGGTGCGAACTCGCTGGCGTTTCGACTACTCGGAGAAATGGCAGACTCGGACTCAGTCGTTCTTGTTTACTCGTCCGCCACGCTGCGAGTCGAAGCCCGTAGCAATAAAGGGCCTGTCAAAGTAAACGTGTTGTCAAAGGATAAGGGCGATTTTTCCTGTTCCGAAGGGGCCTTCGTCCTTCCAGGTGTCATCCATAGTGATGCGGACGGGACAGGTGGCTACCGGTCCGAGAGCCGCCTATACTTAAGGCGCGCCGAAGGGGGCGCGCTAATTGGCGAAGAACGCTCTTCCGGTATCGGCGCAGCATTCTGGCTGATCCCGGTCGCGGGTTGGCAGACATTCTGGTATCAGTGGGGCGAGTTTAGATGAAGGCAAGAAGGCCTATAGTATCGGCTCCGGCTCAGCGGGCTTCCACCAGGCGTGTTTGCGCGCGCTTTTTATCTGGAGGCGCTCTGGAGGGGGTTTTCCATCAGGAGTGCAGCGCATGGTAACGCCCTACATAGTCGCGCTGGCCTGGATCGTTTGTGGTGGTATCGCCTGGCGTGTGGCTACAAACCGCGGTGGCAACGGCCAGCTTTGGGTTGTGCTCGGGCAGGTATTCGGGCCGCTGTCGATCCCGTTTGCCTTTCTGGTCAGGCGGCAGTCAGCCTAGATGCCAGGTCTTGGGGTGTTGGCGCTGAGCCGTTGCTCGCGGTCCGCCCCTTCGGCCCGGGTTCAGCCAAACCCGGTAGCGGTGTTAACCACGGTTGGAAATCAGCAATCGCGATGATAATTGAAACGCTTTTCTCCATTGAGCCATACAGCTGGATTTCGATTGGCGCATCGATACTTTGTGGCACTATAGTCGGGCTTGAACGACAGCTGCGAGGGAAGCCGGTAGGCATAAGAACCTCATCCCTGATAGTGTTGGGCACCTATATATTTGTCGCCACGTCGGCTTTGATCGAAAACGAGGTTACTGACACGTCGCGAATCATCGGTCAGGTTGTCACGGGCATCGGTTTTCTCGGCGCGGGAGTGATGCTGGCAAAAGATGGCGCTGTTGTAGGTGTTACCTCTGCGGCAACCATCTGGGCACTGGCGGCAATTGGCGTTTGCATCGCGGTCGTGGATGCGTTTGTTGCGCTTAAGTTCGCAGTCCTCGTTGTACTGATTCTGTACGGCGTCGATCTGCTGGAAGATTACTCGTCCATGTTCACCAGAGGGGTTCACTCCAAATATGCAAAATGGCGGGACAAGAGTTAGGAGGGAGATGCGGCATTATGCTATTTACAAGCTTGACATCGCAACACTCGAGCGCTGTTGGCGTCTTCCGTTGTACTTGAGACCGGGAATATGATCGTAGTTTATGGAATCAGGGAGAAGTTGGTTCCCATAAGAGCGCAGCTCTCTGACGTGCTTCACCGCTGTATGCAAACAACCCTTGGCATGCCGGAAGACAAAAGGGCGCACCGGTTTATTCCAATGGACAGGGAGGACTTCTACTATCCAGGTGGACGCAGTGACGCCTATACCGTCATTGAGATTAACATGATGGCCGGGCGAAAACGTGAAACACAGAAGGCTTTGATCAAGGAGATCTTCAAGCAGCTTGAGAGCCAGCTGAATCTGTCACCCACTGACGTGGAAATTACTATCAAGGAGCAGGAGCCCTATCAATGGGGTTTTCGAGGCATGACGGGCGATGAAGTACAGGATCTTAAATACGAGATCAACGTGTAACCACTGCATGACTCGCCGCGTTGGAATACCTGGTGGTAGATAGTGTGCTCGCCGCAGCTCGCGGCGACAGGTGGAAATAGGCAGGTATCGGGAATTCCAAAGTGAATCACGTTAGCATGCGAAAGGTCATGCCCGAGGAACTGGACATTCTTATCAGCATCGATGAGGCATCGAGTGAGTTGTATGAAGCGGCGGGGATTGAGCTTGAACTGGACCATGACCACCCTTTTGTCATGGCTGAGTCCTTGAGATGGTCAGCTGCGATCAATAAGGGCTGCGCTTACCTGGCGCTCGACCAGAATAACACGCCGATCGGTTTCATAACCTTTGGTATGGTCGATGACAATCCTTATCTGGACCAACTCTCTGTGCACCCGGATTTCATGCGGCAGGGCGTGGGCGGCAGGCTGCTGGGTATGGCTATTTCGTGGAGCGGTGACAGATCACTTTGGCTTACTACCTATGCGCATGTATCGTGGAACAGGCCATACTACCAGCGACACGGGTTCGTGGAAGTTCCTGAAGCGTCTTGCGGGCCTGAACTCCGTGGCATACTCAAGGAACAACGGTCAGTGCTTCCATCACCCGAGTACAGAATAGCGATGGTGCGCGATGCCCGCTAGATATTCGCCTGGCGAGGGGCGGGTGTCTCCAACCCTCCGCGACCTGATTCAGCGCGGCGTGCTGCGCGCCTGCCTCGGGTGCAAGGTGAAGAAGTGGTGATAGCCCTGGATGACTGTATCGCGTGTTGGTCGACTTGATATTTCTGTTTACCGCGGGCCTGTTTGGCGGTGTTCTGAATTCAGTGGCTGGCGGGGGCAGTTTTATTACATTCCCGGCACTGCTGTTTGTCGGCGTAAACCCGATAAGCGCCAACGCCACAAATACCTTTGCTTCATGCGCTGGCTATCTAAGTGGCGCGTACGCTTTTCGAGACGATCTGTACAACCACAAAAGGGAGTTGCCACGATTAGTACTCACAAGTTCAGCAGGCGGTATTGCTGGCGCCTGGTTGCTGCTGCAAACACCAGAGTCACTGTTTCAGGAAGCTATTCCCTGGCTACTGCTTTTCGCAACGGTATTGTTTATTGCTGGCGGCAGCATAAATAGCTATTTCAGAAGGTGGGCATCCCGACACCGGTACGCATCTCTTTTGGGGAGTTCGCTGCTACTCCTGGTGCTACTGGGTGTGTGCGTTTACGGTGGATTTTTCAATGCCGGTCTTGGGATTGTTGTTCTAAGCTACCTTGCCCTGGCCGGTCATACCGATATCAATGCGATGAACGGTATGAAATTGCTGATATCTTCAGCGGTATCAATAGTGGCTATTGTGCTGTTCATCCACAATGGAGTGATTGCCTGGTATCAGGGAATGGTTGTACTCATCGGTACGCTCGTTGGTGGCTTTGTGGCTGCCCACCTGTCCAGGCGGCTGCCCCAACACCATGTGAGAACTCTTGTCATTCTTGCCAGTTGTGGAGTTACCGGCTACTTTTTTGTTGATGTCTATGCGATTTGATGGACGTCACCCGGCATTGCCGCAATGGCTGTCTTGCCAATTAATGGGTCGGTGCTGCTTATGCGGTGGTTCTTTGTACCAGGACTGTTGCAGGGTTTTCTCTCCACTGCTGTAGGGATCGGATTGCAATGCAGATAGCTCTTTCGCAAATTGCCTACAGATCGATTCTGTCGGGTACAGTTGCTTCACTGGCCATGATGCCGGTTGGATTTGGTTTTCGTGCAGCCGGTCTTCGAGTAGGGCACTATGGGCCCAAGTTTGCATCATTGTTCCTGGATGAACCAGGACCCAAAGAACTGTTTATCCAGCACATAGTGCTTGGCTGGATTTCCGCGTTACCGCTGGTAGTTTTTGTCCTCTACTCTCATAGCCGACGATCTCCTGTACTGCTGGGTGCGGTTTACGGTGCAATGTACTACGTACTCGTCAATTCTCTGGCTTTGCCGCTATTCTTTGAAGATGAATTGCCCTGGACGCTTGGTATCCCGACAATATTGCCGAGCTTGGTAACCCATATCGTATTCGGTGCGGTGGTAGGTGCCTTCTGCCGGCATTCAGAGGTGGTGGATCGCACATCCTGACTGGGTCGAACCCACTCGCCACTGATTGCGCTGAATTTGCCAGACGCCACGCGTATTGACATCACAAGATAAGGTTATCCAGGCCCATGGAATATTACGGCAACAACTTGCTATCGGGTTTCCGGCAAAGCGCGCATAATGAGGCCAAACAAGGGAGTGTGCGCGCCACGTGCTTCCGCTGGGGGCGTTAGAGGGCTCTGTGTGAGTATGGAATCCATGCGGGATAAGCTGGCCCTGGAACGAACAAAGCTCGCGAACGAAAGAACGTTCCTGGCCTATATTCGCACCGCGCTTTCCCTGATTGCTGGATCGGCGGTACTCTTCCAGTTTTTTTCCGCTGTCGGGGCCTATGTGGCCCTGGCGTGGGTTTTGGCGGTCCTGGGGGCCATGGTGCTCGTTATCGGAGTGTATCGCTTTCACACAGTGCGCTCTGCGCTAAGCAGGGAGATTTCGGTCGATGACTCCACCTAGCATGTTCAGTCGGGATCACGCTGAAACCGGATCTCATCGGTCACGCCGTCATCATCGATCTGGTGGTTGTTATTGCTGTCGCGGCAACAACAGTAGCACTGTTCCGGCGCTGTGCTGCCTGAGATGAATATCAGGCTGCGAAAGTTCAACCTGGAGGATGCTGTGGAGGTGGCGCAACTTGTCGGAGACGAGGAAGTGTCGAAATGGACCTCCCAGATTCCATTTCCTTATTCGGAGCAGGACGCTATCGACTGGATCAACTCCACGGCCGTGGACTCGTCAAGGCATCCGTTCGCCGTTGAACTGGACGGCAGGCTTGTGGCGTGCGTTTCCCATTGGCCACACGGGGCTCATGGTGTTGAAGTGGGATACTGGGTCGGCAGAACATTCTGGGGAAAAGGCGTCTGTACCAACGCGCTTAAGCTCCTGTTGGCAAGTGAGTACTTCCCGAAGGGAATGGATGTATTTGCAAAAGTCATGGCGCGCTTCGCAAACCGCCTCAGCCCGGGGGGTTGCACATGTTCAATCTAGGGAGGGATTGTTTTGAGCCTGGATGATCTGGCCGCAATGGCGGAGATAATAGGTGGCGTAGCCGTCATCATATCGCTCGCCTATCTGGCGATACAGATACGGGAGAATGCGAGGCAGACCAGACTCGGCTCTGCGATTGCCCTCAATCATTTGATAAATGAGGCATTTGACCCCATCTATAACAATGACAGGAATATTGATATCTGGACCGTGGGGATTGCCGATCCATCCAGCCTGAATGAACAGGATCAGGCCATTTTCAGCCTGTTTATGGCCCGGTTGGTGAATACGCTGTTAACGGCTTTCCTGCACAATGATCACAAAGTGCTCGAGTCAGAAGCCTCAGAGCGTTACATCGGATCACTCAAGTCGATTCTGGATAGTCCTGGCGGGAAATACTGGCTTGCTGAATTGGGCGGCGATGAGATGATGTCAGACTGGGCTCGGAATACCCTGGAACGCAGTGCCCATGTACAGACCTTCCTGACTCATGGGCGTGGAAAGGTCGGTGAGCGGGACGTTTGAATTCACGGCCCGACAGGCTGTTGAGTGTCTGGAGGAATCACAATCATGATAAAGGTATCTGCGATATATGAGCGGTCTACCGGGCGGAGTTTTGATCAGGACTACTATTTGAACACGCACATTCCGTTGGCGAAAGGCATCCTGTCCGGCTATGGGCTGGTCAAAATCGAAGCAGATATATTTGAGTCCCTGGAGGGTATTATCCCGGCCCGCCTGTTCGCGATGACGCATGCTTTTTTCCCGGAGAATGCGGAACTGGAAAAACTGTTCCAGCAAGAGGGTATGGGAGAGATAGTGACGGATGTGGCAAACTACACGGATACAACACCCTACCTCCAGGTTTCGAGGGTGGTATCCGGCTGAAAAAATGGCAAGGTTTTGCCGTCGCGTTGCAGGAGACCGCTCTGACGTGACACTCTGGCCGGCGCGCCTGAGCAAGGGCGCGGTGTTATGATAAAGACCTGAACATCGACTAACGAGGAAAGCACTATGTCAAACGAAGGTTATCACGAACCGATTGAAGAACTCTCCGATGCAACCAGGGACATGCACAGGGCCATAGTGTCCCTGATGGAGGAGCTGGAAGCCGTAGACTGGTATAACCAGAGAGTGGATGCCTGCAAGGATGAGGCCTTGAAAGCCATACTGGCACACAACCGGGATGAAGAAAAAGAACACGCGGCAATGGTTCTCGAATGGATCCGAAGGCAAGACCCGGCATTCGACAAAGAGCTGAAAGACTATCTTTTCACTGAGAAGCCGATAGCCCACAAATAGCACACCGTGTGGTCTGCAAGGCTGCTAACCCGAAAGATGGGAGAAAGCCATCGGAGAGTCATCGCTAGGCTGATCCGCCGCGCATAACCGGAGATAGTCATGAAACTCAACCCCAATAATACTTGGCGTCTGGTCCAGCAGCGCCTGGAAAGTGAAACCGATGCCATAGTTCGCCGCAACCTGGAACTCGTGCTGGAGCATATGAAGCAGGAGGCGAAGGGTGATATAGAGGGAGTGGTTGCGACGCTCTGCGAAAAACCCAGGTACATCGCGCACGATGTACCCGACGATGCGGCCATGAACCCGTCGGGCAGCAAGGACGCAGTACGCGCGTTCTACGATATGACAATCGTCCAGACCGGCGCCCATCAGCTCGAACTGGCCTGTGATCGCGTGATCGCCGACCGGGAGTCTGTAATGACCGAAGGTGTAATGCGCATGGCCTATCCCGGTCGCACGCTGGCTGCGATCGGTATAGCGGTGGATGACCCGGATTCGTACTATTTGTACCAGACTCGCATGAGTGTCGTCTGGCCGGTTGATCCGGAGTCGGGCATGTTACTGGGTGAGGAGACGTACACCGGCACTGATGGCTTCGAAGGTATCGCCGGGCGAAAGATCAGCGCCGAGGATATTGTTCCACTGTCGCTGTAGTTATCCTTGCCCCGCGGGGTAGGCATGAAGGCTGTGAGATGAAGGTTGCCACTTTGTTCAGTGTCGCCGCTGACACCGTACTCGTCGTTCATTTCCTGTTCGTCCTTTTTGTCGTTTTCGGGCTGTTACTTGTTCTGGCGGGAAAGCCGCTGCACTGGCAGTGGGTGAGGAACCGCTGGTTTCGTGTGACCCATCTGGCAGGCATAGGCATTGTGGTGCTGCAGTCCTGGTTCGGCATGATTTGTCCGCTCACTATCTGGGAAAATCAGTTGCGCGCGAAAGCCGGCGAAGCAGTTTATGAAGAGTCCTTCATCGCGCACTTCCTGAACGAACTCCTGTACTACACGGCGCCGCCCTGGGTGTTTATCCTGTGCTACACGGTATTTGGCGCCCTGGTTATCGCGAGTTGGTTCTGGGTCCGGCCAGACTGAGATACTGCCGCAGCGGGGCGTTCTCTGGCGGGTTTGTCATAGTATCAAACGTTGCAAATGCGCTACGGTGTCACGATGTTGAAGGTGTCATTGGGTTGCTCCAGCAGCCTGAAGAATTGCAGCAGATCCAGTTTGCTGCCTTTGACCGAGACGTCATCCGAGAACAGGATATCCCGAATTCCCGCGCCCCCGGTCAACATCTTTATAAACATCGGATGGGTAATGCGAATCGTCGCGTTGGCATCGGCGGCGGGGCTTCCCTCGCGCTGGTGAAGAACAGCGTTTTCCAGTTCGAGTACGAACACCCTGTCCAGATCGGTGAACTCGATATTGAGGGTGAAGAACTTACCGTCCGCTTTCGGGCCGTTCAGCATGGCGCCCATCAGTTCGAAGAACTGATCGAGCGGCGTTTCGCTGATCAGATCGACGGCATTGGCGATACCGAGACCGGCTTTGGGCGGACCCTGGCGTAGTTCCAGTGCGCCGGTGAGGTAAACGTCGCGCCAGGGGCCGGACTCGGCCAGATAGCCCATCTGGTCATAGGTGCGGGCCAGCAGCTCCCGCGCCTCCTGGTTGTCGGGCTCGGCGAACACGAGGTGGTTGAGCACTTCGGCCACCCACCGATACTCCCCCTTGTCGAAATCCTCCTCGGCCCGGCCCAGAATCTCGTCCGCGCCGCCCATGCTGTCAACATAGCGAACCGCGGCTTCTTCCGGTGGCAGGGGATCGAGATTGGCCGGGTTGCCGTCGTACCAGCCGAAATACATCTGGTAAACCGCCTTGGCGTTGTGTTTAAGCGTGCCGTAGTAGCCGCGGTTGGGGAAACTGGTACGCAGCGCCTCGGGCATCTGTAGCATGTCGGCGATCTCTCGCGGGGTGTACCCCTGTGATGCCAGGCGCAGGGTCTGATCGTGAATGTACTTGTAGCCGTCGCGTTGCTTTTTGAGAAAGTCGATCACCACCTCGTTGCCCCACAACGGCCAGTGGTGGCTACCGAAGTAAACCTCGGCGTCCGGGAACAGCGTGATGGCCTCGTCGATGTAATGGCTCCACTTGCGGGCATCGCGCACCTTGGTGCCGCGCAGGGTGTAGAGATTGTGCATCGTGCGAGAGACCACCTCCGCGCCGCAGAAGGCTTTGAGTTCGGGCAGGTAGAAAGTCAATTCCGCGGGTGCCTCCGAGCCAGGCGCATTCTGGAATACGAACTCCACGCCATCGATCGTCAGCGCTTCGCCGGTGGTGTCGATGATTCGCGTGGGTGCGGCGATACCCACACTGCCAAACGCGGGGCCCTTGCCGAGGCCGGAGCCGACGTGTCCGCGGGCGGAGTGTTCGAGCTGGCTGCCATACATGAACATAGAGCGCCGGCTCATGGTGGTACCGGCGATTACGTTCTCGCTGGTGGCCTCATCCATGAAGCCCACGGGGGCGACAATTTCTGTTTGCGGTCCCGCGCCCAGCACCGATTGAACGCCGCCAAAATGATCGACATGCGAGTGGGTAAAGATAATGGCCGAAATCGGCTTGTTTCCCAGGTGCTCCCGCGCGAACGCAATGGCGGCGGCAGCGGTCTCCCTGGTCGTGAGGGGGTCCACCACGATCCAGCCTGTCTTTCCCTCGATGATACTCATATTGGAAAGGTCGAAGCCGCGCAGCTGGTAGACGCCTTCGGTGACCTTGAACAGGCCGTGGTGGTTATTGAGCGTAGCCTGGCGCCACAGGCTGGGGTTGACGGTATCCGGCGCCTCGCCAGTGATAAAGTCGTACGACGGCATGTCCCAGACCGGGGCATCGTTGGGCCCTGCGATCGTGAGAGAAGGCGGTGCTGCGATAAAGCCGCGTGTCGCGTTGTCAAAATCGCGCTGGTCACCGAGATCCAATGCCTCGCGAACCTGGGCGTTCAGGCGCGCCGTGATCGCCGTTGCCGGGGTGTTGCCCTGCGAGCTCTCTGCAGGCTCGTCCCCACAGGCCGGCAGCAGCAGGCTTAACGGAATGATGATTAGCATCTTGTGCCAGGTGTTTATAAGGGACATGAGCATTCTCCTGGGGACGTCTTTGCATCCACCGGTGGGCGGCACATGGACACTAGCAGTTCAACGCGGGGTGCTCAAGTCAGTTGGTGGACGGCGCAATGGCATTTATTCGCCGCTGGCCTCATTATGGGCTACCGTCGCAGGTTCGGGTTTTCCGTCCATTGCGGCGAGGCAATTTCGAGTTCTCGGGTCGATGCCCGGCGTGGCCAGTATTCGGAGGAATTCAAGCATGGACAAAATCGCATCCCTGCTCTTGCTCGTGGTGGGAGTCATTAACGTTCTGCCGGTTCTCGGTGTGTTTTCCGCGGCACGGTTGTCACAGGCCTACGGTATCGAATTGGACGGGAACGACCTGGTCATACTGATGCGTCACCGGGCCCTGCTGTTCGGTGTGCTCGGTGGCTTCATTCTGTATTCCGTGTTTGTGCCCGGCTACCAGGCAGCGGCGATGGTGATGGCGGCGGTTGCGATGCTGGGTTATATTTTTCTGGTGTGGCAGGTGGGTGGCTACAACGCCTCGCTTTACAAGGTGATGCTGGTAGACCTTGTCGGCATTGTTTGCCTGGCAGGCGCCGCATTGATTAGATGTTTGTCGCCTGCGTCTTCCTGAGGTGCTGTCGCCAGGTGTTGGTCTACTGGCATGACTATAGAAGTGTACTGGTATGAACGTTACCCTGTTTGGCGCCACCGGCAACCTGGGCCAGGAGTGCCTTTGACAATGTCTTGAGGCCGGTCATGCGGTGACCGTGCTGGTGCGCAACCCGGACAAACTGCCACAGGCGCTGCGAGACAGGGTCACCGTTATCCAGGGGGACGGGCTGCGCGCGGATGATGTGGCCCGCGCGCTGTCACCCGATACGGGGGCGATCCTGTTTGCCGTCGGCGTCGACGAGAAATCCTCTCCGCCGGACCTGTGCACGGATGTCACGCGACATATACTGGCGGAGATGCGCCGGCAGCAGATACCCAGGCTGGTATGGTGTGGTGGCGGCAGCAATATTCGCGTGGAAGACGTGGTTACCTTCGGCGCACGCTTTGTACGCTGGTATTCCGAGGTATTTCTCAAGCACAGGCATACCGATAAAGAACACCAGTTGCAGTTGCTGGACGACAATACTGATTTGTGCTGGATCGGTATTCGCCCGCTGCAAATGAAATCCGGCCCCAGGAAAGGCAGCTATCGACTGGGGTACAACGCCTTCAGTGGATTTTCCAGCATCTCCTTTGCCGATTGCGCACACGCAATGGTGAATATGCTGGAAGATGATACCTGGGTGGGCAAGGTGCCGATTATCCAGTATTAGATTCGCTGTGGGTGCCGGTTGGGCACGTTGTCCTGGCGTAAACTGTGACGGGGTCATGTGTTGTCATGTGGCCGTGTTCAACTGAAGGAAACTGATAATGTCAGGTCCGGCGAAAGCCAGCATCAAGGTGTATGAACGGGAGCAGGAGTACTTTTTCGCGGAAGGGTGCTTTATCACCGAACTGTCGAATTCGGACGATGATCCGGATGTGTCAATTGCCCGCGCGCGGCTGGAGCCGGGCAAGACCACGCGCTGGCACTATCTGCGCGGTACCGCCGAGCGCTACGTCATACTGCAGGGAGAGGGCAGCGTGGAGATTGGCGATTTGTCGCCGCGCCCGGTGGCGGCGGGTGATGTGGTTGTTATCCCGGCCCAGGTGCGACAGCGTATTCGCAATATCGGTGCGGGCGACCTGGTCTTTCTGGCGATCTGTTCGCCACGTTTTACCGCGGACGTCTATGTCGACGTCGAGAATTAGCTGGCGTGAGCCCATGCGGCGATATCGCCTTGTTGGCAAGAGGTAGCAGCAGTGGCAGAACAGTTTGAAAAGCTGGACAGAAAGCTGAAGGGATTTATTAAGCGGCAACACCTGTACTTTGTGGGTACGGCCGGCGCGGAAGGCTTTGTAAACGTGTCGCCCAAGGGCATGGACAGTTTTCGTATCCTGGACGACGGCACCGTGGCCTGGTTGAACCTGACCGGCAGTGGTAATGAGTCAGCTGCCCATGTGTTGGAGAACGGCCGTATGACGGTGATGTTCTGCTCCTTCGACAAACAGCCGCTGATCATGCGCTTGTACGGCCAGGCCGCGGTAGTTCACCCGCGCGATGCGCGCTGGGACGAATTGTCCGCCTTGTTCCCGGAACACCCCGGAGCGCGACAGATTTTCGTCCTGAGCCTCGATCTGGTGCAGACCTCGTGCGGCTACGCCGTTCCCTATTACGAATTCCAGGGGGAGCGGCCTACGCTGACCAAGTGGGCGAAGAAACGCGGGCAGGCCGGCATAGAGGACTACTGGGCGCAAAAGAATATCAAAAGCCTGGACGGTAAAGACACCGGGATTTTCCAGGATTAGGTGTACGTAGCGAGGTGATTGTCTCGCTGCGCTAGCATCACCCCGGGTTGGTCGGGCGCCTGCTTCGCGAGGGGATAGCGGCTACCTGTGTCATCAGGCGAATATCCCCTGGATGTACCACTGCCTGTTCAGGCGGTCGTGGAATACCCAGAAAAGTTGGCCGCCACTGCCGGCGGCGATGTAATAATCCCGGCTTACAGCTTCCTGCCACCAGTTGTCTTCAATACGCTCCGGTCCATACGCCAGCTTCAGGGCGCCGTTCCAGTACAGCTGCGCGCCGTGCCGGCGCAGGGGTTTTGGTTGGGGCATAAGCCAGAAAGGGCGCTGCGCGCAGTACCCTGCGCTGCCGTGCTCATCGCCGGCATGGTCGTTGCTGACCAGCAACGCGAACTCCGGCAGGTGCTCGTCCCGGCAGCCGATTTTTTCGACCGCCTGCAAGCCCAGGCGGTTGTGCAGCCTGTCCAGCAGGCCGGCCAGGGGCTCGCGTTGCTTGCGGGGGCTGAACAGGTCGATGCTGTCCTGTTGCCCGGCTTGCAGTTGTTCGCAGCGCAGGGTCAGTCCCTCCACGCCGCCGCTCAACTGCAGGCGCTCAAAACGGATGCGGGTGAACCGGTACCAGTCCTCCCAGTTACTGTGACTGCTGGTACTGCGTACACACACATCCTGCAGCGTGCTGTCCATGCCGGCCAACTGCCAGGTGATCTCGCTGGTGCGCAACTGGGTATTGCGCAGGAAACGGCACAGGGATTGCAGCAGGCGCTGCACTGCGGGCATCAGTTCATCATTGGTTTTGACTTCGTAACCAAACCAGTAGGTATCGTTGAATGTCTCGGGCGGACGGTAGTCCACCTGTAAATCGTTGCGCTGCCCCAGCAGCTGCTGCAGGAAATGGGTGAATGCCCTGTCGCAACGCCGGGCCAGTGCTGCAGGTGGCAGTCCCAGCAGGTCACCCAGTGTGTGCAGCCCCGCCCGGCGCAGTGAATCCACCGTGGTGGCGAATTGCGTCAGCAGGCCCAGGGGCAGGGGGCTGAGCCGTTCCTCCAGTGGCTGCTGGATTGCCATGGCAGTGTCCGGGGCGGCAAATGACAGTAACCATGCCGCCTTGGGGGTCGGGGCCAGGCCGTAGCGCGCCCGGTATCCGCGGCTGCCGATGCCGCTGGTCACCTCCATTAGCAGGGCATCCAGACCCCGGAACAGGCTCAGGCAACCACTGATTTCCAGTTGCAGGCAGTCAGCCTGCCAGATGCACAGGCTTGGGGTGATGCTGTAGGCCCAGCAGCACAGTTGTTGCAGGCAGTGTTGTTCCGCCTGTTCGTCTCGCTCCAGCAGACGCACAGGTTCATCGCCTGCCAGTGCGCGTACCGTCGCGGTGCCCATGCCCTGGCGTATTCCCGCCACTGTGGCGAGGTCATTGGCATGCAGTACGCGCTGTGCGGCCAGCACTACGACTGGCTGCCGCTCGCAGCGGCTCAGGCACTGTAAGGGCAACTGGTCAAACCGCAGGCACAGCCACAGGCTCAAGGCTCGTTCCCGCTGCGGTCGTCCGCAAATAGCGCGGGCAGTGGCCCCATTGTGTCATTGATACTGTACATTTATACAGTATCAATGACGCGGACGCGCTTGTCCAGTGCATGGGAGCGACCCTTGCGGGGTACGGGATGGCAATCTGTTTGGCCCAAAATGTTACTTTACGTGACATTTTGGTGCGTAAAATCACATCCTGGTTCAAATTATTAGTGGCACATTTTATATCTATATTTAATGAATAATTCACACAATTATAGTTGCGAAGGGAGGGTGTTGGGGGGATAGTGGTAACACATGGCCTTAAGCTATGTTACTTAAGGTTACAAAGAGGGTTTACTGATGAAAGCTTTACTGATGACTGCGTTGATCTGTCTGGCGTTCAATGTCTCAGCCGCATGCCCGGTAAAGAGGCCGGGGGAACTGCCAGTGTTGCCCGATGGGGCAACGGCCACTAAAGAGGAGATGTACCGCGCGCAATTGGCTGCGGAAAAGTACCTGCTGCAGGCGCAGGCCTATATGGAGTGCCGCGTGATGAACCGCCGGCAGCACCTGGCCCTGGCCGCGCGAATGGAGGAATTATCCCGCAACTATGACGAGGCGGTGATTGCCTTCCAGGTGCGGACCAATATCGTTGCCGAGAAGTAGCGGAAAACAGCGGCGGAACTTTCAGGTGGGAAGCACACGGGTAAGTGGTGGCGATTATCGCTTGCCTGCAATACCCCGGGCAGAGACATCGTGGAAGGCGCGCTGGTCCCGGGGATATTTACTGCCGCCGGGTGGTAGACCGTTGTATGATAATGGCTTTTGCGATGGGTATTTTGGGCATCACCCCGAATGTAATTCTGGCACGGTATTATTGAGAGATGGATTCATGACCCTGGGCAACGTGCTCCTTATAATTACCTGCGTACTCGGCATATCCGCGGGGCAAATCCTTTTCAAACTGGCCTCAAGCAGTTTTCCTGTTGCATTCGGTATGGCCGAATGGCTTCAGTTCCTGGTAAATAAATACTTTGTGTCAGCGCTAATCATCTACGGCGCCGCGACAATTGGATGGATTATGGCGCTAAAGCGGGTTGACCTGTTTATTGCTTATCCGTTCATGGCGCTCGCGTTCATTATCGTCCCCTGCGCGAGTTACTACATCCTTGGTGAGCCATTGACAAGCCGGACATTCATCGGCGCCTCACTTATCGTCACAGGGCTTATCATTTCGGTATCGTAGGAGATTCGCTGCGCGTCAAGCGTACACAGTGATGCGAGACGTGTTTCCGGGCAAGCCTGTGTTGGTTTTACTGCAGGGAACCGGAGCCCGCATTTTCCAGTAGATAGGTGATGACGACCTTCATCAGGAAGCCTGCAATTCCCATGGCCAGGCCTATGTACAGTATCATTGTGCCGAATCGACCGGCATTGCTGCGCCTGGCCAGGTCCCACACAATGAACAGCATAAACAGGATAAGGGCGCCCACGCCCAGGGTAACGCCGTACTCTGTCAGCCAGTCATCCATGATTTTCTCTCAGGTATTGGCCCGATAGTCCATCGCAGCCTGGAACAGTGCAAGCCCGTCGTCCGGCTGTGTTTCGAACTTGTGCACGCGTTCCGGCAGCACCAGCCAGGGCTGCATGCTGACCGTCCACATATGGACCTCGGGTTCTACCGCGCTGGTGTCCTCCAGGGTGCCGGGCTGCAGTTTGGCCAGTTCCGGGTTGGTGTCGCCGATACCGTATATGATGTTGCCGCAGCTTGCGCAGCTATAGCGAGTATTGGTGGCGCCCTGTTCTGATACGCGACTCCAGGGTGTCAAAGCACCTTCCAGCCGCAGCGCCTCAGTGGCAATAACCAGCCCCAGGCTGAACGCGCTGCCTGTACGCTTCTGGCAGCTGTGGCAGTGGCAGGCGTAGGTGAACAGGGGTTCAGCGCTGACTGTGTAGGTGACAGCGCCGCATTGGCAACTGCCCTTCAGGGGTATTTGCACGGCCGGGCTCCATATGCATGTTGTGCTGATTATAGGTCACGCAACCGGCAACGGTGCACTCGCCGCAATACTGTGCTGACTATTTTCATTCCATGACGGCAATTCCCACAACTGCGGCTGCAGCGGGGCATCTTCCTCGGGAGACAAGTCCACATCAATGGACTGGTTGCCGCCACGCTGTTTGAGTATATGTATCTTGCGATACTCGCGCATTTGCAGGCGCAGGCCGGCAGGAGCATGATTGCGGCCCGCCTGGATGGGCCGGAACAGTACCGCCAGGCTGTCGCCACTGGCAGCGGCGAGTTGCAGTTTGCGCAACTCACCGTAGCCGTATTCCTGTGCCCCCAGCCAACTGAATACGGCGCTGCAGGTGCTGCTGCGCAGGGCCTGCTCCGTGGCCCAGAGCAGATCCTGCCTGTTCTGGGGGTAAACCAGTAAAACCTGCCGGGTATCGATACCCCGTGCCGCCAGCAGCGGGGCATAGGGCCTGTAGGGTGGGGCGATAAACACCTGCCAGCGCCCCTGTTCACTGAGATGCTCCATGGCGGGCAGGAACAAGCCCATAGCGCCCAGTCCACAGCCGTCGCTCAACAGTTCGATGGTGCCGTCCAGCGGCCAGCCATTGCGTTGCAGTTGCGTATCCAGCTTTGTATAGCCGGTGGCGAGGCCCCGGGCGCCGTGGCAATCGTTGTTCGCGGAGATTCCGTGATTCTCAAAATGGCGGTGACGACCGCGCCAGGTGTCGCTGCGGCTGGTGACCTGTTCCAGCATCTCGTTGGTATTCATGTGCTTGCCTCTTGGGATGACCTGTTCAAAATACTGTATGAACATACAGTAGTATTGGGGAGAGTAAAAAGCAAGCTATGAATTTTCGGGGGCTGGTTGTGGTGGGCCGAGCCTCGGGGGCTTGCCCTACCTTGGTGACGGCCACAAGCTTGCCAGCAGTTTCGGGCGGCTGCGGAACTCGACCAAAAATTGCTGCGCAATTTTTTGGGACTCGCACAGTCCTCGCCGAAAGCTCCCCGAAACTGCTGGCAAGCTTAAGCGTGGCCCGATTGTCACCAAGGCAGGGCAAGCCCCCGACGCTCTCCTTCATACCAGCGGACCAGGAATGAATTACGTGGCGATGTTGGATGAGGTTTCAAGGGTGGGGCGCGGGCCAGTGACAATCAGGCCGCGGCTTAAGCTCGCTCTCCTCCTCGGGGGGCTTTCTGCGAGCAATGTTCGAATCCCAATTTTTTGCGCAGCAAAAAATGGTTGAGTTGCGCAGCAGCCCGAGGAGGAGAGCGAGCTTGCGGCCGTCACTGGTCCGCGCCCCACCCTTGGAACCTCACACGAGATACCTACGATTGGAATCCAGGCTAATCGGGCAGACAGTGTATCCGGAATTTGGGCCTCTGCTTACCTGGCCCTGGCAAGACGCCGGAAATCGCTAAGCAGGGGCCTGGCTGAGCGAGGTGACAAGGCGTTCGAGATTGTCCCAGGGCTTGCCCCCGGCGAAACCCTTGATGCTGCCATCTACCTGGGAGGCCTGCTCGAGCAGGAGCGACAGGGAAAGGGCGTCGTGGCGTGCGAGGGCGGCCTGCATGATCGGCATGCGGTTGTTCCAGACGCGCAGGGCGGAGAGCACCTGCTGCGGGCTGCGGCCGCCGTCACATGCCAGCTTTGCTTCGTACAAGGTGCGAATCTCGCGCGCGAGCGCCCACAGTACCGCCGGCGGTTCAGAGCCCTCCGCGCGCAAACCATGCAACATGCGCAGACTGGTGCTGGCGTCGCCCCTGAGCGCGTTGTCGGTCATCTCGAATACATTGTAGCGGGCATTGTCGGAGACAGCGTCGATAACGGTTTTCGTGGTAATGCGCGAGTCGGCCGCCAGCAGCTTCAGCTTCTCGACCTCCTGCACCGCCGCAAGCAGATTGCCCTCCACCCGGTCACACAACAATTGCAGCGCATCGTCATCAATGCTCAGACCGGCGTCGCGCACGCGTTGTTGTAGCCAGCGCGGCAGGCTGTTGGCATCCACCGGCCATATCTGGATGGTGGCGCCGGCCTTGTCGAGCGCCTTGTACCACTTGCTGTTGGTGGACTGTTTGTCAATTTTCCCGGCGACGATCAGCAGCACATCTTCGCCGCTGCTGATATCCAGGTACTCGCAGAGCGCGCTGCTGCCCTGCGCCCCCGGCTTGCCGCTGGGAAGGCGCAGTTCGACCAGCTTGCGTTCCGCGAACAGCGACATGCTGGCCGCGCTGTGGAGGATGTCCTGCCAGTTGAAGCCAGCGGCATCGGCTTCGATGATCTCCCGTTCGTTACAGCCCTGTTCCCTGGCTTTGTGGCGGATCTGGTCGCAACACTCCTGCACGAGCAGTGTCTCGTCACCGCTGACGAGATAGACAGGGAGCAGGTTTTTCTGCAGATGGCCGGCCAGTTTTTCGGGGTAGAGACGCACTAGTGCTCCGTCAATATCATGTTGATGGAGTACTAGTTGCTTTCGGGCGGGCTATTCTGGAGGGTGCTTGCCGACTCACTGCCGATAGTGCTGGCGGCGTAAAAACTGATACGGCGGACGATTTGCTGGGCCAGGTCGGTGCGCATTTCGCCCTGTAGCATCCTGATTTCGCTCTCCTTGCCGGTCGCGTTGCGGGGATCGTTCTCCATCTGTTTGACGACCGTTACGGAGGTTGGCGGCATGACTTCTTTCTTGTTGCTGTCAAGGATTGAAAACTCAGAGCTCATCGTGAGCTCGTATTCCGCTACCCTGGCTTCGGAGTTTACCGAAAGGCTGCGTTGCTCAAAGCGCTCGGGATCCAGCACGAAGCTCAATTCAGCCTGCTCGCTGGCCGCCCACTGCACGCCATTGGCGGCGAGCTGGGAAGTGACGGCCCGGCTGAACTCACCATTGGGGCTCGCCGTCACCATGTGCATGCTCCTCCAGGCGTCCGGTATCGAGGCGCCGGCGGTGCCGGTGCCACGCAGTTGGAAGCCACAGGCCGCCAGCAGGCAGGTGACGCCGAGGATCGCGCTGTAGTGGATGATGTACCTGTGCATAGTAAGCCTCGCTAGTTGGAATTGGCCACGATATTAACTAACTTGCCCGGGACCACAATGACCTTGCGCACAGTGAGCCCCTCCAGAAACCGGGTCACGTTGTGCTGCGAGCGGGCCAGGGCCTCTACGGTGTCTTTGTCCGCGGCGGCGGGCACCTCCATTTTTGCGCGCACTTTCCCGTTTACCTGCACGACCATCTCAATGGTATCGCGGGTGAGGGCGCTCTCGTCGACTTCGGGCCAGCGCGCGCACAGGATATCACCTTCGCCTCCCAGCGCCGGCCACAGGGCGTGGCTCACATGCGGCACAATCGGGCTTAACATCAAAACGATCGCGCGCAGGGCCTCCTGCAGCACGGCGCGGCTCTGCGGTTCGCCATCCAGTTTGCCCAGGTCGTTGCACAGTTCCATGATCGCGGCAATCGCCGTGTTAAAGGTCTGGCGGCGACCGTAATCATCCCCGACCTTGGCAATCGTTTCGTGCACCTTGCGACGGACGCTTTTCTGCTGGTCATCCAGCGCGCCGGTATCCAGCGCCGGTGCGGGCCCGGCCGCGGTGTGATTGCCCGCCATTTTCCACAACCGCTTGAGGAATCGGTTGGCGCCTTCCACGCCCGAGTCCGACCACTCCAGCGATTGTTCGGGCGGGGCGGCGAACATACTGAACAGGCGCACGGTGTCGGCACCGTAGCGTTCAATCAGTGACTGCGGATCCACGGTATTGCCCTTGGACTTGGACATTTTCGCGCCGTCCTTCAGCACCATGCCCTGGGTGAGCAGGCGCGCGAAGGGCTCGTCGGAGCTTACCAGCCCTTCATCGCGCATCAGTTTGTGGAAAAAGCGCGAATACAGCAGGTGCAGAATGGCGTGTTCGATACCACCCACGTACTGGTCTACCGGTGTCCAGTAATCCGCTTCGCCATCCAGCATGGCCTGGTCATTACCGGCGCATCCGTAGCGCGCGTAGTACCAGGACGATTCCATAAACGTGTCGAAGGTATCGGTTTCCCGCGTCGCCTCCCCGCCGCATTCGGGGCAGGTGGTCTGGTAAAACGCCGGCATCGACTTCAGCGGTGATCCGACGCCCTCAAAGGCGACATCGGTGGGCAGCACCACGGGGAGGTCGGCGGCGGGCACCGGTACCGCACCGCAGCTTCCGCAATTGATAATCGGAATGGGCGCGCCCCAGTAGCGCTGGCGCGAAACGCCCCAGTCGCGCAGGCGGAAATTGACCGTGCGTTTGCCCTTGCCATCGCGCTCCAGCCGTTGCGCAATGGTGGTGAATGCCTGCTGGAAGTCCAGACCGTCAAACTCGCCCGAGTTGACCAGAATGCCCTTTTCAGTGAACGCCGCCTGCGTGAGGTCGCAGGGTTCATCGCCAGCGGGCGCGATCACCTGCCGGATGGGCAGGTCGTATTTCGTGGCGAATTCCCAGTCACGCTGATCGTGACCGGGTACCGACATTACCGCACCGGAGCCGTAACTCATCAACACGAAGTTGGCGACCCACACCGGCACCTCCTTGCCGGTGATCGGGTGGATGGCCGTGATTCCAGTGGCCATGCCCAGCTTCTCCATCGTGGCCATATCGGCCTCGGCGACCTTGATATTGCCCTGTGATTCAATGAATGCAGCCAGCGCCGGGTCGTTGGCGGCCGCGGCCCGGGCCAGCGGGTGCTGCAATGCCACTGCCAGGTAGGTGACCCCCATCAGCGTGTCCGGCCGCGTCGTGTACACCCTGAGCTGCGTTCCGTCGGCGAGCGCGAAGTCCAGGTCGACCCCCTCGGAACGGCCAATCCAGTTGCGCTGCATCGTGCGCACCTGCTCCGGCCACTGCTCCAGTGTGTCCAGGTCGGCCAGCAGTTGTTCCGCATAGTCGGTGATCTTGATAAACCACTGGTCGATCTCGCGACGTTCCACGGGGTTATCGCAGCGCCAGCAGCATCCGTCTACCACCTGCTCATTGGCGAGCACGGTCTGGTCGTGCTCGCACCAGTTCACCTCGGCCTTTTTCTTGTAGGCCAGCCCCTTTTCAAACAGCCGGGTGAAGAACCACTGCTCCCAGCGGTAGTAGGATGGATCACAAGTCGCCAGTTCCCGGTCCCAGTCGTAGGCGAAACCCAGGCGCTGCAGCTGCCCGCGCATATAGTCGATATTCTGCCGGGTCCACTCGGCGGGCGGGACCTGGTGCTTGATCGCCGCGTTTTCAGCCGGCAGGCCGAAGGCATCCCAGCCCATTGGTTGCAGGACATTCTTGCCCTGCATCCGCTGGTAGCGGGCGATCACGTCGGCAATGGTGTAATTGCGCACGTGGCCCATATGCAACTGGCCGCTGGGATAGGGGAACATGGCCAGGCAATAGAATTTCTCCCGCGCATCGTCCTGCTGTACGGCAAAGCTGTTATTGCTGAGCCAGTGCTCCTGTGCAGCTTCTTCGAGTGCCTGTGGTTTGTAATGCTGGTCCATCGGGGGCTGCGCGTGGCGTCCTTTGTATTGGTTCAAAAACCGGTCGGCGCGGGGCCTTTGGTGGGGCCTGCGCGCGCGAAAACGAAGGGCGGATTCTAGCAGTAATTGGCCGGGTCTGCGAAGGTTGTGACCTGCTGGTAGTGGCTCAATTGGAAATGAGGTTCCCGGTAGTCGCCAGGCTTCAAACGGTGCCATTACAGGTTGATTGTTCCACCCGGTTTGTTGACCGTGAGGTCGTTAGCGTCCTGCTGCACTAACATGGAATGAATGCAAAACGCTCGCGAATAATTTGAGTATCGGTTCCAGGTCGATGGACGCTAACCATCCCGCCAGAATCCCAGGTACATCAGCCACATCAGGAACAGGCTCACGAAGCAGGCGATGACCATCGGCTTGTTACCGAATCTGCTGAACGGCGTGTTACCCAGCATGGCTTCCGCCTCGCCCGAGAGCGTGGTTTCCACGAACTGCTCGGTGCGTTTCACGATGCGGCCCTGATGGTCGATAATGGCGGAGATGCCATTGTTGGTCGCGCGCAGCACGTAGCGCCCGTTTTCCCGTCCCCGCATCTGCGCAATCTGCAGGTGCTGCCACGGCCCGATTGAGTCGCCAAACCAGCTGTCATTGCTGATAGTGACAAATATCTCGGCATTGTGGGCGCTTTCCGCAACGAGGCTGCCGTAGACGATTTCATAGCAAATGAAGGGCGCGATGCGATACGGCCCGGCTGTGAGGGGCTTCTGCCCGTCGGGGCCGGAACTGAACGAAGACATCGGCAAATCAAAAAAGTCGATCAGGCCGCGCAGCTGAGCTTCCAGTGGGACATATTCTCCAAAGGGTACCAGTCGCTGTTTAAAGTAGGTGCCGGTGCCGGAACCTACGGCGGCAATACCGTTGAAGTAAGCGGTGCTGCCGGGTGTCCGAAAGGGCGCTCCGGTGATCAGGGTGGTGCCCGCCGCCTCTGCACGCAGTTCGATGGGCGCGATAAAATCCTGGGCCCGTTGAAAATAGTTGGGTATCGCGGACTCCGGCCAGATGACGATGTCGTGCCCGAGCAGGCCGTCGGTGGCAATACGCAATTGCTGCAGGATGGGGTTGTACCACTTCGGATCCCACTTGTGTTCCTGGGGGACATTGGGCTGGACCATGCCGATGGTTATGGGCCGTTCATTGGCCTGCCCCACCCACTGCGTGGGCTTGAGTATGGCGCCACCTCCCCACAGGGTGACCAGCACCACGGCATAGGTAGTGCACGAGATGGGCTTGCGGCTGCGCCAGGCCAGGAACAGGCAGGTGCCGGAGATCGCGCAGATGAACGACAGGCCCAGCACTCCGGTTATCGGGGCCCAGCCGGAGATCGAGGTTTCCACGTGCGCATAGCCCAGGTAGAGCCAGGGAAACCCGGTAAATGCCCATTCCCGCAACCATTCGAACAGCACCCACAGCGCGGGAAACCCCACCAGCATGCCACCGGGTAGCGGGCGCACAAACTTCACGTAGGTCCAGGCAAAGAGGGCGTGGAAGAGCGCGAGCGCAGCACAGAACACCGCGGTGAGGGCTGCCGCCAGGGGCAGGCTGGCATTGCCGTGCACGTGAATACTCACATAGATCCAGGAGACACCGCTGCCGAACAGGCCAACGCCGTAGAGCCAGCCGCGCCACAGACCCTGTCTGGCGGAACAGGTGCACAGGAGGTGGGCGTAGAACGCGCAGCTGAAGATTCCGGCCGGCCAGAAATCGAAGGGGGACAGCGACAGTGTCACCATTGCGCCAACCAGTGGCGTCCAGATCAGGACGAACAGGGGGCTCAGGCTGGATTCAGATCGCATCGACGGTCAGCGGTTGGCGGATGCTTAATCTGGCAGGCGCAGCATGCGCAGGTTGTAAATCTTGCGCTGGTCGGCCTTTATCACTTCGAACTTGAAACCGCTGATTGTGGTGATTTCATGGCGCGTGGGCATATGTCCAAAGGCCTGGATCACTAATCCGCCTATCGTGTCGAAATCGTCGTCACTGAAGTCGCAATCGAAATACTCGTTGAACTCCTCGATGGGCGTCAGGGCTTTCACCATGAATTCGTTGGTGTCTATCATGTGGATATGACGATCGACCTGTGCGTCAGTTTCGTCCTCGATTTCGCCGACGATTTCCTCCAGCACATCCTCGATCGTCACCAGGCCGGCGACACCGCCGTACTCATCGATCACGATCGCCATATGGTTGCGATTTTCCCGGAATTCGCGCAACAACACGTTCAGTCGCTTGCTCTCCGGTACCACCATGGCAGGGCGCAGCAATTCCTCGATCTTGAAGTTGCCATTGTCCAGGTTGAGGATCTGAGGCAGCAAATCCTTGGCCAGCAGGATGCCCAGGATAATATCCGGGCTGTCCCCGACCACCGGATAGCGGGAGTGGGCCGAGCGTATGATCTGCGGCAGGATATCTTCGAGCGTGCCCTCCGCCTTGATATAAACCATTTGCGACCGCGGAATCATGATATCGCGCGCCTGCATGTCGCTGACCTGCATCGCGCCTTCCATGATGCTGTGGGCGTCCTGGTCGATGATCTCGTTTTCCATGGCAAGTCGCAGCACGTCCTCCAGGTCGCGGCGCGTACGCGGTTCCGAACTGAACAACAGGGTGATTTTCTCGATCCAGGATCGGTCGTTGCCGTCGCTGCCAGAGCGTTCTTCACTCATAGTGATGCACGCTCTTCTTGCCGCGGCTGATTCCGGTACGGACAGCCGTAGTCAAACTGCCTGAGAATGGCGCTTTCCAAAGCTTCCATAATCTCTGCTTCTTCCTCTTTAATGTGATCATAACCCAACAAGTGGAGGGTGCCGTGGATGGTCATGTGGGCCCAGTGGGCGCTGGCGGACTTGCCCTGTTGAGCAGCCTCCGCGAGGACTACCGGCGCGCAAATGACGATATCGCCAAGCAGCGGCAGGTCCAGGTTCGGCGGCAGGTCGGCGGGAAAGGAGAGCACATTGGTCGCCCCATCCTTGCCCCTGTAGCGGGCGTTGAGCCGCGCCATTTCTTCGGCGTCCACCAGGCGTACGGAAATTTCCACCGCGCCTTGTGTCGTGCGCCCGGCGAGGGCGGCCGCAATCCACTGGCGCAATGCCCCGCTGGACGGAACCTGTTCACGGCTCGCGTTTTGCACATCCACAAGCAGCTTCACAGCCGGCTCTTGTCCCGCGGCGCAGTGCTGTCTGCAGCGCCATCGTAAGCCTGGACAATGCGCTGTACCAGCGGGTGGCGCACCACGTCCTTGCTGCCGAAGTAGGTAAACCCCAGCCCCTCCACCCCGGCGAGTATGCTGCTCGCGTGGGTCAATCCGGACTGCGCGCCACGTGGCAGGTCGATCTGGGTGGCATCCCCGGTGATCACCGCGGTCGAACCGAAACCAATCCGCGTGAGAAACATTTTCATTTGCTCGCGCGTGGTATTCTGCGCCTCGTCGAGAATGATGAACGCATTGTTCAACGTGCGCCCGCGCATGAACGCCAGCGGCGCGACCTCGATAATATTGCGCTCGATATACTTGTTGACCGTTTCAAAGCCCAGCATTTCGTACAGGGCGTCATAGAGCGGGCGCAGGTAGGGATCAATTTTCTGGCTCAGGTCACCGGGCAGGAAACCCAGCTTTTCGCCTGCTTCCACCGCGGGGCGCACCAACAGGATGCGTCGCACGCGCTCCTCCAGCAGGGCTTCCACGCCGCAGGCCACAGCCAGATAGGTTTTACCGGTTCCGGCGGGCCCGATTCCAAAATTGATATCGAATTGCTTTATCGTGCGCACGTAGGATTGCTGGTTCTTCCCGCGCGGTTTGATGGAGGCGCGCTTTGTGCGAATGATCTGCAGGGGCGCAACCGGGGAGTCCTGGCCCGCTTCCACCAAACCTTCCAGTCCCGCTTCCTGCAGTTGCAGGTGCAGCGATTCCGGGGTGAGTCCCACGCCCTGGCAAACCTCGTCGTAGAGATGACGCAGTAGCTGTTCGGCCGTGGTCACGTCCTCGGCTGCGCCGTTGAGACGCATCTGGTTGCCGCGCGCGCTGATCGTGATTCCGAGCCGCTTTTCGATCTGGCGCAAATGGCTGTCGAGGTGACCGCACAACATTGCCAGGTGACGCGCGTCATCGGGTTCCAGAGTGAGGGTTTCCTGGGTCAACTGTCGAGGAGACGGTTGCGGGGGAGGTTCGTTGTTCAAAGTGTCCTGTCGCCGCTGTGGGCAATGCCTTGATTTGTTAAGGATATACGGGAAATCACAGGCGTCAACCTGCGATTCGTGCGCCGCGCAGCGAGTTCGGCAGCGCTTCGATAATCTCCACGTCCACAAATTCCCCGACCAGGGACGGGTCAGTCGCCGGAAAGTTTACCGCGCGATTGTTCTCGGTGCGGCCCTGCAGTTGTCCGGGATCTTTCCTGGAAGCCCCGGTTACCAGAATGCGCTGGGTGCTTCCAACCATCCCGCGGCTGATTTCGGCGGCCTGCTGCAGGATGCGCGATTGCAGTATCTGCAGCCGCTGTTTCTTGGTCTCCTCGTCGGTGCAATCGGGGAGTTCGGCGGCCGGGGTACCGGGGCGGGCGCTGTAAACAAAACTGAAGGAGCTGTCGAAGCCGATATCCTCGATCAGTTTCATGGTCGCCGCGAAATCCGCCTCGGTTTCGCCGGGAAAACCGATAATGAAATCCGATGAGATGCTGATATTGGGGCGAATTTTACGCAGTCGGCGGATTTTGGACTTGTACTCCAGCGCGGTGTGGCCGCGCTTCATCGCGGCGAGGATGCGGTCCGACCCGCTCTGGACCGGCAGGTGCAGGTGATCCACCAGTTGCGGTAGGTTTGCGTAGGCATCGATTAACGCGTCGGTGAATTCTACCGGGTGGGAAGTGGTATAGCGGATGCGATCAATGCCGGGTATGCGGGCGACGAAATGCAGCAGCTCCGCAAAATCGACAATTTCTCCCGTGTGATCGAGCCCGCGATAGGCGTTCACATTCTGCCCCAGCAGGTTGACCTCTCGCACCCCGCCCTGTGCCAGGTGCGCTATTTCGGCGATCACGTCGTCCAGGGGTCGGGAAACCTCCTCGCCCCGGGTGTAGGGGACGACACAGAATGTACAATATTTGCTGCAGCCTTCCATCACCGATACGAACGCGCAGGGGCCCTCGACCCTGGGCTGGGGCAGGTTGTCGAATTTCTCGATCTCGGGAAAGCTGACGTCGACCACCAGCGTACCGGCGGTACCGCGCTGTTCCAGCATCTGCGGCAGCCTGTGCAGGGTCTGGGGGCCGAAAACAAGGTCGACATAGGGCGCACGGCGACCGATTTCCGCGCCCTCCTGGCTGGCCACGCAACCGCCGACACCGATGATGAGGCCGGGGTTCTTCTGTTTCAGACGCTTCCAGCGACCCAGCTGATGAAATACCTTTTCCTGCGCTTTTTCCCTTATGGAACAAGTATTTAGAAGCAATACATCGGCATCTTCCGGGCTGTCCGTCGGGGTCAGTTCATGGCTCGATTGCAACAGGTCACGCATACGGGCTGAATCGTATTCGTTCATCTGGCAACCGTGGGTCTTGATGTAGAGTTTCTTGCTCACCGGGTTTTCGCAGCGGGTCCGTCGCTGGTATCGCTCTGTGGGAAAAGGGCCGCGGATTATACCCAGTTCGCCGGGGCAAACCTAGTGCCCTGAAGCACTACCCACCCGCCAGGAAACTGGTATTCTGCGGCCATGGTGGTACTATTGCCGCCCCTAAAAATCAGGTGACCTATCGCCGCCCAGAGACAGGCTCAAAGCCAGATGCGGCACACGAGATGACAATGGCAAACCAACCCGTATACAAGGTGATCTTTCAGAACGGCAACCAGGTGTTTGAAGTCTTCGCCCGCCAGATTTACCAGAGCGATATGTGGGGCTTCATCGAGGTGGAGGAGTTCGTCTTCGGGGAGCGTTCGCAAATCCTGGTTGACCCGAGCGAGGAAAAACTCAAGAACGAGTTTAACGGCGTAAAACGCAGTTACATCCCGCTGCAGGCCATCATCCGCATCGACGAGGTCGACAAGGAGGGCAGCGCCAAGGTGTCCGATGTCGCTTCCTCCGACAGCAATGTCACCAGTTTCCCTTTTTCCGGCTTCACGCCCGGGCAGAAGGGTCGCGAAGAGTAGTTACTCCGCCGCCCCGATGCATTTTTTACCGCGACAACGCCGTTTGGCCAACCGCCGCTTCTGCGCGCTGCTTGTTGCGCTGTGCGGCGGGCTAGTGAACGCGGTGCAGGTTGTCGCCGCGGTAGACCCCTATGACGAGCAGTCGGTGAGCATGGGCGCGCAGTTGTACGATCTCTACTGCAGCGATTGCCACGGCGCCGATACGTCTGATCGCTACGACGAGCGCTATGGTTTCGATGGCGAGGATACGGACAGGTCCGAAGACTATGACGAGTTGGTCGAACTGGTGCGTGGCGCGGCTGTTGTCGAGCCGTCCGTAGCGCCGCAGGCGGACTGGCCGGAGTGGGCGGACAATCCGGCGCCTGAAGAGGAAGTGGATGTCAGGGTGGAGGTGCTGGGTACCGTAACCAGTGCGATTGACAAGCTCCATGGGCCCTCGGACGACGACCCGGACCCGATGGCCGCCTGGGACGATGAGGGCACCTATGAGGACGCGCGGGAGTTCGATCCAGTGCCCGGCGCGACGAACCTCGCAGATCCGACAGCCTACTTTCACGGCATCTCGGATGAAGAGATGTTCGACAGTATCGCCAATGGCACGGGTACGGCGATGCCCGGCTGGCGTACCGAACTGGGCAGCGACGAGGCAATCTGGGATTTAGTGGCCTATATCCGCAGCCTGTGGGGCGAGGAGTGGCAGTACTAGCGGCATTACCGCATTACGCCTTACGTTGCAATCGATCCTCGACCGCAGCGAGCTTCACGCATACCACGAACGACTCGATTGCGGCTTTTACATCCTCCAGTGAGGGGTAGGTGGGCGCGAGCCTGATATTGCTGTCCTCGGGATCTTCCCCATAGGGGAATGTGGCCCCTGCCGGGGTGAGTTTTACGCCGATCGCGCCAGCCAGTTGCACGACTTTGCGCGCCTGCCCCGGCAGGGTGTTGAACGATATGAAATAGCCTCCGCGGGGAGACGTCCATTCGCCCATTCCGCGACCGGACAGTTCCCGGGTGAGCGCTTCCAGTACACAGTCAAACCGGGGGCTGATGTGCGCAGCGTGTGCGGCCATGTGACCGGCCAGGGTTTTCATGTCTGCCAGAAAACGTACATGGCGCAGCTGGTTCACTTTGTCGGGGCCAATAGTCTGGAACGCCAGGTGCGCTTTCAGTGCCGCGAGGTTTCGCTCGCTGGTGGCCAGATAGGACACGCCCGCGCCGGCAAACGTGATCTTGGACGTGGAGCCAAACTGGATCACGTTGTCCATCGTGCCGTGCTTTCTGCAGAAATCGCTGATAGAGGCCAGTTTTGGCGCATCGTCGTACAGGGTGTGTACGGCGTAAGCGTTGTCCCACATTACCAGAAACTGGTCGCCCGCGATCAGGCCCAGGCGGGCGATACGTTCCACGGTGTCATCGCTGTAGACGCAGCCGGTAGGGTTGGAAAAGCGCGGCACGCACCACAGGCCCTTGATCGCATGATCCTGTTGTACGAGCTCCTCAACCCGATCCATATCCGGCCCGCTGTCCAGCATCGGCACGGTGACCATCTCGATGCCCAGGTGTTCACAGATGGAGAAATGGCGATCGTAGCCTGGAACGGGACAGAGGAACTTCACGGTATCGTTGTTGCCCCAGGCGGAGGCGGCGCCGGCCAGCCCTTCGCTGAGCGCAAACTCAACCACGCTGTACATCAGCGTCAGGCTGGAATTGCCGCCCACGAGGGTTTCCCCGGCGCGAGTTCCCAGCACCTCTGAGAACAGCGCGCGGGCTTCTGGGAGACCATCCAGCCCGCCGTAGTTGCGGGTATCGCTGCCATCCGCCGTAAAGTAATCGCCTTTGAGAATGCCGTCCAGCGCATTCGACAGATCCTCCTGCTCGGTGCAGGGCTTGCCCCGCGTGAGATCCAACGCGAGATTCCGGGCTTTTAAAGCATTGTACTGTTGCTGCAGTGAATTCTGTTCTGTCGCCAGTTCGGCGACTGACAGCTGATTGATGTGCACGGTATGGTCCTCTGGTATCTGCGCCGCGATACGCGGTGGATGGTCAAAAGATGCAAGTATAACGGTAACGGCGGCGCGGCAGTACGTCCCGGGTCGTGAAGCTTGAAAATTACCGTTCAGCCTATATAAAGAGATGATGCACAGGAGACGGGGATATCCCACGGCAGGAACAGGAACTGAAACACCATGAGTGAAACAGACGATTCAAACGAGATTGAAGTGGAGCCTTCGCAGGAGACACGGCAGCCCCCGGCGGTGGCCGACGATGTGCTGCCCGATACACTGCACCTGATACCCGTACCGCACCGGCCCTTTTTCCCGGGGCAGGTACAACCGATCGCAATTGATCCAGGAACCTGGGAGAAGACACTGCAAGCCGTGCAGCGTGAGGGACACGGCCTGATCGGCTTGTCGTATGTGAACGTGCCCGATTCCACCGCGGCGGAGCCGCGACAGTTCCCCGAGATCGGCTGCGTTGTACGCCTGCACCGGCCGCCCAATGCGGCGGGACACACCGGCCATTTTCTGGCCCAGGGGATCAAGCGTTTTCGCATCGTGCGCTGGCTCAGCGACAAGCCGCCCTACCTCGTGCAGGTAGAGTACCCGCGTAGCCAGGGTGACCGCGACAACGATGAAATCAAAGCCTATGCGATGGCGCTGATCAAGGAAATCAGGGAATTGCTGCCGCTCAATCCACTCTACAGTGAAGAGTTAAAGCAATATCTGGCTAACTTCAGTCCCCGGCAACCCAGCAAGCTGGCCGATTTCTCGGCGGCCCTGACCACTGCCACCGGGGAGCAACTGCAGGAGATACTGGATACCCTGCCACTTCGCTCGCGCATGGAGAAGGTGTTGAATCTCCTGCGCAAAGAGCGAGAGGTCGCTGAACTGCAGGGCCAGATCACCAGTCAGGTGAACGAAAAGGTTTCCGAGCAGCAGCGCGAGTTTTTCCTGCGCGAGCAATTGAAAATCATCCAGAAAGAACTGGGTATTTCCAAGGATGATCGCACGTCCGATGTGGAGATGTTCGAGGATCGGATCAAGGACTTTGTGATGCCGGAGGCGGCATCCAGGCGCATCAGCGAGGAACTGCACAAGCTGTCCGTGCTGGAGACAGGCTCCGCGGAATACGGCGTCACGCGCAATTATCTCGACTGGGCGACCAGCGTGCCCTGGGGGGTGTTGTCCGAGGATAACCTGGACCTCAAGCACGGACGGACCGTGCTGGACGAGCATCACGAGGGCCTTGACGATGTGAAGAACCGTATACTGGAGTTCCTCGCCGTGGGCGCATTCAAGGGTGAAATCGCCGGTTCCATCCTGCTGCTCGTGGGTCCGCCGGGAGTCGGCAAAACCAGTATAGGTCGCTCAGTGGCCGATGCACTGGGGCGCGAGTTCTACCGTTTCAGCCTGGGGGGTATGCGCGACGAGGCAGAGATCAAGGGACACAGGCGTACCTATATCGGCGCGATGCCGGGCAAGTTTGTGCAGGCGCTGAAGGAAGTTCAGGTGGCCAACCCGGTCATCATGCTGGATGAAATCGACAAGATTGGCGCCTCCTTCCAGGGCGACCCGGCCTCCGCTTTGCTGGAAGTGCTGGACCCGGAGCAGAACAGCGAGTTCCTGGATCACTACCTGGACCTGAGAGTCGACCTGTCCAAGGTGCTCTTCGTGTGCACGGCCAATCAACTCGATACCATCCCCGGCCCGCTGCTGGATCGCATGGAAATCCTGCGCCTGTCCGGCTATGTGGCCGAGGAGAAGTTATTCATTGCGAAGAATCACCTGTGGCCCAAGCAACTGGAGCGTCACGGCCTGAAGGAGGAGCAACTGAAGATCAACGACGCAGGCCTGAAGTATGTTATCGACTCCTACTGCCGGGAAGCGGGTGTGCGAACGCTGGAGAAGCAACTGGCCCGTATCATGCGCAAGTCCATTGTGCGTCTGCTGGACGATAAGGAGAAAAAACTCCGGGTAGGGAAGAAAGACATCGAGGTGCTATTGGGTAAGCCGCCCTTCCAGGCGGAGCGACCGCTGCGCGGCGTGGGCGTCGTCACCGGACTCGCCTGGACGGCCATGGGAGGTGCCACCCTGCCCATCGAGTCGTCACAGGTGCATACACTCAATCGCGGGTTCAAGCTGACCGGGCGACTGGGCGAGACGATGAAGGAGTCCGCGGAAATCGCTTACAGCTATGTTGTCGCCCACCTGAAGGACTACAACTGCGACCAGGACTTTTTCGACATGAGCCTGGTACATTTGCATGTACCCGAAGGCGCAACCCCGAAGGACGGCCCCAGTGCGGGTATTACGATGGCGACATCGCTGGTGTCACTGGCCCGTCGCGAACGTATCAAACGCCCGCTGGCGATGACCGGTGAACTGACGCTGACGGGGCAGGTGTTGCCCGTGGGCGGTATACGCGAAAAGGTGATTGCGGCGCGGCGTAGCAAAATCATGGAGTTGATCCTGCCCTTTGCCAACCGGCGCGACTTCGAGGAGTTGCCCGATTACCTGCGCGAGGGCATCAACGTGCATTTTGCGCGAAATTTTCGCGAAGTGTTTGAATTTGCCTTCGATGAGCATCGGGCGGACAAGTCCCTGCATTGATTTTCTGCTCGCCGGATGGGCGACGCCGCCCCGCCGGCAAGATGACGTGTACGGGTGCCTCACGGCTCCGGTGACAGCTAACCGATTGTCGGCGCCAGGTAAATTCAGCCGGCGGATTCCCACTTTCCCGGCGCCCGCGCAGTCACGATCGCCCGCCGTGGTGCCGGATAGCCCTCGATGGTTTTGCCGGCATCTTCAGGGTCAAGAAAGTTCGCAAGCGAATGAAACCGCATCCACTCGGTGGCGCGTTGTTCCCCGGTGGTGGTGACAGATACGTCCACCAGTTGCGCATCGATAAATCCCAGCTTGCGCAGCCAACTCTGCAGCGTGGCCACACTGGGCAGGAACCACACGTTGCCCATGCGAGCGTAGCGGCCTTCCGGGAGCAAGGTGTCGCCCAGCTCGCCGTCTATCACGAGGGTTTCCAGCACCAGCTGGCCGCCGGGTCGCAGGCAGTCTTTCAATTCCTGCAGGTGATCCAGCGGCGAGCGCCGGTGGTAGAGCACGCCCATGGAAAAAACCGTATCGAACGCGTGGAGTTTCGCCGGCACCTGCTCCATCGGTAGCGGCAATACCCAGGCATTGTCCCGCTGCAGATATTTCTGCAGCGCCCAGAACTGCACCACGAACAACGGGGTGGGGTCGATGCCGATCACCTCGGCCGCGCCATCGCCCAGCATACGCCAGCAGTGGTAACCGCTACCGCAGCCGACATCCAGTACTCTGCGGTCGCGCAGGGGATCGATGGCGGGGCGCACCCGGTCCCATTTCCAGTCGGATCGCCACTCGGTATCGATATGGACGCCGAACAATTCGAAGGGTCCCTTGCGCCACGGGTGCAGCTTGCCAAGTGCCGTGCGTAGCTGTTCCGCAGTGGCGGCGCTGAGTGGCTCGACCGCGCTGGCGCCCACGCGGGCCCGGTCGAGATGGACAGTGTCGGCCCGCAGTGACGGCAGTTCCTGCAGCGCCTGCAACCAGCGTGCGAGATCACCGTAGCGCTCGTGGCTGAGGCCGCCGGCGACCTGTTCCTCAAGTTTCCGTGCCCAGCGGTCTAACTCGCCGCCGCGCCAGCGCGCGATCAGGGGTCGGTAATCCATTATTTGAGCGCGATCAGCGAGGCGAAATTGAAGCACTGGAACCACACATCGCAGCTACTGAACCCGACGCTTGCAATGCGTTGCCGATGCTGGTTGAGGGTCTCCGGTATCAGCACGTTTTCCAGTGCGCTGCGCTTGCGGGCAACCTCCAGGTCACTGTAACCGTTGGCGCGCTTGAACTGGTGATGCAACTCGACATTCAGCGCGTCCAGATGCGGGTCCTCGAAAGTGACCTTCTCGGACAACACCATGATGCCACCCGGCAGTAATCCCCGGTAGATGCGTGCAAGCACGGTATCGCGTAATTCCCGGGGAATGAATTGCAAAGTGAAGTTCAGCACCACCACAGACGCGTTCTCTATGGACACATCCTGCAGGTCCGCCAGTTTCAGTTGCACGGGCGTATCGTGGGTGTCGGTATCGATAATACTCTGGCAGCGTTCCAGCATGGCGGCTGAATTGTCCACGCTGACAAGTCGGCAGTCGGGTTGCCGGATGTTCTGGCGCATCGCGAGGGTGGACGCGCCAAGTGAGCAGCCCAGGTCGTAGAGTGAACTTCCCTCAATCGCGTATCTGCCGGCAAGCAGCCCCGTCATGGCTATGATGGTGGGATAACCCGGCACCGAGCGCTTGATCATATCCGGGAACACGCGGGCCACGCTGTCATCGAAAGCAAACAGGCCGTGTTCTGCCAGCGGGTCGGAATACAGTGTGTCGCGCTGGTCAGTCACAGGAAGGTTCAGGGCCGGAAATAGGTCATTAACGATGAAAATGCCAACAGGGCGGCAATTCTAGCATAAAAAATTGAACCACGATGTCGAGGTAGTACTGTATTACTGCGCGAAGAGTGGCCACAATGATGGAGACCGGTTCCCCAGGAGCGTCCATGCCAAGTCACTATCAACCGACCATGTCCGACTTGCGTCCACCTCCGCTGCGTCACAGCGTGATGGAGTTCAGTCGCGTGATGCTGGAAATGGGCAGTTCCGTCCTGTTGGGCCCGCTGTTGAAAACACTGCCGAAAGGGGATGGGCACACCATCATGACCATTCCGGGCTTTATGGGCGCGGATGGCTCCACCTCGCAACTGCGAAAATTCCTGAACCACCGTGGTTACAATGCCATTCCCTGGGGACTGGGGCGCAATGCGGTGAATGTGCGGTCTCGGCACCTCGACGATTTTCTGGCGCACCGGATCGCGACCGAGGACGTGATAGCGGAGCGGATTAAGGCGGAATTCGAAGCCAGTGGGCGCAAAGTGACACTGATCGGCTGGAGCCTGGGCGGTTTGTATGCAGTGGCCCTGGCGCACCGTTTTCCGCAGTGGCTGCGACAGGTGATAACCCTGGGTACGCCCTACGGCGATCCGCGGGGCACCGCGTTGTACAGCGTGATGGGCAGTCTCTATGACCACGAGGTGGACGAGGACGCCCTGGCGCGCTGGGTGGACCATACCTACGCCGGCGGAGCGCTACGCGTGCCAGTGCTCGCGCTGTACAGCGAGTCGGACGGGATCGTGGGCGCCGGTATCGCAAAATGCCAGGGCGACCCGCGCTACGTGACCAACATGGCAGTGATGGCCAGCCATGTCGGCTTCCCGTTTAACCCACTGGTGTTTGCGGTGGCGGCGAACCACCTGGTGGAACCGCACGAGCGCTGGGCATTGTGTCGCAGCGAGCATATCAGGCCGTTGGTGCGGGTGGTGCCCGCGAGCTGAGGCCCCGGGGCGTTCCGCAGTGCAAGTTCCGTTCCGGCGGTAGAACGCCCGCCGTGAGCACCCTGCTTGTGTCAGCGAAGATTCAGCTCGCGCCGCGAACCGTAGTCTAGTCTCCGCTGCGAGATGTCTTTCCCGCGTCCGTCTGCGGATCGCGCTTGTGCGAGCGGAATCCGGCAAGATGCTCGGGAAAGTAGTAGTCGGATTTCGGGGCGTGGTGGCGTGTAGAGCGAATACTGCGCATGAACTCCACCAAACTCGTCTTTCCGTCGTCCAGTCTTTTCATGGTTTACCCGGATGGTCTCTTTTCGAAGCCCTCTCGTAGTATAGTCTGCAGCGCTGATCGCGTGATGTAAAAAGTACATGCCAATAGTGTGAATAATGTCCGCACAGCCTGCGCTGGGCTATAATTCCGCGCTTTTCCCGGAGAGCCTGCATGAAGCCGGACAATTACCCCGCAGCCCCCGCCCATTTGTGGCAGCATTTCTACCAGATTACGCAAATTCCGCGACCCTCCGGGCAGGAGGCGGCAGTGCGCCAGTACGTCATCGGTCAGGCAGAGCAGGGCGGGCATCCCTGGCGCGTGGATGCAGAGGGCAATCTGGTGGTTGCTGTCCCGGCCAGCACTGGCATGGAAGGCCGCGAGACCGTGGTTATCCAGAACCACCTGGACATGGTCACGGTAAAAACCGCGGACAAGGAGCATGATTTCAGTCGCGACCCATTGAACCTGGTGATCGAGGATGGCTGGTTGCTGGCGGATCGCACCACGCTGGGGGCGGACAACGGGGTTGGCTGTGCGGCGGCACTGGCGTTGATGACTGACCCGGAAGTGGCGCACCCGCCGCTGGAATTACTGTTTACCGTTGATGAAGAAACCGGCCTGGGGGGTGCGCTGCGGCTTGACGCATCGCTGCTCACGGGTACGCGCATGTTGAACCTGGATACGGAGGAGTGGGAAGAACTCTACGTGGGCTGTACCGGCGGTGGCGGTTGGGAATTCAGTCGCAGCTATGCCACTGAAGCGCCGCCGGTCGATCAGCAACAGTGGCAATTGGCGATCAAGGGCCTGGCCGGGGGGCATTCAGGTATCCAGATCCACCAGCAACTAGGTAATGCGATAAAGCTGCTAGGGCAGTGTTTACACGGCCTGGAGGGCGTGCGGATCGCTTCACTGGATGTCGGCGTCGCGCACAACGTTATCCCGCGAGAGGGCGTGATCGGATTCAGTTGTGCGCCGGATATCTCCGGGCAACTGGCGGCACGCGTTGAGCAGGTCAGGCAGGATGCGCTGGGCTACCTGCCGCAGGCGGATGGCAAGCTGGCGTTTGAACTGCAGCGGTCAACCCATCGCGCGGTGCTGAGTGCGGCCGACAGCGCCGCAATCCTCGATTTGCTGGCCGTCTTCCCCCACGGGGTGCAAGCCTACAATCTCGCGCTCGGCGCCGATCTGGTAGACCTGAGCATCAACCTGGCAGTGGCCCGGTTGCGGCGGGGCGCGCTGCTGGTGGAATCGAGTTACCGCTTCTTTAATGCCCAACAGAGCCTGCCCCTGCAGAATGCGGCGCTGGCGCTGGCGCGCGCCTACAGCCTGACGGTGAAAGAGGTGGTCGGCTACCCGGGCTGGGAACCCGATATGAACAGTGCGTTGCTGGCGCAGGGCTGTGCGCTGCACGAGCGCTTGTTCGGTAGCGCACCCGCCGTGAAGGCGATACATGCGGGCCTGGAGTGCGGTATATTGAAAGGCAAGAAGCCAGACCTGGATATTCTCTCGTTTGGTCCCACAATTCAGGGTGCTCACTCGCCGGCGGAGCGCCTGAAGATCGATACGGTCAAACCCTTCTGGCAGTTCCTTACGGCCCTGCTGGCGCAGATGTAATATCCCGGAGAACGTTATGCTGCAAACGCTGCAACAATTACCGCCCGATCCGATACTCGGCCTGTCCGCTGCCTGTCGCGCCGACCCCAATCCCCACAAGGTCGACCTTACCGTTGGTATCTACATGGATGAACAGGGAGTGTGCCCTGTGTTTGAAGCGGTACGACTGGCGCAGCGGGCCATGGTCGAGGAGGAGGAGACCAAGGCTTACCTGGCCGCCGCCGGTGATGAACACTTCAATACCGGCCTGCAGCGCCTGGTGCTGGGCGCGGGTAGCGCAGCGCTGCTGGAGGGGCGTGTCTGCAGCATACAAACGCCTGGCGGCTGCGGGGCATTGCGCATCGGCACTGAAATCGTCCACGCGGCCGCGCCGCGCGCCAGGGTTTGGGTGTCGGATCCGACCTGGCCGGTGCATATTCCGCTGCTGGGCAGTGTTGGCCTGGAGTTTCACAGCTATCGCTACTACGATCCCGCCTCGCACGGGGTCAACTTCGACGCCATGGTGTCGGACCTGAAAAAGGCGGTCGCCGGCGACGTGGTGTTGCTCCACGGCTGCTGCCACAATCCCTGCGGAGCAGACCTGACCCTGTCGCAGTGGGACGTGATTGCTGAACTGGCGGAGCAGCAGGGATTCACTCCCTTCATCGACTTTGCCTACCAGGGCATGGGCGACGGCCTGGAAGAGGATGCCGCCGGGTTGCGGTTGCTGGTGTCGCGACTGCCCGAGGTGATCGTGGCGGCCTCCTGCTCAAAGAACCTCGGGCTATACCGGGAGCGTGTCGGCGCCGCAATTTTTGTCTGTAGCGATGCGGCCAACGCGCGCGCGATATTGAGCCAGTCCCTGGCCGCCGCGCGGCGCGTTTACTCAATGCCACCCGCTCACGGCGCCCTGCTGGCCGGCCGGGTGCTGACAGACGATCATCTCGGGGAAATCTGGCGCACGGAACTGACCGCCATGTGTCAGCGCATCAATAGTCTGCGCAGTGAACTGCGCCGCGCACTGGAAGCGCGATGCGGGGGTGATTACGCGTTTATCGAGCGTGAAAAAGGGATGTTTTCTTTTCTCGGCCTGAGTCCTGCGCAGGCGGTGCGGCTGCGACAGGAGTGTGGCGTGTATATGCTGGATTCTTCGCGCATCAACGTGGCGGGAGTTAACACCGGGAATATCGATTACATCGCCGAGTCTGTCGCAAAGGTGCTCTAGGCGCCGGGGAGCCGGTCCGCAAACGGGTTTCAGTCGGCGAATATCCGCTTCAGGTAGTAGTCCGCCAACCGCGGTGGATAACCGATGATGTCGACCAGGCGTCGCTGGCATTCGCGCCGGTCCGCGCCGCGCTCTCGCCATAGCGGCACACGCTTTACCAGGGTTTCCACCATTTCCCGCGGGGTGATGATCCAGGTGTCCTGTTCGACCACGCCAAAGGAAAAGTCCGCCGGGCATTTTGCAATGGCCATGGGTTTCATGTAGAGCGCCAGGGTAAGGACCCGCCTGGCGCCTTTCTCCGTGAGGTACTGCGTCAGGAACTGCAGTGTGCCGCCGCGATCTCCCAGGTCATCAATCGCCAGTACGACCTCATCGTCGATGGCGATCGAAACCTCGTGCTGCACCTGCGGGCAGTCGTGGCGTTCGTTCGGCCCCTTGTACAGGGAAACGCCGATGGTGCCAAACTCGATACGGCTTGTCCCTTCAGGCCGTCCCTTCGCCAGGTGATCGTAAATCAGTATTCCGGGAAGCATGCCGCCCATCGTGGCCATCAGCGCGCACGTGATCGCGTCATCGCTGGCCGCATGCGCCTGCTGGTAGTTGTGAACCTGCTGCGACACTTCGAACACCGCCATGGACTCCACCGCATCGGGCACCAGCAGAAACGTGAGTTCGTCATCGGGCACTGCAACGCCCTCCGGTGCTCTCCAGAAGTCGAGATCAATTTCGCCGGGTGGGCAGTGAAGCTGTTGTTGATACGTGCTCATGAATTTCCGCTGCTGGGTTTTCGGCGCATTGTAGCGGGATATGCTTGAGGCCGCACTCATGGAACTTACTGATACTGGTTGTTTTCGGAGATTAGGAGCTGCCTGGTAGAGGAGAATGCGGCTAGTACCGGTGGCTGGGACCGTGTGGCGACAGGACGTCGCCACCCGAGCTTGCACATGGATGTGCGCTTTTTGGCGTGTCCCAGCCACCGGTACTAGCCGCATTCTCCGGCGCACAATAAGCATACTTAATATGCTGGTACCTGCTCCCTGCAAGACCGTTCACGCTTCACCCTCCTCCAGCGCCGCCCAGCGCTCAAACGCGGTTTCCAATTCGGACTGCACCGCGGCGAGCTGATCCAGTGTCTGTTGGACCAAGACGTGATCCTGCTGATAAAAATCCGCCGCGGCAACCGTGCTCTCCAGTTCCTGCTGACGCTGTTCCAGCTTTTCGATCAGGGCGGGCATACCGTCGAGTTCACGCTGTAGCTTGTAGGACAGTTTGTTCTTGCGCGCCGTTTTGGGAGTCTCGGTCTCCGCGGTCTCCGCGGTCTCCGCGGTCTCCGCGGTCTCCGCGGTCTCCGCCGTCGTCGGCGGGGAGGCGGCGGGTGTTTGCGTTGCTCGCGCTGACTGTACACTTCGCAGCTGGCCACCGCGGGCCTCCCAGTCGCTGTAACCGCCGGCCTGCTCGCTCACTGCGCCGTCGCCTTCCAGCACCAGGAGGCTGGTGACCACATTGTCCATGAAGTCGCGGTCGTGGCTGACCAGGAGCACTGTGCCGTCGAAGTTCAACAGGATTTCCTCGAGCAGTTCCAGTGTTTCAATGTCGAGATCATTGGTGGGTTCATCGAGTACCAGCAGGTTGGCCGGCTTGCTGAACAGTTTTGCGAGGATCGCGCGATTCTGCTCGCCGCCGGACAGGGCCTTGACCGGTGTGCGCACGCGCTCGGGGCTGAACAGGAAGTCGCCGAGGTAGGAAATCGCGTGTCGGCGCTTGCCATTGATTTCGATGAAATCCTGGCCGCCACACACGTTGTCGATAAGGTTCTTGCCGGGATCCAGTTGATCCCGCAACTGATCGGAATAGGCCAGTTCCAGTTTGCTGCCGAGCACGATCCTGCCGGCATCGGGCTGCAGTGTTCCCAGCAGCAGTTTTACCAGGGTGGACTTGCCGGCGCCATTCGGTCCGACAATGCCAACGCGGTCACCGCGCTGGATGATGGTTGAAACATCTTTCAGTACAGTCTGGTCACCGAAACGCTTGTCGACATGCTGCAGCTCCGCGACGATTTTTCCGGATTGCGCGGAGTTCTCTACTGCGAAACTCGCGCTGCCAGTGCGTTCGCGGCGTTTCTGCCGCTCGCTGCGCAGCGCCTTCAGTGCGCGTACCCGTCCCTCGTTGCGGGTGCGTCTGGCCTTGATCCCCTGGCGAATCCACACCTCTTCCTGGGCCAGTTTTTTATCGAAGAGTTCGTTCGCGCGTTCCTCCGCCTCCAACTGCTGTTCCCGGTGGCGCAAAAACCCCTGGTAGTCGCCACGCCACTGGGTCAGGTGGCCGCGGTCCAACTCGGCGATACTGTTCGCTACGTTTTGCAGGAATCTTCGGTCGTGAGTGATGAGGATGATGGCGCCGGCAAAGCCGGCGAGTTGCTCTTCCAGCCAACGTATTGCGGGAATGTCGAGGTGGTTGGTCGGTTCGTCCAGCAACAACAGGTCGGGCTGGCTTACCAGGGCCTGGGCCAGCGCGACCCGGCGACGCCAGCCGCCGGAAAGCTCACCCATCGTGGCCTCCGCAGGCAATTGCAACTGGCTGATCGTGGTTTCCACGCGCTGTTGCAACTGCCAGCCGTCAGCGGCCTCCAGCTGTTGCTGGACTCGCGACAGCCTGTCCATGTCCGGCGCTTCGGCCTGTACCAGTTTGTGGTACTCGCTCAACAGGCACCCGGCATCCGGGAGCCCTGCAGCGACAACATCGTAAACGGACAGTTGATCCGCCTCCGGCAGCGTCTGTAACAGTCTCGCGATTCGAGTTCCGGGCCGTACCCAGCATTCGCCGGCATCGGGGCTCAATTCGCCCGCCAGTATCTTGAGCAGGGTCGTTTTACCGGTGCCATTGCGCCCCAGCAGGCCGAGCTTCTCGCCCCGGGCGATGCCCAGGCTGACATTGTCCAGGATGACCTGTGTTCCGAAGTGCAAATTTGCGGCGTCAAGACGTAGTAGCGGCATGGAGGATACGCAGAGGTTTGTGGACGCGCATTCTACGCCAGCAGGCCACGTGCTGGCCACATTTGAGCAACCGGTATAGAGTGTGCCCATAATTCGGTGATGCAACCTGCGCCGGGATTTGCATTGCCCAGGGGAAAACATGTTGAGAGTATTGGTTTTACTGGTGCTGCTTACCGCCACGTATGCCTCGGGGCAGGTGGCAGCGCCCGGGGTGACCGCGTCCCAACTGGATGCGGCCGCCGCCCATGTCACCGCCAGTTTGCCGGAGGATGATCCGCAGCGGGCGACGCTGCTCGCGTCGTACGCCGATACCCGGTCGGCCCTCTCCAGGTTCGAGCAGTTCAGTCGACAACTCAATGGCTATGCGTTGGCCAGGGCGAATGCCGTGCAGGAGGCCGCAGATATCGAACAACAGCTGGCCCGGGCGCATGCGTCCGGGCAAGCCGGCGATGAAACCCTGCCGTCTTTTGCCCTGCCTGAACTGGAGCAGTTGATCCAGGTTGAAAAATCCGAGCTGGATGCCGGCAAAAAGCGGCTGACCGAGATACGCGCTGCGATTGACGCGATGCCCGCCCGCCCTACCGAGATCCGCAAGCGCGTGACGGAGTTGGCCAGTCTATCGACCCAACTGGCGGCCCAGCTGGAGGTAATGTCCGACAGTAATGGCGGAACCAGCGCAGATCAGGCGGCGCTGTGGCTGGCGCGCGCCGAACTGGCCAGTGTGAATGCCGAGAAAGCGGCGCTGGAAGAGGAACTGCTCAGCCAGCCCATGCGACTGGAGTTGCTGAAGGCGCAACTGGATCAAACCAGTTACAACATAGCCCGGCTGGAAAAGCGCGCCCGCGCCATGACGCAGCGAGCCAGCAGGTTACGTGAAGGGGAGGCGGCGCGTGCGCAAGCCACCGCTGACCTCGTCCTGGCGGGTACCGAGGGTAAGCACGATGTGCTGCGCCGCCTGGCGGACGACAATGCCGTGCTGGCGAAAACCTTCAGTGAGCGCAACAGCGAAATAGAAAAGGCGGACGAACAGGATCGCCAGGTTCGCAGCATGGCCGAGCAACTCGAGTTTGACCTGGCGTCCATTGAGCACAAGCTGGAACTACTGGGCCTCAGCACCGTGGTTGGCGAGATACTGCGCGAGAGACAGGCGCAGCTTCCGGCGCATGGTGAGTTGGTAAAAGAGATTGCCGATAACGCCGATGCTATCAGGGTGTCGAGCCTGAGGCAGGTAGAGCTCGAGGAAGAGCGCCGCCAGCTGCGCACTCCCGGTGACTACACCTTGCTTCTGCTGGAGGGACTTTCCCCCTGGGTGATAGCACAGGTGAAGGACGATCTCGATGAACTGGTCCGCACGCGACGTGAGCTGGTACGCAAGGCGATCGAGCTTGAGAATATCTATGCCCAGGCACTGGGGGACCTTGATTTCGCATTGCGAAGATACATCCTGGCGGTGGACGCCTACCGCGACTTTATCTCAGCACGACTGTTGTGGATTCCGTCGCGGGACAGGTTCGGTCTCTTCCTGGGTGAGTCGGACGAAATCGTCGAGCAACTGGAAGAGGTGCTCGCCCCGGACCGATGGGCCACCGTGATCGGCAACATCCCCGCGGAAATTGTCGCGCAGCCTGTCACCGGTGTGCTGGCGCTGGTCGTGCTGGGCCTTGTCTACTACGGACCGCGCTTCAAGCAGCAGTTGGCGGAGACGGGAAAACATGTTGGTTACGTGCGCTCGGACAGTTTCGCCAGCACGCTACACGCGCTGGGACTGTCATTACTGCTCTGTATCAAGTGGCCACTCCTGATGCTGGCGATTGCCTGGCTGTTTGAATTACAGGTGGAGGAATCAGAGCTCGCGACGGCACTGCACCTGGCGCTGACGCGAGTGACCTTCTATTTCTGGGGCCTGGAATTCTTGCGCATTGCCCTGCTGCCCAAGGGTCTGTTGAGCATGCATTTCCGCTGGCCGGCCAATCGCGTGTCCCTCCTCAGGCGAGGGATTATAACGTTGGAACTCACGCTGATTCCCGCTGCGGCGCTGGTCGTCTTTTTCCTGAACCTCTATCCCCGGAGTGTCGGCGGGTTCCTGGGTACCCTCTCGGTCGTGTTTGTGCTGTTTGCTATCGCGTTCTTCTTTCACCGGCTTCCCGAGTTTGTCCATAACAAGATGCAGATGATTCTCCAGGACAAGGGCAGTGCGGAAAGTGTGTTCTGGGCGAAACTGCTTCGCCGGTTATTGTTCTGGATTCCGGTCGCGGCCATTCTCGCAGTGTTTCTGGGCTATACGTTTACCGCGATTGAAGTCGCGCTGCTACTGCTCAGGACCTTTGTCCTGCTCAGTTGCATGCTGATTCTGCATGAACTGGGCTTGCGCTGGCTGGGACTTACCCGACGCCGCATGGCCTACGATGTCAGGAAGGATATTGCCAGAAACAGCAACGAGGATAGCCAGGCGAGTATCGAGGATGAGATACTGGAAAATGATCCAGAGTTGTTGAACGACGAGGGCACCAAGTTCCTCAATCTGCTTACGTTGTTCGGCGGTCTCGCGGGAATAGCGTTGATCTGGGCAGAAGTGTTTCCGGCCCTGGGTATCCTGGACTCTTTCAGCTTGTGGCACCAGACGACAACTGTCGATGGACGGGAGATCATCGATCCTGTCACTTTGGGCGAGGTGCTGCTGGCGCTGTTGATCGCCGCAATGGGTTGGTTGGCAATACGCCGTATTCCCGGCCTGTTTGAAATTTTCCTGCGGCAGAAACTCCAGATGGCAGCGGCCTCGGCGTATGCCCTTACCCGGGTGTTCCAGTACGCCGCCACCATGTTGCTGGTGATAATCGTGGTGGGTTCGCTGGGTGTCAGTTGGTCGTCTTTGCAGTGGGCCGTCGCCGCACTGAGCCTGGGCATAGGCTTCGGCCTGCAGGAAATAGTCGCCAACTTCATCAGCGGCCTGATTATCCTGTTCGAGCAACCGATCCGGCTTGGCGATACGGTAACAGTCGGCGATGTGTCGGGCACTGTCACGCGAATCCAGATGCGGGCGACAACGATCCGCGATTACGACCGACGGGAATTGCTGGTGCCAAACAAGGAGTTCATCACCAGCCGACTGCTCAACTGGTCACTGTCGGATTCAGTCACCCGGCGGTTGATCCAGGTAGGAGTCGCCTACGGTACAGACATGGACGAGGCCCTGGATATCGTACGGGATGTGGCGAAAAAACACCCGCTGGTCCTGGCGGATCCGGAACCCCTGATCACGTTTGACGATTTCGGTGATAACAGCCTGCTGATAAGCCTGCGCTACTATATAGAGAACCTGGACAAACGACTCGTGGTGGATAGCGAACTCAGGCTGCAGATTAATCGGCAATTGAACGAGGCCGGCGTAGTGGTGGCGTTCCCGCAGCGCGACCTGCACATTGATACGACAAAGCCGCTGGAAATAAAAATGATGGAGCCGGAGCGGCGCGACTAACGGAGAGTGCTAGAATGAGCATTTTCGTCACCGGGGCGCTAGACCAGGCAGCCATGACAAGCATAGAACAGACTTTCCATGACCAGCAGGTGGCGCGTTGGCTGATCTTCTGCGCAGTAGTTATATTCGCGATGATCCTGCTCGGCGGCGCCACGCGGCTCACCAATTCCGGCTTGTCCATCGTGGAGTGGAAGCCGCTTGTGGGCGTCATCCCGCCGCTGACCGAACAGGACTGGCAAGACACCTTCGATAAGTACAAGCAGTTTCCCGAGTACCAGAAGATCAATCACGGGATGAGCTTGCATGAATTCAAGACCATCTTTATGTACGAGTATCTGCACCGTCTGTTGGGACGCGCGATTGGCGTGCTGTTCGCTGTCCCGCTGCTTTACTTTGCGGTGCGCCGCCGCCTGCGGCCCGGACTGGCGCCCGGACTGGTTATCCTATTTATCATGGGTGGCCTGCAAGGACTGTTGGGGTGGTATATGGTGAAAAGTGGCCTGGTGGATAACCCGCGAGTCAGCCAGTACCGCCTGACGGCGCACCTGGGTGTGGCGGTCGCCATTTATGCCTATATGGTATGGCTGGCATTTGACCTGCTGTTCGCACGCGGTGAGAAATCCGCCATGGAGCCTCCTCCCTATGCGCGCTGGACGCTTTTCCTGGCGGTGCTTGTTTACCTGATGATTCTCTCGGGAGGGTTGGTCGCGGGAACGGATGCGGGGTTTGCCTATCCCACTTGGCCGCTGATGGGGAATTCGTTTATTCCTCCCGGTCTTTACGCTACCTCTCCGACCTGGTTGGCGATGTTCGAGGACATCACCACTATTCAGTTCAATCACCGGATGTTCGCCTACCTGCTTTTTGTCGTGCTGAATGTGTCGGCGTTTCTGGTTTACCGCAATGCGCCGCAGGGTCGGGGGAAGTTGGCGGCGATTTTGCTGGCGCTGATGCTGATGATCCAAGTCCTGCTGGGAATCAGCACCCTGCTACTGCACGTGCCGGTGGTTCTGGGTGTAGCGCATCAGGGAGGGGCGGTACTGCTGCTGACGGCGACACTGTTTCTGAGTCACGTACTACTGCGTCAGTAAAGAGGTGATACACAGTCGGGGCGACCTGTCGCCGCCCCTGAGGTAAAACTACCAGAACTTGGGAAGAACGTCTTCCGCACGGCGACCTACCGTTTCACGACGGTCCGGCTTGGTGATATTGAAGCGCACATCAACGCGGCGATCTCTCCCCTTCCGTCGATTCTCCATGCGCCGTTCCTGGCCCTGGTATTTCTTTGTTTCGGGTTCAGCCACATTGAGCATGAAGCGACCAGGCTCTCGTATGTAAAATGAAGCTTTTTCAGCAGACATCGTAGCCTCCTTTGGTGTTACCTGCGGCGTTGGCAGTAGTCTGATGGAAAAAGCGTTGCGCTGCACTACCGCGCGGCGCAAAATCGGGGATTAAGGGCGTTATCTGTGAGCACTGTCACAAGTTTGTGCGCGCAACGCGCAGAAACTTCTCCGCCGGCCTTTCTCATCGTGCGAACGGACTATACAGAAAGTGCGCAAATGCGACTGATGTGGCTGTACGGGAGGCCCGACTCCTCGTGCCACCGGTTGAAGGCGTCCTGGATAAGTTGCAGCTTGCGCTTGCTGGTGGGGTTGTCTCCCACGTCCACACCACTGCGGTTCAGGCAGCGGATGACATCACCGGTGAGAATGAATGTATCCTTCCCCATATTGCGCAGCACGCGCTGTCCGGTCATCCCCCCGAGCCTGCTGCCCCGCGATTTGAAGAGCGCGAACAGCCCAGTCAAATCCTGCAACGGCCACTGCGCAACGCATTTTCCGAAACTTCCATGGTCCCGGCCGATATCCAGGATAAACCGGGCGTTGGCCTGTACGCTCAATACCTTCTGGCGATTGCGGATAATGCGCGGATTCGCCGCGAACCGGTCGATCTGTTCAGGACTGAGCATCACGATTTTATGCGGGGGAAAGCCGAAGAAAACATCTTCAAAGTCGTCCCATTTTTGATCCACCACCCGCCAGACAAACCCTGCCTGGAAAATGCAGCGCGTCATCTGCGCCAGCCAGCGATCGTCCCTGCTTCCGGCCAGCGCGCTGGAACTGCGTACAAGAGGCATCATTGCCTCCAGTGCCGCCGCCCCGCCGTGACGCTCGCAGGCGCGCTGCTGAATGTGACTGAAGTGTTCCAACTATTTGTTGCTGTGGCTACCGTCGCACAGAGGCTGGTTGCCGGTGGCTTTGCAGCCGCAGAAAAACACCCTGGCTTCCTCTGTGGCCTCGTAGCGCACCGGGGAGAAGCCGGTGTCCTTGTGCGAGCCATCGCAGAATGGCTGGCTTTCGCTCAGTCCACAGGCGCACCAGAAATAAGCCTTGCCAGGCTTAACCAGTACGCCGAACGGGGTGTCGGCGGCGCGTTTGGGTAGGTCCATGACGGTCGTCCTTATTGTCAGTTATCGAAACGTGTCGGGGGTTTTCATCCGGCATCTTCAGTGTAGGACAAATAGGCGGTCTGGTCACAGTGGCGTACTGATTTTTGTCCAGCTCCGCTTGTCGGCCGCCGAATGCCAGCGTGGCGCCCGGGTCAAATAAAGACTCTATTGCGACACCCTGTAGGCGAGCAGCATGTTGCCGGGTAGCTGTCCGAACATCGAGTAACCGGACTGTACGTACAACCAACCGTCGGCCACTACCTGTCCGCTGACGTCAATCGCGCCGCCGTGGCCGGCAATGCCGTTGCTGGCGGTAAAGGCCCTGGCGGTTTCGGTGTGCCATAGTATCTCGCCAGTGGCGATGTCATACGCGCGCAGTTTGCCGTCGAGGCCCGCGCTGAAGGCGAGTTCAGGCGTTACTGTCGCGGCCGCAGACAGCCCGTAGTAGAAAGAGCAACTGTAGAGCTCCGAGAGTTCCGGTTTCTTGCCGGAGCGCATACTCTCCAGGCCGATGAGCGGCCGGTTTTCCTCGGCAATTTCACAGCCTCGCTCAACAGCCTGTTGCCACAGCAGGTCGCCGTTGCTTACGTCCAGTGCATACAGTCCCGGACTGGGCGTATAGCCGGGTCTGTCCCGCTCGGGGTCTGCCACGGGCGCAATCAGGCGCTGTCCTGATACCGCCATCCCCCAGTGGATACCGCCATTGGTGGTGCCAAGGCTGATGCGATTGCGCCACAGCACCTCGCCTTCGGCGGAAGCCGGGTCCGGATTGAGCGCGAACACCTCGCCGGACTTCTGTCCCGCCAGCAGAATGTCCGCGCCGTCGCGGTCCTGTGCAATGATGACAGATGCGCCGAAATCAAAATCACCACCGGCGTCAGCCGGGCAGTTGGCACCGTTGTTCAGGCAGGCTGCGTTCCACACGTCGCCCACTGTAGCCTGGAAGCGCCACGCAAGAGCGCCCGTGTCCATGTCCAGCGCAATGATTGCATCCGAGGTGTCGGTCGCCGGGTGGGTGAGATTCTCTCCCGTGCCGAAGTAAATGCGATTGCGCCGGGCGTCAATAGTCGGTGTCGTCCACACCGAGGCGCCGGAAGGGCCGAACTGATCCTGTCCGGCTGCGTTCTGCCCCTGCAGTGTCGCATCCGGTGTCGCGTGCCACTGCCAGAGCGCTTCCCCATCGCTCGCGTCCAGCGCGATGACGCCACCGTGGGATTTGCAACAGATATGATCCGGGCTGCCCGCCGCGGCGACCTCGAAGGAGGAGACCGGGATGAACAGGCGGTTGTCGTAGTAGCTGATCGAGCCGGAGATGACCGACGTGTTGAACAGTCGGGCGGAGTATTGCCACACGATGTCCAGGCTTTTCGGGTCCATCGCGAACACGGTGGCGAGGGAATCCGCGAAAACCAGCAGTTCAGTGCCGTCGTCGAGAGTCGCTACGGTAATCGCCGAGCGAATTCCGCTGAACACCTTGGCGTGGGACCTGATGCAGCCACTGGTGCGATCCAGTGCGTAGAGCCTGCCGGTTTTGTCACCGAAATACATGGTGTCGCCGATTATCGCCGGCTGCGAGCGCATATCGGTCACGCGTGGGAAGGCCAGGCTCCAGGCCAGTTCCAGCGTACCGACATTGCCGCGATCGATGCCCGCCTGTTCGCCGGATACGAAGCGTCGGTTGTCTGTTCCCAATCCCCAGTTGCCCACATACTCCTGTGCAGAACCTGTACCGGGTGATGTGCAGCGCTGCTGTTCCACCCAGTCGCTCGTCTCCGGCGCGCTGCCCGCCAGGTAGGTCGCGATAAGAAAGCGCTCCTGCTGGCGCAATCCTGCGGCCATGGGTTGCATTTTGCCAAACTCCATCGCCACGAGGATGCTCTCCTTGGAGAACCCCGACAGGGCTTCGCGTGTAGGCGCGTGCATCGCCGGATTGTCGTGGCAGGAGGCGCAGTGCCGGTCGAACAGCTTCTCGCCAAGATACTCAAGCGGCAGCTTGTCCGCATGGCGAATGGCGAACGCCTCCAGCGTCTTCCCGGGTGAATCCATCAGCAGCAGGCTGGAAGCCGCGATCAGGAGGAGCAGCAACACAGCCAGCAGGATACGGGCGACCACTTTTCCCATGGATGATCTCCGGTGTTACAAGGGTGTTAGCGACAGTTTGTTTTCAACAGCAAGCGCTTGAATACAACCGCGTTGTGATCGCTCTCATCGCGTTCCGGTTCCTCGGCCAGTTCCACATCGGGAAAACGCTTGAACAACTCGCACATGCTCAGGTAGAGCTGGCGTTTGGCGAGGGCGGCTCCGATGCAAAAGCGCGGTCCGTAACCAAAGGTCGCGTCGGGATCGAATTCACGCTCCACGTCGAATTTTTCGGGATTGTCAAAGTATTCGGGGTCGTGGTCTTTCAGGTGCGGCATCATCAGCACCATCACGCCCTTGCGCAAGTGCTCCCCCATGAATTCCATGTCGTCGGGTGCGTAGCGGGCGAACCCCATCTTCGAGGAAACGCCCCAGCGACTGATCTCGCTGAACGCGTTGGAAAAGCTGTCCGGGGAGGCCAGCGCCCTGGCTATCTGATCCCTGTCGTTTTTCAACAGCGCGTAGACAGACCACTGTTGGGCGACCAGTGTGGTGTCCGCGCCCGCGCCGATCAGCGCCAGGATCAAGGTGATGATATCGCCTTCTTCGAAGCCGTCGTTCTCGGCTTCAATGCGCAGCAGCGTGCTGAGGAAATCATCCTGCTGCGGCGCACTGCGGCGTTCTTCGATGACTTTCTTCAGGATGTCGATAGCGCGATTGCTGTCCTGCCTCGCACTTTCGCGCTGTTCATCGGAAATGGTGGGATTCCAGGTCTCGGTAAACGTCATAATGACCTGTTTTATCTCCGGCCAGTATTTTTCCGGGATCCCCACCATGCGGGTAATGGAAATGAAGGGGATATGGAAGGCGATTTTCTCACGATAATCGAAGACATCGGGAGTTCCCAGTTCGTCGAACAGCCTCCTGACTTCCGGCTCGATTCTCGCCTGGATCTTGTCGACCACGTTGCGGGAAAACGCCGGTGCGGTGACGCGGCGCACGAGGCGGTGGTGATCGTGGTCCGCGAGCAGGCTGTGACCGATCAGCGCGCGCTCGAAGTTGCTCCATTCCTCCTCGGGCGGTCGCTGTGGCGCGAATTCCCAATCGTAGAAATCGGACGACAGGGGTTCAGTCTTCCAGCACGCCATGATGTCCTCCATCCGTGTCATGATCCAGGCCTGCCACGGCTCGTACCACACCAGTCGCCCGCGCCGGGCGAGTTCCAGGCATTGCGGGACTGGATTCTCCATATACGCCCTGGAATTGGGGTTGTAGATGGTCTCGATCGGGGGAAGGTGCTTCGCTGCCTCGGTCATCGCTTTCTCCTGGCCACTGGCGGGGGCGAGACGCGCCCCCTGCCGCAGATTGATAGTGGAGTATGGTAGCAACTTCTGTATAAAAGTATACATTTGTATACCTTTATTGGAGGGTGGTCTATGTTGCCCTGCCGCGGGTGAGGAGGTCGTTGCACAACATCGCGCAGAGGAAAAGCAAGCCGGGCGCAAGTTGGATACACAGCCGTCCCACTCCGGTGAAGTTTGATGCACCGGCGCCGAATACGGTGAACAGGAACAGGAACAGGAACATTACAACGGCGCAAAGCAGCGCAGCGCTGATGCTCGCATAGGTCTTTGTAAAGGCCGCGGGCAGGGTTAGCGCCAGGGGAATGACTGCCAGCAGCAGGTAGCCCAGCAGGTGGAAGTTATCATGTAGCCAAATCGCCTGTATGGTGCCCGCGAGACCGTCTGGGTGGAACTCTGTTACCGAATCAAGCAGTTGCGTGATGAAAAGCGGATGTGTCTGCATCAGTACACCCAGCAATGCCAGGCCAAGAAGTACCAGTACCGCGAGTTTGGCGACCTTGTGTCGAGTGTGCGGTGCGAGCAACAGCGCGGGAATGAAAGTCAGCGCCCAGGGCAGACCCTCGTCTTTTATGAGCAGGCAGGCGAATGCGAAGAACGCAGCCAGCAGGGCCTGCGATCGCCAGCGCGTGCTGACCCAGTTGTGGAAGGCCATCAAACCCGCACAGTAGGTGGCGCCCAGGAACAGGTCCGCATAGCCCGCCAGCGCCACGTGGATATTCAGTAATGGCATGGAGAGCAGCAGATAAGTAAAAGCCATGGCAACCACGGGGGCGGCGCCGGCATTGCGCAACTGGCTGTAAAATGCCGCTCCAAGCGCGATGAAACACAGCAGCCAGGGCAGGTTCATCAGGCTTTCGTTCCAGCGCCCGGTCGCCAGGTTCATCCACACCTGCAGCAGCGGAATGGTGTGCGGATAATCCGGGTGCCGGTCGGTGAAAACCCCCTGGCCGCCCGTTTGTAACCAGGTATGGTTGTCAACAAATGGCACGATACTGCGATACTCAAACCAGACTCTTGCCTTTGTCGCCCAGTGCATGGTCGCGTCCCAGGGGAACAGGGGGCGCCACAGAATCTCCAGCCCCAGCGTCACGCAACGCAGTCCCACCAGGCATAACAGGAAGAGAAAAAGCAGTCGATGCGCCGTTGGCAGGGTGCGAAATGGCGCGTCCAGGGGACCGGTGCGGATGCGCTTGGTCCCGTAGCGATGAATGGCGGCCGCCGCCGCGATCAGGGCGCTGGTCAGCAATCCGGTGGACAGGAAAGACAATGGTATGCCCACGGCATCGAGCCCCCACATGAACTGTGGTACGAGCAGCAGGCCGATCAGCGCGCCATTTCCCCAGACCAATGCCGGTCTGGCGCAGGCCCCGGGCGGCACCAGCAGGTTCAACCACATCCCGCCAAGCAGTACAGGCAGGAGCAGGGCGAGGATTGTCAGTAGCATATCCATTTACTTCAGCCGTACCACAGTGCCTGACGGCGTCGTGAAAACATGCTCCGCCTCCAGGTCGGGCCGCCTGGGTACTTTCACGCGTCCACGCCCTGGATCAAACGCCACCGAGGAAGGTTGTACCAGCACGATGTAGTCCCCCGAGCGCAGGTAATCCTTGTTCGGCAGTGCCGGTCCATAGAGGGCCCAGTGTACGTTCAAGGGGTAGAAATAGTAGGCGGTGCGCATGCCGCTGTAGGTATCGCTGGAGGTCACAAAAATACGCGATCCGCTTGAATCAAGCAGCGGTATCACGTTCGAGGCGAACTTGTACAGCTCGGCATCGGGGCCTACCGCCAGCCGTTCCCCGGTGCTCTTGCCGGCGAACAGGCGGTGCGTGTCGGACAGTTGATGCAGTAACCTGTGCTGCCACAGCATATCCAGGATGATCCAGTCAGTGAGAAAAATCAGCGCCACCACCGCCCAGTTGAAGCGCAGCTTCTTGCGAAGGAGGAAAAGCAGTACGCCGTAAGCCAGCAGACTCAGCAGCAGAAGCGAGACAGCGAGCACAATCGGGTAGTACGAAGAGGCGTTGAATGCGCCCGTATACGTATTCATCGCCGCGGTGTTCCAGGGCGCATAGCCGCTTAAGTCGGAGTAGATTGCCAGTAGATTATGCGCTGCGGATGCGGGGAACAGGGAGAAGTCCCTGATCAGGACGGCGTCACCGGCCCGGCCTGAAAAGCGTAGGCTCAAGGTGTCAATTTTGCCGCTCCACCCCCTGAGTTCCTCTGTCGCCAGCCAGAGTGATTGCCGCGTCTGGTTCTCCAGTGTGTAAGACAGCGAGTCTCGGGGTTCCTGGGCATTTCTCCAGACCAGCGCTACAGCGAGGCCTGCCGCGGGCTCCTGCAGTGCGAGATGAATGGTGGAGAAATCCTTCGCGTCCATGTTGCGCGCAGCAAGACGCAACAGGCCCTCACCTGTGTTATCGAGTTCGAGCTGCAGTGCGTTGTCCATCAACGTGGGTGTGCCCGCGACAACCTCGACGCTGGCGGCATCCCAGACCAGGGCCGGCGCTTGTTGTCCGCCGGAATTCGCCGGCGGAAAGAATAGCGTCAAGCCCGCTATCAGCAACGTGGCTCCCAGGAGCAGCGACAGGGCGGCGATTCTCAACATACTAGCCGACGCTTACCGTGTACGGTGCTGTCGGCGGAAACAAGCTTTTACCGGCAATATTGTTAATGTTCTGGCACCCTTGTACTACGCCCGGGTTGCGGGCTCTTTAACCGTGCACAGGTCGATGGTCCGATCCCTGGTCAGTAGCAGACAGGTACACGGCGACAACAACTTCCAGCTTGTTGTCAGTGTAGGAGGATAGCATCATGCCAGCCCGTGAGTGCAGCTATTTGTGTGACTTGCTCTAGATATTTGACAGTGAAGGCGCTATTTCAGGGACGGCTTTCCGGTGCTGTGAATATCACGGAAGCTCGCGCCACCCGGTCACTGCGGTTAGAATTCCGTGATGCGCCCACTCATTTGCATTTTGCTGTCTGTATTGGTCTGCGCCTGTTCGGGCTATGACGCCAAAAACATTCTGAAATCGGACATCGACCTGGTCGCTGACCAGTTCATAGCCAGGACGCGTGCAGACGTCAAGGAACTGGTGGTCAAGTTATACAAGCGGAATCCCAGGCAATTGCGCAAGATCCCCGGTATGACGGTGGAGGGCCGCCTGGCGCAGCTCACCGTTCGCCGCTACAAGTTGCAGTTCGCGGAACTGGACTACAAGCAGGATATCGCGGCGATGAACCTGGCGTTCGATCCCGACTTCAAGGGCGATCGCGTATTCGCACTTGTCGTGGGTCTGGGCAGCATGCTGCGTCACGCCTACGAGTACCAACCGGAAATGTTTCTGCCGGACCAACTCGATGCACAGGTGTTTCTCGCCAGTGCGCATAATGTCGAGGTGCTGTTATGGAAGTTGAAGAACGCCCGCAAACGCAACGGCGAGCACTACCTGATCACCCATGAATACCAGGGCGTCGTCGACAACCTGAGCTTCGAGCGGCTGTTTGGCGAGATAATCGTCTTGCAGGAGATGATGGCGGGAATCGCGGGCGACTCGAGCAACCGGGCCGTGACCGGCGCGGTGCACGCTGTCTCCAGGGTTTTTATTCCGCTGCCGATATAGCGCCCTGGTCGGACAGTGACGCCGCGATTCGCCTGGCCAACTCCGCCAGCAACAGTTTCTCGGCATCCACCAGTGCACTGTAACCGCTTGCCGTCAGCGCGCGTGAGTCCGCGAAGCGATTGAGCGATATCACTTCATCCTCGCGGACCAGCCACCAGTAGGCCAGTATCTGCGCCTGGCCGTTCGGTGTTCCATGTAATTGGTCGATTCGGATATTGAGCACCGTCGTGTTCGGATTCAGTTTTGTGGGCAGCAGTTCCCGGCCGCTGGCCTGCGCGATTTCGGTTGAGAGAAAGTTGCGTACACCGTCGTAGATCGGCTCCGCCCAGAGATTCTGGCTGGCGGCCCGCATTTCATCCTGCCCCATCGCCATGACCAGGCCCGGTTGGTCCAGGTAGGCGGCAATCTCCACGCTGCCCAGGGAATACTGTTTTGATGGTTGCAGCGTGCTGGATGGTAAATTCTGGTCGGAGCGCAGCAGATAATAGGTGGGGGGGATCGTCTGGCTGGCGCAGCCGGACAGCAGCGCTATCAATAGCAAACCGGCGACTTTCATTATTCACTCACCTCGGGGATGGTATCGGGTATTGGGTCGGACGATATCAGCACGGCATTCGGCTGGTCGGCGAGCTTGCGTGTCAGTGATTCGAGGTTGGCCATGGTGCGATTCAGTGACAGCAGACTGGAATTGAGACTTTGATACGCTTCGGAACTGGGAGAGAGGCTGCTGATGGCTTCCCGGAGTTCCTGCAAAGTTTGATCCAGGTGCACCGGCAGTTGTTGGGTGCTCTGGTTTTCCATGATGGCCTGCAGGCCGACGAGAGACTGATTCAGGGTGGCCAGCGCGGTATTCGCGCCGGCGACCGTGTCGGCAAGCGGCAGGGCATCGATGGTGTGGAGGATGGAGTTCACGCTTTGTGCCAATTGCGCCAACCCGGTTTCGATGGTGGGAATCGTGGTGTACTCCAGAAACGTACCTTCGGTGGCCGGAGGCGCGTCCGGATAAAAATCGATACTGACGTACTTCGCCCCGGTTAGCAGGTTACCGCTCTCGAGTGAGGCCCGCATACCTCCCGCCACGCCGCGCTTGACTGCCTTGCGCAGCAATGCGATCGAAGACTCCCTGTCGGGTAATGCCATGCGACCGGGTTCGATATAAATCAGTACCGGTATTGGTGCGCCCTCGCCTTCTGCGTCGTTCTTCAGGGTGAGGGCCTGGCCTTCCTTGAACATCACATGGTCGACCTTGCCAACCTGGATGCCCCGAAATTCGACGGGTGCGCCGGGCAGTAACCCCTTCACCGACTGGCCGAAAGTCACCACGAAGTAGGTGCCGTATTCAAAAGGGTTTTCCAGTATTTCGTCATAGGACGAATACAGTTTAAAGTCGGTGTTCGCGGCTACCGCCTCTCCCTCCTTGACGCCCTCCGGTATGCCAAAGGAGACGCCGCCGAATAATATGGACTCCACCGACCCTGTTTGTATATTCAGTCCGTTCGCGCCCATACTCACCGAGATGCCGCTGGCATCCCAGAAACGCACGCTACTGTTCACCAGTTCATGGAAGGGGGCGTCGATGAAAATCTGGTAGTGAAAGAGCTTGTCGGTGGGATTGAACTCCATGGTTTCGACGCGCCCCACCTTGTAGCCTTTGTACAGCACTGTGTCTCCATCCGAGACGGAAGTGACGCGATCACTGGTCAGGCTCAGGCGCAGCCCCGGAGCGCCAGCCGGGGTCAGCGGCGGGTGATCCAGTCCGACAAAACTGCGTTCACCCTCTTCACCGGTTCCCGGCGCCAGCTGCAGATACGCGCCGGATAACAGGGTATCCAGCCCGGAGATACTGTCGACGCCGACCCGCGCGGTTACCACCCAGAAACGCGTATCGGTGCGCAGTAGGGGCAGCGCCTGCCGGTCCAGCTTTACTTTGGCGATCACGCCGTCGAAATTGTCGTTCAAGCGGACTTCCTCAACCGTCCCCATCTCGACATCGCGGTATTTCACTTTTGTTTTGCCCTGCTCGAGGCCATTCGCGGTGGTAAAAGCGATCTCGATCTCGGGACCCTCGTTCATCATGTTGTCGATGACCATGTAAATACCCAGCACGAGCGCGAGGATGGGTATCATCCAGATGCCGGAAAACTTCCGGCGTGGACTGATGTCTGCTTGTTCAGTTGTCACGGTTTTTCTCTTCCATTTCATCCCAGATCAGTCGCGGGTCGAAGCTCTCCGCGGCAATCATGGTGACGATGACCACGCCGGCAAAACACAGTGCAGCAACGCCGGGACGGATGGCCAGCAAGCCTCCAAGATGTACCAGTGCGACCAGTATCGCGACTACGAAAACATCCACCATCGACCATTTACCGACAAACTCGGTAATCTGGTACATGGTGGTTCTTTGCCGGGGGCTAACCGGCGAATGGCGTTTTACCGTCCAGACCAGGTAGAACATAGCCAATATTTTCCCGATCGGCACCATCACGCTGAACACGAAGATCACCAGCGCCACCGGAACGGCGCCGTGATGCAGCAAAATGATCACGCCGCCCAGTATGGTGCTGCCCTCGGAGGTACCCAGTTGGTCTGTGATCATGATCGGGTAGAGATTGGCCGGGATATAGAGAAGACACGCAGTCAGCAGCAGGGCCAGGGTGCGCTGGATGCTGTCACTTTTCCGCAAGTGCAGGGCGGCCCCGCAGCGCGGGCAGTGGTGAAGTTCCGGCGCTGCCAGTTTGCAACAGATGTGGCAGGCGGCGAGATTGCGGGAGGCGGCGGTATTTGCGAGTGTTGTCATGCGCGTTGCAGTGCCTCTATCCGCTCCCAGCACTGGTAGCGATCCAGGTTGGAAATAGCGAGTGTAAAGCAGATACTGAATCCGGCATAGGCCCAGAACGAAATGCCCAGCTCCACTGTCGCCATGGCGGCGATTTTCACCAGGGAGACGATGACCCCGATGATAAACACCTCCACCATCGACCAGTTCTGGGTCAGGAATACCCATTTCGCTACCGGGATCAGCCACGGCTGATAAAGCCCTGCGTGCAGCGGGATGCACAACAGCAGCAGCAACGCGAGAATCAACGCGGGAATGAGGATGATGAAGGCTGCCACCATAATGGCCACCGCGGGCATTCCGTAATCCCAGACCGCGCCCGGTGTCTCGCGCAGGGTTATCACGCTTTCCAGGCCGGTAGAGGAAAACGACAGGAACGAGTAGCTGTTCGCCATGACCAGCAGAATGATGGCGGCGATAGTGAACGATAATACACGGCCATAAGGGTCCGGGAGTTTGCGCGTGAGGAAGTGTCCGCAGCGGGGACAGAACGCGCTTTCACCTTCCCTCAGTGCGGCGACACTGACCAGCATGTCGCAGTGAAGACAGGCGGTTTCATCCTTCATTGCCCGAGACCCTGGCCGGCTCGCTGAAATTGTGCGAAACAGTCGGACGTAACACTAGTCGGGTAGCCCCATTGTGGCGCGGCTGTCGGGGTTGTAACCCTCCTCCATTTCCTTGATGGTCTTTTCCAGTTCTTCGGGCGACTGGGCGCGGATACGCGCGGCTTCGGCGGCGAGGGCGCTCTCCGACTCGTCATCGATACCCGGACCGTGAACTTCCTGGCTGTAGGTCTGGCCATTCGCGTCCAGGCATGGGTCGAGACCGTCCCCTTCTCCGCAGACGGAAACGGCGCCATTCTCCACTGTCACGCGCTCCTCGACGATATTGGTACTGGCATCGGCACTACCCACACCCTGGGCGAAGGCGCCGGCAACGGGCAGGCAAAGTATCAGTGCCGCGGTGCGGCCAAGCTGCATAGGTGTCATCATTATCGTCCCGGAATCTTCCGCTCGTAGGTGAGTATGTCAGCCGCCAGTATAGAGTGGATACTTTTCCGTCACCAGAGTCTTTGACCCAACTCGCCTGAATTCAGGGGCGGGGAGCGGTGGATGCTGGTGGCAAACGGCACTTATCCCGGGGGCATATACCAGATGGGCGAGCTCCAGGCCCGTTCCTGTATCACTTTCTGGTGCTCCGTGGAGCAACAGTTTTCCATGCCCTCCGGGACGGTGTCGGGGTCGTCACAGCGGATTCCGGCGTCGGCGCAGATGCGCTGGCTCCAGCGGCAGGTCGGGTTTTCCAGCACGCGGGTGTAGTAAAAGGCCTGCACCCCGGGATTGAAATCGTTGTCCTCCCATACACGGCATAACTGGGGGTGCCCCTCGCCGGATGGCTCACAGGTATTGATATCGACGCTGGCATCGTTATCGCCGCCTGCCACGTCGAGAACCCGCTCGTGCAACTCGCCGTCTTCGTACCAGCCCTTGACCAACTGAATCCGCTGCAGGGGGCTGCCCGGATACTCCGCAGTGCCGTTGTCCATCACGGCGGAAACAAGGAAGCGGGGTGCGGCTGCTGCTGCGGAGGCGGCGCGCAGGTCGCCGCCCATCGGTACGCCGCCGGCATAGCCCTGCGCGACCATATCGTCCGCGTCGCATAAATTGTCGGGATAGTCCCAGCCGCCAAAAAAGCGCAGCACCGGACGTGTGCCGCTGGTAGCGTAGGCCTCGCGTCGTTGCATCGCGGCGAACAGGGCATCGCGGCTGTTTTCTTCCGCGTACAATACAGCGAGCCCGCCGGGACCGTACTCCAGTTCATCGGGCAATCCCACGGGAACCCCCTCGCGAGCGCCCATGCCGGCGCCGCCGTGTCCGGGGTGATTCTTTTCCATGGTCAACCCGGGTGCCGCAATGTGGGTATCGGTACTCGAGATCAGGCCAAACTTGAAGCTGTTGACGCCGAGCTCCTCCTGCTGCTGGAGGCCCTTTTTCAATGCGTAGCGCAGGAAGTTGGTCTCTGCCGGCGGCGTGGTGACGGGAATCATATCCTCTCCCAGCAGGGGACTCATCCAGTCGAACGCGGCAAAGCGCACCTGCCCGGTGTTCTTGCCCCCGAAGCGGTCGTAGCCCATCAGCTCGAAATTACAGTACTCGTCCTCAGACCACACCGGCAGGCGGCTGTCGCACTCCGAGGCGCCCTTGTGTTGCATCACTTCAAAGAGCGTATTCCAGCGCGCCCGACGGGCCGCTTCATCGGCAGTCACCGGGCCCGCGGGTATATCCTTGTTGGTGATACGCGCCGTTTCAAACATCAGGCCGCCGGAAATATTCGAGTTGTGCGGTATCACCACGGCATCGCAGCCCGGCTTGCCGGCAATGCATTCCTCGTCGAGGTAATCCCACAGTTGCACCTGCGAGGGCGTCTCTATCCAGCTCAGGGCCCGGTCCGGCACATTGGCATTGCGGAAAATAACATTGTGGTGCAGGTTCTGGCCTGTTTCGGCACTGGCCGTCCATTCGTAGCCCACGAAGCTGGTAAAGCTGCAATTGCTGCTGCGGTCGTAGGCGTTCTCGGCATCCCGCTGTATGTCCCGCCAGGTGTCGGCGGCTTCGGCGAAGCAGGTTGCATTGTGCTCGCCACAGAATCCCCAACGGGACTTGTAGGCCATGCCTCTGGCGGCAAAGGTGAAAAACGAGAGCTGTGGAATGTGGCGGTGGGCGATACACGCCGGGTGCCAGTAGCCCACAGAACCCTCGATAGTGCACATCCGCATCTCGCCCATGAACTCGGAGTGGTCGGTGACGGCGGTAAAATCAAGCGGCCGGTCGAGCCTGATCGTGCGGGTCGCGACGCCGTCCTCGTCGTAAGGTTGTATACCCAGTGGCTCGCCTTTGGCGAATCGGTAGGCGTCTGCGGGCTTGTTACGGGTGTCCTGGCTATTGGCGTCGAAAGACCAGGCGGTGTGCACGTGAAAATCGCCAAAATAGGGTCGTCGAGTTGCCGTGTAATCACGGCAGGGTTCACGCGATTCTGTGCGGGAAAAAGGCGGCGGCTGGCTGGCCATCACTGGTCCGGCGGTCCCCGCCACAGCGGTCACCGCTGCTGTTTCGCCGGAAGCTGCCAGGTCAGCAGGCGGTGTTTTCGCCTGTGTGCCGCTCGAGACTGCCAGCAAGGTTGTGAGCATCAGGCACTGTCGTGTTGTCATGGCGGGCGGTTTTCCTGGTTCTGTAGCGTAATGGGATTGGCAAGAGCGCCAATTCCGTTGCAGCGCATTTGAGTTGTTTCGCAATGTAGCCAAACGGTTGTTTTTGTGCGGCAAGAATAGCAGTGCGTGACAGGGAAAGCATCTGCCGTCCGTATACGAAATACCCAAGCAATGCCACTCAGGCTACACTGTGCGTGCGAATGGCGATCATACAGTGTAATCCGCGAGATGCGGGGCACTGCGGTCACCGCGGGGCGATACACATGGATACACGTTAGACATGTCAACGACTGAAACAAGTACAGCGCCCGACGCCTTGCCGGAGGGGAGCGCCTCGCAGGCGAAGTTGCAGTACGCGATAAAAACGTCCCTGAGCCTTACGCTGGCCTACCTGATACCGATGAGCCTTGGCTGGCCGCAACCGCAAACTGCCGCCACCACTGTGATGCTTATCGCCGCCACCGGCATGGTGTCGGAATCGTTGCAGAAAGGTGTGCTGCGGGTACTTGGCACCGTTCTGGGTGCGGTGATTGGCCTGTCGCTCATCGCGTTGTTTCCGCAGGACCGCATGGCCTACCTGCTGGCAGTGTCCTGCACCGTCGCCGTTGTTGTCTACCTGTACAACGCCTACCAGGGTGACAGCACTGTATTCATGCTCACCGCGGTGGTCACCCTGATGGTCTTCAATGGTGGCGATGCCGAGGGCGCCTTTCTCTACGGCGCCGACAGGGCCTTCATGACGGCTTTCGGAGTAATCGTCTACACGTTGGTGGCCAGCATGTTGTGGCCGGTGAAGTCCGCTGACAATACGCGATGCCTTGCGCAAAGTATGAGTGGCAGTTACCAGGAGGCTTTCCAGCGCCTGGTGCGCGGCAGTGACCAGATACAGCAGCCGCTGGATGACTTTCTCGCCGCATTGCTGGATGACAGCCACGCCCTGCAGGTCCAGTTTGCCGCCGTCAGAAACCATGCCGACGGCGTGACCGACTACCTGCCGGAGTGGCATTGCATACTCGGTGCCTACCAGGAAATAGAGACAACCCTGGTGCCTGCTTTGAAGCAGGTTTCGAGGCGTAGCGTTGAGTTTGACGACTACATCACGAACTATCCGGCCATATTGCGTCAGGTGGAAGGGCTTTTCTCGGCAGTAAGCGCTGCCTGGCAGGGGCAGCGTATTGGCAGGCCCGAGCAAGCCATGGGAATCGTGTTCAACGTTGAGAGTCTGCAGCGGGCGCAACACCTTGAGGCCGCTGCCGTCGCGACGCGCGCAGAACTGTTGCAGAACATGCAACGCACCTTGCTGGATTTGATGGCGGCCCTGGATTGCCTGTTGTTTGACCGTGGTCGATGTCCGGCTACTGTGGCATCGCAGCAAAAGCCGGCCTTTATCTGGTTGGACCTGGAAACGATCAAGACGGCGATACGCGCTTTCATAACGTTCTGGGTTGCCACCGCGATCTGGATAAACTTCAATCCACCCGGAGGATTCATGTTTGTCACACTGTGTACGGTACTCGTTCCGCTGGCTTCCTACACAGCTGTCACGCCTAAACTGCTGTTTGCGCTTTTTACCCTGGGCTTCCTGTTTGCGTTGCCCGCCTATATCTTTCTGTTGCCTCAGCTGACGCATTGGCTGGAACTGGCCGCTTTCCTGTTCGCCTACGCCTTCATCGGCTTTTATGTATTCCAGGGCCCGGTCTCGATTTTCTTCCTGCTGGGACTGTTCACACTGGGCATACAGAACTCGATGAGCTACCACGTGGACGCCATTTTGTTGAGCATACTGATGTTCTACATGGTGTGTGCGACCCTGATTATTGTGCTGTATTTTCCCTTCTCCAGTAAACCTGAATACCTGTACGCCGGTTTCAGGCGACGCTTTTTCCAGCTTTGCGCGAGGTGGCTGCAGCGTAACTCGCAGTCGCGAGCGGGCGCGGTGATCGAGTCGCGCGCGTTCCTGAACAATGGTTCAGTACTGCTCGCGAAAATGGTCACCTGGGGAGGCAGGGTAGACGCCTCCAGGCCCGCTGCGGAAGGACAGCGACAGATTGCCGCGTTCAACAAAAGCTGCGAACTGCTCTTCGCGCAACTGCAGGTGCTCGCGCTGCGCCAGCGGGAATTCCACCGGAACGCACTGGTTGCCGCTGTACGGCGCCAGCGCCTGGGCCAGCGGCTCGCCGAAATCTGCGATAAGCTCGCGACTGGAAGTCCGGTGCCGGAGCTCGACCAGTTGCAGTCCAGGTTGACGGACGTTGAGGCGCAGCTGGATGAACTGCTGGGCGACGATTACCTGGACAGGTATGATCCTGTGGATCTGGCGCAGTTTTATGTCTACCTGAACCTGTATGCCTCGATCTTTCTCGGGCTGGCCGATTGCAGTGCCGCACAGCAGGCGCTTGACTGGCAACAAATGGGGGAAACGCGATTTTAGTCCCGGCTCTATCAGTGCGTGAAGGGATCGCCCTGAACCGCAGGGGAATAACGCTGGTCCTGGTTCTGCTGCTGACGGGCTGCACGACGGTGGGCCCCGACTTCCAGTCGCCGGCGACGCCGCAATTACCCGCGCAGTGGAGCAGACAGGAAGTCGCGCAGCACACCCGGGAAATCGGTGCGTGGTGGGACCTCTTCAATGATCCCGTGCTGAGCCAGTTGATTGTTCGGGGGGCGCAACAAAATCTCGCCATTGCCGCAGCCGGTTTACGCATTGTGCAGGCTCGGGCGGCGCTGGGCATCAGTGACGCGCTGCTGTTTCCGCAGCAACAGCAGGTGGACGGTAATTTCAGCGGGTTGTACCGCAACGAGGACTGGTTCAAATCAGCCGGTGCCAGTCTGGATGTCGGCTGGGAAATGGATATCTGGGGCAAGTACGCCCGGGGTATTGAAAGCAGCGAGGCCAGTTTTTACGCCTCGATCGCTTCTTATCACGATGTGCTGGTCAGCATCAGCGCGGAAATTGCGCGCAACTATATCAACTACCGTACCGCGCAGGAGCGCATGTACCTCTCCCGGCAGAATATTGCGATTCAGCAGCGCGTGGTGGAAATGACCCAGGTGCAGTTCGATGCCGGTAACGTGTCCGAACTCGACGTGCAGCAGGCGAAAGCGCAGTTGTATGGTACCCAGTCGGCGTTGCCGGCTCTGAACCTGGCGAGGTTGCAGGCGCTAAACGCAATAGCGGTGTTGCTGGGCGCCATTCCGGAAGAAATTGCGCCGATGTTGTTGCCGGACAGGGACCGCAAGATACCCGACCTCGAAAAACGTATTGGCGAAACGAATCGTCACGGCACCACCGTCACCGACTATGGCAAATACTCCGTGATACCTCACGCGCCAGTACCCCGACACCCGGTGGATGCGCAAGTGGTCATGCGCCGCCCCGACCTGCGGGTAGCGGAATTGCAGGCCCGCGCCCAGAGTGCCCGCATTGGCCTGGCCGAAGCGGATCTGTACCCGCAATTTTTCCTGCTCGGCTCCTTCGGTGTCAGCCAAACGGTCAGGTCAAGCAATAGCTTCGACCTGTCGGATTCGGTTACCGCCACCATCGGTCCGGGTTTGAGCTGGAATATCTTCGATTACGATCGGACCAGGAACCGCGTGCGCATCGAGGACGCGCTGTTCCAGGAGAGCCTGACCAACTACAACCAGAGCGTTCTCGACGCCGTCCGTGAGGTGACCGATGCGCTGGAGGGTTATTACAATAATGTAGAGAAAAGCAAGTTCGACTTTGGCGCCGTGGAGGCCTCTATCCGCGCGTTCAATATATCTTTCAACCAGTACAACAACGGCCTGGTGAGTTACCAGAGACTCCTGAGTACGGTTGAAACAATGACTCTGCGCGAGGACGCCTATGCCCAGACGCGTGGCAATATCGCCAATCAGGTAGTCGGGCTGTACAAGGCGCTGGGAGGCGGCTGGGAACCCTTTCGGACGCAACCCGTGGTGAATACCGAAACGGTGGAACAGATGGAATCGCGCACTGACTGGGGGGATTATCTTAAGCCGCGGGCACTGCGCGGGGAAGATCGCAATGAATAATGTGCCCCACGAGCTCGCGCTGGGCGACGTTTACCTGTCGCCCTTACTGCCTGTGTTCACGCTGGCGCTGCTGGGCGCGTGGATAAGTACGCTGGTGTTGAACAAATTGCGCCTGAGCCGCTATGTCATGTTTCCGTCCGCCACCTTCCTGGCGCTGATGGTGCTGTATCTCTTGTTGATGAATACCTATTGGATAAGGATATAAGGGGCCATTGATGCAATTATTCAGGAAAATCGCACTCGGCTCGCTGAACCTGGTGTTGCTGGCGCTGGTGGCCTGGTACGCGTACCAGGCATTTGATGAGTACCTGAACAATCCCTGGACGAGAGACGGGCAGGTACGCGGTCATGTCATCCAGATCGCACCACGGGTGTCCGGCATGGTGACCCGCATCGCCGTGATCGACAATCAGTTTGTCAAGCGTGGGGACCTGCTGTTTGAACTGGATCGGGAGCCGTTTGAGATCGCTATCGCGCAGGCGCAGGCGAACCTTAAGCGGGCGCGGATCAGCTCCAAGGCCGCCCGAATCGAGTACGATCGCCTGCGGGACATATTCGACAAGGATCCAGGCGCGGTGTCGCAAAAGGACCTCAATCGCCGTGAGGCCAGCTACCTGGAGTCCCTGAGCCAGATAGACGTAGTGAGGGAGACGCTGCGCGGCGCGAAGCTGAACCTTGACTATACACAGGTCCGCGCGCCTGTCGACGGCTACGTATCAAACGTGGATTTTCAGATCGGCACCCAGGCGGTCGCCAATAACCCGATTCTGGCGCTGGTCGACAGTAACAGTTTCTGGGTGTTCGGCTATTTTCGCGAAAGCCAGATTGGCAGGTTCAAGATCGGCGATGCTGCGCGGGTCACATTGATGGCCTATCCCGATTTGCCGTTGGAAGGTAGGGTAGAATCGCTGGGTTGGGGTATTGCGCCGTCAGACGGCAATACGGGGTTCAACCTGCTTCCCAGTATCAAGCCTGTCTTTCAGTGGATACGCCTGGCACAGCGCATACCGGTGCGTATCAAGCTGGAGCAGATTCCAGCAGGCGTAGAGCTGCGTTTTGGCTTGACCGCCTCGGTGATGGTAATGGTCGAGCAGTCCTGACGGATAAGCGAGGAGGAGCTCAAAGTGGGCAGGATCGATTCACACAACAATTTCTACTTTTTTACCGCAAGCCTCGTCATTCTGCTGTTGGCTTCGGCTTTTGTGAGCTCTACGCCGAATGGGGAGGATCATCTGATCTTGCAGGTACTGATGTTCGTGACAGAAATTGTGGCCTATTTCAGTCTGAATCTGTCGCGGCAGTGGCGAATTTTCGTCGGCGTCATGCTGGTCATGTTGATGGCAAGTACCCTGATGCGTGAATTCACCGACTGGTCCGCGCAACCACTCATCGGCCTCGGCGCAAGCCTGGTTTTCTACTGTGGAATGGCCTATGCGGCGGCACGCCAGGTGTTGTTCTCGGGGGATATTGAGCCCAATACCATAGTAGGCACCGTGGCTGTCTATCTTCTGCTGGGACTAATCTGGACCGTGCTGTATCTTATGGCTCTGGAAGTGTGGCCTGAAGGTATCAACGGCATTGAATATCAGGACTGGCATGATAATTTCGGTATAACCACCTATTACAGCTATGTCACGCTATCGACCCTCGGTTATGGTGATATTTCCGCGGCGCTTCCGGTAACCCGGACCCTGGCTTTTCTGGAGTCCATAACCGGTACCTTTTATATGGCCGTAGTGGTTGCCAGCATGATCGGCAGAGTCCGTAAATCTTCAACATAGATGGCACTGATGCGAGGATAAACACATGGATAATGAAAAAGCTGGTTCAGCGTACGACCCACTGTTCGTTCGCAATATGATCGAATCGTTCCTGCGGATCGGTCTGGTGCTGCTATTGCTGACCCTGGCTTACGATATCGTCAAACCGTTTACGACGCCGATTTTATGGGGCGCCATCATTGCAATGGCGGCATTTCCGCTGGTGAAATGGCTGGAGTCCAAGATAGGTGGTCGCCGCGGGCTGGCGGCTACCCTGGTTACCCTGTTTTTCATCATAGCGCTGGTGGCTCCCACCTGGCTGGTGATGGATGCGAGTATCGGGGGCCTGCGTGAAGCGAGCGCGGCGCTGGAGGCGGGAAAATTGAAAGTGCCGCCGCCCTCGGCGAAGGTGCAGGACTGGCCGCTGGTCGGGGAGCGACTCTATGCCGCATGGAGCAACGCCAGCAGTGACCTGGAAAAATTTGCCGCCAGCAATGCCACGCAACTGAAAGATCTGGCTGGGGGGGTGCTCAAGCGGATCGGCAGCAGTCTTATGGGCGTCCTGATGTTGGTGGTCGCGCTGGTGATCGCCGGGGGTTTCATGACCTTCGCCGAGAGCTGCGGGTCAGTTGCACATCGATTCTTTGTGCGTGTAGGCGGTCTGAAGCCAGGCGGCGACTGGGCGCCCCTGGCTGTGGCTACCGTGCGCAGCGTATTGCAGGGCGTCGTCGGTGTAGCCGTCATCCAGACCATCATTATCGCCATCGGCCTGTTCGCGATGGGTGTCCCCGGCGCGCCGATTCTGACGGTAATAATTCTTATCCTGGCGATTGCACAGGTGCCGACGCTGATTGTGCTGGCGCCCGTGATAATTTACGTATTTTCCACCGCGGATACTACCGCCGCAGTGATCTTTACCGTCTACCAACTGTTGGCGGGAGCCAGTGACAATGTCCTGAAGCCAATATTGATGGGTAGGGGCCTGGATATCCCGATGCCGGTAATACTGATCGGTGCGATCGGCGGCATGATAATGTCCGGCATTATCGGCCTGTTTGCGGGCGCGGTAATCCTCTCTATTTTCTACAAGCTCCTGCTGCTCTGGCTGGAACAGCAAGCGCAGCCGCAATAGCCTATGCACGCAGCAACAGCGGCGGACGATGAACTGGAAATATCCATCGTCATGCCATGCCTGAATGAAGCCGAGACCTTGCCTGCCTGTATAGAAGAGGCGCTTGCGGCCATTCGCGCATGCGGTGTGGGCGGCGAGGTTATCGTCGCGGACAATGGCAGTACGGACGGATCCCGGGAGATTGCCGTTGCTGCGGGCGCTCGCGTTGTGGATGTTGCCGAGCGTGGCTATGGCAATGCCCTCATCGGGGGTATTCACGGTGCCCGCAGCAAATTCGTGATGATGGGTGACGCGGATGGCAGTTACGATTTTGGCGAGCTCGCAAAGTTTCTCGATCGCTTGCGTCGCGGTGCAGACCTGGTAATGGGCTGCCGGTTTCCCCGGGGCGGGGGAACGATCGAGCCTGGAGCAATGCCCTGGAAACACCGCTGGATTGGTAATCCTGTTTTGTCCGGGGTCGGGAAAATATTCTTCCGGTCCCCGGTCGATGATTTTCACTGCGGCTTGCGCGCCTTCAGGCGGGAAGCCATCCTGCAGCTCAAGCTGCGCTGCTCCGGTATGGAGTTTGCGTCTGAAATGGTGGTCAAGTCCGCCGCGGCTCACCTCAAAATGGACCAGGTTCCTGTCACGCTCAGGCCGGACGGCAGAAGCCGGCCGCCTCATCTGAACAGTTGGCGCGACGGTTGGAGGCACCTGAAGTTTCTGCTGCTTTTTTCACCGAAATGGCTTTTCTTTTACCCGGGTGTGGTGATGTTCACCGCGGGCCTCGTCGGCATGGGTGCCCTGGTCCCCGGGCCGGTGAGACTCGGAGCTGTCAGTTTCGACACTAACACCATGTTGTTGTGTGCCACTTCGATGATCGTGGGGTTTCAAGCCATCTTCTTTGCCCTGTTTACCCAGGCGTTCTCAATTCACATCGGATTGCGATACCCTGATCCCCGGTTCCGCAAGCTATACGAGAAAGCTTCCGTTGAATGGGGCGCTGTTGTCGGTAGTATTGTCCTGTTCGCTGGCGTGGGCATGTTCATATTCGCATTTCTCGACTGGCAGCGCGCAGATTTCGGACCCTTGTCCTACGCCGATAGTTTACGGTTGGTGATTCCGGCGGTGACGGCGATGACAATCGGTGTGCAGACTGTTCTCTGCGGATTCGTGTTCGGCACCATCGGGCTGATCGACGGCGAGTTGAATAATCAGGGCAGCCCTGATCAATTCGGCGCCCCAGGCTCATGAACCAGCAGTTGCTGGGACCTCGTCCGATCAGTTTCAGGACTGTGTCCAGGATGGGCAACAAGCATGATGCAGTCTAACGTATGGAATACCTGATAATTGCCGTCGTTTCGGTCTGGGCTGTAGAAGTCTTCCTGAGGCTGCCGGTCAGGGATGCGGTCAATGAGCTCTGGCGCGTGTCGCAGAAGGCATTGCGCACCGTGGCATCACCGCGTATTTCCGATCACTGGAAGGAGAAGGTGTTGCTGGTGTATGCCCGGCTTTCATTTGCAGGCACAGTTAAACTCGCTGCATACATTGCTGTGTTCATCGCGCTGACTCTGCTGCCCGTCGTTGCCGTCGACTATTTCAGGCTTACGGAACAACCGGTGTTGTCATTGTTTGGTACCACCAGGGGCGTGATTTTCTCCACACTTATCGCCCTCTGCTATTTCCGGGTAAGGGCGCGGTTTGCTGAATAGCGATTACTCTTTTGCCGCCAGGTTGTTACATAAGCTGGCGCTGGGCTCGAAGGCGGCGGGCGAGTTCGCTTTCGACATCGAACAATTGCTGAACAGGGTCGACGCGGACGCGGTGAACCAGTCGCCGGTATTCGTCGTGGGCCTGGCTCGGGCGGGCACCACCATATTGCTGCGATCCCTTTACCAGACAGGGGCGTTCCGCTCATTGACCTACCGCGACATGCCCTTTGTCCTGATGCCCGCGACCTGGCGCAAGCTCTCGTCACGTTTCCAGAAGGATAGGCCTGCGGTAGAGCGAGCGCACGGGGATGCCATCGCCATCGACTACGACAGCCCTGAAGCCTTCGAGGAAGTGTTCTGGCGCGTGTTCTACGGGGAGGATTACATCGGGGACAGCTACCTGGCTTGCCAGAACCTGGATAGAGAGGCCTGTAAGAAATTCAGGTGCTTTGTTGCCAGTGTGGTACAAAGTGCAGTCGCTGACCGTGATCTGCGCTATCTGTCCAAGAACAATAACAATCTGCTCAGACTGGAGGGTTTGCATACAGCGTTTCCGGATTCAGTGGTCATCGTCCCGTTCCGTGAACCGCTGCAGCACGCATCGTCATTGCTGCGGCAACATCGGAGTTTCACGACTATCCAGCGAGAGGACAGTTTCTCCCGCAAGTATATGAATTGGCTGGGCCATCATGAGTTTGGCTTGAATCACAAACCGTTCGTCTTTGGGAGTCAACAGCCCGCTGCCGCTGATCCGTACTCCATTGACTATTGGCTCGCCCAGTGGATTAGTGCGTATAATCACGCGCTGGAGAGAGCTCCGGCCGGCACTGTATTTCTCTCTTATGATGATCTTTGTCACAACCCGAACGACCTGTTGGCCCGGTTGATGGCGTTCCTGTGTGTCCCTTACAACGACGCGATAGGAAGTAGTATTTTCCGCGCCGACAGCCACATGTTGGAGCATGTTGACGAGAAACTGTCGGTCTTGGCCAGGGACACATACCAGCGCTTGCTCGCGCTGAAATTCTGATCCTCACAGGGGCGGACACGCGCGAAACGTCGAATGCCGATGCGGTGATAGTGTTTGTATGAATACAGTTCAAAAGATTGCGGTTGCTTATCTGCTTTCCGTTGCGATGCTGGTGCTGGGCTTTGCGGTGGCCGAGTACAAGCTGTTCCCCTATCAGTATGTGACGCAGCTTCGGGAGTTCGTCATGTGGAAGCCCGAGGCGGCCCCTGATGTGCCGACGCGCAAGAAGTTGCTCAGCCAGATGGGGTTTGCCGATGCGCTTTTTGTATACAATACCGAACTGCCGCCCGCCGTCTGGGCTGAAACACGGCCGGTGAATCTGCCGGATGCCGGCAGCAATCGCGAGAACCCGCAAGTGTATATCGGGGCAGGACAGGAGGATGGCTATCGAGCGGTATTCGGGGCAATGGATTTCAATGATTCGTTCTGGGGCGGGGTCCTGATCGGACCGGACGCCAGCGTGATACATACCTGGAACCTGTCCACCGAGCACTTGCCGCTGAATACCAAGCCTGACCCGGCGAAGAATATGTACGGTCTGGCCCTGCTTCCCGACGGATCGGTCATCTACACAATGGGAGAGGACGGCGGCGGTATAGTCAGAGTGGATGCGTGCGGAGATGTGCTGTGGAGCCTGGAGGGCTTGTATCATCATACGATTTCCATGTCCGAGCACAATGACTACTTCTGGACCTGGGAGGGTTTGCATACCGCGACCCATCCGAAAGTGCTGAAAGTGGATGCCCGCAGCGGAAAGATTCTGCAAACCATCGATATGAAAGATGTGATGCTGAAGAACGACACGGTTCATATTTTCGACATCCGGCAGAACGCGATAACCCAGAAGGACATCCATGATGTTTCGCACGCGAATGATATCGACGAATTGACCGCTGCGCAGGCGGCGGAGTTTCCGCGCTTCAGCGCCGGCGATTTGCTGCTGAGCTACAGGAACCTGAACCTGGTTTTTGTCATTGACCCTCAATCGCTAAAGATAAAATGGTGGCGAATCGGTGCGGCCAACCGTCAGCACGACGCGGATTGGGAGAGTGGCGCGATAACGACTTTCAGTAACAATATGTCGGGTGCAAGAAGGGGGCATTCGGATATTGTCCGTATTGACCCCGATACGCTGCAGCACGAGGTCATAGTGGATGGTAAGGATTACGCGATGTTTTCAGTGATCAATGCGCGACAAAACCTGACCGACTACGGAACCAGGATGATTACCAGTTCGACCCAGGGCTGGGCCCTGGAACTCGATAGTGTCGGCGAGTTGGTTTTTACCTATATAAACACATACAATGCAGAGCGCGAGACCTCTCTGCACCTATCGGAAGCCTACCGGTTGAAGCCTGATTTTTTTAGCCATCGATTTTGGCAGGAGTGTAATCCATGAAGTCTATTGCTGTTTTTCTGGTGGCTCTCGCGCTCGCTCCCATCGCCCATGCGTATACTGGCCCGGGGCTTGGCCTGGGCGTCATTGGCACAGTTGTAGGTGTGGTGTTCTCCCTGCTGCTGGCCGTTCTGGCGGTGTTCTGGTATCCGTTGAAACGCGCTTTAAAGATCGGCAAGAAGCAAGCCGGCGCAGAGGATGATACGGCGGAGGAGGAACCGGAGCAGGCCGTCGAGAAAGCATCCGACCCCCAGTAGGGGTGCGGTTGAAGCGTCAGTACTGCAAGAGATTCAAAGCATGGCCTCGGAGAAAACCGAGTACTTTGGTAAAGACCTCGAGGCGATGTCATTTGCCAATAATTACCATCGATGGATCGCGAGTGAGCTTTCATCCCACCTCGGAAAGCATGTGGCTGAAGTGGGCGCCGGCATCGGCAATTTCTCCGACTTTCTCCTCGGCGCCGGTGCGGAGCGGCTTTCGGCATTTGAACCGTCAGTCAATATGTACCCTGTATTGGCGGAGAAGTTTGCGCAGGAGCCGCGCGTCGATACCTACCACACCTTCTTCGAAGACGAATCCGACAGGTTCGCGGACTGCTTTGACGCAGTTGCCTATGTGAACGTGCTGGAGCACATCGAGGACGATGGTCTGGCACTGCGGCACGCGCACAAAACGCTGCGCTCGCAGGGCCATCTGCTGGTATTTGTTCCGGCGCTGAAGTTTTTGTTCAGTGACCTCGATAGAAAGGTTGGCCATTTCAGGCGCTATACCAAGAGAGAATTGATCGATGTGGTGAACTCTGCAGGTTTTGACATCGAGTCCTGCAGGTATTTTGATGTCATGGGCATTATCCCGTGGTACATTGCCTTCGTTCTGCTGGGGCAAACAACTTCGGGCACGAATGTCACGCTCTACGACCGGCTTGTGGTGCCGGTTATGCGGCGCGTCGAAAGCGTCGTCAAACCGCCCCTCGGCAAGAATCTGCTGCTCGTTGCGCGCAAGGTTTAAATGCCGGCGCAGCGTTACAGGCGGGTATCGCGGGGGTCATTGCGGCGGTGGGTGCAGCAACTGGGCGGTGCTGGCGCCGGATTTCCAGAGGCAAATTCTTGTCAGCCCGAAGCCCGCGAGCACTACGATGCTCAGGTCCGCCATCGTGTGATAACGCGGTTCCCCGTAGAACACCGCTATCACCCCCAGCATTACGAGTATGGATATCATCAACGGAGCGATATCGATCCGTGCGCGGATTGCAGCCGCGGCGCCGACAATTGCCAGCACAGCGATAAACCAGAAAGAAATTACCCAGGCCCAGACCGGCCAGGTGGCCGTACCGTGCCATTTTGCGACTTCGGCTACCGTGTGGTGAGTACGGTACAAGCCAAAAGCGCGACCGTAGCGCGCGACAATTGTCGACGGCAGCCGGTCAAGGTTTTTGCGAATCAGGGTGATCGCGGTATGCCTGTTACGCTGGTCGTTTACAGCCGGGTCTGTCGTTCCTTCGGGGTTTTTTGAATACATCAGGCAACCCATGCTGTAGAACCCTTTATTGTCACCGGCAAATGTAAGCGGGCAGTTTCCAACAAGAAGACCCGTGCCCATATTGGTTGACATAAATACCGGTGCGTCAAATCGGCCCGCGTTGAACACCGCCCAGGGAGTGACAAGAAGCCCAACCACTGCAAACACCAGCAGCGTCAACAGGGCGCGACGGGCGTAACTGAGTTGTGTGGCTCGCCACATTATCGGTACCAGCAGCGCCAGCAGCGCGATCTGCTCAGGTCGTGTCAGTGCTGCGAGGCCGACAAAGAGCCCCAATTCGAGCGCGTGCCGTATACCGGGTTGTCGGGAAAAGCGGTGGAGCGCGATGATCGACGCGCCGAGCAGGACCAGCGTGAGGGGTTCAGACAATATCTGTGCGTCCAGCACCCAGAAGCCGGGATACAACGCCGCAATAGCACCCGCTGCGGCGCCGGCCAGGTCTCCGAAGAACAGGCGGCCGATCACCGCGCAGACCGCGACCACCATCATGCCGATCAGTACACCCAGCAACTGGTGTTCGTGAATCGTGTCGAAGCCGAGCGCGGACACTCCGCCCAGAAACGTCACCCACCCGGGCGGGTGGTGTGCGGTTTCCGCGCCGACGGCCCACATCGCGGATGTGTAACCCAGACCGTCCGCGAGCCTGAGCGCTTCGAGGTGATAGCCGAGGCCATCACCACCGAGCGTGGGATCATTCGCCCCGAAAACCATCAGTATGTAGAGCAGCCGGATCAATCCGCCAACGGCGAGTGAGACGGCCAGCGCGGGCCCGAACCGGATCACCGCCAACCAGCGTGGAAGTCGTGGCGGGAAAACGGCTGTACCAGAATTGGCGGGTCTCAATGAAAGCAGTCCCTGTTCATATGCTTAGTCGCGTTTTTTTCGGGAACCAGGGGCGGGCGAGCGCGCAACGGTAGCACACACCCCTGTGCCGCTCCATACTACCGGCTCGCGCTTGTCCGGTCGAATGGTTATAGTGCGTGCGGGACATTGATAGGTTTTGGTTTCGTCAGCATTATGTTTTCTGCATTTAACAGGGATTCCCCGGGCGTATGAAAATAGTGATTGTCGGTGGTGGCGCGGGCGGCCTGGAACTGGCTACCTACCTGGGCAACAAGCTGGGCCGTAAAGGCCTGGCCGAAGTCGTCCTGATTGACCAGAACCAGACTCACCTGTGGAAACCGTTATTACACGAGGTCGCCGCGGGTAGCCTGGACGCCGAGGTCGATTCGCTCAGTTATCGCGCCCACGCGGCGGCACACGGTTTTGTATTCAAGCTGGGTCAGTTCGGCGGTGTGGACAGGGAAAACCGGCGCATCGCATTGGCGGCGGTGTGCGATGACGCCGGCTTTGAAGTCCTGCCGCAGCGCAGCGAGTCGTACGATCAACTGGTGATCGCGATTGGCAGCGGTTGCAACGATTTCAACACGCCGGGCGTCGCGGAATATGCACAGTTTCTGGAGGGCCCGCGGCAGGCGGAGAAATTTCACAAGCAACTGGTGAATCATTTTATTCAGCTCAATCGCAGGTTGATGGATGATCCCGGCCAGACACTGAGCATCGTAATTGTCGGTGGCGGCGCCACCGGTGTTGAGTTATCGGCTGAACTGTTCAACGCGCGACAGCTGTTCGCGCTCTACGGCCTCAACAGAGTGACCCGGGAACATCTGCAGGTGACCTTGCTGGAAGCCGGGCCCAGGCTGGTGCCCGCCCTCGCGGAGCATGTTTCCGAGGCCGTGCACGCTGAGCTGGCAGCGCTGGGCGCGGATATCCGCTTGAATACCCATGTCGCGAGGGCCGAAAAAAACGCGTTTATCACCGCCGGCGGGGAAACCGTGCAGGCTGACATGATGCTCTGGGCCGCCGGAGTGAAAGTGCCGGAGTTTGTTGCCGGCATCGAGGGTATCGAGACCAATCGAATCAACCAGATCCTGGTGCGGTCGACCATGCAGAGCACCACCGATGACAGAATCTATGCCATCGGCGATTGCGCGGGCTACGACCTTGGCGATGGCCGGTGGGTGCCGCCGCGCGCGCAGTCGGCGCACCAGATGGCCGGCCTGGCCGGAAAAAACATTGTGCGGGGCATCCGCGGCAAACCGTTGAAGGAATTCAAATACCGCGATCACGGCTCGCTGGTGTCACTCAGCCAATATACCGCCATCGGCGTGTTGATGGGCAACCTCGGAAAGGGGCAGAGTTTGAATGTGCGCGGCTGGTTGGCCAGGATGGTTTATATATCCCTTTACCGCATGCACCAGGTGGCGTTGCACGGTTGGTTCAAGGCTTCGCTGTTGGTGGTGGCAGACAAGATCAACCACATAGTGAGACCGCGATTGAAGCTGCACTAGTCCTCCCCTGATGAGCGATGCAGGCTAAACTACCAGTCCATTTGTACCGACACCCCGAAACGGCGCTTGTAGGTGTAAGGTAGAATCTGGGCCGCTTCAACCCCCACTACTTCCTGCCCGCCAATGCTTGCCACGTAGAACTGGTCGAACAGGTTCTGCACATAGAATTGCACGCGGTAGCGGCCATTGCGCGCGGAGATACCGGTGTACAGATCGAAGGTGTTATAGGGGTCGCCCACCAGCAGCGGATTGTTGGCGGTATCAAACTGCACCTCGTCGCGGTAAAAGAAGTTCAGGCTGGTGAAGCCGTCGAAGGGCATCGATGGAATCGGAATATAGTAGGTGCCGGCGAGGTAAGTGGACCACTTGGGCGAATTGGGCAGGCTGGCACCGGAGAGATCCTGGGTGCCATCGACGCAGCCCTGGGCTTCCGATTGGCGCGCATAGCATGGCGCATCCGGCCAGTCCGAGAACGTCGCATCAGTGTAGGCCAGCGACCCCTGCAGCGAAAAACTCTCTGACAGCTGCGCGTTGACTTCCAGTTCGACGCCCCTGGTTTCCAATTCGCCCGCGTTTGTCAGGAAAAAGATTGGCGGAAAGGCCCCGGGTACCTGGGCTGACGCCTGGAAATCCTCGAAGGTGCTGTAGTACGCAGCGGCATTCACGCGCAGGCGGTTGTCGAGCCATTGCGACTTCAGGCCGATCTCGTAACTACTGGGGATTTCCGGGTCCACAAAGACATCGCCACTGGTCGGCCCGGAGGTCAGGGAGTTGGAGCCGGGCCCTTTGTAGCCTTTCGCATAGCTGGCGTAGACCATGGCGTCCACGGCGATGTCGTGTTCCAGCATCACGCGCCAGGAGCCGGCCTGATCGTGATCCTTCTCGTCAATGCTGCCGGGTGGCGCCTCGGGCAGTGTGCCGGGGAAGGCGCTGACGGTCTGTTGATGGCCCAACTGGTCGAAGTTGTAGCGACCACCCAGGGAGAGCCTGCTACGGTCGGTGAAATGCCAGGTGGCCTGACCGAACCCGGCCAGGCTTTCGCTGTCGGTCTTGCTGTCATTGATCACGGAGAGGGCGCCTGAAGCTGCCTGGTCGATGCCGTACAGGTCGATCAGGCGGTCGAAAGAGCGATCGATCTTTTTGTAGAAGTAGTACAGGCCGGCAACATAGGTGACTTTTCCCTCGGCGGGCGAAGTGAGGCGCAGTTCCTGCGTGTACTGTTCGTATTTCTCGAAACTGTCGTTCAGCGGCAGCGCGGTGCGCGTATAGTCGTCTGCACGGGCCGCGCCGTAGACGTTTTCATTGGTGTAGGCGGAAATCGACGTGAGCATGAAATCATCCAGTGCGTGGTTCAGCTCCAGGCTGAAGATGTCGACCTTGGTGTCGCCCTCCGAGGTATCGTTGTCGGTGACATTATCGTTCTTTGGCCCGACCGCGCCGCCCTCGCGCGCAGCCACGCTGCCGGCGATGACCTGCCGCAGCGCGGCGACGCAACAGGTGTGATCGCGTTTGATGTGGGTGTAGGCCAGTTGCGCATCCAGGTTTTCTGAGACCAGCCAGCGCAGCTTGGCCCGGCCTCCCCATTCATCGCGGTCGTTAAAATCGTCACCGCCGGGGTATTCGTTGTCGATGATCGGGTCCATGGTGTTGCTGTACATGGAGATGCGTCCGAGCAGGCTGTCCTCGACGAGTGGTCCGGAGGCGTAACCATAGAGGTTGACCAGATTGTTACTGCCGTAGCTGGTGCGAAACCCGGTGGCCAGCTCGGGCGTCGGATTGTGCGTGGTGATGTTCAGCAAGCCCGCGCTGGAGTTCTTGCCAAACAGCATACCCTGCGGGCCGCGCAATACTTCAACTCGCTGCACATCGCTGAAATCGAGCACTGATCCGGACAGGCTGCCGGAGGCGACATTATCTACCACGGTGCCGACCGACAGATCCACCGAGCGGCTGAAGCTGTTGGTGCCGATGCCGCGAATCTGGATGTTGCGGCCGGCATCGCTGGTCCCCTCCGAAAAAGTAAAGCCCGGCACCAGGCGCGTTAAGTCTGCAATCTGTGTTTTGTTCAGCGCGGCGAGCTCGGCGCCGCTGACCACGGCTATGGAGATCGCGACGTCCTGCAGGCTTTCCGAGCGCTTCTGCGCGGTGACGACGACTTCCTCCAGTTGCTGCGCCTGTGTTGTTGCCGATAGTAGCGTCAGATGCAGGGCAGCCAGGAGAAAGCTGAGGCAGGTTGGTTTCATACGTGTTCCCAAAACTGGAATTATTGTTATCGCGTGGCACCGTTGCAGATGACTGGCGGACGCGTTGCCGACGCTAACGGCGTTTTACCAAATATCCTGTGAGTAGGCAACGAGATAAGACTCGGGGTAGTGTCTCAGTTTGAAAAATGACTTTACGAGCCTGAGAGGCAGGGTTGCGGTCGGGATCGACATTGTCTTGCCGGTCAAGGGCGCCCTGGTACGGAGGACAGCAGGCGAGGCAGTGATGTTACACTCTTCCAATCAAGCGAGAATAATAGAGGAACACGCACCATGCCCGGTCGCTACCCACAGCCCCCAAAGCTGATAAGCGCATCAGTCCTTCCAATGCTGCTGATTGCATCGATCAGGGTTGGCGCCGCGGAGCGCCCCAATATCGTTTTCATCTTTTCTGACGACCACGCGGTGAGCGCGGTGAGCGCCTATGGCAACAGTCTCGTGGAAACGCCAAACATTGACCGTATCGCCGCCGGCGGTATGCGCTTTGATCGCGCGTATGTCGGCAACGCGATATGCGGTCCCAGCCGCGCCACGCTGCTGACCGGCATGCACAGCCACGCCAACGGGTTTTACAGCAACGAGTGGTCCGGCCCGTTCGATGGTGAACAGCAAACACTTTCCAGCCTGCTGCAGGCTTCGGGCTACCAGACGGCAGTGATTGGAAAATGGCATCTGTACAGCGATCCCGTGGGCTTCGATCACTGGGAAGTCATCGATAACGCATTCGAGCAGGGCACCTATTACAACCCTGCATTTCGCAGTCCTGCGGGTGTCGAGGAGTCGACCGGGTACGTGGCGGAACTGGTGACAGACAAAGCGATTGCCTGGCTGGAACAGGTGGGAGAAGAAAACGGGCCATTTTTTCTGCTTTACAACCACAAGACGCCGCACCGAGACTGGCTGCCCGGCCCGCAGGAACTGCGCGACTGGGATGAGGAGAGCAGAATTGAAGAGCCCGATACCTTGCTGCGCGATCTCGACGGGTTGACACAGGCGCGCCGGGACGCCCGCATGCGTATAGCGGATTACATGACCGACAACGACGTCAAGCTGAGCATGGGCAGGAACCTGACCGCGGAGCAGGAAGCGCTGTGGCGACAGGCCTTTGCCGAGGGCAACCGGCAGTATGAAGCGATGGAGTTGACCGCGGAAGATGATCTGCGCTGGAAGTATCAGCGCTATGCCAAAAGCTATGCCGCCTCCGTAAAGAGTATGGATCGCCAGATCGGGCGTCTGCTGGACTATCTGCAGTCAAACGGGTTGATGGAGAATACGATTGTTCTCTATAGCTCGGACCAGGGCTTCTTCCTGGGCGAAAACGGCTGGTTCGACAAGCGCTGGATGGACGAGGTGTCCTCGCAGGTGCCGCTGCTGGTGGAGTGGCGGGGACATATCAAGCCCGGCGCTACCTCCGATGCGCTGGTGCAGAATATCGATTTTGCGCCGACACTGTTGGCCGCCGCCGGCGTGAAACCCGCGACGCCCATGCACGGCGTCAGCTTGCTGCCGCTGTTTGAGGAAAACCCCGCACCGTGGCACCGCGATCTTTACTATCAATTTTATGAGAACCCCGGCTTTCATGGCGTGGCGCGCCACTACGGTGTGCGAACCGAGCGCTACAAGCTGGTGTATTACTACCAGAATGATGAGTGGGAATTGTTCGATCTGGAGAAAGACCCGGCGGATCAGCACAATCTGTACGGAAAGCCGGGGTACGACGAGATAACTACTGACCTTAAGCGACGACTGCAGGCATTGCGAAAACAGTACCAGGTGCCGGCATCGGACCCCGAGGTGCCGTGGTATCACGGGCCGTTGATCCGCTTGATGGAGCAGTTGTTGAAGTTGATGTGACGGTGTGAACCGGCGATGCGCTTCATTCACCCAACTGGAAGTTCAACTCCACCGTCGTGCCGGCCGGGTCGGTCAGAAACAGTTGTAGCTGCCCGGTGTCTTTTATCTCCAGTTCGCCGTAGGGTATGCCGTGTTCATCGAGGCGGGCTTTCGTAGCCTGCAGGTCGTGGCAGCGCAGCGCGACGTGATCGAAGTACCCGGATTTTTTCCCTTCTCTGCCGGGGTCCTCAACCAGGTGCAGGATAGGATGTTCGCCGGCGTACAGCCAGTAACCGCCAATGCCAAAATCGGGTCGGTAGCCTTTCCCCAGTACATTGTGGTAGAACTCGGCCACGCTCTCCAGCACGGCCATTGGCGCGGACAGGCTGAAGTGGTGGATATGGATGGTGTCCCGGCTCACAGGCTGTCTCCGTGTCAAACTCCGTTACGCAGTATAGCAGAGGTTACCCGCAGTCTTCGTTACCAGCGATACCGCGCCTCGATGCCGAATGTGCGCTCGGCATAGCGGGGCACGTTGTGCCCGTAGCCGTTCGGGGTAAACGTATCGGCGAAGGCATTGATACTGTTGACATACCACTCGTCGAAAACATTTTTGGTGAACAGTGTCACGGTGTAGTGGTCAGCATGATCGAGCGCCACCAGCGACAGGTCGAGAATACCGTAGTCATCTTCGGTGGTATAGATGTCCTGCTCGATCAGGAACTGCACTTTATCCTGGTAGCGGTAATTGCCGTTGATCTCGAGGTCAAAGGGCATGGACTGTAGTGGAATCAAATAGCTGGCCGCGAGGGTGAACTTCCATTCCGGTGTGGCCGGCAGGTCGCCGCCACCGAGGTCCTGGGTCGCGGGTGAGTCGTCGCAGGTGGTCTGCCCCTTGTAGCCGACGCCGCGGAACGACTGGCCGAAGGTGCAGCCCGCGCCTTCAAACTGCTTTATCTGTGCATCGATATAGGCCATGCCACCGGATAGCGTCAGGTTCTCCACCGGCAGCGCGGTGAAATCTATCTCCACGCCCTGGGTCTCCACCTTGCCGACATTGGCGAGCACGAAACTGAAAACACCGTCATCAAAACCGTCGCCGTTTTCATCGACCGGGTTGCCGTTCTCGTCCAGTTTGGGCGTGAACTCGGAAGCGCTGGCCTGAAAGTCATCGAACTTGGTATGGAACACCGCCACGTTGAATACCAGGCGATTTTCGAACCACGTCGATTTCAGGCCGAGCTCGTACGCGTGGCTGGTTTCCGGATCGACGGGGTCAGTATTATCCGGTGTGGAGCCAAACCCGACATTGAACGCCGGCCCCTTGTAGCCCTGCGCATAGCTGACGTAGGTCATCGCGTCGTCGCTGACATTCCATTCCAGCGCGACCTTGCCCGTCCACTTGCTTTCATCCGTGTCGCGCTTGAAATAAGGCTGGGGGTTGGCGCCCAGCGTGCTGCCGGTGCGCTCGAAGTCGAATTTCAGTTCATCGTGCGTCCAGCGCAGGCCGGTCACCAGGCGCCAGCGCTCACTGAAATGGGTCACGGCCTCCCCGAACGCGGCATAGTTGAGTGAATCGACAGTGAAATCGGCAATGGCCTCCGTCCGATCTGTGCCGGAAATATCGAAGGAGCGATCAAATTTGCGATCGACGGTCTGGTCAAAATAGTACAGGCCCGCCACGTAGGAAATAAACTGCTCGGCGGGCGAGGTCAGGCGCAGTTCCTGCGTGTACTGGTCCTGCTTGGATTTCCCGCCCTGGATGAAACCCAGTACGTCAACCGGCAACTGGTCGTTGTCGCCGCGAGAGTTCTGTGACCAGTCGCGGTACGCGCTGATGGAGGTCAGGGTGTGGCTACCGATATCCCAGTTAACTTCCAGCGAGTGGCCCGAGGCGTTGACATCCGTGGTGAGGTCGGCGTTCAGGTTCACCTTTCTGTTCTCGTCGCCCGGAACCACAGGGGCCAGTTGCGCGAGAATGTCATCGACCTGGGCCTGGTTGTTCGGGGGCTAAGCGGGATACGGGTCCAGCGAGCGGAATGCGGCGTTACAGCAGTTGGAGTTTCTGTCGCTGTAGTCGCTGCTCCATTTTAACTCCAGCGTTTCAATCGGGTTCCAGAGCAGTTTTCCACGAATTCCCCAGTCGTCGGAGTCGTTGACGGTATTGCCGTCGAAGACGTTTTTCACCCAGCCCTCGTCCTTGTTGTAGTAGCCGGTCAATCGCCCGGCGAGTTGCTCAGCGAGGCCGTCCGATACAGTGAAGCTCGAGCGGTACTCTTCATCGTCAGTCGCGTAACCGCGCACTTCCGCCTCGAACTCCTCGGTGGGGTCCCTGGTGATGAAGTGCACCACGCCGCCCGAGGCGTTCTTGCCGAACAGCGTGCCCTGGGGACCGCGCAAGACTTCCACCCGCTGCATGTCCACCAATTGCGTGAAGGCCATGCCGGTCTGCCCCATCACGACGCCGTCGAGCATGGTCGAGACGCTCGGTTCGATTCCGGAACTGAAGGTCACTGTGCCGATGCCGCGAATACTGAAGGAAGTCTGGCGCGGGTTGCCGCCCTTGTTGAGGTTGAGCGAGGGCACCAGTTGGGTCAGGTCTTCGGAACTGCCCACCAGGGCATTGACCAGGTCCTGGTTCGACAAAGCGGTTACCGCAACGGGAATATCCTGCAGGTTCGAGGCGCGCTTGGTAGCAGTGACAATGACCTCCTCCAGTACCTGCGGTCGTTTGTCCTGCGCCATCGCACCGCTGTGTATGGGGGGAGCGGATAGGGCCGAGGCAACGAGCAGGGATGCGAAAACAGGCCTTTGGCTGGTTATCATCGTTCACTCCATGGCGAGCGGCATTATTATAGGCTGATATGTTAGGTATCGATGTCAAAGTGTCAAACGTTTCCTGAGTAACTGCCCTCTCTTATCCTTGCGCACTCTCGCGTGGCTGGCCACTATGCTACTGCTTGTGGTCTGCTCTGGCATTGCTATTCTCTGCATCGCCGGTGTGGCAAGTTATCCATTGTCTGCGACGGTGATTCGAGGATGGAGGGATGTTGAAAAAATTCCTGCTGGGTCTGCTGCTTGCGCTGACGTTCGTGTCTGGCGCGCTCTATCTTGTCGGCAGTGGCCTGTTGGGCGAGGAGTGGGGTGCTGCGCCGGTAGCCAGCGGTCCACGACCCGCTCAGCAAGCGGTGTCGGTGCGGGCTGTTGATACACCGTGGCGGGCGGGCTCTCGCCTTCCGGGCGATTCGCCACAGATTTTGTTCGGCGACCTGCATAACCACACCAACTATTCCCTTGACGCCTACCTGTTCAATACCAATCTGGTCAAGGGAGGGGGCATCGTCACACCGGCCGATGCCTGTGATTTTGCCCGGTATTGCTCCGCGCTGGATTTCTGGAGCATCAACGACCACGCGGAAGGCCTGACGCCGCGTGTCTGGGCAGACACCGTGAACACGATACGCGAATGCAATGCCGCCGCCGGTGATCCGGCGCATCCGGATATGGTGTCGTTCGTCGGCTGGGAGTGGTCCAACAGCAACCGCGATGACGTGCCCAGCCACTACGGCCACAAGAACGTTATCTTTCGTACCTGGGAGGAGGGCCAGACGCCTGCGCGCCCCATTGCCGCCCAGCCGCAGTACATGCTGAGCAAGGTGCCGTCGGTCCTGCTGGGACTGGCCGGCCTGACGGATGGCGTCGCGGCGACTGCCGATCTCGGCCGCTATATGCGGGAGTCCCGCGAAACCCCTGCCTGCGCTGACGATACGCCGTCGAGTGAACTGCCGGTCGATTGCCGGGAAGTCGCGCTCACGCCGCGCGCCCTGTATCGCAAGCTGGATGAGTGGGGCTTTGACAGCATGGTGATTCCGCATGGGCTGGCCTGGGGTACGACCAACCCGCTGGGTGCCGATTTTCGCGACCAGATGGCACAGTACGAGCAGCGCTACCAGAACCTGCTGGAAATGTACTCCGGCCACGGCAACTCCGAGGTGTTCGAGGATTTCCAGCGCATTGCCGAAACCGACACCGGAGAACGGTACTGTCCGCAGGCGACGGCCCGGTTCACCCCGTGTTGCCAACAGGCCGGGGTGATCGCGCAGGCGCGTTGCGGCGACCCTGCTTCAGTGGAGTGCGCAGAGCAGGTGGAACAAGCCGTCCGAGATTTCCTTGAACAGGGTGATCCCGCGGGACGCGCATTGTTTGCCGATGCGACACTGGATGACTGGGCGGGCTGCGGTCAACTGCGAAACACATTCCAGCCGTCCTCGCTGTACGTGCCGCGCATGTCCGCGCAGTACAATCTCGCGCTGGGCTTTGATGGCGGGGGAGAGCCGAAACGCGCGCGCTTCGGTCTGATCGGTTCCAGCGACGGACACCAGGCGCGCCCCGGCAGCAGTTACAAGGAATCGAACCGGCTGTTGTACACGGACAGCAAGGATGTCGGCCGCGAATCGATCTCGACGGATTTCTACAAGACGGACAAGGAGTCAGGCGGTTTCTATTACACGGGTGGACTGGTCGCCGCGCACACGAAAGGCCGCCATCGCGACGCGATATGGGAGGCGCTGAGTAATCGCCATGTGTACGCCACCTCCGGCGATCGTATGCTGGTCTGGTTTGATCTTCTGAACGGGCCAGGCGGTCCAGTGCCGATGGGCAGCGAGGTGGTGCTCCGGGAAACCCCGCGTTTTAGGGTGCGGGCGCTGGGCGCTTTTGAGCAGCGCCCGGGCTGTCCCGATTACGCCATCGCCGCGCTCGGGGTGGAACGTGTGCAGGCGCTGTGTGGTGGCGAGTGCTATCACCCCGGTGGCGATCGCCGCAAGGCGATTACACGGATTGAACTCGTTCGCATCCGGCCGCAGGTCAGGCCGGATGAAAAAATCAGTCCATTGATTGAAGATCCCTGGCGCGTGCTGGAGTGTCCCGCCGATGGTGGCGGCTGCGAAATGGAAGTCGAAGACCCTGAGTACGGTGGCAGCGCGCGCAATGCGCTTTACTATGCGCGGGTCATACAGGAGCCGGAGCCGCTGATCGCCGGTGACCCCTTTGGGTGCGACTACGATGCGCAGGGCCAGTGCGTCCGGCGCAACTACTGCGTTGGCGCGAATGCGAAGCGGGACAACAATTGCCTTTCCGAAGCGGAGCCGCGCGCCTGGACGTCACCGATTTTCCTGGAGTATCCCCGATGACGCCGGCGCAACGGCTGGCCTTTGCCGCCGTACTCCTGGTCGCTGCATGCGCGAATGCGCAGTCGCCAGCACGACCCAATATCCTGCTGCTGATGGCGGAAGATATGAGTAGCAGGGTCGGCGCCTTTGGCGACACGGTTGCGGTCACGCCCAACCTCGATGCACTCGCCGCCGGGGGCGTGAGCTACGGCAATACCTTCACTGCCGCCGGTGTCTGTGCGCCCAGCCGCGCCGCGCATATTCTCGGGATGTACGCGATCGCCACCGGAACGCAGCATATGCGAAGCAGCAGTCGCCCGGGGGGTGGCTACTACGCGGTGCCGCCGGAGAATGCCAAAGCCTACCCGGAATTGCTGCGGGCGGCGGGCTATTATACTTACACCGATAACAAACTCGATTACCAGTTCAGTACACCTTTTGCGCACAGCGGGCCGCCCACCCTATGGGACCTCGAAGGCGGCGTGGCATCCGATTGGGACAGGCGGGCGCCGGGGCAGCCCTTTTTCGGCTTCATCAATTTTCCGGTAACGCACGAAAGCGGGGTATTTGCTCCGCTGGGTCATATGCCTCACAGCGTTATCCATTTCCTGATGCAGATGATGCGCTGGTACAGCCAGGACGCGCCGGTGAGGGAGGTCGTCAGGCCACAGGACATCGTTGTACCGCCCTATTATCCGGATACAACGGTAGTGCGCGCGGATATGGCGCGGCATTACGACAATATCGGGTATATGGATGCGCAGATCGGGAGCATCCTCGATCGACTGGCGGCAGACGGCCTGGCGGATTCGACCATCGTAATCTGGACCACCGACCACGGCGACGGCCTGCCGCGCGCCAAGCGCGAGCTGTTCGATTCCGGTATCAAGGTGCCGATGATCATACGCTGGCCAACGGCCTATCGACCGCCTGGTGTCAAACCCGGCACGGTGGATCAGCGTCTGATCAGTTTTGTCGACCTGGGCCCCACGATTTTGTCGCTGGCCGGCGTGCCGGTGCCGGCCAACATGCACGGACGTGATTTTTCCGGCAGTGACGCCGCGGTGAACGACTACATCTATGCGTCCCGTGATCGAATCGACGAACTGATGGATCGGCAGCGCGCGGTGCGGGATACGCGCTACAAGTACATCCGCAGTTGGTACCCGGAAGTCCCGGGTGGCACCGATCTTGCGTTCCGCGACAACATCGACATGGTGCGCGCGATGCGCGCGATGTACGATGCCGGCCAGCTCAACGCGGTGCAGGGGCAGTGGTATGAAGCACCCGGCGAAGAGCGCTTGTTCGACCTGCTACTCGATCCCTTCGAGATTCAGGATGTCAGCGGCGATCCCCGGTACCAGGGCGTCCTGCAGCGGATGCGCGGCGCACTGGACGCCTGGCTGGTACGTGTTGGCGACTGGAGCGATGAATCCGAATCCGCTATGGTGAGCAGGTTTGAGCCGGGCGGTGCGCGACAGCAGACGCCCGCGCCCGCGCTGTCGGTGCAGCAGGGAAAGCTTGTGCTATCGCCCGCTGCTGTCGGGCATTCGCTGGAGTATCGCCTGGACCGGGGGCGCTGGCAGCTCTATACCGGGCCGGTCAGTGTTGACGAAGACAGTGAAATCGAAGCCAGGGCGGTGCGCTATGGTTGGAAGGAGAGTGAGATTGTACGTATTCCCTGAATTCAGCTACTGCAGACAGTCTGCAGCCGGGCGGTGGTTCACCTCAGCCCTTGCGCTGTCCTGTGCACTGGTGTTGTTTGCGGTGGCGGATGGTGCCGCTGCGGAATCTGCCACGGAGACCGCGCCGGCTGCCGACGCCGAGGCGACGGGTACGGCGCAAGACCGTCCCGGACAGAAAGCGGTGCGTAAAGCCAACGCGAGCAAGACAAGGCCGAAGCAGGTCTACTCTGAAACTCGCGCGCCTTGCGCCAACCAGGCGCCCCTGAAACGGGCCTTTTTCGGGGACTTGCATGTACACACACGGTACTCGCTCGACGCCAGTACCCAGGGCACGCGTACGACACCGGCACAGGCCTATGAATTCGCTCGCGGCGCACGCATCGGTATTCAACCCTGGACTGAAAGCGGCGAGGCGATGCGCTCGCTGCAATTGTCGCGCCCTCTGGATTTCGCGATGGTTTCGGATCACGCGGAACTGATCGGTGAAGTCTATATGTGCAATACGCCCGAGGCGGGGGGCTACGATTCCTGGCAGTGTCTGCTCTATCGCCACTGGCCGCGCGGGGCGTACTACCTGTTCAACTATATGGCGACGATGGAGCAGTCACATATGGGGCAGTGTGGCGAGGATGGCGAACTGTGCCTGCGCGCGGCGCTGCAACCCTGGCGGGAAATGCAGGAGGCCGCCGAACGCCACTACGATCGCAGTGCGGACTGCGCGTTTACCACCTTCGTGGGTTATGAGTGGACGGGTATGGATTCCTCCAATGGGGGTAATCTGCACCGCAACGTGGTGTTTCGCAATGCCGAGGTACCCGAGTTGCCCGCCAGTTTTATCGACGGATCGGAGCCGCACCTGCTGTGGGAGTCTTTACAGGAGCACTGCAATGGCACGCAACACGGCTGCGAGGCGCTCGTGATACCGCACAACTCCAACTACAGTGCGGGCTCCATGTTCAGCGGCCTCGATGACAGTGGCGAGCCAATGACCCGGGAGTATGCTGCGGCGCGCGCTTACTTCGAACCGCTGGTAGAGGTCATGCAGCACAAGGGTGCCTCGGAATGCTATTTTGAGACGGGTGTCACGGAGGATGAACTGTGCGCATTCGAGCAGTTAAGCGAGGACAATATCGCCGGCTATAACAATCCGCCAACGCCCGACACCGGTTTCGTGCGCAAGGTACTGGTGGATGGACTGGTCATCGAAAACACCGTGGGTGTCAATCCCTATCAGTTTGGCCTCATAGCCAGCACGGATACGCACCTGGGTACTCCCGGTGCGGCGCGTGAAGACCTGTTCCTGGGACATGGCGGTGCCGGCGTGCCGGCAAAGGATGAGGTTCCCCCCGGCCTGCCCGACGAGCTCGAGTACAATCCGGGTGGTCTCGCGGTGGTATGGGCGCATGAAAACAGTCGCGATGCCTTGTTCGATGCGATGCGCAAGCGCGAAACGTATGGCACCAGCGGCCCGCGAATTATCAGTCGCTTCTTTGCCGGCTGGGATTTCCCGTCAAACCTGTGCGCGGCACCGAACCGGATAAAACGCGGTTATGCGCAGGGCGTACCGATGGGGTCGATCCTGCCCCGGCGAAAAAGCGAAAGCCAGATGCCGACCTTCCTGGTTGCGGCCAGCCAGGATAGCGGCACGCAGGCAGTGCCTGGTACACCACTGCAGCGCCTGCAGGTTATCAAGGGCTGGGTAGACGCCGATGGTGAACGCCATGAAGCGGTCATCGATGTGGCCGGGGATGCCGATAATGGGGCCTCGGTCGATTTACAGACCTGCGCTACCAGCGGTAGCGGGTTCGCCGATCTGTGCGCAGTGTGGGTCGACACCGGTTTCGACCCGGATGAGCGGGCCTACTATTATTCGCGTGCGGTGGAGAACCCGACGTGTCGCTGGAGCCAGCGCATCTGCGCTGCCGCGGGTGTGGATTGCGCGCGTCCCGACACAGTCGCAGAGGGTTACGAGGGTTGTTGCGCGGTCGAGCACCGCCCCGTGGTACAGGAACGCGCCTGGTCCTCGCCGATATGGTATAGCCCGCCGGCGGGTGCATCCTCTCCGGCCGCTCCACAGTGATAGCGCAGTGACGGGCTTCCCTGGAGGAGTCCGGCGTGGCGTCTTGTGAAACACGCACCGTCGCTGGGCCGCGTTGTTAAACCACCCTCTGGCATTTGTCGCCCGGGTGCTGCCACTGGAATCGGTGCGGCTATAATCGCCGCAACTATTACATAAAGGAGTGCAACCAAAGTGGCTGATTCAGGAACTGTGGTGTTGATTACGGGTGGCGGCAGCGGCATGGGTCGCGAGGCGGCGAGGCGATTTGCGGCAGAGGGCGCCACAGTGGCCCTGTTCGATGTAAATACCGCGGGAATGGCGGAAACTGTCGGGACCTTTGAAAGTATTCATGCCTGGACTGTCGACCTGACCGACTTTGCCGCCGTTTGCGCCGCCGTACGCGAGGTGGAGGAAAAACTGGGTCCGGTTGAGCGGCTCTACAACTGCGCGGCCATCATGCCGTTTGGCAAACTTGTCGAGCAGGACAATGCCATCATTCACAAGCAGATGGCTATCAATTATGGCGGTCTCGTCAATATCACGCAGGCCGTGCTGCCCGGGATGTTGCAGCGCGGTCGGGGGGATTTTGTCAGCTTTGCCTCCATGGCCGGGATTATCCCGATGCTGTTCACCGGTGCTTATACCGCCAGCAAGTTTGCGGTGGTCGCGTTCACCGAGACGCTGTATCACGAGAACAGGAATTCCGGCGTGCGTTTTGCCTGTGTCTGTCCGCCCGCGGTTGCCACGCCGTTGCTGCAGCAGGGCAAAGACACTGCCTGGCCGAAAATGCTGGAGAACCAGGGCGCGCCCATCAAGCCCCGCATCGTCATCGAGGCGGTGGAAGACTGCCTGAAGAGGGGCAAGTTTTTCGTGTTCCCGACACGTGATTCCAGGATCGGCGCCCTGATGCGCCGCTTCGCTCCGGGCCTGATCTGGAAACAGGTGCACCAGGTGGAAGGATTCTAGTCGCGACCGCAACTCTGCCGCTCAGGCTCTCGATCTACGCCATATTTCTGGCTGAGTTACTGCCCGGTGCCCGACGTGCTTGACAGCCACCGGCGTTGCCTCTAAATTGGCCTGACCACTTTTCGGGCCATATGTCGCGCATGTCCGCCCTGACCAACAGGAGAAAGTGGCGAGGCAAGAGGTGAGCACAGCCGATGGGGCAGAGCAAGAGCGTGCGACTGGGCGTTATTGGCCTGGGCAATATCGCCAGACAGCATATAGACAACCTTTCCAACGGCCGGATCGCGGACTGTACGCTCGCGGCCGTCTGTTCGCGCCAGTCTACGGCGCTGGCAGCTGATCCGGGCGTGCCCCACTTCACGGATTACGAGGAGCTGGTGCGCAGCGGCCTCTGTGACGCGGTACTGGTGGCGACCCCGACATTCACCCATTTTGAGACGGGCGCTTGCGCGCTGCGCGCGGGCCTGCACGTGATGATGGAAAAACCCATCGGCCTTTCGACCCGGGAGGGCGAAGAACTGCTCGCCCTGCGGCGGCCCGGGCAAGTATTTGCGCTGATGCTCAACCAGCGTACCGACCCCTTGTTTACCACCATGCGGGAGATTATCCAATCCGGTAAGCTCGGAGAGATAACGCGCACGCATTGGACGATGACCAACTGGTTCCGTCCGGAAGTGTATTTCCAGGTCAGCGACTGGCGAGCCACCTGGCGCGGCGAGGGCGGCGGCCTGTTGTTGAACCAGTGCATCCACAATCTGGATATCTACCAGTGGCTCTGTGGCCTGCCGGAATCGGTACAGGCATTTTGTGAATTCGGGCGCTATCACGATATAGAGGTGGAAGACGAGGCCACGGCCGTTTTTCGCTACGCCAACGGGGCCACCGGCGTATTCGTCGGCTCTACCGGAGAGGCGCCCGGTGTGAATCGTTTTGACGTGATCGGTGACCTCGGGTCGCTGGCATTTGACGGGGAGCGCCTGCTCCTGTGTGAAAACCAACCCGGTACGCTAGAATTCAGCCGTGGCACGCGCGAGATGTTTGGCATGCCTGCGTCCAGCGTCAGCGATATCACCCCGGACCGGGCAATGAACCAGCATGCGGCGGTGATGAACAATTTTGTCGGGGCGATTCTGCGTGGCGAAGACCTGCTGGCCCCTGCGGCCGACGGGCTGGCGTCGCTGTCCCTGGCCAACGGGATGTTGCTGTCGACCTGGGAGGCGCGGGCGGTTTCGCTGCCGCTGGACAGCGAGCACTACCAGCAGGCCCTGGCGCAGCGCATCGCGGGTTCGACGCTGCGTCGCAAGGCGGATATCGAGGCCAGGGTTGATATGAGTGCTTCTTACCGATGACGGCATCAAGCGCCATGGCCCTGGAACAGGAAACCCAGCAGCTTGCGGCGCTGGCGGATAAACCGCTGCGCCAGCGGCTGCCCACCTATCTGCGGCTCAGCGGTCCCGGTTGGTTGCAGGGCGCGATGACGCTGGGCGGCGGCAGCGCAATCACCTCGTTGACCATCGGCGCTGTTTACGGCTATGAGTTGCTGTGGGTGCAGCCGCTGTCGATGTTGATCGGTTGCATCATGTTGTTTGCGCTCTCGCACCAGACCCTCAGTACCGGTGAGCGGCCTTTCGCTGCGATGCGTGATCACGTGCACCCCGCCCTCGCTTGGCTGTGGGCTGTCGCGGCACTGGCTTCCAGTATCATCTGGGGCTTTTCGCATTACCCGCTGAGCGCCGGCATGCTGGAGGAGATCATCGCGGTCTCTGGCGGTTTCACTCTGCAGGACCAGCCTGGGATGACGCGGGAACTCTACCTGTTCGCGCTGGCGGTACTGGTCTGGATGGTGTGTGCCTACACCGCCTGGCATTACGGCGCGGGTGGCCGCGCAGTGCAGTGGTTCGAGACTGCGATCAAGGTACTCAGCGGGATGATTATCCTCGCCTTCCTCTGGGTGGTGCTCGCCGCCACGGTCAACGGGCAGGTCGACTGGGGCGCGGTGCTGGCGGGTTACGTACCGAGCGGTCTGCCCAGTGACGGGGCAGGTGTGACAACCATCATGGCGGCGCTAGGCACCGCGGTCGGTATCAATATGACGTTTGTGTACGGCTATACGCTGCTCGACCGGGGCTGGGGCGCTGCGCACCGGGAACTGTCGCGCTACGACATTGTACTGGGCCTGGTGCTGCCCTATGTGCTGGTGACCAGCCTGATCTCCATTGCCGCCGCCGGCGCATTTTACGGCTCCGGGTTCAGCGTAAACGGCACGCTCAGCCCGGCACAGGCGGGCGCGATGTTCAGTGACGCCGGTATGGGGCCGGTCACCGGCCGCCTGGTATTCGCGGTGGGGATTCTCGGCATGGCGGTCGGGTCGCTGGTGATGCACATGCTGTGCTGTGGCGCGGCCGCCGGCGCGATGTTCAATTGGGAGCCGCACTCGACCCCTTACCGCCTCGCATTGTTGCTGCCCACTCCTGCGGTACTGGGGGTGTTTCTCTGGTCAACGATGGGCGCGTACGTCATTTTGCCCACCTCGGCAATTTGCGGTTTCCTGCTGCCCATTGCCTACCTGGGCTGGCTGTTCCTGAATAACAGCAAAGCTTACCTCGGCGCTGACCGCCCTGAGGGCGCGCGCCGGGCCTGGTACAACCTTGCGATGGTGCTGTGTATCCTGACAGTGCTCGCCAGTGTCACTTACAGCACCGGCATCAAACTGAACTGGTTCTGAGGGTTTCGCGTAATGGTGGATATCGGTGATGGCGCGAACTACGCGCCCACTGCAAAGGCGGAACAAGTGGTCGCTGCGGGCGAGTTCTGCTTTGCCGCCGCGCACCTTGATCACGGGCATATCTACGGCCAGACCAACGGCCTGCGCGATGCCGGCGCGACGCTGAAAGCCGTTTACGATCCGGACCCTGCGCGCGTCGCCGCTTTTGTGGGAGCTTATCCCGGCGTAGCGGTAGTCGACAGTCTCGAACAGCTGCTGCAGGACCCGGATATCAAACTGGTGTGCAGCGCCGCTGTGCCGGATCGGCGTGCTGCGCTGGGTATACGGGTGATGGAATCGGGGCGCGATTACTTCACGGACAAATCGCCGTTCACCAGCCTCGAACAACTCGAGGAGGTCCGTGCGGTAGTCGCCCGCACCGGACAAAAATACGCGGTTTACTACGCAGAGCGACTGCACAATGATGCCGCCTGGCACGCCGGTGAACTGATTGCCCAGGGCGCCGTGGGTCGCGTATTGCAGGTGCTCAACCTCGCGCCGCACCGCCTGGCGAAAGCGACGCGGCCGGCGTGGTTTTTCGACAAGGCCCGCTATGGTGGCATTCTCACCGATATCGGCTCGCACCAGGTCGAGCAGTTCTTGACCTACGCCGGTTGTGCGGACGCGACGATCAATTTTGCGCGGGTCGCAAACTTCAGTCATCCGGACCAACCGGGTCTGGAGGATTTTGGCGAAATGTCCATGACAGGCGATAATGGCGCGTCGTTTTACAGTCGTGTCGATTGGTATACCCCGGGCGGCCTGCGCACCTGGGGAGATGGCCGCACATTCATTGTCGGGACCGAGGGCAGTATCGAACTGCGTAAATACCTGGACGTCGCCCGGTCGGCGCCAGCGGCGAAGCTGTTCCTGGTCGATGGTGAACAAGAGCGGGAGATCGACTGTCTCGATCGCAGCGGATTTCCGTTTTTCGGCCAGCTGATACGCGATTGCATCGCGCGCACCGAGACGGCAATGACACAGGCCCATGTCTTCAAAGCCGCGCAACTGAGTATGCAGGCGCAGCAGTTGGCAGAACAATAACAGCGTCAGTCTCGCCGCGCGGGTGCATGACAGCAGCATGCGGCCGGGCGGTTTGAGAACAATTAAAGGAAACCAGGTCGACCATGAAGAAACTAGTTTTGCTGTTGGTGGTTCTCGCAATCGCCGGTATCGCCTACTACACGATGAAGCCGCCCGCCGAACCGGCCTTCAGCCTGGAGGAGGGCTATCACTACCTCTATGACGGGAAAACGCTCGCTGGCTGGCACCCTGTGGGAGGCGAGTCCACCTTCGAGGCTGCCGGTGAGGATATCGTTGGCTATCACGGCCCGGGGGCGAATACTTTTCTGCGTACCGACAAGACCTATGGCGATTTCTCGCTGAAGCTGCAGATGCGCTGGGATGAGCCCGGTAACTCGGGTGTGATGTTTCGCGCCAACCAGCGCGCAGCCGATGGCCGTGTATACGGCTATCAGTTTGAACTCGATGATTCCGATCGCGCCTGGAG
>JAUICG010000050.1 GCA_030427485.1 Gammaproteobacteria bacterium
CAGTTCCTCGCCACGCGCCGTATCCGGTCGAGGCGCTCCAGTTGGCTTGCCAGACCCGCAGTTCAGGTCTCGAACAACCGTGTCCAGGCGTGTAGGTTTATCAGAGCTCAACCGGCGGCTGGCAAAAAGCGCAGCCAATGGCGCCGAATGGCTGTTCAGGCGCGACACATTGATACAATCCGGACGTACCTGGTTTGAACTGGTGCATGACGGCGACCTGATGGCCGTGCGCTACTACGGCTTGCCCGAGGAGGAGGAAATCGAACTCGTCGACGGCAGTTACATGCCGGTGCAGCGCAAGCAGCATGCCGTGCCGCTGGTACTGGTGCCGCCGCTGGGGGTGTCCACCGAGACCTTTGACCTGATGCCCCAGCGCAGCCTGGTGCGCTACATGGCGGCCAACGGCTTCAGGAGTTACCTGGTCGACTGGGGCAGGCCGAAGAAAGAGCACGCGCACCTCAACCTGAAAGATTACGCCTGTACCATGCTCGGTACCGCCCTGGAGAAAGTGCGTGAACATTCGGGCAGCAAAGACATTTCGCTGATGGGTTGGTGCATGGGCGGCCTGTTCTGCCTGCTGCACCAGGGCCAGGCGCTGGATCCCACCATTCGCAATATTGTCACTGTCGCCAGTCCTATCGACCTGGAGAGCGGGCGTGGCGTTATCGCCGGGGTGGCAGGCGCCGCCAACGGTCTGAATGGCGCGGCGCAGCTGGTCAGCAACTACACGAATTTGCGCCTGCAGGCCCTGGACCCGTCGCGCCTTGCGCTGCCGCCGTGGGCGACAACCCTGGTGTTCAAACTGACGGACCCCGTGGGGAGCGTCACCACGTACTGGGACCTGATGACGCGGCTGTCAGACCGCGATTTCGTGAAGTCCTACTCCACGACATCGGACTACCTGAACAATATGCTGCTGTACCCCGGGGGCGTGATCAAGGATATGGCGGTGAAAGTCGTCGGCGATAACCAGCTGGCGAAGGGCAGGGTGGAGGTCGGTGACCAGGTGGCGTATCTGGACAGGATCCAGTCAAGCCTGCTCTCCTTTGCCGGCGAAACCGATATCCTGGTACCGGCGGAAATCGCCGAGAAAATCGTGCATATCGTCGCCACGAAAGACAAGGACTTTCGGGTCGCCCCGGGCGGTCACATGGGCGTGATCATCGGCAGCAAAGCGCAGGATGCTGTTTGGGCGGAATCGGTGGAGTGGCTGGCCGCGCGCTCCGGCAAGGCGCCGGTCGGGAAAGCCGGCAAGGCAGCGGCCAGGAAAGCCCGGCCGCGCCGCAAAAAGCCGGCTAAACGTGCCGGCGCCGGCAAATAGGGCAGCTGCAGGGACAAACCAACCAACGACAACAGGTAGAGCTGCGCGCCCGTTCCCGTGCGGGGGAGCTACAGCGGAACCTGCTCGGGAGGCAACTTGTCAAACCAGGGGCTAGCCTGTTCCAGCTGTCCCGCCAGTTGATACAACAGTCCCTCTTCGCCATAACGGCCGGCAAACATCACGCCGACCGGTAGTCCCTGCGGGCTCCAGTGCAGCGGCACAGACATCGCCGGCTGCCCCGTGGCATTGTACAGCATGGTGAATGCGGAGATGTTGATCGCTTCTTTTTCATACGCGGCGTTGTCCTGGTTGAGGCTGAGTTTTCCAAGGGCTACCGGGGGCGACGCCAGCGTGGGTGACAGGAGAACGTCGAAATCCCGCTGCAGCAATGCCATCTGCCGGGCCGCTCGCTCCACTGCGCGTTCCGCCGCCGAAAGTTGCTCCGCGGTGTAGGCACGCGAGCTCTGGTAGCGCTGCCAGATGATCGGCTCCAGGTCGTTCTCGGTCACTTTTCTGCCCAGCTGCTGCTCGCGGCCGCTTACCCGCATAACGGTACCCGTGCCCATGATGATGCGTGTGCTGGCGAAGAATTCGCGTGGATCTATGGGCAGTTCAACCGGCTCGACACGGTGACCGAGTCTTTCGCAGAGTTTCGCCGCATTGGTCGCCGCGAGGATGCATTCGGGATCAACCGGGCTGCGGGTGATCGGGGTGGTGACCAGGCCAATCCGCAACGGTTGCGGTGCGATGCTCACGGACGCCAGGTAACTCCGGGCCGCCTGTGGCGCGATAGTTGTTTGCCCGGGTTCCGGCCCGCTGCTGGTATCCAGCAGTGCCGCGCTGTCGCGCACGCTGCGTGACAGCGCGTGTATGACGCTCATCACAGATGATAACTCCCTGGGGCCGCTGGGTACCCGGCCACGGCTGGGTTTCATCCCGAACAGGCCGCAACAGGAAGCCGGTATGCGAATTGAGCCGCCGCCATCCGTGCCATTCGCAAGCGGTAGAATGCCCGCGGCAACGGCCGCCGCTGAACCGCCGGAGGAGCCCCCTGCGCTGCGGTTCAGGTCCCAGGGGTTGCGCGTATCGCCGAACAGGACGGACTCGGTGGTGCCGGTGCCGCCAAATTCGGGGCTGGTGGTCTTGCCAAAGATCACCAGCCCCGCCTGTTCGTAGCGTGTCACCACGGTGCTGGTGTAGTCCATCACCGCATCGCGAAAGAAGCGGGAGCCCCCGGTGGTTACCGTTCCTTTCAGCGCCATACCCAGATCCTTGAGCAGAAAAGGTACGCCGCTGAAAGGTCCCCTTGGTATGCCGGCGCTTACCGATCTTCTGGCCAGGTCAGACAGGTCCTCCGCGATGCAATTGATAACAGGCTGGACGGCCGCCGTGCGGGCGATAGCCAGTTCCAGAAGTTCAGCCGCGGTAACCGCGCCGTCATTGACCAGCCCGGCCAGGCCGAGCGCGTCATAACCGCGATATTCTTCGAAGCTCATCACGGGCCGGGTGGAGGAACCCAGCGCCGGCGCGGCGAGTGCCACGGCGGCAAGCGCCAAACCGTTTCTGATCAACTCGCGACGAGCGCTACTGTGCGTCATGGCTTACCACCTCTGCTGGTTACTGGACTGGCACATCGATGACAGTTATAGGGTAGTACCCGCCAACGACACAAGTACAGGTGAGTCCATATCAGTGAACGAATGAGTTCGATCGAAGCCCGGGTTGGCGTATTCCCTTGCGGACGAAAAGCGCCGCCGGCCGGCGGCAGCCTGCGACAATTTATCGCATCCCGCATCCCTGGGAATTTCACTACAATGCCGCCCCTTGAAAGTATCGGGACGGGAAAGTACTCATGGTGTCAAGAACAGTCGCAGCGATCGCGGCGCTGGCTTTGAATTCAGCGCCGACACTCCAGGCCGCCGCTGAGGAGCGCGGTGATGAAGGGTTGAGCGAGGTGGTGGTCACCGCGCCGAGCTGGAAATCCGCGCGCGGCGGCACAGTGCTGAACAGCGAGGAGCTGGCGCCCGCGCGTGCGACCACCAGCGACAGTGCCGCGTTGTTGCGGGGCCTCCCCGGGGTGAGCCTGTACGGCGCCGGCGGCGTTTCCAGCCTGCCCGCGATCCGGGGCCTCGGCGACGACCGCCTGCGCATCAAGGTGGATGGCATGGAGTTGGTGTCGGCGTGCGGCAACCACATGAATCCCCCGCTTTCCTATATCGACCCCACCGCCGTGGAAAACATCGAGGTACTCGCGGGCATTGCGCCCGTCAGCGAGGGCGGAGACAGCATCGGGGGCACGATTCTTGTAAATTCGACCGAACCGGAGTTCGCGGCGGGTGCCGATCAGGTTATCGGCAGGGGTGAACTCGGCAGTTTCTATCGCTCAAACGGCGATGCCACCGGCGCCAACCTGTTCGTTACGCTCGCGAATGATACGCTCAGCCTGCGCTACAACGGCGCTTACGCAACGGCGAATAACTACAAGGCGGGTGACGATTTCAAGGCGGCCGGGCCGGCCGCACCCGGCCGCGGTTCGCTGGCGGCGGACGAGGTTGGCTCCACCTACTACGAAACGCAAAACCACAAGCTGGGGCTGGCGCTACAGCGGGAAAATCACCTGGTCGACCTGCTGTTGGGATACCAGCATATCCCGGACCAGGGTTTCCCTAACCAGCGCATGGACATGCTGGACAATACCAGCACGCAGGTTGTGTTGCGTCACCGCGCGGAATTCGGCTGGGGTAGTGTGCAGACGCGCCTGTTCAGCGAGGAAACGAAGCACAAGATGAACTTCGGCGAGGACAAGCAATACTTTTACGGCGATGCGCCCGGCATGCCGATGAAAACCAAAGGCAGGAACAACGGCGTGGCAGTGAACGCCGACTACCGGCTGTCCGACAGCGACGTACTGCGTGCCGGCGCCGAGATACAGTTGTACCAGCTCGATGACTGGTGGCCGGCGTCCGGTACAGGGATGATGATGGCGCCCGACACGTTCTGGAATATTCGCGATGGACAACGCGACCGCTACGCCACATTCGCTGAATGGCAGGCCAACTGGACTCCTCAGTGGATGACAGTCGCCGGCGTGCGGTACGAGTCGGTGCGCATGGACACGGATGACGTACAGGGCTACAGCCCGATGTACCAGGCGGATGCGACAGCCTTCAACGCGCAGGACCACAGTATCAACGATGACAATGTAGACGCCAGTTTCCAGGCCCGTTACACGCCGTCGGCCGAGTGGACCTGGGAGTTTGGTCTTGCGCGCAAGAGTCGCTCGCCGAACCTGTACGAGCGCTATACCTGGTCAACCGTGGGTATGGCGATGCGCATGGTCAACCTCGCGGGTGACGGCAACGGCTATGTGGGCAACCTGGACCTGAAGCCGGAAACCGCCGATACCGTGAGCGTGTCCATGGACTGGCACGACCCTGAGCAGCAGCGCTGGCGGCTCTCGGTCAGCCCCTACCTGACCTACGTGGACAACTATATAGACGCGGCACTGTGCACCACGATGATGTGCAACACGTCAAACGAGTTGCCGGGTTTCCGTTACCTGCGTTTCGACAATGCCAAAGCCCGGTTGTACGGGGTGGATGTCGCCGCGTCCAGGCGTCTTGGCGGTACCGGGGCGCTGGGTGACTTCGCGCTGCGCGCGGTCGTCAATTACGTGAACGGGGAGAACCGGGACAGCAATGACAACCTGTATAACATCATGCCGCTCAATACGGCGATCACCCTCGAGCACGTGAGGGACGCGTGGAGCAATACACTGGAATGGCAGTGGGTCGGTGACAAGGACGATACATCCGAAGTGCGCAACGAGGTGCCGACCTCCGATTATGCACTGCTGAACCTGCGCAGCAGCTACACCTGGCGCGGCAGCCTGCGCCTCGACCTCGCCGTGGAGAACGCGCTCGACAGGGGCTACAGCCTGCCGCTGGGCGGCGCCTACACCGGCCAGGGGCAGACGATGAGTCCTGGCGGCGTGCCGTGGGGCGTAACGGTGCCCGGCATGGGGCGCTCGGTCAATGTCGGCCTGAGCTACAGTTTTTGAATTGACCGCTTGCGCTGACCCCGCAGGTAATCGAGCGTCCGGGTTCACTACGGTAGGCGGCCTGTGCCGTATGGCTACCAGCCGCCCCCCACCGCCTTGTACAGGGCTATCAGTTCGAAATCGAGTTGCGCCTCGCTGGCCGCCAGTTGTTCCTGCAACTGGAACAGGTCGCGTTGCATGGTCATCACATTGTTGTAGTCGGTCAGCCCTGTGTCGTACTGTACCATCGCCAGCCGCGCACCTTCGCGGGTGGCGGTGGTGGCTTGTCGCAGTGCCGCCAGCCTCGCGTGCTCGTTGTTGTAGGCCGCCAGCGCGCTTTTTACCTCCGCCAGCGCATCGAGCACGGACTTGCGGTACTCCAGCAGGCGCTGTTCGGTGAGTTGCTTCTGCAACTCGATATTACTGCGCACCCTGCCGCCGGCGTAGAGGTTCCAGTTCACGGGCAGCGACATGCCCCAGAAGTCGCTGTTTGCGTTGAACAGGTCGTCGCTCGACCGCGACTGCAGGCCGATGAAACCGCTGAGCGTGAACTCCGGGTAGAGCGCGGCGGTCGCCACGCCGATTTGCGCGGTCTGCGCAGCCAGGCGCCGTTCGGCGGCGCGAATGTCCGGTCGCTGGCGCACGACATCCACCGGCATCCCGAGCGTAATGCGTCCCATCGGCCTGGGAATGGCCGCCGCCGCTGCGAACTCCGTATCCAGCGCGCCGGCTTCCTCGCCGAGTAAAACCGCCAGTCGATAGAGCGCCTGGCTTCTGGCGGTTTCCAGGTTCGGTATGGCCGCCTGGGTCATGCTGAGGGTGGCCTCGGCCTGTACCACGTCCAGCTGTGAGCTCAGCCCGGTCGCGTAGCGCTCTTTGGCCAGGTCGAGGGCCTGTCGCTGCACCGCGATATTCTCGTGGGCGTAGCGCAGGCGTGTCTGGAATTCGCGCACCTCGATATAGGTCAGTGCGACCTCCGCGAACAGGGTGACCATCACGTCGCGTTCGGTTTCAAGCGTGCTTTCATACTCCGCCTGCGCCGACTCTACAGAGCGGCGGATACGCCCGAACAGGTCGATCTCCCAGCTTGCATCCAGTCCCACCTCGTAGAGGTTTTGCGCGTCGAAGCCGTTATCCGGCGCCACCTGCGCAAGCCAGCCGTCATCGCTCTGCCGGGTGCGCGATGTCTGGCCGACTCCGTCGAGCACGGGCATACGCTCGCCGCTGGTGATGGCCAGGCTGGCGCGCGCGGCCCTGACGCGTGCGGCCGAGGTCTGCAGGTCAAGGTTGCCGCTGCGCGCTCGCTCGACAAGCTGGTCCAGCACGGGGTCGTTGAATACTGTCCACCAGGTTTGCAGGGCGGCCTCCGGCCCTTCGTTTACCTGGTCGACGATGCGCATATGCCAGGCATCGGGCACCGCCAGTTCAGGCTCCACATAATCGGGACCAACGGCCGCGCAGCCGCTGAACGCCGATACCATGCAGGCGAAAAGACAGCGGCGCCAGTGAGTCGGGAGAGCCTTGGACATCGTCGGCATTGGTCTAGAAGGGATTAAACAGGTAGTTCAGGAAACTTTCGGACTGGATCTCGATCTGGCGCAGCAGCTTGAGAAAATCCGCGCAGTCCTCACTGTACATGGCCACGATGGCGCGCGCGCCGAAACGCAGCGGGTATTTGGGGTCGTTCTCGGTCATCCTCAGGCGCACGAAAAACTCCATCCCGGGATGTACCTGTTGTTCCTGCGGCAACACACCACTGGGTATGCCCTGCGCGGCGCCATTCGCCCACACCACGCTGACCACCTCGGCATCGAAGACTTTGCCCGGATACATCGCGAAGGCCACTTCTGCCTTGTCGCCGGGCGCCAACCGCTGCACGCCGTTCTGCAAGGTCTTGGCGACAATCCAGTGCTCCTCTGTGCTGATGAAACTCATGATCGGTGTCTTCAACCGGATATAGCTGCCAGGATGTATCTGCAGGTTGGAGACATAGCCGTCCGTGGGTGCCACTACCGTGGTGTTGGCCAGTTCATAGCGCGCCTTGTTCAACTGGGCCAGCACTGCCGCGACCGCGGTCGGCATATCGTCCACATTGGAATCCAGCGCGAGTTTCGCCGCATGCTGCGTGGCCAGCGCGGCCGCCAACTCCGCTTCCAGGCTGGCTACTGTCTGGCCCACGCTCTCCAGCCGGTAGCGCGAGGCCGCGCCCTCTCCCGCCGCCTCGGCGATCTGCTGGTACATGACCTTTTCCACTTCGAGATCGGCCTGCACCTTGCGTACCTCGGCATCCGCCCGTTCGAGGCGCTGTGCCAGTTCGGCCACCTGGGTGTCCGCGGCCGCCAGCTCGGCGACATACTGGTCCACCTTGTACTGCTTGTCGGTGGGGTCCATCCGGAACAGCGGATCGCCCTTGCGGATCGGCACGTTGGGCTTGGCGTAGACTTCCTCTACGCGGCCACCCCATTCCGGCGCCATCTGCACCACATAGGTCTGTACGAAAGCACTCTTGCTGTAGGGGGCGAACTGTCCCAGGGCCAGTATTTCGGTCATCAGGGCGCCGATCCACAGACCGAACACCGCGAATTTCCAGAACAGGGTGAAGCGCAGCAGCTTGTAGTCGAAAAAAACCAGCCTGACGAGGAAAAAGTACGCAATCGTGATCAGCAGTTCCATGGTTTAGCGCTCTGCCTCCTCGGGCTCCGCGAGGGCCTCCCCATCGTCCGGCGGCGGTTTTTTCCCGGCGGGCGGCTCATAGAGATTGCCGATCACCGCGCCGGAGTAAGACCAGACCAGCGCCAGCATCCACAGCGGGAAAATCATCAATCCCAGCAGCGAGGTCACCTCGATGGCGTCTTTTTGCGGATGGTTACGCTGCTCAGCGATTTTGCCGGGGTAGGTGTGTATCTTGACGATCCCGAGGATGATGGTAATGACCGAAAAAAGGATCAGGAACAGGGATATTATTGCAATTTTGTCCATGGGATAAACGTCGCGGATGAGCGGTCATCAAAGGTATCACGATGGCAAACGGGGTAACAACCGTTTGTGCGGGTCGTCAGCGCCTTAAACCGCTGCCCCCAACAATAATCAATCAACCAGCAACTCCTCGGCGGGACGGTAGTCATCGCCCAGCGCTTCAGCCACCGCTCTGTGTGTGATATGGCCGCGACACACATTGAGACCGTTGCGCAGGTGCGGGTCATCGCGCAGTGCCTGGCGGTAGCCCTTGTCCGCCAGCGCGAGGGTGAAGGGCAGTGTCGCGTTGTTGAGGGCGAACGTCGAGGTTTTGGCGACGCCGCCCGGCATGTTGGCAACGCAGTAGTGCACCACGCCTTCTTCGATATAGGTGGGCTCCAGGTGGGTGGTGGGCCGGCTGCTTTCGAAGCAGCCGCCCTGGTCGATCGCGACATCCACCACCACCGAGCCCGGGCGCATGGCCCGCAACATCTCTCGTGTTACCAGTTTGGGCGCGGCAGCGCCCGGCACCAGTACCGCACCGATGACAAGGTCGGCGCCGGTAACGTGTCGCCATAGCGATTCGCGTGTGGAGTAGATGGTGTTGAGCATGCAGCCAAATTGGAAGTCCAGTTCCTTGAGCCGATTGAGGGAGCGGTCCAGCACCGTGACATGGGCCTCCATGCCCATGGCCATACGGATCGCGTTGGTGCCGACCACACCGCCGCCAATAACCACCACTCGCGCGGCCTCCACCCCCGGGACGCCTCCGAGTAGCATGCCGGAGCCGCCCTGGTGTTTCTCCAGGGCGTGGGCGCCCGCCTGTATGGACATGCGGCCAGCCACTTCGCTCATGGGGGAGAGCAGGGGCAGGCCGTGGTTGTCGTCCGTCACCGTCTCATAGGCAATGGCGATGCAGCCGGATGCCTTCAGCATGCGCGCCTGTTGCGGGTCGGGCGCCAGGTGCAGGTAGGTAAACAGCACCTGGTCTTCACGCAGCATCGCGCATTCCCCGGGTTGGGGTTCCTTGACTTTGACGACCATGTCAGAGCGACCAAATATCTCAGACGCCGTGTCAACGATTTCAGCACCGGCCGCGCGGTAGTCGTCACAAGACAGGCCGATGCCTTCCCCGGCACCCGCCTGCACGATCACCTGGTGACCGTGGTGCACCAGCTCTTCCACCGAACCGGTGGTCAGGCCCACGCGGAATTCCAGGGTCTTGATTTCTTTGGGTACTCCTATCAGCATCTCCCCCTCCTGAAACGGTTGATCGCAAGCACCAGCAAGGCGAGCAGGATAACCAGCAAAGCCGCGCCAGTCAGTCTTAGTTTCAGTAACCAATCGGCGAGTGCCTGATTGGGTGCACGGATTGTGCGCAGAGAGGCGTCCGCCATCACTTCGTGGATAGACCCGTCGGTATAACTGGAAATGAAAACACGGCCGCTGGAATCAAACGCGAAGTTGTCCAGCCCCGGCGGATAACTGGCCATCAGTTCCCTGTCGCCGGTGTGGAGGTCAAGGCGCAGGAGTCTGCCGGGTTTTCCCTCCAGCGCATAGAGCTTGCCTTCAGGGTTGAATTTTACCGCGAAGGGCGTGCTGGCAAAGCCGTCGGCGACGGTGTCAGTGGTTCCGGTTGCCGGGTCGATACGCACCACGATATCCTGCGTGAATACCGGGCCGTACAGCATACCGTCCGGCCCGAAATCCATGCCGTTGATCCAGCCGGGTGTAGCGATCACCGTGCGTGGTGGTGTATGCCCGCCCGGGTCGAGTTCATAGAGACCATCGCCGAGAAAGTCCCGGCCGACCCAGATATCGCCGTTGTCGCGAACCGTTATCGAGTTGACGCCCCAGCCGAGGTCAGCGATCACGCGGTGAGATTTATCCGGAGCTATTGCGGTAATGGAACCCTGAAGAATATTGGTCGCATAGACGATGCCCTTTGCATCGATTGTCACGTCGTCTGGCGAGTGAACCCCGTGCGCACTGTCGAGCACGTCAAGCGTAGCGCCAGTTTCCCGATCAAGAATATAGATCTTGCCGGCCGCGACGCTGGCGACATAGAGTCGGTCGGACGCGTCGAAGAACAGGCCGTTGCTGCCCGGTATGGCTGCGTTACTGCCATGACCGGAATCGACGCAGCCACTGACAATGTTGGCCAGGGTGACGGCGAGAGCGATGCCGGGGAGCCTGGAGAAACAGCGCAAGTTCAGAGCCAGTACACGAACAGAAACAGCAGCAGCCACACCACGTCCACGAAATGCCAGTACCAGGCCACGCCCTCCAGCGCAAAATGGTCGCCCGGGCGGCTGAAGTGACCTTTCAGGGCGCGGCCCAGCATGGTGCTGATCATAACCACGCCCACCAGCACATGGAAACCGTGAAACCCGGTGAGCAGGTAAAACACGCTGCCGTAGATGCCGGCGTTGAGTGTCAGATTGTTGCGCTCGTAATCGTCGATGTACTCGTGCGCCTGCAGGCCGAGAAAGGTTGCGCCCAGCAGTATGGTGATGAACAGCCCCGCCTTCAGTGTTCCGCTGTGGCCGGCCGCCATCGCCCGATGCGCATACGTGAGGGTCACGCTGCTGGTGAGCAGCAGCAGGGTGTTGGCCAGCGGCACGCCCCAGGGGCTGCCGAGATTGGTCGCGCCCAGGAACCGGTCGTTGTCGGGGTTGGTGAGCAGTGGCCATTCAGCGCTGAAATCCGGCCACAGCATGACGCTGGTGATCGGGTGCACCTCGCCCCCCAGCATTGGTATGCCCCACAGGCGTATAAAGAAATAGCCGCCGAAAAAGCCGGCGAAAAACACCACCTCGGACAGGATCAACAGCTTCATGCCGGAGCGGAAGGAGCGCCCCACCTGTTCATTGTAAGCGCCGGAAAGGTTTTCGCTGATGACATTGCCAAACCAGCCAAACAATACAACGACGAGCAGGGCAATGCCGCATAGCCAGACCCAGGGGCCGCTGGGCAGATCGTGCAGCCAGCGGCCAATGCCGACAAAAAAAGTAAGCAAGGCAATGCAGCAGAGAATCGGCCAGTGCGATGAAGCGGGTATGTAGTACTTGTCAGTCGGCGTGGGCTCGCTCATGTGCGGCCTCCAGATAGGCTTTCGACGGTCTCCTCGCGCGCTGGCGAGGCAGCTGTCTCCTGTTTCAGTTCGAACAGGGAATAGGACAGGGTAAGCGTGGCATATTTTTCCGGTAGTGCGGAATCGATCAGGAAGACAACGGGCATTTTTATTGATTCACCGGGTGCCAGCGTCTGTCGCTCGAAACAGAAGCATTGGGTTTTGATCAGGTAGTCCGTTCCCTGCACAGGGGTAATGCTGGGTATCGCCTGCACCGTCATCGTGCGCGTGGTGTTGTTCCTGGCGAAGAAATTGACCATGTAGGTTTCGCTGGTGGTGACCTCCATCGATTTCACCAGCGGGTAGAAGCTCCAGTCCAGCTGTTCAGTATTGGTGGTGACGAACTCGATCGCCAGTTTGTGCGGCGCGATCACGGTTGCCTCCACTGGCAGCGTCGCGGCGCGTATCTTGCCGATTCCCAGTGCATCGCACATCAGGTCGTACAGTGGCACGAGGGCAAAGGAGAATCCGAACATCAGCACTGCTGCGGCCACCAGTTTGACGAGCAGAGGCCGCTGTGCAGGTTTGCGTGGCAGAGTGTCTGGTGCGGCAGTCATCGATTAATCGACCTTCGGTGGTGTCTGGAAGCTGTGGTGCGGCGGCGGTGAGCTGAGCGTCCACTCCAGTCCCTGCGCGCCCTCCCAGACGCGGTCGCTGGCGGGTTCGCCGCGACGTCGGGAGGTGATCAAGTTGTAAACGAAAATGAGCTGGCTAAATCCGAATACAAAGGCTCCCAGGGAGGAGATGAAATTGAAGTCGACAAACTGCAGGGCGTAGTCCGGGATGCGCCTCGGCATGCCCGCCAGACCCAGGAAGTGTTGTGGGAAGAACAGCACGTTCACCGATACTGCCGACAACCAGAAATGCCATCGCCCGAGCCGCTCGCTGTACATGCGTCCCCAGAACTTGGGGTACCAGTAGTAGGCGCCACCGAGAAACGCGAAGGTGAGGCCGTTTACCAGTACGTAGTGAAAATGCGCGACCACGAAGTAGGAATCATGGTACTGGAAATCCGCCGGTGCCACGGCGAGCATTACACCGGTACAGCCGGCGAAGGTGAACATGAAGACGAACGCGATCGCGAACAGCATCGGCGTTTCGAAGCTGATCGAGCCGCGAAACATGGTGGTGATCCAGTTGAAGACTTTCATGCCCGTCGGGACCGCGATCAACATCGTGGCCAGCATGAAGTACAACTGTGCGCCGTAGGGCATGCCGCTGGTAAACATGTGATGCGCCCACACGATGTAGGATAGAAAGCCGATCAGCACGGTGGCCATCACCATGGTGCGATAGCCGAATAGCGGTTTGCGGCTGAACGTCGGGATGATCTGGGAGACAATGCCGAACGCAGGCAGCGCGAGTACGTAAACTTCCGGGTGACCGAAAAACCAGAAGATGTGCTGGAACAGCAGTGGATCGCCGCCGCCGGCGGCATCGAAAAAGGCGGTGCCGAAGTTGCGGTCGAACAGCATCATGGTGACTGCGCCCGCCAGTACCGGCATGATGCCGATCAGCAGGAAGGCGGTGACCAGCCAGGTCCAGACGAACACCGGCAGCTTCATCCAGGTCATGCCCGGCGCGCGCATCGTGGCGATGGTCGTGATGATATTGATCGAGCCCATGATCGAGGATATGCCGAGCATGTGTACCGCGAAGATCATGTAGTCGGTACTCGGCGGGCCGTAGGTGGTTGACAGCGGCGCGTACATCGTCCAGCCGAAATTGGGCGCGCCGCCGTCCATGAAAAGCGTGCTGATCAACAAAATGGTGGCGGTGGGCAGCAACCAGAAGCTCATGTTGTTCAGGCGTGGCAGCGCCATGTCCGGCGCGCCTATCATCATCGGTATCAGCCAGTTGGCGAATCCGACCGCCACCGGCATGATGAATCCAAACAGCATGACCAGGCCGTGCATGGTGGTCAGCGTGTTGAAAAAGTTGGGTTCGACGAACTGCAATCCAGGCACGAACAGCTCGGCGCGTATGCACAGTGCCAGGGTGCCGCCAATAAACAGGTTGAGCAGCGCGGTGCACAGGTACAGAGTACCGATGTCCTTGTGGTTGGTGGCCGTGGTCCAGCGCACGATAAAGGCGATGAAGCGCCCCGGGACGCTCCGCTGGACCTCGCCGACGGTCGCTCCGTTAGCCATGGCTCCCGCTCCTCGAACTTTCTGTGCACACTGTGCTCATTGCCTGCGCGCCTGAATCTGGGAAGGCAGCACCAGGTCACCGGTATCGTGTTCCCAGGCATTGCGCTCGTAGGTGATAATCGCGGCCAGTTCCTCGTCGTCCAGTTGCGGGGCGAAGTTTGGCATCGCGGTATTCGGCACGCCATTCATCACTACATCGATATGCCGGTTGACGTCGGCGCTCGTGGTAATGGAACTGTCCCGCAGCGACGGGAACGTGGGCGGCATGCCGCTGCCATCGAACTTGTGGCACGCGCCGCAATGTTGGTCATAGAGCGCCGCGCCGCGCGTCATAGCCGTGGACAAGTTCCAATCGCGGTCGCTGGTGACCGGAGGGGCGGCGTTGGCGCGCGCAGCAATCCATTGGTCGAATTCGGCGGGCGCGACGGCTTTCACCACAATGGGCATGAAGCCGTGGTTAACGCCGCACAACTCCGCGCACTGGCCGCGATACGTTCCCGGTTCCTGGATACGCGCCCATGCCTCATAGATATAGCCGGGCACGGCATCGCGTTTGATGCCGAGTTCCGGCACCCACCAGGAGTGGATCACATCATTTGACGTCACGACAAAGCGTACTTTGCGGTTGGTGGGTAGCACCAGCGGTTCATCGACCTCCAGCAGGTACCATTCATCCTTTTCTTCGACGCCAACGACTTCCGCCATGGGCGTGGTCAGCAGGCTGAAAAAGCCGACGCCGTGGTCGAGGTACTCGTACTGCCATTTCCACTGGTGACCAGTAATCTTGACCGTCAGGTCAGCGGCGTCGTAATCGTCCATTTCTATCAATACACGGATTGACGGAACGGCGATTGCGGTAATGATTATCAGGGGTACGACCGTCCAGACGATTTCCAGCAGGTTATTCTGTGAAAAAGTGTCCGCCACCGCACCCTTCGATTTGCGGTGCCTGACCAGGGAGAAAATGATTACGCCGTAGACCACCGCCATGATGCCGACCACGATCCAGATCACATACATATGCAGGCCGTAGATATCCTGGCTAACGGGCGTCACTCCCCGCGGCATATTGATATCGGCGGCCGCCAACGCTGGACTGAACAACACGCACGCGCCCAGCAAGCCTGCCCCGAGAAAGCGAATGAGGCCTACCATAGCGAATAATCCTTGTCGGGCTCGGCCTGCTCGGCCATGTACTTCACGGCAGATATGACTTCCTCGCCAGTACACGAGGTACATCCCCCTTTGGCGGGCATGGCGTTGATGCCGCGCAGCGTGTTGTGCAGCAGCACATCGAAGTTCTTGTTCAGCAGTACCGCCCATTGTTGTTTGTCACCCAATACGGGCGCACCGAGTTTACCCTGGTTGTGACAGGTGGCGCAGGACTCGTTGTAAACCTTCCTTCCGGTTGCCGTGTTCGTGGCCTCTGTGCGCGGCAGTTTCACCTTGTCGGAATAGATGCGCCACTGCGACGCGGTCAGCGCTTTCTTTATAATGTAGTCCACCGCTGCTTCAACATCGTCGCTGTCGCAGCTCACGCAGGCGCCACGTGCAGGCATATTGTTGTAACCCTGTACCGCGTGCCGATAGAGTTCCGATACCGGCCTGGCCTGCAGCCGTCGCCACCAATTGGCGCTGTCCGCGATGCGTGGCGCGCCCGCCTCGCCATTGACGTGACATACATTGCAGGCATTCCAGAATACCTGCTCACCGCGCTTCAGGCGCGGCTGGCTCGCCTTGATGCTGGACGCATCAAATGCCTGTTTGCTCTGGACGGATTTCAGGTATTGCGCCACCGCCAGTGCGTCTGCATCGGTCATATGTCGCAGGCTGTTGTGATTGACGTCCGCCATCGGTCCGCGCACATTTCCCGCCTTGTTGATCAGTTCGCCGTCGGCGAAGACATCGGCAACCTGGTAGCGGCTCGCGGTATCGAGACCGCGGCTGGTAATATCGGGCGCCCAGTAGCCCTCGATCAACTGGCCGGTGAGATAATACTTGTTCTTTGCCGCGCCGAGCAGGTTCATCGGTGTGTGGCACATGCTGCAATGACCGAGCCCCTCCACGATGTAGGCGCCGCGATTCCAGGCGGCGGATCGGGATGTATCGGGCACAAACTCACCGCGATCGGGATAGAAGAACAGCAGTTTCCAGCCGTATTGCGCCAGGCGCACATTGGCGGGAAATGGCAGTGTGTTGCCCCTATTCGCCAGGTTTACGGCGGGGATCGCCTGCAGATAGGCCCACAAATCCTTCAGGTCCGACTCTGTCACCCGGTTGAAATAGACGTAGGGGAAGGCGGGGAAGGAGTTCGATCCATCGGGGCGAATTCCCTCCTTCATCACACGGATGAAATCCCGTTCGCTCCATTTGCCCAGGCCGGTTTCGGCGTCCGGCGTTATGTTGGGTGTGTAGAACGTACCGAACGGTGTCGCGATCGGCAGGCCGCCGGCGAAAGGCTGGCCGCCGTCGGTGGTGGTGTGACAGGCCAGGCAGTCACCGAGCTGCGCCAGATACTCGCCGCGGCGCACGGCCTGCCCCTGTGCGCCTGCGCCATAGTTGACTTCAGGATAGTCGGGATAGGTGGTTATGAACTCAAGTTTGTCGGAGATGGGATGAAAGGCGTGGCTGATGGATGCTGCCAACAATGTACTCAGAGTGAGCAATTTCAACAGTGAAAGGCATTCCCGTTGCAAGGCTCGTGCCCCATCGATAACAGTAAAGCCTGAACCCTACAAGACTTCGCGCTGTGATTGCAAGCGATGAAAGGCGCCGGTAGTGTCTTTGTTTGGAATGGTCCACACCGGGACGATACGTACGCTATTTCAGCAATGCTTCTGCATAGGGCACGAGGACACTCTCGTTCGCATGGCTTGTGGTGTATTCTTGGCACGATTCACGGTTGTTCGGTGTGGCGCTGATCTCGTGTCGATTCAGTTCGGTGCTGGTTTGGCGCCAGGAACTCGGGGTTGCCATTTACCATGCCAGCATTTCTTCTTCGTGGCCTTGCTTTCGTTTGCCTGGGTATATCGCTGGCGCAGGCCGTGCAGGTGTCGGCTACGGAAGCCGCGGCCCACCGGATCGTGATGCTGAACGCGAGCGACCCGCAACTGCCCGCCTTTATCGCCGTGGACAGTGCACTGCAGGCGGCGGTTCGCGAGCAAAGCCCGGTGCCGGTCGACTTTTACGATGAGACGCTCGACGTCTACCGCTTCGGGGAAGCCCGACTGGAAGAGAAATTACGCGATCTGTTGACAGAAAAGTACAAGGCTGTCCCGGTCGAAGTGGTGGTGGCCTATGGGAAAGCCGCGTTGGAGTTCGCGGAGCGGCACAGGAACAGGATATGGCCGGGTGCGGCCATTGTATTTAACAGCGTATCCAGCGACGACCTGGCGGACGGGGTGCCTGGCAACAGGACAGCGGGGGTTCCCGTTGAACCCGCTTTCGGGCAAACGATAGAACTCGCGCTTCGCCTGAGGCCGCGCACAAGCCGGATTGTGGTCGTTGCCGGGACGGCGGAGGCAGACAGACGTCTCCTGTCGCAGGCGCGGGCCGCCCTGGTGCCGTATAAAAACAACTTCGAGATTCAGTACGATGTTGATCTCACGCTGGCAGACCTTGAGGCGAGTTTGAGGGCGCTTCCGCCTGACGCCATTGTCCTGTATCTCACAATGTTTCGCGATGCGTCCGGCTCGCCACAGGTACCGGCCGAGGTGCTGCAGCGGCTCGCAATCGCATCACCAGTTCCTATTTTCGGCATATTTGAAACCTACCTCGGCCAGGGCAGCACCGCAGGGGTAATCTCCAGTTACGATGCGCAGGGTCGAAGAGCAGGGGAAATGGTCGCGCGTATCCTCGGCGGTGAAGATCCTGCCGCGATCGGTGTTGACGCCCCTGTTAGCGCGGGCTGCATGGCTGACTGGCGGCAACTGGACTACTGGGGGTTGCAGGAAAACCGGCTGCCTGGCGACTGTGATATCCGCTACCGGCCAGTGACGGCCTGGGAGCAGTATCACTGGCAGATATTGGCCGTGCTGGCCGTCGTGTTGGTCCAGTCGCTGCTTATTCTGTTGCTGGTGACCAGCCGCCGCAGGCTTTCTCGCGCCCGATCGGAATTGCAGGCGGAGAATACCCTGCGCGCCGACAGTGAGAGAGATGTCGCCCGGCTGCAGAACAGGTTGACACGCTTCGGCAGGCAGCGCAGCCAGGGTGCCATGGCTGCGACGATCGTCCATGAAATCAGTCAGCCCCTCATTGCAATCCAGAACTACACGCTGGCGGCCAGGCGCCGTTTTGAGAGCGACAGCGGTGAACGATCCAAAATCATCGAGTTACTGGACAAGATAGCGGGGCAGGCGGAGCGAGCGGGTGTCATCACCCAGCGCGTTCGTACCCTGGTCAGCAGCAACGAAGCGCAAATGTCCCAGGTCTCTGTCGCCACCCTCATTGCGGAGGTTATACCGATGCTGGAGTCCGAGTGTGCCGCGGTGAACTGCACGATACACTACCGTCCGATCAGCTATATTCGGCCAGTACTGGCTGATCCCCTGCAAATCCAGCTGGTGTTGGTGAACCTGTTGAACAACGCCCTGTATAGTATTGCCCGTTCGAAGCCCGGGGCGAGCGTGATATCCGTTTGTATGGAGATGCCCAGTGACGAGCTGGTGCAGGTAAGCGTGATAGACGAGGGCGCAGGTGTGGCGCCGGATCGTGTGGATCAGGTTTTTGAACCGCTGTACTCGGATAAGAAGGCTGGCATGGGAATGGGTCTATCGATCTGTCGCGATATAGTAGAGTTGCACGGCGGTCGTATCTGGTACGAGGAGAATCTCGCCGGCGGCGCTATTTTTCGTTTTACCCTGAGGACGTTCGAGCAATGAACGACAGCCGGCAAGCCACAGTATTCATTGTCGATGACGACGACGCCGTGCGCGATTCAATCGCGGAGCTGGTGGAATCGGTCGGCCTGCCAACGCAGGGCTACGGTTCGGCGCTGGCCTTCCTGGAGGCCATAGCGCCGGATAGCCCCGGATGCCTCGTGCTCGATGTGCGAATGGCTGAAATGAGCGGGCTGGTACTTCAGAAGCGCCTCCTCGAGCGGCAGATCAACCTGCCTGTCATTATGCTCACCGGTCACGGCGATGTGCCCATGGCAGTGGAAGCGATGAAGAACGGTGCACTCGACTTTCTGCAGAAGCCCTACCGTGATCAGGAGCTTCTGGACAGCATCAATACCGCACTGTTGAAAAACAGTGACGAGGGTGACAATGCGAATTCGCATGATAGCTTCCAGGCAAAGCTGTCGGCGCTGACCGAGCGCGAGATGGAAGTATTTGAACTGCTTCGCTCCGGTAAATCCAGTAAACAGATCGCCGCGACACTGGCTATCAGTCCACGCACGGTGGAAACGCACCGTTACCACTTGCTGCACAAACTCGATGTGCCATCGGTCAAGGACCTGTTGCTGCTGCTGGCCACCTTGCACCTGGTGGACTAAGCCCCGCCCTTTCGCCAATGCTACCTACGTATACTCAGTACTGCTGCGAATAGCCCCTCGAGTGGTTTTACTCTAGCTTACCGTGACTGCAGGAGCGCCTGCGGGTATGGAGCAGGATCTGGTCCCATGCGTGAGCCGCAGGCTGCCCCCGGAGGGTTAATGACCTGTAACACAGTTGTCATTGTCAGTGATTACGCTGAGCTACGTGAGGCACTTGCACTGTCGATTAGCCGGGCCGGCTTTGATGTCGCAACCGAGATTTCGCCGGAGGCGTTTCTCCAGGCAGTGCTGCCGGCGGCGGTGAGTTGCGTGGTGTTGGATGTCGCCGAGGGCGGCCTGGTCGCGGCGCATCAAGTCGCCCGGCTTTCCGCCCTGTGTTCATCCCGCCCGGTGCTGGTATTGGCGGAAGCCGGTGATGTCCCCACGGCGGTGCAAGCCATGCGGCAGGGCGCGATAGACGTGATTCAGAAGCCGGTGGACGATTCGGTAGTCCTGCAACGCATCAGGAGACTCAAAGCGGCGGACCCGTTAGCGACAGCCTGATATCACATCCCCTGCGACCGGGCAGGAATCAATACACCCAGTCGTATGTCATGGCTTATTACGTAAGTAGTCTAGGTACTTCTGCGGATAGCGCTGGTGATCGCATCAGATAGACTCTGTTCATCATGCGGAGTCCGGGTCTGGGCTCAGAGCGAACTGCCTGCCGTTTTTTTCCAGGGTAACTTTTTTGTGCAATCAACCGGAGGGAGATCAGAATGAAACACGCAGTGAGTAGATATGGCTCAATTGCTTTTGCAGCGCTGCTGATGCTGCAGGGGACGATTGGCAACGCGGCGAGCGACAAGCCGAATATCCTGTTCATCATGGGCGATGACATAGGCATTTATAACGTGGCGGCCTACCACCGAGGCCTGATGGTCGGGGAGACACCCAATATCGATCGCATTGCCAATGAGGGGGCGTTGTTCCAAACCTACTACTCGGAGCAGAGCTGCACGGCCGGTCGCACCGCTTTCATTACCGGGATGCACCCGCTGCGTGCCGGTATGCTCATGCCGCAGTTGCCCGGCGCCACCAGTTCCCTGTTGCCCGGAACGCCGGCTATCGGCAAGTTCCTCTATGACCTGGGCTATACCACCGGGCAGTTCGGTAAAAACCATGTCGGTGATGTCTCTGCCTCCTTGCCGACAGCGCACGGCTTCCAGGAATTCTGGGGCTACCTGTATCACCTGGATGCGATGCAGGGCGTGAGTTTCCCCGATATCAACAGCAGCCCGGAGGTGCAGTCCGTGGTGCCAGCCTGTAAGAATACACCGGTGAAAGGCCTCTCCGATCCGCCTGGCGCCGTCGACCCCAAAACCACGCTGTGCATGATGCCACCGCGCCCGGTCATTGCCTGCACGTCTATGGATGGCACCGAGGCGAACCAGGTCTGTAAGGATGAGGGGCCCCTGACGCTGGAACGCTCCAAGAACGTGGATGAAGAAATTTCCGCCAAACTTATCGACTTCCTGGACCGCAACGACCCGGAAAAAACCGGCAAACCGTTTTTCGTGTATTACAATCCGGCTCGTATGCACATCACCACGGTGTTCTCCGACAAGTATGCCGATATGCTGGGGACCAAGGGTGGCAAGGACTGGGGTATCAATGAAGTCGGCATGAAGCAGATGGACGATAACATCGGCTATGTGCTGGACAAACTGGCCGACATGGGCGAGTTGGACAATACCCTGGTAGTGTTCACCTCGGACAACGGAGCCGAGACCATCACCTATCCCGACGGCGGTGTCACCCCCTTCCGCGGCGGCAAGCTGACGACCTGGGAAGGTGGCATGCGCGCGCCGATGGTGGCGCGCTGGCCCGGGCATATCGAGGCAGGCGTGGTCAAGGACCAGATTTTCTCCGCGCTGGACTGGGTGCCCACGCTGGTCAGTCTCGCCGGCGGCCCCAAGGGTGATGAGTTGAAGAAGACGATCGAGGCGGGCAAGTACAGTGGTATCGTAAAAACCACACTGGACGGACACGACCAGAGCGATTATCTGTTGGGTGAGGGCGACTCGGCGCGCGATTACCTGTTCTACTACAGCGGCGCGAATCCCTCCGCGGTGCGTTACAAGAACTGGAAGTTCTACTACGCAATGGCGCCGTCCACGGCAGCGGGCGGCCTGATGGGCGTCCAGACTTATCACTGGACACAAATCAACAATATCAAGCGCGATCCGTTCGAGCGCAATGTGTTGTCCGACCAGAGCATTATGTCGATGGGCGGTGCGCTGGCGGCACCGAGCACAGCCTACCTCTACGACTGGAATATGTTGCCGATCGGACAGGCCATGTGGATGAAGGAACTCGCCACCTATCAGCAGTTTCCCTCGCTGCAGCCACCCGCCAGCTACAATCTCGACCAGGTGATGGCGTCAATGCGGGATGCTAAACATGTCGGTCATGCGAGCGAGTAGCGCTGTATTCGGTCAGTGAAACGCATGCTTTATCGGGCGTACCGTAATGGGCGCCCGTTTTTGTTTGCCGCTCCGCCTGTGGTGCGGTATAAACCTGTTGCCCACCTTTTGAAGGAAAAACCCACATGAACTGCATACAAGCTCGCTTTGCCAGTCTTTCATTGTTGTTTATGGCGTACCTGATGTTCAGTGGCCCCGCCGCCGCGGCCGACGCGCTGTCATCCTGGAAAGACGGTCCCACCAGGCAGGCGATAATTGACTTCGTGGAGAAAACCACGAATCCACAGAGCGGTGACTTTGTGCCCGTTGAAGACCGTATCGCTACTTTTGACAATGACGGCACACTGTGGGTCGAGCACCCGATGTACACACAACTGGCGTTCGCGCTGGATCGCGTCAAGAAGCTGGCGCCCCAGCACCCCGAATGGAAAACGACACAGCCGTTCAAGGCCGTGCTCGAGAATGACATGAAAACAGTTGCTGCCTCGGGTGAAAAAGGTTTGCTGGAACTGGTGATGGCTTCCCATGCGGGTATGAGCACTGCCGAGTTCGAAGCGATCGTCAAGGACTGGTTGGCCACTGCGCGCGACCCGCGATTTAACAAACCCTACACGGAACTCACCTACCTGCCGATGGTAGAACTGCTTGAGTACCTGCGCGCCCACGATTTCAAAACCTATATCGTCTCCGGCGGTGGTATAGAATTCATGCGACCGATGACACAGTCGGTGTACGGGATTCCGCCCGAGCAGGTCATCGGCTCGAGTATCAAGACCCAGTACGAAATAAAAGACGGCAAGCCGGAACTGATGCGCCTGGCTGAGATCAATTTTATCGATGACAAAACCGGCAAGCCGGTGGGTATCAATATGTACATCGGCAAACGACCCATCGTGTCCTTCGGGAATTCCGACGGCGACCGCCAGATGCTGGAGTGGACCGGCGCTGGCGCCGGCGCGCGGCTGATGGGGCTGGTTTACCATGACGATGCGGAACGCGAGTATGCGTATGGCCCCGCCGGCGGATTGCCGAACTCGCCCTTTGGCACCTTTTCGCAGTCTACGATGGATGAGGCGAAGAAGAATGGCTGGCAGATTGTCAGCATGAAAAACGACTGGTTGCGGATCTTCGCTTTCGAGGAGTGACAAGGCTGCTCTACAGTCGAATGACAAGTGTCTCTGGTCATCGTGGAGCCCGGGTAGCAAACTAGTGCGTCGCGCGGTCGGTGAAAATATAGGGTTTTTTCCAGCGGGGGACGGCTACATTCGGAGGCTGACTGTGCGATTATCCAGGAGGGGTAGCGGATATCGGGGTCCAGTAACCGTTGCGTTCTGCCTGCTGTTTGCGGCATCTCCCGCGCTCACCCAGCAAGAGAGCGCTGCCGAGATCGGCAAGAAACTGGCCAATCCGTTGGGTAATGTCTGGGCGCTCTTTACAGAGGTAGATTACAACTGGAGCGAAGGGGACCTGAGCAATGGCGACTATCGCACCGGCCAGACCATCCTTGTACAGCCGGTATTGCCGATTCCACTGACGGAAGATGCCACCCTGATCAGCCGGCCGACCCTGCCGGTGGTTATCAGCACGGACCAGCCTGACGGAATAAGGGATGCGGCCACCGGGGAAGCCAGTTTCAGTACCAACGACGGCCTCGGCGACATGCAACTGCCCCTGCTGTATACGCGCACACCTTCGCCCGGAGAGCGCTGGCAATTCGGTTACGGGCCGACGCTGCAGTTTCCCACCCACAGCGGCGGGCTCGGTACCGACACGTGGGAGGCGGGGCCGGCGGGGGTCGTCATTTACAAAACGGAAGATGTCACCGCCGGGGCGCTGGGGCAGTACTGGTGGAGTTACGCCGAGGACGGCAGCGATGTCCAGAGCACCAGTCACGGCTCGCTGCTGTATTTTGCGTTCTGGAATCTGCGCAATGCCTGGCAGGTGGGCTTTAACCCGACCATCACCTACAACGACAAGGCTGCTGGTGACAACCAGTGGAATGTGCCCATCGGTATCACTGTGGCGAAAACCGTGAAGTTCGGCAAGCTGCCGGTCAAGTTCCAGTTGGGTGTACAAAAATCCATTGTCCGCCAGGAAGCCCTGGGCCAGGATTTGCAGGTCAAGCTCAACATCATCCCGGTGATTCCCGGCCTGGTAAAACATCCTCTGTTTGAGTAAATGCCGGGTCAACCTGCCGGTGATGTGCTCTGTAATGGTGCGTTTGTGCACTGTAGCGGTACATGCCGCCTGCGCGGTCCTGCCGTCCGCCAGGTATTTTTTCTGGCGTAGCTGAGATGTCTGGCGGTCGGTGCCAGCAGTTGCGTATGGCTCGAAAATTGCTTGCCATCCGGCAACAATTATCACAACAGGTTGTCGAGCGTGAAAGTATCCCTGGACCAGAATCCCCTTCAGGCTGCAACGCTCCAGAAAATGGGGTGGCGAACACGCCCGGGAATACTCGGCCACCACGCGGCAAGCCCGCAGTCGATTCATGCCCTGTTGGGTTATTTTCTCAATGATCGGGATTCGCCGACGCCGTTCCCGGGTCGCGATGGCTTGCTCGATGGCAGCCTGTTTGAGTGGGGGGTGGCGCCGCCACTGGAAAAGGTGATTGCCTCTCATGCCGAGTTGGATCTCCTGCTCGGCCTCCCGGAAATCTACCGCAATAGCGTCTCGGTGGTCGAACCCTGGAAGAATGTCGGTATTAATGTGCAGGGCGAGGAGGTGCGCGCGTCCAAGAACATTGCCTACATTCTGCAGCAGGTGGCCGATTCCGATTCCATACTCTATCCGATGTGGCAGAGCGGGATCACCAATCACAAGCGTATCGCCAGTATCCTGTCCGCCGGAATCGCCACGGTGGTGCAGGGGGGCAATCCCTCGGTGCATGATGCCGCCAGTTTTAACGGCTCTTCCGCCAGCCTTGAGGATATACTCGATCTGGTTGACGAGCTGCTGTTACACCGTTTTTCCAGCAGCGGCCCCAGTATTTTTATCTGCCTGGGGCACCAACTCGCCGCGGCCTCGCAGGTTCGTCTGATCAAGCGCGTAGTGCGGGAGGTGTCGAGCACTAACTACGTACCGCTGGATGCCGGTGGCACGGCGCTGGCCTCGTTACAGCGCGTGTGCCAGCATATAGCGGATGTGGGCGCGGCACTGCCAGTCATAAAAAATGGCAAGATCATTGCAAGCGGCTGGCACGACACGATGTTCGCGGTGGCGCCCAATGAGCAGGTAGAGATCGGTACGAGGCGCTTGCTGGCCTATCGACGACGTGCGGGCAGCGAACATATTCCCGACGAATTGCACGGTGCGCACGCGCTCATAGCCGATGAACTGGAAGGCGTGATCGACACCATGCTGAAGATGGAGCGGGAACTGCGCATAGAAATGTTTCATTCAGACGAGGTAAACGAGGAAGCCATACTGTTTTCCAACTGGGCGTTCAAACAACTGCATGACACGATAGTGCCCCTTCGCTACCAGATTGCGGTAAGCCCGCTGTCCTGGCTGCTGAACCTTCCGTACGCGGTGGAAATCCTGTCCCAGACAGAAGTCGATGCCGATACACTGACCGAGGTATCCACTACCTGTATTTATTACAAGGACTGGGAAACCCACACGATTCGACGCTCATTCACCTGTCAGTTTCACCCGGAACTGATGGCGGATATCCGCGATATTGGTAAACGTGAAGGTCCGCGATACGCAGAACTCAAAGACAACGACGGTGTACGCCTGCTGGTGCGCCTGCTTTATCACGGCATGCAGGAATAGATGTTGTCATAGCGACGGTGGCCAGGCCGGCAGCGACTGCCGTATCGCGGACGATTTCCAGTGCCATTCGCAAGCAGTATTGGTATTCTGTGCAAGCCCAATGAATGGTTTTTATCCGGTCTGATCAAGAAGGCAGCCCTGGCGGCGTGTATAGTGCGTAGTGGCGCCGGAAGCGCCTGAACCGTTCGAGCCCGCACCTTGCGGCGAGTTGCCAGGGGATTCGTGATGCACAATATCAATGCCGGAGAAGAGGTGGATGTCGCGCTGGTTGGCGCGGGCATCATGAGTACCACCCTCGCAGTTTTCCTGAAAGAACTGCAGCCCCACCTGAAACTGGAACTTCTCGAGCGCATGCCGGGCGAGGCCCGTGAGAGTTCCGGCGCCTGGAACAACGCCGGCACCGGCCATGCCGCCAATTGCGAGATGAACTACACACCGATGGCCGCGGACGGCAGTGTCGATATTGCGCGGGCGCTGGAGGTCAATGTCGAGTTCGACCTGTCGCGACAATTCTGGGCCTACCTGGTCAGGAAAGGCGCGATCGCATCGCCCGAGATATTCATTCACCCGGTGCCGCATATGAGTTTCGTGATCGGCGCGGATCGCCAGGCGTTTCTCCGAAAACGTCATACGGCAATGAGCGCGCATCATTGTTATCGCGGTATGGAATACTCCGAGGATCACGCCAGGATTGCCGAGTGGGCGCCGCTGCTGATGGCGGGGCGGGATCCGGCGCAGCCGGTGGCGGCAACGCACATCGTCACAGGTGCGGACGTCAACTATGGCGCGCTGACGTCCAGCCTGCTGCGCTACCTGCAAACGCAGGGCGATTTCTCTGTTCGATTCTCCCAGAACATTGTGGATCTGGAGCGCCGGTCGGAGGGCGGCTGGCGCCTTGAGGTAAAAGACGAGGAAACCGGTGACCGGCGCGCTGTACTGGCCAGGTACGTCTTTCTGGGCGCCGGCGGTGGTACGCTGCCGCTACTGCAGAAGTCCGGGATTGTGGAGGCCAAAGGCTACGGCGGTTTCCCGGTAAGCGGCGTCTGGCTGCGGTGCGGCAGGCCGGAAGTCGCCGAGCGCCACGCCGCCAAGGTCTATGGCATGGCGGCCACGGGTTCGCC